>NZ_FNZE01000005.1 GCF_900109175.1 Pseudomonas linyingensis | reverse complement strand
TCGATGTCGGCCCGGTCCGCCAGGTGGTCGAGCATGCTGCAGACATGTTCGAGCAGCTCGGCGCAGCACATCTCGACCTCCTCCAGCTCCAGCTTGCCGGCCTCGATCTTGGAGAAGTCGAGGATGTCCTCGATGATTCCCAGCAGCGACAGCGCCGACTCGCGGATCAGGCCGACCATGTCCTGCTGCTGGGGTTTGAGCGGGGTTTGGGCAAGCACTTCGAGCATGCCGATCACGCCGTTCATCGGCGTGCGGATCTCGTGGCTCATGGTGGCGAGGAAGCTGGACTTGGCTTGGTTGGCCTGTTCGGCCTCCAGCAGCGTCTGCTCCAGGCGAGCGTTGAGGCGCTGCAGCTCCTGCTGGCTGGCCAGCAGGTCGGCTTCAGCCTGTTTCTGCTCGTGAATATCGGCATGAATGCCGGAAATCTGCGTCGGCTTTCCCTGGGCGTCGTAGCCGCTAACGTGCCCGCTGGTGAGAATCCAGCGCCATTCGCCATTGCGCGCGCGCAGACGGTGCTCGGCGCGGTAGACGGGGCTGCGCCCCGAAAGGTGCTCCTCCATGCAGGCCAGGACCCGCGGCTGGTCCTCGGGGTGGATCAGGCGGTTCCAGGTGTCGTGGCGATTGGGCAGCTCATCGGGTCCGTAACCGAGCATCTGCAACCAGCGCGGACTGAAGATCACCTCGTTGGTGATCAGGTCGCGATCCCAGTAGCCGAACTGGCTGGCGTCGATCACCCGCTGCAGGCGGGCTTCGCTTTCCTGCAGCTCCTGGCGGCGCTCCAGCTCGTTGCGTTTGGCCCGCACCGTCTGTGCGGCGGCGATGAGGATTAAAGCCACCACCAGGAAGGTGACCACGACGCCGGCGAGCAGGTAGATCAGCGCGCTTGGCGAGCGACCCGCAGTGGTTTCCGGCAGTGGCCAGGTTTCGATACTCAGCTGCTCGCCGTCGAGGCCGTCGATGCTGGTGCTCCAGGCCGGCTGGCCGAGAGCGGCGCTGGTCGGACGGTTGTCGAACAGCACGGCGGCCTGGTCGGGCGCCGGGCTGGCGATGCGATAGGCGATACCCTGCAGAGCGGCCCGCTGGTTGAGCGCGGCAAACATTTCGTCGAGATGGAATACCCCCACCGCATAGCCGCGCAGAGCCTGTCGGCGGGCGTCGAGCGTCGCGGTGGCTGTGTCGAGGTCGTGGTCGTAGATTGGGACGAACAGGTTCCAGGCATGAGGATGGCGGTCCGAGCGCTCCCCCAGTGGCTGGTGCGGCGACCATACGTTATGCCCGCTGAGGCGGGCCTGGCGCAAGGCGCTCAGGTTGGCCGGATTGCTGGCGACGTCGATGCCGCTCAAGCGGTCGATGCCATTCTGGCTGGCGATGAACATCAGGGGGAAGTATTCCGCGCGCGTGCTGGCCAGACGGGGCTCGCCCTGCCCATCGTATTCGCGGATGGTGAAGCCGGCGTAGCCGCTCAGCCGCTGGTGGCGCTCGAACTCCTCACGCTCGGCGGCGGCAATCCTTGGCACCCATGCCAGGGCACCCATGCCAGGGCATGCAGGCCGTCCATGGTCAGGGCGCGGCGTGCGAAGCGTTCGAGCTGATGCGCGCTGGGTTCGACGCCGGTATCGAACAGGTCGCTGACCGCCAGCAGACGTTGCGACTGACGAGTCATCTGAATGGCGAGCAGGTCGCGGATGTCCTCGCCGGCAGCGGTCAGGCGGGCCTGCCAGTTGGCCCGCTCCAGACGCTGCAGCCCGATATCGCCGAGTATCACCAGGGCACAGGTGACAAGGGGCGGGATGGCGATATGCAGGGCCCGCTTGGGCCAGTGAGAACGCAGGCTGGGGAGCAGCGGCAGGAGCAGCGGCAGGACCAGGAGGATGCCCAGGGTATCGCCGGCCCACCAGGTGAGCCAGGTCTCCAGCAGTCGCGCGGAGGGCAGACCCTGCAGCAGGGTCAGGCCCATGCAGCCGATGCTCGCGGCGATCAGGCTGCATAGGGGGATCGCCTGCAACAGACAGCGGAATGTCTGCTGCTCATGCTCCAGCGGGGCGCTTCGCTGCAGAGCCGGGCGCAGCAGGCGCGCGCTCAGTACCGCCTGCAGGCTGGCGCCGCAGGCCAGCAGGGCGGACAGGGCGATGAGGGTCGTATGGTCCTCGCTGGTTGCCGTCTGCAGGCGATACAAAAGGTCGGAGGCGAAATAGCCGAGCCACACCCCCGGCCAGCGCGCGATGCCCCAGCCGAGCAGGGCGACGATGGCCAAGCCGGCGGCCGGCCAGAGAATCACGGCATGGCTGGAGGGACTGTTGAACATCAGGGCCAGCTGGGCCAGGGCGAAATAGCCCAGGGCCAGCGAGAAAATCTGCACCAGTCGCATCAGGCCGCGCGACCTGGACAGGCGCAGGGGCCATCGGGAAGAGGGCAACGCTAGGTTGTCTGGCTGGTTCATTGTTGTTCTTGCTATCCGACGGTGGTTTGGGTGAGGCGCGAGGCGGGGTCGAACCGCTGCGCGCCTCAGCGGTCCGGGATGACAGGGGCGGTCGGTGTCAGCTCGGAGCGGCGCTCGTCCCAGGCTTGCAGCCAGTCTGGCAAATGTTCGGCTGGCATGGCCTTGGCGATGAACCAGCCCTGGGCGACGTCGCAGCCGGCTTGGCGCAGGTGGTCCCAGTCGGCACGATCCTCGATGCCCTCGGCCACCGTCTTCATGCCCAGTTTGCGCGCCATGTCCAGGCTGGCGTTGAGGATGGTGTGCAGGGCGGCATCGCGCCAGGCGCCATGCACGAAGCTGCGATCGATCTTCAGTTCGTTGAACGGGATGTCGCGCAGTTGCGCCAGCGAGGAGTGGCCGGTACCGAAGTCGTCGATGGACAGGCTGATGCGCTTGAGGCGCAGGCGGGTGAGGATGTCGAGGGCATCCTGGCGGTTCTTCATCAGGTGGCTTTCGGTGACCTCCAGCACCAGGCTGGACAGCGGCACCCCGGCGGCCAGTGCCTCCTGCTCGACGAGGTCGGGGAAGTCCAGACCCTGCAGGTTGTCCATCGACACGTTGACCGCCAGCTGCAGCTCCAGGCCCTGCTCGCGCCACTGACGGGCATCGCGCAGCGCGTTGCGCAGCACCGTGCGCATCAGGCCATCGATCAGTCCGGCCGCTTCGGCCAGGGCGACGAAGCGGTCGGGATAGACCAGGCCATCCTGCGGGTGCCGCCAGCGCACCAGGGTCTCGACGCCAGTGCACTGGGCGCTGGCGAAATCGACCTTGGGCTGATAGTGGTTGACCAGTTCGCCGGTCTCGATGCCCCGGGCCAGCTCATCGGCGTCGTAGCTCCGGGATTCGGCATCGCGCTGGGTGCTGACGCCGGGCGTCTCCTGTTCCAGCAGCCTCTGCAACCGCTCGCTGGAAACCGGCTTGAACAGGGCGCCCGCCACCCGCAGGCGGTGCGCCCGGGCCAGGCGCTCGGCGCTCTGCAGGATGCGCTCGTCCTCGCCGCTGACCAGCACCAGGGCGCCTGCATAGCCCAGGCGTACCAGGTGGCGAATGAACTCGATGCCGTCCATCTCAGGCATCTGCAGGTCGCAGAGGATCAGGTTGATGCTGCCGGGCTGCTGCTCCAGATGCTCGACCGCGACGCGGGCCCGCTCGCAGGCGATGACCTGCCTGAAGCCTAGGGTCTGCAGCTGGCGGACCAGCAGCCTGCAGATAAAGGTATCGTCGTCGACGACCAGGATTCTCATCGGGATTGCCTCCTGTTCAGGCCAGATGGCCCTCTTTCAGCAACTGCTCGATGCGTGCTGCCGTGGCGGTATGGAGTGGCGCGAATTCGGCGATGCCGCGCGCCAGTGCGGCGCTGTCGCCGTTCTTGATGGCCTGCTCGAGTGCGGCGCACAACTCGCCCAGGCGCAGCGCGCCGACGGCGCGCGACGAGGACTTGAGGCGGTGGGCGAGGGCGTCGATGGCATCGATGTCGTTGTGTTCGAAGGCTTCGTGGAGTGTGGGGGCCAGAGAGCGCAGCGCGTCCAGATAGTCGCCGAGAATTTCGCGGATCATCTCGTGGTCCTCGCCGACCAGCGCGGTCAGGGCGGCGGAGTCGACCAGCGCCGCCTCCGGCGGCAGCCAGCGGGCCAGGGCCGCTTGCAGGGCGGCCAGGCGGATGGGCTTGGTCAGGTACTCGTCCATGCCGGCTTCGAGGGCCCGCGTGGCTTCGCCGCGCAACGCATTGGCGGTCAGGGCCAGGATCGGGATGCGCTGCTGGCCGGCTTCGGCCTGGCGGATGCTGGCGGCCAGCTGGTAGCCGTCCATTTCCGGCATGTGAAGGTCGCTGAGGATCAGGTCGTAGTCGCCCTGGCGCCACATGGCCAGGGCCTCGGCACCGTGGCTGGCCAGCGCGAAGCGGTAACCGAGCAGGGCGAGCTGTTGCTGGATGACCTTGCGGTTCACTTCATCGTCCTCGGCCACCAGAATCCGCCGGTTGGCCAGGGCATCCGGTCGGGACAGGGGCTGTGCGGCTGTCAGGCGGTTGTCGCCGGAGGGCGCCGGCGCGCTGGCGATCGCGAGCGGCAGCATGAGGGTGAAGACGGTGCCGCTGTCTGGCGTGCTGGCGACGCTGATCTCGCCGCCGAGCAGATCCACCAGGCGCTGGCAGATGGCCAGACCGAGGCCGCTGCCGCCGAAGCGGCGGGTGGTCGAGGATTCCGCCTGGCTGAAGGGCCGGAACAGCTGGCCGAGATGTTCGGGGGCGATGCCGATGCCGTTGTCCGCCACGCTGATCAGCACGCGCAGCGGGTCGCCGGCGGCGAGCCGGGCGCACACCGCGACCCGCCCCGGGCACTCGCTGCGCCCGCCGGAGAACTTGATGGCGTTGCCGATCAGGTTGAAGAGGATCTGGCGCAGGCGCATGGCGTCGGAGCTGACCCAGTGCGGGATGTCCGTGGCGATTTCCTGTTCCAGGATTACGCCGCGTGCGCTGGCCAGCGGCCTGAGGGTACTGCACAGGTTGTCGATCAGCTCGACCAGCTGCAGTGGCGCGCTGTCGATTTCCAGCTTGCCGGCCTCGATCTTGGAGAAGTCGAGGATGTCGTCGATCACGCCGAGCAGGTTGCTCGACGACTCGCGGATGGTCCTGATCAGGTCGCCCTGATGCGCCGGCAGCTGGTCCTGGGCCAGCACGTCGATCAGGCCGACGACGCCGTTCATCGGCGTGCGGATTTCATGGCTCATGGTGGCGAGAAAGGCCGACTTGGCTCGGCTGGCCTGCTCGGCATCCTCGCGCGCCTGGGTCAGACTGGCGATCAGCGCCTTGTGCTCGCGGATGTCGCGCAGGGTGCCGATGAAGAAGCGCTCGCCGTGCACGCTGTATTCGGACACGCTCAGTTCCAGGTCGACTGCATGGCCGTCCTTGTGGCGGCCGCTCACTTCGCGGCTGGAGCCGATGATGTGTCGTTCGCCGGTGCGCAGGTAGTGGGCGATGTAGCCGTCGTGTTTCGCGTTCAGCGGCGCCGGCATCAGGCGGGAGACGTTGTGACCGATCAGCTCCTCGGGCGTGTAGCCCAGCAGCGGCTCGATGGCCGGGTTGGCACTATGCACGATGCCCCGGCTGTCCATGGTGATCACGCCTTCGAGCAGGTGGTCGAGGACGGCGCGGATCTCCTCCTTCTTGGCCTGCAGGTCGGCCACTGCCTGGCTGCGTTCCTCGATGCGCTGCTCCAGCTGGGCGTTCAGTTCGCCGAGCTGCCGGGTGGCGCGATGCTGTTCGGTGGTGTCGTGGCCAGTGGCGAACAGCAGGCCGCCCGGCTGGGGCAGGGCCTTCCAGGTCAACCAGCGCCAGGAACCGTCTTTGCAGCGATGGCGGCTCTCGAAGCCGAGGGTGTGGTGCCCTTGCTCGAGCAGGCGGAATTCCGTCAGGGTGCCGTCGACATCGTCGGGATGGACGAAGTCGACGATGGGACGACTGAGCAGCTCCTCCTCGCTCCAGCCCAGGGTGCGGGTGAAGGCCGCGTTGACGCTGCGGAAGTAGCCGTCGAAGCCGGCGATGCAGAACAGGTCGAGGGACATGGTGAAGAAGCGGCTGCGTTGCTCCTCGCTCGCGCGCAGGGCGTGCTCGGCGGCGCTGCGGGCGTCCAGCTCGCGCTGCAGCTGGGCGGTGCGTTCGGCCACCTCGCGGGACACCAAGGCATGCCGTCCGGCGCTGCTCAGGGTGGCGAAAGCGGCGAGAAAGGCGCTGAGCAGGGCGAAGCCGAGGAACAGCCGATCCTCCGAGGTCGAGACGGGCTGCCGTGGCGTCCGCGGCTGCATTTCCAGGCGCCAGGTGCGCCCGCCGACGTGGAAGTCGCGCTGCCAGTCCGGCTGGACATCGGTCGTCAGCGTGTCGACCAGGACGCGCCGCGGCATGCCGGGCATGATGTCCGAGATGCGCAGGGCGAGCTGGCGCTCCTCGGCCTTGCGGAGCAGCGGGGCGAGCAGTTGCTGGATATCGACGACGCCGACCACATAGCCGGCCAGATCCTTGTCCGGACTGCCGTCGCGCAGGCGCCAGACCGGCACGAACATCAGCGAGGCATGGCGCTCGGTACGTCCCAGCCGGATCAGGTCGGAGGCCATGGCCTTGCCGTTGTCACGGGCGACCACCATGGCCTGGCGGCGCAGGGTCTCGAAGCCGTGGTCGAGTCCCAGCCCGCGGCGGCTGGCGGCCAGGGGCTCGCTGAACAGGATCGGGAAGTACTCGGCGCGCTGGGCGGCCGTCTGCAGCTGACCGTGGCTGTCCAGCTCGGTGATGCGGAAGTCGGGGAAGCCGGTGCGGGCGACAGCGGCCTCGAATTCGGCGCGCTGGGCCTGGGTAATCAGCGGCGCCCAGTCCACCGAGAAAATGCTGGGGTGGTTGATGAGGTTGTGGGTGTACTTGCGGAACTCCTCGCGGGTGATTTCCTGGCTGGCGGCCATGAAGTGCGCCAGTCCCTCCAGGGGGAACAGCGTTTCGGCGATGTTCTGGCTGGTGTTGTCGCCGAGGATTTCCATCAGCGTGCGCGTTTCGGCTTTGGCGCGCAGGTCCTCCAGTTGCGACAGGCCGAGATGGCCGACCACCAGCAGTGTGGCGGTGACGATCAGCGGCAGGGCGAAACGGTAGCCTTCACCGCCGGCCACGCGCAGGGGGTGTCCGCCCGGCCACAGCAGTCGGGACAGCGGGGCGAACAGCAGCACGCCCAGGGTGTCGCCGGACCACCACTGTAGCCATTCATTGAGTAGGTTGTCGGTGGTGAAGCGGCCGCCAGCGAGGAGGATGGCGCTGCCTAGGCTGGAAGCGACCAAGCAGACCAGCGGCCCGACGCAGAGCAGGAACAGGGCCAGTCCCCGGTCGCGGGTGAGTTTCCAGCGGCCCAGCAGGTAGCGCCGCGCCAGCCAGGCGCCGAGCAGGGACTGCAGGGTGGTGGCACTGGCGAGCAGAGCACCCAGAGCGGCGCCCTGTAGCGAAGGCGTCAGCCACAGGTGGATCAGCAGGCTGCCCAGCCAGACGCCGGGCCAGCAGCGCCAGCCCCAGGCCAGCAGCGCAGCGATGGCAACGCCGGCCGCCGGCCAGATGGGTGCGGCATAGCCCGAGGATTGGGTCAGGAATAGGCCGGCCATGCCGGCCAGCACATACAGCCCGGCGGTGGCCAGATTCTTCCATGCCTGCTGCGCCAGGTTGATCGGCGCACTGATTTGCTCCGCGCTCTTGGCGGCCTTGAGCTCTTTGTCGTGCATCGCTTGCCCGGAACGGTTGCGGGGACTCCGGCCGGATGCCTCAGCGGCGACCTGGAGGCAGAACAGTGTGAATCATATCAAGTAATTTTTCATGCCAATCGATTGGCGACAATATTGCGCTGTTGCGCTGTTGCGCGCCGATTACATTTCTGTCAGGCGGTGGCTGCAGGCGGCGCGGGGTTGCACAATCGGTTTACGCGCTACGGAGACGCGCAATGGAGACAACAAGCGATGAGAATCCTGGTAGCCGAGGACGAGCCGAAGATCGGTGCCTATCTGCAGCAGGGGCTGAGCGAGGCGGGCTTTGCCGTCGATCGCGTGGAGAGCGGCAGCGATGCGCTGCAGCATGCGCTGGAGGAGGGCTACGACCTGCTGATCCTCGACGTGATGATGCCCGGGTTGGACGGCTGGGAGGTGCTGCGCCGGGTGCGCGCCGCCGGGCAGGACGTGCCGGTGCTGTTTCTCACCGCCCGCGACCGCGTCGAGGATCGGGTCAAGGGCCTCGAGCTGGGCGCCGACGACTACCTGATCAAGCCGTTCGCCTTCGCCGAACTGCTGGCGCGGGTGCGCACCCTGCTGCGTCGCGGCACCATGGCGGCGCAGCCGACCCGCCTGCAGGTGGCCGATCTGGAGGTCGATCTGCTCAAGCGCCGAGCCATTCGCGGCGGGCGGCGCATCGATCTGACTGCCAAGGAGTTCGCCCTGCTCGAGCTGCTGCTGCGCCGCCAGGGCGAGGTGTTGCCCAAGTCGCTGATCGCCTCGCAGGTGTGGGACATGAACTTCGACAGCGACACCAACGTCATCGAGGTGGCGATCCGCCGCCTGCGCGCGAAGATCGACGACGGCTTTGAGCCCAAGCTGATCCAGACCGTGCGCGGCATGGGCTATCTGCTGGATGCATCCGAGTGATCCGCCGCCTGTCGCTGACCACCCGACTGAGCCTGCTGTTCATGCTGGCGCTGACCGGCGTGCTGCTGGCGGTCGGCCTGACCTTCAATCTGCTCAGCCGCGAGCACTTCGTCCAACTCGACCGCCATGCCCTGCACGAGAAGCTGCAGGCCAGCCAGCGCCTGCTCGGCGGCCTGCGCCGGGCGGACGAGCTGCAGGCGTTGCGTGGGCAACTGCACACCCTGCTCGGCGCCCACCAGGACCTGCGCGCGCAGATCCTCGCTGCCGATGGCCGGGTGCTGTTCGCCGAGCCTGCCGAGGCCGCCATTCCCGCGCGCTTTCGCAGCCAGACCGGCGCGTTGTGGGAGTGGTGGGAGGAGGGCCGCCTGCTGCGCGGGATGACTGCCGAAGTGGCGCTGGCCGAGTCGGGGCAGTCGCTGACCCTGCTGCTGGCGCTGGACGTGACCCACCATGCCGACTTCTTCGCCGCTCTGGAGCGCTGGCTGTGGATCGCCCTGGTGGTCTGCGCGCTGCTCAGCGCCGGGCTCGGCTGGCTGGTGGCGCGCAGCGGTTTGCGTCCGCTGCGCGAGGTCACCCAGGTGGCGGCCACGGTGTCCGCCCGTTCGCTGAAGGAACGGATTCCCGAGGCGGTGCTGCCGGTCGAGCTGCAGCCGCTGGTGTCGTCGTTCAACGGCATGCTCGAGCGGCTCGACGAGTCCTTCGTGCGCCTGGCCAACTTTTCCGCCGACATCGCCCACGAGCTGCGCACGCCGCTGACCCAGCTGATGACCCATACCGAGGTGGTGCTGACCCGCGCGCGCAACCTGGAGGAGTACCAGGAGGCGCTCTACGCCAACCTCGACGATCTCAAGCGCATGGCGCGGATGATCGACGACATGCTGTTCCTGGCCAAGGCCGACAACGGCCTGATCGTCCCCGCGCGCCGGCCGCTGGCGCTGCACGAGTTGGTGGACAAACTGCTGGACTACTACCGCCTGCTGGCGGAGGAGCACGGCATCATTCTGCAGGCCAGCGGCCGCGGGGTGATCGCCGGTGATGAGGGCATGCTGCGCCGGGCGTTGTCCAACCTGCTCAGCAATGCGCTGCGCTACACGCCGGCCAGCGGCGTCATCCGCGTGACGATTGCCGCGGGCGAGCGCGAGGTTCGCCTCAGCGTGGAGAATCCCGGGCCGAGCATTCCCGCCGAGCACCTGGGCCGTCTGTTCGACCGCTTCTACCGCGCCTCCCCGGCTGACCGCGAGGGCGGCGGCAACGCCGGGCTGGGCCTGGCGATCACCCGCTCCATCGTCGAAGCGCACGGCGGGCGCATCCATTGCGAGTCGGTGCAGGGGCTCACGCGCTTTGAGCTGAGCTTCCCCGGCCAACCGCAGGGTTGAGCGGCAAGGCGCCACCAGCGGGCGCCCTGTCGTGTGGCGGGGTCGATCAGCCAATCAGCTCGCCGATGCGCTCTTGGGCGGCGGCGAAGGCCTTGTCGGCACCCTCGGCGCCCATCGCCAGGCCCTCGGCGTAAACGAACTCGACGTCGGTCATGCCGAGGAAGGCCAGCACGCTCTTCAGGTACGGCACCTGCGAGTCGGCCGGGGTGTCGCGGTACAGGCCGCCACGGGCCAGGGCCACGTAGACCTTCTTGCCCTGCAGCAGGCCCTGCGGGCCGTTCTCGGTGTAGCGGAAGGTCACCCCGGCGCGGGCGATGGCGTCGATCCAGGTCTTCAGCTGCACCGGCACGCCGAAGTTGTACATCGGCACGCCGAGGACGATGACGTCGACGGCCTGCACCTGGGCGATCAGCGCGTCGTCCAGGGCGACGCGGGCGGCCTGCTCGGCGCTGCGCTGCTCGGCCGGGGTGAACAGCGCGCCCAGCGCTGCTTCGTCGAGCACCGGGTGCGGGTTGCTGGCCAGGTCGCGCAGCTCGACCACGGCGGCCGGGTTCTGCGCTTGCAGACGGGCGGTGATGGCGTCGGCCAGGCGGGTGGAGTTGGCACCGGTGGAACGGGCGCTGGCGTTGATTTGCAGGATTCTCATGGCGTTTTCCTTTGACTGAGTGATAAGGGGTTTCAATACAGCGGCAATTCGACGGGGCGCAGGTCGAACAGCAGTACCTCGGCGTCGTCTCCGGCGCTGAAGTCGATTGGCTGCTCATTGCGCAGCCGCATGCCGTCGCCGACGCTCAGGCGCTGACCGTTGACGGTCAGCGCGCCGCGGGCCACGTGGACGTAGGCGAAGCGCTCGGCCGGCAGCGTGAAGCGTTGCTGCTCGGCGCCGTCGAACAGGCCGGCGTAGACGCGGGCGTCCTGATGGACCGACAGCGAGCCCTCGGCGCCGTCCGGCGAGATGATCAGGCGCAGCCGTCCGCGCTTGTCGGCGGCGTCGAAGTGCTGCTGCTGGTAGCGCGGGGTGACGCCCTTGCGGTTCGGTACGATCCAGATCTGCAGGAAGTGCACCGGCTCCTCGCGGGAGGCGTTGTACTCGCTGTGGCGCACGCCGGTGCCGGCGCTCATCATCTGCACGTCGCCGGGACGGATCACCGAGCCGGTGCCCATCGAGTCCTTGTGCTCCAGCGCGCCTTCGAGCACGTAGGAGAAGATTTCCATGTCGCGGTGGCCATGGGTGTCGAAGCCGCGGCCTTGGCGCACGTGGTCCTCGTTGATTACCAGCAGGTCGGAGAAGCCGACGTGTTGCGGGTCGTAGTAGCTGCCGAAGGAAAAGCTGTGCTGCGAGTGCAGCCAGCCGAAGTTGGCGACGCCGCGCTGGGCGGAAGGCCTGATTTCCAGCATGTCGATCTCCTGCTCGGGGTTGCGGGGCGGGCTGCCTGGCGGGGCCGGCAGCGGCGATGGGTGAACTTTAAGCCTTTGCACTGATGCGAAATAGGCGACAATCAGGAACTCTCTGTTGACTGGAAAATCAACAATGAACCGACTCGATGCCATGCAACTGTTCGTCCGCGTCGCCGAGCTGGGCAGCTTATCGGCGGCCGCCAACCAGCTCGGCGTGGACCGCTCGGTGGTCACCCGGCAGATCGCCGCGCTGGAAGAGCATCTGGGCAGCAAGCTGATGGTGCGCAGCACGCGGCGGTTGTCGCTGACCTCGGCGGGCAGCAGCTATCTGGAAAAGTGCCGGGTGATTCTCGAACTGGTGGAGGAGGCCGAGGCCGGGATGATGGAGGAGCGTCTGACCCCGCGCGGCCCGCTGCGCGTCAGTCTGCCCCTTACCTACGGTCTGCGCCGGCTGGTGCCGCTGCTGCTGGAGTTCTCCGAGGCCTACCCGGAGATCAGGCTGGCGATGGACTTCAGCGACCGGCAGCTGAACCTGATCGAGGAGGGCATCGACCTGACGATCCGCATCACCGCCCAGCCCGAGCCGGGGGCAATCGTGCGCCGGCTGGGCAGCAGCCAGCTGATCACCGTCGCGTCGCCTGATTACCTGGCCCGCCACGGCCGGCCCCGGCATCCCGACGAACTCGCCGGGCATGCGTGCCTGGGCTACTCGCCAAAGGTCAACAACCGCCCCTGGACCTTTCTGGTGGACGGCCAGCCGCAAGCCTTCCAGTTGCTCTGGCGCATGCAGGCCAACAACGGCGATGTGCTGGCCGCTGCAGCCGTGCAGGGCCTGGGGATCACCATGCATCCGGACTTCATCGTGGGCGAGCATCTCGCGGCAGGCAGGCTGGAGGCCCTGCTCGAGGAATTCGCACCGCCGCCGCTGGGCATCTACGCGGTACTGGCGAGCAACCGCTACGTGCCGCACCGCGTGCGGGTGCTGATCGAGTTCCTGGCCAGCCGCCTGGCCGAGGTCCGATCAGGCTCGGCGTGATACCTGTACTGGGACAGGTTGGGCAAGTGCACGCAGGGACAGTAGTGGTCGGTTACCCCTCTCCCGCTGGTGGAAGAGGGGTGGCGAGAGCGACAACGGATCTGTGCGGCGGCCGGTACCGGGATGGCGCTAGCCGCTGCGGGCCGCCCACGCCTTGGAGCCCGTGCTCGGTAGTACTCAGTGCGCCAGGAAGCGGCGCAGGCTGCCCATTTCCACCTGGATCAGTGGCAGCTTGCTCTGCAGCACCTTGGCGCTGTTGCCCACCTGGCGGTCGTCGGCGTGGCTGACGTCCATGCCGACGAAGCTGCCGCTGGTGAACGGCAGGACCAGCTTGTACTGTTCGCCGAGGAAGGCCAGGCGGTCCCAGTCGCCGGCCAGCAGCAGGCGGTCCTTCTGCGGAGCGAACAGGCTATGGCCGATGGCGTAGTCCTGGCTCGGGTTCTGTACGCCGAGCAGCGGCAGCAGGGTCGGCAGCAGGTCGACGTGGCTGGTGCGCAGGCTTTCCTGATGCGCCGCGCGGCCGGGAATCCACAGGGCCAGCGGCACGCGCAGCTGTTCGTCGACGAAGGTGGAGTTGTGGCCCCAGCGGCCCTTTTCCATGAACTCCTCGCCGTGGTCGCCGGTGATCACCACGATGGTGTTTTCCAGCAGGCCGTTCTTCTCCAGGTGCTCGGTGACCCGTGCCAGCTGGCTGTCCAGGTGATGCACGGCGTTCAGGTAGCGCTTGTGGATGCCCTTGATGTCGCGCTTGAGATCCATGCTGGCGTAGCTGAAGTCCGGCAGGTAGTCCGGCTCGATCACCGATTCGGGCGGGAAGTTGTAGTTGGCGTGCGGCGACTCGAAGAACATGAAGGTCATGAATGGCTTGGCCGGATCACGCTGGTCGACGAACTTGATCAGGTTGTCGACGTTGCGACGGTCGCGCTCCCAGGAGGCGCCAGCGCCGTCCTCGACCATCTGCTCGGGTGGCACCTTGACGAACAGGGTCTTGTCGAACTCCGGATAGCTGAAGCGCGCACTGGTGAACAGCTTGATCTGGTAGTCCTGCTGCTGCAGCACGTCGATCAGCGGACTGCCGACGCGGGCATCCAGCACCGGGAACCACAGGTTGGCCGGCAGGCCGTAGAACTGGCTGAACATGCCGATGCGCGTGCCGTTGCCGCCGGAGAAGTGGCTGAGGTAGTGCTGCCCGCGCTGGGCGAAGGCGTGGGTCTGCGGCATCACCCGCGGGTTGAGACTGTCGGCGCGCCAGGATTCGGCGACCAGCCAGACGATGTTCAGCGGCTTGGCCGGCGCCTCGATGCGCAGCGGCGCCTGCGGGTAGCGCAGCTGCCCCTTGAGTTCGGCGCTGGTGACTTCCATGCGCTGCGGACGCTCCAGACCGAACTGCTTTTCCAGCACCCGGCGCATGGTCAGCGGCTGGTAGAAGGGTACGCGTTGGGCGCTTTCCAGCACCGGGCTGTAGCCATAGAAGTGGCCGACCCCATAGCTGATGCGCTCGCCGAGGGTGGCGACCACGAACAGCGGCAACACCCAGGCCAGGCGCGGTGCCGGCAGGCGCAGGCGGGCCAGGCCGTGGGCCAGCAGGCGCAGGCCGCCCTGCAGGGCGAAGATGCCGGCGCCGAGCAGGGCCACCTCGCGCTCGGTGGAGGCCGAGGAGCCCAGTGCCTCGATGCCGCCCGGCGTGGTCAGGATGTTCCAGACGAAGCCGTTGAGGTGGAAACCGTACAGCTGCCACAGCAGGTGGTCACCATACAGCGCCAGTTGTACGCCGCCGGCCAGCAGCACGGACAGTACCGCGCCGGTTTTGCTCGCGAAGCGGCCGACCAGCCGGCTGATCGCCCAGATTGGCGCGATGAACAGAAGGGCATAGCTGCCGATCAGCACCACCTGGTACAGCAGTACCAGCGGTGCGGAGGCCAGGTCGAAGAAGCGCCCCAGGTTCAGGGCCACGGCCATCCAGGTGAGCAGCCAGTAGAAGGCGTCGGCGCGACGCGGTGCAACAGACGGCATGGGTAATCCTTGTGTTGAACTTATTATTGATAGGACCGGCGGATAGCGGGCAGGTTCGCGGGCCATGATCGGCCGTGAAGCTAGCGCGGCAGGCTTAAAGCATCCTTAACCGGGCACCTTACGCGGGAGGCCGCACGGGCGGCAACATTCGTCGCGGACTGGTAGCCATTGCAACACTTGCTGCATTTTGTCGCACCGCGGTGCGCGATTCGGGGCCATCGCGTTGGGCGGACCGCTGATTTATAAAGGAAAAATAAATGGCACGGTTAGTGCTTGTTCAGATGCAGATGCTGCCGCTCGACACGGCCTGCCGCGAGCGGGGCCACTCGGTGTCGTCACAGCGCCAGTCCCCATCGGAGCATGCACCATGCTGATCCCCGTTTTCCGGCTCGATACACCGGCCGACCTTGGCCTCAAGGCCATCGCCTTTACCCTGCACGGGCTGAACAACCGGACTGCCTCGGCCGGGTTGCAGCACCGCCTGCATGAACTGCGCGCCGACTTCGATGCCGAGCGCTGCCTGATCCTGCAGCAGGGTTTCTCCGCCCTGCGCCAGCAGGTCGGCCGCCGGCCGGGCGCCTTGCCGCCTTCGCCGCAGGCGCTGCTTGAGCTGTACCAGGCCCGTGGCCGCCTGCCCAGCGTGTCCCCGCTGATCGACCTGGCCAGCCAGTGGTCGCTGAACAGCAGCCTGTCGATTTCGGCCCACGACCTCAAGCACCTGCGCCTGCCGGTGACCCTGGGCATGAGTCGCGGCGGCGAACGCTTCCAGATGCGCCACAATCTCCCCCCGGTGATCCTGCCGGCCGGCGAGTACGTCTATTTCGACGGTCGCGGCCAGGTGCTGAGCCGCATGGAGTCCCTGCAGTCCGCTGCCACGGCGGTGCATGGGGACACCCGTTCCGCGCTGCTGATCATCCAGGGGCACGCGCAGACCGACAGCGACGAGCTGTATGCGGTGGCCGAAGGACTCAAGGCCGACCTGCAGGAGTACTGCTGCGGCAGTCTGCTCAGGCCGCCGCAGGCGCCGTTCGCGCGCATCGCCGTGGGGCAATAGCGGGCAGCGCAAGGGCAGGGCGGTGCAAAATTTGCGGTGTGGGCTTTGGCTGGGCACCGCGCTGTGCCACAGTCGCCCCCCATCACCCCCCGATCTCTTGCGCCGATGAACATCGACAACCGCATCAAGTTCCGCCATCTCACCTGCTTTCTCGAAATCGCCCGCCAGCGCAGCTTCGCCAGGGCTGCCGACAGCCTGGCGGTGAGCCAGCCGGCGATCTCCAAGACCCTCAAGGAGCTCGAGGAGATCCTCGGCCACCCGCTGTTCGAGCGCGGCAAGGGCGGGGTGATGCTCACTCCCGCCGGCGAGACCTTCCTGCGCTACGCCGGCCCCTGCGTGCAGGCCCTGCGCGACGGCGTGAGCGTGGTGCGCGGCAGCGAACTGCAGGGCGGTGAGGTGCGCGTCGGGGCGCTGTCGACGGTGGAAAGCCGGCTGCTGCCCGAAACCATCGCCCGCCTGCACGCCCGTCACGGTGCGCTGGTGATCCAGGTCGCCGGCGGCTCCAGCGCCCAGCTGCTGGCCCAGCTCAAGGTCGGCGAGCTGGACCTGGTGGTCGGGCGGATGACCGACAGCCCGGAGATCCAGGGCCTGATCTTCGAGCACCTGTACAGCGAGTCGATGACCCTGGTAGTGCGTGCCGGCCATCCGCTGCTGGCGCTCGGCAAGGGTGCGCTCGCGCAGCTGGCCGACTACCCGCTGGTGCTGCCGCCGGCCGGCACCACCATCCGCAAGTACGCCGACAGCCTGTTCGTGCAGTGGGGCATCCCGCCGGCCGCGCAGCGTCTGGAAACCCTGTCCATCGCCCTCGGTCGCCGCTACGTGCTGGACAGCCAGGCGATCTGGGTGGCGCCCCAGGACGCGGTGCGCCACGACCTGGCCGCCGGCGTGCTCGCCGAGCTGGCCCTGGGCATCCGCGAGCCGGGCGGCTCCATCGGCATCTGCACCAGCAGCGCGCGGCCGCTGCCGCTGGCGGCGCAGTGGTTCTGCGCGGTGCTGCGCGAGGTGGCTGGCGAGCGGGGCGCAGCCGTGGAGTAGCTGGATGCCTGGCTTGTCAGTTTCCGCAGCGGCGATCAGGCCAGCGTGCGGCCGGTCGGGGACATGCGTGACTCACTGCTGGCCATTGCTCCGGCGAAAGGCGCTGGGAGTCATGCCGCTCAGGCGCTTGAAGAAGCGGGTGAAGTAGGCCGGCTCGCTGAAGCCGAGCAGCTCGGAAATCTGGTTCACCGTCAGGCTCGTGTAGATCAGGTTCCGGTTGGCCTCCAGTAGTAGCCTCTGGTGCAGTACCCCCAGGGCGCTATTGCCGTGCAGGCGGCGGCAGATGCCATTCAGGTGCACCGTCGAAATGTCCAGCCGGCGAGCATACTCGTCGACTGACCAGTGCTCGCGAAAATGTGTCTCGAGCAGGTGGGTGAAGCGGGCCATGTATTCGCTGGCCCGTTCGCCGCGGGTGCCCCCCTTGCCGTGCTCGCCGGGCGGGGGAGTGGACAGCCGGCGGCAGAGCCAGACCGCCAGTGCGGCGATCAGCGACTGCAGCAGCAGGTCTCGCCCTGGTGCAGTGGCGGCGCTGGCGTACTCATCGGCAATCGCGGTGAACAGCGTGTCGACATGGCGCTGGTCGCTGTCGCCCACTGGGTACAGCCCCGGCTGGGTCAGCACCGTCTGCTGTTTGCCCAGGTGCGCCTGCAGGCTGGCCAGCAGCGGGGCGGCCAGGGTGACGATGTAGCCGTCGACATCGGTGGAGAAGCGAAAACCGTGGATCGCCAGCGGGGGGATCACCTGGACCGCGGCCCGCTCGACCAGCGTCTGCGTGCCCTCGATTTCCACCAGTGCCGATCCCCGGCTCAGGTACAGCAACTGGGCAAGATCGCCATGCCGATGCGGGCGAATCTCCCAGTTGTGCAGGCGGCTGCGTTCCGGAATGGACTCGCAGTGCAGGAGGTCGGGCGTCGGCCAGGACAGCTCGGCGCCATAGAGGGTGAACACGGGAACACCTGCTGCTGGCGCCTGCATGGGCGGGTTTTCTCCTCTTCGTTCGGTAATCGGCTGAAGTTTCCAAAAGTCCTTTTTTATTATCCTGAAGTGCATTTTTATGCCAGCAAATTTGCCCAAAAATGCAGGCGTCAGCAGCGCTGGGCCACTGCGGCACAGCCTGCACTTTCGCCTCAACCAGGACAATAACAATGAAGACACAAGTCGCTATCGTGGGCGCCGGGCCGTCCGGGCTCCTGCTGGGTCAACTGCTGCACAATGCCGGCATCGACACCTTGATTATCGAGCGGCAGACGCCGGATTACGTCCTCGGCCGCATTCGTGCTGGGGTGCTCGAGCAGGGCATGGTCGATCTGCTGCGCGAAGCGGGGGTGGCCGCGCGCATGGATCGCGAAGGTCTGGTCCACGAAGGTTTCGAAATGGTCTTCGATGGTCGTTGCGAGCGCATCGACCTCAAGGCGCTGACCGGCGGCAGCACCGTGATGGTGTATGGCCAGACCGAGGTGACCCGCGACCTGATGGAGGCGCGCAAGGCCAGCGGCGCGCCCATCATCTATGAAGCTGCCAATGTGCAGCTGCATGACCTGAAAGGCGACAAGCCCTGGCTGACCTTCGAGAAGCAGGGCGAGCTGGTGCGCGTCGACTGCGACTTCATTGCCGGTTGCGATGGTTTCCACGGGGTGTCGCGGCAGTCGATTCCCGCCGAAATCCTGAAGAATTTCGAGCGCGTCTACCCGTTTGGCTGGCTGGGCCTGTTGTCGGATACCCCGCCGGTCAGCGAGGAGCTGATCTACGCGCAGCACCCGCGCGGCTTCGTTCTGTGCAGCCAGCGTTCGGCAACCCGCAGTCGCTACTACCTGCAAGTGCCGTTGGCCGACAAGGTCGAGGACTGGTCCGACGAGCGCTTCTGGAGCGAACTCAGGAACCGCCTGCCGGCCGAGACGGCCGCCCAGCTGGTCACCGGGCCTTCGCTGGAGAAAAGCATCGCACCCCTGCGCAGCTTCGTGGTCGAGCCGATGCAGTACGGCAAGCTGTTCCTGGTCGGCGATGCCGCGCACATCGTGCCGCCGACCGGCGCCAAGGGGCTCAACCTGGCGGCGAGCGACGTCAGCACGCTGTACCGCATCCTGGTCAGGGTCTATCGCGAGGGGCGTACCGACCTGCTGGAGAAGTATTCGCCCATCTGCCTGCGGCGGATCTGGAAGGCCGAGCGCTTTTCCTGGTGGATGACCCAGCTGCTGCACGAGTTCCCGGAACAGGAAGGGTTCGATCAGCGCATCCAGCAGACCGAGCGCGAGTACTACCTGAGCACCCTGGCGGCCCGGCAGACCATCGCCGAGAACTATGTCGGCCTGCCTTACGAGTCGGTCGAGTAAGCGGCCAGCTCACTGCGGTTGCCAGCGATCCAGCTGCGCTCGATGGCCGGCAGGCACCCGATCAGGTGCCTGCCGGCTTTTCTGTGGGGGTTCATGAGTGCTCCGTCACTACCCAGTCAGGTCAGCCCGGACAATGCGTGGTCTTCCGTGCTTATCGATAGACCTTCTGCAGCAGCGCCAGCAGTTGCTGGCGCTCGTCTTCGCTCAGCGCGGCGGTGGCCTCTAGGTCGCTTTCCAGCACCATGCCCTTGAGTTGTTCGAGAAGCGCCTCTCCCGCCTTGCTCAGGAAGATGCCGTACGAGCGCTTGTCAGGCTTGCAGCGCACGCGCACCGCCAGTCCGCGAGCTTCCAGCTTGTTCAGCAGGGTCACCGCCTGCGGGGGCTCGATGGCCAGGGTGCGGGCCAGGTCGACCTGCATCAGGCCCGGGTTGTCGCCGATGATGGCCAGCGCGGTGAACTGGGCGGGCCGCAAGTCGTAGGTGCCGAGCTTGTTGACCAGGTGCTGGAACACCTTGATCTGCGCATGGCGCATGGCATAGCCGATGAAGCCATCGAGGGAGCTGTCCAGCGCGTTGTCGGGCTGGGGCTCGGCAATGTCGAGGTCGACTGCCTGGTTGCTGCTCCGCTTGCTCGCCATGGGTACTCTCGTTATCTAAATTGATTTGTGTTGTTAATCATTTTTCAGCGTCATGACGAAAAAATCCACCAAAATCTGGTTCCCTGCCACGCTGCCGGCTCTCCGGAGGACGCCCCGGCAAGGCCTGTGCGCCCCGGCTGGCCACATATATGTTCGATTATCGCGCGCTCTGACCGGGACTACCCGCTGCTGCAGGCTGTGGTGAAGCGCAGGGCTGGCCATTCGCCGGCCGCATGGCCGCTGGTCTTGCCTGGCTCCGTCGAGGCGAATCGCTATGCTGGTGATTAGTTAAGCAAATTAACCTGTTTGTGCTGATAGCATTTTTTGCGTTGAGTCACGATTGGCAGATTGTTAGAAAAGCTCCACCTGGATTAGTTAACAAAACTAATCTTATGGTGGATTCCACTAACAATTTGATAAGAAAGGGATGTGCATGATGATTTCCGCTCGACTGCTCCGCTGTCCTCCTGATGTCCCGCGCTTGCGCGACTTTCCGCTATTGCGCTCCTCGATTTTTGCCCCTGGCGCCCCCGCTCTCAGGTTCTAGAAAGCTGCGGCTGGTATCCCCGTGCTGGCGCTATGGCCAGTTGCATCCTGAACGATTGGGTTCGGCCACGACTGGTGGTTGGGCGTGAGCGTTTGGCCGGATTTTGCAGAGGTGAATATTGATGACCAAGGCAGAGAAAGTGGGCGGTAGCTCCTACGTGACTATCGCGTTGTGTTTTTTCGTCGCCATCCTGGAAGGCATGGACCTGCAGTCGGTGGGCATTGCCGCGCCGGGTATGGCCGCCGCCTTCGCGCTGAGTCCGAGCATGATGGGGGCCGTGTTCAGTGCCAGCATCCTCGGCCTGTTGCCGGGCGCGCTGGGGGGCGGCTGGCTGGCCGACCGGGTCGGTCGCAAGCTGGTACTGATCGGCGCGGTGATCCTGTTCGGGCTGTTTTCCATTGCCACCGCCCATGCGTGGGACCTGAACAGCCTGCTGGCGGCGCGTTTCCTGACCGGGCTGGGGCTGGGGGCGGCACTGCCCAACCTGATCGCCCTGTCCGCTGAAGCGGCCGACATCCGCTCTCGGGGTACTGCCGTCAGCGTGATGTATTGCGGTGTGCCGTTGGGTGGTGCATTGGCTGCGCTGGTCAACATGGCTGGCTTCAGTGGCGGCTGGAAAGTGGTTTTCTATGTGGGCGGGATCGCGCCGCTGCTGCTGGTGCCCATCCTGTGGCTGTTCCTGGCCGAGTCTTCCGCTTTCCGCAAGCACCAGGGCAGGCAGGCCGCAAGTCCGCTGGCAGCACGCGCGTCGCTCTGGAATTGCCTGTTCAGCAATGGCGCGGCCATGCCGACGCTGCTGCTGTGGGTCAGCTACTTCTTCACCCTGATGGTGGTCTACATGCTGCTCAACTGGCTGCCGTCGCTGCTGGTCGGTCAAGGCTTCAGCCGTCCGCAGGCCGGCATCGTGCAGATCCTGTTCAACATCGGCGGTGGGATCGGTTCCTTGTTGATGGGGCTGCTGCTCGATCGCTGGCGTCCGCTGGGGCTGGTGGCGCTGACCTACGCCGGCATCCTCGCGGCGCTCGCCGGACTGGGCATGTCCAGCAGTTTCGAGAGCATGATGCTGGCCGGTTTCGCCGCCGGCTTCTTCGCCATCGGCGGGCAGTTGGTGCTCTATGCATTGGCACCGCTGTTCTATCCGACCGAGGTGCGTGGCACCGGGGTCGGTTCCGCCGTGGCGGTCGGCCGCCTGGGGGCGATGAGCGGGCCGCTGGTGGCCGGGCAGATGCTGGCGATGGGCACCGGCGCAGCCGGCCTGCTGCTGGCTTCCGCTCCCGGCATCGTGGTGGCTGCGGGTGCAGTGTTCTACCTGCTCGGCCAGCGCCGCGCCGAGGCCGTGACGGCCTGATCCGGGTGGCGGGCCACCGTCTGGGCGGCCCGCCCATCTCGCTGTTTTCCCTTCTCCTTTTCGATGTCGCCGCTCCAGTCGGAGCGGCAAGGCCCGCTCGTGCGGCGGCGGCAGACAACAAGAACAATATGAGGTGATCGAGATGCTCGATGCAAAACGGGTCGCGGCTGGCGCAACGGCATTGCTGCTGGTCCACGGCGTGCAGGCGCAGGCGTCAGGTTTCGCCGAAGACAGCCAGGGCAGTCTGACCCTGCGCAACTACTACTTCGACCGCGACTACAAGGGCGAGAGCAACATTTCCGCGCGCCGCGAATGGGCGCAGGGCTTCATTCTCAACGTCAAGTCGGGCTTCACCGAGGGGCCGGTGGGATTCGGCCTGGACCTGCAGGGGATGCTGGGCGTCAAGCTCGACTCTTCGTCCGACCGGGCCGGCACCGGCTTGTTGCCAGTCGAGCGCAGCAGCGGCAAGGCGCCGGATGAGTATTCCGAACTGGGGCTGACCGGCAAGCTGCGTTACGCGCAGAGCGAGTTGCATGTCGGCACCGTGACGCCGCGTCTGCCGATTCTGATCAGCAGCCCGTCCCGGCTGCTCTGGCAGACCTTCCGTGGCGGCTACCTGCGCTCCCAGGACATAGAGGGCCTGAGCCTGCACGCCGGCTATCTGGACAGGCTGAACCAGCGCGATTCCACCGACTACCAGAAGATCACCGTCGCCGCGCCCAATGGCCGCTTCAATGGCGCGGCGGAGTCCGACCAGTTCCTCTTCCTCGGCGGCGACTATGCGGTGCTGCCCGGCCTGACCCTGAGCTACTACCACGCCCGATTGGACGAGATATACCAGCAGAACTACCTGGGCGCGATCCACCAGTTCAAGCTGGGACCGGGCGAGTTCAAGACCGACTTTCGCTACTTCGTCAGCGGCGAGGAGGGCGCCGGCAAGGCGGGCGAGGTCGACAACCAGAACGTCGGGCTGGCCTTCGGCTACAAGCTGGGCGGGCATCGCCTGACGGTGGGGGGCTTCCTGCTCAGCGGTGACACCTCCATGCCCTACATCGCCGGCTCGGAGCCGCATCTGATGTCCGAGGCTGCGCTCAGCTCCGAATTCCTCAATGCGGACGAGCACTACTGGAACGTCCGCTACGACTACGACTTCGCCGCCCTCGGCGTACCGGGCCTGAGCGCCATGGTGCGCTTCATGAAAGGCACCCACATCGAGCTGCCGGAGCGTCTCGGCGGCAGCGGGCGCAGCGAGAGTGAGCGGGATCTGGAGCTGGCCTACGTGATCCAGTCGGGCCCCGCCAAGGGCATGGCGCTGCGCGTGCGCAACGCGCGCTACCAGAACAGCTTCGCGCCCAACGCCTCGTTCCGCGACGACAACGAGACGCGCGTCAACGTCGAATACACCTGGAAGCTCTGGTAGTTCCCGGCTCCCAAAAAACGCAAACTAATTAATTGACATAACTAATTATCTGGCGCTAATTTAGACCACACACCAACAACAACTCGAAGGTAATCCGACATGAGCAAGTACGAAGGCCGCTGGAAGACCGTGACCGTGGAAGTGGATGGCGGCATCGCCTGGGTCACCCTGAACCGTCCGGAAAAGCGCAACGCCATGAGCCCGACGCTCAACCGCGAAATGCGCGACGTGCTGGAAGTCGTGGAGCAGGACGCCGAGGCCAAGGTGCTGGTGCTGACCGGCGCCGGTTCGGCCTGGACCGCCGGCATGGATCTCAAGGAGTACTTCCGCGAAGTCGACGCCGGCCCGGAAATCCTCCAGGAGAAGATTCGCCGCGAGGCCTCCGAATGGCAGTGGAAGATGCTGCGTATGTACAGCAAGCCGACCATCGCCATGGTCAACGGTTGGTGCTTTGGCGGCGGCTTCAGCCCGCTGGTGGCTTGCGACCTGGCCATCTGTGCCGACGAGGCGACCTTCGGCCTCTCGGAGATCAACTGGGGCATCCCGCCGGGCAACCTGGTCAGCAAGGCCATGGCCGATACCGTCGGTCATCGCCAGTCGCTCTACTACATCATGACCGGCAAGACCTTCGACGGCCGCAAGGCGGCGGAAATGGGCCTGGTCAACCAGAGCGTGCCGCTGGAGCAGCTGCGCGAGACGGTGATCACCCTCTGCCAGGACCTGCTGGACAAGAATCCGGTGGTGCTGCGTGCGGCGAAGAACGGCTTCAAGCGTTGCCGCGAGCTGACCTGGGAGCAGAACGAGGACTACCTGTACGCCAAGCTCGACCAGTCGCGCCTGCTCGACGAAGAGGGCGGCCGCGAGGAGGGCATGAAGCAGTTCCTCGACGAGAAGAGCATCAAGCCGGGGCTGCAGGCCTACAAGCGCTGAGGCATCAAGGCGGGGGGCCGTCCCCCGCCCGGATGGGCCCCGAGCGGGCATGAACAGAACAATCACAAGATCGAGGACTCACCCATGCTTGACGTGCCATTGCTGATCGGTGGGCTGGCCAGGGCGGCTAGCGACGGCAGGACCTTCGTGCGCTGCAATCCGCTGAGCGGGGCGGTGGTCTCACGGGTCGCCGCGGCCACACTGGAAGATGCCGATGCGGCGGTGGAAGCCGCCCAACAGGCGTTCCCGGCCTGGGCCGCGCTGCCCCCGAACGAGCGCCGCAGCCGCCTGCAGCGCGCCGCCGAGCTGCTGGAAAGCCGTGCCGCCGAGTTCGTCGGCCTCGCCGCGGAAACCGGCGCGATGGCCAACTGGTACGGCTTCAACGTGCACCTGGCCGCCGGCGTGCTGCGCGAAGCCGCGGCCATGACCACGCAGATCACTGGCGAGGTCATCCCTTCCGACACCCCCGGCAGCTTCGCCATGGCGCTGCGCCAGCCCTGCGGCGTGGTGCTGGGCATCGCGCCGTGGAACGCGCCGATCATCCTCGCCGCCCGCGCCATCGCCATGCCGCTGGCCTGCGGCAATACCGTGGTGCTCAAGTCCTCGGAAAACAGCCCGGCCGTGCACCAGCTGCTCGGCCAGGTGCTGCAAGACGCCGGCCTGGGCGACGGAGTGGTCAACGTGGTCAGCAACGCGCCGGAGGATGCCCCGGCCATCGTCGAGCGGCTGATCGCCAACCCGGCGGTGCGGCGGGTCAACTTCACCGGCTCGACCCACGTCGGGCGGATTGTCGGCGAACTGGCGGCGCGTCATCTCAAGCCGGCGGTGCTCGAACTGGGCGGCAAGGCACCGTTCCTGGTGCTCGACGACGCCGACCTGGACGCCGCGGTGGCGGCGGCGGCCTTCGGCGCCTTCTTCAACCAGGGGCAGATCTGCATGTCCACCGAGCGGCTGATCGTCGATGCCAAGGTGGCCGACGCTTTCGTCGAGAAGCTGGCGAAGAAGGCCGCGTCGCTGCGGGTCGGCGATCCGACCAGCCCCGAGTCGGTGCTCGGTTCGCTGATCGACGCCGGCGCTGCCCGGCGCATCCAGGGACTGGTCGACGACGCCCTGGCCATGGGCGCGAAGCTGCTCTGCGGCGGCCACAGCGACGGCAGCCTGATGCAGGCCACCCTGCTCGACGGCGTCACCGAGGACATGCGCCTGTATCGCGAGGAATCCTTCGGCCCGGTGGCCGTGGTGCTGCGCGCCGAGGGCGACGAGGAGCTGCTGCGCCTGGCCAACGATTCCGAATTCGGCCTGTCCGCGGCGATCTTTAGCCGCGACGTCTCCCGCGCCCTGGCGCTGGCGCAGCGCATCGAGTCGGGGATCTGCCACATCAACGGGCCGACCGTGCAGGATGAACCGCAGATGCCCTTCGGCGGCGTCAAATCCAGCGGCTACGGCAGCTTCGGCGCCCGTGCATCGGTCGAGCATTTCACCCAGCTGCGCTGGGTTACCCTGCAGAACGGGCCTCGCCATTACCCGATCTGAGTGAACACCCCCCCTGGCCGGCCTGCGGCCATGGGTGGGCTGGCGATCTTGCGGCACAACAAGAACAACACAGGGCCGGCGTCGACCGGCCCGCCAATGCAGGCGCTTCCGTGCCCCCGAGCGTGCGGCGGTGCCTTGCTGGAGGAAAGCGAATGAACAGCAAGGCTTGCGAGTCCCTTTTCCCTTCGCCGCAGGCGCCGGCGTGGCGTCCGGTGACGATCGGCCAGCCGGGGGTCACCTTCGAGGAGGTCAACGGCGTTTTCTACATGCGTCCCCTCGAGGCGCTCGAGCCCCTGCCGTCGCGCCTGCTCGACCGCCTGCTGCACTGGGCGCGGCTGACCCCGGAGCAGATCCTGGTCGCCCGCCGCGGCAGCGA
Organism: Pseudomonas linyingensis; assembly: GCF_900109175.1. Classification (GTDB taxonomy): domain Bacteria; phylum Pseudomonadota; class Gammaproteobacteria; order Pseudomonadales; family Pseudomonadaceae; genus Geopseudomonas; species Geopseudomonas linyingensis. The sequence goes on along the minus strand of NZ_FNZE01000005.1, from coordinate 257,755 downwards.
CGGCGAGTGGCAACGCCTCAGCTACGCGCAGATGCTGGCCAGCGCGCGGACCATGGCCCAGCACCTGCTGGACTACGGCCTGAGCGCCGAGCGCCCGCTGCTGATCCTCTCCGGCAACGGGTTGGACCACCTGAAACTGGCCTTCGCCTGCCTGTACGCGGGGATTCCCTACTGCCCGGTGTCGCCGGCCTATTCGACGCTGTCCCAGGATCTGGCCAAGCTGCGCCACATCGTCGACCTGCTGCAGCCCGGCCTGGTGTTCGCCTCGCACAGCGCGAGCTATGCGCGCGCCATCGAGACCACCATTCCCCGCGCCGTGCCGCTGCTGTTCAGCGAGGGCGAGCTGGACGGCTGGTCGTGCCGGCTGTTCGCCGACCTGGAGCAGCCGACCGCCACCGGTGAGGCGGACGCCGCCTGCGCGCGGGTGGGGCCGGACAGCATCGCCAAGTTCCTCTTCACCTCGGGTTCGACCAAGCTGCCCAAGGCAGTGCCGACCACCCAGCGCATGCTCTGCGCCAACCAGCAGATGTTGCTGCAGACCTTTCCGGTGTTCGGCGAGGAGCCGCCGGTGCTGGTCGACTGGCTGCCGTGGAACCACACCTTCGGCGGCAGCCACAACGTCGGCATCGCCCTCTACAACGGCGGCACCCTGTACATCGACGACGGCAAGCCGACCCCGCAGGGCTTCGCCGAGACCCTGCGCAACCTGCAGGAGATCTCGCCGACCGCCTACCTGACCGTGCCCAAGGGCTGGGAGGAGCTGGTCGGGGCGCTGGAGCGCGACGCCGCGCTGCGCGAGCGCTTCTTCGCCAGGGTCAAGCTGTTCTTCTTCGCCGCCGCCGGCCTGTCGCAGTCGGTGCGCGAGCGCCTGGACCGGGTCGCCGAGGCGCACTGCGGCGAGCGCATCCGCATGATGGCCGGCCTCGGCATGACCGAGACCGCGCCGTCCTGCACCTTCAGCACCGGGCCGGTGGACATGGCCGGCTACGTCGGCCTGCCGGCGCCGGGCTGCGAGGTCAAGCTGGTGCCGGTGGACGGCAAGCTGGAGGCGCGCTTCCGCGGCCCGCACGTGATGACCGGCTACTGGCGCGAGCCGGAGCTCACCGCCGCGGCCTTCGACGAGGAGGGCTACTACCGCTCCGGCGACGCCCTCAAGCTGGTCGATCCCGAGCGCCCCGAACTGGGCTTGCTGTTCGACGGGCGGATTGCCGAGGACTTCAAGCTGTCGTCCGGCGTTTTCGTCAGCGTCGGGCCGCTGCGCACCCGCATCATCCTGGCCGGCGCGCCCTACATCCAGGACGTGGTGGTGACCGCGCCGAACCGTCCCGAGATCGGCCTGCTGATCTTCCCGCGTTTGCCCGAGTGCCGCGCCCTGGCTGGTCTGCCCGAATCGGCACCGGCCGCCGAGGTGCTGGCGGCGCCGGCGGTGCGCGACTGGCTGCGGAATCTGCTGGGCGAGCTCAATCGCACGGCGACCGGCAACGCCAGCCGGCTGGCCTGGGCCTGCCTGCTCGCCGAGCCGCCGTGCATCGACCGCGGCGAAGTGACCGACAAGGGCTCGATCAACCAGCGCGCGGTGCTGCAGTTCCGCGCGGCGCAAATCGACGCCCTGTACGCTGGCGAGGATGCCGGGCGGGTGCTCGCATGAGTCGCGCGGCCGGGCTGTATTCGGCCTTCGACGAGGTCTGCCTGGTGGATGCCGTGCGCACCCCCTGGGTCGACCTCGGCGGTGCGCTGGCGCAGATGTCGCCCATCGACCTGGGCATCGCGGTGGCCCGCGGGCTGTTCGTGCGCAGCGGCATCGACGCGGTGGCGGTGGATTCGGTGATCGCCGGGTCGATGGCCCAGGCCAGCTTCGACGCCTATTTCCTGCCGCGCCACATCGGCCTGTACAGCGGCGTGCCACAGGCGGCGCCGGCGCTGGCGGTGCAGCGCATCTGCGGCACCGGCTTCGAGATCCTCCGCCAGGCCGGCGAGCAGATCGAGCATGGCAGCGCGGGGCTCGTGCTGTGCGCAGCCAGCGAGTCGATGTCGCGCAACCCCATCGCCGCCTACACCCATCGCGACGGCTTCCGCCTCGGCGCGCCGGTGGAGTTCAAGGACTTCCTCTGGGAGGCGCTGTTCGACCCGGCGGCCGGCATCGACATGCTGCAGACCGCGGAAAACCTCGCCCGCCGCCACGGCCTCACGCGCGAGGAGGTCGACCGCTTCGCCGCACAGAGCTTCGCCCGCGCGGTGGCGGCCGAAGAGGCCGGCTGGTTCGCCGGCGAGATCCTGGCGCTCGAACGCGCGCGCTTCGCCCTCGCCGGCGGCTGCGAGCGCAGCCTCGAGCTGCCGCGCGGTGTTGAGTGCGTGGCGCGCGACAGCCATGTGCGCGCCTCGTCGTTCGAGGCCCTGCAGCGCTTGCGCCCCGTGCATGCCGGCGGCGTGCAGACCGCCGGCAACAGCTGCGCGGTGGTCGACGGCGCCGCCGCCGCGCTGGTCGGCTCAAGCCGCGATTTTCCCGGCGCGCGGCCGCTGGCCTGGCTGCGCGCGGCCACTGCCTGCGGCGTCGCCCCGGAGCTGATGGGCTGCGGCCCGGTGCCGGCCATCCGCCTGCTGCTCGAACGCAGCGGGCTGAGCCTGGCGGACATCGGCCGCTTCGAGATCAACGAGGCCCAGGGCGCGCAGATCCTCGCCGTGCAGCGCGAGCTGGAGATCGACGCGGCGCGGCTGAACGTCCACGGTGGCGCCATCGCCCTCGGCCATCCGCTGGCCGCCACCGGCCTGCGCCTGGCCCTGACCCTGGCGCGCCAGCTGCGCGCTGCCAACCTGCGCTACGGCGTCGCCGCGGCCTGCATCGGCGGCGGCCAGGGCATGGCCGTACTGATCGAGAACCCGGACTACCGGGTCTGAAGAGGGCATCGCCCCGAGATCACCCCGAGCATTCATTGGAGAGTTATCCCATGTGGCACTACCAGGCACCGCTGCGCGACATGCGCTTCGTCATCGAGGAATGGCTGGCCGCGCCGGCCGACTGGCAACGGATGCCGGCCTTCGCCGCCCTGGACGGCGAGCTGGCTGCGCAGGTGGTCGAGGAAGCGGGACGCTTCGCTGGCGGCGTGCTGGCGCCGCTCAACGCCTCCGGCGACCGCCAGGGCTGCCGCTTCGACAACGGCCGGGTGACCACCCCGGACGGCTTCCCGGCCGCCTACCGCGCATTCGTCGACGGCGGCTGGGCGGCGCTGGCCTGCGCCGAGGCGGACGGCGGCCAGGGCCTGCCGCAGCTGCTCAACGCCGCGCTGCTGGAGATGATCTACTCGACCAACCATGCCTGGGCGATGTACCCCGGCATCGCCCACGGCGCCTACGAGTGCCTGCGCGCCCATGGCACGCCCGAGCTGCGCGAGCGCTACCTGGCGGACATCGTCAGCGGCGAGATCCTGCCGACCATGTGCCTGACCGAACCGCAGGCCGGCAGCGACGTCGGCCTGCTGCGCACCCGCGCCGAGCCGGCTGCGGACGGCAGCTACCGGATCACCGGCGGCAAGATCTTCGCTTCCGGCGGCGAGCACGACCTGACCGACAACATCCTCCATCTGGTGCTCGCCCGCCTGCCCGACGCGCCGCCGGGCAGCCGCGGCATCTCTCTGTTCCTGGTGCCCAAGCTGCTGCCCGACGGTCGCCACAACGCGGTGCGCTGCGACGGCATCGAGCACAAGCTGGGCATTCGCGGCAGCGCCACCTGCACGCTGAGCTTCGAGCAGGCCGAGGGCTGGCTGCTCGGCGAGCCGCACCGGGGCCTGGCGGCGATGTTCGTGATGATGAACTCGGCGCGCCTGCACGTCGGCCTGCAGGGCCTCGGCCACGCCGAGGCGGCCTGGCAGAACGCCGCGCAATACGCCGCCGAGCGCCGCCAGATGCGCGCGGTGCGCCGTCCGGAAGGGCGCGGCGAGGCACCGGCCGACCCGATCCACTACCACCCGGCCATGCGCCGCACCCTGCTCGAACTGCGCACCCTGACCGAGGGCATGCGCGCCCTCGGCTACTGGACGGCGCACCTGCTCGACCAGGCCGAGCAGGGCGCCGATCCGGCGCTGCGTGCGCAGGCGGAAAGCCGCGCCCAGCTGCTCACCCCGCTGGTCAAGGCGTTCTTCACCGAGCAGGGCTTTCGCCTGGCCAGCTCGGCGCTGCAGGTGTTCGGCGGCTACGGCTACGTGCAGGACTACGCCATCGAGCAGATTCTGCGCGACAGCCGCATCGCGATGATCTACGAGGGCAGCAACGAGATTCAGGCCAACGACCTGCTGCTGCGCAAGGTGCTCGGCGACGGCGGTGCCGCTCTGCGCGGCCTGCTGGAGCAGTTCCACGAGGAGGCCCGGACCGCGGCGGCCATTCCCGGCTGCCGCGACTTCGGCGCGGCGCTGGGGCAGTACAGCGACCGCCTGGCGACCGTCGTCGAGCAGCTGGTCGACGCCGCAGCGCAGGACCCGGAGCGGCCCTACCGGGCGGCGGGCGACTTCCTGCGCCTGCTCGGCCTGGTCGCCCTGGCCTTCGCCTGGACGCGCAGTGCGCGCCTGTGCCAGGGCCGCGAGGCGGACCTTTTCTACGCCACCAAACTGGAGTCGGCGGCGTTCTTCTTCGCCTACCTGCTGCCGGAAGCCGACCATCGCCTCGCGCTGATCGAGGCTAGTCGCCAGCCGCTGCCGTTCCTGCCCGAATGATCGAACAAGGAAAACCCCCGATGAAGATTCTGGTCACCGTCAAACGCGTGGTCGATTACAACGTCAAGGTTCGCGTCAAGGCGGACAATTCCGGCGTCGACCTGGCCAACGTCAAGATGTCGATGAACCCGTTCTGCGAGATCGCCGTGGAAGAAGCGGTGCGCCTCAAGGAAAAGGGCGTGGCGACTGAAATCGTTGCCGTCTCCGTTGGCCCGACCGCTGCCCAGGAACAGCTGCGCACCGCGCTGGCCCTCGGCGCCGACCGCGCCATCCTGGTCGAATCCGCCGACGAACTGAATTCCCTGGCCGTGGCCAAGCTGCTCAAGGCTGTGGTGGACACGGCTATGTAAGCGACAACAACCAGACCGGCCAGATGCTCGCCGCGCTGACCGGCTTCGCCCAGGGCACCTTCGCCTCCAGGGTCGAGGTCGCCGGCGACCAGGTCAACGTCACCCGCGAGATCGACGGCGGCCTGCAGACCGTGGCCCTGAAGCTGCCCGCCATCGTCACCACCGACCTGCGCCTCAACGAGCCGCGCTACGCCTCGCTGCCGAACATCATGAAGGCCAAGAAGAAGCCGTTGGACGTGCTGACTCCGGACGCCCTCGGCGTCTCCACCGCCTCGACGGTGAAGATCCTCAAGGTAGAGGCCCCGGCCGCGCGCAGCGCCGGCATCAAGGTCAAGTCGGTGGCCGAACTGGTCGAGAAACTGAAGAACGAAGCGAAGGTGATCTGATGGCCATTCTCGTCATTGCCGAACACAACAACGTCGCCCTGGCCGCGGCGACCCTCAACACAGTGGCTGCTGCCCAGCAGATCGGTGGCGATATCCACCTGCTGGTCGCCGGCAACGGCTGTGGCGCCCTTAGCGAGACCGCCGCCCAGGTCGCCGGCGTGAGCAAGGTGCTGCTCGCCGACAACGCCGCCTTCGCTCACCAACTGCCGGAAAACCTCGCGCCGCTGGTGGCCGAGCTGGTCTGCGGGACCTCGCCGGCCGCCTACAGCCACGTGCTGGCCGCCGCCACCACTACCGGCAAGAACGTGCTGCCGCGCGTCGCCGCGCTGCTGGACGTCGACCAGATCTCCGAGATCGTCAAGGTCGAGAGCCCGGACACCTTCCAGCGCCCGATCTACGCCGGCAACGCCATCGCCACCGTGCAGTCCAGCGCGTCGGTCAAGGTGATCACTGTGCGCAGCACCGGCTTCGATGCGGTGGCGGGCGAGGGCGGCAGCGCCGTCATCGAGGCTATCGCCGCTGGCACTGACGCCGGCATCTCCGCCTTCGTCGGCGAGGAGCTGGCCAAGTCCGAGCGTCCCGAGCTGACCGCCGCCAAGGTGGTGATCTCCGGCGGACGCGGCATGCAGAACGGCGACAACTTCCAGCTGCTGTACCAGCTGGCCGACAAGCTCGGCGCCGCCGTCGGTGCCTCGCGCGCCGCGGTGGATGCCGGGTTCGTGCCCAACGACCTGCAGGTGGGGCAGACCGGCAAGATAGTCGCCCCGCAGCTGTACATCGCCGTGGGCATCTCCGGCGCCATCCAACACCTTGCCGGCATGAAGGACTCGAAAGTGATCGTCGCGATCAACAAGGACGAGGAAGCACCGATCTTCCAGGTCGCCGACTACGGTCTGGTGGGCGACCTGTTCGACGCAGTGCCCGAGCTGGCGGGGGCGATCAACGGATAACCTTGCAGTGCACCCGCAGTCCCCAGCCTTGCCCGTGGCTGCGGGGCTGCGTCGCGGGCAAAGAGGCAGGCCGGTCAGTGACGACCGGCCTGCTGCGTTTCTGCGGTGGCGCTTTGCCGGTCGCTGGCAGAGCGCCTATTGATAACCATATGGTTATGGACAAAACAGTACAATTCAATTTCCTCAAGGCGGGGCGCCGGGCAGACTGACCTCACTCAGATCCGCTCCGACAACTCCAACAAGAGGAACGCAGCATGCACGACGCGGAAAACAGCCGGTTCGTCACCCGTGACCGCAACTGGCAACCGAAGGCCTACACCCCCGACTACAAGACCTCCGTGCCGCGCTCGCCGCGCCAGGCGCTGGTGAGCATCCCGCAGTCGATCTCCGAGACCACCGGGCCGGACTTCTCGCACCTCAAGCTCGGCAAGTACGACAACGACCTGCTGCTCAACTTCAACAACGGCGGCCTGCCGGTGGGCGAGCGCATCATCATGTTCGGCCGCGTGGTCGACCAGTACGGCCAGCCGATCCCGCACACCCTGGTGGAGATGTGGCAGGCCAACGCCGGCGGCCGCTACCGCCACAAAAACGACCGCTACCTGGCGCCGCTCGACCCCAACTTCGGTGGGGTCGGCCGCACCCTGACCGACGCCAACGGCAACTACTACTTCCGCACCATCAAGCCGGGTCCCTACCCGTGGCGCAACGGCCCGAACGAGTGGCGTCCGTCGCACATCCACGTGTCTATCGCCGGCCCGTCGATCTCCACCAAGCTGATCACCCAGATGTACTTCGAGGGCGATCCGCTGATTCCGAAGTGCCCGATCGTCCGCACCCTCGCCAATCCGGACGCCGTGCAGACCCTGATCGGTCGCCTGGACATGAGCATGGGCACGCCCATGGACAGCCTGGCCTACCGCTTCGACATCGTCCTGCGCGGTCAGCGCAAGACCCACTTCGAGAACCAGTGAGAGAGGAGCCGACCATGAACTTTGAATTGCTGCCGGAAACCCCTTCGCAGACTGCCGGCCCCTACGTGCACATCGGTCTGGCCCTGGCGGCCGCCGGCAACCCGACCCGTGACCAGGAAGTCTGGAACGAGATGGCCAAGCCCGGCGCCCCGGGCGAGCACATCACCCTGATCGGTCGCGTATTCGACGGCAACGGCCACCTGGTGCGCGACTCCTTCCTGGAGTTCTGGCAGGCCAACCACGAAGGCGTCTACGACTGCGCCTACGACCTGGAGAAGCCTTTCAACGGCTTCGGCCGTACCGCCACCACCTTCGACGCCGGCGAGTGGACCCTCAAGACCGTCAAGCCGGGCGCGGTGGGCAAGCAAGCGCCGCACATCAACGTGTCGCTGTTCGCCCGCGGGATCAACATCCAGCTGCAGACGCGCATCTACTTCGAGGACGAAACGGAGGCCAACGCCGAAGATCCGGTGCTCAACCTGATCGAGGCGGTGGAGCGTCGCCAGACCCTGGTGGCCAAGCGCTGCGAGGTCGACGGCAAGCTGGCCTACCGCTTCGACATCCGCATCCAGGGTGAAGGCGAGACGGTGTTCTTCGACTTCTGAGCAAGCTTCCGGCGTCGTGCTGCGGGCGTGCCGTAATGCGCCTGCGCGCCGCGCCGGAATCGTTGCACCGTTGCCTGCGCCATCCAGAACCCGCGATGTCCGGCATCGCGGGTTTGCCACGTTGAGGATTCCATTCGCGCCATGCCCGCCCGTTCCGCTTCCGCCAGCATTGCCAGCACCCTGCAGCAGCGTTTCGCCGAACAACTGGCCGAGCGCGGCCTGACGGCCGATCCCGCCCAGCAGGCCGCCTTCGCCCGCCTGGCCGCGTGGCTGCAGCACCAGCTCGGCGGGCGGCGCGGCTGGCTGCGCCGGCACAGCGGCGGCGTCTACCTGTGGGGTGGCGTCGGGCGCGGCAAGAGCCTGGTGCTCGACTGCTTCTTTGCTGCCGCACCGCTGGAAGCCAAGCGCCGCGTCCATTTCCACGCCTTCCTGCAGGACGTGCAGCAGCGCCTGCTGCGCTTCGTCGGCCAACCCGATCCGTTGGCGCTGGTCGCCCGCGAGCTGGCCGGCGAGGTGCGCCTGCTGTGCTTCGACGAGTTCCACGTGCACGACATCGGCGACGCCATCCTGCTCGGCCGCCTGCTGCAGCACCTGCTCCACGAACAGGTCGGCGTGGTGCTCACCTCCAACTATCCGCCCGCCGGGCTGTGCCCCAATCCGCTGTACCACGAGCGTTTCAAGCCGTTCATCCGCCTGCTGCAGCAGCGCCTCACCGTGCTCGAACTGGATGGCGGCCGCGACTACCGGCCGCTGAGCGCGCGCGACTGGGGCCGCTACTGCTGGCCTACGCCGGCTGCCGATACGCATCTGGCCGAGGAACTGGGGTTGACGCCGGACGGGGCAGGGGAGGTGCTGGTGGTCAACCGTCTGCGTCTGCAACCCTTGGCGCGCAGCCAGGACACCCTGTGGCTGGAGTTCGCCGCGCTGTTCGAGGTGCCCAGCGCCACCGCCGACTACCTGTGGCTGTGCCGGCACTTCACCTGTCTGGCGATCAGCGCCATCCCGTCGCTCGACCAGCGCTCGCTGGACGTGCAGCAGCGCTTCCTCAACTTCGTCGACATCGCCTACGACAGCGGCGTGCAGCTGTTGCTGGCCAGCGCCGTCAACCTCGACCAGTTGTGCGTGGCCCGTGCCCACGCCGACTTCGCCCGCACCCGCAGCCGCCTGGCGCAGCTGCGCCCGCTGCCGACTGACCACAGGGAGAGTCAGGCATGCTAGCCGTGCTCGGCGTCACCGCGCCGATCTTCATCCTCATCGCCCTCGGCTTCCTTTCCGTGCGCGGCGGCCTGATCGACCGCGGGCAGATCCGCGGCCTCGGCGCCTTCGTCATCAACTTCGCCCTGCCGGCGCTGGTGCTGCGGGCGCTGAGCGAGCGCAGCCTCGCCGAGGTGCTCGACGGCCCCTACCTGCTGGCCTACGCCCTGGCCTCGCTGGCGGTGTTCGCCGGCGGCTTGGCGGTGGCGCGCTGGCTGCGCGGCCAGGACCTGTCGGCCAGCGCCATCCTGGCGATGGGCATGGCGGTGCCCAACAGCGGCTTCATCGGTTACCCCATCGTGGCCATGGTGCTCGGCCCGACGGCGGCGCTGGCCATGGCCCTCGGCATGCTGGTGGAGAACCTGCTGATGATCCCGCTGGCCCTGGTGCTGGCCGAGATCGGCCAGCAGTCCGCCGCCAGCGGCCGGGCGCTGGTCCGCGAGACCGCCCTGCGCCTGCTGCGCAACCCGATGATCGCCGCCATCGCCCTCGGCCTCTTGCTGTCGCTGCTGGAGCTGCGCCTGCCGCCGCTGCTGTTCCGCGTGGTGGACATGCTGGCCGGCGCCTCGGCGCCGGTGGCGCTGTTCGTCATCGGCGGCACTCTCTACGGCCTCCGCCCGCGCGGCATGTGGGCGGACGTCGGGCAGACCGCCCTCGGCAAGCTGGTCCTCCACCCGCTGGCGCTGCTGCTCGCCTTCCTCCTGGTGCCGGACATCGATCCGCAGCTCAAGGTGGCCGGGCTGCTGTTCGCCAGTGCGCCGATGATGAGCATCTACCCGATCCTCGGCCTGCGCTTCGGCCTCGAGGAGCGCTGCGCCGCCTCGCTGGTGGCAGCCACGGTGCTGGCCTTCGTCACCATCAGCACGCTGATCGGCGTGCTCGGGCAGGCGGGTTACCTGCAGACCTGAACGGCGAGGTTTGCGATTATCGGACTGCGGTTCGATAATCGACGGACTTTCCCGCCCGCCCCGGAGGCCCCATGAGCGACCTGCAACCCACCCCGTCCGGCCTGGCGCCGCCCCCGCAGCAGCTGGCCGTCGAGCAGATCAAGGCGTACGCCGGCGATCCCAATTTCATGTCCTCGCTGGCCCGCGGCCTGGCGGTGATCAACGCCTTCCAGGAGCGCAAGCGCCACCTGACCATCGCCCAGATCAGCCACCGCACCGGCATCCCGCGCGCCGCGGTGCAGCGCTGCCTGTACACCCTGATGCAGCTCGGCTACGTCGCCACCGACGGGCGTACCTACGCGCTGCTGCCCAAGGTGCTGACCCTCGGCCACGCCTACCTGTCGTCGACGCCGCTGGCGGTGTCGGCGCAGCCGTTCCTCGACCGCATCAGCGAGCAGCTGCACGAGGCCTGCAACCTGGCCACCCTGGAGGGCGACGAGGTCCTCTACATCGCCCGCTCGGCGATTCCGCAGCGGCTGATCTCGGTCGACCTCAGCGTCGGCAGCCGCCTGCCGGCCTACTGCACCTCGATGGGCCGCATCCTCCTCGCCGCGCTGGACGACGACAGCCTGCGCGCCTACCTGGCGCGCGCCGACCTCAAGCCGCGCACCAGCCGCACCCTGCACACCCCGGAAGCGCTGTGGGAGTGCCTGATGCAGGTGCGCGAGCAGGGCTGGTGCATCGTCGACCAGGAACTGGAGCAGAGCCTGCGCTCGGTGGCCGTGCCGGTGCGCGACGCCAGCGGCCAGGTGCTGGCAGCGATGAACGTCAGCACCCACGCCGGACGGGTCAGCCGCCAGGAACTGGAGACGCGCTTCCTGCCGGTGCTGCTGAGTGGCAGCAAGGAGCTGGGCGCGCAGTTGTGGCGCTGAACGCGATGGCCATTGGTGGATGAAGTAATGTCCGATTATCGAACCAATCATCGATTATCGGATTGTTCTGCAGTGCTCGCTTCCCTACTGTTGACCTCACTGGCCGGCGCGATGCGCCGGACGACGTCAACCGAGCAAGAGCACAACCAATGGCCGAAATCCTCACCCTGCGCGAAGCCGTCCAGCGCTTCGTCAACGATGGCGATACCGTCGCCCTCGAAGGCTTCACCCACCTGATTCCGACTGCCGCCGGTCACGAGATCATCCGTCAGGGCAAGAAGGAGCTGACCCTGGTGCGCATGACCCCCGACCTGGTCTATGACCAGTTGATCGGTGCCGGCTGCGCCAGGAAGCTGATCTTCTCCTGGGGCGGCAACCCCGGCGTCGGCTCGCTGCACCGCCTGCGCGACGCGGTGGAGAAGCAGTGGCCGCACGCCCTGGAGATCGAGGAACACAGCCACGCCGACCTGGCCAACGCCTACGTCGCCGGCGCCTCCGGCCTGCCGTTCGCCGTGCTGCGCGCCTACGCCGGCTCCGACCTGCCCAAGGTCAACCCGCTGATCAAGCCGATCACCTGTCCGTTCACCGGCGAACAGCTGGTCGCGGTGCCCTCGGTGCGTCCGGACGTCACCGTGATCCACGCGCAGAAGGCCGACCGCAAGGGCAATGTGCTGGTGCAGGGCATCCTCGGCGTGCAGAAGGAAGCCGTGCTGGCCGCCAAGCGCGCCATCGTCACCGTGGAAGAGATCGTCGACGACCTCAACGCGCCGATGAACGCCTGCGTGCTGCCGACCTGGGCGCTGTCCGCGGTCTGCCTGGTGCCGGGCGGTGCCCATCCGTCCTACGCCCACGGCTACTCCGAGCGCGACAACCGCTTCTACCAGGCCTGGGATCCGATCGCCCGCAGCCGCGACACCTTCACCGCCTGGATCGACACCTATATCCGCGGCACCGCCGATTTTTCCGAGTTCCAGGCCAAGCTGGCCGCGCAGCAGGAGGCCAACTGATGAGCACCTACACCACCAACGAAATGATGACCGTGGCCGCCGCCCGCCGCCTGAAGAATGGCGCGGTGTGCTTCGTCGGCATCGGCCTGCCGTCCAAGGCCGCCAACCTGGCGCGCCTGACGTCCTCGCCGGACGTGGTGCTGATCTACGAATCGGGCCCGATCGGCGCCAAGCCGAGCGTGCTGCCGCTGTCCATCGGTGACGGCGAGCTGGCCGAAACCGCCGACACCGTGGTGCCCACCGGCGAGATCTTCCGCTACTGGCTGCAGGGCGGTCGCATCGACGTCGGCTTCCTCGGCGCGGCGCAGGTCGACAAGTTCGGCAACATCAACACCACCGTGGTCGGCGACTACTTCTCGCCGAAGGTGCGCCTGCCCGGCGCCGGCGGCGCCCCTGAAATCGCCGGCTCGGCGAAAGAGGTGCTGATCATCCTCAAGCAGGGTCATCGCAGCTTCGTCGACAAGCTCGACTTCATCACCTCGGTCGGCTTCGGCGAGGGCGGCGACCACCGCAAGCAGCTCGGTCTGCCGGGCAAGGGCCCGGTCGGCATCATCACCGACCTGTGCATCATGGAGCCGGAAGCCGGCACCAACGAGTTCATCGTCACCTCGCTGCACCCGGGCGTGACCCGCGAGCAGGTGATCGAGAACACCGGCTGGGCGATCCGCTTCGCCGACAATGTGGCCACCACCGCCGAGCCGACCGCCGTCGAGATGGACGCCCTGCGCGCCCTGGAAGCGCGCACCGCCGCCGCCCACGGCGGTCAGGTTGGGGGTGAGGCATGAGCCGCGACGTCTACATCTGCGACGCCGTGCGTACGCCCATCGGCCGCTTCGGCGGCGCGCTGGCCGCGGTGCGCGCCGACGATCTCGGCGCGATTCCGCTGAAGGCGCTGCTCGAGCGCAACCCGCAGCTCGATCCGGCGGCTATCGACGACGTGTTCTACGGCTGCGCCAACCAGGCCGGTGAGGACAACCGCAACGTCGCGCGCATGTCGCTGCTGCTCGCCGGCCTGCCGCCGAGCGTGCCGGGCGTGACCCTCAACCGCCTGTGTGCCTCGGGCATGGACGCGGTGGGCAGCGCCTTCCGTGCCATCGCCAGCGGCGAGATGGAGCTGGCCATCGCCGGCGGCGTTGAGTCGATGAGCCGTGCGCCCTTCGTGATGGGCAAAGCCGACAGCGCCTGGTCGCGCAACATGAAGATCGAAGACACCACCATGGGCTGGCGCTTCGTCAACCCGCTGCTCAAGGCCCAGTACGGCGTCGAGGCCATGCCGCAGACCGCCGACAACGTGGCCGAGGAGTTCGGCATCTCGCGCGCCGACCAGGACGCCTTCGCCCTGCGCAGCCAACAGCGCGCCGGTCGCGCCCAGGCTGACGGCTTCTACGCCGAGGAAATCGTCCTGGTGGTGATCAAGGGCAAGAAGAGCGACAGCGTGGTGGCCAGCGACGAGCATCCGCGTCCGGACACCACTCCCGAAGCCCTGGCCAAGCTCAAGCCGGTCAACGGCGAGGGCAAGACCGTCACCGCCGGCAACGCCTCGGGCATCAACGACGGCGCCGCCGCGATGATCCTGGCTTCCGCCGAGGCGGTGGCCAAGTACGGCCTCAAGCCGCGCGCCAAGGTGCTCGGCATGGCGGCCGCCGGCGTTGCGCCGCGGGTGATGGGCATCGGCCCGGTGCCGGCGGTGCGCAAGCTGTGCGAGCGTCTGAATCTCGCGGTCGCCGACTTCGACGTCATCGAGCTGAACGAAGCCTTCGCCGCCCAGGGTCTGGCCTGCCTGCGCGAGCTGGGCATCGCCGACGACGACGCGCGGGTCAACCCGAACGGCGGCGCCATCGCCCTCGGCCACCCGCTGGGCATGAGCGGCGCGCGCCTGGTGCTGACCGCCCTGCATCAGCTGGAGAAGTCCGGCGGCAAGCTGGGCCTGGCCACCATGTGCATCGGCGTCGGCCAGGGTCTGGCCCTGGCCATCGAGCGGGTGTAACGGCCACAGCGGAGTAGGGTCCGTAGGGGCGAATTCATTCGCCTTGGCGGGGCATGTGGGCGAATGAATTCGCCCCTACAGCGGATCGAGCCGCGGGGTAGGGTGGACAGAGGCACAGCCTTGTCCGTCCTACGCTTGCCCGCGGCTCCGCCGACTCCGCGCTGGACCCCGCCGCGCCGCGCTGCCAACCTTGGTCCTATCCCAACGCTCACAGGATGACACCGTCTTGAGCAACCAACTGTTCGATGCCTACTTCACCAGCGCGCCGATGCGTGCGGTATTCTGCGACCGGGGCCGGCTGCAGGGCATGCTCGACTTCGAGGCCGCGCTGGCGCGCGCCGAGGCGGCGGTCGGGCTGATCCCGGCTTCCGCCGTGGCGCCCATCGCCGGCGCCTGCCGCGCCGAACTCTACGACGTGCCGGCGCTGGCCACCGCCATCGCCACGGCCGGCAACTCGGCGATCCCGCTGGTCAAGGTCCTCGGCCGGCAGATCGCCGCCGTCGATGCCGAGGCCGAGCGCTACGTGCACCTCGGCGCCACCAGCCAGGACGCCATGGACAGCGGCCTGGTGCTGCAACTGCGCGCCGCCGTCGCCATTTTCGAAACCGAGCTGGCCGCGCTGGCCGAGGATCTCGCCGTGCAGGCCGAGCGCCACGCCGCCACACCGCTGGCCGGGCGCACCTGGCTGCAGCACGCCACCCCGGTGACCCTCGGTATGAAGCTGGCCGGCCTGCTCGGCGCGCTCACCCGCCAGCGCCAGCGCCTGGCCGAATTGAAGCCGCGCCTGCTGGTGCTGCAGTTCGGCGGCGCCGCCGGCACCCTGGCCGCCCTTGGCGAGCAGGCCCTGCCGGTGTCCGAGGCGCTGGCCCGCGAACTGGACCTGACCCTGCCCGAGCAGCCCTGGCACACCCAGCGCGACCGTCTGGTCGAGTTCGCCGGCTGGCTCGGCCTGCTCGCCGGCACCCTCGGCAAGCTTGGCCGCGACCTCAGCCTGCTGATGCAGACCGACGTCGGCGAGGCGTTCGAGCCGTCCGCGCCGGGCAAGGGCGGTTCCTCGACCATGCCGCACAAGCGCAACCCGGTCGGTGCCGCCGTGCTGATCGCCGCTGCCACCCGCGCGCCGGGGCTGGTCGCCACCATGCTCAGCGCCATGCCGCAGGAGCACGAACGCAGCCTCGGCCTCTGGCATGCCGAGTGGGAAACCCTGCCCGAGCTGTGCTGCCTGCTGTCCGGCGCGCAGCAACAGGCGCGCCTGCTGCTGCCGGGGCTGGAAGTGGATGCCGCGCGCATGCGTGAAAACCTCGATCTGACCCGCGGCCTGGTGCTGGCCGAGGCGGTGAGCATCGCCCTGGCCCAGCGCCTTGGCCGCGAACGCGCCCACCATCTGGTCGAGCACTGCTGCCGCCAGGCGGTCAACGAAAGCCGCCACCTGCGCGCCGTGCTCGGCGCCAACGCCGAGGTCAGCGCCGAGCTGTCCGCCGCCGAACTGGATCGCCTGCTCGATCCCGCCCATTACCTTGGCCTGGCGCAGAGCTGGGTCGCCCGTGCCGTGGCCGAACACCGCGCCACCCACAGCTAAGGAGTCTTCCATGCCGACCGTGCAACTCGCCGATGGCGCTCTCAACTACCAACTGGATGGCCCGGCCGGCGCGCCGGTGCTGGTGCTGTCCAACTCGCTGGGCACCGACCTGCACATGTGGGAGGCGCAGATCCCGGCCTTCGCCGAGCAGTTCCGCGTGCTGCGCTTCGACACTCGCGGTCACGGCGACTCGCTGGTGACCGAGGGTCCGTACAACATCGAGCAGCTCGGCCGCGACGTGCTGGCCCTGCTCGACGCCCTGGACATCCAGAAGTTCTCCTTCTGCGGCCTGTCCATGGGCGGCCTGATTGGCCAGTGGCTGGGCATCAACGCCGGCGCGCGCCTGGACAAGCTGGTGCTGTGCAACACCGCAGCGAAGATCGGCACTGACGAGGTGTGGAACACTCGCATCGAGACCGTGCTGGCCGGTGGAGCGCAGGCCATGCGCGACCTGCGCGACGCCTCCATCGCCCGCTGGTTCACCGCCGAGTTCGCGAGCTCCGATCCGGCCAAGGCCGAGCCCATCGTCGGCATGCTGGCGCAGACCTCGCCCGAGGGCTACGCCGCCAACTGCGCCGCGGTGCGCGATGCCGACTACCGCGAGCAGATCGCTGCGATCAGCGTGCCGACCCTGATCGTCTGCGGCAGCTTTGATGCGGTGACCACCCCCGAGCACGGCCGCTTCATGCAGGAGCGCATCCCGGGCGCCGAACTGGTCGAGTTCCACGCCGCGCACCTGTCCAACGTCGAGGCCGGCGACGCCTTCACCCAGGCGGTGCTGGCGTTCCTCAGCAAGTAAGACGGGGAGGGTGGGCGTACTCGCCCGCCCATGCCGTTCACCCTTATTTTGGCGTACCGCTCGCGAGCGGGTGCGCCCCCATCTCGCAATGGAGCCAGCAATGGACGAAAAACAACGCTACGAAGCCGGCATGCAGGTACGCCGCGCGGTGCTCGGCGATGCCCATGTCGACCGCAGCCTGAAGAACGTCACCGAGTTCAACGGCGAGTTCCAGGAAATGATCACCCGCCACGCCTGGGGTGATATCTGGACCCGCCCGGGCCTGCCGCGCCACACCCGTAGTCTGATCACCATCGCCATGCTGATCGGCATGAACCGCGAGGGCGAGCTGAAGCTGCACCTACGCGCCGCGCGCAACAACGGTGTGACCCGCGACGAGATCAAGGAAGTGCTGCTGCAGAGCGCCATCTACTGCGGCATCCCGGCGGCCAACGCCACCTTCCACCTCGCCGAGGAAGTGTGGAACGAGTTGGGCGTCGAGTCGCTGGAGTGACGGAGGCGGGGGCGATGAAGCCGTTTTCCCGGCCTGTAGGGGCGAGTTCATTCGCCAAATATCCCCCCAAAGGCAAATGAATCCGCCCCTGCAGGGATCGATCAGGCGGTCGGGCGGACTACATGGTTAATAAGTTAACATTGCCCGCTGCGCCCGCCACCGTCCGCCCGGACGGCCCGCTCCCCCCTGCCTACCTGACCAGGAACCCTTCTCCCGGATGGCCATATCCCGCCCGCTCAAGGGCATCCTGCTGACCTGCGCCGCCGTGCTCGCCTTCGCCTCGCTGGACAGCCTGTCGAAGTACCTCACCACGTTCAACAGCGTGCTGATGATCCTCTGGGTGCGCTACCTGTCGCAGAGCCTGCTGCTCGCCACCTGGCAGTTGTCGCGCCACGGCCTGCGCGTGCTCAAGGTCAACTGTCCCGGCTTGCAGGTGCTGCGCGGCCTGTCGCTGCTTGCCATCAGTCTGTTCTTCCTCTCCGCCCTGAGCCTGCTGCCGATCGGCGAGGCCACTGCGGTGCATTTCCTGTCGCCGCTGCTGGTGATCCTGCTGGCGATCCCGCTGCTCGGCGAGCGCGCCAGCCTCGGCCACTGGCTGGTGGTCGGCCTCGGCTTCGCCGGCGTGCTGATCATCGTCCGCCCAGGCGGCGGCCTGCTCACCCCGGCCATGCTCCTGCCGGTGGCCTCGGCCACCTGCTACGCGGTGTTCCAGCTACTGACCCGGCGCATAGGCATCCGCGACAGCGCGGCTACCACCAACCTGGTCACCGGCCTGGTCGGCGCCGTGTGCCTGAGCCTGATGCTGCCGTGGTTCTGGAGCGGCCTCCCAGAGTGGCCGCAGCTGCTGGGCATGGTCTCCCTCGGGGTGATCGCCGTCGGCGGGCACATGCTGCTGACCATCGCATTCCAGTACAGCTCGCCGGTGCTGCTGGCGCCGTTCAGCTACCTGCAGATCTTCTTCGCCGTGCTGTACGGCTTCGTCCTGTTCGACCATGCGCCGGACTCCGGTGCGCTGCTGGGCATGGGCGTGATCGCCCTAAGCGGTCTGGGCAGTGCCTGGCTGCAGGCCCGGCGCCGGCGCTGACCTGCGCGCCCCATTACCCGAGGAGTCGACGATGTCTGCTGCCACCCCCATCCGTATCCTGATCGCTGGTGAAGGCGCCATCGCCGGCATCCACCTGCAGGCCCTGCACGAGATCGGCGGTGCCGAGGTGGTCTGTGTCGCCGGCGGCGTGGCCGCCGACACCGCGGCCTTCGCCGCCCAGTGGGGCATCCCCGAGTACTCGCAGGATTTCGCTGCGAGCCTCGCGCGCGACGACATCGACGCCGTGATCCTCGCCAGCCCCAGCCCGCTGCATGCCGAGCAGGCCAGCGCGGCCATCGCCGCCGGCAAGCACGTGCTGGCCGAGATCCCCATGAGTCTTAACCTGTCCGATGCCGAGCGTCTCAGCGCCGAGGCCGCCGCGACCGACAAGGTGTGCATGGTCGCCCACACCCGCCGCTTCAGCGCGCCGCACGTCGAGCTGAAGCGGCGCATCGCGGCCGGCGAGTTCCACCTGCAGCACCTGGTGGCCGAGACGTACTTCCTGCGCCGCGACAACCGCAACATGTTCGGCAAGCCGCGTAGCTGGACCGACTGCCTGCTCTGGCATCACGCCTGCCACAGCGTCGACCTGTTCGCCTGGCTGCTGGACGATGCCGAGCTGGAGGTGTGGGGCAGTGCCGGCCCGCGCCACCCCGAGCTGGGCATCCCGATGGACATGAACATCGGCCTGCGTGCGCGCAGCGGGGCGATGGCCAGCCTGGTGCTGTCGTTCAACAACCGTGGCCCGATCGGCGGCCACTACCGCTACATCGGTGAGGAAGCCACCCTGCTGGCCTACCGCGACGAGCTGAAGGACCACGAGGGCGTGCTGCAGAGCGTCCCCGCCGGCAGCAGCTTCGCCCGCCAGGACGCCGAATTCCTCGCCGCCATCCGCGAAGGCCGCACGCCCGAATCCTCCTTCGCCGCCTGCCTGCCGACCATGCGCCTGCTCGATAAGCTAGACAGGGCGATGGGGGTCACCCCGCACTGAGTGCGAGATTCACCCTGCCTTGCGCAGGGTGAAATTGATCCGCTGCGCGCCCAGTAGCGGATGCACCGCTTCCCTGATCGGCAATATGCCGTGAAAGCGCAAACGATCCTCGCCGCCCCACACCACCACGTCGCCGTGCGCCAGCGGCACCCGTTGCGCAGTCTCGCGGCGCGTGTGGCCGCCGAACAGGAACACCGCCGGGATGCCCAGCGACACCGAGACTATGGGGTGTTCGAAGCTGCGCTCGTCGCGGTCCTGGTGCAGGCTCATGCGCGTGCCCGGCAGGTAGCGGTTGACCAGGCAGGCGTCCGGCGAGAAATCCGCAAAGCCTGCGGCGGCCGCCGCCTCGCGTGCCAGACGTTGGAACGCCTTTGGCATCGCCGGCCACGGCTGGCCGCTCAGCGGGTCGAGCGGACTGTAGCGATAGCCGCCGCGGTCGCTGATCCAGCCCAGCACGCCGCAGTTGGTCAGCGCCACCGACATCGACTGTCCGCCGGGCGTGACCATGTGCCGGAACGGCGCCGCCGTCTCGACCGCTGTCAGCGCCGGCAGCAACTCGTCGACGAAAGGCAGGGCGAAGCCGCGCAGCAGCAGGGCCTGCGCGCCCAGGCGTTCCTCGCGGGGCAGTTCGGCGGGCGCTTCGCCGAACAGGTCTGGGGTGAAGGGGGGCGGGGGACGATGTGGCATGGGCGGAGCTCCGGGCGACGGGTAAGTGCAGGTTCTGTCACGCTACCGCTGCTGCGGGGCCGGTGGCGGTTGCCCTGTCGGCTATGCTCCAGCTCACATCTGGAAGACTCCGAAGGCGGTGGGTTGGCTCGGCTGGGAGGTGGCGCTATGGCAGATAGTAAAACTCACTGGCTGGACGCATATGCCGAATCAGCATCGCTTCGAGGATGGTCCTCGGCAACACGATGGCTTGCAAGCATCTAGACTCGGATGACCATTTCTCGAGACCAAGGCTCATGCTCCCACCATGCCACGGGCTCTGCCTGATCCGTCTTTTTCCGGTCATGCTGGCTTGCGTGGTTGGCATGAATGGCTGCACCACCGGGCAACGGTTTCTTTCGCAGCCCCCTGAGCCGGCCCTGTCCCGGGCCTCGGCCCCGGTCCGGGCCCCGGCTTCCGCTGAGTTGCCCTACTATGCAAGCCGGCCGGACCTCAAGGTTTACAGTGCTCCCAGGCGTGGTTCACGAGTGCTGGCCACTTTGACTCGCCACCAAAAAGTACTCCGTAGCGAGGTTCGGCGTGGCTACGCTCGAATTCGCACCCCGGACGGCTGCATACAGGGTTGGGTCGATAATGGTCTGCTCATCTGGCGCCTGCCGGCTTCCAAGCCGTCTGGTACTGGCACCGCGGCGGTCAAGTACGCTCCTCTGCCTGCTCCACCCGCAAGCTCAGCTGAATTGGCAGCCCCGGCAGAGCAGGCGGCTCCAGCAGAGCAGGCAGCACCAGTAGAGCCAGCAGCCCTGGCAGAGCAGGCAGCTCCAGTTGAGCCGGCAGCTCTGGCAGAGCGGGCAGCCCCAGCTGAAACCTCCCCGCCAGCCGAGAATGCCGATGGTTTACAGGCCAGGCCTGGTGCCGAGGTATTCGATAGATTCTGAGCCGTTGGGCCCCGAGGTTTGCGATGAGTGAGAAACAAGCGGGGTTGCTTTCTGGCTGGCGGGGACTCGTCGGACGTTTCTCCGTGGCAGTAATAAGTCTGACTTTGGTTGCTATTGTGCTGACTGGCTACCTTTTCACTCTGATCGACGATCTGCGCGTGAATCGAGTGGTCAACAGCGTGCTTGACGAACAACTTGCTCACTTGCCCAACACCGCCTTGACCAGCGTGGAGCTCAATCCCACAACGAAGGGGGTGAGCATCATCGCTTCCGTGGATACCCCGCAGATTCTCGAGCCATACATGGCGAAGGTAATCGAAGAGCATCTTTCTGCGCAGCTCGGGCAACCAGTGCAGCTCTTCATGCGCTGCAAGGTCACGAAGGTTATTAGCGCAACCGGCTCGACCAATATCCGCCCCTATCTGAACCTCGATGGCAAGGTAAGTCATGTCCAGTTGACCCCACCGATGGCCCTGCTCCAGCAGGCAGAGCAGATCGCCCGCGAGGCTTTGGCGGGCCAGGATTACCTACATCTTGACGATATCAGTCTGGTTGAGCTCGATTCCGGCCCGGTTCTGGTCATGGCCATCCAGAGCCCGCGTGAGCCCAGTGCGGAAAGAGTCGAGAATTTCCAGAAATTCCTTCAGGAGCGTCTGCAAAATAGCAATATACAAGTGGGCATTCGTCGCATCTCAACCAGTGAGGTGAGTGCCAAGGGACCTGTGATTCTAGGTGCGGCACACTACGGTGCTCTTGACGAAGGGCAGCGGCAGATACAGGCACAGATCGAAAGCCTTCTGACTCGCTCGATCATGGACAAGTCAAACTTCTATGTGCAGGCCATCGATGCGGCGCCTGCAGGAGAGTCCTGGATCGTACGTGGATTGGTTGCAGGACCCAATGTTTTAAGTCCAGCAGACATCAAGGCTCTGCAAGACGCTGTCAAGCGTGAGCTAAACCAGAAGGTAGATCTGAAGATTCTCAGCCGTGTGGAGCTCGAGGTGGGGGAAGAAGGGTACCAGTCTCCACCGATACGCTGAGTCGAGATCCGTCTTTCGTGAAGGAAACAGCCATGGCCGCAGACGAGCGCAAGGTGCAGGGCATACGCCCCGAGAGCGAGGTCATGACCCGCCAGCATCTTCCCTATTTCGTCGGCATCTCGGGGCAGACGGTCGGGGCGCAGGGGCTGTCCATGCACTTGGTGGTCATCCCGCCTGGCGGGCGGGCCGAGCCGCACATCCACGTCGGTTACGAGACGGGCATCTACGTGCTCGAGGGCCGCGTCCTCACCCGCTGGGGCATGGCGCTGGAGAACGAGATCGTCAGCGAAGCGGGGGAGTTCCTGTTCGTTCCACCCGGCGTGCCACACGAGGCGATCAATCTCAGTGCTAGCGAGCCGGCCCGCGCGGTGGTGGCGCGCAACGATCCGGCCGAGCAGGACAGGGTCGAGCCCTATGTGCCAACAGAAAAGCCGGCCAGCCAGGTGATTGACCCTGCGCCTGCGTTCGACTCGTGAGGTCAACCATCAGGAGCCATGACTCAAGCCATGCTCAGCCCCTTCCGGCAACTCTGCGCCGAGCTGACCGCAGTGCTGACCCCCGTGCTGGTGGCCTCCGGTTACCGCGCGCCCGGCATCCCCTTCGATCGTCATACCGTCCGCTATGAGTTCCAGCGCGAGGGGTTGGCCGGGCGGGAGATCATCGCGATCCTGTTCAACCGCAGGCGCAGCGCCGCGTTCAGTGTGCAGCTGTTCATCGAGCCGCCGCAGGGGTTGGCGGAGCTGGAGGCGCGCGGTGGCACGCTGGTCCTCGGCACGCTGTCGCCAAGCCGCACCCTGTGGCCGTTCCCGGTCAGGGCATTCGGCCAGAACCGGTCGCGGCTCTCACGGCTGTGGGACAGGGCGGCGGTGACGCCTGGTGAGGCAGTCCGGGCCTTCCTGGCGCTGCTGCCGGAGGTCGAGGCCTGGTGGCGCCACCCTGGAAGTAGCCCACACATCGTCGCCGGGACGCTCCATTATCCCGGCAGACAGGGTAAGGCCTGACCTGCTGCGCGAGTCGTGCGGGTTGCCACGCAGCTTCGGGGGACTGGCCACGACCTTTGCCGGACAGGTTTGCCGCAGGGGATGCCTTGGCTTCCCGCCAAGCAACCCCGGACGAAAAAAAACCCGTCTCATGGACGGGCGCAAGAGGGACAAGATCCCAAGGAGACGGCCACCGCTGCCACTGCGGCCGGTGTTGCACGCGATCAGAAGATGTTCAGCGGATAGTTGACGATCAGGCCGTGTCGTCGAAGTCGGTGCCGTTGCTCACCCAGTTCTTGCGGATGCTCGAGGTGCGCCACTTGACGTTGAGGGCCTTCAGCGGGCCGTCCTGCACGGTGTAGGCCAGCTCGATGTCGCGGATCCACTCCTCGCCGTCGTCGATGCTGGCGTTGACGTCGATGTCGTCGCCCTTGATGTAGCGCACCATGCTGACCAGACCAGGGAACGCCGAGGGCGGCGAAGTCGTAGTCGTAGCGCACCTGCGCGGAGCGCTCGTCGGGGTTGTCGAAGCTGGCGTTGAAGCTGTCGTTGGCCAGGGTGCCGCCGCTGGTGCTGTTGACGCGCATCCAGGCGTTGTCGCCGCTGACCTTCTGCGGGCCGACGTAGAAGGTGTGGGCGCCGTACTTGGCGGAGAACAGGCCGGAGGCGGTCTTGTTGTCCAGCTCGCCGGCCTTCTCGCTGCCGTCCTCGCCGCCGATGAAGTAGACGAGGTTGGCGCCTAGGGTCCAGTCGCCGACCGGCTGGCTGTGCACCAGGTTGAATTACTGCTGGTTGTAGACATCCTGCAGCTCGGCGTACCAGGCGCCGACCAGGATGCGCTCCTGGTTGAAGCGCTACTCGCCGCCGTGCAGGGTCAGCCCGGCGATCTCCTTCGAGGTCAGCATGCCGCCCTGGAAGGTCTGCGGCAGCGAGCGGCCGTCGTCGGAGCGCAGGATCGGCAGAACCGGGATCATCTCGCCGACCTTCAGCTCGGTGTTGGACAGCTTGGCCTTGCCGGCCACCGCCAGGCGGCCGAAGTCGTCGGCCGGCTTGCTGTCGTCGTGGATCGGCAGCAGCTGGGTGCCGCGGGTGCGACAAACCCATTGGCATCGGCTTGTGCCGTCAGCAGGTCTGCTTGCCTGTCGTCGGCTTGGCTTCCGATGGGCCGTTTGGCTAGGCGGTGCACAACCTAGGCGCGGTTGCGGTGGCGTTGCGCAACCGTCGTTGCTCCCCCGTTCAGCCCGAATCGACACTCTCCTGACGCGTGAAATCTTCGATTTTCTTACCCATGCCGGAAGCGGTTTTGCCTCCCCTTGGGCGCTTCCTATGTGGTTTTGTCGCTCTCGGCAAGGACGGGTAATGTCCAGGGTTGTCGATAATTTAAGGTTTTTCTCGGATTTTTTTGGGTTTTTACCGGATTTATAGCCTTGCATGCATTCTCGAAAGCTGCGGCTTGACTCGGTGTGGCACGGTTTGGATTTCGAAAAAAATTAGTTGACGATTCAAGTGATTGGTGTAATTTTTTCATCAACTCTTGGGTAGTCTCCATTCGATCGGAGCTGCCGCCAACAAAAACAATTCTTGCAAGAGACTTACTATGACAATGCTGATCTCCCGGTGTGAGCTGGGCGCCCCCGCAGGGCTGAAGGTCGTCATCAAGGACTCCATCGATATCGCCGGCATGCCGACCCGTCTGGGTAGCCGGGCGTGTGACGATGCCCGTCCCGCGGAGCAGCACGCTGAAGTGGTCGAGCATCTGCTGGCAGCCGGCCACCGGATCGTCGGCAAGGCCGTGATGCATGAGCTGGCCTTCGGGGTCACAGGCATCAACCACCATGCAGGCACCCCCATCAATGCACGCTATCCGGAGCTGATCCCGGGTGGCTCCTCCAGCGGTTCTGCCGCTGCCGTGGCCTCCGGACTGGCCGATTACGCGCTGGGCACGGACACCGGTGGCTCGGTTCGCGTGCCGGCTGCCTGCTGCGGCGTATTCGGCTTCAAGCCGACCTTCGGCCGTGTCAGTCGCGCCGGTGTCTGGCCAGGGAGCTCGTCGCTGGACTGCGTCGGCCCTTTCGCCGCCGATCTTGCGACTCTGCAGCTTGCCGAGCAGGCGATCGATCCCTCGTTCAAACCCGTCACTGAGACTGCCCTCGCGCGTTTCGCGCTGGTCATCAATACCTGCGCCCAGCCGGCCGTGGCCGCGGCGCTGAATCGCTACCTAGAGTCGCTGGCCTTACCGCACACCCGGATCGAGCTGCCGCTGCTGGATGAGGCCTTCGCTGCCGGATTGGCGGTGATCAACGCAGAAACCGCGCAGTCGGGCGCCGAATTGCTCGCCAGCGGCAAGCTCGGGGCCGATGTGGCGGCGCGCCTGAGCAAGGCCGGCGAAACCTCTGCCGAAGAGGTGCGTGCGGCGGAGCAGGTGCGTTCGGCTTTCAGCGCCGAAGTGGATCGGCTGCTGGAGAGCTGCGAGGTGCTGGTCATGCCGGCACTGCCGAACAGCCCGATGGCTCTGCAGGACGCACTGGCCGGGCAGACGGATCTTCAGATGACCGCGCTGGCGCGGCCTTTCAACCTGTCCGGTCATCCGGCGCTGGTCATCCCCTTCGAGGTCGACGGCCGTCCGGTCGGAATTCAACTGGTGGGTCGCAAGCATGCCGATGAGGTGGTCTTTGCGGCGGCGCAGCAGTTGCTCAGAGCGGCTGATGCCGCCCGTAACAATAAAGACAACAACTAGGGAGGCGGGCCAATGCCTGGTTATCAGATCGACAAATCCCTCTGGGGCGGGGAGACCGTGTTCGATGCCCTGCTTGCCGAGGTACGCAAGCGCCGTCAGGAGTTCGAGGGTCAGCAGTTCATCTCGGCGGACATCATCGACTCCTTCAAGCGGGTGGGGGTCTACCGCGCGATGGTCCCCAGGGCGATGGGGGGCGACGAACGCTCGCCGCTCGAGTTCCTGCAGATGGTCGAGGCGATGGCCGCGGCCGACGGTTCGGCCGGCTGGGTCGCCAGCTTCGGCATGAACCCGGCCTACCTGGCGGCACTGCCGCCGCAGACCATCGACAAGGTCTGGGCCGGGACGCCGGATGTGGTGTTCGCCGGAGGGATCTTTCCGACCCAGCCGGCGAAGAAGGTTGATGGCGGCTACATCGTCAGCGGCCGCTGGAAGTTTGGCAGCGGCTGCATGGGCGCCTCGCTGATCGGCGTAGGCATCCAGCCGGATAGCGGCGAGCCGCTGCCGCGTATGGCGGTAATGCCTGCTGACAAGGTGAAGGTCGAGCCCAACTGGGACGTGATCGGCATGGTCGGTACTGGCAGTCATGACCTGGTCGTGGAGGAGGTATTCGTACCGGAAGAGTGGACCTTCGTGCGCGGCGGCAAGCCCAATGTCGATGCGCCCTTCTTCCGCTACCCGACGCTAGCCTTCGCCGCCCAGGTGCTGTCGGTGACCACTGCCGGCCTGGCCCGTGAAGCGCTGGACGTGGTGCAGGCGATGGCGGCGGGGCGCCAGTCGGTGACCGGGGCGCCGAACCTGGGCGATCGCGAATACGTGCAGATCGAGATCGCCAAGGCGGAGGCCAAGGTGCGCGCCTCACGCGCCTTCTTCTACGGTGCGACCGAGGAGGCATGGAACAGCATCCTGGCCGGCGGCGAGCCCACTCGCGAACAGGTCAACCTGATCCGCCTGGCCACGACCAACCTGGCGCACGAGTGTGCCGAGGCGATCCGTTCCACCTACCAGGTCACCGGCATGACCGGGACCTACAACGACCACCCGCTGTCGCGCATCGTCCGCGACTCGATGATGTGCACCCAGCACGCCTTCATGGGTGCGATCACCCTGAAAAACGCCGGTGCCATGTTCTTCGGCCACGACCCGCTGCCGGGCTACCTGTAACCGAACAATAAAAAGGAGAAACGCGATGAGTGACAAGAAACCCCTGCGCGTCCTGTTCTGCATGGGCATCAACCAGAACTTCATGGATGCCCCGCGCGACGAGCAGCTCGCCGTGTGGGCGGCCTTCGGCGAGATGTGGAACGGCATCCACGACATGCCCGGTGTCGAGGTGATCGGCAACATGGACGATGACCAGAGCATGGTCGGTCCGTCCAGAGGCTATCCCTGGACCACCTACCTGCTGGCCGACGTGGCGGATTACGACACCGTGGCGGCCTGCTGCAACCTGTTCCGCAGCACTGCCGTGGGGCAGGGGCCCTACAAGCTGTGGCGCTACGCCAAGGTCGAGGCGCGCATCGGTCGCGAACTGATCGTGCAGCGGGCCTGAGGGCGGAGCGATGAGCGAGCTGGAGCAACTGCGGCAGCGGGTCGGCGCCCTGGAGGCGGCCCGCGTGGTCAGCGCCTGCCTGCACGAGTACATGCAGCTGTGCGACTACCTCGACGAGGGCTTCGATCTCGACCCGCTGCTGGCGCTGTTCACCGAGGACGCCGTCTGGGAGGGCAAGGGCAAGCGCTATGCGGCCAGCTTCGGCCGCCGCGAGGGCCGCGCCGCGATCCGCGCCATGTTCGACAAGTACACCCTGCCGCCGGCGCACTTCGTCCTCAACGTGCACTTCCTGACCTCGGAGAAGGTGGAGGTGCGCAGCGCGAGCGAAGCCGAAGGCACCTGGGTGCTGCTGCAGACCGCGACCTTCGCCGACGGCCGCTCCCAGCTCGGCAGCGCGTTGCTGAACGTGCGTTTCCGCAAGGAGGAGGGGCGCTGGAAGATCGCCCACTTCTGCACCACCAGCCGCTTCAACCGCCCGGTGCAGAGCCCCTGGGACAACCCGCAGCCGCTGCCGGTCCCCGAAGAATGACGATCCGGCGGACGCGTCCGCTGGCCAACGAAGAGAACAAGAACATGAGTGCACTGATCGAACTGCAGAACATCAGCCTGAAGGCGGCTGAACTGGTGGAAGAGGGTCGCGTACACAAGTCCCTCTACTCCGATCCGGCGATTTTCGAAGAAGAGCTGGACCTGGTGTTCAACAACACCTGGGTATTCGTCGGTCATGAGAGCGAGGTGCCGGAAGCCGGCAGCTTCAAGACCGCGTACATCGGCCGCCAGCCGGTGATCCTGAGCCGCGACCGCAAGATGAACCTGCACGTGCTGCAGAACCGTTGCCGCCACCGTGGCGCCACCGTCTGCGAAGCGCGCAAGGGCAAGACCAAGGCCTTCACCTGCCCATACCACGGCTGGGGCTACGGCCTGGACGGCAGCCTGCGCGCGCTGCCGAAGCCGGAGGAATACGCGGGCGTGTTCGACACCAGCGAAATGCCGCTGGAGAGCCTGCGCGTCGAAACCTATCAGGGCATGGTGTTCGCCACCTTCAAGAACGACATCGAGCCGCTGGAAGACTTCCTCGGCGCGGCCCGGAAGTGGATCGACCTGTTCATGAAGCAGGGCGGCGGCTACCCGGTGAAGGTGCTGGGCGAGCACCGCTTCAACTTCCCGGGCAACTGGAAGATCCAGCTGGAAAACACCACCGACGCCTACCACTTCCCGATCGTGCACAAGTCCTTCGTGACCTCCCTGGACGAGGCGACCGCCGACATCTTCGACTTCCTCGACGGCGAAGGCTTCGTCGAGGACCTGGGCAACGGCCACAGCGCGATGGTGATGATCCCTCAGCTGGTGGATCTGGAAGCGGATCTGGACCAGCCGATCCCGCCGCGCTTCGAGGCGCTGGCCCAGGAACTGCGCGATGAAGGCCGCCCCGAGGACGAGGTGCGCAAACTGGTGCGTGCCGCCCACGGCACCGGCTTCAACCTCAACCTGTTCCCCAACGTGTCCTGCTCCATGGCGTTCTTCCGTGTGCTGCGTCCGGTCAGTGTCGGCGAAACCGAGATCCAGCACGTGGCGCTGGGCGGTGAGGGTGCGCCGGCACCGTTCAATCGCAAGCGCATGCGTCTGCACGAGCACTTCCAGGGCCCGATGGGCTTCGGTACCCCGGACGATGGCGAAGCCTGGGAGCGGGTGCAGAAAGGTTCCATGGCCGGCACTGACGGCTGGATCCTGGTCAACCGCGGGATGAACAACCTGCACGACTCGGCCGACGGCAACGTCGCCGGCGCGGTCTGTTCGGAAACCGGGATGCGCGGTGCCTACCGCCAGTACAAGAAGCTGATGGCCGCAGGTCAGGAGAAGTAAGCGATGCGATCCAACACTCAACTGCTCGCGCAGGTCACTGAATTCATCGGCTACGAAGCGGATCTGCTCGATCACAAGGGCTATCAGGAGTGGCTGTCCCTGTGGACCGAGGAGGGGCTCTATATCGTCCCGGCCGACCTGAAGGCAACCGACTACCTGAACACCCTGAACCTGGCGTTGGACGATGCCGACATGCGCCGCATGCGGGTGGCCCGCCTGGAGAACGGCGAGTCGGTGTCGGCCCTGTCGGTAGGCGACACGGTGCGCATGATGTCGCGGGTGCGCATCCTCGAGGCCGGAGACGAGGTGGTCATCGCCCGCTGCGCCATGACCCTCAACGAGCTGCGCCACGGCAAGCTGGTGAGCTACCCGGCCAACGTCGAGTACATCCTCCGGCGCGTCGGCGACGGCTTCCGGATGGAGCAGAAGGTGGTGAAGCTGCTGCATGCCGACGGCTTCCTGCGCACCGTCAGCTTCATCTTCTGAGGAGTAGCGAATGAGCAACCCGACACAATCCCATGTAGCGCTGGTCACGGGAGCCGCCCAGGGCCTGGGTAACCGTATCGCCGCCCGTCTGCTGGCGGCCGGCTATCGGGTCGTGCTGACCGATCGCTCGCTGCCGGCGGCGGAGACGGCCGCCCGGGCCATGGACGCCAGCGGCGAGCGGGTCATGTCGCTGGCGCTGGACGTGGGCCGCAAGGCCGACTTCGAGGCTGCCCTGGCTGCCGTGCTGGAGCGCTGGGGCGATCTGCAGGTGCTGGTGAACAACGCCGCGGTCACCCGGGCGACACCGCTGATGGAGATCTCGCCGGAGGAGTTCGCCGAGGTGGTGAACATCAATCTGGGTGGCACCTTCTCTGGTTGCCAGGTGATCGGGCGGCACATGGCCGACCGGGGCTACGGCCGCATCGTCAACATGGCCTCGCTCGCGGGGCAGAACGGCGGCACCTCGACCGGCGCCCACTATGCCGCCTCCAAGGGCGCCATCGTCACCCTGACCAAGGTGTTCGCCAAGGAGCTGGCCGGCCAGGGCGTGACGGTGAACGCGATCGCTCCCGGGCCGATCGACTCGCCGATGGTCAAGGCGCTGGTTCCCGAGGAGCGCCTGCCGGGCCTGCTCGGTGCCATTCCGGTCGGCCGGCTGGGCGATGCCGATTTCATCGGCGACATGGTCGTGCAACTGGCGCGCCCGGAAGCCTACTTCACCACCGGCACGACCCTGGATATCAACGGCGGCCTATTCATGCGCTGAGGCACTTCCCATGACAAGCACTATGAGCAATAGCCTTATCGACGCCATCGTGACCCGGCGCGAAGACCAGACCGACGAGATCGCGGTGTTCGAGCTGGCCGCGGCCGATGGCAGCCCGCTGCCGGCGTTCGAAGCCGGCGCCCACATCGACGTGATCGTGGGGCCGGAGCTGATCCGCCAGTACTCCCTCTGCAATGCGCCGGGCAGTGCCGGCTACCGGCTGGGGATCCTCAACGATCCCGGCTCCCGCGGCGGCTCGCGGCAGATTCACGCCAGCCTGGAGGAGGGTAGTCGGGTGCAGATCGGTGCCCCGCGCAACCACTTCCCCCTGGACATGGATGCCACGCACAGCCTGCTGATCGGCGGCGGCATCGGCATCACGCCGATGATCGCCATGGCCTATGCGCTCAAGGCCGCCGGCAAGTCGTTCGAGCTGCACTACTGCAGCCGCAGCGAGAGCAAGGCGGCGTTTCTCGTCGAGCTCGAGCGCGCGTTCGGCGAGCGCCTGACCCTGCACTTCGACGATGCTGGCGAAGCCGCGCGTCTCGACCCGCCGCAGCTGTGCCGCGCGGCTCCGCCTGGCACTCACCTTTACGTCTGCGGGCCCGGCGGGTTCATGGACTGGGTGATCGAGCAGGCCAGGGGCGCCGGTCTGCCCGACCGACAGATCCACTTCGAGTACTTCAGTGCCGAGGTGGACGTCAGCGGCGAGGCGTTCGAGGTGTACGCCCAAATTAGTGATGTGACCGTGCAGGTCGGTCCGAACCAAAGCATCTCCATGGCGCTGAAGGCGGCGGGCGTGAAGGTGCAGATGTCCTGTGAAGAGGGCGTCTGCGGGACCTGTATCTGCGATGTGCTCGAAGGTATCCCCGAGCATCGCGATCGCTTCCTCACTGACGATGAAAAGGCGGACAACGACCAGATCGCACTGTGTTGCTCGCGGGCGAAGAGCGCGCGTCTGGTGGTGGATATTTGAAAGGCAGTTGGCGTTAAAGGTTGGAGTGGTTCATTGCCCTGCCCGAACTCTCGTTCGGGCGGAACTCAAAACAAGAAGCGAGGCAATAACAATGAAAAAGATCTGGCGTGTAGCGGTAATGACGACGATGGCCTTCCTGGCTTCGGGTGTGCAGGCGGAAACCCGGTTGACCATGTCTTCGTGGTTGCCCGCGGGGCATCCTCTGGTGCGAGATGTGATGGAGCCCTGGGCCAAGAGCGTGGAGCAGGTGACCGAGGGTCGCGTGAAGGTGGTGATGCTGCCATCGGCGCTGGGGCATCCGCGGGTACATTACGACATCGCGGCCGAGGGGCAGGCCGACATCACCTATGGCGCCCATGGTTACACGCCGGGCCGCTTCAGCCTCTACAAGATGGTCGAGTTCCCGTTCGGCGGTAACAGCGCCGAAGCCACTTCGGTGGCCTACTGGCGGGTCTACAACAAGTACCTGAGCGCGGCCGGCGAGCACAAGGACACCAAGCTGCTGGGGCTCTTCACCCACGGGCCGGGCCATATCCACAACAGCAAGCACAGCGTCAGCAGCTCCGCCGACCTCAAGGGCATGAAGCTGCGGGTCGGCGGCGGGATCATGAACGATCTGTCCAAGGGCCTGGGCTATGTGCCGCTGCAGCAGCCGTCCTCCAGCACCTACGAGCTGATCTCCAGCGGCGTGGCCGACGGCACCCTGTTCCCGCTGGAGTCGGTGCCGGCCTTCAACATCGACAAGAAGGCCACCCATACCACCCTGGTGCCGGGCGGCCTGTACAACTTCAGCTTCTTCGTGGTGATGAACAAGGAGCGCTTCGAGAGTCTGCCCGAGCAGGATCGCGCCGCTATCGACAAGGTTTCCGGCGAAGCCCTCGCGCGCCTGGCCGGCCACATGTGGGACGTTGAGGATGCCAAAGGGCTGCAGACCATCAAGGCCAACGGCAACGAGGTGCTGACCGCCACCGATACCTTCATGGGCGAAATCCGTGCTGCCAGCGAGCCGATGGAGCAGGAATGGCTGAAGCAGGCTGAAGCGGCCGGCGTGAATGGCCAGGATGCACTGGCAGAGTTCCGTCAACTGAGCAATCAACTAAGCCACAACCTGGCCAGCAAGTGACGGGGGCGCCGATGAAAGCATCGTTCAGAGCTTCATCCGGCGGCCGGGAGGTGGTGGTACTGCTGTACCGCCACCTGCTCGGTGGCACGGCTGCCATCGTGATGTTCCTCATGATGGCCATGACCCTGGTCGACGTGGTCGGCCGCTACCTGTTTTCCGCTCCGGTGAACGGAGCGTTCGAGCTGACCGAGTTGATGCTGGCCGCGGTGATCTTCATCGGTCTGGCGCTGGTGACCGCCGAGGACGGGCACATCGCGGTGGACCTGCTCGACGCGGCTCTCAGTCCGCTGGTCCAGCGTATCCAGTACTGGCTGATCGGGGCGATCAACGTCCTGGCGTTCGGCGCCTTCACCTGGGTGCTCTGGCAGCACGCGCTGAAGGTGCAGCGCTATGCCGACACCACGGCGGTGCTGCAGATCCCGTTGGCCTGGCTGGCCTTCATGATGGCCCTGACCACCGGTCTTGCCACCCTTGCCCTGATCATTCGCCTGCTGCTCGGCAGCAGCATGCATAGCGTTCGAGGAGAATAACCTGATGGAGGCGAGTCTGATCGGCTTTGCAGCACTGATGGTGCTGATTCTGGCCCGGGTACCTCTGGGGGTGGCCATGGGCGTTGTCGGGGTTGTCGGGTTTGCGCTGATGCAGCAGATCGGCTTCGGCAATCCGCGTGGCTGGAGCGCGGCGCTGAACATGGTGTCCTCGACGGCCTTTGATACCGGTCTGGCCTACGGCCTGTCGGTGGTACCGTTGTTCCTGCTGATGGGCAACCTGATCACCGAATCGGGCATGTCGAAACAGCTGTACCGGGCGGCCAATGCTTTTCTGGGCCACTTCAAGGGCGGCCTGGCGCTGGCCACCGTGGTGTCCTGCGGCGCCTTCTCGGCCGTGTGCGGCAGCTCCATGGCCACCGCGGCCACCATGTCCAAGGTGGCCATGCCTTCGATGCGCGAATACAAGTACTCGGACAGCCTGGCCACCGGCGCCATCGCGGCCGGGGGCACCCTGGGCATCCTGATCCCGCCGAGCGTGATCCTGGTGGTCTACGGGCTGATGACCGAAACCGACATCGGCAAGCTGTTCATCGCCGGCCTGATCCCGGGGTTGATCGGCATCCTGCTCTACATGGCTGCGGTGATGGTCACGGTGCGCCTGAATCCGGGCAGCGGGCCGGCCGGGGCCCGTTCCGGCTGGAAGGAGCGACTGAGCGCTCTCAAGGGGGTCTGGGGGATCAATCTGATCTTCATCGTGGTGATGGGCGGGATCTACGCCGGCATCTTCACCCCCACGGAGGCGGCGGGTATCGGCGCTTCCGGTGCCTTCCTGATCGCGCTGTTCAGCGGCAAGCTGAGCTTCAGCATGATGTACAGCTCGCTCAGCAATGCGGTGCGCACCACCGCGATGCTGTTCTTCCTGGTGATCGGCGCGCTGGTCTTTTCCAACTTCATCAATCTGACCGGCCTGCCGATGATGCTGCGTGACTGGGTGATGGGGCAGGGGTTCAGCCTGTTCGGGGTGATTCTGGTCCTGATCGTGATCTACATGCTGCTGGGCTGCGTGCTGGAAAGCATGTCGATGATCCTGCTGACCGTGCCGGTGTTCTATCCGATGGTGCAGGCCATGGGCATGGATCTGATCTGGTTCGGCATCCTGGTGGTGGTGGTGACCGAGATCAGCCTGATCACGCCTCCGGTCGGCATGAATGTTTTCGTGCTGCGCGGGGTGGTTCCCGACGTGAAGCTGTCCACCATCTTCAGGGGGGTGACCCCGTTCGTGGTGGCCGATGTGGTGAGGTTGGGACTGATCATCGCCATTCCCGCGCTGTCGCTTCTGCTGCCCCATTCGCTGGGCTGATGTCCGGACGAAAGTTTCCTGCCGTTTTGAATTGAACCGGAGCCCCCATGAAATTCGATCCTAAAGACTTCCGTCGGGCATTGGGCAAGTTCCCCACCGGCGTCACCGTTATCACCACCCGCGATGCCGAGGGGCAGCCGATCGGCATGACCGCCAGCAGCTTCAACACCCTGTCGATCGAGCCGGCGCTGGTGCTCTGGAGCATCGACAAGGGTGCCTGGAGCCTGGACGCCTTCGCGCAAGGCAAGGCATTCGCCATCAACGTGCTGCGCAACGACCAGATCGACCTGTCCAATCGCTTCGCCCGCCGTGGCGAGGACAAGTTCGCCGGTCTGCACACCCGCGACGATGCACACGGCTGCCCCCTGCTGCCCGGGGCCTCGGCCTCGTTTGAGTGCAAGACCTGGAATGTCTATGAGGGGGGGGACCACTTCATCATCGTGGGGGAGGTCATCGACTACGCCTACGAGGAGAACGTCAGTTCGCTGGTGTTCCACAATGGACGCTATGCAGTGCCGGAAGTCCATCCGGCTGTACAGGCTCCGACCGAGGCGCTCGAAGCCCGGGGCCTTCTCGGCGACTATCTGTTGTACCAGCTGCGCCAGACGCTCAACGCCTATGCCAGCGATTTCTATCCGCGGTTGAGTCACTTCGGGGTCACCGCCGAGGAGTGGCGGGTGCTCACCCTGCTGGCCGATGGCGAACTGATGGAGCAGGAGCAGATCTGCCGTTTCGTGTCCCAGCCCCTGAAGGAGCTGGTATCCATTGGCGAGTGGCTGAAGGAAAGAGGCCTGTTGCAAGTGGATGGGAGCTGTTTTGTGCTGACGGAACAAGGCAAGCGTTTGGCTGCTCAGCTCCTCGATACCGCGATCGAGCATGAGCACAAGATGCTTGCACCGCTCGATGCGGACGAGCAAGCAGCCCTCAAGGCCATGTTGAAAATGATCTACAGCTCAATCCAGAAGGGGGAATCAGGAGTGTGATTTTCGATGCCGGTTTTGGCGTGGCGGGTGTCTTGGGTGATCTGATTGGGCATGCAGGCTGCCTCCGCATGGGCAGGCTTTAGCTCTGTTGCGAAAGCGCTCTTATCGCGAGCAGCCCGGGAAGCCCCGGCATGGGGCTGTCATGTCATCGTGCAATTCTCACGGAGTTCCACTGGCGAAGAGCGGGTCCTGTTGCCGCTCCCCGACCGGGAAAATGCTCGCGCCTCCCCCCGAATCACACTAAAATTTCGGGTCAATTATTACCCGATCCGAATAGTCGGATACGGCCGGAGATCTTGCTGTCCGATGACCAGTAAACGCAAAGTCGACATGTACGACCCGCTGAGCGAAAACTTCAAGCGTCGCGAATTTCCCTTCTATTGGATTGCGCAGATAAACGCACTGTATAGCCAAGAGATGGAGCGGTTGCTGAAGCGTGTCGACATGGATGTGCCGCGCTGGCGCATCATCATGATTCTGAAGGAACATTCGGAACTGAGCATATCCGACATCGCCAGTCAGGCCGTAGCGAAGCTGCCGACCACCACCAAGATCGTCTACCGCATGCGGGATGAAGGGTTGGTGAACCTGGTGACATCCAGCGAGGATGGTCGAGTGACATTGGTTTCTTTGACCGATAAGGGGGTGGAAAGCCTGGAGCTGATTCGCGGCTCGGTCAGCAAGCTGTTTCGCAGCAGCTTCCAGGGTTTGAGTTCAGCCGAGGTTCACCGTACCAACGTATTGCTGTCGAAGCTGTTCGATAATCTGAAGGCGCTCTCCGACTGACTGCTGTTCCTGCCTCCGTCTGAAGCAGCAAATGGACCGAGGCGGGCCAGGAGAACAGCATCCGCGTGGTCGTGAATGATTCCGTAGCGGCGTTGATATCATTTCCAGCGCGACATTTGCGTCGCGCGAGGTCTTGGCTGTATCTCGCGAGGCTCGCGGTGCCTCGCTCAATACTTCGGTCAAGTGCAACGATATCTATTGGGTTACCCTTCGGCGATGCCGCCGCCTTCAACTTGCCTCAATCACGCCGCCAGACCCCGCGTCCGCTGGCGATGTCGGGGCACGTCCGGGTGTTCAATAACCAGGAACTCGACAAGGCCAAACGCTGGATCAGCGAATAGCTCTCGCCAACCCGCGCCGTCCCAAGAGCGGTGCCGAGGAGTCGATGCGTCTGGCCGCGGCATCTCGGAGCAGACGGTCGAGGCGCAGGGGCTGTCCATGCATCTGGTGGTCATCCCGCCAGGCGGGCGAGCCGTACCGCACCTGCACATTGGTTACGAGACGGGCATCTCCGTGCTCGAGGGCCGCGTCCTCACCCGCTGGGTCGCGGCGCTGGAGAACGAGATCGTCAGCGAAGCAGAAACGAAAAAAAGCCCGTCACTAGGACGGGCGAAGTGGGACGAACTATTCCGTGGAGACGGCCGCCGCTGCCACAGCGGCCGGTAGTGCAGACGATCAGAAGATGTTCAGCGGGTAGTTGACGATCAGGCGGTGTTCGTCGAAGTCGGTGCCGTTGCTCACCCAGTTCTTGCGGATGCTCGAGGTGCGCCACTTGACGTTGAGGGCCTTCAGCGGACCGGCCTGCACGGTGTAGGCCAGCTCGATGTCGCGGATCCACTCCTCGCCGTCGTCGATGCTGGCGTTGACATCGATGTCGTCGCCCTTGATGTAGCGCACCATGCTGGTCATGCCGGGCACGCCGAGGGCGGCGAAGTCGTAGTCGTAGCGCACCTGCATGGAGCGCTCGTCGGGGTTGTCGAAGCTGGCGTTCAGGCTGTCGTTGGCCAGGGTGCCGCCGCTGGTGCCGTTGACACGCATCCAGCCGTTGTCGCCGCTGACCTTCTGCAGGCCGACGTAGAAAGTATGGGCGCCGTACTTGGCGGAGAACAGGCCGGAGGCGGTCTTGTTGTCCAGCTCGCCGGCCAGTTCGTCGCCGTCCTCGCCGCCGATGAAGTAGCCGAGGTTGGCGCCCAGGGTCCAGTCGCCGACCGGCTGGCTGTGCACGAGGTTGAAGTATTGCTGGTTGTAGACGTCCTGCAGCTCGGCGTACCAGACGCCGACCAGGGTGCGCTCCTGGTTGAAGCGGTACTCGCCGCCGGCATAGTTGAAGCGGTCGGAGCTGGCGCCGAAGGCGAACATGTCTTCCATGCTGGCGTCGTTGCGCGTGCTGTTCTGGCGGAACTGGCCGCCGTGCAGGGTCAGGCCGGTGATCTCCCGGGAGGTCAGCATGCCGCCCTGAAAGGTCTGCGGCAGCGAGCGGCCGTCGTCGCTACGCAGGATCGGCAGCACCGGCATCATCTCGCCGACCTTCAGTTCGGTATTGGACAGCTTGGCCTTGCCGGCCACCGCCAGGCGGCCGAAGTCGTCGGCCGGCTTGCCGTCGTCGTGGATCGGCAGCAGCTGGGTGCCGCGGGTGCCTTCGCCGCCGTCAAGCTTCACCGAGTAGAGGCCCAGGGCGTCGACGCCGAAGCCGACCGGGCCCGGGGTGTAGCCGGACTGCACGTTGAGGATGAAGCTCTGCGTCCACTCTTCGGCGCGGCTCTGCGCGCTGCTGTCGGCATGGCGAAAGTCGCGGTTGATGTAGTAGTTGCGCAGGTTCAGCGAAGCCTTGGAGTCCTCGACGAAGCCTGCGGCCATGGCCGGCAGGGACAGGGCGGACAGGCTGGCGACGGTGGCGACGGCGAGGGCAAGAGGGGTGCGGGACATCATTGTTGTTGTTCTCCGTTTTCATGGACGAGCGATCCCGTGCGGCTCACGGAGCAGCGCAGTCGGGAAGATCGGGTGATTCACCTGCGGGGTGTCAGGGGCTGACGCCGGGTCTGGTATCGGGGCTTCGGGGCATGGCGGCTTCGATCTTGTTGTTGTCGTGGAATGCGGCTGCACCGGACGGAAAGCGTGGCGTGGCGGCCCGTCGGATGGCTGCATGGTGGCGGGCGCCGGGAGGCGGGGTCAATCGGCCGGAAGCGGATTGGTTCGATAATCGAACGCAAAACTAACCAGTTAGTACATTTCTGTTGTCGCTGGCGAAACCCTGCCCGATACTCGACTCACCCCATCCCGTCGCCGCGCGCCTGCCTTGCCGTTCCGCCGCGCCGACCGCCTTCATCCCAGGAGGACGCATGCATCGCTCAATCGCCACCGTCTCGCTCAGCGGCACCCTGCCGGAAAAACTCGAGGCCATCGCCGCCGCCGGCTTCGACGGCGTGGAGATCTTCGAGAACGACCTGCTCTACTACGGCGGCAGTCCGCGCGAGGTACGCAAGCTGGCGGCCGACCTGGGTCTGGAGATCACCCTGTTCCAGCCGTTCCGCGATTTCGAGGGCGTGCGTCGCGACCGCCTGCACCGCAACCTCGACCGCGCCGAGCGCAAGTTCGACCTGATGCAGGAACTGGGCACCGACCTGGTGCTGGTGTGCAGCAACGTCGCCGCCGACTCCCTGGGCGACCGGCAGATCCTCATCGACGACCTGCACCTGCTGGCCGAGCGCGCCGGCGCCCGCGACCTGCGCATCGGCTACGAGGCGCTGGCCTGGGGTCGCCACGTCAACACCTGGCAGCAGGTGTGGGACATCGTGCGCGCCGCCGACCACCCCAACCTCGGCGTGCTGCTCGACAGCTTCCACACCCTGTCGCTCAAGGGCGACCCGAGCGCCATCGCCGAGATTCCCGGCGACAAGATCTTCTTCGTGCAGATGGCCGACGCGCCGCTGCTGAACATGGACGTGCTGGAGTGGAGCCGGCATTTCCGCTGCTTCCCGGGGCAGGGCGACTTCGACCTGCCGGGCTTCCTCGCGCCGATCCTCAAGAGCGGCTATCGCGGCCCGCTGTCGCTGGAAATCTTCAACGACGGCTTCCGCGCCGCGCCGCCGCGCAGCACCGCGGTGGATGGCCATCGCTCGCTGCTCTACCTCGAGGAGAAGACCCGTCTGCTACTCGAAGAACAGCACCAGCCGGTGGAGCCCGGCGTGCTGTTCGCGCCGCCGCCGGCCAGCCGCTACGACGGCATCGAGTTTCTCGAGTTCGCCGTCGACGAGGCGCACGGCGCCCAGCTCGGCCAGTGGCTGACTCGCCTGGGCTTCGTCGAGGCCGGTCGCCATCGCTCGAAGAACGTCAGCCTGCTGCGCCAGGGCGACATCAACCTGGTGCTCAACGCCGAGCCGTACTCCTTCGCCCACAGCTTCTTCGAGGCCCACGGCCCGTCGCTATGCGCCACCGCATTGCGCGTGCGCGACGGCAAACAGGCGCTGGAGCGCGCCAGCCAGTTCGGCGGCCAGCCGTACCGCAGCCTGGTCGGCCCCAACGAACGCGAGATCCCCGCGGTGCGCGCGCCGGACGGCAGCCTGATCTACCTGGCCGACCGCGATGCCCAGGGCCACAGCATCTACGAGACCGATTTCGACCTCAAGGACACCGCAGACCTCGGCATCCTCAAGCGCATCGACCACGTGGCCATGGCCCTGCCGGCCGAGGGCATGGATTCCTGGGTGCTGTTCTACAAGAGCCTGTTCGACTTCACCGCCGACGACGAGGTGGTGCTCCCCGACCCCTACGGTCTGGTCAAGAGCCGCGCCCTGCGCAGCCGCTGCGGCAGCGTGCGCCTGCCGCTGAACATCTCGGAGAACCGCAACACCGCGATTGCCCACTCGCTGTCCACCTACCGCGGCTCCGGCGTGCACCATATCGCCTTCGACTGCGACGACATCTTTGTCGCCGTCGAGCAGGCCAAGGAAGCGGGAGTGGCGCTGCTGGACATCCCGATGAACTACTACGATGACCTGGCCGCGCGCTTCGACTTCGACGACGAGTTCCTCAGCCAGCTGGCCTACTTCAACGTCCTCTACGACCGCGATGCCCAGGGCGGCGAGCTGTTCCACGTCTACACCGAGCCGTTCGCCGAGCGCTTCTTCTTCGAGATCCTGCAGCGCAAGGACTACGCCGGCTACGGCGCCGCCAACGTTGCCGTGCGCCTCTCCGCGATGGCCCAGGCGCGGTCCGGCCGGCGCAGCCCCAAGCTGTGAGAGCCTGCCCACGATCTGCTGCGCGTCGGCCATGCGGCGTTGAAATCGGTTTCGGAATGCTCATTTGCAGCTAGCAAACTCCGCTTCCTCAACCGATTTCGCCTTGCCTGGCTCTAGCTCGCGAGATCGTGAGCAGGCTCTGGGAGATCAAAGCCACGCCGCCGAGGGCGGCGTGGCTTCCCTCCCGCCGGGTAGCAGCCGATAATCGCGCAAGCCTTTTCTGATCGAGTCCGCGAGCCATGTCGCCAGCCTTACCGCAGCCCCCCGCCAAGCCGAGCCAAGCGCGCCAGCCGCGCAAGAACAACCCGGAGAAGACCCGCCAGGACATCCTCCTCGCCGCGGTCGCCGAGTTCGCCGAGCACGGCCTGAGCGGCGCGCGGGTGGATGCCATCGCCGAGCGCACCAACGTCTCCAAGCGGATGATCTACTACTACTTCACCAGCAAGGAGCAGCTCTACCTGGCCGTGCTGGAGAAGCTCTACGGCGACATCCGCGCCACCGAAGCGTCCCTCAAGCTGGATCAGCTGGACCCGGAGGCGGCGCTGCGGCGCATGGTCGAGTTCACCTTCGAGCACCACGACAGCAACGTCGACTTCATCCGCCTGGTCAGCATCGAGAACATCCACAACGCTGCGCACCTGGCCCAGTCGCAGGTGATCCGCTCGCTGAACAAGTCGATCCTCGCCGAAGTGGCGAGCATCCTCGACCGCGGCGTGGCCGCCGGCATCTTCCGTCCCGGCATCGAGCCGCGCGACCTGCACCTGCTGATCAGCTCGTTCTGCTTCTTCCGCGTCTCCAACCGCCACACCTTCTCCACCATCCACCAGATCGATTTCAGCGAGCCCGAGACCCGCGCGCGCCACAAGGAAATGATCTGCGAGGCGGTGATTAGGTATGTGAGGGCTTGAGTCGTTGCCTGCGGCATGCGGGGCATGCCGTGGGGGTGAGGGGCAGCTGCTGACTCGAAGCGGACATCTTGCTCGCTAAGATCCCCCATTGGTGGGATCGCCCTCGGCGAGCATCTCCGCCAGTCGTGCCCGCTCCATTTCGCCGGGAATGACACCTGTGGTCTCCGCCTCCAGCACGATCACGCCCTCTGGGTTGGTGATGATGACTTCCGCTTTGGCCCGGCCGCGCTCGTCGATCTCGGTAATGATCCAATCACAGGTCAGGGTTTCGCCGGCATAGACCGGGCGCTTGAAACGGAAACTCATGCCGGAGGCAAGCCAGCCAATTTGGCCGCCGATCTCTGTCAGCAGGCTGGCGGTCAGCAGACCGTGCGAAACCGGAGCCCGGAAGTTGCGCAATTCGGCATAGGGCGCATCGAGGTGAACCGGATTGTAGTCGCGCGACAGGTGCGCGAATTGCTGGATGTCTTCCGTGGAGAAGATCCGGGTCACCACGAACCTGTCTCCGACCTGAAGACCTTTGATAGCGCGCTGTCTGAGGCTTTCCATGCTGTCTCCCATATGTTGTTTTGCTATCCATCGTGTTCCCGCGAGGGGGTATCAGAAACTGTGCTCCGGCCCGGGGAAGGTACCGGCTTCCACCTCAGTCGCGAAGTCGCGTGCGGCGCCGGCAAGGGCTGAGCGCGCATCGGCGAACTGCTTGACGAACCGAGGCAGGCGCCCGCTGCTCAGGCCCGCCATGTCCTGCCAGACCAGGACTTGGGCGTCACACCGATTACCCGCACCGATTCCCACCGTGGGAATGGAGACGGCATCTGTGACCGCGGCAGCAGTTTCAGACGGAACCATTTCGATGAGCAAGGCGAATGCGCCGGCTTCCTCCAAGGCCTGTGCAACCTCGACCAAGTGTTGCGCACTTTCACCGCGCCCTTGGACGCGATAGCCGCCGAGTTGGTGTTCATGCTGCGGGGTGAAGCCGATATGCGCCATGACCGGAATGCCGGAAGCGGCGAGCTTGCGAACCTGCAGCAGCATTTCGAGGCCCCCCTCCAGCTTGACCGCGTGTGCACCG
Source organism: Pseudomonas linyingensis (assembly GCF_900109175.1). Lineage (GTDB taxonomy): Bacteria > Pseudomonadota > Gammaproteobacteria > Pseudomonadales > Pseudomonadaceae > Geopseudomonas > Geopseudomonas linyingensis. The sequence goes on along the minus strand of NZ_FNZE01000005.1, from coordinate 215,815 downwards.
GCTTCCTTCATGAAGCGGACGGCGGTATGGAAGCACTGCTCCGGCGAGGCCTGGTAGGAGCCGAAAGGCAGGTCAGCGATGACCAATGCCCGATGGGTAGCCCTGCTCACGGCGCGCACGAGGGGGATCAGTTCATCGACGGTCACTGTCAGCGTCGATTCGTTGCCGTACACGTTGTTGGAGGCGGAATCGCCCACCAGGAGTACCGGAATGCCTGCCTCCTCGAAGATCGCAGCGGTGTACATGTCGTACGCCGTGAGCATCGCCCACTTGCGGCCTTGGGCCTTGAGTTCTTGCAGATAGGGGATGCGCACCCGAGCGACGGACCGGGGTTGCTGGCAGCAGGCCCAGGGTGACGATCTGCACCGGTACGGACCAGGTTCCCCGAGGGTCGGTGAACTGTGGCAGCAGGGCCAGAAACAGCAGAAAGACCTTCGGGTTCAGGCCGCTGACGCAGGCGCCCTTCAAGGCCCAGTGCGACCAGGTGCGTCTTTGCTGAACGTCGCATGCCTGTGGAATGGGCGGGTTGCTCAGCATGCCGATCCCAAGCCACAGCAGGTAGCCGGCGCCGGCCAGCGTGAGCGCCGCCATCGCCAGGGGAGTGCCGGCGACTATCCCGCCCACACCGGCGGCCACGATCAGGGTGGCCGCCAGATGGCCGGACAGCAGTCCTCCAGCCGCTGGAACCACGCCTCGGCCGCGCATGCCGGCGGAAATCATGTAGGCCCAATCGGCACCGGGCGAAATGATGAACAGTAAGGAGACCGCCCAGAAGGCGGCCAGCAGGCTGAGGCTCATCAGACCGCACCTCTGGCCAGTGAATGGGTTGCGGACAGCGGCATTGGCTCTTTCTCGTGTCGTCAGGAGGCAGCCCGCAGGTCCAGCGAGGGCTGCCGAGATTCATCGTTGAAAGAGAAGGATAGAGAGGCTCTGATAGAATTTTCTTGCAAACATTCCAAGGTGAGCGGCGGAAATGAGTAACTCCTTCCAAATTGACCGGATCGATAGAAAGATGCTTGCCGAGCTTCAGGCTGATGGTCGCCTATCGGTGACGGAGCTGGCGGAGCGGGTCGGGCTGAGCCTCTCTCCCTGCCATCGTCGGCTGCGAGCGATGGAGGAGGCGGGGGTGATTCAGGGCTACCGCGCACACCTTGCGCCGGAGGCGGTGGGGCTGAACTTCTCGGCCCTGGTGTTCGTGACCATGCGCGAAGGCACCAACCGTGCCGTTGGTGAGTTCGAGGTTGCAGTGCAGGAAATTCCACAAGTCATCGAGGCGCAACGCCTGTTCGGCGATCCCGACTATCTCCTCCACGTCATCACCCGGGATCTGCCGGCGTTCCAGCAGCTGTACGACGAGCGATTGTCGGCGCTGCCCAATGTCCAGCGGTTGACTTCGACCCTGGTCATGAAGCGGGTGGTTACCGACCGGCCCCTGCCGCTTTGATGATCGGTTGCAGGCATGCGACCACTGAAGCGGCCGGCCATAGGCGCGGGATAAGGTATTGGCGAGCGCCTACACCCTCACGACCAACTCAAGGTGAAGCAGAAAGCCTGAGAGTCTTGATGAGCAGGTTATGCAAGCTGTCCACCGCTTTGGAGCCCTGCGAGGCTCGGCTGCGATAAACCGCCACCTCCATGGGCTCTAGCGGCCCCAATCCATGTTCACTGCCCAGTATTTCCAGATGGGCTGGTGCGCTGCACTGGGTCAACACCGCGACAGCCAAACCGCTTTCAACGGCTGCAATTTGCCCGGCCAGGCTGGAGCTGTTGTAGACCACCTTGTAGCGGCGTCCTTGCAGCGCCAGGGAGTTGATGGCGCTGCGCTTGGCAAGGCTGGTGTTTTCATAAACGGCGACGGGCAGCGGGTCGCGTCGCCATACCTGAAACTGGGCAGCGCCGACCCACACCATCGGCTCGTGAAACAGCAAGGTTCCGTGCCGGGGATGATCCCGCGAGACCAGTGCCAAATCGAGATCGCCGCGCTCGACACGAGGGATCAGTGAGGTCGATTGCTCGCAGTTCAGCTCGATTTCCACTGCGCCATGGTGCGGAGCAAAGCGCTTGAGCACCGGTGTGAGATAACGCGCGGCATAGTCATCCGGAACGCCCAGGCGGATGCGGCCAGTCAGTTCCTCCCCGTGAAAGGCCGCCTGGGTCTCGGCATGCAGGTCGAGCATTCGCCGCGCATAGCCCAGTAGCAATTGCCCTTGTGGCGTGAGTTGGTGCTGTCGAGGGCCACGCACCAGAAGCTGGCAATCCAGGGCTGCCTCCAGCTTCTTGAGTTGCATGCTGACGGCTGACTGGGAGCGATGCACTTCCGGTGCGGCGCCGGATAGCGAGCCTGCATCCACCACGGCGACAAAGCATTTCAACCAGTCGATCTGTAGGTCCTGGTAGGTCATGGCTCATGTCTTTGTATTCGTAAAGATAATAGTATATAGCTGAATTATGCGATTTTATTGATGAAAATCTCGGCGCATAGTGCTGGCCTGGGCATAGGGCGACGCCTGTACATGGCACCGATTCCCCGGCCTTGCAGCAAGGCGTCATCTCCGATCCGGACATCGACAGACATTTCGAAGTAGCGAAGTAGCGAGGTTGCGGCATGACAGACGCCGATAAGAATCTTCATGAGTTCAATCGCCAGATGGTATGGGCCGGCTTCAGGCAACTCGTTCCTATCGCCGTGTTCGTCACGCTATTTGGGGCAGCCTTCGGGCTGGCAGCCATTCAGGCAGGGCTGCAGGGCTCCGTCATCGTGGCCATGAGCACGCTGGTTTTCGCCGGTGCTTCCCAGTTCGCGGCATTGGAATTGTGGGGGCCTCAGGTTTCGCTCTTCACGCTGGTGATTACCGTGTTTGCCATCAATGCCCGACATCTGCTGATGGGGGCAACGCTCTATCCGTGGCTGCGCCATCTGCCGCCGGCAAAGCGCTATGGCGTCATGCTCATTGCCTCCGATGCCAACTGGGCCATGTCCCTGCAGGCGTTTAACCGCGGACAGCCAGGCATCGGGCTTCTGCTGGGCGGTGGCCTCGCCCTCTGGTCATTCTGGGTAGTGGGTACCTGGCTGGGCATCTATTTTGGCGGGGCCATTCAAGAGCCCAGGAGTTTGGGGCTGGATATGGTGATGGGCTGTTTCCTGCTGGCCATGGTGGTCGGAGGGGAAAAGAACCTGCGCCTGCTGATGATCTGGATCGTCGCCGCCTGCGCATCCCTGCTGGCCTACTGGTACTTGCCGGACAATAGTCATGTCGTTGTGGGAGCGCTGGCTGGCGGTCTTGCCGGGACGTTCTGGACGGAGAAGAAAAATGAACATTGAGACGACAGGTTCCAGCGCACTGATCCTTGTGTCGATCATGGCGGTGGTGACGTTGGCGACCCGTTGGGGCGGTGTCTACGTGATGTCGTTCGTGCCCATTGGCTACCGGGTGAAACAGTTCATCGGCGCCACGTCTGGCTCCGTGCTGGTGGCGCTCCTGGCCCCCATGGCGCTTGAGGGTGACAACGGCGCAAGGCTGGCTTTATTGGCCACGGCCGCCACCATGCTGCTCCTGAAAAAACCGCTGCCGGCGATCGCTGCCGGCATCCTGACCGCGGCGATATTCAGGCAGTTTTGACTGGGCAATGCAGCTTGCAGAGAGGCGGTTAGTAGTTCTGTCTGTTGCCACTTGTAGTGGTCGGGCGCCGCCACTCTCAAGATCCCTCCAGCATTGCCCGACTGCGCTCGCGGCACGCGGCCAGCAGTTCCTCGCTCAGCTCCGCATCGTCCAGCGCGCGTGCCAGTGTCACGCCGCCGATCATTGTCACAGCCAGTTGCAGCGCCTGTTCTCTGCTTCCGGCGCCCTCCGGCAGTGCGGCTTGCAGACGCTCGACAAAGCCGCTGAACGTGCGCGTGTAGCTGTGCCGGACGCGGTCTTTCCGCAGCGCCACATCGATGGCCATGAACGCCAGCGGGCAGCTCGGGTTGCCGCCCTGCGCGTGGTCGTATTGCAGATAGCCGTCCACCAGCCTGCTCAGGCCTTGCTCGCCCAAGGTGTCGAAGTGTGCGGCGCCGACTCGGGCGGCGTGGGCGATGGCTTGGCCGTAGAGTTCCGACTTGCTGCGGAAGTGGTGGTAGAAAGCGCCGCGCGTCAGGCCGGCGTCTTCCATCAGTTCGTCGATCCCTACCGCATCGAAGCCGCGTAGCGAGAACAGCCGGGCGGCGCTGTCGAGAATGCGTTCCCTGGTCTGGTCGCTGCGGTTTTCTGGCCAAGCCATGTGAATCCTCTAAATTATGTTCTTGAACATAAGGTGCCGCTTGGCAGCATGCAGCTCTCCCTCCCAATAAGGAAGTTACCCGATGGCTTTACACATCTACGGCCCCGGTTTCAGTTCGCTGGTACGTAGCGTGCGGCTGTACTGCATGGAGAAGGGTGTGGACGTCAGCGTCGGCATGACCGTCGATGGCCAGCCCGTGCCGATGCGCAGCCCGGCGCATCTGGCCTTGCATCCCTTCGGTCAGGTGCCGGTCCTGCTTCACGATGGCAACAGGGTCTTCGAGACGGTTGCCATCTGTCGCTATCTCGACCGGGCCTTCCCCGATTGCTCCCTGGAGCCGGAGGATGCCGCCAGCCGAACCCTGGTCGATCAGTGGGCCAGCGCGTTGATCACCACGGTGGATACCCGCCTGATTCGCCGCTACCTGCTGCAGGTCGCCGGGCCGGGCAACGCGGCGCCGCTCGAAGGCGTCGCGCTGGCCCAGGCCGAGACGGCCGTCGACCAGACGCTGGATGCGCTCGAGCACCAGCTTGGCGAGCAGGACTTCCTCTGCGGCGCCCGCTATAGCCTGGCCGACGCCTTGCTGGCACCGATGCTCGACTACCTGACGCGCATTCCGGGCCGCGAATGGCTGGCCACGCGGCACGGGCTCGCGGCCTATCTGCAGCACATGCGTCAGCGGCCCTCGGGGCGCGAGGTGCTGGTCGCGCCCGACTTCTGCGAGTTGCGGCCGGCCGGCTAGCAGGCGGGTTGCGGTTTCTGTCCGTGGCAACGTCCGCTGGAAGCGTCGGGCCGTCGCTTCCAGCGAACTCGTTCTAGACCCAGTACTTCGGATAGCTGCCGCGACTGCGTGCGTTGTTCACGCACCAGGCGACCGCGACCACCACCAGCGAGCCGGCAAGCACCGGGGTGAGCAGGAAGCCGAACGACGCCCCCGAGGCGATCACTACCAGCGGATTGGCGCCTGCCGGCGCGTGCAGGGTGCGAGTCTGTTGCATCGCCGCCAGCGCCAGGCCCACGGCCAGCGCGCACGACCACCAGGAATTGCCGAGGGTATGCAGCACCACCAGGCCGATCAGCGTGGACACCAGATGCCCGCCGACGATGTTGCGCGGCTGGGCCAGCGGCGAGTCCGGCAACCCGAAGGCCAGCACGCAACTGGCACCGAAGGAGGCCATCAGCCAGGGCGTGCCGGACATCAGGCTCAGCCAGCCGGTGACCGCGATGGCGACCACCGTGCCGACGAAGGAAACCAGAGTGAAGTGCAGCGAAGGCGCCGGCGGCGCGCCCGACTTGAGCAGCGAGGGGAGGGGCATGGCGGTGGTTCCTGTGCGGGATGAAGTGGTGGAAGGATACCGATCGGTTTACCTGAAAGTCAACCGATCGGTATATACTGGTGGCCAGTCATTCAGGAGGCTCGCGCCATGAGCACAGCGGACAGCATCACCGAGGCGGCCCTGGGCCTGTTCTACCGCCAGGGCTTCCACGCCTCGGGCGTGGAGCAACTCAGCCAGGTGGCCGGCGTCACCAAGAAGACCCTGTACCGGCACTTCCCGAGCAAGGAACATCTGGTCGAGGCAGCGCTGCGCCTGCGCGACGCCCAGTTCATGGCGAAGATGCAGGCCGCCATGGAACCGGCCGCCGAGGCGCAACGGCCGCTGGCCTACATCGACTTCATCGCCACCTGGACCCGCGAGCCCGACTTCCACGGCTGCGCCTTCATCAACGCCGCCGCCGAATACGCCGAGGCGGGCGAACCGCCGCATGTACTGGCCGGACAGCACAAGGAGCAGGTGCTCGCCTATCTGGAGAAGGTCTGCGCCCGCGCTGGGTTCCGCCAGCCGCTGGCGGCCGCGCGCCAGCTGTTCCTTATTGGCGAGGGGTTGATCGTTGCCTGTCAGGTCGGGGGGGCGTCGCAGGAGATGATCGATTCGGCGCGGGAGATGGTGGGGGTGCTGGCTGACGTGCAGGGTGGCGCAGCAGGTTAGAAAGCTTAAAAAACGGCTCGCTTGAGGTTTGCTGGGGGAAACCCGGGAAGGGTATAGGATCGGGACGCAGGCTGATCATTTGCTATGCCGTGTGTGGCTCAAGCAGTTGACTGCTTTCGCCCAAAAGCAGCCTTGAGCAAAGGGCTGCCTCTGGGCGGAAGCAAACGTTTAGAGCACAAAAATCTGCCCCCTTGGCCGACGAACCTAGCCAAGACTCAATACAATTTGTGCCCGATTACCCTGAGCCATGAACATGGCTGCATTGAACAAGGAACTCGCCTCCATGGCCTCCCCGGATAAACAGCAAAAGCGTGCCCAGCGGGCCAAAGCCAAGACCAAGCAGAACCGTTCGGGCAGTGCCAAGGCCAATGTCGTACATCCGCTGCTGACCAATCCGCTGGTCAACGAACCATTCGATGATGTCGAAATCGACCTGAGCACCTTCGACTTCAAAGACATCGAAGAGAACGGTTTCGACCCGGCGCACTTCGATGACTTGTTCCAGGCGATGAAAGTCGGCGAAGGCATCAGCCTACTAGCGATGTGCCTGGTGTTCCTGCAGTACCCGGTGTTGGAGCTGGTGGTCGCTGAGGAAGCGGAAGACTCTGCAATCGACTTTATGATGGGCCTGCTGATCGCCTATCGCGGGATCTTCCACGGTGAAGACGAAGACACGGCAGTGAATTGGATCGGCGGCGACGCCTTCCAGACTGCCTACAACGAAGCGTCGATGATCCTGCAGAAGAAGTACGCTCGCGGCACCTCAAGTGCCCGAGTTTAGCCGCGCGCTGAGCAGCCACTGCTGGCAAGTCCATTCGACCGAGAGCGCTCATTGCACTGGGTCTGCCCTATGGCTGCTCTTGGCCGTTCTTTCTAGTTGGCGGTCGCTGTGCGATGCGGCTACCTGGCCGATGACGCCTATGTCATCTCGGTTCCAACCTGCTGCCGGTCAGGCAGTCGACCAGGTCCGCGGCAAAGCGCGACAGCAGCTCGCGCTTGCGCACGCACACCTGCAGGTCGCGCTGTGCCCAGGGCTCCTCCAGTTCGACAACGGCCAGCGGCAAGCGCTGGCTGTGTTCGGCGATGACGCTGCGCGGCACCAGGCCCAGACCGACGCCGGCGCTGACCATGCGGCACACGGCCTCGAAGCTGCGCACCTGGATGCGCACCTCCAGATGGCGGCCGAGCGCGGCGGCGGCGTTCATGGTGAAGGTGTGAATGGCCGAGCCGGCATGCAGCATCACGAAGGGGTAGTCCAGCACCTCGGCAAAGGCGGTACGGGCGCGCCTGGCCAGCGGGTGGTCGGGCGGGGCGATCAGTACCAGGCGGTCGGCGCGGTAGGGGATCAGCTCCACTTCGGCACCGGCCACCGTATCGGCCACGACCCCGACCTCCACCTCGCCGCGGGCGACGGCCAGGACCACTTCGGGGCTGGTGTGCTCTTCCAGCGAGATACCCACCTGGGGATGACGCTGCAGGAAGGTCGCCAGGCTGTCCGGCAGGAAGGCATGGGTGGCGTGGGTGTTGGCCCACAGGCTGACATGCCCGCGCACCCCCTTGGCATAGGGGCTGAGGTCCGCATGCATCTGTTCGAGCTGGGCGAACACCTGGCGCGCGTGGCGCAGCAGCACATCGCCGGCGCGGGTCAGGCTGACGCCGCGGGCCTGGCGAACAAGCAACGGGGTGCCCGTCGACTCTTCCAGCAGGCGAATGCGATGGCTGGCCGAAGAGGCCGCCAGATGGACGCGCTCGGCGCCGCGGGTGAGGTTGCGCGCCTCGGCAATGGCGACGAACAGGCGCAGGTCGGTCAGGTCGTAGTGCATAGGCTTGGTCGAATCCGAACGCTGTATTGCGGAAAAGCCAATTTAACCGGGTTTCGCTTGGCGTGATCATTCGTCTCAGAAAAAGTCTGAGAGGTGCTCTGCCATGGCGTGGAACAACTGGTCGGCCGAGCGCTGGGGCATCGTGCTGGCGATACTCGCTGCATTCGGTTTTTCGTTTAAGGCGATCTTCGTCAAGCTGGCCTATGCCGCAGCGCCCGTGGATGCCGTCACGCTGCTGACCCTGCGGATGACCTTTGCCTTGCCGGTCGTGCTCTGGGTCAGCCTTTCGCTGTTGCGCAGCGGCCCCGCGCTGACTCGCCAGGACTGGGGGCTGCTGATCCTGCTGGGGCTGCTCGGTTACTACGGGGCCAGCATCCTCGACTTCGTCGGCTTGCAGTACATCTCCGCCGCCCTGGAACGGCTGATTCTCTTCATCTATCCGACCCTGACCGTGCTGATCGGCGTGCTGTTCATGGGCAAGCGCCTGGAGCGGCGCCAGATCGGCGCGTTGCTGCTGTCCTACGCCGGCATTGGCCTGGCGTTCGCCCACGACCTGCTGGTGGCCGATGACATGGGGGTGGTGCTGCTGGGCGGGGCCTTCGTGTTCGGTTCGGCGCTGTCCTATGCGCTGTACAGCGCCGGCGCGGAGATCGCCATCAAGCGCGTCGGCTCCATGCGCTTTGCCGCGCTGGGGATCATCGTGTCGACCTTGGCGACGCAGATTCACTTCGTGCTCAGCCAGCCGCTTTCCGCGCTGAACCAGCCTGCACCGGTTTACCTGTACGGCGCGGGCATGGCCCTGTTTTCCACGGTGCTGCCGGTGTTCTGGCAATCGGCCGCCGTGCAGCGCATCGGCGCGGCGCGCACCGTGCTGATCGGCACCCTGGGCCCGGTTCTGACGATCTTCTTCGGCTGGCTGTTGCTCGCCGAGCCGGTTTCCCTGGCGCAGCTGGCCGGGGCTGGCCTGGTGCTGGCGGGGGTACTGCTGGTGGCGCGGCGTGCGGCCCCGGCCCAGCCGCACCCGGTCGCCGAGGCTGCCGCTGTTGCCGGCGCCCAACCGGCATCGGCCGCCGTCGCTCCGCCCGGGCGCTAGCCGACGTAGCGGCGCTGCCGCCCACTCACAGGACGCCAGCCGCTCAGGGCTGAGGGTGCAGCCGCAGCGGAATCCGGCGCTGGCCGAACGTGCCGGCCTGCTGGTCGACGCGCCCGGCGATGGTGGTGTGGCGCTGCGGACAGCGGCCCTCGGCGCTCAGCCGGTAGTGCAGGATGCGGTGCCAGTCACGCTCGATCAAAGGCTCGCCGCAGCTCGGGCAGAAGGTCGTGCCGCCCTCGGCATCGTGCACATTGCCCGTGTAGACATGGTGCAGCCCCTGCGCCAGGGCGATCTGCTGCGGGCTGGCCCGATCCACCAGGTGGTCCATGTCCCGCGATTTGCTGGGAGCTACCGATCAGTTGGCTGCAACCGACTGAGCAGCGTTCCAGCCCCCGCCCAGCGCTTTGAACGCCGCGACCGCTGCGCGAGCCGATTCGGTCTGCGCCTGAGCTTTCGCATCGGAGGCACGCAGCAGGTTTTCATCGGCTTGCAGCACCTCGATCAGGCTGACGACGCCTTGCTGGTAGGCGGCAAAGGATGCTTGCCGCGCATGAGCGAGCGAATCCACACCCTGCTCGAGCAAGTACGCCTGCTCCTCGCGCTTGACCAAGGCGGAGAAGGCGTTTTCCACGTCCTCGGTGGCCCGCAACGCGGCCAGTCGATACGCCGCCAGACTCTCGGCTTCCTGGCCCTTGGCCAGGTCGATCTGCGCGTCGATACGGCCGAAATCGAACAGCCGCCAGCGCAGGCCCAGCACGCCGGCGGCCTGGCTGGCACCGCTGCTGAACAGGTTGCCCCCGGACACTGCTGTCGCGCTGCCGATCAGCCCGCTCAGGGAAAGCTTGGGGTAATACTCGGCGATGGCGACGCCGATACGCGCGTTCGAGGCGGCCAGTCGACGCTCGGCTGCGATCAGATCGGGCCGGCGTCTCAGCAGCTCGCCCGGCGATCCCGCCGCCGCAATGTGCGGGGCGACCGGGATGGCGCCGGCATCGGCCAGTTCCCCCCGATGCGTGCCGGGCGGCGCGCCCAGCATCACGTCCAGCGCGTTCATAGCCGCGTCCAGTCCCGTCTCAAGCACGGGGACGGATGCCCGAACCTGCGCAAGCGCCCCCTCGACTTGATGCACCTGCAGCTCGGCAGCCAGCCCCTGGCTATACAGCAGGTTGACGGTTGCCAGCAGCTCCTCCTGCGTCTGCACCTGCTGGCGTGCAACGGCGATGCGGGTTTGCAACCCGCGGATGGCGATATAGATATCGGCAGTCTGTGCCGCCACGGCGAGTCCGGTCGCAGCGGCCCCTGCTTGCGAGGCCTGATACTCGGCCAGCGCCGCTTCACGCCCACGACGCAGGCCGCCGAAAGCGTCCAGTTCCCAGCTGGCGCCGAGATTGGCCTCATAGGTGTTGCCGTAGCGGTCGAAGCCGGGCGTCGAGTTCAGCACCTGTCCCTGCGGCGTCTCAACCGATTGGTAGGCTCTGCCTGTTTGGCCGCTGATCGAGCCGGAGGGTAATAGCGCGGCGTTGGCTGCCCCTAACCCTGCGCGTGCCTGGGCGACGCGCGCGGCGGCCTGGGCGAGGTCGAGGTTCTGCTCCAGCGCCAGGGTCACGACGTGGGTCAGTTGCGGGTCGCCAAACCCCGTCCACCAGGCGATGAGATCGGCATTGGAGCGGGCAGGCCGCCGATCGACTGCCGCCTGACCCAGGAAGTGCTCCGGCATGGCGAGCTCGGGGCGGGTGTAGTCAGGGCCGACCACGCAGCCTGCCGAGAGACTGGCGCTGATCAGTACGGCGAGGGTGCGTTTGGATGGCATGGGCATCTTCTTCCGGGACAGGGTGGGAATCGAACGAAGTGTGACCATAATACATTTTGGTCACTTGTTGTCCATATCCCGACTGCTCTGTAGGCTATGTCCCATGAACAAGACATCCTCTCCCAAAGTGACAGCCCGCGGCCCGGTGGATCACGAGGTGCGCGACCAGATCGTGGCCGCGGCCACCGAGCACTTCAGCCGCTATGGCTACGAAAAGACCACGGTTTCCGATCTGGCCAAGGCCATCGGCTTTTCCAAGGCCTACATCTACAAGTTCTTCGAGTCCAAGCAGGCCATCGGCGAGATGATCTGCTCGAACTGCCTGCGCCAGATCGAAGCCGAGATCCGGGCCGCCGTCGATGAGGTCGAGCGCCCGCCAGAGAAGCTGCGGCGGATGTTCAAGGCGCTGGTCGAATCGGGTCTGCGCCTGTTTTTTCAGGACCGTAAGCTCTACGAAATCGCCGCGTCGGCGGCGACCGAGCGCTGGCCGGCGGCGCGTGCCTATGAAGGGCGCATCCGGGAACTGATCCAGGACATCCTGCAGCAAGGCCGGCAGACCGGCGACTTCGAGCGCAAGACGCCTCTGGACGAGGCAACCATGGCGATCCTTCTGGTCATGCGCCCCTATCTCAATCCATTGCTCCTGCAGCACGGCCTCGATTACACCGACGAGGCGCCGCTCCTGCTGTCCAGTCTGATACTGCGGAGCCTGTCCCCATGATTGTGACTATTGACTAAATTGGTCACTAGATTCAAAGTGAGAGTCCCAACCCACTCGCCAATGGGACTCTCATGCTGCCGCGCCGCCTCGCTTCCCCCATCGTCATCTGCGCATTGCCGTTTGCGCTGGTCGCCTGCGGCGAACAAGCGCCATCCGATCCACGTACCGAGGCGCCGCTGGTGCGGGTCGCCCTCACTCAGTCGGCGGCCCCTGCGCCGCGTTCATTCACAGGCATAGTCGCGGCCAGGGTCCAGAGCGACCTGGGCTTTCGCGTGTCCGGCAAGGTTCTGGAGCGGCTGGTGGATACCGGGCAAACGGTCAGGCGCGGCCAGGTACTGCTGCGCCTCGATCCCGTCGACCTGAAGCTCGCCGCCCATGCGCAGCGCGAAGCGGTCGCCGCCGCGCGCGCGCAGGCGCAGCAGACCAGTGACGATGAAGCCCGCTATCGCGCCCTGCGCGGCACCGGTGCGATATCGGCATCGGCCTACGACCAGTACAAGGCTGCGGCGGATGCCGCCCGGGCCCAGCTCGGTGCAGCCGAGGCGCGGGCCGAGGCCGCCCGCAATGCGACCCGCTATGCCGAGCTGTTGGCCGATGCCGACGGCATCATCATGGAAACGCTGGTCGAGCCCGGCCAGGTCATCAGTGCCGGCCAGCCGGTGGTGCGGGTGGCGCACGCCGGACCACGGGAAGCGGTTGTCCAGTTGCCGGAAACCCTGCGCCCCGCGGTCGGCTCCGCCGCCGAGGCCACGCTGTTCGGCAACGACGACATCAGCGTTGCGACCACTCTCCGCCAGCTTTCGGACGTCGCCGACCGCCTGACCCGTACCTTCGAGGCGCGCTACGTGCTTGAAGGCGAACTGGCCAATGCACCGCTGGGCACCACCATCACCGTGCAGATAGCGAATGGGCAGGCGGATGCGCAAAACGATCTGCAGGTGCCGATCGGCGCCCTGTACGACACGGGCAAGGGGCCGGGGGTCTGGGTCATTCAAGGGGAACCGGCAAAGGTGTCCTGGCAGCCGGTTGCGATCCGGCATCTGGATGACGAACACGCACGCATCGCCGGCCAACTCAGGCAAGGGGAACGGATAGTCGCACTCGGCGCACACCTGCTGCGCGAAGGCCAGCAGGTGCGGGTGGCCGGTCAGGCTGCCGTCGCGGCGGTCGAGGGAGTGCGGCCATGAGCGAGGGTCGTTTCAACCTGTCGGCGCTCGCCGTACGCGAGCGCTCCATCACCCTGTTCCTGGTCTGCCTGATATCGCTGGCGGGGCTGGTCGCCTTCTTCAAGCTGGGGCGGGCCGAGGATCCGGCATTCACGGTCAAGGTGATGACCATCGTGACCGCCTGGCCCGGTGCCACTGCCCAGGAAATGCAGGATCAGGTCGCCGAGAAGATCGAAAAACGCCTGCAGGAGCTGCGCTGGTACGACCGCAGCGAAACCTACACCAGACCTGGCCTGGCCTTCACGACGTTGAGCCTGCTTGACACCACTCCACCGGCAGAAGTGCCGGAGCAGTTCTACCAGGCCCGCAAGAAGATCAGCGACGAGGCGAAGACGCTGCCGGCCGGCGTGATCGGCCCGATGGTCAACGACGAGTATTCCGACGTCACCTTCGCCCTGTTCGCGCTCAAGGCCAGGGGCGAACCGCAGCGCCGGCTGGTGCGCGACGCGGAGGTGCTGCGCCAGCGGCTGCTGCACGTGCCGGGGGTGAAGAAGGTCAACATCATCGGCGAGCAGGCCGAGCGCATCTTCGTCGAGTTCTCCCATGAGCGCCTGGCCACCCTGGGCATCGGCCCGCAGGAGGTGTTCGCCGCGCTCAACGGGCAGAACGCCCTGACCCCGGCCGGTTCCGTGGAAACCCAGGGGCCGCAGGTGTTCCTGCGCCTGGATGGCGCCTTCGATGAGTTGCAGAAGATCCGCGACACGCCAGTGGTGGCGCAAGGCCGCACGCTGAAGCTGTCGGACGTCGCCACGGTCAGGCGCGGCTATGAAGACCCGGCGACCTTCCTGATCCGCAACGGCGGCGAACCGGCCCTGTTGCTGGGCATCGTCATGCGCGAGGGCTGGAATGGCCTCGATTTGGGCAAGGCCCTGAACGACGAGGTGGGTGCGATCAACGCCGAGCTGCCGCTGGGCATGAGTCTGAGCAAGGTCACCGATCAGGCCGTCAACATCAGCGCCTCGGTCGACGAGTTCATGGTCAAGTTCTTCGTCGCGCTGCTGGTGGTCATGCTGGTGAGCTTCGTCAGCATGGGCTGGCGGGTGGGCGTGGTGGTCGCGGTGGCGGTGCCGCTGACCCTGGCGATGGTCTTCGTGGTCATGGCCGCGACCGGCAAGAACTTCGACCGCATCACCTTGGGCTCGCTGATCCTGGCGCTGGGGCTGCTGGTGGACGACGCCATCATCGCCATCGAGATGATGGTGGTGAAGATGGAGGAGGGCTACAGCCGTGTCCAAGCCTCCGCCTACGCCTGGAGCCACACGGCGGCGCCGATGCTGTCCGGCACCCTGGTCACCGCCATCGGCTTCATGCCCAATGGCTTCGCCCGCTCCACGGCGGGCGAATACACCAGCAACATGTTCTGGATCGTCGGTATCGCGCTGATCGCATCGTGGCTGGTCGCCGTGCTGTTCACCCCTTACTTCGGCGTCAAGTTGCTGCCTGCCGTCAAAAAAGTAGAAGGGGGCAAGAAAGTCGAGGGCGGTCATGACGCGATCTATGACACGCCGCGCTACAACCGCTTTCGTCAGCTACTGGGACGCGTCATCGCCCACAAGTGGCTGGTCGCTGGCTCGGTAGTTGGGCTGTTCGTCGCGGCCGTGCTCGGCATGGCACTGGTCAAGAAGCAGTTCTTCCCGATCTCCGACCGTCCCGAAGTGCTGGTCGAGGTGCAGATGCCCTATGGCACCTCGATCGCCCAGACCAGCGCCGCCTCGGAGAAGGTCGAGGCCTGGCTGGCCGAGCAGAAGGAAGCCAGGATCGTCACGGCCTATATCGGCCAGGGCGCGCCACGCTTCTTCATGGCCATGGGGCCGGAGCTGCCGGATCCGTCGTTTGCCAAGATCGTGGTGCGTACCGACAACCAGGACGAGCGCGAGGCGCTGAAACATCGGCTGCGCCAGGCGATTGCCGAGGGTCTGGCCAACGAAGCGCGCGTGCGCGTCACCCAGCTGGTGTTCGGCCCGTACTCGCCGTACCCGGTCGCCTACCGGGTCACCGGTCCGAACCCGGACAGGCTGCGCGAAATCGCGGCCGAGGTGCAGCAGGTCATGGACGCCAGTCCGCTGATGCGCACGGCCAACACCGACTGGGGCACGCGCCTGCCCACGCTGCACTTCAGCCTGCAACAGGATCGCCTGCAGGCCGTGGGGCTGACCTCGAGTGCCGTCGCCCAGCAGCTGCAGTTCCTGCTCAGCGGCGTGCCCATCACCGCAGTGCGCGAGGACATCCGCACGGTACAGGTCATGGCCCGTGCGGCCGGGGATATCCGCTTCGATCCGACCCGGGTCATGGATTTCACCCTGGCCGGTGCCAGCGGGCAGCGCGTCCCGCTGTCGCAGGTCGGCGAGGTGGAGGTGCGCATGGAAGAGCCGATCATGCGCTGGCGCGACCGCATGCCGACGATCACCGTGCGCGGCGACATCGCCGAGGGTCTGCAGCCGCCGGATGTGTCGACGGCCATTACCCAGCAGCTGCAACCCCTCATCGAGAAACTGCCGAGCGGCTATCGCATTGAGCAGGCAGGTGCCATCGAGGAGTCGGGCAAGGCGAGCAGGGCGATGCTGCCGCTGTTCCCGATCATGCTGGCCGCCACGCTGATCATCATCATTCTGCAGGTGCGTTCGATCTCCGCGATGATCATGGTCTTCCTGACCAGCCCGCTGGGGCTGATCGGTGTGGTGCCCACGCTGATCCTGTTCCAGCAGCCGTTCGGCATCAACGCGCTGGTCGGGCTGATCGCCCTGTCGGGCATCCTGATGCGCAACACGCTGATCCTGATCGGGCAGATTCGCCACAACGAACAGGCCGGTCTCGATCCATTCCGGGCGGTGGTCGAGGCCACCGTACAGCGCGCCCGCCCGGTGATCCTCACCGCGCTGGCGGCGATCCTGGCGTTCATTCCGCTGACCCACTCGGTGTTCTGGGGAACGCTCGCCTACACCCTGATCGGCGGCACCTTCGCTGGCACCGTGCTGACCCTGGTGTTCCTGCCGGCCATGTATGCCATCTGGTTCGGCATCCGGCCAATCAGCCATGAGCGACTCATGCAGGCGCAGCCTGCATGAGTCGGCACGTATCCAACTCATCGAGAGGAATCGCCATGCCGAGTTCCACTGTTGTCGTCGGCGCATGCCCAAGGGCGAAGCCTCCCTGCTGAGCAAGTTGCGCCGCTTCATGCCGGCTGGTCCGGTCGATGCGGGGGTGCGCAAAACCTTCGGCATCGGCTGAGAGAGTTCCGGCTTTTCCTCCCCAAGCTTTTCCAGGAGCGAGATATGGCAACCCATAGAGAAAACAGCGTACGGATCGTAGTCACGGGAACCGGTGTGGTCAGCCCGTTGGGCTGTGGCAGCGAGGCGGTCTGGTCCCGTTTGTTGGCAGGACAGTCAGGCATCCGCACTTTGTCTGCCGATCTGACTGAAGGTACCGGCTGCGCGGTGGGCGGGCAGGTACCCTCGCGGGAAGAGGACAGCCAGGCCGGCTACGACCCGGAGCGAACCATCGCCGTTAAGGAACGCAAGAAGATGGATCGCTTCATCGAGTTCGCCCTGGTTGCCGCCGAGGAAGCCCTGGCACAGGCTGGCTGGCAGCCGACAGACGAGGCGCAGCGGCAGCGCACCGCGACCATCATCGCCTCCGGTGTCGGCGGGTTCGGCGCCATCGCCGAGGCGGTACGCACCACGGACCAACGCGGTCCGCGGCGGCTTTCGCCATTCACCGCACCTTCGTTCCTGGCCAATATGGCCGCCGGGCATGTATCCATCCGGCACGGTTTCAGAGGGCCGCTCGGGGCGCCGGTGACCGCCTGCGCGGCCGGCGCACAAGCCATCGGCGATGCGGCCCGACTGATCCGTAGTGGCGAAGCGGATATCGCCGTATGCGGTGGGACCGAAGCCGCGATCCATCGTGTCACGCTCGGCAGCTTCGCCGCCGCGCGTGCCCTGTCCAGTGGATTCAACGACCGCCCCCATGAAGCGTCGCGCCCGTTCGACCGTGACCGCGATGGCTTCGTCATGGCCGAGGGCGCCGGCCTGCTGGTGATCGAATCGCTGGAACATGCGCTGGCCCGCGGCGCCCAACCGCTGGCGGAACTGGTCGGCTACGGCACCAGCGCCGATGCCTACCACCTGACCGCCGGCCCGGAGAACGGCGACGGCGCGCGCCGCGCCATGGAACTGGCGTTGCGCCAGGCCGGTATCGAGGCGAGCGAGGTGCAGCACATCAACGCCCATGCGACCTCCACGCCGGTGGGTGACCGTGGCGAGCTGGCCGCCATCCGCTCGGTGTTCGGCAGCGGATCGGGTGTGGCGATCACCTCGACCAAGTCCAGCACCGGGCATCTGCTCGGAGCCGCAGGCGGGGTCGAGGCCATCTTCACCGTCCTGGCGCTACGTGATCAGGTCGTCCCGCCCACGCTGAACCTCCTCAACCCCGACGAGGCGGCCGACGGGCTCGACCTGGTGGCTCTGAGCGCCCGGCACATGCCGATCCGCTACGCCCTGTCGAACGGTTTCGGCTTTGGCGGCGTCAACGCCAGCCTGTTGTTCCATCGCTGGGAGCCCTGAGCATGAGCCAACCCGAGCAGAAAGGCGCGTGCCGGGACAAGCGCCGGCGAGAGATGCTGTGGGCGGCGAGCGACGTGTTCACAGCGTTCGGCTACGACCTGGCGAACATGCAGGCCATCGCCGATTCCGCGGGCGTGACGAAGGGCACCCTGTATGCGCACTTCGGCGACAAGGAGCAACTTTTCCACGCGGTCATCGACTACTGGCTGGAGGCGCTGCCGGAGCCGAAGTTGTCATGCCCAACGAAGGGCGGGTTGCGCGTCTGTTTGCAGAAAGTTGCACGTGAACTGCTGCAGCAAAGCGAGCATCCAGCCTCTCAGGCGCTCACCCATATACTGCTGCGATCCAACCGGATACCGCACAAGCGCTGGCGACAACGCCATCGTCCGTATCAGGCCTATCTGGAAAAGGCCCTATCCCGATCCACCCGCTGCACCGACCCTGGGCAGGCGGCCATTCAGTTCCTGTTGCTGGCGGTCGGCAGCATCGATTGCCGCAACCTCATGGCGGTGAACGAATCGCGCGTCAGCGCCGCCGTGGAGCTGTTCGTCCAGGCCTATGCGTGAGATGGGGGCACCCGATACGATTGCCACAGCTGCCGAGACTCCCCATCGATAGGCCCCCATCCGCTCAGGGCTGAGGATTCATCCTTAGCGGAATCCGCCGCTGGCCGAACGTGCCGGCATGCTGGTCGAAGCGCCCGGCGATGGCGGTGTGGCACTGCGGGCAGCGACCCTCGGCGCTCAGCCGGTAGTGCCGGATGCGGTGCCAGTCACGCTCGATCAGAGGCGCGCCGCAGCCCGGACAGAAGGTCGTGCCGCCCTCGGGATCGTGCACATTGCCCGTGTAGACATAGTGCAGGCCCTGCGCCAGGGCGATCTGCCGGGCGCGCCTGAGTGTCGCCAGCGGCGTGCGAGGGGTTTCGAGCATCTTGAAGTCGGGGTGGAAGGCGGTGAAGTGCAGCGGCACATCCGGCCCCAGCTCCCTGAATACCCAGGCGCACAGGGCCTCGATCTCCCAGTCCGAATCGTTGTAGTCCGGAATCAGCAGGGTGGTGATCTCCGTCCAGACGTCGGTTTCGTGGTGCAGATAGATCAGGGTATCCAGCACTGGCTGCAGATGCGCGCCGGTGAGCTTGAAGTAGAAGTCGTCGGTGAAGGCCTTGAGGTCGACATTCGCCGCGTCCATCACCGCGAAGAATTCGCGGCGCGGTTCGGCGTGGATGTAGCCGGAGGTCACCGCCACCGTGCGGATGCCGCGCGCCCGGCAAGCGATAGCCGTATCGATGGCGTATTCGGCGAAGATCACCGGATCGTTGTAGGTGAAGGCCACGCTGGCACAGCCCGAATTCTCCGCCGCCAGGGCGATCTGCTGCGGGCTGGCCTGATCCATCAGACGGTCCATGTCCCGCGATTTGCTGATATCCCAGTTCTGGCAAAACTTGCAGGCCAGGTTGCAGCCGGCCGTACCGAAGGACAGCACCACCGATCCGGGGAGGAAGTGGTTGAGCGGCTTCTTCTCGATGGGGTCGATGCAGAAGCCGGAAGAGCGGCCGTAGGTGGTCAGCACCACCTGCTCGCCTTCGCGCATGCGCACGAAGCAGGCGCCACGCTGGCCGTCGCGCAGCTTGCAGTCACGCGGGCAGAGATCACACTGGATCCGGCCATCGGGCAGGCCGTGCCACCAGCGCCCCGGGTAATGGGCGGACAGGTCATTCATCGCAAGCCTCCTACCGTGTGCCAACGGTCTGCGCGAAGAAGCCTACCGGTCAGGGCAGGGGCTTGCGGCAGGAGGGTGCCGCGGGCACGCCGGCATGCTGTCACTATGCCACTGATGGCGTACCCCAACAATGCGAGGAACGGCGTTTTTCAAGGTAGTTGTCGCGTAGACCGTGTTTTCAGGCCGCCTTTTTCAGCGGCTGCTGTTCCTGCTCCCGCTCAGGGTTGAGTGTCACCGCCCCAGCGGGTGTCCAGTTGCGTGTGGTCCCTGACCAGCGCTCCGGCATTCGGTTGCGGGCTTCCTGGTACAGCGCATGGCGGTGAGCCAGCACGCTGTGATCCTCGCCCCGATGGCGCTCTGCCGGCGTCACGAAACCGATGCGGCTGTGCCGGTGCTCGTGGTTGTACCAGCGGATGAAATCCCTGACCCAACTGCGTGCTGCCTCCAGGTCGGCAAAGCCCTGTTTCGGCCACTGCGGGCAGTACTTCAGCGTGCGGAACAGCGATTCCGAGTACGGATTGTCGTCGCTCCCCCGCGGACGACTGTGCGACGGCGTGACGCCCAGGTCGTACATCATTTTTTCGCAGCACCAGGATCGCTGCGGCCTCGGCCAGCGCCTTGTCCTTGCGGTGTAGCTCGCGCTCCAGTTCGCGGATGCGTTTCTTGTCCGCCTTGGCCTGTTCCCGCTCGGTTTGGCGCTGCGCCTTTGCTGACTGCTGGCCGGTGATGCAGGCCTGCCGCCAGGCCTGCACCTGCTCGGGATATAACCCCTTGCGCCGGCAGTATTCGCTCAGCTCGATTTCCGAGAGCGCGGCGGTTTCCAGCACGACGGCGAACTTGGCCTCGGCCGCCCAGTCATCGGGCAATTTCTTGTCTCCTGGCACGGGGGCTCCTTCAGCCTTGGCCTGTTTGCGCCAAGCATACAGGGTCACCTCGGAGATACCCTCCTGGCGGGCCAGCTCGGCCACGGACAGGTTCACCGGTGGCAGCAGCTTCTTCAGCAGGGCGGCTTTTCGTTCAGCAGAGTAACGCGGCATTGCACAGCTCTTTCCGCCCCCGGAGGTTCAGTTTGGGTGAATCCGATCAGGCGACAACTATCCTGACACCGGGGGGGAACATGCAGGATCAGGCCAGGATATTGTTGCTTGTGAGTCGCCGATTTTGGAGGCAAGGCCGGCCTGTCATGACCGGCGGCACTTGGCCCGAAACTGCCGGTGGGAGCCGGCAGAAACCGGCCAAAAGCGGGCACTGCAAGTGTCGCGCACTGGTGTCGCAGCGCTATCACCCCAGCTAGTGCCGATCTACTCCGCTAGGGCGGAGCAGGATCCAGATCGAAAAAACGCTGAGTTTATGGGGGCGAACGTCCGGCAAGAAATTGAGGCGAGCGACTTGAATCGGTAGATATTAATCCGGCAATACAACAGCACAAACAAGGTGTGCGCCAGATCATGGTAAGTCATTGATGCTCAAGGAAAAAATCAACGCGAACAAGTGTCCTATTGTATTGCCGGACTAATAGAGGTTTGAGCTACCTTTTTTTCTGGTTCACTGCTGGCTCTTTAGATTTCTTTACATATTCAGTGGTTGGTGGCGATGGAGGTGGGTTTTTGGCGTTATCTTGAGCTTTCTTTTCTGTGTCACTCATTTTGCAATCTCCATGATCATGGTTAATACAGCAGAAAAAGCTAGCCCCCAAGCACTAATAGAGATCTCTTGATAGGCTAATTCAATATTTCTTGACTTCTCATCAATTACTTCTGCAAGGTGTTCCAGTGTGTCTATGTGACAGTTGTAGAGGTAAGTGGACTGAGAGTCAGCATCAACTGTAGCAAGATACTCCGCGGCGGCTCTGCTGCGAGGAAGTACAGGGCATTCCCCAATGCGCAGCGCCAGCAAGGCGTGTCCCCATGCACAAATAATAGAAAAGGCACCTGCTAAGAATGCCGCGAGAGCAATCCAGCCTGCTGGAGATTGGGGGTGAAATATAGCCCCTTTATTTGCTCCGGCAACTGCAGTCACCACGCCTATTACTATTGTTGTAAATGTTAGCAACTTTGTACATTTGTTTTCAAAGTGGTCAAATCTGGATTGCTCTTCGCTGTAGCGATCTTTTAGGTAATCCAGTGTCGTTTTCATATGGGTATCTGAGTAATCCTATGGCGCTTGGTTAAGGGGCGGCTTAAGCCCACCCCACTGATATATGGCATGCAAGTCGCCTAAAAAGTTCGCCGACTGGATAGGCGATGAGCTGAACGATTACCACAGAATCCAGGACTTGTCGGATTGCTGCATAGTCCAAGTCGACTCATGCGGGACATTCATCCGCGCTATCTGTAGCTGTGTCCGTCAGGCAAGTATGCTCAAACGGTCGTGTTCAAGGTATCTTCAGCATCGCCAACTGCGGATGGTTCGCAAAATCTTCCTTCGCTGTACTAAGCAAGCTGCCGAAGTTGATATTCCTGCCTCCGCCGCCCTGTTTAAGTGTGCGAAGCGCTGCATGCCAAGCAGCCTGACCGGTAGGATGAAGCTGGAGACGGGACAGGTCACCACCGGCACGGCTCCACACCTCTTGGTCCCGCGGTCCGAATGGGTAGAGCTCGACCAGGATCTTCTCTAGCACCGACCAAGGGACCTCCTTTTGCACCATTGGCGTGGTCTCGGGACTGTGCGGCGACTTCTTTCCGCCCTGGCTCAGCGCGATAGCGAAGTTCACTTCAAGGTTGTCAGCCTTAAAAATTGGGTGCTGGTCGGCTGGGATCAGCTTAGGCACCTCTTCGGAGACGTAGTTAAACAGGTCAAAGACCTTTATGAAGCCGCTGGAACTCTTGTCGGCAGCTCCGCGCAAACCTGCCAGCAGTGCAGTCGTGAAAACGCTGTTTCTCGCGCTGGGAAATACGGCCGACACCTCATCAGCACGACACGATGCCATCAGCGCACGTCCGCTCCCGACTGCCAGCTTTGCGAGGACGTCTTGGGTATAGCCAGACTTGAGCTCGTGACCTTTGCCATCAATCAATCGCTTTGAGATTGCAGCGCCCCCAGCATGGCAGGCATCTATGAAGACCAGCAGTCGCTTCGCCTTGATCTGCGCAAGTGCCACCGCTAACTCATTCGAGCTAATGGATGTGTTTTCAATGTCAGCGAGATCGCTATCCACGGTGACCAGCACGCTTTCTTCATTACCTGGGCTGCCTACGATGCCGCCGTGGCCGGAGAAGAATACGCAGGCTGTGTCATCAGGGCCCGCCCGAGCAGCCAGTTCCTCTAGCCCCTTCAGCACTGCTGCCCGAGTAGCGTTTGTGTCTAAGAGTGTGACGACGTTGGCAGGGGGATAGGCGCAGTAATGCGGCGATGAGAGCGTCGCGGCAACATCATTAACATCGTTCAGTATCGCAGCAGGCAGGCTGGAGATTTGCTGATAGTTCGCCACGCCGATAAGAAGGGCGTGGCCTTGTGGGTAACCAGTCGGGTTCATGTTTCGACCATGGGTATGTGGGAGTGTCAACGCCAGCCAACGATGTCCGTGTCACTGGCATACAGGCGCAGCTTCTCGTTCCAAGGGAAGTCCTGGCGCATCACTGCAAGGAGCGCATGCGTATTCGGTCGGCCGCCGTATCGGATTGAATTCAATGCAGTGTGCCAACGTGTTGCCCCGTTTTGAAGCCGTCCCGGCAGGTCGGAATTCTTGCCTCCGGCGCGTGACCAGAGCTCGTCGCAATCCGGGCCGCTTGGATAGAGTTCACAAGCCTCTTTCTCGAATGCGTTCCACTTCTCGGCAGCACTTGGTTTGGAGATCCCAAGCATCCAACGCGTATAAAAGTTGAGCAAGTCTGCGCACAGCCGCAGCCCCGGCTTGAGATCTGAACGATGGTCGGCAAACTGGTCCGCAAGCTGTTTGGCTGCACGCTCCCAACGTCGGGATGCCACAAGCGTACCCAGCCTCTCGGAATCCGCTTGAGAAAGAATGCGAACGCTACTCAAGAGGTTGTTCAGCCATGTGATGAACACATCTTCGGGGAACGACGGAAGGGCCCTGACGATTGAGAGGCGTGCAGCAACCGTCACTGATGATCTTTCAAGCACGGACTGTAAGCTCAAACTCGCCATGATTGCATGCTCAAGCGCGGCTTCAGGGGGAATCATTACTGTGCCTTTCGCGGCGACGTCTAGCCAGCCGGCTACGGTCGTCTGCAGGTAACGATCACGCTGCGAAGCGGGGAGAAGCGACCATAGACGCGCCCGCCCCGGAGCGGCGCTGAGGTCAGCTAGGGGGGTCTGTGCCAGCGCTTCGAGTAAGCCGGTGTCGACGGGCAGTCCTTCGGCGAGTTGAGCTAAAACAGTGTCACGCACACCAATGGGATTGCTGGGTGCGCTCCACAGGGAAGAATCCTTGCCAATCCCTGCTCCCCACACCTCTTGCTCGGTAATGTCATCGCAGCTGATGTTAGACAGAATCTGAGGATGGGCAGCGGCCAGTTCTGCGCACAACCCAACCAATCGCAAGTCCTTATGCGCAAGTGTGCACTCCAACGTCTGGGGAGGGCTAGCGTACCGAAGAGCTGACCGTAAACCAGCACTGTGGTCTGGGTCCTTGTCCACCTTGAGTTGCTGGCCTATGGCATCGAGAGGGGGCAGCGTTGAAGCTAGTACAGCGCCGTACGCGGTCAGCCAGCGCTTCTTCAGCAGCGGCGAGAGCAGAGCAGCCGGGGTGGCAACGAGGAGCTTTCTGGGCACTTCCCCCGCTAGTCGCTGTTCAACTGCCGCGTCAGCCGGTAGGGTGCCTATGGCCGCGGCGAACGCAGCTTGGCTATGCTCGGCCCATCTCCAGATTGCTTGGGAAATGGCGGGTGTGTCTCGACGAGCGGCAGTCGATAAGCCGGCTGTCACTGCAGAGCGCCAAGGAGGCAATGCGAGTTCCTCATCAACCGAGGCTGCGACCATTTCCATTAAGTCGCTGTCGTCCGCTGGCGCAAATCCGAGGTTACTGACGAGGAGCTCAACGGCCGACCACAACAAGCGCTTGTTGGCAAAGCCAGACAGCGCCAAATTTCTCATTAGCAGTAACTGCTTGCATCCTGCGCCCGGAATCAAAGTCGTGAACCGACCGATGAGGTTGCCCTTGATGCTTGCGCCGAGCGTAGGCTGACTTGAGATGCCGTCAGCCAAGCGTATGGCAGCCAGCAAATCATCGAAGCTTTCGCCGTCAGAGAGGAGGGAGTGCAGCCGTTCAAGCCTGCTCAATTCTCTGAGGGTATGAACTTCACGGCCCAGGTTTTTGGCGAGCGCCAAGATTGGCTGCACGTCGCGCTGGCCACAGAGAATTCCGGCGGACTCAGAATTCGGGGTTTGATCGTCTGGCTTGACTATGTGGTGCTTCGTCCAGCGAGCTTGGAGCTGCTCGGGCGTGCATACAAGCGTCGGAGTGGGTTGCTCTACCACGTCCTTCGGACCGAAGCTCAGCCGGAACGCGAAGGATCGTCTTAAAGCCGGCCAGAGGTTCCTCCAAAGTGAGTCGACGAGGTGCTCGAATCCTTCTACACCCAGTCGGACAACTGGAGCTAGTCCTTGGGCTGTCAGCGCGTTGGCCGTACCGATCAGGTCAGCAGCCGGCGCGTGGATGCTGCCTACAGTGTCAAGCTCAAGCGTCGCCACCGAACCGGGGCAGTCTGTGGCCGAGGGTGCCAGCCACCCAAACAACGCGGTCAGGCTTCCAACCTCGCACATATCGTCCAAGCTGACGATTAGCGCGTGAGTTAGCACCATGCCACTGCGCGACGCGCTCGAATCCAGGAGCGTGCGAGCGAGGACGTAGTGGTCGTCGATGGGAAAGCCGCGAACGAATGGCGACCAAGCCTGGACACCTTGGGGCACTGCATCTGGCAGGTCGAGCTTTGATGCGATGACAGCGGCTATTGGCGCATTCGTACTCGATGTTCTGAGTCCGTGACCACGGCCAGGGATCTCGCCATAAACAGCCTGCTCGACTCGCATTTGCTCAGCTCCCGCCAGCCATCAAGCGTTGAATCGGCAAGGTAATGTCGATGTTCTTCACTCCGTCGGGTAGCACCACGTAGCCGAATTCTTCGGGGCCGCGAATTGCGTACTCCTGATCCGCATCCGTCTTGCTGAGCGCGCGTTCAAGGGCCGACAGGCCAATGATAGTGGGCGAGAGCCAATTGCTGCGCACGAACGACCACAGCAGCGGCAGTCTAGACGCCAGGAGGTCAGCTGGAAGCTCCGTCGTGTCAAGCTCATCCCAGCAGCTCAGCAAGATGGTTAAGCGAGGCTTGCGAAGCGGCTGGTCCAAGTGGAACTGCGCCAGGTAGAGCAGCATTTGGAGGAGCTCCACTGTCCTTGCTTGGTCTGACAACTCGTATGCGGCGGCGGCCTCTCCCTGGGACTCAGCCGCAGCGAATGAGTGCAGCGGGCGCGAGAGCAGGTCGTCTTCGGACCGAAGCGAATGCAGTCTGATGAGCAAGACCCAGTCCGTGGCTCCGAGTACGCGCTCGCGCCAGGCGGCCGGAATCCGGCGCTGCGTGACAAGGTTGCGGACCTGTTCGCCGCCGTAGTCCGGCCAAACCAGTTCGGCGTGGCGGCCGGCCTCGTCCGTAATAGGCCATACGCTTTCGACGTAGGTGCTGGCCGGGGTGTGGTCGGTCGACTTTCCCTCAGTCAGGCAACTGAGCGCTGTAGTGAATGCCTCCAAGTTCGTTGGAGCGCCGGACATCTTGAGCGCACCCGCCTTGACCATGAGCCGCTTCAAAAACTGGGCCCCGTAGTGAGTCTTCCCGACGTTCGACTCGCCGACCAACAAGATGGTGTGTTGAGCTGCCACCAACTATCTCCTCCCGAATCGAAAAAGCGGGTCGTGACCAGACGTTTCTGTCGTGGGCAAATCCACTCCTGCGCGTTTGCTGCAAAGAATCCAGCCAAATAGCTCGCGGAAGCCTTCTGCAGCGTCAACCTCGCCACGGGGGTACACGCTGACTGTGAACTCCGGGACGCTTAATGAGTCCGATGCCACCGCTTTTCTGATCTGCGCCTCCATGGCTGGCGCCACGTCTACGTCCCCCTTCGTCCAGACGAGTGCCAGGCGCCGTCCGCGGGCCTCGGCCACTGCACGCTGAGCAAGCAGCTGAAAGTCGTTTCGAGCGGCCCCCATCTTGGGGCCAGCAAGTGCCTGACGGTCAGCAATCAGTAGCGTGACGTCTGCGTGGCGGGCAATCCAACGGGCCCCTTCCGCGTCAGCTGCCTGCTCGTTGATCGCCCATTTCTGAAACCACTCACCGGGGGCATCGGCAAAAAGCAGGTCGCGCAGCGACCCATCCCCACGGCGAAAACCAAGGTGAAGCATGCCGGGTGCTCGAGCCGCTCCGCTGGGCGTGTGGGGTGGAAAGCTTGGGGGCTGCCCCGGCTTCCAGCGCAGACTGGTCGCCACCGCCTCCCAACCTGCCAGTGTGTAAGAGTTGCTGAAAGAACTGGCGTCAGTAGTCAGTGCACCTCGACCCAGCAGCAGGTAAAGCGCACCCAGGATGGTCGTCTTACCTGCGCTTTCCGGCCCAACGATACCGACAGTGATGGGTTTGATCCTGCCGCTGACGAAGTTGAGGTCAGACTCACCCATCGCCAAGCCGCTCCATGGAAGCAGCATCTGGTCGGAGTCAGACGGGGCGGTTACCGCGCTCTTGCTGACACGTTTCCACTCGGGGCACATATCGAGCCGGATGTGGCCCAGCGTGCAGGTGGTATTGTCGTCAGCAAAACAGTGGGGGTGGGGGCATCTGTCCATAGGCGCCTTACCTCTTCTTGGCCCGCTTTGCAGGGCTGCTGGTGGCGCGTGCGCTCTGGAGCTCACGGAATAGGTATATTCCCCAGTCGGAGGGGGTCATCTTGATGGAAGCGTCCAAGCCAGCCAGGGCGCGCAGGGTCGTCGCTTCGATTGCGCCTGAAGCCTGCGGGTGTCCAATCAACGACAGCAGCGGGCCTCGACCAACTGGTACCGGCGCGTACTGAGCAGCCAATGTGCGGAAAGGCTGCAAGAACTCAGTTGTCTTGGCGTCGTGCACAAGACTGGCAATGTCTCGTTCACCGTTATCAGCTGGCAGACAGCGGATAGCCTCCCGCAGGAAGACCGATACGCTCGCTGGTGAATAGGTTGGCACCTGCTCATGTAGGTCGAGCGCCATCAAAGCTGCGGCCTCGAATGGTGGTAAGTCACGGTAGCTTGCATGAACACTCGGGGAATACAGCGCTTCTTTCCACCAAAGCAGGTTCGTGCGACGCTGCAGACCTGCCGTCGCGCCGCTGAAGCTGGTTAGTGCCTTGTCCACGTGAGAAGTGACGGCATTCGCCAGCGTAGACAGCGGGCCCGAGAGGTCGACGGGGGTTGGCGAAAGCTCCTCGGCCATCCCATCCAAAGCCTCTGCGATGGCGACACTCATCTTGTTTGCGAACTCTTGCGACCATGCATTGATATTGTTACTGGGATGATGAGGATTCGGCGCCGCGGCGGAGTGGATCTTTGCCTTAAGCTCATCCTGATTGACAATGGGTGCCTCATAGTCCGCAGACACTGGGGCTGGCGGCGAGTACTGCAACGGATCGACCGTAATCATCTCTGGCGTTGCCCACTCAGCCTCGGCGCGCGTATCGACCTTCGTCTCAACTTCGCTAACTGCTTCACGCCAAATCTCGGCTTCGTCGGACGTTTCGGCATGGGCCAGGGCATTGCGCGCAGTGTTAACAAAGGCGACGGCAATCGCATCGTCCGAGCTAGCCGCCTGCACGATTGCATCTAGCAAGATGGCTCGCAAGACGCTAACGGGCCGCCCTGAAAAAGCGTTTGCAACCGTCTCCCATTGCTTGCGCAAGGCGGCCATTGCCTCCTCTACGGTTGGGTCAGTAGCCGCAATGTTGGGGTCGGCCGCCACCATCGTGAAGCTGGCGGTCTTTGAGGGAGCCTTTCGAAGAATGGCGGATAGGTCTTTGGCTGTGGACCGAAGCTTCTCGAGTTTGGTGTCATCACCCTTGAGGTCGATGACTCCAATCTCAAGAAACTCCAACAAAAATTCCTGCTCCATTCCATGGCCTCCCGACCCGTGCTGTGATGCCGAAAAATCATACTTGAGTGCGTTGTGGTCTGTCCCTATCTGAGTGAACTCCGACTTAAGGTGGCCGAATCGCCTCTGAGTTCGTAGATTGTTAATGACCGCATCTGGCCGAAGCCAGACATCCCCAGACCGCATGAGCTCGATTCTACATACGGTCAGCCGGTCCGTCCGGGATGTGCCTTGCGCCTACCTCCACCGCGGGCATCAGCAGCAGCACCAGTTCGCCGCCCCACCGCCGAGCACGTAGAATTCCCTTCTCAGGGTTTTCTCAAGGTCATCGGCGTGGAAGGGCAACTGGGTTTCGTGCTGACGCGGCACTGGCGCGACACGCCGGCGGGCACCGAGGTCGAGTTCTGGCTGGCGACCGATGCCGGCCCGCGTCGCGTGCGGGTGCCCGTGCAGCCGGCGGTGGCCTTCGTCCCCGCCGAGCAGCGCCAGCGCGCCGGGCAGTTGCTGCGCGGTGAGCAGGATGCCGAGCTGCGCGAGCTGGAGCTGCGCGACTTCCACCACCGCCCGGTGCTCGGTCTCTACTGCCGGCAGTACGCGCAGCTGCTGCGTCTGGAAAAGGCCCTGCGCGCCGGCGGCGTGGATGTATACGAGGCCGACATCCGTCCGCCCGAGCGTTTCCTGATGGAGCGCTTCATCACCGCGCCGGTGTCCTTCGGCGGCACGCCGGGCGACGGAGGTGTACTGCTGGATGCCCAGCTGCGCCCCGCGCCGGACTATCGCCCGCGGCTGCGCCTGGCATCCCTCGACATCGAGACCAACAGCCGCGGCGAGCTGTATTCCATCGGCCTGGAAGGCTGCGGCCAGCGCCAGGTCTACATGCTCGGCCCGGCCAATGGCGACGCGCGCGGGCTGGACTTCGACCTGGAGTACTGCGCCAGCCGCGCGCAGCTGCTGGAGCGGCTCAACGACTGGCTGGCGCGACACGATCCCGACGCCATCATCGGCTGGAACCTGGTGCAGTTCGACCTGCGCGTGCTGCGCGACCACGCCCAGCGCCTGCGCGTGCCGCTGCGCCTGGGGCGCGGCGGCGAGGAGATGGGCTGGCGCGAACATGGCAGCGGCAACGGCCACTTCTTCGCCGAGGCCGCCGGGCGGCTGATCATCGACGGCATCGAGGCGCTGCGTTCGGCGACCTGGAACTTCCCCTCGTTCAGCCTGGAGAACGTGGCGCAGACGCTGCTGGGGGAGGGCAAGGCGATCGACAACCCCTACCAGCGCATGGCCGAGATCGACCGCCGCTTCGCCGAGGACAAGCCGGCGCTGGCGCGCTACAACCTCAAGGACTGCGAGCTGGTGACGCGCATCTTCGCGAAGACCGAGCTGCTGCCGTTCCTCCTTGAGCGGGCCACGGTCACCGGCCTCGCCGCCGACCGCAGCGGCGGCTCGGTGGCGGCCTTCACCCACCTCTACCTGCCGCTGATGCACCGTCTGGGCTTCGTCGCGCCCAAACTCGGCGAGCGCCTGCCGGAAGCCAGCCCCGGCGGTTTCGTCATGGATTCGCGCCCGGGCCTGTACGAGTCGGTGCTGGTGCTGGACTACAAGAGCCTGTACCCGTCGATCATCCGCACCTTCCTGATCGACCCGGTCGGCCTGATCGAAGGGCTGCGCCACCCAGATGACGCGCATTCGGTGCCGGGCTTTCGCGGCGCGCGCTTCTCGCGCACCCGGCACAGCCTGCCGGCGATGGTCGCGCGGGTGTGGGAGGGGCGCGATGCGGCCAAGCGCGACGGCAACAAGCCGCTGGCGCAGGCGCTGAAGATCATCATGAACGCCTTCTACGGCGTGCTTGGCTCGAGCGGCTGCCGCTTCTTCGACCCGCGACTGGCGTCCTCGATCACGATGCGCGGGCACGAGATCATGCGCCGCACTCGCGAGCTGATCGAGGCGCGCGGCTACCAGGTGATCTACGGCGACACCGACTCCACCTTCGTCTGGCTGGGCAGCGGGCACGCGGAGGCGGACGCCGACCGCATCGGCCGCGAGCTGGTGCAGCAGGTCAACCAGTGGTGGCGCGAGCACCTGGCGGCCGAGTTCGGCCTGGGCAGTGCCCTGGAGCTGCAGTACGAGACCCACTACCGGCGCTTCCTGATGCCCACCATCCGCGGCGCCGAGGAGGGCAGCAAGAAGCGCTACGCCGGCCTGGTGCTGCGCGCCGACGGCAGCGAGGAGATGGTGTTCAAGGGCCTGGAGACGGTGCGCACCGACTGGTCGCCGCTGGCCCGGCAGTTCCAGCAGGAGTTGTACCAGCGCATCTTCAGGCGGCAGCCGTTCGAGGACTATGTGCGCGACTACGTGCGCCGTACCCTGGCCGGCGAGCTGGACGAGCAGCTGATCTACCGCAAGCGCCTGCGCCGGCGCTTGGACGACTACGAGCGCAACGTGCCGCCCCATGTGAAGGCGGCGCGGCTGGCCGACGAGTTCAACGCCCGCCACGGGCGCCCGCTGCAGTACCAGCGCGGCGGCTGGATCAGCTACGTGATCACCACCGCCGGCCCCGAGCCGCTGGAGGCCCGCCAGGCGCCCATCGACTACGACCACTACGTGACGCGCCAGCTGCAGCCGGTGGCGGACGCCATCCTGCCTTTCGTAAACAGCGACTTCCGGCGCCTGGTGGATGGGCAGATGGAGCTGTTCTGAAGCCGGGCTGGACGATGGTCCGGGCGTGTTGTTCCGCATCGAGAAGCTACACTTCCAAGTCGCCCCCCGGCCCGGCGCCGGCACTGAAAATGGAGGCGAACATGTTGCAATTACCGAAAGCGGCAATAGACCAGTTCAAAACGCTCTTCCAAGGGACCGTGCTCCTTCCCGCAGACGCGGAATACGACG
Organism: Pseudomonas linyingensis; assembly: GCF_900109175.1. GTDB lineage: Bacteria > Pseudomonadota > Gammaproteobacteria > Pseudomonadales > Pseudomonadaceae > Geopseudomonas > Geopseudomonas linyingensis. Next base: position 184,668 of record NZ_FNZE01000005.1, on the reverse strand, counting down.
AAGCGCGGCAGATCTGGAACGCCATGATCGACCGACGTCCCGCCATCATCGCCCGTTGCAGCTCTCCCGAGTCTGTCGTGCAAGCCGTCGATTTCGCCCGGCAGAACGGCTTGCTCGTATCGGTCCGCGGGGGCGGGCATAACATTGCCGGCAATGCCGTTTGCGACGACGGGCTGATGATCGATCTCTCCCCCATGAAACGGGTCGAGATCGATGCCCAAACCCGCAGGGCAAGCGTGGAACCGGGCTGCACCCTGGCCGATTTCGACGCAGTTGCGCTAGCCCATGGGTTAGCCACTCCACTCGGCATCAATTCGACCACGGGTGTCGCCGGGCTGACCCTGGGGGGAGGCTTTGGCTGGTTGAGCCGCAAGTACGGCATGACGGTGGACAATCTGTTGGGTGCCGATGTCGTGATGGCGGATGGTCGCCAGTTACACGCCAGCGAAACCGAGAACGCCGATCTGTTCTGGGGGCTTCGCGGCGGTGGTGGCAACTTCGGTATCGTCACCCGCTTCGAGTTCCAGCTCCATCCCGTCGGCCCCGAGGTGCTGAGCGGGCTGATCGTCTTCCCGTTCGATGAGGCCCGATCCGTTATCACCGCCTTCGCCCGTTTCACCGAGCAGATGCCGGACGATCTCAATATCTGGATGGTCATCCGCAAGGCGCCGCCCCTGCCTTTCCTTCCCGAAGAGACCCACGGCAAAGAGATGGTCGCCCTGGCCTTGTGCTATGCAGGCAGCCCCGCCGAGGGTGAGAAGCTGATCCAGCCGCTGCGCGGCTTCGGCAAGGTGCTCGGGGAACACATAGGCGTACAGCCCTATACCGCCTGGCAGCAGGCCTTCGACCCGCTGCTGACCCCAGGCGCGCGTAACTACTGGAAGTCGCACAACTTTTCCCGCATCGGTGACGAAGCCAGGGAAGTCATCATGGAATACGCCGCCAAGCTGCCGTCGCCGCAGTGCGAAATCTTCATCGGCACCATTGGCGGACAGACGACCCGTGTGGCGCCGGAGGCGATGGCCTACTCGAGCCGGGACGCCAACTACGTGATGAACGTGCATGGCCGCTGGGATTCGGCTGCCGAGGACGAGCGCTGCATCGCTTGGGCGCGAGAGTTCTTCGCCCGATCCAAGCCCTTCGCCAGTGGCGGCGCCTACATCAACTTCCTTACCCAGGACGAGAGCGACCGGATCGCCTTTGCCTATGGCACGGTCTACAAGAGACTGGTGGAGATCAAGAAGAAGTACGACCCGACAAACTTCTTCCGGATGAACCAGAACATCAAGCCGGATTGAAGGGGGTAACGACCCAGCCGGTGTCATGCTGTCGGCGCGCCTGAGTCCAGCTCTGCTCGGCAGGCCGCAACCGAAGATTTCCTCCCAGACAGAAACGCCAATGCCGCGCTTGTGCGCGGCATTGGCGTGGTGGGCAACGGTGGGCGGGCGGATCAGCTCTCCAGCTTGCGCGGCGCCATGAAGTACAGCCAGGTCAGGGCGAGGAAGTACATGGCCGGGATGATGGTGAACAGCACGGCGTAGTTGTTGTTGGTGACGGTCAGCACGTAGCCGACGATCTGGGTCATGAACATGCCGCCGACCGCCGCGCACATGCCGCCGAAGCCGAACACGGTGCTCATCAGGTGCTTGGGCGTGTAGTCCATCACCAGGCTCCAGATGTTGGCGGTCCAGGCCTGGTGGGCGCCCACGGCCAGGGCGATGGCCAGCACCGCGGCCCACAGGCCGCTAGCCTTGGCGGCGAACACCACCGAGCAGATGCAGGCGGCGAAGATCAGCATCGATACCAGGCGGGCGCGGATCGGGTTGACCCCGCGACCGATCAGGAACGAGGAGAGGATGCCGCCACCGATGCTGCCGAAGTCGGCGGTCAGCCAGATCAGCATCAGCGGGATGCCCATCTGGGTGACGCTGATGCCCAGGCCATACTGCTGGTTGAGGAACGGCGGCAGCCAGTACAGGTAGAACCAGAACACCGGCGCGGTGATCATGTAGGCCACGGCGAAGGCCCAGGTGCCGCGGCGGCGCAGGATCTGCGAGAAAGGCACCTTGGTCGCTTCGGGCTCGACGTCGCGCTGGATGTAGTCCAGCTCGGCCTTGCTGACGGTCGGGTGCTCTTCCGGGTTGTAGTAGTTCAGCGCCCAGAACACCAGCCAGACCAGGCCCAGCAGGCCCATGCCGACGAAGGCGGCCTGCCAGCCCCAGACGGAGAGGATCAGCGGCAGCAGCGCCGGGGTGACCATGGCGCCGACGTTGGTGCCGGCGTTGAAGATGCCGGTGGCCAGGGCGCGCTCGCCGGCCGGGAACCACAGGCGGGTGGTCTTCACGCAGGCCGGGTAGTTGGCCGCCTCGGTCAGGCCGAGGATGAAGCGGCAGATCATGAAGCCGACCGCCGAGGTCGCCAGGCCGTGGGCGCCGGTGGCCAGGCTCCACAGCAGCACGGCGAGGAAGAAGGCGCGCTTGACGCCGACCTTGTCGATGAAGCGACCCTGCAGCAGGAAGCCGACGGCGTAGCCGACCTGGAACCAGAAGTTGATGTTGGCGTAGTCCATGGTGGACCAGCTCATCTCCTTGGCTAGGATCGGCTGCATCACGCCCAGCGCGGCGCGGTCGATGTAGTTCAGCGTGGTGGCGAAGAACACCAGGGCCAGCATGCCCCAGCGCATCTTGCCGACGGCGAGGGCGGCACGGATCTTCTCGCCGACACCGGCGTGGGGGTGCACCGAGGCGAACGTCTGCGGCGATACGACTGGGCGAGCCGTGGAGTTGGACATGAGCGTTTACCCGTTTCTTGAAATTGTTATGGATCAGCTAGCGCTGATTGGGCCGGCTACCGATATGCGGCAGGCAAGGCAGGTATCCGGTCTGGCTTGAATGTTGAGATTCGAGCGGGCGCGGGTCAATTCGATAAACGCCCATCTGTTCGATGATCGAACAAAACCTAACCAGTTAGTACATTTTAACCTGAGCAGGGATTGGCTATAGCCAATGGTCTATTGGCGTCCGTCGCGGGCCGCAAACCGGCCAGCTCCAGCCCGGCCAGATAGCCGAAGGTCATCCCCGGGCCGAGGGTGATGCCGCCGCTGGGGTAATGGCCGTCCATCACGCTGGCCATGTCGTTGCCCACCGCGAACAGCCCGCCAATCGGTCGTCCTTGTGCGTCGAGCACCCGTGCCGTGGCGTCGGTGCGCAGCCCGGCGAAGGTGCCCAGGCTGCCGGGGACCAGCTTCACGGCGTAGAACGGCCCTTGTTCCAGCGCGCCCAGCGACGGGTTGGGGGCATGCTGGGCCTCGCCCTGGGCGCGGTTGTAGGGCGAGGCGCCGCGGCCGAAGTCGGGGTCTTCGCCGCGGGCGGCGTGCCGGTTGAAGCGCGCGACGCTGGCGGCGAGTTGCTCCGGATCGATACCGCACTGACGGGCCAGCTCGGCGAGGCTGTCGCCTCGTTTCAAGTAACCGTTGCGCAGCCAGGGCGCGTCGGGGAAGGGGAACGGCCGCACCGCGCCGATGCCGTAGCGGTTGCGTGCGCGGCGGTCGCCGATCAGCCAGGCCTCCGGCGCCTCGCCGGGCGAGGTGGCGGCGAACAGCGCGGTCATGAAGGCGTGGTAGGAGTCGGCCTCGTTGGCGAAGCGCCGACCGTCGCCGCGCACGGCGATGAAGCCCGGCTTGGCGCGCTCCATCAGGTGCGGGAAGGCGCCGACGCTGCCGTCCCGGCGCGGCACCCGCGACACCGGCGCCCAGGCCCCGGCGTGGGCCAGATCGTTGGCCACCCGGGCGCCGACCGCCTCGCCGAGGCGCAGGCCGTCGCCGCTGTTGCAGGTTGGCGCCGCCGAGTGGTGGCCGTGGCCGTCCGGCGCGTGGGGGAACAGCTGGGCGATGCGCGCGCGGTCGTGGGGAAAGCCGCCGCAGGCCAGCACCACGCCGCGACGGGCGTGGATTTCGGTCGGCGTGCCCAGATGGTCGAGCATGGCGCCGACAACGCGGCCATCGCGCTGCAGCAAACGGCGCACCGGCGCCTCGCTGAGCAGGCTGACCTGGCGGTCGAGTGCGCTGCGTAGCAGGCGGGCGACCAGGGCGTTGCCGTTGACCAGATGCAGGCCGCGCCCATGGCGCAGGCGGTCGCGGAAATGGCGCAGCAGGCGCCCGGCCGCGTATAGCGCCGAGCGCGGCGAGCGGCTGGCGTCGAGGAAGTGGGCCAGGTCCGCGCCGCCGGCGATGCCCATGCCGGCCAGGCTGATCAGGTCCAGCGGCGGGCGCAGCTTGTCGATCCACTCGCCGAGCTGGCGGCCGTCGAACGGCTGGGCGCACAGCGAGCGGCCGCCGCGCGCCGCGCCGGCGCCGGCGTGCATGTCGGGCATGCGGCTGCCGGACTGGAACTGCACGGCGGTGTGGCGCTGGAAGAACTCGACCATCGCCGGGCCGTGGGCGAGGAAGGCGCGCTGGCGCTCGTCCAGTTCGGCGCGCTGCAACTGCTCGCGCAGGTAGCGTTCGGGCGCGCCGGGCTCCTCGAGCTGGCCGTCGGCGACCGCCAGCGGGTTGCGCGGAATCCACAGCCAGCCGCCGGACCAGGCACTGGTGCCGCCGAGCAGCGGCTCCTTCTCGGCGACCACCACCTTGAGGCCGTGGTGCGCGGCGGTGACCGCGGCGGCGAGGCCGGCGGCGCCGGAGCCGACCACCAGCACGTCGCATTCGATTCTGTCGGGCGTCTGCATGTTCTGCCTCTTGTTGTTGTGGTTCGGCGATCAGTTGTAGGGGCGAATTCATTCGCCAAGCAGGCCATCGGCCTGCCCTTGGCAACATCGGGGCCGCGTTGCGGCCCATGGCGAATAAATTCGCCCCTACAGGTGACTCACTGCAGCGGCGAGAAGCCGGTCGGCCGCATCAGGCGCGACTCCAGGCGCTCCACCGCGTCGAGTTCGCGGTTCTTGCGCGAGAACGCGGCCCAGCGCGGGTCGGCGGCCATGCTGGCGCGCCGGGCGGCGCGATCATCCAGGCTCTCCCAGGCCCAGATGTGAACCACCTGGTTGGCCTCGCCGAACTCGGTGGTGAAGAAGCCGACCAGCTTGCCGAGGTGCTCGGTCTGCACCGGCAGAGCATCGCTCTGGTAGAGGGCCAGCCAGTCGGCGAGGCGGGTCGGCTTGATGGTGTAGGTGCGCAGTTCGTAGTACATGGTGGGTTCTCCGTCGAAAAGTCAGGCTTTGGCCGGTAGCAGGCGCTCGGCGATATGGCTGGCGGCGATGTAGCCGAAGGTGATGCCGGGGCCGAGGGTGATGCCCGGGCCGGGGTAGGTGCCGTCCATGATCGAGTTCATGTCGTTGCCGGCGGCGTACAGCCCGGGGATGGGTGCGCCGTCGAGGTCCAGCACGTTGGCATGGCGGTCGGTGCGCAGGCCGCGCGCCGAGCCGAGGTCGCCGGTGTCGATGCGGATGGCGTAGAACGGCGCCTTGACCAGCGGCGCCAGGCACGGGTTGGGCTGGTGGTGCGGGTCGCCGAGGTGGCGGTTGTAGCTGTTGCCGCCCTTGCCGAACTGGCGGTCGACCCCGGCGCGGGCATCGCCGTTGTGCAGTTCGAGGGTGGCGCGCAGGCCCTGCGGATCGACGCCGATGGCCTTGGCCAGTTGCTCCGGAGTGTCGGCGCGGTGCAGGTAGCCGGCGGCGATCAGCGCCGAGTTGTCGACCGGCTTCGGCCGGGCCAGGCCCATGCCGTACTTGCCGAGCGCCTCGACGTCGGCGATCAGCCAGCAGGGCGCGTGGCCCTGGAACATCGCCTCGACGAAGCAGTGGTAGGAGTTGGACTCGTTGACGAAGCGCCGGCCGCTCTTGTCGACGGCGATGATCCCCGGCTTGGCGCGGTCGGTGACCAGGTGCGGGAAGCGCTCGAGAGTGCCGTCCGGGCGGCGCAGCACCGATACCGGCGCCCAGAAGAAGTTGGCGGCCAGGTCCTGGCCGCTGGCGGCGTTGACCGCTCCGGCCAGGCGCAGGGCGTCGCCGGTGTTGGTTTCCGGCGACATGCTCCAGTGCGCCGCCGCGCTTTGCGGGCGCTCGGCCGCGGCCTGGGCGCCGGCGCCGAAGCCGCCGGTGGCGCAGACCACCCCGCCGTGCGCCAGCACCCGCTCGCTGCGCCCGTTGCGGCGCAGCTGCACGCCGCGCACCGCGCCGTCCTCGACGATCAGGCTGTCGGCCTGGCAGTCCAGCCACAGCTCGACGCCCTTGGCGAAGGCGGTGGTGGCCAGCCGGGCGATCAGCGCGTTGCCCACGGTCAGGCGGGTGCCGCGCGGGTGCCTGAGGCGGTCGCGGCCATAGCGCGCCATCAGCCTGAGGCAGTGCCACAGCGACTGCGGCGAGCGGCGGAAGTTGAGGAAGTGCTGGATGTCGACGCGGTTCACCATCATGCCGCCGAACAGCAGCATGCCCTGCGGCGGGGTCTTCAGGTCCTTGAAGCGCTCGCCCAGCCGGCGGCCGTCGTACTCGACCATCTCCAGGGCGCGGCCGCGCTCGGTGGCGCCGTCCTCGTCCGGGTAGTAGTCCGGGGAGAGCGGGCGCAGGGCGTAGGCCAGTTCGCTGTGCTGCTCGAGATAGCGCAGCGCCTCGCTGCCGCGCTCGATGTAGGTGTCGACCAGCTCGGCATCGAAGCCCGCGCCGATGGTCTTCTTCAGATAGGTGCGTACCGCCTCGGGCGAGTCCTCGATGCCGGCCGCGCGGGCCTGGTCGGTGCCGTAGACCCACACGGCGCCGCCGGAGATCGCCGAGGTGCCGCCGAAGGTGCTCGCCTTCTCGACGATCAGCACGCGCAGGCCGCGGCAGGCGGCGGTGGTGGCGGCGGCGAAGCCGGCCGCGCCGCTGCCGAGCACCACCAGGTCGTATTCGTGCACGGCGGTGGTCGGGGTGATGGCGGGATGAACTGCTGTATTCATGTGTCGCTGCTCCTAGTGCGCGGTCAGATCTGCTGCGGCGTGACGCCCATGAAGGCGCCGAGGTTGCCGAGCTGGGCGAAGGCCATTTCCGCGCCGGTCTGCACCGGGCAGCCCATGCGGTGGGCGAAGTCGAGCAGCGGGGTGATCTCCGGCGAGGTCACCACGTCTGCCACCAGGGTGCCAGCGGTGAGGGTTTCCAACTGGGCGAGGGGCAGAGGCAGCTCGCCGATGCCGCCCATGCCCACCGGCGAGGCGTTGACCACCAGGTCGAAGCCGGCCAGCGACGGGTAGTCGGTGTGCACCGCCAGAAGCGGGAAGGCGTCGCGCAGGATCGCCGCCAGCGCCTGGGCGCGCTCGGCGCTGACGTCGGCGATGGTCAGCTCGCTGACGCCGGCCTCGCCGAGGGCGTAGGCGATGGCGCTGCCGACGCCGCCGGAACCGACCACCAGGGCGCGCTGGCCGTGACCGATGAAGCCGTGGAGGCGGGCGGCGTTGAGGAAGCCGTCGCCGTCGACGTTGTCGCCGAGCAGGCGGCCGTCGGCCTCGCGGCGGATCACGTTGACCGAGCGCAGTGCCGCGGCGCGCGGGCTGACGCCGTCCAGGCGGTCGGCCAGCACCTGCTTGTAGGGCACGGTGACCACGCAGCCGCGCAGGTTGCGCCAGCCGCGCAGGGTGGCGAGGAAGTCGTCCAGCGCCGCCTCGTTCAGGTCGATGGCGATCATCGCCAGGTCCCTGCCGTGCTGGGCGAACCAGGTGTTGAAGTTTTCCGGGGATTTCACCTGGGCGATGGGGGAGCCGACGATGGCTACCAGTTCGGTCGAACCGCGGATCATGCTGACCTCCAGCTGTTGTGCTTGTTGTGCGGCGAGTATCGCGAGGCGCTCGCCGGGCCAACAACGCGCTGAACGGTCGTTTTGGTTGTTAATCGCATCGACGCTGCGATAATCGCACTAACTGGCGAAAATTCCCGAGGAGCGTCCATGAGCCAAGCGGAGATCCACCCGCGCGACCTGATCGCCGGCCTGCAGAAGGGCCTGGCGCTGATGCAGCTGTTCAGCGAGGAGCATCCGCGTCTGAGCGTGGCGCAGGCGGCCCGCCTGTCCGGGCTGACCCCCAGCGCGGCGCGGCGCTTTCTGCTCACCCTGGTCCACGAGGGCTTCGCCGAGAGCGACGGCCGCCAGTACTGGCTGACCGCCAAGGCGCTGCGCATCGGCCAGGCCTACGTCGATTCGGCGCAGATGCCGCGCATGCTGCGGCCGGTGGTCGAGCAGGTGGCGCGCACTACACAGGAACACGTCGCGGTGGGGCTGCGCGACGGCGACGAGATCGTCCACGTGGTGCGCAGCCGCTACAGCCACATCGCCTCGCTGTCGATCCGTCCCGGCTCGCGGACGCCGCTGTACTGCGCGGCCAGCGGGCGGATCTGGCTGGCGCAGCTCGACGAGGAGGAGCTGGCCGGCTACTTCGCGCGGGTGCCGCGCCGCCAGTTGACGCCCTTCACCAAGACCGACGAGGCGGCGATCCGCGCGGAGCTCGTGCTGGTCGCCGCGCAGGGTTACGCCCTCGTCGACCAGGAGTTCGAGGTGGGCATGCGCGTGCTGGCGGTGCCGCTGTACGGGCGCGGCGGGCGGCTGCAGGCGACCCTGTCGATCACCACCCACGCCTCGCGCCTGAGCCTCGAGGAAATGCGCCTGCGCTACCTGCTGCCGCTGTACGAGGCGCAGGCGCTGCTCAAGCCGGTGTTCGATTGAGGCAAGCAGTGTGCGGTTATCGGACAGCACAACCGCCGCTGCGTGCGATTCTCTGTTGAAATAGGCGCGCCCCTCGCCGGGCGGCCATCCCCATCCCCTGTCTTGAATGGAACTGCCTCGATGTCGCTGACCGAATTCCTCCTGCTCGGCCTGCCGGCGGTGCTGCTCACCGGCCTGTCCAAGGGCGGCTTCGGCGGCGCCCTCGGCGGCATCGCCGTGCCGCTGCTGGCGCTGGGCATGGCGCCGACCCAGGCGGCGGCGGTCATGCTGCCGATCCTCTGCGTGGCCGATCTGGTCGGCCTGCGCGCCTACTACGGCAAGTGGGACGTGGCCAACCTGAAGATCATGCTGCCGGGGGCGCTGATCGGCGTGCTGATCGGCTCGCTGACCTTCGGCATGCTCAACGAGCGGGTCATCGGCCTGCTGATCGGCGGCATCGCCGTGGCCTTCGTGCTGGCCAACCTGATCCATCCGCCGAAGGCCACCCCGGGCGCGCCGCCGGCCAAGGGCACGGGCACGCTGTTTTCCTCGCTGGCCGGCTTCACCAGTTTCGTCGCCCACGCCGGCGGCCCGCCGATCATGATGCACCTGCTGCCGCAGCAGCTCGACAAGGTGCGCTACGTCGCCACCATCAACGTGTTCTTCCTGCTCACCAACGCGGTCAAGCTGGTGCCCTACGGCATGCTCGGCCAGTTCACCCAGGAGAACCTGCTGACCAGCCTGCTGCTGGCGCCCTTCGTGCCGCTGGGCGTGTGGGCCGGGCTGTGGCTGCAGGACAAGGTCAACCACCTGTGGTTCTACCGCATCGCCCGCGCCGGCATGCTGCTGGCGGGCGTGCAGTTGCTGGTCAAGCACTGGTAAGGGGCTGTTCACCATGCGGGCTTAACGGCGAGCGGATAGCGAGATTGCCCTCGCAGTTCCGCCACGACCGGCGACACTTCATGGAGGCGCCATCGCCCGCCCACCGGCCGAGGTGTGCTCCATGCTCTCCGACATGTCCCTCATCCACTGGCTGACGCTGGACGGACTGATCACCGTGGTGACCATCCTCATCTACGTCATCAACTCGCACGTGATGCGCCAGCGGCGGCATCCCATTGCGGCGGTGGCCTGGATGCTGTTCATCCTGCTGCTGCCCTACCTGGCGCTGCCGGCATTCCTGCTGTTCGGCACCCGCAAGTTGTCGCGTCCGCCGTCGAGCACATTGCCCGTCCCGCTTGGGCTGCATAGCGCCGACGGCTGGGCCATCGACACCATCATGGCGCTCGGCCAGCCCGCGCCGGCGCGCTACGGCGACCTGAGCGTGCATGCAGACGGCCAGCAGGCCGGCGAGGCATTGCTGGCCACCATCGACGCGGCGCAAGTCTCCATCGACCTGTGCACCTTCATCATCGGCCGCGACAGCCTGGGCGAGGCCGTACTCGACCGGCTATGCCACAAGGCCCAGGCAGGGGTGCGCGTCCGCCTGCTGCTGGACGGCATGGGCATCCTGATGGCTCGTCGCCCGAACCTGACGCGGCTGACCGAGGCCGGTGGGGAACTGGCGCTGTTCGTGCCGCCGCTGCACTTCCCGCCGCGGTCGCCGACCAATCTGCGCAACCATCGCAAGCTGTTGATCGCCGACACGGGCCTGGCCAGCAGCCGCCTGTGGTGCGGTGGGCGCAACCTGGCCGTCGAATACTTCGACGGTGCGCCCGGCTGCGCGCCGTGGCGCGACCTGAGCTTCGACCTGCGCGGACCGCTGACCGCCCAGGCCAGCGCCCTGTTCGAGCACGACTGGAGATTCGCCAGGAAGCGGCCGCCCGTCGCCCCGACCGCTCTGCAACCCGAACCGCCCCCGGCCGCGCCGGCGCTCGACGGTGCGCAACTGGTCGCCTCCGGCCCGGACCAGGCCGACGACACGGTCTACGCGCTGCTGGTCACCGCCGCCTACCGGGCCCAGCGGCGCATCGCCCTGGCCACGCCGTACTTCGTTCCGGAGTCGGCCCTGCTGATGGCGCTGTGCCTGGCGGCGCGCCGCGGGGTTACGGTCGATCTGCTGCTGCCGGCGCATTCCAATCACCCAATGTCCGACCTGGCGCGCGGCCGCTCGCTGCGCGCGCTGGCCGCGGCCGGTGGGCGCATCTGGCTGGCGCGGGGGATGATGCACGCCAAGCTGGCGGTGATCGACGATGCGCTGGCGCTGAGCGGCTCCGCCAACCTCGACAGCCGCAGCCTGTTCCTCAACTACGAACTGATGGTCGCGTTTCACCAGGGCGAGGATGTGCGCCGCTTTGCCGCGTGGTTCGACCGGGAAAGGATCACCGCCAGCCCTTACATTGCCACGCCGCCGGGTCTGCTCCGCGACGCGGCCGAGGGGATAGTGCAGTTGCTGGGCTTCCAGCTATGAACAGCCGGTCAGTCGGGGGAGCCTGCCTGCGGCGGGGTGAGCGTGGCCAATGCTCTGGCCACCGCGTCGTCCACGCTCCAGTTGGTCAAGGCCAGGTCCGGCAGGCCGGGCCCCGCGGCGCGGGCGAGCACGGCCCTGGCCGGCTCATGCAGGCGGGCGAGCGACAGTTCGATACCGCGCTCACGGGTAAATCTGGCCAGCTCTATCAGCGACTCGATACTGCTGCCGTCGAGATCCGGTGAATCCTCCAGGCTGAGGATCAGCACTTGCGGGGGGACCGCCGCCTTGCGGGCCAGGGCATCGAGCCGCTGCTGGACGATGGCCATGATCTGCTCGGCATTGGCAAAGAACAGCGGGGTTTCCGGGCGCATGATCAGCACGCCGGGAATCGGCTGCGCCTCGGGATGCGCCCGGATGTCCACGAAGTCGTGCCCCTGGCCCAGCCGGCCGAGCACCGACACCTTGTGCTGGGAAAAGCCGCGCAGGGCCATCAGCACGCTGGCGCCCACCGCCACCAGCAGGCCGGGCAGAATGCCGAGGAGCAGCACGGCGGAGATCGCACACAGAACGACCAGGCGGTCGCGGCGCCAGTGGAAATACACCCGCAGCGCAGCAGGGCTCAGGGTATGGCTGACGGCGTAGATGACGATGGCGGCCAGTACCGGCATCGGGGTGAGCGCCATCCAGGGCAGCAGGGTCAGCACGGCCACCAGCACCGTCAGCGCGGCGGCCCAGGCCGCCAGCCGGGAGCGGGCACCGGCGGCCTCGTTGGCTGCAGTGGCGGAATAACCGGCGCCGACCGGCAGGCCGGCGAACAGGCCGGAGGCGACATTGGCCAGCCCCAGGGCGATCAGCTCGCGGTTGGCCGAAAAGGGTTCGCCATGCTTGAAGGCGAAGCTGCGCATGCTGGCATAGGACTCCGCATACAGTACGAACAGCAGGGCGAACGCCAGCTCGGCCAGCTGCAGCCATTCGCTGCGGGTGAGTTCGGGCAGGCTCGGCGCCCTGAACTGCAGATCGATGCTGCCCACCAGGGCCACCCCATGCGGATCCAGGCCCCAGACCGCCTGGGTGGCGATGCCCAGGACGATGACCAGCAAGGGGGCAGGGATGTGCCGGTAGGGTTTGAGCGCGAACAGCAATGCCAGGGCGCCCACGCCCAGGCCAACGCAGACCGGGTTCCAGAGGCGAAACTGGACGAGGAGATCGAAGCTGCTGCGCAGGATGTCATTGTGCGGCGGTTGCACCCCCAGAATATGCGGCAGTTGCCTGACGATGATGATCAGGGTCAGGCCGAAGGTGAAACCGCGCAGCACCGGCTTGGCAATGAACGCGGAGATGTTCCCCAGGCGGGCAAACCCCGCCAGCAGGAAGAAGCTTCCGGTGAGCAGCACCAGACCGGTGGCCAGGGCCAGTTTCAGGCTGGCATCGCCTGGTGCCAGGGACACGGTGGCGGCGGCCAGCACTGCCGCCGAGGAGGAGGTGGCCGAGACGATGGCGAAGCGGCTGCGGCCCACCAGTCCGTAGCAGATCAGCCCCGCCAGCAAGGCGATCACCCCGTACTGCGGCGGCAGACCCGCGATGCTCGAATAGGCGACCGCCTCGGGCACCAGCAACCCGGCCACGGCCAGCCCGGCCAGCAGGTCGGGCAGCCAGGATGGAGTGGCGGAACGGGCAGGGAGGGTGGGCATCGCGCGTTGAACGCCTGATCGGGGGCCGATGGGGTAACGATAGTCGCCGCCGCCGGATGCACGGCGTCGTCGAGGAGCCGCTCGGGATCTGCCTCAGGTTGGCCCGCTGGGCCAGCGGCCCGATTCCCGCTCGTTCATGGGCTGGAGGCGGCCGGTCTGGCCGGGTGATTCAACACTTCACCAGCGCTGCTTCCCACCAGCCCGGCAGCAACTCCCTGACCCTGGCCTGCCCGAAGCGGTCGTCGAGCAGGTACACCACGCCCTGGTCCGAGGTGGTGCGAATCACCCGGCCGGCGGCCTGCACGACCTTCTGCAGGCCCGGATACAGGTAGGCGTAGTCGTAGCCGCTGCCCTGGCCGAACATCTGCTGCATGCGCGCCTTGATCTCCTCGTTGATCTCGTTGACCTGCGGCAGACCGAGGGTGGCGATGAAGGCGCCGATCAGGCGTTCGCCGGGCAGGTCGATGCCCTCGCCGAACGCACCGCCCAGCACGGCAAAACCGATGCCCCGCGAGCTGTCGGTGAAGCCATCGAGGAACGCCTGGCGCTCGTTCTCGTTCATGCTGCGGGTCTGGACGCTGCTCGGTATCTGCGGATGCAGGGTCAGGAACAGTTCGCGCACCTGTTGCAGGTAGGCGTAGCTGCTGAAGAAGGCCAGGTAGTTGCCGGGGCGGGCCTGGTACTGCTCGGCCATGATCCGGCAGATCGGCGCGAGGCTGGCGTCGCGATGCTGGTAGCGGGTCGACAGGTTGCGCACGATGCGCACCTCCAGCTGTTCGGCCGCGAAGGGCGACTCCACCTCGAGCCAGCGGGTTTCCTCCGGCAGGCCGAGCAGGTCGCGGTAGTAGTTCGCCGGGCGCAGGGTGGCGGAGAACAGGGTCGTGCTGTGGGCGTCGGCGAAGCGGCTGGCCAGGAAGGGCGCCGGCACCACGTTGCGCAGGCACAGGGTCGAGCGGCTACGCACCATCGAGCTTTCATGCCGGCTGATGTCGAACAGCGAGTGCGCGCCGTAGGCCTCGGCGAGGCGGCAGAACAGCATGGCGTCCAGGTAGAACTGCAGCAGGGCGCGGTCGTTGCCGTTGGGCTGGTCGGTCAGGTGATCGGTGATGGCGCTGACGGCTTTCTGCAAGGCCATGACGAACAGGTCCGGCAGCGTCGGATGGATCTGGTAGGCGGCTTCCTGGTCCCGGTTGAGCTGGTTCCAGTGGCGGTTCACCCGTTCCAGCACGCCTTTCAGGGCTGCCGGGGCGGCGCGGCGCATGTCGTGGAAAACGTCCTGGTCCAGCTCCGCCGTGTACATGCTGCGCGCGCGCTCGACCAGGTTGTGCGCCTCGTCGACCAGCACCGCCACCCGCCATTCGTTGAGCAGGGTCAGGCCATAGAGCAGGGCGCTGAGGTCGAAGTAGTAGTTGTAGTCGCCGACCACCACATCGACCCAGCGGCACAGCTCCTGGCTCAGGTAGTAGGGGCAGACCTGGTGGGCGAGGGCGATCTCGCGCACCTGCGCCTGGGTCAGCCAGCGCTGCCGCAGGGCGGCCAGGCGGGCGGCGGGCAGGCGGTCGTAGAAGCCCTGGGCCAGCGGGCAGGATTCGCCATGGCAACTCTTGTCCGGATGCTCGCAGGCCTTGTCGCGCGCCACGTGTTCGAGCACGCGCAGCGGCATGTCCGCTTCCTGGCGGCGCAGGCTGTCCAGGGCATCCAGGGCCAGGCGCCGGCCGGGCGTCTTGGCGGTGAGGAAGAACAGGCGGTCGAGCTTCTGTCCGGGGAAGGCCTTGAGCTGGGGGAACAGCGTGGCGAGGGTCTTGCCGATCCCGGTGGTGGCCTGCGCCATCAGGGTATGGCCATCGCGGGCGGCGCGGTAGACCGCTTCGGCCAGCTGGCGCTGGCCACGGCGAAACTCCGCATACGGGAAGGTCAGCCTTTCCAGACTGGCATCGCGCGCCTCGCGATGCGCCTCCTCCTGCTGCGCCCAGGCGACGAAGCGCCCGCACTGCAGGGCGAAGAAGGCCTGCAGCTGCGCCGCGGTGAAGGCTTCGCGAAACACCGTTTCCTTCTGCGTCAGCACGTTGAAATAGACCACCGCCAGCTCGACCTCGTCCAGCCCCTCGCTCTGGCAGAGCAGCCAGCCATACACCTTGACCTGCGCCCAGTGCAGCAGGCGGTGGTTTTCCGGGATGCGGGCGACGTCGCCGCGGTGGGTCTTGATCTCCTCGAGGAGGTTTTGCTCCGGGTCGTAGCCATCGGCGCGACCGCTGACCACCAGGCCCGGCCAGGTGCCGACCAGGGGCAGCTCGGACTGGTAGTCCGCGCCGCGGCGCGCCACCACCGTCTGGTGCCCGGCGATGCCCTCCTGGGCGGTCGGCGAGGGGGTGAAGCGCAGGTCGAGATCACCTTCCTTGGCGGTGAACTCGCACAGCGCGCGCACGGCTACGGCATAAGTCATGCCTCGGCCCAGCTCACGTAGCAGACTTCCACCGGGATGCCGTGTTCGGCGGCGAAGGCCAGCCAGCGCTTCTGGTTGTCCTGCAGGCGGTCGCCGGGGCCCTTCACCTCGATCATCCGGTAGCGGCGCTCGGCGGGATAGAACTGGATCAGGTCGGGCATGCCGGCGCGGTTGGCCTTGAGGTCGCGCAGCAGCCGCTCGAAACAGGCGCGCAGGTGCGCGGCGGGGATGCACGCCAGCGCCTGCTCGAGCAGTTCCTCGCTGAGCAGATTCCAGAACACGAAGGGCGACTGGGTGGCGTACTTGTCGCGATAGCGCTGACGGATCTGCGTCTGCCAGGCCGGGCCGTCCAGCCGACCGAGGCAGACGTCGAACAGTTCCCGGCGCCGCGGATGGAACTCGGCGCTGTACAGATCGACCGGGCCGGTGTGGAACTGATGGAAGAAGGCGCCCGGCAGCGGCGCGAAGATGGCCTCCCAGCAGAGCAGGCCGAACAGGCTGCACAGCAGGGTGTTTTCCACGTAGTGCGCGGGCGCCTGCTCGCTGTGCAGATGGTCGCGCACCGCCAGCTCGACGCTGCCGTGCTGCGGGCGCTCCAGCACCAGTTCCATCCGGCATTCGCGCTGGGCTGGCGGGCGCTTGCCGGCGGGCAGGCCGAGCTTGCGCTGCAGGCGGGTCAGCGCCCGTTCCAGCCGCTGCGCCTCCTCGTCGTTGTGCGGGGCGGCCCTCAGGGCTTGCGCCAGCGCATGGGCCTCGGCATGCCGCTCGAGCTTTTCCAGCACGCGGATCTGCCGCCAGCGCGCCTCGCCATGGGCGCAGCGCTGGTAGACGGCGAGCGCGCGCTGCGCTTCGTCCTGCTTCTCCAGCTGCTGGGCGATGCGGAACAGCAGCCTGGCGTGGCGGGACTGCAGGTAGGGGTTGTCCGAGGCAAAGCCGAGCAGCGCGCCGAGCAGCTCCTCGACGGGCTCGCCGGCCTCGAAGCGCAGGCGCTGCTCGCGCAGGTACAGGTACTGCTCGACGTCTTCGCGGCAGCGGAAACCGCGGGATTCCGGGCTGATCGCCACCGGCTCGTAGCGATAGATGCCGAGGTCGGCGAGGACGAACTCCGACCAGTCCTGGCTCAGGTTGCCGAAGAACAGCAGGCGCAGGCGATCGCACAGCTCGCCGACCTGCAGGCTGTACAGGCGGTCATCGAGCGTCGGGCACCAGGCGGCGAAGGGTTGCGCGGGCAGCTCCAGCGCGAGGAGCTGCTCCAGCAGCGCGGTTTTCTTCTGCGCGGCGCGCCGATCCGTCAGCGGCAGCTGGGTCAGCAGCTCGTCCTTGCGCAGCAGGGCGGCGATCTCCGCAGGCTCCAGCAGTGCCTGGTCGCTCAGCCAGCCGGAGTGGATTAGCGCCCGGGCGGCCGCGTGGATATCGCCGATCTCGGCGTACTGCAGCTTGCTGGCGCGGAAGTGGCTGCCCTGGCGCATGACCATGCGCACCAGCAGCGCCTGCGCAGGCCAGGCAAGCGCGGCGAACTGGGCGATGAAGGTGCGTTCTTCGTCGCTCAGCAGGTCGGCAGAGCGCTCGCCGATCCAGGCGAGCGCGGTGCGAAAGTTGCTGAGGTAATAGAGTTCGGGGGGCAGGGACGTGGGCATGGCGGGATGTTATGTACAAGCATCCAGCCTTGCCAAGGCTGTGTGTCGGATTGTTCAGCGTCCGGCGCCTGCGCCTACGTCGTCACCCAGCCGGGTCTGCGCCGCGACGGGGCCGAGGGGATCGTGTGCACAAGGGCTAAGTAGGCAGGCTTTCCGGCAGGCCTGCACGGCGCCATTGAATCCGCCGATTCCAGTCGAGTCGCCCCCCGGCTTGCGTGACGCCATAGAGCAGCCGCATACCATCTGCTCCGTATTTTTTACCGCCAATCTGAGCCTGTTCTGTCCCCACTTTGTCACGGCATAGTCACCCGCTTTGAACCCGCCTTGCGGTGGCTGAAGAGGTGGTGGGATGTATAAGTACGACGATTACGACCAAGCGCGGGTGTGCGAGAGGGTTGCCCCCTTTCACTCCGATCTTGAGCATTGCGCGGTGCAGGCATGGATCCCATGTGGCTGTAGCGTCACTTTCATCTACACAAAACTGGCAGCATGGGAGCTGATGCGATGACCCCGCACAAAGACAACCTGCGCAGGGTCGCTGATGCCCTGATCGGCGCAACCAATGCATTCGACGTCGAGGGTGTTCTGAAACTGTTCACAGCGGATGCGGTGATCGATGACCCGTCCACCGGGCATCGCTTCGACGGCCATGCGGGCATTCGCACTTATGTAGAGCAGTACTTTATCGGCTGTAACACGGTGACTCGCATGCTGTCGATCAAGCCTCTCGGTGCCAACCTTGCCAGCGTGCGGGTCGACTTCACCGGAGATTTCGGCCACGAGATCGGCCTGCTGCAAATTGCCGTCAATACTGACGGGCAGATCATGCGCATCGACGCTGATCTGGAGTGAACGCCTGCAATGAACACGGGCTGCTCGCGGCGTCGTTTCCCGGCACCGTCAGGTGAACCTACAAATGCGCGCGAAGAAAGTCGACGAACGCCATCGTCCGCGCCGAGCGTCGTCGCTCACGGCTGAACACGGCGTTGACCGGCAGCGCGGTGGTCTGGTAATCGTCAAGCACGCTACGTACGCGGCCCTGTTGGACGTCTGCGGCGAACAGCCAATCTGGAGAGAGGGAAATGCCCAGGCCGCCGAGGACCATTTCACGAATGGCCTCGCTGCTGTTGCTGGTGACGTTTCCCTTGATGGCGACATCGAGCGCTTGCGCACCGTGAGTGAAGTGCCAGTGGTCGTAATGCTCCAGCAAGGTGAAAGCGATGCAGTTGTGGCCTGCCAGTTCGGCGGGCTCGTGTGGTAGGCCAAGGTCCTGCAGATAGGTGGGCGAGGCGTATACCCGCCGGGTGCTGGTGCCGAGGGACAGGGCCACCAGGCCCTCGCTCTTCACCACGCCGATGCGGATGGCCAGGTCGATGTTTTCCTTGAGCAGGTCTTCGTTGTGATCGCTCAGGCGCAGGTCGATCCGCACCTCGGGATAGCGCTGCAGAAAACTCGCGATCAGCGGCGCAATGCACAACCTCCCGTAGCTGACCGGTGCAGTGATGCGCAGGGGGCCGGCGATCTGCTCCTGGCCGCTGGCGAAGCTGCGGGTGGCGGTATCGAGCTGGCCGAGGATCTCCTGGCAGTGCCTGTAGAAACCTTGCCCCTGGTCGGTCAGGGCCAAGTGCCGGGTACTGCGGGCGAATACCGGGCCGCCCAGGTATTGCTCCAGGGCGCGGATCTGCTTGCTCACTGCCGGTTGCCCCATGTTCAGTTCGCGCGCGACCGCCGAGAACGAACCACGCTCCACGACGCGTACGAAGATGCGCATGCTGTCGAACAGATCCATCGCCATTAGGTCTCTTCGGGGAATAAGTGATATGCAAATTTAGTTTCTTATCGGAATGGAGAAGGCGGAGCAACCTGTAAGCGTCCACTCAATCAGAGGTTCCCGTCATGAATCAGACCATGCTTGCCGCTATCGCCGAGTCCGCCCAGGCCCCGCTGGCTGTGCGCCACATCACCCGCCCCGTTCCCGGCAAGGGGCAGGTTTTGGTCAGGGTTCATGCAGCGGGGGTCAACCCCCTCGATACCAAGATCGCCACCGGCGCAGGGTCGCATGCCCGCCAGGCGCTGCCGGCGGTACTCGGGCTGGATCTCGCCGGCACCGTCGTCGAGTTGGGCGAGGCGGTCGAGGGCTTCACTCCAGGCCAGGAAGTTTTCGGCATGGCCGGTGGTATTGGCGGCGCCCAGGGCACCATGGCCGAGTACATCGCCGTGGATGCCCGGCTGATCGCGGCAAAGCCGCACGCACTCAGCATGCATGAGGCAGCTGCCCTGCCGCTGGTGTTCATCACCGCCTGGGAAGGTTTGGTGGATCGCGCCAACGTCCGTGCCGGCCAGCGGGTGCTGATTCATGGCGGCGCAGGTGGCGTCGGCCAAGTCGCGGTGCAACTGGCCAAGGCGCGTGGTGCCGAGGTGTACGCCACCGGTTCGGCGGCGAGTCTCGACTTCATCCGCTCGCTTGGGGCCACGGCGATCGACTATCAGGCGCAGAGCGTGGAGGCCTATGTCGAGCAATATACGGCCGGCGAAGGTTTCGACATCGTCTATGACACGGTAGGTGGCAGCACGCTGGATGCATCCTTCCAGGCCGTGAAACCTTATACCGGGCACGTACTGAGCTGCCTTGGCTGGGGCCAGCACAGCCTCGCGCCGCTATCGTTCAAGAGCGCCACTTATTCGGGCGTATTCACGCTGACGCCGTTGCTCACCGGCCAGGGGCGCGAACACCATGGGGCCATCCTGCGCGAGGCGGCTGTGCTGGCCAATACCGGGCAACTGACGATCCGAGTGGATCAGCAGCCCTTTGCACTGGATGAGGTCAACGAGGCGTTTCGCCAGGTCGCGGAAGGTCGCGGCAAGGGCAAGACGGTCATTCGATTGGTGAGCGAATAGTCGCCAGTACTTTTTTCAATAAATGCCTATGGCCGGAAGCGTCCGCTTCTGGCCGTTCCCTGCCGGCCATCACCATGGCCGTGATGGCCTACTCCGCCACGACCTTTCCCACTCGTCTTCCATCACTCCCAGCCACTCGCCCCGGCGATGTGCCGGCCGGCGATGTAGCCGAAGGTCACCGCCGGGCCGAGGTTGATGCCGCCGGCCGGGTAGTGGCCGCCCATGATGCTGGCCATGTCGGTGCCGGCGGCGTACAGGCCGTCGATGGGCTGGCCTTCGCCATCCAGCACCTGGGCGCTGGCGTTGGTCTTCAGGCCGGCGAAGGTGCCGAAGCAGCCGGGCTGCACCTTCACCGCGTAGAACGGGCCGTGCTCGATGGGCGCCACGCACGGGTTGGGCTGGTGGCTGGCGTCGCCCTGCTTGCGGTTGTAGGGGGTGGAGCCGCGGCCGAACGCCGGGTCCTCGCCGTTGCGCGCATGGCGGTTGTAGTCGGCGACGGTGGCGGCCAGGCCGGCCGGGTCGATGCCGCAGGCGCGGGCCAGTTCCTCGATGCTCTGGCCGCTCTTCAAGTAGCCGTTGCGCAGCCACGGGCCGAGCGGCACCGGCGCCGGGCGCGAGATGCCCAGGCCGTAGCGGCGCTGGAAACGGTGGTCGCAGATCAGCCAGGAGGCGACTTCCTGCCCCAGCGGCACCGCCGCGACCATCGCCGAGGTGTAGTCGTAGTAGCCGTTGGCCTCGTTGACGAAGCGTTTGCCGTCGGCCAGCACGCCGATGATGCCGGGCTTGCCGCGCTCGATGATGTGCGGAAAGTGGCCGCTGCTGCCGTCCTTGTGCTGCACCAGCGACACCGGTGCCCAGGCCACCGGCGACACCAGGTCGGTGGCCACCTGGCCGCCGGCAGCTTCGCCCAGGCGCAGGCCGTCGCCCGAGGCGCCGAGCGGCGGCAGGGCCAGGTGTTCGTGGCCGGTGGGCGTGCGTGGGAACAGCGCCTTGCGCCGCTCGATGTCGTTGGGGAAGCCGCCGGCGGCGAGCACCACCGCCTTGCGCGCGCGGATGCTGACCTCGCCCTGGCCGGTGGCCACCACCGCGCCGCGCACGGCGCCGTCCTTCCGCAGCAGGCGTTTGGCCGGCGCCGATTCGATCAGTTGCACGCCGAGATCCGCGGCCGACTTGGCCAGCCGCGCCACCAGCGCCACGCCGTTGACCAGCTGCATGGCGCGGCCGTGGCGGGCGAGGTCGACCAGGTGACGGCCGAAGCGCTTGCCGGCGTAGACGAACGCGCCCGGCGAGCGGGTGACGTTCATGAACGCGGCCAGATCCTTGCCGGCCATGATCGGCATGCCGAGGAACGAGGTCTCGCGCATGGTCTTGCGCAGGCGGTGGATCAGCTCGCCGACCTCGCGGCCGTCGTAGGGCGCGGCGATCACCGAGCGGCCGCCGGTGCCGGCGCCGGGGGTGTCGCCGTGGATGTCGGCGATCTGGTTGCCGTCGGCGAACTGCAGGGCGGTGTGCTTCTCGAAGAACTCCACCATGCGCGGGCCGGCTTCGAGGAAGGCGTCGATGCGCGCGGGGTCGTACCTGTCGCCCAGCTCGTGCTTGAGGTAGGTGCGCGGCAGCTCGGGGTCTTCGACGATGCCGGCGCGGCGCGCCAGCGGGTTGCACGGCACCCACATCCAGCCGCCGGACCAGGCGGTGGCGCCGCCGAACACCGGGTCCTTCTCCACGACGACGACCTTCTGGCCGTGCCAGGCGGCGGTCACCGCGGCCGACAGGCCGGCGGCGCCGGAGCCGATGACCAGGACATCGCATTCGAGCGTAGGGGGCAGGGCACTTGCAGGCATCGTGGTTCTCCGAGAGGGCGGCTTGGCGAGGAGGGCCTCGTTAGCGCGCATCGTTGTTTTTGGAACATGGTTCCAATAATAGGGTTTGGGCGAGTGCTCGCCAAGTGCGAACTGCGGCAAGCGACGGGAAGAATGGGCGTGGGGCGAAAACAGGCGGGCCCGGCAGAGTGCCGGGCCCGGGGTGCTGCGGGGGATCAGGGCTTGGCGATGCCGACGCTGTCCGGGGCGATATCGATGGCCTTGGCCTTGTACATCGACCAGGTGGTGACCGACTGCCAGCGGTTGAGGAACTGGCTGGCCTCGTCGCCGCTGAGGTTCAGCGACTTGGCGCCGTAGTTCTTCAGGAAGGCTTGGAACTCGGGAGTCGCCACCGCCTTGGCATAGGCGGCGGTCAGCTTCTGCTTGACGTCGTCGGGGGTGTCCTTGTGCACCCAGACGCCCCAGAACGGTCCCCACGGCAGGTAGTCGGCGATGGCCGGCAGGGTCTTGCTGATCGGCTCGACCCCCGGCAGTTCGGGGATCTCCTCGGTGCTCACCACGGCCAGCGCCTTGAGCTTGCCGGTGCGGATCAGCTCCTTGGCGGCGGCCAGGCTCAGCGGCATGAAGTCGATGTGCTGGCCCATCAGCGCGGTGATGCCGGGGCCGTCGCCGCCGAAGGTCACTTCGCGCACGTCGAGCTGGTCCACCGCGCTGATCATCGCGTGCACCGTGCTCGGCAGGGCGCCGGCGCCGGCACCGCCCATGCGCAGGCTGCCGGGGTTGGCCTTGGCCGCGGCCATCAGGTCGGCCATGCTGTTCCACGGGCTGTCGGCATGCACGGCGATCACCGCCACGTTCTGGCCGATCAGGTTGATCGGGTACAGCGCGCTGTAGTCGAACTTGGCCAGGCCGAGCACCGGATACAGCTGCGGGTTTTCCGCGCCGAGCAGCAGGGTGTAGCCGTTGGGCTGCTGGCCGAGCACGTAGCTGGTGCCGATCACCGCGGTGCCGCCGGGGCGGTTGTTGAGGATCACCTTGCCGCCCAGCTCCTTCTCCACGTAGGGGGTCAGGCTGCGCATCACGTTGTCGGTGGCGCCGCCGGCGCCCCAGGGGATCACCGCCTGGATGCTGCGCTCGGGGTAGGCGGCGTGGGCGGCGAGGCTGAAGCCGGCGGCGCTGGCGGCGAGGGTCAGTCCGACGAGCAGTTTCTTGAGCATGGGTGTTACTCCGCTTGTTGTTGTTTTTGGATCAGTGGGTCACAGGGGTGCACTTGCACTTCTTCTTCAGCCAGCCCGATACGGGGGTCTTGCCGAGCAGGATCAGGGTGATGCCGACGGTGAGGATCAGCGACACCGGGTTGCTGAGCAGTTCGCCGAGCAGCTCGACCGGGTTGTCGCCGACCGAGGCCATCGCCTGGCGCCAGGAGTTGTCCATCATCGGGCCGAGGATCACGCCGAGGATCACCGGGCCCATCTGGAAGCCGAAGACCTTGAGGAAGTAGCCGAACAGGCCGAAGCCGAGCATCCAGTACACCTCGGTCATGCTGCTGTTGATCGAGTAGGTGCCGACCACGCAGAGCACCAGGATCAGCGGGATCAGCATCGCCTTGGGCAGCTCGACCAGCTTGGCGAACAGCTTGATGCCCATCAGGCCGAAGACCAGCAGGAAGATGTTGGCCAGCGCCAGGTTGCCCACGGTGAACCAGAAGATGTGCGGGCTCTCCACCATCAGCATCGGGCCGGGGTTCAGGCCGTGGATCACCAGCGCGCCGATGATCACCGCAGTCACCGCATCGCCCGGGATGCCGAGGGTCAGCATCGGCACGTAGGCACCGCCGACCGCCGCGCTGTTGGCGGTTTCCGGGGCCACCAGGCCCTCGTAGGCGCCCTGGCCGAACGGCCGGCTGGGTTTCTTCACCGTGCGCTTGGCGTGGTCGTAGGCCATCAGCGCGGCGATGTCGCCGCCGACGCCGGGCAGGGCGCCGACCAGCACGCCGATCACCGCGGTGCGCAGCGACAGCGGCAGGAACTTCAGCACCATCGCCACGGACGGGATGATCTTGGTGACCTGCTGGCGCACCGCCGGCACGTCCAGGCTGTGCAGCTGGTAGAAGGCTTCGGCGACGCCGAACAGGCCGATCATCACCACCACGTAGTGGATGCCGCCCATCAGCTCGACCTGACCGAGGGTGAAACGGCCCTGGGCGGTGACCGGGTCCATGCCGACCAGGCCGATCACCGTGCCCAGCGCAGCGGCGAACACGCCCTTGGCCAGCGAGCCTTCGGCCAGGCTGCCGACCAGCAGCAGGCCGAGGGCGGCGATCAGGAAGTAGTCGCGCGGGGCGAACTTCAGCGCCATGTCGCCGATCACCGGCGCGGCGCTGGCCAACACCAGGGTGCCGGCGAGACCGCCGATCACCGACATCACCGTGCTCAGGCCGATGGCGCGACCGGCCTCGCCGAGCTTGGCCAGCGGGTAGCCGTCGAAGGCGGTGGCCACCGAGGAGGGCGCGCCGGGGATGTTGAGCAGGATGGCGCTGCGCGAGCCGCCGTACACGCCGCCGATGTAGATGCCGACGATCAGCGCCAGCGCGCTGTTGACCTCCCAGGAGAAGGTGAAGGACACCAGGATCGACACCGCCATGGTCACCGAAAGGCCGGGAATCGCGCCGATGTAGATGCCGGCGAAGGTGCCCAGCGCGGTCAGCAGCAACAGGTTCGGGTCCGACCAGGCCATCAGCAGGTAGGAGATGGTTTCGCTCATGGTGAGCTCCTCAAGGCAGGTAGACGCTGAAGGCGAGGGTGAACAGCAGGTAGATCAGGCCCACCAGCAGGGCGCTGGTCAGCAGCGCCGCCAGCGGCCGGCCGCTGCGCAGGTAGAGAATCGACAGCAGCAGGAAAACGAAGGTGCTGATGTAGAAGCTGGCCCACTGGATGCTCGCCAGGTAGGCCACCGCCAGCACGGTGAACACCAGGATGCGGCGAGGGAAATGCTGCGCGCAGAACTGCCGCGCGGCGGCGAGCCAGTTGCCGGCGCCGGAGTCCGGCCTGCGCAGGGTGTCGAACAGGATGCGCCCGCCGGCCAGCAGCAGGATGGCGCTGATGCCGAGGGGGAAGGCCCCCGGCGAGCTGATGCCGCTGAAGCCGGCGATGCCCCAGGCCTCTACGGCGATGCCGGCGGCCAGGGCCAGCAGCAGGCAGACGAAGGCGAGTTCGCCGACCAGTCGTTTCTCGAGGGTGTTTTGCATGACGTGTCACTCCGCTGGAGGTTCGCGGACGAACCCTCCAGATGGCCAGGCGGTGGAGAGCGGGCGGTGCCCGGGAATCAGGCGATCAGGCGCAACAGGCGTCGCAGGCGAGCGGCGAAGGGCCGGCCTGGTCGGGATGCCTGTGGCGGCGGTGTCGAGTGGCCGTCGAGATGGACGAGAGGGGCGAGGCCGGTCCAGCAATCCGTCATGGCGACGAAGGCGGTGGGGGTGCGAGGGTGCGAAGCGTGGTGCATGGGGGCATACCTGCGTTCTTATATTTATTGGTACGCAGCGTCGGGTGAGTGACGTTGCAGGTGACGAGATTATTGGAACCTGGTTTCATAAATACAATTCGGGATGCCCGATAACCGAACAAAAACTAACCGGTTGGAACATTTTCGCCATTGCCGGTCCTGAACCCGCTCCGGAGCGCGCTGTTTCCGCCAGAACGCGGGCTCTTTTAGAATCTCCGCATCTAACGCTTGGATACCCAACATGGCAGGCAGTCAAATCGAACGCGCACTGAGTCTTCTGGAAAGCCTGACCGCCGACCCTGGCGGGATGCCCATGCAGGCCCTGGCCGACCAGCTGCAGATCCCCAAGAGCGCCACCCACCGCATGCTCGCCGAGCTGATCCGCCTCGGCTACGTGCGCCAGGACCCGCAGAGCAGCCGCTACCAGTTGTCCACCAAGCTGGTGGCGCTGGGCTTCCGTTACCTGGCCAACAGCGGCGCGGACGTGGTCCAGCCGATTCTCGACCGCCTGGCCGAGGAAACCGGCGAGCTGGTGCGCCTGGGCGTGATCGACGGCGAGCGCCTGACCTGGATTGCCAAGTCCCAGGGCGCCCGCGGTGGGCTGCGCTACGACCCGGACATGGGCCGTGACGCGCCGCTGTCCTCCACCGCCTCCGGGCACGCCTGGCTGGCCAGCATGGGCGACGAACAGGCGCTGGCGAAGGTGGCACGGCAGACCCCGGTCGATCCGGCGGAACTGGGCCCCAACGCCCCGCGCAGCGAGGCCGCGCTGCTCAAGCGCCTGCAGCTGGCCCGCCAGCATGGCTACGCCTGGGTGATGGAAAGCTCGGCGGTGGGCACCGCCGCCATGGCCTCGGTGATCCGCCACCCGCGCGACCAGCACCCCATCGGCGTGCTCAGCCTCGCCGGCCCCAGCGCCCGCCTCGGCGAAGCGCGCATGCACGCACTGGCGCCGCGCCTGCTGGAGGCCGGCGAGGAGCTGTCGCAGGCCAGCCAGGCTTCGGAGCTGTTTTCCTGAGCTATGCGGTGTGCCGCCGGTCTCCGGGCGAGGCGGGCGGTTGCCTGACCGCGCCAGTGCGATGTGGGCAACGGCCGGAGCTCGTTGATGGGCCGGGCATGGGCAGCGCCGCGGCTGCTACGCCTGCGGGCTGCCGCGGCTCATCTTGATGATGCTGCCCGCGAGGACCATCTGCACCTGCCGTGGCGTCATGGCATGGCGCATGGTGAAGGTGGATCCCTGCGTGGCGTTGACCACGGTGACGCTCTCGCCGCGCTGGATCTCCTCCCTGATCCCGGGCATCGTCAGCTGGTCGCCGGGCTGGATCGCCTCGTAGTCGGCGTCCTTGTCGAAAGTCAGCGGCACGATGCCGAAGTTGCACAGGTTCTGCCAGTGGATGCGCGCGAAGCTCTTCGCCAGTACCGCGCGCACGCCGAGGTAGCGCGGCGCGAGGGCGGCGTGTTCGCGGCTCGAACCCTGGCCATAGTTGTCGCCGCCGACGATGAAGGACGCGCCGCCCTTCAACTGCATGGCTCGCTCGTAGTAGCTCTCGTCGAGCTGGTAGAAGGTGAACTTCGATATCTCGGGAATGTTGCTGCGCAGCGGCAGCACCTTGGCCCCCGCCGGCATGATCTCGTCGGTCGAGACGTTGTCGCCGGTCTTGATCAGTACCGGTCCCGCGAGCGCCTCCGGCAGCGGATCGAACTCGGGCAGCGAGGCGATGTTGGGCCCCTTGATCAGGGCGACCAGCCGGCCATCCTCGGCCGGCGGGGCGAGCGCCTCGGTGTTGAGGAGGTAGCGCTCGGGCTCCTTGAACTGGGGGTAGGGGAAGCCGAGGGTACGCGGATCGGTGATGACCCCGGTGATCGCCGCGGCGGCGGCGGTCTCCGGGCTGCACAGGTAGACCTTGTCCTCCTTGGTGCCCGAGCGGCCGGGGAAGTTGCGCGGCATGGTGCGCAGGCTGATGCTTTCCGTCGCCGGGGCCTCGCCCATGCCGATGCAGCCACCGCAGCCGGCCTGGTGGATGCGCGCGCCGCGGTGGACGAGGGTGCCGAGGTAGCCCAGCGCGGCGAGGTTTTCGAGGATCTGCCGCGAGGTGGGGTTGACGTCTAGGGAGACGTCCGCATGGACGCCATGCTGCTCGAGCATCATCGCCACGATGGCGAAATCGCGCAGGCCCGGGTTGGCCGAGGAGCCGACCACGCACTGGTGCACCGGCCTGCCGGCCACCTCGCTGACCGGGACCACGTTGCCGGGGCTGCTGGGGCAGGCGATCAGCGGCACCAGCGTGGCGAGGTCGATCTCGATCTCCTCGTCGTAGTCGGCGGCGGGGTCGGCGAGCAGTTCGCTCCAGTCCTCTTCGCGGCCGCGGGAGGCGAGAAACGCCCTCAGCACGTGATCGGCGGGGAACACGCTGGTCGTCGCCCCGAGTTCCGCACCCATGTTGGCGATGACGTGGCGATCCATGGCGCTCAGGCCTTCAAGCCCGTCGCCGTAGTACTCGAAGATCTTGCCCACCCCTCCGCTGACATCGTAGCGACGCAGCATTTCCAGGATGACGTCCTTGGCGCTGACCCAGTCGGGCAGGCGCCCGGTCAGGCGGACGCCGACGATGCGCGGCATCCTGACGTGGAAGGGCTCGCCGGCGATCGCCAGCGCCACTTCCAGGCCGCCGGCGCCGATGGCGAGCATGCCCATCGAGCCGGCCGCGCAGCTGTGGCTGTCGGAGCCGAGCAGGGTGCGGCCGGGCTTGCCGAAGTGTTCCATGTGCACCGGGTGGCTCACCCCGTTGCCCGGCCGGCTGAACCAGATGCCGAAACGCCGGCAGGCGCTCTGCAGGAACAGGTGGTCGTCGGCGTTCTTGAAGTCGGTCTGCAGCAGGTTGTGGTCGACGTACTGCACCGAGACCTCGGTCCTGGCGCGCTCGAGGCCCATCGCCTCGAGTTCGAGCATCACCATGGTGCCGGTGGCGTCCTGGGTGAGGGTCTGGTCGATTTTCAGGGCGATCGATTCACCCTCGCGCATCGTTCCTTCGAGCAGGTGCGAGGCGATCAGTTTCTGGGTGACGTTTTGCGGCATGGGACGTCTCCTGGCGGAGATAAGGACGCATTACCCACCGTCTATAAGACACCCGCACCTTATCCCGGTAAATAGCCGGACCGGGCTTGTGAACGGAGTATTCGTTATCCCAGTGTGTTTTTTAATAACGGCATGCTCCGACCGCCCCCAGGATCCGCTCAGGCATCGCGCAACAGGTCATGCGCATCGAGCAGCCGCCAGGCGATCTCCGGATGCTTGGCCAGCCCGCGGCGGATCGCCGCCGGGATCGACTGGCGGGTCTTGCGGCACAGGCCGGGCAGTTCGTCGATGTGAATGGCGATGCCGCGCATGCTGCGCACCTCGTTGAAGCCTGGGGCGATGTGCAGGCGGATGCCCAGCTGCTCGTACATCCGCCGCTGCATGTGCTCGAGGTCGTCCAGGCTCGCGATGTTTTCCAGACGCTCCAGCAGGCGCTTTTCCTCCTGGCGGGTCAGACGCAGGATGCGCAGGTCGTCGCCGTCTGCCGCCAGCAGCCGTTCGTGCCCGCAGATGCAGGCGCCGGGCGGGCAGGGCTGGCGGATCGGGAAAGGCAGCGTCATGAAATCGATCATAGCGGCCCGCGATCTCTCTTGCTCTCACTCTCTTGAGTCTTCCCGGACAACCCGTCCGGCTCCATGGCGAGCCGGCCGTGGCCTGCTGTCCTTGCTGCAGCCGGTTGTTCGTTAATCGAACGGACATGGCTCTGCGCGTCTTGCCTGAAAATAGAACTAGGTTCTAAATGTCGCAAGAAGCACTCGGGAGCTGCGCGCTGCACTGGCGAGCCTCCCCGCTCGCCACCGACAACAACAAGAGGAACCCGCCTTGGCCGAGCCACTGCGTATCGCCCTGATCGGTGCTGGCGTCATGGGACGCCAGCACCATCAGCACCTCAAGGACCTGCCCGAAGCCCGGCTCTGCGCGGTGGCCGATCCCGGCCCACAGGCTGTGGCGTTCGCCGCCGAATGCGAGGTGGCGTACTTCGCCGAGCACCGGCGGATGCTCGACGAGGTCCGCCCGCAGGCGGTCATCGTCGCCAACCCCAACGCCCTGCACGTGGCCACCGCGCTGGACTGCATCGCCGCCGGTGTGCCGGTGCTGCTGGAAAAGCCGGTCGGCGTGCACCTCGACGAGGTGCGCGAGCTGGTCGCCGCCTCGGCAGACAGCGGCGTGCCGGTGCTGGTCGGTCACCATCGTCGCCACAACCCGCTGATCGCCCGCGCCCGCGAGCTGGTGCAGGACGGCTGCCTCGGTCGGCTGACCACGGTCACCGCGCTGTGGCAGCTGCAGAAGCCGGACAGCTACTTCGACGTCGCCTGGCGCCGCGAGCCAGGCGCCGGGATGCTGCTCACCAATCTGATCCACGACCTCGACCTGCTGCGCCACCTGTGCGGCGAGGTGGCCGAGGTGCAGGCGATCACCAGCGATGGCGTGCGCGGCTTCGCCAACGAGGACAGTGCCGCAGTGTTGCTGCGCTTCGCCAACGGCGCCCTCGGCACCCTGACCGGCTCCGATGCGGTGGCCGCGCCCTGGAGCTGGGAGCTGGATTCCGGCGAGAACCCGGTCTATCCGCGTCAGGCCGATCAGCCGTGCTACCTGCTGGCCGGCACCCGCGGCGCGCTGAGCATCCCGCAGCTCAGGCGCTGGCAGTACGCCGAGCCCGGCGCCGGCTGGCACCAGCCGCTGCTGAGCAGCCAGGAAAGCTTCACCCCCGCCGAGGCGCTGCGTTGCCAGCTCGAGCATTTCGTCCGCGTCGCCCGCGGCGAGCAGGCGCCGCTGGTCAGCGCCGCCGATGCCGGCAACACCTTGGCGCTGCTCGAAGCCATCCAGCGCGCCGCCGCGAGCGGCCGCGCCTGTGCCCCCGAACTCCTTTCCGTCCAATAAGAAGAGAACCGCCATGAGCGAACGCAACCTTTCCCTCGCCGCCCTGACCGTGCTCGAACTGTCCCCGCCGGACATGGTCGAGGTGGCCGCCCGTGCCGGCTACAGCCACGTCGGCCTGCGCCTGGTGCCAGCGACCGCCGAGGAGCACCACTTCTCGCTGGTGGCCGACGCCGGCCTGCGCCGGCAGACCCAGGCGCGCCTGCGCGACAGCGGTGTGCAGGTATTCGATATCGAGATCCTGCGCCTGAAGCCCGAGACTCGGGTCGCCGACTTCGAGCCGATCCTCGCCGCCGGCGCCGAACTGGGGGCCAGCACGGTGCTGGTGGCCGGCAACGATCCCGACGAGGCGCGGCTGACCGAGAACTTCGCGGCCTTCTGCGACCTGGCGGGCGGCTTCGGCCTCTATCCGCACTTGGAGTTCATGCCCTGGACCGACGCCAGGGACCTGGTTCAAGCCATGCGCATCGTGGAGAACGCCGGGCGTGCCAACGGCTGCGTGCTGGTCGACGCCTTCCACTTCAACCGTTCGGGCTCGCGGCTGGAGGACCTGGCCCGCCTCGATCCCTCGCGCATGCGCTACGCCCAACTGTGCGACGTGGCCGGTCCGGTGCCGGACGACATGGACGAGATCCTCCGCCAGGCGCGCAACGAGCGGCGCTTCCCCGGCGACGGCGACTGCGACCTGCTCGGTCTGCTGCGCGCCTTGCCGGCCGATCTGCCGCTGAGTCTGGAAGTACCTAGCCGGCAGTTGCTCGAGCAGGGCGTCGGCGCGCTGGAGCGGGCGCAGATCGCCATCGACAAGGCGCGTACCCTGCTGGCGCGGATCTGAAGTCAGAGTCCGACGGTGACCTCGCGGATGTCCTCGCCATCACGCACCAGGAACACCGCACCCAAGCCCTGCTCGCGGGCGAGGCGGGCGCCGCGTTCGACGCCTAGCACCATCAGCGCGGTGGCCCAGGCGTCGGCGTACAGGCAGCTGCCGCTCAGCACGCTGACCGAGGCGATGCCGTTGTGCAGCGGCGCGCCGCTGTGCGGGTCGAGGGTGTGCGAGTAGCGCTGGCCGTCGCGCTCGCGCCAGTGGCGGTAGTCGCCGGAGGTGGCGAGGGCGGTGTCAGCCAGCTCCAGGCTGGCGAACGGCTCGCGCCGACCGTACTCGGGCTTCTCCAGGGCGACGCGCCAGGCGCCGTCGGGCTTCTCGCCACGGGCGCGCAGCTCGCCGTCGATGCCGACCAGATAGCGCTGGATGCCGTGGCGTTCCAGGCCGCGGGCCAGCTCGTCGACGCCGAAGCCCTTGGCGATGCCATTGAGGTCGAGGCTGACCTCGACTTTCTTGCGCACGGCACGGCGCTCGCGGTCGAGGGTCAGTGCGGTGGCGGCGGGGCAACGGGGCGTTTCGCTTGCACCTGACGGCGTCGGGCCGAAGCCCCAGGCGCCGACCTGGGCGCCGAGGGCGATGTCGAAGGCGCCGTGCGACAGGCTGCCGACATGCAGGCCGGCGAGCAGCACCTGGTACAGCTCGTCCGGCAGCTCGAACCACTCGCCGAGCGGCGCCCGGTTCAGGCGCATCAGGGTGGAGTCCGGCTTCCAGGTCGACATCTGCCCATCGACCCGGTCCACCGCCCCCTGCAGCTCGGCCTGGATGGGCTGGGTGTCGAGCCCGGCGGCGGCGTAGAACACCGCGGCGAAGCGGCTGCCCATGGTCGGCCCGCTCAGGCTGTAGCGCTGCAGCGGTTCACCCTCAGTAAACGTCTTCACGGAAGCGCCCCTGTGCCTTGAGTTGATCGAGGTTGCTGCCCATCTCGGCCAGCAGGGTTTCCAGCACGGCGCGCACGCCGGCGGCCATCTCCCGCGAGCCGCAGACCAGTACCTGGGCGCCCTGTTGCAGCAGCGCGCGCACGCTGGCGGCATCCTCGCGCAGGCGGTCCTGCACGAAGCCCGGCGTCGGCCCCTGGGAGTAGGCCCGCTGCAGCCGCTGCAGGCGGCCGTCCGCCAGGCACTGCTGGAGTTCCTCGCCATACAGCTGGTCGCTGGCGTGGCGGCCGCCCCAGTAGAGCTGGATGGGGCGGCGGGACTCATTCTTGCGCACGAAGCCGATCAGCGGCGCCACGCCCACCCCGGCGCCGATCAGCAGCACTGGATGCTCGCCGGCCAGAGGGCGGAAGCCCGGATGCGCCTGGATGCTCGCCTCAAGCGTGGCGCCCGGCTCCAGCGCGTGCAGGTAGTTCGAGCAGAGTCCCTGCGGATGCAGGCGCACGCAGATCTCCACGAAGCCATCGTCAGTGGCGCTGGCGATGGAGTACAGGCGCGGTGCGGCCTCGCTCTGAGGGCGAATGGCCAGCAGATCGCCGGGGGCGAAGTCGGTGCCGCCGGGGGCCACGGCGAAGCGCAGCACCGCCGCCGGCTGGCCACCGCGCTCGCTGTAGCACTGGCGCTGTTGCAGGGTCAGGTGCACGGCGCTGGTCGGCAGCAG
The DNA here is from genome assembly GCF_900109175.1 of Pseudomonas linyingensis. Taxonomy (GTDB): domain Bacteria; phylum Pseudomonadota; class Gammaproteobacteria; order Pseudomonadales; family Pseudomonadaceae; genus Geopseudomonas; species Geopseudomonas linyingensis. The sequence goes on along the minus strand of NZ_FNZE01000005.1, from coordinate 152,185 downwards.
CGCCGACTGCAGGCGCAGCGGGGTGCCGAGGCGTGCGCTGAGCGCAGAGGCCCAGGCGTTCAGCTCCCCGCTGGCCTGGCGGTCGACACGCTGCAGCGGCAGCAGCGGCTGGCAGCCGCGCTGTTGCAGGGCCTGATCGACCGCTTCGGCATAGGCGCAGAAGCGCGGGAACTGGCGGTCGCCGAAGCCGAGCACTGCCACCGGCAGGCCGCGCTCGGGCCAGCGGGCCGTGGCCAGACGGTCGAGGAACTGCCCGGCATTGTCCGGCGCCTGGCCGTCGCCATAGGTGGCGGCGAGCAGCAGCACGCAGCGCGCCTGCGGGTAGTCGTCCTGCACGGCGTTCATGGCGGCGGTGTGCACCGGCCAGCCGGCGGCTTCGAGCTGCGCCTGCAGCTGGCGGGCGTAGGCCCAGGTCGAGCCGCCCTGGCTGCCGACCAGGATCACCGCCTCGGCCTGTTCGGCAGGCACGCCCTGGTCCTGTACGCCGGCCCGGCTGCGGCGCTGCCACCAGCCGAGCAGGCCGCTGCCGCCGAGGAACAGGGTGGACAGTGCCAGGCCGGCCAGCGCGAGGGACCACAGCGGCATGCCCTCGCCGGTGTGCAGGGCGTAGGCGGTTTCGTAGAGGTTCTGCGCCGCGCCGTTGCGCTGGAAGCTGATCCACTGGCCGCTCGCGGCGTTGACGAAGCCGCTGCCGCTGGCGGTGCGCAGGCTGAAGTAGTGGCTGTCGTCCGCGGCATTGGGGAATTCCATCTCGCGCAGCTCGGCCAGCTCCACCTGGCGCAGCGCCGCGAGGCTGCCGACCTGCTGGTGCGGGGCAGCCTGGATGCCTTCGGGCCAGGCTGGCTCGTTGTCCGAACCGTCGCCGAGCAGCCCCAGGCTGGTCGCCGACAGGTACAGGCCGCTGACGGCCAGCACGGCCAGTCCCGGCAGCGCCCAGCGGGCGATCACGGTGTGCCAGTGCAAGGCGCCTTGGGCGGAGCGGATCGGCATCAGCAGGTGCCGCCAGCCGCCGAGGCGGCGGGCCAGCAGAATGGTGCCGCTGAGCGTCAGCAGCACCAGGGCCAGCGCGGCCAGGCCGCTCAGCCAGCGTCCGGTGGAGCCGAGCAGCAGCTCGCGGTGCAGGTCGCGCAGCCACTCGAGGGTAGCCGACGGGGCGTAGGGTCCCAGATCCTCGCCGGTGGCCGGATCGACGACATGGACCGGCTCCTCGACGTCGCCGCCGAGGGTGGCGAGAAGGGTGCCGTTGGCGCTGCGCTCCAGGCGCTCGATGTTCGGCAGTTGCTGGCTTATGCGCTCGGCGACGACGGCCACGCTGTCGCCGGGCGCGCTCAGCTGGCCGAACTGTTCGGTCAGGCTGGCGCCCGACAGCACCAGCCCGGTGGCTGCGGAACCCAGCAGCAGGGCGCTGAGCAGGAGGCTGACCAGCAGGTGCAGGCGACGATTCATGTGAGGGCCTCGTGGGGGTCAGAAACGGTAGCTGACGCGATCGACGTAGCCGCTGCCGCTGGCTTCGCCCGGCTCGCGGGTCAGCGGCAGGCGGACCTCGGCGCGGTTGTCGCGCTTGTCCTCGACCGCGCTGTCGATGCGGATTTCGTATCCGGCATCGAGCAGGGCCGGTTCCAGCTCGACCTCCACCGTCAGGCTGTCGCCACTGCCGACGCTGGCCCCGGTCAGGCCGTCGAACTCGGCGCGCTGCGCGCCACCGCCAGCCGTCCAGTCGCGCAGGTGGCGGTAGTACTTGGCCTTCTTGCCGGCGACCCACAGGGTCTTCTGGTACTGGCCGTCGGCATCGGTCAGGTAGATGGCCAGGTAGGCGCCCTTGCCGCGGTATTCCTTGAGGCTGACGTCGAGGGTCAGCGGCTGCGGCTGGGCATGGGCCAGCAGCGGTGCGGCGGTGGCGCCGGCCAAGGCTAGGGTGATGAGCGTCTTGTTCATGGGGGCAAGCTCCTGCGGATTCGATGGGACTACAGTAAGGGGCCAGGCTGAATTCAGGCTGAAGGCCACCGGGTCGGGGCTTAATCAGGGCTTAAGCTGATGTGTGTACGGCTGTGTGGCGAGGGAGGTGGGCGTGGAGCAGGGAACCTGGGCGCGAGTGCTGCGCTGGCGTGACCCGGCGCTGTTGCTGCTGACCAGCCTGGCGCTGCTGGCGGGCGGACTGGCTCAGTGGTGGGGCGCCAGCGAGCTGTCGGCGGCGAGCTGGGCGGCGGGCAGCCTGCTGATGGCGCTGCTGCTGGCCGTTGAGATCGTCCGCCGCTTGCTGCGCGGCGAGACGGGTGTCGATCTGCTCGCCCTGCTGGCCATCGGCGCCGCCCTGGCGTTCGAGCAATGGCTGGTCGCCGCGGTGGTGGCGCTGATGCTGGCCACCGGGCGCACCCTGGAGTTCTTCACCAGCCGGCGCGCCGAGCGCGAGCTGCGCGCGCTGATCGATCGCGCGCCACGCGAGGCCTGGCTGGACGAAGGCGGCGACCTGCGTCGGATTCCGGTCGAGCAGGTGCGGGTCGGCCAGGTGCTGCTGGTGCGCCTGGGCGAGGTGGTGCCGGTCGATGGCCGGCTGCTCAGCCCCACCGCCAGCCTCGACGAATCGGCGCTGACCGGAGAATCGCTGCCGGTGACCCGCCAGCGCGACAGCCTGCTGGCCAGCGGTGTGGTCAATATCGGCGAGCCGTTCCAGCTGCAGGCCACGCAGACGGCCGCGCAGAGTACCTATGCCGGGGTGGTGCGCCTGGCCGAGGCGGCGCGGCGCTCGCGCGCGCCGTTCGTGCGGCTGGCCGACCGCTACGCGCTGTTCTTCATCCCGCCGAGCCTGGCGCTGGCGGCGCTGGCCGGGTGGCTGAGCGGCGATCCGCTGCGCGCGCTGGCGGTGCTAGTGGTGGCCACCCCCTGTCCGCTGATCCTCGCCGTGCCGATCGCCATCATGGGCGGCATCTCGCGGGCGGCGCGGCGCGGCATCCTGATCAAGGACGGCGCCACCCTGGAGGCGCTGGCCGGGGTGCAGCAACTATTTCTCGACAAGACCGGCACCCTCACCAGTGGCCAGGCCCGGCTGCAGTCGGTGGAGGTCAAGGGCGAGGGCGATCCGCAGCAGGTGCTTGGTTGGGCGGCGTCGCTGGCGCAGGCTTCGGTGCATCCGATCTCCCAGGCCATCGTCCGCGCTGCCCAGCAGCAACAGCTGGCGCTGCAGGCGCCGCAGGGGGTGGAGGAGAGTGCCGGGGCCGGCCTGTCAGGTCAGGTGGGCGGGCACCGGGTGCGGCTCGGCACCCTGTCGTTCGCCCAGGCCGAGCAGCCGGACAGCCGCTGGGCGGCCACCATCCTGCGCCGCATGGACTACGCCGCCTGCGGCGGCAGCTTCGTCAGGGTCGATGGCGAGCTGGTCGGCGCCCTGCTGTTCGCCGACAGCGTGCGCAGCGAGACGCCGCGGGTGGTCAGGCGCCTGCGCGCCGCCGGCATCCGGCGCATCGTCATGCTCACCGGCGACCGCCTGGAAACCGCCGAGATGATCGCCCTGGCCGCTGGCATCGACGAGCTGCGCGCGGGGCTGGCTCCCGCCGACAAGGTGTGCGCCGTGCAAGACGGGCGCAGCGGCGGGCCGACCCTGATGGTCGGCGACGGCATCAACGATGCGCCGGCGCTGGCGGCGGCCGACGTCGGCGTGGCGATGGGCGCGGCCGGCGCCACGGCTTCCGCGGAGGCAGCGGGGGTGGTGCTGCTGGTCGACCGTCTGGATCGTCTGGTCGAGGCGCTGGAGATCGCCCGGCAGACCCGTGCGATCGCCCGCCAGAGCGTGCTGGCCGGCATGGGACTGTCGCTGCTGGCCATGCTGGTCGCAGCCTTCGGCTACCTGCCGGCGCTGGCCGGGGCGGTGGTGCAGGAGCTGATAGACGTGGCGGTGATCCTCTATGCGCTGCGCGCGCTCGGCCTGCACAGGCCCTCGGTGCAGTGGCTCAGCGGCGAGCAGATCGATCGCCTGCAGGACGAGCATGCGCAGCTGGCGCGCCTGCTGGCCAGCCTGCAGCAGCTGGCCGGGGAGTTCGCCCGCCTGGAGCCGGAGGCTGCCCGTCAGGCGCTGGTGGCGCTGGTGGCGGATCTGCAGGTGCTGCTTGCCGAGCACGAACACGACGACGAACGACAGCTATACCCGTGGCTCTCCGCCCACCTCGCCGGCGACGATCCGCTGTCGGCCCTCAGCCGCGGCCACCGCGAGATCTTCCGGGCGATCCACCTGTTGGCGCGCATGCGCGATGATCTTCTCCAGGACCCTGCCGCGGTCCCGGCCGATGAGGTACAGATCCTGCTGATCCGCCTGGATACCCTGGTGCGCCTGCACTTCGAGCAGGAGGAGGAACTGTTCCAGTACCTGGACAGGCGTTGACCGGTGCGATTCTTCCCGGGGCGATAAAGAACGCCCGCTGTCTCCAGCGGGTATTGCAGTGTCGTACCCGCGTGGTGGCTGGATCAGCAACGTGGTCACGCTTGTCGGGCCCGAGCCCCTGGAGAATCGCCAGTCCCCCATCGACTACGATCACGACGTGACGCGCCAGCTCAAGCCGGTGGCGGACGCCATCCTGCCCTTCGTGCACAGTGATTTCCAGCGTCTGCTGGATGGGCAGATGCAACTGTTCTGAACCTGGGCGCGCGCCGATACCGCAGGCGGTCTGGCCTATGGCCTTACGCGTCGGGAGCGGCCTGGCCCGGTTGCGTCGGGCTCACGGCGGCCGCGCACCTCGGACACAGGCAGGCCTTGTCGACGAGTTCAGCCGGAACGCGTGCCAAGGCTTCCGGACTGATAGAGACCGTTGAGCACCAGCATTCGACATCGAGCGTGCCGGCCTTGGCTGGTGCGCACTGATTGGCGCCACCGCAGAGTGGGCAGACATGGTTGGCTAGCGGCTGCATGACGGGTTCCGATGGAGGTGATCCAGGGGGAAGGCTATCGCAATTCGGGCAACGTTGGACGAGCTGCCGGCATTGGTCCCGACGCCCGCCGCCGTTGGTCAGAGGGGGACGCTCGGTCCCCGCCCGGTGCGATTCTTGTTCTTAACTTGATGGCTACTGCATTCACGAATGCGGCTCCTCGATCCGAGTCGGGGAAAGGAGCTGACGTGACCAAGAGCACGTGGTCGCGTTCCTGTGGCTTGACGCCTCGCTCAACGGATTCATTCCCCGTCCCTGAGCAAGGAGCCATGGGCAGCGGCCGGACGACACATCACGACTGCGGAGAACTGCATGATCACGCTCAACATCAATGGTAAGGAAATGTCGGTGGAAGTCGCCGCCGATACCCCCCTGCTGTGGGTGCTGCGCGACAACCTCAAGCTCACCGGCACCAAGTTCGGCTGCGGCATGTCGCTGTGCGGGGCATGCACCGTGCACATGAACGGGCAGGCCGTGCGTGCCTGCGTGACGCCGGTGTCGATGGCCGACAAGGCGAATGTCGTCACCATCGAGGGTGTCGCACAGAGCCCGACCGGGCGTGCGGTGCAGCAGGCCTGGAAGAGTCTCGATGTCGTGCAGTGCGGCTACTGCCAGCCCGGCCAGATCATGAGTGCGGTGGCGCTGCTGGAAGGCAATCGCAGCCCCTCGGACAGCGATATCGACCGGGCCATGGGCGGCAATGTCTGCCGCTGCGGCACCTACGTGCGCATTCGCGCGGCGATCCATGAGGCCGCCAGGTCGCTGGCCTTACGAGCAGGGAGTTGAACATGAGCCGGTCCATCGTCAACCAGAGTCGTCGGCGTTTTCTCCAGGGGGCCGCTGGCCTGACTCTGGCCATCTACTTCCCCTGGCCGCTGGCGCAGGGGGCGGTCGGCCAGGAGCAGGCCGAGGCGTTCGAGCCCAACGCCTTCCTGCGCATCGGCGAGGACGACAGCGTCACCATCGTCGCCAAGCACCTGGAAATGGGCCAGGGCACCTATACCGGTCTGGCCACCATCCTGGCCGAGGAGCTGGATGCGGACTGGGCGCAGGTGCGGGTGGAGAGCGCACCCGCCGATGCCTCGCGCTACAACAACCTGTTCTGGGGCCCGGCGCAGGGCACCGGCGGCAGTACCGCGATCGCCAACTCCTGGGAGCAGCTGCGCAAGGCCGGTGCCTCGGCGCGTGCCATGCTGGTCGCGGCGGCCGCAGCCCAGTGGAAGGTGCCTGCGGACGACATCACGGTGGCTGGCGGTGTGGTCAGCCATGCGGGATCCGGCCGGCAGGCAACCTTCGGCCAACTGGCCAGGGCCGCGGCGCAACAAGCGGTGCCCGAGCAGGTCAGGCTCAAGGAACCCGGTGAGTTCAGGCTGATCGGCCGGCATATCCCGCGCAAGGACTCGGACGACAAGGTCACCGGCAAGGCGATCTTTACCCAGGACATCCAACTGCCCGGCATGCTCACTGCCGTGGTCGCCCATCCCCCCAGGTTCGGCGCCACCGTCAAGGCATACGATGCCAAACCAGCGCTGGCGGTCGACGGGGTGGTCGAGGTGGTGCAGATCCCCAGCGGGGTCGCGGTGCTCGCGCGGGATACCTGGAGCGCCAAGCGCGGCCGCGATGCGCTGGTGGTCGAGTGGAACGAAGCAGCCGCCTTCAACCAGAACTCGGCGCAACTGCTCGAGCACTATCGCGAGCTGGCCAGGTCGCCGGGGCAGGTGGCGCGTCAGGAGGGCGACAGCGATGTGGCGCTGGCGAAGGCCGCCCGTACGCTGGAGGCCGAGTACGACTTTCCCTATCTCGCGCACTCGGCGATGGAGCCGATGAACTGTGTGGTCAGCCTGACCGGGGATGGCTGCGAGGCCTGGTACGGCGCGCAGAGCCAGACCTACGACCAGACCGTGCTCGCCGAGCTGTTCGACCTCGCGCCTGCGCAGGTGCGGATCCACACGCTGTACGCCGGCGGCAGCTTCGGCCGGCGCGCCAGCAAGAACGCCGACTACAGCCTCGAGGCCGCTCACATCGTCAAGGCCATCGAGGGCCGCGCGCCAGTGAAGCTGGTATGGCTGCGCGAGGACGACATGCAGGCCGGCAACTACCGGCCGATGTTCCATCACCGCCTGCGCGCCGGCCTGGATGCCGAGGGTAATCTGGTCGCCTGGCAGCATCGCCTGGTCGGGCAGTCGGTGCTGGGCGGGTCGCCGTTCGCGTCGTTGATCAAGGACGGCATCGACCCTGCTTCGGTGGAGGGCGCTGCGAGTTTGCCCTACCGCATTCCCAACCTGCGGGTGGACCTGCATTCTCCCGAGGATGGCATGGTGCCCGTGCAGTGGTGGCGCTCGGTGGGCTCCTCGCACACCGCGTTCTCGACCGAGTGCTTCCTCGACGAGCTGGCCCAGGCGGCCGGCAAGGACCCGGTGACCTGGCGTCTGGCGATGCTCGGCGAGCACCCGCGGCATGCCGGCGTGCTCAAGCTCGCGGCGGAGAAGGCGGGCTGGGAGCAGCCGCTGCCGGCCGGCAAGGAGGGCGAGCGGCGCGGACGCGGCGTTGCGGTGCACGAGAGTTTCAGCTCCTTCGTCGCCCAGGTCGCCGAGGTTACCGTGCAGAGCGACGGTCGTTTCCATGTGGACCGCGTGGTCTGTGCGGTCGATTGCGGCGTCGCGATCAACCCCGACGTGATCCGCGCCCAGGTGGAGGGAGGGGTGGGCTTCGCCCTGTCGGCCGCCCTGCGCGAGGCGATCACCTTCACCGACGGCAAGGTCGAGCAGTCCAACTTGCACAACTACGAACTGCTGCGCATCAGCGAAATGCCCACCGTGGAGGTGCATATCGTGGCCTCGGCCAGTGCGCCGACCGGTATCGGCGAGCCGCCCGTGCCGCCGCTGGCGCCGGCTGTGGTCAACGCCCTGGCGGCGGCCACCGGCAAGCGCATCCGCCGTCTGCCGATCGGCACGCAGCTGACGAGTTGAGCATGCAGCATCTCGATCTGCAGGTCGTCGAGCGGGCACTGGACTGGACGCGCAGCGGCGAAACGGTCTGGCTGTGCACGGTGCTGGCCACCTTCGGTTCGTCGCCACGCGAGCCCGGCTCCCTGCTGGTGGCGCGCGCCGATGGCCACCATGCCGGTTCGCTGTCCGGCGGCTGTGTCGAGGAGAATTTCCTGGAACGCCTGCAGGCGGGCGCCTTCGATCGCAGCGTCACCCTGCTGCGCTACGGTGACCCGGAGGGCGGGGCAGCGGGCGCGCGGGTGGCGCTCCCCTGTGGCGGCACCCTCAAGGTGCTGGTCGAGCGTCTGCCGGCGGATGCGGCGACGCTGGACCAGCTGGAGGTCATGCGCGCGACCCTGTGCGGGCAGCATCATCTGATTCGCCAGGTGCAGCTGACGGATGGGCAGGTGCAGTTTCTCGACGATGATGGACTGGGGCCGCGGGTCGTCGAACGCGGCGATTGCGAGTCCGTGCAGGTGCGCATCGGCCCGGCTGCCCGCCTGATCCTCGCCGGGATCTCGCCGGTTTCGGTGATCTGTGCGGAGTTCGCGCGCACCCTGGGCTTCGAGGTGATCGTCTGCGACCCGCGAGAGGAGAGGCTCGCTGGATTCAGCCTGGCCGGGATTGCCGTGCAGCCAGTCCTGCCCTCGCTGTTCATCGCCACGGGAGGCTGCCATACGGCCACGGCGGTGGTCGCCCTGACCCATGACCCGCGCATCGACGACCTGGCGATGATGGAGGCCGTGCGCACACCGGCGTTCTATATCGGCGTCATGGGCTCGTGGCAGACCTCCCGGGCGCGCGCCGAGCGCCTGCGTCGCTCGGGGGGACTCGGCGACGCGGATATCGCGCGCATCCACATGCCCATCGGCCTGGCGCTGGGCAGCAAGACCCCGGCCGAAATCGCCCTGGCGGTGATGGCCGATGTCGTGCGCGTGCTGCGTGGCAGGCCGCGCGATGCGCTTTAAGGAGACGACTGATCGCCCAGCCAGCGTCGGCATCGTGGGGATGGGCGTTTGACTGCCGCAGGACAGGGCTGCTGCCGGGTGGCCGGGCTGATGCTCGCCGCCGGCTTCTCGCGGCGCTTTGGCAGCGACAAACGTCGGGCCCGCCTGGCTGGCGGGCAGACCCTGCTGGCGGCCAGTCTGGCGCTGCCCTTTAGCGAGTTGCCGGAGGTCTGGGTAGTGCTGCGTCCCGAGGACGATCCGCGTGAATTGAGCGTCCCGCGCGGAGTGCGGGTGCTGCACAGCGCGCATGCCGCGCATGGCATGGGACATAGCCTGGCCGATGGGGTTCGCAGTCTGGCGCCACACTCGGAGGCCGAGGTGCTGGCGATCTTTCTCGGCGACATGCCCTGGATCGGCGCCGACTCCCTGCGCTGTCTGCTGGCGCAGGCCGCGCCGGACGCCATCGTCGTACCGACCTTTGCGGGGCAACCTGGCCATCCGGTGCTCTTCGGCCGGAGCTTCTGGCCGGAGCTCCAGCTCCTGCGCGGGGACAACGGTGCGCGCGAGGTGATCCGCGCCAATCCGCAGGCAGTGCGCCGCGTGGCAGTTAGCGATCCCGCCATCCTGCGCGACGTCGATACCCCGCAGTGCATCGAGTGACGGCAGCCGCGCGGGCGGCAGTTGCCTGTCAGCCGAGCGCCGCATCCTGGCAACGCTTTCCGGTCAGGTCATTTCTCTCGAAACGCAAACGCCCACTGTCAGCAGCGGGCGTTTGCGTTGCGGCAAGCGGATCGGCGGTTTACTGCCCGGCGCGCACCTTCTCGATGGCCTCGTACATGGCCTTGACCATGGCCGGGTCGAGGTCCTTGGCGAACTGCTCGACCACCGGCTTGACCTTGTCACGGAAGCGGTCGATCTCCTCGGGGGCGATCTCGTTGGCGGCGACGCCTTCCTGCTTGAGCTTGTCCAGCGCCTCGGTCTGCGCCTTGGCGGTCACTTCACGCTGGAAGGTCTGCGCTTCGGCGGCGGCCGCGCGGATCAGCGCCTGCTCGTCGCTGCTGAGCTTCTTCCAGGTCTTCTGGCCGATCACGAACGACTGCGGGTTGTAGATGTGGTTGGTGGCCGACAGGTACTTCTGCACTTCGTGGAACTTGTTGCCGAGGATCACCGTGTAGGGGTTTTCCTGGCCATCGACGGTGCGCTGCTCGAGGGCGGTGTAGACCTCCGGGAACGGCATCGGCACCGGGTTGGCGCCGAGCGCCTTGAAGGTCTCCAGGTAGATCGGCGACTGGATCACGCGGATCTTCAGGCCCTGCATGTCTTCGGGCTTGGTGACCGGGCGCTTGCTGTTGGTCAGGTTGCGAAAGCCCAGATCCCAGTAGCCGAGGCCGACCAGACCCTTGTTCTCCAGGCTGGCGTGCAGCTGCTGGCCGACTTCGCCGTCGATCACCGCGTGGGCCTCGGCGGTGTTGTTGAACAGGTAGGGGAAGTCGAGCATGGCGAATTCCGGCACCTGGGCGGCGAGGATGCCCGAGTTGAGCACGGTCAGGTCGAGGGTGCCGCCCTGCAGCGAGGAGACGGTCTGCAGGTCGCCGCCCAGGGTGCCGCCGGGGAACAGGCGCACCTTGATCTTGCCGCCGGACTTCTCGCCGACCAGCTCGGCGAACTTCTGCGCGCCCTGCCCCTGCGGGTGTTCCTTGACGTTCTGGAAGGCGAAACGCAGGGTGCGCTCCTTGATCTCGGCGGCGCTGGCGGCGCCGGCGACCAGCAGGCCGGCGGCGCAGGCGGTGGCGAGCAGGGTTTTCAGCAGTTTGGTCATGTCATGTGCCTTTTCTATTGTTGTTGGAGGGAGCGACAGGGTTGCGCCGGTCAGCCGGCGAGGAACTTCATCGGTACGAGCACCAGCGCCGGGAACAGCACCAGCAGGAGCAGCACCAGCAACTGGGCGATCAGGAACGGGCCGACGCCGCGGACGATCTCTTCCATCTTCAGCTTGGAGACGCCGCACACCACGTTGAGCACGGTGCCCACCGGCGGGGTGATCAGGCCGATCGAGGTGTTGATCAGGAACAGCACGCCGAAGTACACCGGGTCGATGCCGGCCTGGACCACCGCCGGCATCAGCACCGGGGTGAGGATCAGGATGGTCGGCGCCATGTCCATCACGGTGCCGACCAGCACGATCAGCAGCATGATCACCAGCAGCAGCAGGGTCGGGTTGTCCATGAACGGCTCGAGCAGTTCGGTCAGTTGGCCGGGCAGGTCGGCGATGTTGACCAGCCAGGCGGAGACCATCGCCGCGGCGACCAGGAACATCACCACCGAGGTGGTCTTGGCGGCGCCGAGGATCACCTCGTAGAGCTGGCTGATCTTCAGCTCGCGGTAGATCACCACGGCGACGAACAGCGCGTAGACGGCGGCGACCACCGCCGCCTCGGTCGGGGTGAAGATGCCGAACTTGAGGCCGACGATGATGATCACCGGCAGGCCCATGGCCCAGCTGCCGTCGAGCAGCGCGCGCAGCACTTCCTGGCGCGAGCGCTTGGGCGGCATCTCGACGTTTTCCTTGCGGGCGACGAACCACCAGGCGATGGCCAGCGCGGCGCCGAGCATGATCCCCGGCACGATGCCGGCCATGAACAGCTTGGAGATCGACACGCCCGAGGCGACACCGAAGATGATGAAGCCGATGCTCGGCGGGATGATCGGCGCAATGATGCCGCCGGCGGCGATCAGGCCCGCCGAGCGCTCGCGGCTGTGGCCGGCCTGCACCATCATCGGCACCAGCAGCGCGGCCAGCGCGGCGGCGTCGGCCACCGCCGAGCCGGACAGCGAGGCGAGCAGGCAGGAGGCGATGATCGCCACGTAGCCGAGGCCGCCGCGCTTGTGGCCGACCAGGGCCATGGCAATGTTGACGATGCGCCGCGACAGGCCGCCGGCGTTCATGATCTCGCCGGCCAGCATGAAGAACGGCACGGCCATCAGCGGGAAGCTGTCGGCACCGTTGAGCAGGTTCTGGGCGATGATCTGCGCATCGAACAGGTCGAGGTGCAGCATCAGCGCGACGGCGACCAGCAGCAGGGCGAAGGCGATCGGAATGCCCAGGGCCATGCCGCCCAGCAGGGTGCCGAGGAAGATGGTCAGGGTCATCAGGCGTTCCTCACGGCAGGGGCTTGCTGCTGTTGCAGGTGTTCGATTTCCTCGGCGGCCTCGTTGCCCTTGACCATCACCAGTTCGGCGTCGGCCAGGCGGCAGGTGAGGGCGAGGAACAGTTCATAAAGCAGGATCAGCCCGGCGGTTACGCCGAACACCACGCCGATGCCGTAGAACCAGGCCATCGACAGACCTGAGGCGGGGGCGACCACGTCGAGGTTGATCGCGGCCTGCTGCCAGCTGCCGCTGAGGATCAACCAGGTGACGAACAGCATCAGCAGATGGCCGACCACCAGACAGAAGCGCTTGCCCAGCGGCGGCAGGCGCTTGACCAGACTGTCCAGGCCGATGTGGGCGCGTTCCTTGAGGGCGACCAGCGCGCCGAGGAACACCATCCACACGAAGAACCAGCGCGACAGCTCCTCGGACACGCTGATTCCGGAGTTGAAGGCATACCGCAAGACCACGTTGCCGAAGACCAGCACCACCATGCCGAGCATGCACAGCACGATGAGCAGCTTGAGCAGGCGGAAGTAAAGGTCGGCTATTTTTTTCATGATTGACCTCGTTGGGTTGTCCCGGGGCTGGCAGGTGCATGGCCCTCCCTGCCATCGCTGCCTGCCCCGGTTTGCGTGGCCGCCGCGGCGGCCACTCGTGGCGCGCCTCAGCCCATGCTGGCGAAGTGCGCCATCATCCGCTCGGCATCGGCTTCTCGGCCGGTGAACAGCTCGAAGGCCTTGACCGCCTGGAACACCGCCATCTTGCCGCCGTCGAGGGTCTGGCAGCCGAGGGCGCGGGCGGCGCGCAGCAGCTCGGTTTCCAGCGGGAAGTAGATGATCTCCGCCACCCACAGGTCGGCACGCAGCAGCTCGGCCGGCAACGGCAGGCCCGGCAGCTTGGCCATGCCCACCGGCGTGGTGTTGACCAGACCCTGGGCCTCGGCCATGGCCGCCGGCAGGTCGCTGCCGGCCTGGGCGCGGCCGGCGCCGAAGCTGGCGTTGAGGTTGGCGGCCAGCTCGGCGGCGCGCGCCGGCTCGACGTCGAAGATGGTCAGCTGCTGCACGCCGTCCTGCAGCAGGGCGTGGGCCACCGCGGCACCGGCGCCACCGGCGCCCATCTGCACCACGCGCTCGCGAGCCACGTTCGGCAGGCCGCGGCGCAGGCCTTCGGCGAAGCCCAGGCAGTCGGTGTTGTGGCCGATGCGCTTGCCGTCCTGGAAGACCACGGTGTTCACCGCGCCGATGCCGCGGGCTTCCGGCGACAGCTCGTCGAGCAGCGGGATGATCGCCTGCTTGCACGGGAAGGTGATGTTCAGACCGGTGAAGCCCAGGCGCTGGGCGGCGTCGAGCAGTTCCGGCAGGGCTTCGCTGGTGACGCCGAGCTGGTCGAGATCGATCAGTCGGTACAGGTAGCGGATGCCCTGGGCGTCGCCCTCGTGCTCGTGCATGGCGGGGGTGCGCGAGGCCTGGATACCGGCGCCGATCAGGCCGGCGAGGATGCTGGAGGTCTGGGTCATGGGTGTTCTCAACCGTTGAGCAGGTGGGCGAAGTGGGTCAGGCCCATGCGGTAGCCGTGGGTGCCGAAACCGCACAGCACGCCGACGGCAACGCCGGAGACGAAGGAGTGGTGACGGAACTCCTCGCGCTTGTGCACGTTGGAGAGGTGCACCTCGATCACCGGCAGTTCGGCGGCGACCAGGGCGTCACGGATGGCCACCGAGGTGTGGGTCCAGGCACCGGGATTGATCAGGATGCCGGCGCAGCGCCCACGCGCCTGGTGGATCCAGTCGATCAGCTGGCCTTCGTGGTTGGTCTGGCGGAACTCGACTTCCAGGCCATGCTCGGCGGCGCTGCGCTGGCAGAGGGCTTCGACGTCGGCGAGGGTTTCGTGGCCGTAGGTGGCGGGTTCGCGGGTGCCCAGCATGTTCAGGTTGGGACCGTTGAGGACGAGGATAAGGTGCGACATGCTCGCGCTCTCCATTGTTGTTTTTGTCACCGGACGTAGGCCGGCCTTGAAATAAAAATGTACTAACTAGTTAATTCAGTCAATGGCGCAAACAGCCCGCGAAGGTGAGGCGAGGAGGGCGGTGCGGGGGCGGGAATCGTCGGTGTAACGCGTCAAGGCCGCGGCTTTCGAGGGGTTGAGGCGTTTACTGGCGGGGTTCGGCGCAGCGATCGGGCGGGCCGGCAGGGCTGACAAAGTGTTCGGTTATCGAGCGAAATGGCGGCAAGGCCAGACTGCGGCCAACCGCCAGGGTCAGCCGGCGCCCTGGTCGACCGCCAGCAGGTGGCGTACCAGCGGAGGCCGCTCGCCTATGTGAAAGCGCAGCACCTCCTGCTGGATATCGGCGTCGGCCCTGGATACCCGACGATGCTGGCGCAGGTGCTCGGCCCAAGACTCGACCTGGAACCACTCGAGCATCACGCCGGGATCAGCCGCGTCCTCGGTGAGTCCCCACGCATAGGCGCCGTCGCGCCGGCGTGCGGTGGACAGCCTGGAGAGCGCCGCCGCGAAGGCGGCCCGCTCGGCGGGATCGATGCGGTACTCGATGAGGATCAGCACCGGGCCGCGGTCATGCTCGACCGGTTCGGCCGTCAGCGGCTCGGGCCAGTGGTTGGACGGCACCAGGTCGGCCTCGCCGCGGGGCAGCTTGACCCGATGGGCGAGCAGGCCGACCAGCACCAGCCCGCCGGCGCCGGCGAGCAGCGCGAACGGCACGCCGCTCCACTGGGCGATGGCGCCCCAGGCCAGGCTGCCGGCGGTCATCGCGCCGTTGAACACCGTCAGGTACACCGCTAGCGAACGGCCGCGCACCCAGTTGGGCAGGATGGACTGCGCCACGCCGCTGAGCGTGGTCAGCGCGGTGATCCAGGCCGCGCCCAGCACCAGCAGAGCCGCCAGCGCCACCCACTGCGGCGGTGCGCAGGCCAGCACCACCATGACCAGCGCCGCCAGCAGCGCGGAGAGCAGCAGCAGACCGTCGGCGCTCAGCCGGGCGCGCAGCCGGGGCATGACCAGCGCGCCGCCGATCGCCCCCAGGCCGACTGCGCCGAGCAGGATGCCGTAGAAGCCGGCGCCGCCACCTAGCAACTGGCGCGCCACCAGCGGCAGCAGCGCCCACACGGAGCTGGCCAGGGCGAAGAACAGGAAGGCCCGCAGCAGCACCACATGCAGTTCGCGACTGGCGCGGGCGTAGCGCAGGCCGGCGCGGAAGGCGCCGGGGAAGCGCTCGGCGAGCTCGTCATGGGCGGCGACCGGGCGCCGCCACCAGAGCAGCGCCGCGATGACGAACGCATAGCTGACGACATCCACGCCGTAGGTGAATGCCGCCCCCAGGCTGGCCAGGATCAGGCCGGCCAGCGCCGGGCCGATAGCCCGCGCGATGTTGATGCCCAGCGAGTTGAGCGCGACGGCGCTCTTGAGGTCTTTCCGGTCCACCAGTTCGGGCACGATGGCCTGCCAGGCCGGCGCCATCAGAGCCGCGCCCATGCCACCGAGGAAGGTCAACGCGACCAGCGAGGCGACCGACTGCAGCCCCGTCGCCGACAGCAGCATCAGGCAGATGCTGACGCCGGCCAGCAGGAACTGGATGGCGATGAGCAGCTTGCGGCGGTCGAGGATGTCGGCCAGCACGCCCGCCGGGATCGCCAGCAGGAAGATCGGTAGCGTCGCCGCCGCCTGCACCAGGGCCACCGCGGCCGGCGAGGGCGAGAGGTCGGTCATCAGCCAGGCGCTGGCGACGTCGCGGATGAAGCTGCCGGTGTTGCCGATGATGGTCGCCGCCCAGAGGACGGCGAACAGCGTCTGCCGCAGGGGCGCAAGGCCGCCCGCCGATGTCTCGCCCGCGCGGCTCATGGTTGCACCTGCCGGGCATCCGGCCGGCGGGCGAGCGAACGGGATCTCGACATGGCAGCTTCCTCCTACACGGCCCAGCAGGAGCAGCCGAGGGCGCCGAAGAAGCCCTTGAGGTCGGCCACCGGGGCGCTGGAGGCCCAGGCCCGGGCGTGGTCATGGCCGTGCAGGCCGCAGCTGCTGGCGCATCCGCAGCCGGCGACGGCCTGCTGACGCAGCAGCTGCAGGGAGTTCCTGCCGGCGCCCTCGGGCTCGCCCCAGGCGCCGTAGCCCTTGAAGGTGCGGGTCGGCGACCAGTCGGGCATGGCCGGCGGCAGCGAGTTGTCATCCAGCGGCGCGAAGTCGCCGGCGCCGTACACCACGCGCCCGCCCACCACCGTCAGGTCCGCGGTCAGGAAGCTGATCTCGTCCTCGGCGACGGCGAAGTAGTCCTTGCTCGGCACGATCAGGTCGGCGAACTGCCCGGCCTGGATCCGGCCGCGCTTGCCTTCCTCGTTGGAGAACCAGGCGACATTCTCGGTCCACATGCGCAGCGCCGTTTCGCGGTCCAGGCAGTTGCGCTGCGGATACAGGCGCAGGCCGCCGACGGTTCTGCCGGTGACCATCCACGCCAGCGACACCCAGGGGTTGTAGGAGGCCACGCGGGTGGCGTCGGTGCCGGCCGAGACCTTCACGCCCTTCTCCAGCATGCGGGCGACCGGCGGGGTCGCCTCGGCCGCCGCGGCGCCGTAGCGCTCGACGAAGTACTCGCCCTGGTAGGCCATGCGGTGCTGCACCGCGATGCCGCCGCCGAGCGCGGTGATCCGGTCGATGGACTTGTCGGAGATGGTTTCGGCGTGGTCGAAGAACCAGTTGAGGCCGGCCAGCGGCACCTCCCGGTCGACCTTCTCGAACACGTCCAGCGCGCGAGAGATGGTCTCGTCGTAGGTGGCGTGCAGGCGCCAGGGCCAGCGGTTCTGCGCGAGGATGCGCACCACTTCCTCCAGCTCGCCCTCCATCTCCGCCGGCATGTCCGGCCGCGGCTGGCGGAAGTCCTCGAAATCGGCAGCCGAGAACACCAGCATCTCGCCGGCGCCGTTGTGGCGGAAATAGTCGCTGCCCTGCTTGTACTTCACGCTGGACGTCCAGTTGAGGAAGTCATCCTTCTCCTCCTTGGGCTTCTGGGTGAACAGGTTGTAGGCCAGGCGCACGGTCATCTGGCCGTCGTCGGCCAGCTTCTGGATCACCGCGTAGTCGTCCGGGTAGTTCTGGAAGCCGCCGCCGGCGTCGATCACGCCGGTCACGCCCAGGCGGTTGAGTTCGCGCATGAAGTGGCGGGTGGAATTGAGCTGGTAGTCGAACGGCAGCTTGGGCCCCTTGGCCAGGGTCGCGTAGAGGATCATCGCGTTGGGTTTGGCCAGCAGCAGGCCGGTCGGGTTGCCGTTGGCGTCGCGGGTGATCTCGCCGCCCGGCGGCTCGGGGGTGTCCTTGCCATAGCCCACGGCGCGCAGCGCGGCGCCGTTGAGCAGGGCGCGGTCGTACAGGTGCAGCAGGAATACCGGGGTGTCCGGGGCGATGGCGTTGATCTCGGCGATGGTGGGCAGGCGCTTCTCGACGAACTGGTGCTCGCTGAAGCCGCCAACCACGCGTACCCATTGCGGCGCGGGAGTGATGGCGACCTGGCGCCTGAGCATGTCCATCGCATCGGCCAGCGAACGCACGCCGTCCCAGCGCAGTTCCAGGTTGTAGTTCAGGCCGCCGCGCACCACGTGGGTGTGGTTGTCGAACAGTCCGGGCAGCACGCTGCGGCCCTTGAGGTCGATGACCCTGGTGGCGGGGCCGGCCAGGGCCACGACCTCGGCGTCGTCGCCCACGGCCAGGAACCTGCCATCCTTGATGGCGACCGCGCTGGCCTGCGGCTTGCTGTGGTCCAGCGTGGTGATGCGGCCGTGATGCAGGATCACCTCGGCAATGTCTGGCGTGCTCATGACTGCTTCTCCTCTGCGGATTGCGCCTGTTGCCCGGCCTGCTGGCGGCCGGGCAGTTGCCCGCATACATGGTTGACGGCCTGCGCCTTGGCGCAGGCGGTAGAGAATGCCGTGCCGCTGAGCCATTGCTTGCCGACCGGGATGACCTGCTCGCCGATCAGGATGCCGAGCAGGCCGATCAGCGCGACCAGTGGCGGTGCCGGCGAGCGTACGTTGAGCAGACTGTAGATGATGCCGACCAGCAGGCCGGCCCCAGCTGACAGGACGTAGAGTTTCATGCTTCACCTCGCTACATGTACGGTGCGCAGCGGTGAGCGCACGGCGGGCGCCCGCGACTCCGATCCGTACCAAGGCTAGACGCTGCGCCCGCCGCTGCTGGGTTGCAGAGGCCACCCGGGCGGGACATCGGGACCGGCGGAGTTGCCGCCGGTCCGACGCGGCCCCGGCGGCTTGTGCGCCGCGCGCCTTATTTGGCCGGGTTCGGGCCGATGCGCTCGCCGTGCTGCACGCGCTCCGGGGCCTTGTGAACCATGGTGTAGGCGTAGTCGACACCCATGCCGTAGGCGCCGGAGTGCTCCTGGACGATGCCGATGACCGCGTCGTAGGTTTCCTTGCGCGCCCAGTCGCGCTGCCATTCCAGCAGCACCTGTTGCCAGGTCACCGGCACGATACCGGCCTGGATCATGCGATCCATCGCGTACTTGTGCGCATCGGCCGAGGTGCCGCCGGAGGCATCGGCCACCATGTAGATTTCATAGCCGCCCTCCAGCGCCGCGCACAGCGCGAAGGTGGTGTTGCACACCTCGGTCCACAGCCCCGAGACGATGACCTTCTTGCGCCCGGCGGCGGCCAGCGAGTCGCGCACGTTCTGGTCGTCCCAGGAGTTCATCGAGGTGCGTTCGAGGATCTTGTGCTCGGGGTACACCGCCAGCAGCTCGGGATAGGTATTGCCGGAGAAGCCGTCGGTCTCGACGGTGGTGATGGTCGTCGGCACGTTGAACACCTTGGCGGCCTTGGCCAGCGCCACGACGTTGTTCTTCAGCACCTGGCGGTCGATCGACTGCACGCCGAAGGCCATCTGCGGCTGCTGGTCGATGAAGATCAGTTGGCTGTTCTGCGGGGTGAGCACTTCGAGGTACTTGGACATGGTGTCTCTCCTTCATGGGACGAACATCGAGGGGCGGCGGATGGGACAGTTGTGCATGCCGGCGACACCCGGCGTACCGACGTCCGAGGCATCGGTCCCCGTCTTGTCGCATGCGGCGGGCGCCAGGGATGCCGCGAAAATCCCTGGTGCCGCTTTGCCGATGGCTCAGCCGGCCGCGTCCACCAGGACCAGCTCGCTGTCCTCGCGGGCGGTGACCCGAATGACTTCCTCGCCGCTGATGGCCGCGCCATCCCGGGCCTGCAGCGCAATGCCGTTGATCTCCACCTGCCCGCTGGCCGGCACTAGGTAGCCATAGCGGTCCTTGCCGGCAAAGCGGTACTCGGCGGTTTCCCCGGCCTTGAGTGTCGCGCCCAGCACCCGGGCAGCGCTGCGGATCGGCAGGGCGTCCTCATCCCCCTCGATGCCGCTGGCCAGGGCCACGAACCGGCCGGAGCGGTCGGCCTTCGGGAAGGGTTTGGCGCCCCAGGACGGCTGCCCGCCGCGCCGGTCCGGGAAGATCCAGATCTGGAAAATGCGCGTGATGCCCGGCTCCAGGTTGTACTCGGAGTGGCGGATGCCGGCCCCCGCGCTCATCACCTGCACATCGCCGGCGTTGGTACGCCCCTTGTTGCCCAGGTCGTCCTGGTGGGTGATCGCACCTTCGCGGACGTAGGTGATGATCTCCATGTCCGCGTGCGGATGCGCCGGGAAGCCGGTGCCCGGCTGGATGATGTCGTCGTTCCAGACCCGCAGCGCGCCCCAGTGCACACGTGCCGGATCGTGATACTCGGCAAAGGAAAAGTGGTGTTTGGCATTGAGCCAGCCGTGATCGACTCCTCCGAGGCTGGCGAAGGGGCGACGTTCGATCATGGTGATTCTCCCGCTGCTGAAACATCGATGGGAATCACTATAGACGCTGCACATGTTCGCCAGAATGGAAGGTATGGAATACCATTCTTTCCATTATTGATGTGATCGTGGCGCGCAGCGGGGTAGCTTCAGCATGAGCAGATTGCCGGACCTGGAAGCCTGGGCGATCTTCGCCAAGGTCGCGGAAGCCGGCTCTTTCGCCAGAGCCGCCGAGGAACTGTCCCTGTCACAGGCCACGGTGTCGAAAGCCATCACGCGACTGGAAAAACGCATGAAAGTCATGCTGTTTCACCGCACGTCGCGGCGCATGTCGCTGACCGATAGCGGCCTGCTTGCGCTGGAGCATGCCGCGCGCATTCTCGAGGCCGGCGAAGCCGTCGAGGCCGAAGTGGCCGAGCGATCGGCCAGCCTGCGCGGACCGATACGCATCGCGGCGCCCATGTCCTTCGGACTCTCGCGCCTGGCCCCGGCGCTGCCGCAGTTCATGGCTCTCCACCCGGAGGTCACGCTCGACATCGAGTTCGATGACGAACTGGTCGACCTGGTGGCGAATCGCTTCGACCTGGCCTTGCGCATCTCCACCCTGGCCGACTCCAGCCTGCTTGCCCGTCGCCTGTGCACCGTGCGCATCCATCTGGTCGGGGCGCCGGCCTACTTCGCGCAGTATGGCCGGCCCCAGCATCCCCGTGACCTGGCCAATCATCGCGCCCTGCAGTACGCCTACTCGCGCAGCGGCCCGAGCTGGCGCTTCCGTCACCCGCGCCACGGCGAATTCACCCAGGCGATGAGCACGCCGCTGCGGGTGAACAACGCCGAAGCGCTGGCGCCCGCGCTGCACGCCGGGCTGGGACTGGCCCTGCAGCCCGAGTTCTTGGTCTGGCAGGACCTGCAGTCGGGCGCGCTGGAGACCGTGATGGACGACTGGCAGGTGGAGCCGATCGCCCTGCACCTGGTCACCCCGCCCGGGCGCAGCCGCCCCGCGCGCGTGCAGGCGCTGATGGATTACCTGGTCGAATACTTCGCCGGCGCCCCTTGGGCACGGCACATCGACTAGCGCTGTCCAGCGGGGCGATGAAACCTTCGCTCCGATCGCTGGGATGCCTCAGCGCAGCCCCAGCCGCTTGGCCAGGCGGTGCAGGTTGGCGCGGTCCATGCCCAGCTCGCGGGCGGCGGCGGCCCAGTTATGCTGATGCTGCTCCAGCGCGGCGCCGATCTGCTGGCGCTGGAACTGCTCGACCGCCTCGCGCAGGTCGCCGACCGCTGGGGGCGGGCTGCTGGCCGGGCTGTCGGGCGGCGGCGCAGTGGCGTGCCGGCCCTGCAGATCCAGCAGTTCGGCGCCGATGCTGAGAATGCGCCGCCGCTCGCCGCTGGCGGCCATCGCCTTGAGCGCGGCGCGGCCGATCAGGTGCTCCAGCTCGCGCACGTTGCCCGGCCAGTCGTAGCCCAGCAGCGCGGCCTGGGCCTCGCTGGTCAGACGCAGGCTGCGCAGGCCGAGGCGGGCGCGGTTTTCCTCGAGGAAGAAGCCGGCCAGCAGCAGCACGTCGCGGCCGCGCTCGCGCAGCGGCGGCACCGGCAGGGGATAGACGCTGATCCGATGATAGAGGTCGGCGCGGAAGCGCCCGGCGCGCACTTCCTCGGCCAGGTCGCGGTTGGTGGCGGCGATCACCCGCACGTCGACGTGGTGCTCGCGGTCCGAACCGACCCGCTGCAGCTGGCCACTCTGCAGCACGCGCAGCAGCTTGGCTTGCACGGCCAGCGGTAGTTCGCCGACCTCGTCGAGGAACAGGCTGCCGCCGTCGGCCAGCTCGAACTTGCCGTGGCGCTCGCTGACCGCGCCGGAGAAGGCGCCGCGGGCGTGGCCGAACAGCTCGCTTTCCACCAGGGTGTCCGGCAGCGCCGCGCAGTTGAGGCTGATCAGCGGCTTGCGCGCGCGCGGCGAGGCGTTGTGAATCGCCTGGGCGACCAGCTCCTTGCCGACGCCGGTTTCGCCGCTGATCAGCACGCTCAGGTCGCTGCCGGCGACCACCGCGATCTCATCGAGCAGGCGCCGGTGCTCGCGGCTCTGGCCGACCAGTTCGCGGCTGGCCTGCTGGCCGGCAGCCTCGCGGTAGACCTCGACCAGTTGTTCGTCGTGCTCGGCGCGGCGGGTCAGGGCGTCGATCCGCTCGGCGGCGCGCACGGTGGCGGCGGCCAGGCTGGCGAAGGCTTCCAGGTTGTCCAGGTTGAGGTTGTCGAAGCTCGCCGGGTCGAGGGCATCCAGAGTCAGCAGGCCCCAGGGCTGCTCGTCGACGTACAGCGGGCAGCCCAGGCAGTCGTGCACTTCCAGATGGCCGTCGAGACCCTCGACCAGACCGTCATAGGGGTCGGGCAGCGCGCAGTCGGCGGCGAAGCGGGTCAGGCCGCGGTGCCCCAGCAGGCTCTCGAAGCGCGGGTGCTCGCTGACCCGGAAGCGCCGGCCGAGGGTATCGGGGCTCAGGCCGTCGACGGCCAGCGGCACCAGGGTGTCGCCGTCCAGGCGCAGCAGGGCGGCGGCATCGGCAGGCAGCAGCGCGCGCAGCGCGCCGAGCAGGCGGCGGTAGCGTTCCTCCTCGGGAAGGTCGCGGGACAGGTCGGCCACCAGTGGGATCAGGGCGCGCAGCAGGGGATGCGTTGTCATTTTGATAGCTTGTTGTCTGTTTGACAGCGAATTTATGTTGTCATGATGACTTTAGAAAACAATAAGTCATTGATTTTATTGAATAAAAAACATGGCACGAAAACTGATATATCCATTGTGCTTGCAGTATCGCGGCCTGTCGATGGCCGCTCACCGATTGATCACTTTCAGGAGTCGTCCATGCTGTCCGATCAACACCGCGCCATCATCAAGGCCACCGTCCCGCTGCTGGAAACCGGCGGCGAAGCGCTGACCAAGCATTTCTACAAGATCATGCTCGGCGAATACCCGCAGGTGAAGGTGCTGTTCAACCAGGCCCACCAGGCCAGCGGTGACCAGCCGCGCGCGCTGGCCAACAGCGTGCTGATGTACGCCCGCCACATCGACCGCCTCGAGGCGCTCGGCCCGCTGGTCGGCCAGATCGTGCACAAGCACGTCTCCCTGCAGATCCTCCCGGAGCACTACCCGATCGTCGGCGCCTGCCTGCTGCGCGCCATCCGCGAAGTGCTCGGCGAGGAAATCGCCACCGACGAGGTGATCGCCGCCTGGGCTGCCGCCTATGGCCAGCTGGCCGACATCCTGATCGGCGCCGAGGAGGCGGTATACGCCGCCAACGAGAGCAAGGAAGGCGGCTGGCGCGGTTCGCGCCAGTTCCGCGTGGCGCGCAAGGAAGCCGAGAGCGAGGAGATCACCTCCTTCTACCTGCAGCCGGTCGACGGCGGCGCGGTGCCGGACTTCGTGCCGGGCCAGTACCTGGGCCTGCGCTTCGTTATCGACGGCGAGGAAACCCGCCGCAACTACTCGCTGTCCGCCGCGCCGAACGGCCGCGAGCTGCGCATCAGCGTCAAGCGCGAGGAGGGCGGGGTGATCTCCAACTTCCTCCACGACCAGGTGCAGGTCGGCGACGAGCTGGAAGTCTTCCCGCCGGCCGGCGACTTCGTCCTCGCCGACAGCGACAAGCCGCTGGCGCTGATCACCGCCGGTGTCGGCATCACCCCGGCGGTGGCCATGCTCGAGCAGGCGCTGGCGAGCGGCCGTGAAGTGCGCTTCATCCACTTCGCCCGTCACGGTGGCGTGCACGCGTTCCGCGAGTGGCTGGACGCCAAGAGCGAGCAGCACCCGCAGCTGACCCGCTTCTACTGCTACAGCGAGCCGCGCGAAGGCGATGCCGCCGACGCCGAGGGCTTCAGCAGCACCGCGCTGCTGGCTGACTGGCTGCCCGAGCAGCGCGACCTGGACGCCTACTTCCTCGGTCCGAAGCCGTTCATGGCCCAGGTGAAGAAGCAGCTGAACGAGCTGGGCGTGCCGGAAGCGCAGTGCCGCTACGAGTTCTTCGGCCCGGCGGCGGCGCTGGAGGCTTGAGCTAGGCTCAGCGGGTAGGGCGTACTCGCTGCCGGCGGCGGACTGTCGCCATGCGCCGAGGGCGCCCTACCGGCGGTGTAGGGGCGAATTCATTCGCCTTTACGAGGCCTTTTGGCGAATGAATTCGCCCCTACAGGATGGTGCCCCGCGTCCCCAACAGGGAGGCGGGGCGTCCACCCCGGTGCCCACGCGGGGGCGTGCGCACCATCACCGTTAAGGAATCCCCATGCAATTGGTCGACCGCAAGGCCCTGTTGCAGATCGCGCCGCTGTGGCGCCTCGGTTTTCGTCCCTTCTTCCTCGCCGGCGCGGCCTTCGCAGCGCTGGCCATTCCCCTCTGGCTCGGTGTGCTGGCTGGCTGGTGGCCCGCCTGGCAACCGGCCGGCGGCGCGCTGGGCTGGCATCGTCACGAGATGCTGTTCGGCTTCGGTGCGTCGATCATCGCCGGCTTCCTGCTCACCGCGGCGCAGAATTGGACCGGCAGGCCCGGCCTCAGCGGCCCGCCGCTCGCCGCGCTGGCCGCGCTGTGGCTGGCCGCACGCCTGGCCTGGCTGCTCGGCGCGCCGCTGTGGCTGCTGATCCCCCTCGAACTGGCCTTCCTGCCCACGGTGGCGCTGCTGCTCGGACGCATGCTCTGGGCGGTGCGCCAGGTGCGCAACTACCCCATCGTCGGCGTGCTCACCCTGCTGACCCTGGCCGATCTGCAGGTCGTGCTCGGTCTCGCCCAGGGTAACGAGGCCTGGCAGCGCCAGGGCGTGATCGCCGCGCTGTGGCTGGTGGCGGCGATGATGGGCCTGATCGGCGGGCGGGTGATCCCGTTCTTCACCCAGCGCGGCCTCGGCCGTACCGCGCAGGTACCGGCGCTGCCGTGGCTGGAGTGGAGCGCGCAGGGCGGCCTGGTGCTGCTCGCCGTGCTCACCGCCACGGGGCCGGCGCTGCAGGCGCAGGCCTGGCTGGGCGCGCTGTTCGCCCTGGTGGCGCTGCTGCATGGCGTGCGCCTGGCGCGCTGGCACGACGCCGGCCTGTGGCGGGTGCCGCTGTTGTGGTCGCTGCACCTGGCCTACGCCTGGCTGGTGCTCGCCCTGGCCGGGCAGGCGCTGTGGCACTTCGGTCTGCTCGCCAATGCCAGCCTGGCGCTGCACGCGCTGGGGGTGGGCGGCATGGGCGGGCTGATCCTCGCCATGGTCGCGCGGGTCAGCCTCGGCCACACCGGCCGGCCGCTGCAACCGCCGGCAGCCATGGCCTGGGCCTTCGCCTTGGTCAACCTCGGCACCGCGGCGCGGGTGTTGCTGCCGCCGTTCTGGCCGCAGGGCAGCCTGCTGCTGGCCGGCGCCGCCTGGACCGCCGCCTTCGGCCTGTTCGTCTGGTACTACGCGCCGATGCTGTGCCAGCCGCGGCTGGACGGTCAGCCGGGGTAGGACAATCTTCTGGAGGAGCGAATTCATTCGCGACTTCGCGACAGGGTCGCGAATGAATTCGCTCCTCCAGGCTCAACCGTGGCGCGCAGACCTCCCGCCAGTCTGGTTTTGTCGCCCCGGCTTCTTTATGGTGTCCGCCCCCTTTCAGCGGAACCAGGACCCGTGAACCAGCGCGCAGTGCCAAGGCAGAAGGACACCATCTCCATTCGCATGGTCGAGGAGGCCCTGCAGGCCTTCGCCCGGCGCGGCGAGCCGCTGGAGGCGTTGCTGCGCGAGGTGGGTCTGGAGCCGGCTGTGCTGGCCGATCCTGCGGCGCGGGTGGAGGTGGGCGTGTACAGCCGCCTGTGGCTGCGTCTGGCCCGGCGCTTCGACGACGAGTTCTTCGGCATGGACCCACGACGCATGCGCTCGGGCAGCTTCGCCTTCCTCTGCCGCGCCTGCCGGAGCCAGGCTACTCTGGAGGAGGCGCTGCATACCGCTCTGGAGTTCTTCGCCCTGACCTTCGAGAACTTTCGCGCCACCCTCAGCCGCAGCCAGAGCCTGGCCGAGGTGGTGCTGCGCGAGCGTAGCGGCGAACCCTGCCGGCCCTTTGCCTACTTCACCTTCTGGCTGATGCTGCACGGCCTGGCCTGCTGGCTGGTCGGCCGGCGCTTTCCCCTGCTGGCGGCCGAGCTGCGCTGCGCTGCGCCGGCGTACACCGACGACTACCGGGTGATGTTTTCGGAGAACCTGCGCTTCGGCCGGCCCTCGACGCGCTTCATCTTCGCCGCCGAGGTACTGGATCTGCCGGTGCGGCGCAGCGAGGCCGAGGCGCAGGCCTTCCTCGCCAAGGCGCCGTCGAACATCCTGGTCAAGTACCGCGACACCGGCAGCATGGCCCACCGCATCAAGGTCCATCTGCGCAGCCTGCCCGCCGAGCAGTGGCCGACCAGCGAGGCGCTGGCGCAGGCGCTGTGCATGTCGCCCTCGACCCTGCGCCGGCGTCTGGCCGAGGTCGGTCAGTCCTACCAGGCGATCAAGGATGCCGTGCGCCAGGAGATGGCCACCGCCTGGCTGGCCGACGCCGAGGTGACCTTCGGCGAGATCGCCGAGCGCCTTGGTTTCGCCGACGTCAGTGCGTTCTACAAGGCCTTTCGCAAGTGGACGGGGACCAACCCCGGCCACTACCGCACGCTGATCCTCGCGCCGGCGATTGGCCAAAACGGTCACGCAGATTGAGAAGAACGGCCATTGTCGGGCGGGCGGTGGCTGACCAATATGAAGTCAACACGCTTGCCGTGCTTCCAAGGCTCTAGACGACAACTGCCAGCGGTTGCTGAGTGTGCGTCGGGGCCCATAACAAGAAAGGAAACCGCCATGCCGCCCTGCTTCCCGATCGTGCATCCCCCCGCGGGCCTGCCCGACTAGTCGTTCGCCACCTCCCAAAAAATCCAGATCAAGACGTTGCGCCGTCCGTGCGCGGGCACCCGGCTGCACGCAGCAAGGCCGCTTCGCGGCTGTTCGAGAGAGATTCGCCATGCAAATCCACAACAAGGTTTTTCTAGTCACCGGCGCGGCCTCCGGGCTGGGCGCGGCCACCGCCAAGGGGCTGATCGAGGCGGGCGCCAAGGTGCTGCTGGTCGATCTCGCCGCCGCCGTCGAGGCCCGCGCCGCCGAGCTGGGCGCCAACGCCCGCGGCCTGGTGGCCGACATCACCAATGAAGATGCCGCCCGCAATGCCGTGGCGGCGGCGCGCGAAACCTTCGGCGCGCTGCACGGGCTGGTCAACTGCGCTGGCGTGGTTGGCGGCGAGAAGGTTCTCGGCCGCAATGGCCCGCACGGCCTGGAAAGCTTCAGCCGCATCGTCGGCATCAACCTGATCGGCAGTTTCAACATGCTGCGCCTGGCCGCCGAAGCGATGGCCGAGGGCGAGCCGGACGCGGGCGGTGAGCGCGGGGTGATCATCAATACCGCCTCCATCGCCGCCTATGATGGGCAGATCGGCCAGGCCGCCTACGCCGCCTCCAAGGGCGGGGTGGTCGCCATGACCCTGCCGGCGGCCCGCGAGCTGGCGCGCTACGGCATCCGCGTGATGACCATCGCCCCGGGGATCTTCGAGACGCCGATGATGGCCGGGATGACCGACGAGGTGCGTGCCTCGCTGGCCGCCGGCGTGCCGTTCCCGCCGCGCCTCGGCCGGCCCGAGGAGTACGCCGCGCTGGTGCGGCACATCGTCGAGAACAGCATGCTCAACGGCGAGGTGATCCGTCTCGACGGCGCCCTGCGCATGGCCGCCAAATGAAAGGGGAAAAGTCCATGAAAGAAGATCCGATCGTCATCGTCAGCAGCGCCCGCACCCCTATGGGCGGCTTCCAGGGCGACCTCAAGGGCTTCAAGGCGACCGAACTGGGCGCCGCCGCCATCCGCGCGGTGGTGGAACGCAGCGGCCTGCCGGCGGACGCGGTGCAGGAAGTGCTGATGGGCTGCGTGCTGCCCGCCGGCCTCGGCCAGGCCCCGGCGCGCCAGGCCGCCCTCGGCGCCGGGCTGGCCCGCTCCACCCTGTGCAACACCCTGAACAAGATGTGCGGCTCGGGCATGCAGACGGTCATCCTCGCCCACGACCTGCTGCGCGCCGGCAGCGCCGAGATCATCGTCGCCGGCGGCATGGAGAGCATGTCCAACGCCCCCTACCTGCTCGACAAGGCCCGCGGCGGCTACCGCATGGGCCACGGCAAGGTGCTCGACCATATGTTCTTCGACGGTCTGGAGGACGCCTACGACAAGGGCCGCCTGATGGGTACCTTCGCCGAGGATTGCGCCCAGCAGTACGGCTTCAGCCGCGAGGAGCAGGACGCCTACGCGCTGGCTTCGCTGCAGCGCGCCCGCGATGCCATGGCCGACGGCTACTTCGCCGATGAGATCGTCCCGCTGCAGACCCAGGGCCGCGAGCAGCGCCTGGTCGCCCATGACGAACAGCCGCCCAAGGCCAGCCCGGAGAAGATCCCGACCCTGCGCCCGGCGTTTCGCGACGGCGGCACGGTGACGGCGGCCAACTCCAGCTCGATTTCCGACGGCGCCGCGGCGCTGCTCTTGATGCGCCAGTCCGAAGCCGAGCGCCACGGCCTGCGCCCGCAGGCGGTGATCTGCGGCCATGCGGGTTTTGCCGATGCGCCCAACCTATTCCCCACCGCGCCCATCGGCGCGATCCGCAACCTGATGCAGCGTACCGGCTGGAGTCTGGACCAGGTCGACCTGTTCGAGATCAACGAGGCCTTCGCCGTGGTCAGCATGGTCGCGATGCGCGAGCTGGGCCTGGACCACGCCAAGGTCAACGTTCACGGCGGCGCCTGTGCCCTCGGCCACCCGATCGGCGCCTCCGGCGCGCGCATCCTGGTGACCCTGCTGGCGGCGCTGCGCAGCCACGGCCTGCGCCGCGGCGTGGCGGCCATCTGCATCGGCGGCGGCGAGGCCACGGCCGTCGCCGTCGAGCTTTTGGACTGAGGAGACTGGCCATGCTGCTGACCGACGAACAACTGAGCATCGGCGAGATGGCGCGCCAGTTCGCCCAGGAACGCCTGCGCCCGTTCGCCGAGGAGTGGGATCGCGAACACCGCTATCCCACCGAGGCGATCCGCGAGATGGGTGAACTCGGCTTCTTCGGCATGCTGGTACCGGAGGAGCTGGGCGGCAGCGACACCGGCTACCAGGCCTATGCCCTGGCGCTGGAGGAGATCGCCGCCGGCGACGGCGCCTGCTCGACCATCATGAGCGTGCACAACTCGGTGGGCTGCGTGCCGATCCTGCGCTTCGGCAACGACGAGCAGAAGCGCCGCTTCCTCGTCCCGCTGGCGCGCGGCGAGCAGATCGGCGCCTTCGCCCTCACCGAGCCGCAGGCCGGCTCCGACGCCAGCAACCTGCGCACCCGCGCCCGTCGCGACGGCGACAGCTACGTGCTCAACGGCGCCAAGCAGTTCATCACCTCCGGCCAGCACGCCGGCACGGTGATCGTCTTCGCCGTCACCGATCCGGCGGCCGGCAAGCGCGGCATCAGCGCCTTCATCGTGCCTACCGACAGCCCCGGCTACCAGGTGGTGCGCGTCGAGGACAAGCTCGGCCAGCATGCCTCGGACACCTGCCAGATCGCCTTCGAGGACCTGCGCGTACCGGTCTCCCAGCGCCTGGGCGAGGAGGGTGACGGTTACCGCATCGCCCTGGCCAACCTCGAAGGCGGGCGCATCGGCATCGCCGCGCAGTCGGTGGGCATGGCCCGCGCGGCCTTCGAGGTGGCGCGCGACTACGCCCGTGAGCGTGAAGCGTTCGGCAAGGCGCTGCTGGAGCACCAGGCGGTGGCCTTCCGCCTGGCCGACATGGCGACCCAGATCGCCGTGGCGCGGCAGATGGTCCTGCACGCCGCCGCCCTGCGCGACGCCGGCTGCCCGGCGCTGGTGGAGGCGTCGATGGCCAAGCTGTTCGCCTCGGAAATGGCCGAGAAGGTCTGCTCCGCGGCGATCCAGACCCTCGGCGGCTACGGCTACCTCAAGGATTTCCCGGTGGAACGCATCTACCGCGACGTGCGTGTCTGCCAGATCTACGAAGGCACCAGCGACATCCAGCGCCTGGTGATTGCGCGCAACCTCGGAGAATGAACATGAGCTACGAAACCCTGCTGCTTGAGATCCAGGAGCGCGTCGCCCTGGTCACCCTGAACCGCCCCCAGGCGCTGAATGCGCTCAACTCGCAGCTGGTCGGCGAACTCAACCAGGTGCTCGACCGCCTGGAGGCCGATCCGCAGATCGGCTGCATCGTCCTCACCGGTTCGAGCAAGGCCTTCGCCGCCGGCGCGGACATCAAGGAACTGGCGGACAAGCAGTTTCCGCAGATCTACCACGACGACCACTTCGCCCAGGCCGACCGCATCGCCGCGCGGCGCAAGCCGATCGTCGCCGCGGTCGCCGGCTACGCGCTGGGCGGCGGCTGCGAGCTGGCGCTGATGTGCGACTTCATATACGCCGCCGACAACGCCCGTTTCGGCCTGCCGGAAATCACCCTCGGCGTGCTGCCCGGGATCGGCGGCACCCAGCGCCTGACCCGTGCCATCGGCCGGGCCAAGGCCATGGAGATGTGCCTGACCGGACGCATGATGCTGGCCAGCGAGGCCGAGAGCGCCGGGCTGGTGGCGCGGGTGTTCCCAGTCGATCAGTTGCTCGAGGAAACCCTCAAGGCGGCGCACGCCATCGCCGGCAAGTCGCTGACTGCGGCGATGATGATCAAGGAGTGCATCAACCGCGTCGACGAAACCAGCCTCAGCGAGGGCGTGCGCTTCGAGCGCCGGGTGTTCCATTCGGTGTTCGCCACCGCCGACCAGAAGGAGGGCATGGCCGCCTTCGTCGAGAAGCGCGAGCCGCGCTTCACCCACCAGTGACCTGACTGTAGGTCTGGATTTCCCTGCGCTTTACGGCCATTGGCCGACGATATTCGTTGAAAACAAGAACAAGAAGAGGAAATCAACATGCTTGAAGGTCTGATGCAGAAGGCCCCACTGCTGATCAGCGGCATCCTCAAACATGCCGCTTGCGCCCATGGTGACACCGAGATTGTCTCGAGGCTGGTTGACGAGCCACTGTGGCGCTACGACTACCGCGGGCTCGCGACCCGCGCCGCCCAGGCGGCGGCGATGTTGCAGCGCCTCGGCATCGGCGAGGGCGATTGTGTGTCCTCGCTGGCCTGGAACACCCACCGCCACTACGAGCTGTTCTTCGCCGTACCGGGCATCGGCGCGGTGCTGCACACCGCTAACCCACGGCTGTCCGACGAGCAGATCGCTTACACCCTCAACCATGCCGGCAGCAGCGTGCTGCTGTTCGATCGCAGCTTCGCCCCCATCGTGGCGCGCTTGTTGCCGCATCTCGAGCACATCCGCCACTTCATCGTCCTGTCGGATCGCGACTGCGATGAACCGGGCGAGATGCCGGCGCCCAGTTACGAGACGCTGATCGCCGCCGAGCAACCGCTCGACTGGCCGATCTTCGACGAGAACGCCGGCGCGGTGCTCTGCTACACCTCCGGCACCACCGGCGATCCCAAGGGCGTGCTGTACAGCCACCGCTCGGTGGTGCTGCACGCACTGGCCGCCGGCCTCAGCGGGGCATTCGGTCTGTCGGCCTTCGACTGCGTGATGCCGTGCTCGTCGCTGTACCACGGCACCGCCTGGGGCCTGCCGTTCGCCGCGGCGATCAACGGCTGCAAATTCGTGCTGCCCTGCGACAAGATGGACGGCCGCAGCCTGCAGGAACTGATCAAGAGTGAAGGGGTGACCTTCTCCGGCGGCGTGCCGACCATCTGGACCATGTACCTGGACCACCTCGAGCGCAGCGGCGAGGACGCCGGCAGCCTGGATCGGCTGGTGATCGGCGGCTCCGCCGTGCCGCGGGCGATGGCCGAGAAGTTCCAGGGCAAGTACGGGGTGACCATTCGCCAGCTGTGGGGCATGACCGAGACCAGCCCGCTGGGCGTGATATCGACGCCGACGCCGAAACTGGCCGCCCGTGGCCAGGAGGCCACCGACGAGGTGATCTGGACCCGCCAGGGCCGCCTGCAATTCGGCATCGAGTTGAAGATCGTCGATGAGGACGGCAATGAATTGCCGCGCGACGGCGAAAGCCCCGGCCAGCTGCTGGTACGCGGCCCGTGGACCATCGAGCGCTATTTCCGCAGCGAGAAGAGTGCCCTGGACGCCGACGGCTGGTTCGACACCGGCGACATTGCGACCCTGGACGCCGACGGCTTCATGCGCATCACCGACCGCAGCAAGGACGTGATCAAGTCGGGCGGCGAGTGGGTCAGCTCGATCGACATCGAGAACGTCGCCGCCGCCTGCCCGGGGGTGAAGATCGCCGCGGTGGTCGGCGTGTTCCACCCGAAATGGGAGGAGCGTCCGCTGCTGGTGATCGAGCCGCACCATGACGTGGAGATCTGCGTGCGCAGCGTGCTGGCCCACCTGGAGCCGCACATCGTCAAGTGGTGGATGCCCGATGCGGTGGTCATCGACCAGGTGCCGCTGACCGCCACCGGCAAGATCAACAAGAAGGTGCTGCGCGAGCGTTATCGCGACCATCTGATCAGTGGCGAACAGGCGGAGGGCTTCTGAATGACGACCAACCCGGGGCCGCTGGCCGGCCTGCGCGTGCTCGAATTCGCCAGCATCGGCCCCGGACCGCACTGCGCCATGCTGCTCGCCGACATGGGCGCCGACGTGGTGCGCATCGAGCGCGAGGGCGGCAACGGCTGGCCCAACCCGGTGGCCGACCGCGGGCGCTCGGTGCTGGTGCTGGACATCCGCAGCGCGGCCGGGCGCGAGCGCTGCCTGGAACTGGCCGACCAGGCCGACGTGCTGATCGAGGGCTTCCGCCCCGGGGTGATGGAACGCCTCGGCCTCGGGCCGGAGGTGCTGCGCGCGCGCAATCCGCGGCTGGTCTACGGGCGGATGACCGGCTGGGGGCAGAGCGGCCCGCTGGCCAGGGCCGCCGGCCACGACATCAACTACATCGCCCTGACCGGCGCGCTGGCCGCCATCGGCGGCCGCGAAGGCACGGCGATTCCGCCGCTCAATCTGGTCGGCGACTTCGGCGGCGGTTCGATGTTCCTCGCCTTCGGCATCATGACGGCGCTGTGGGAGCGCGAGCGTTCTGGCCTCGGCCAGGTGATCGATGCGGCCATCGTCGACGGCGTGTCCTCGCTGATGAGCTTCTTCGCCGGCAGCAGCCTGGAGCTGGCGCGCGAGCAGAGCCTGCTCGGCGGCGCCGCGCCGTACTACCGCTGCTACACCTGCGCCGACGGCCGCGAGATCGCCGTCGGCCCGCTGGAGCCGCAGTTCTACCGCGAGCTGCTCGAACGCAGCGACGCGCCGGAGCACCTCTACGAAGGGCGGGAGGAGCCGGCCAACTGGGAGGCGCACGGCCAGTGCCTAGCCGAGCTGTTCGCCACCCGCACCCAGGCCGAGTGGTGCGCGCTGCTGGAAGGCAGCGACGCCTGCTTCGCGCCGGTGCTGACGCTGGACGAGGCGCCGCAGCATCCGCACCTGCAGGCGCGCGGGGTGTACCAGCCGCTCGACGGCATGCTGCAGGTGGCGCCCGCACCGCGCCTGTCGCGCACGCCGGGGCAGGCGCGACCTTCGCTCAGGCTGGACGCGGCCGCGCCGGTGTGGGGGGAGAAGGCGGCATGCGGGGTGGCCTGAGCGTCGCGGTAACGACAGGGCGGCGACGGTTACCTGGTCGGGCCGAGGTGTTACCGCGGCATCATGCTGTAACGGCATCTGGGGCAGCCGGTAACGGGGCCCGCCTTTTTTCTCCCCGACGTTGCCTGGTGTAAAGCTCAACTTATTGATTTTAAAGGAATTTTAAAAGTTGGCACGGCATCTGCTTTAGTATTCGCATAACAAAAACAAGAACACCGCTCCAACACAATAAAAACAAGACGTAACGGCTCCAACACAACAAGAACAACAGGGTGGAGGCGCAGCAAACAGATTCTTTTGGAGAGGAGTTGCCCGATTGGGTCTCCCACGACCGGACCGAGAACAATAAAACTGCCCCGAGGCAGCGTCCACAACCGGTTGAGCCCGCAAGGGTAGTGGCGACATCAGCGTCCAAAGGAATACGTTTATTCTTGGGTCCCGTCTTGGGACTACTACCGGGCCACAGGCCCGGGCGGGCGGCCAACAAAAACAACAAGCCTGTCAAAACAACAAGAACACAGCACCAGATCACTTAAGGGGAGCCTCGGCTCCCCTTGTGCTTTCTGCGTTTTGGCCTTTCTGTCGCGCCTGGTGCTGACCGCGCGGCGCCGAGGTTGTGGGCGGATCAGTATCGACGAGCCGCTGGCCGGGTTCAGTCAGCCCGGCGGGTGGGAGCCCGCCGGTGGGTGGGATTTACTGAGCTTCCACGGTCACGGCAAATTCCGAGTCCTGGCGAATCACCACCTCGCGATTGAGGTACTCGGGCTTGATCTGCACATCCGGACGCACCTTGTAGGTACGGCTGCTGCCATCGGCAAACTGCAGGGTGGCAGTGTGCGCGGTGGTGTCGATTGCCTTGACCACGGCGATGGTCGAATTGGTACCGGCAATCAGCAGGCCCGGCTTGCTGCCTTCCGGCGGGGTCAGCACCATCACTGCACCCTCGCGGGATTCCTCGTCGGCCTTGCCCGGTTCACGCAGGTAAATGGCGCTTTCCACCTTCGTTGTCGCCGTAACCTTGTCGCCAACCTCCAGTTGCGGGTAGTTGCGCATTTCCGGCGGAGCCTGCACGGTACGCTGGTTGCCCTGCTCATCCCGCAGGGTGAAGGTGCGCTTGCTGCGGTCGAGGGCGACCACCGTTGCCTCGACTTTCTCCTCCTCGATGATGATGCCTCCGGGCACGCCCTCGGCTGCGACGGCGCTCTGGCTGAGCGTGCTGGTAAGTGACTGGTTGTCGGGTTGGCTGGCACAGGCGCCGAGCAGGGCGATGCCGACCAACAGGGGAAGGTTGCGAATCACAGACATCTGGCTCTCCTTGAGATCGTTGTGCGCGGTTTCCGGCGCACTCCATCTGCAGCGTAGTCGCTGTTTTACAAGGCAACATGTGTCAACAGGGACGGTCAGCGAGCCGGGCCGGGGAGCCGGATGGGAAGCGCCGATCAAGGCTGTTCACATCCACTCCAACTGCGCAGCCGCACCCTCTTCGCCCCACAGCACCCGCGGCGGCAGGTCGAACAGGGAGTAGGCGCTGTGCTGCAGCAGTGGCAGCGCCCGCGCGGCAGCCAGCATCATGCGCGCCGCCAGTTCGGTTTCGTTGTAGCGGGCTTCCAGCAGCAGGGCGGCATGGCTGGCGTCGCCAGCGGCCGCGTGGCGCTCCAGCGATAGCCCACGATCGGTTTCCTCCAGTGCGGCGATGCTCTCCACCGGGAACACCAGCGTCTCCTCGTCCAGAAACAGCGGGTCACGGCTGATGGCGTCTTCCACCGCAGCCGCATCGGCCCCGGCTTCCAGCTCGACATACACGTAGCGCTGGAGGAGCCCTTGCGGGGTTTTCAGCTCGGTCGCCAGCGCCTTGCGCACACCCTCGACGCCTTCGGCGGCCAGTGTGTGATGCAGGCTGCCGGCGGTGTGCAGGCTGCTCTGGCTATGCCCATGGGGGATCAGCAGGGCGAACTGGCTGCGCAGCAGGGAGAGGATGCCCGGATCGCCGCCCGCGCCGACGATGGCGGTTGCCTTGTAGAGATGTGCCATCCGCTGCATTTCCGCCTGGTGGGCGACAAAGGCCTCGCCGTGCAGGCGCGCGCATTCCACGATCGGGGTACGTCTTTGCAGAATCTCCTGCGCGGTGCCCCGGGTCATGTCCGCGGGCACGCAGAGCAGCGCGGCATCGACATTGCTCAGTTCGCTGATATGGCTGACGACCGGGATGTCTTTCAGCCAATCGACCGGCCCGGGGTTGAGCCGCACCACCCCGGCCAGCGCCAGGCTCGGATCGACCAGCAGCGCTTCGGCACACTTGCGGCCCAGATTGCCTAGGCCGATCACCGCGATCTGTCTTTTTCTCATGGTGCCGAGTGTCCGCCAGGTTGATGGGGGGCTGACTGCCCAACCCGTGCGGGCAGGAGGTCAGAGAGGGCATGGGGACACTATAGACAAGCGCAACAGCCGGGCAGCGTGGTCCGCATGGGCCTGGTCACCCGCTGGTCATGGCTGTACCTCGAGAGCCATCGACGCGTATGGCATTCCCGATGGTCAAGGCTGCATGAGCTCGCATTGTTCGGCGCCTCGGCTACTGTGTTGCTATGAATCGAAGCCAGCCGTTTCAGGGCCGCAGCCGAGATTCACTCACAGGAGGCTGAACCTTGAACGCCATCAAACTCGTCGCAATCGCTCTCATCGTCGCTGGTGCTCTTGGCCTGGCATACGGCGGCTTCAGCTACACCAAGGACACCACAGCAGTGAAGCTCGGTTCGGTCGAGCTTTCGGTCAAAGAGAAGGAAACCGTCAACGTTCCGGTATGGGCTGGCATCGCAGCCATCGTTGCTGGCGGTCTGCTCCTCGTCTTCGGCGGCAAGAGTCGCTGAGCTATGGCGGCGCTTTTCTTTCGCGCAGTCGCCTGAATGGGGCGTTGGGCGGCGCCCTCGCTGGCGCTGCCCGGCTGTCGTTGATAACCGCCAGTCAGCTCGAGCGGGACTTGTCGCCATCTTTCGGGAGCGGCAGCTCATCCATGGCGCCCTGTGGCTCCGCTGACTCGGTGATCACACTGAAATCACTTACTTCAATGGCGCCCCGCCCATAGCCGAGCAGGTGGAAGGAGAACGCCTTGCGCGGCTCGAGGTTGTAGAAGCTGAAGTCCATCTGCAGCGGTTGTTCAGGGGTGACCAGCATCCTCGCCGGGATGTCCAGCGGCACATCCTGCTCGAATTCCTTGGCCTTGAGCAGGATGTAGGCTTTCTGCTTCGGCCCCACCGAGCGTACGGTCAGGCGCACGCGAGTCAGCGAGCCCTTGGGCAGCTCCAGGTACTGGGCGCCGATCAGATTGTCCGTCCAGTCATCCTTCACCTGCGCCTTGAGCCGGATGATGGCCGGGCTGCCGAACTGATAGAGCTGGTTCAGCGCGGTACGCAGCAACGAGTGATCGAGCTCGGTTGCCCTTGCCACCATCTGGCGCGCGCGCTGACCGCCATACTGGCCAAGGAAGATCGCACGCTCGGCGATGAAGCCCTGGCTGGCGTAATACCGGCAGCGCTGCTGAAAGTCGCACTCGGTCAGGGTTCCCTGGCCATCGTGGTAGCGCAGCTTGCCGTTGGTGTACGACATGATTTCCCGGCCATGCTCATAGTCGCGAAACAGCGAGCGACCGCTCAGGGCCTTGGGTGCCGGGAAGCCGAAATAGTCGAGTACCGATGCGCTCAGGTCGATGTGTCCATAGACCCCGGATTTGATCCGAGGCAACTGGTCCTGTTCGGGGGCCAGCACCAGGTTGAAGCCCCAGGCCGAGGCGAGGCGCAAGCCCTCGATGCCGTGGGACTCGTCCGAAGTGATGATGATCAGGGTGTCTTTCAGTACGCCCTGGCGCTCCAGTTCGGTCAGAAATCGCCCCAGCGCATCGTCCAGGTAACTCACGGCGGCCTGCTTGGGACTCTTGTGGCGCTGCAGATACTCCGCTGGCGCGGCGTAGGGTTGGTGGGTGCCAACCGTCAGCAGGGTGAGCATCCAGGGTTGCTTCTTGCGGCGCAGCTGCTCGACGTAATCTAGCGCACCTTCGAAGAAGGACTTGTCGTCCTTGCCCCACGGGAAATCCAGGTAGGAAGGCTTCTTGAACCACTCCATGCCCCGGGTGGCGTCGAAGCCGATGTGCGGCATGATCCTATCCTTGGCCATGAACCTGAGGCCCGCGCCCTGCAGGTAGTGCGTGGCGAACCCGCGGCTGCGCAACTGGGCTGGCAGGCAGGCCCGGTTGCGCTGCTGCTGGGTCAGCATCTCGATGCCCTTGGGCGTGCCGTTGTCGAGCTTGTCGTAGTCGCCGCAGAGCATCGCGTAGAGGCCGCGAATGGTCTGGTGATTGTGCAGCACATAGTCGGGCGTGTTCATGCCGCGCTCGGCCCATGCGCTCAGGTTGGGCATCAGGTTTTCGCGATAGCTGCCATTCAGGGCCTGGCGGTTCACGCCGATGTAGGCGCCGGGAATGCCTTCGAGGGCGACGATCAGCACATTGCGGGCGCGTCCCGGGGCTCTGAGCAGCTTCTGTCCGTTCAGGTCGAGTCGGGTAAGACCCGCCATCTGCGGTGGCGTGTCAACGACATCGCCTTCCAGCCATTCCTCCAGGCGCAGCTGTACATTGCCAACGCCTGCCGCCAGCCATTGGTGCGGGAGGTTGAACAACTGCCACTGATCCGCCGCGCTGGGGCTCAGATACTGCATGCCGCCGTGTGCCAGGAGGATGGAAAGCGGCAATGTCCAAGCATGGCCATGCAGGCAAGGAGAAGGTCGCGAGCGGCCTGTCCATAGGCTGGCCAGCCAGATGATCAGGCCGATCAACAGGGCTGCGGCAACCCATGGGTGGGCAAGGCTGCCGGCGGTGGAGCTTTCCATGAACTGCGGATCGCCAAGGTACCGCAAGTCTGCGGCGTCTGGCAGCCGGCCTACGGCGCTGACCAGTTCGACAGCCGCCACCGTCAGCAGGGCCCACGCCAGCAACACTGGCAGGGCCAGCCACCAGGAAAGGCGGTACAGCAGCACGATCAACAGGCTGGCGATGCCCAGGTCCGACAGATAACCGAGAGGGTCGGACCAGCCCAAGGCAAGGCGGATGCACAATGGAATTGCGAGCACCAGACCGGTCAGGCTGGCGAGGGAGGAGTGCGGATGTTGCAGGCAGCGCGAGATGATGTTCACGAGGAAAGCGTCACGCCATCAGATGTTCATGAAACCATGCTAGTTGGTGTCGCACATCTTTTTTGGCAGCGTCGGACCCGGAAAGTTCTTGTGCCAAATCCGGGGGCATGGTCGCGTTAGACGGGATTTGCCTGTGACCGCTCAGGCCGCTGGGGGAACTCTGAAAAAGTGGTCATTCCCGCGCAGGCGGGAATCCAGAAGGCCCGTGGCCCCTGGGCTCCCACCTGCGAGGGAGCGACGGTAAGCGGTTGTTTCGGAGTTTCTCTAGATCAGACCAGCCAGTGCCCGCTGATTGGACAGGTAGATGTTGTCGGCCTGCAGCGCCTCGCCGCGTTCGATGGCTGCCAGCCATTCCGTAGTGCTCACCACGGCGGCGAAACCGGTGTGCATGACCACGGTGAACACCCGGTGGATCTCCTCTGCAGTGGCTGCGCCGCGAGCATTGGCGTAGGGCACCGAGCCGGCGGCGTCGTGCAGCAGTTCGACGTTCCAGCCCTCGTGTTTGGCCTGGCGCACGGTGGAATCGTTGCAGTTGTGGGTCATGTAGCCGACGATGCTCAGGGTGTCGATCTGGCGTTCGCGCAGCCAGGCGCCGAGACCGGTGCCAGTGAGGGCGCTGGCCATGCTCTTTTCGACCAGCAGGTCGTGATGCCGATCGGCCACCAGCGGATGCAGTTCGGCCTGCTCGCTGCCGCGGGCGAAGATTGGCGAGCCCTCCGGCGTCAGGTGCCTGACGACCACCACCGGGATGCCAGCGGCGCGGGCGGCGTCCATGGCGCGAACGATATTGCTCAGCGACAGCTGCACATCGGGGTATTCGATCCGCAGGTTGCCGCTTACGTATTCGTTCTGCACATCGATGACGATCAGGGCGCGCTTGGGTTGGCGGGACATGTCGGACTCCTGGGGTGTATTGGGATGGAAGGAATTATTCGCAGCTTGGCAGCTTGCTGTGAGTGACCCGATGGACAGTATTCGCTAGGATCAGGCCATTCGATGAAGCCCGAGCAGAGGGAATCGCGCATGCCTGGTCATACGGTCGCCGTGGTCGCCTTCGACCGCATCAGCCCCTTTCACCTGTCGGTGCCCTGCGTGGTGTTCGGCGATCATCACCCCGGCGTGCCGCCGTTCGAGCTTCAGGTGTGCGCGGCGGAGGCCGGTCTGCTGCGCACCACGGCGGGCTTCCGGGTGGCGGTCGATCACGGACTGGAGGCTCTGGAGCGGGCACAGACGGTGATAGTGCCGAGCTGGCGCGACCCGATGGAAAGACCGTCCGAGCCGTTGCTCGCAGCTCTGGTCGCGGCCCGCGACCGCGGCGCGCAGATGGTTGGCTTGTGCCTCGGTGCTTTCGTGCTGGCCGAGGCCGGCCTGTTGGCGGGACGGCGGGCAACCACCCACTGGGCCTGGGCAGAACAGTTCGCCGCGCGCTATCCGGACGTGCAGGTGGATGCCGATGTGCTCTATGTCGAGGACGGCAGCCTGCTCACCTCGGCCGGCACGACCGCCGGGATCGACTGCTGCCTGCATCTGCTGCGCCTGCAGTACGGCAGCGAAATTGCCAATTCGGTGGCGAGACGGCTGGTGATGCCGCCGCACCGTCAGGGTGGTCAGGCCCAGTATGTCGAGCAGCCGCTGCCGGCCACCGCCCGCGATTCCCGTCTGGCGGGACTGCTCGACTGGGTGCGCGCCAACCTGCAGCAGGCACACAGCCTCGACAGCCTGGCGGAGAAATCCTTGATGAGTCGCCGCACCTTTACCCGCCACTTCCGCCAGCTGACCGGCGCCACGGTGGGCGACTGGCTGCTTGCCGAGCGCCTCGCCCTGAGTCAGCGCCTGCTCGAGAGCACCGAGCAGCCGATCGAGCAGGTTGCCGCGCTCGCCGGATTCGGTTCGCCAGCGTCGCTGCGCCATCACTTCGGCCAGGCCTTCGGGGTTTCCCCCAAGGCCTGGCGCCAGACTTTTCAGGGCGATTGAGCGCAGCGCACGTCGCGCTCAATCCGGGGCGACTGGCTTTCTGACCCTCTTGCCCGGCGCGGCCTTGCGCGGCGTCGCCTTGCGCTTCTTCTTCCAGGGCGTGCCGCCACGTCCGGCCGGCGCCGCCGGGCCGCTGATGGACAGGCGCAGCCCGGCGCAGCGCTCGACCAGCTTGCTCATCCACGCCGACTGCTTGGCGACGAACTCCTCCAGCGGCATCTCGCCACTCTGCACCATGTCCAGCGCCTGCTCCCAGATCGCCGTGGTGCCGGGATCGGCGATCGGCCGCGGCACCGCGTCGATCAGGCTGAACGCCGCCGGGGTGGCGGCCAGCGCCTTACCCTGCTTGGTCAGGTAGCCGCGATCGAGCAGGCCCTGGATGATCCCGGCGCGGGTCGCCTCGGTGCCGATGCCGGTGGTGTCCTTGAGCTTCTGCTTGAGGCGCGGGTCGTCGACCAGCTTGGCGACGTTCTTCATCGCCTTGATCAGGTCGCCCTCGGTGAACGGCTTGGGCGGCTGGGTCCACAGGTCCTTGAGTGTTACCTCCTTGATCGCGCAGTCCTGGCCCTGGCGTAGCGCCGGCAAAGCCTGTGGCTCGGCCGCTTCGCGGCCTCTGGCCGGCGTCAGCGCTTCGGGCAACGCGCGCCGCCAGCCGGGCTCGACGATCACCTTGCCCACCGCGCGCAGGGCGTGGCCGGCGCAGTCGAAGTCGGCCTGGGTGCGGTCGTACTCGTGGTTGGGCAGGAACTGCGCCAGGTAGCGGGCGCGGATCAGGGTGTAGACGGCGCGCTGCTTGCCGACCAGACGATCGAGGTCCTTGGCGGCGGCGGTGGGGATGATGCCGTGGTGGGCGCTGACCTTGGCGTCGTTCCAGGCCCGCGAGCGGCGCTGCGGGTCGAGGTAGGGCTGCAGAGCGGCCAGCGCCGGATCGGCCTTGGCCAGTGCGGCGAGGATCCCTGGTGCCTCGCCGTGCTGGCTCAGCGGCAGGTAGCCGCAGTCGCTGCGCGGATAGGTGATGACCTTGTGGGTCTCGTAGAGCGCCTGGGCGATGTCGAGGGTTTCCTGGGCGCCGAGGCCGAGCTTCTTCGAGCAGACCTCCTGCAGGGTGCCGAGATCGAACGGCAGCGGCGCCGCCTCGCGCATGCGCTCGGTCGCCAGCTTGACCAGCCGGGCGCTGGCCGCGCGGCGCATGGCTTCGGCGGCGTCACGGGCCAGCTCCGGTTTGAGGCAGCGGCCCTGCTCGTCGCAGGCGTCTTCCGGGGCGCGCCACTGGGCGGTGAAGGTCGTGCCGTCGGCCAGCAGCTGTACGTCGATGGCCCAGAACGGTACCGGCACGAAGTCGGCGATGCTGCGGTCGCGGTCCACCACCAGGCGCAGGGTCGGTGTCTGCACCCGGCCCACCGGCAGCACGCCCTGGTAGCCGGACTGGCGGCCGAGCAGGGTGAACAGCCGGCTCATGTTCATGCCGATCAGCCAGTCGGCGCGCGAGCGGCCGAGCGCGGCGTGGTAGAGGCTGAAGGTCTCCGCGCCCGGCTTGAGCGCCTTGAGCGCCTTGCGGATCGACGCATCGTCCAGCGCCGACAACCACAGCCGCTGGATCGGCCCGCGATAGCGGCAGTGCTCCACCAGCTCGCGGGCGATCATCTCGCCCTCGCGGTCGGCGTCGGTGGCGATCACCAGCTCGTTGGCTTCGCCGAGCAGACGCTTGACCGCCTTGAACTGGCTGGCGGTCTTCGGTTTGACCAGCATCTTCCACTTCTCGGGGACGATAGGCAGGTCGGCCAGGCTCCAGCGCTTGTAGCGGGCGTCGTAGGCATCCGGCGGCGCGGTTTCCAGCAGGTGACCGATGCACCAGGTCACCGTCACGTTGGCGCCCAGCCAGCAGCCGTCGCCGCGCCGGCTGGCGCCGAGCACCTTGGCGATGTCCTTGGCCTGAGAGGGTTTTTCGCAGAGGTAGAGCCGCATGGTTGCCGTGATCCAGGAGGTTCGATGGCGCACAGGATGTAGGCAATGCAGCGGCTGGGCAAGCTTTGTCTGTATGGGTGTACAGGTGTTGAGTTGGGGAGGAGGCGGTGCGTCCCAGCGTACCACTCGGCAGTCTTCGAGGGTGCCGCGGTTTCAGACGCCACAGCCGCCGCGCCCGATCGCCCCATGGATTTTGCGCTAGGCTTTTTCTCCATCCGCCCGGAGCAGGCAATGTCGCTGCTGCATACCCTTGGTTTACGCTTGGCCCGCTATCTGGCGCGTCCGCGTCCGGGGCACAGCCAGCTGCCGGCGTTCCCTCCAGCACACCTCGCCGCCACCCTGCGGGTGGGCGACGTGCTCCTGGTGGAGGGCACCAGCCGCTTCTCCAGCGCTATCAAGTACC
Source organism: Pseudomonas linyingensis (assembly GCF_900109175.1). Lineage (GTDB taxonomy): Bacteria > Pseudomonadota > Gammaproteobacteria > Pseudomonadales > Pseudomonadaceae > Geopseudomonas > Geopseudomonas linyingensis. The sequence continues at coordinate 109,184 of NZ_FNZE01000005.1, read as the reverse complement.
TGACCCAGTCCACCTGGTCGCACGCGGCGCTGTATGTCGGCGACCGTCTGGGTCCGCTGCCGGGTGCCGGCGAGCCGGTACGCGCGTTGATCGAGGCGGATGTGGTGGAAGGGGTACGGCTGATTCCCCTGGCGCACTACCAGGGCCAGCACACGCGCATCTGTCGTCCGATCGGGCTGGACGAGGCCGACATCGCGGCACTGCTGGACTTCATGCGTGCGCGGTTGGGGCAGGGCTACGACCTGCGCAACCTGTTCGATCTCGCGCGCTACCTGGTGCGGCCGCCCCTGCCGGGGCGGCTGAAGCGGCGGATGATCGCCCTTGGCAGTGGATCGCCCACCCGCGCGATTTGCTCGACGCTGTTGGCGCAGGCCTTCGAGTCGATCCATTACCCGATACTGCCGGAGATCGTCAGCTGCGATCCTCAGCACCCGGCGCTGGAGCAGGCGCGTCATGAGCAACTGCACATCCGCCATTACAGCCTGTACGTGCCGCGCGATTTTGACGTCTCGCCGTACTTCCGTATCGTCAAGCCGCAGTTGCAGCACTCCTTTGATTTTCACCGCCTGCAGTGGGCTGTGGATTCGTGCTCCGCGGATGAGCACGTAGTACGGCCGCCGTCGGCTGGCGGCTAGGCGCGTCGTTCAATGACTGTGGGGCTCCAGCAGTTGGTGCGGATCCTTGCCCTGCAGGCGCTGCATCCCGTCCTGCAGCCAGCGGCGGGCGGCCAGCTCGGCGCGCTCGATCAGTTCGGCGCTGTGCGAGAAGTCGTAGGTGTTGACCGCCAGCGGGCACAGCGGCGGCAGCACGATCAGCTCGCAGCGTGAGGCGAAACGGTCGACATCGGCGAGCAACTGGCGCATGGCCAGCAGGTTGACGGCATGCAGCGCGGTGGCCAGTGCCCCGTGGGGCGGTGCCTTGAGCGCGCAGGGCGTGCCGGTCGGTAGCACCAGCACGCGGCTGGCGCCCAGCGTCACTGCGGCGGAAATCGGCGTGTTGCTGGCGATGCCGCCATCCATCAGCGCTTGCCCGCCGATGCTCACCGTCGGGAATACCGCCGGAATGGCCGCGCTGGCCAGCAGCGCGGGTAGCGCCTCGCCACTGGAGAGGATCACTTCCCTGCCGGTCAGCACGTCGGTGGCGACCACATGGCAGGGCAGTGCGGCGTCCTCCAGCTGCCGGTAGGGCAGGCGCGAAGCGATCAGTCGCTGCAATTGCCGGGGTGGCATCAGGTAGTCGCGCCTGCCGATCAGGCCCAGCAGGGTATCGGCCGGCGAAAAGGGAAAGATGTCGCTGCGGCGCAGCTCCAGCCAGATGCGTTCCAGGCGGGCGATGCCCTCGCGATCGGGCGCGGCGGCGAAGTAGGCCGCGTTGATCGCGCCTACCGAAGAGCCGACCACCAGATCGGCGACCACGCCCTCTGACTGCAATGCCTTGAGCATGCCCACCTGCACGGCGCCGAGGCTGCCGCCGCCGGCGAGCACGAATGCCGTCTTGCCCGCTTGCCGATCCATGCTGCCCCCGTGCGTCTGCCATCTGCCAAGGGTAGACGGTGCGTGGCCTGCTAATCGCTATTCATGCATGGCCATGCGTGCTGCAGGCCGGCGACGCCTCGGATAAGCTTGCTGCTTTTCTCCAGCTCAGGAACAGCCATGGGCCAGGTCGTTGCCGCCGCGGTTTATCACAAGGGCAGAAAGGTCGCCGATATCCGCCTCGAGGAAGGCCGGGAGTGGGCCGCAAAACCCGGCCATGTGGTGTGGATCGGCCTGCGCGACCCCGACCGCAGCCAGCTTGAGTACCTGCAGCAGCAGTTCAACCTGCATGAGCTGGCCATGGAAGATGCCATCACCCAGCACACCCGGCCCAAGCTGGAAACTTTCGGCGACGCGCTGTTCATGGTGGTTTACTCGCCGATCCGCGAGCACGGGAAGCTGACCTTCGTCGAGACCCAGCTGTTCGCCGGCAAGGGCTACGTGATCAGCGCCCGCTACGGCGATTCGGCGCCGTACTCCACGGTGCGCCAGCGCTGCGAGGCGCGCCCGCTGCTGCTGGAGCAGGGCGAGGACTTCGTCCTCTATGCCCTGCTCAGCTTCGTCATCGAGAACTACCGGCCGCTGCTGGACGGCATCTTCGAGGAGCTCGAAGAACTCGAGCAGACGGTGCTCAGCCGCTCGCTGAGCAAGGCCGATATCGAGCACATCGCCAGCCTGCGCCACGATCTGCTACGCCTGCGCCGGCAGGTCGCGCCGCTGGCGGAGATTTGCCGCGAGCTTCAGCAGCTCGACTTCCCGTTCATCGACAAGCCGATGCGCCCGTACTTCCGCGACATCGCCATTCACGTCAGCCGCCTGCAGGAAGACCTCACCGGACAGCGCGAAATGGCCGACCACGCCATCGAGCTCGGCCTGCTGCTGGAGGCCTCGCGGCAGAGCGTGGTGCAGCGCAAGTTCGCCGCCTGGGCGGCGATCCTCGCCTTCCCGACCGCGCTGGCCGGGATCTATGGGATGAACTTCGACCACATGCCCGAGCTGACCTGGCAGTACGGCTACTTCGGCGTGCTCGCGGTGATCGTCCTCGGCTGCGGCGGGCTGTACGCCAACTTCAAGCGATTGGGCTGGTTGTAGGGCCGGGACGTTCCTGTCGGGCGCCTTCCCGGCGCATCCCGGTCCGCAAATGACGAATTTTTCACCTTGGCTTGATGCCGGCTTGACGGAGTGTTGCCTAGCATTGGGCGATTTGCCGCTGCTGACGAATAACATGTCGAACATCCTTGCCGTTTCGCTGGCATCCCGCGTGTGCTCCCTGCCGGAGAGCCTGTGTCCGTCGGGCGTCTGGCGGGCGCGCATCGTGCAGCTGTTGTTGGCCCTGGCCTTGCTGCTGCTGGCGGGCCTGGCGCTGGCAGGCTGGCGCCACCTCTACCCGGTGCGGACCGAGGCCGGCTGGTCCTACGCTACCCACCTCGACGAGGTCGAGAAGGTCAGCGCCTTGGTCGAAGACGGCGAGGGTGGCCTGCTGCTCAGCCAGGAGCTGGGTGGGGGCAAGGGGCGCCTGCTGCGCCTGGCATCGGGAGGCGAACTGAGCGAGGTGCAGGTCGGCTTGTCCAAGCCCGACGGTATGATCGGCTTTCGCGGCGGCGTGGTTTTCAGCCAGGAGCAAGGGGAGCTGCCCGTGCTCTGGCGGACGCCCGATGGCACGCGTGCGCTGTTCGTCGGCCGCAGCGTCGAGGGGCTGGCCAGCGACGGCCGCTACCTCTACGCCATCGAGGATCGTCATGGTGATGGCAGCCTGTTGCGCTTCGATCCCGAACGCGATGTCGTCGAGGTGCTGCGCCGTGACCTGGACGAGGCCGAGGCGGTGACCGTCTGTCCGGATGGTCGCCTGTTCTATGGCGAGAAGGGTAAAGGGTGGATTCGCCAGTTGAGCGCCGATGGCAGCGATCCCACGGTGCTGGCGGGTCTCAACCAGCCCGGTTTCCTGCTGTGCAATGACGAAGGACTATGGGTGAGCGAGGACGCCACGCACATGGCGCGCCTGCTGCTGCTCGACCAGGGCGGGCAGTTGCATACGGTGTTGTCCCATCTGCGCTCGGCGCAGACCCTGATCGAAACCACCCCCGGTCATTACCTGCTCGCCGAGCAGGGCCGCAACCGCGTGCTGAAACTGCAACGCCTCGCCACTGGAAGCTGATCCATGCGTCATGCGCGACCCCCTGGCCACAGCCGGCCCCGGCCTGCGCTTCGACCTGCTCCTGGTGGTGTTCGGCATCGCGCCGCTGCTGCTGGCGATCCCATGCCGACTCCTGATCGGCGCGCGGCGCGCGGCGCTGGCAGCTGGCCTGGCTGAGTGTGTTCGCCAACCTGACCCTGTTCCTCGGCGTGCTGGAGCTGGACTTCTACCGCGAGCTCCATCAGCGTCTCAACGCCAGGCGCCGGCGCCGCGGTCGGCTGATTGAGGCTGACGCTTGGGCAGAGCTTGTCGTGACTCCGGCAGGCTCCACTGGCCGAGAGCTGAACCTGCCGCCGCCGGCAACGGATGGTGTGCGCTAACGAGGCCCGCTGATGCGAGCCTCAATGTCGTTTCCGAGCGTGGTTCCGACCTGCATCAATTGTCCCGCGCCGCCTTGGCGTGGTCGGCAAACTCGCTGAACACGCCGTCCACCCCCAGGTTGTAGAACAACCGGTATTCGGCCGCGGGATCGCCCTTGAAGTCGGACGCCAGGCGTTTGGCCTCGCTGCGGAACGTGTAGGGGTGCACGAACAGGCCGGCGGCGTGGGCGTCCTTGACCACGTCGGTGGGCGCCATCATCACCCGGTCGCGCTCGTCGATCTGGCCGTCGCCGTTGCGGTCGTCAGGCTGGCCGTCGCGGTTGTCATCGAGCAGCCTTGACGGAATCAGGTAGGGCTTCCATGGGCCGATGCCGTCGGCATAGGTGCTGATCTCCTTGAGGCCTTCCGGGGTCAGCAGGCTGGCGAAGGTGCGCGCATCGCCGGCCACGGCAAAATCGTAGGGTTTGTCGAACGGCGCGGCCAGCTGGATGCTGCCATCGGCATTGATATCGCTGGCGTCGACCAGTTGCACCAGGCGCAACTGGGTTTTGCCGCGCAGGTACTTGAGGTTCGCCACCTCGAACGACTGCAGGATCACCGGCGAGGTCCGGCTGGTGTAGCCGTAGCGGTCCAGGGTATCGAGCAGGCGGTCCTCGAGCTTGAGTCCCAGGCTGGCGTGCCAGGTGGGATGCTTGGTCTCGGCATACACGCCGATGCTGCGTCCCACGCGCGCGCTCTCGCTACGGGCCAGGTCGAGCACTTCCTCGAAGGTGGGAATCTGAAACTTGCCGTTGTACGCCGGATCGCGGTCGGGGAACGGCTGGATGGCGCGCAGGGTCTTGAGTTCGGCGAGGGTGAAGTCGGTGACGAACCAGCCTTCCTCCTCGACGTCATCGACCGTTCTGCGGGTCTTGCGGCTGGCGAACTCGGGGCGATCCTTCACGTCGGTGGTGGCGATGATGTTGGGCTCGTGGCGCGCCACCAGCGCGCCATCCTTGGTGGCCACCAGGTCGGGCTCGATGAAGTCGGCGCCCAGCTCAATGGCTTTGCGGTAGCCCTCCAGCGTGTGGTCCGGCAGGTAGCCGGCGGCGCCGCGATGGCCGATCACCAGCGGCCGGGCGCCATCCAGCGTGGGGTATTTCACGCCCGTGCCACCGCCGCAGGCCGTCAGCAGCAGCGCGGAGACCAAGGCCAGCATCAGCGTACTTACAGCGGCTTGGGGCATGTTTCACCTCGGCAGTGATTGAAGCGTCACTCCAAGGCTAGCGCCTCCCGGCCAGGCTGCCGGCCTGGCCGGGATGTTCCGCTGATTCAGTATGCCATCTGCCCGTCGATGCAGGTCACCGCCATGCCGCCGACCTGGATGCGGTCGTCGTCGATGGCGATGCGCAGCAGCCCGGCGCGGCCGATGGCGGCGCCCTGGGCGGCGCGGTACTCGTTGCCGAAGCGTCCGGTCTGCCCGCTGTCGCGGATGAAGGCGGCGACGCAGCCGTTGCCGCTGCCGCACACCGGGTCCTCGTCGATGCCGCAGGCCGGGGCGAAGGAGCGCACCTCGATGCGCGCCGGCGCACCGGGCGCGTGTTCGCCGAAGATGGTCACCCCGGTTTCCTGCGGCTTCTGCTCGATCAGCTTCATGCGCGCCATGTCCGGCTGGCAGGCCAGCACCGCCGCGGCGCTGGCCAGCTGGGCGACGATCCAGCGCGCGCCGACGTCGATCAGCCGCGGCCGTGCCTCGCGGGACACCGCGCAGCCGAGGATGGCCTCCAGCTCGTCGACCTCGGCGTCGTCCAGCGGCGTGATCGCCGGCTGCGGCAGGTCGAAGGTGATCCAGCGTTCGCCGTCGCCGCCCTCGCTCACCTCCAGGCCGATCAGCCCGGCCGCGCATTCCTGCACCAGCCGGCCGTCGCGCGGGGCGATCACCTCGGCCTCCAGCAGTGCGTGGGCGGTGCCGATGGTCGGGTGGCCGGCGAACGGCAGTTCGGAGGCGGGGGTGAAGATGCGCACCCGGTAGTCCGCCGCGGCGCTGCTCGCCGGCAGCACGAAGGTGGTCTCGGACAAGTTGGTCCAGCGGGCGATCTGCTGCATCTGCTCGGTGGAGAGGCCCTCGGCCTGCAGCACCACGGCGACCGGATTGCCCTTGAACGGAACCTTGGTGAACACGTCGACTTGCTTGAACGGGACGTTGCGCATCGCGATCTCTCTGGCGGATTGGATTCTGGCGCCCATCCTAGGCAACCGGAATTTATGGGTACAGATACAAAAAATGGATAAATCAATGGGTGCAGTTTGCGCGGAATCGTCACCCGACCTGCCGGCGGCCATGCGTACGCAGGGCGGCTTCAGGGCGCCATCTGGGCACACAGTGCCGCGAAGCCCTCGCGGTAGCGTGCGGCCAGCGCACGGGCCAGCTCGCGCAGTGGGCGCCGGCTGGCGACGAGGGCTGCGTCGAGGCCGGCGGCGATCTCCGCCACCGCCACGCTGAGCGGTAGCCCGGCGGCCTCCCAGGTGGCGGCATAGGCGGCCGGCTTGCCGGGGGCGGCGCGGTGCAGGTTAAGGCGGGGCAGAGCGTAGCTAATGGCGACGATCCGCCCGTGCAGGCTGCTGCCGAGAAAGCCGCGGCTATGGGCGAGCAGCGCGCAGATGTCCCACAGGTTCAGGGTGGCGGCGATGCGCGTCGGCGCGCGCAGGTGCGCCGCCATGCGCTGGTAGCAGTCGAGGTCGTCGTGCCAAGGCGCGGCGCTGGCGCGGAACAGCGCGATACCCAAGCCATGCGCCTGCGTGATGCGCTCGAGTTGCGCGGCGATGGCCGTCAGGCTGGCGTCGTCGCCGAAGTCGGCGCTGAACTGCACGGCCAGATAGACCTGCGGGAAGGCGCGGCGCAGCTCGGCGACCTCGCCCTGCGCGGCGTGGCGCTCGATCCGTGCGCCGAACAGCTCGCAGGCCAGCATCTCGCCGCCGACGTGCAGCAGGTTGACCGGTCGCCCGGCGAACTCGCGGGCCAGCGCCGCCAGCGCCTCGACCCGATGGCCGCCCCATGGCCGCAGGTCGCGCGCGGCCAGCCCGGCGAAGCGCAGTTCGCGCCCGGGCAGCAGCGCGGCGGCGATATGCGGGAACAGCAGGTCGCCGAAGTTGTGCCGGTCGAAGGCGCCGAACAGCAGGGTGGGCGCCATGCCCGGGATTGTCTGGCCTGTCACGAGTTGCCCCCGCCTATGGCCTGGAACCTGTCGCCGCGCCGGCGCGATGGCCGGGCAGCGGCCGCGCTCAGCGCTGCACCGGGTCGAGGAAGGGGGTGTCCGGGTCGCTCACGTAGAAGATCACCACCCGCATGGGTTCGCTGCTGCTGCGGTTGTAGCCCGTCATCCTCACTTGCGGCGGCTCGACGAATGCCTGCCCGGCGTTGGCCACGAGGGGCGCGCGACCCTCGATCTCCAGGGTGAAGGTGCCCTCCAGCACATAGACGGTCACCGGGAAGCGGTGGGAATGGAAGGGCGTCGCCTCGCCGGGTTTGAGGGTCGCCTGGACCACCCGCACCTCCTGGTGTTCGCCCCTGGGCATGCCTTGCACCAGCTCCTTGAGGAGCGGGGGCGGGGGTTTTGCCGGCCCCTCATCCTGGGCCGCCGAAGATAGAGTGGCGAGGAGCGCGACCAGCGCAACAGCGATACCCGGCAGATTAGCCATTTCATGACCTCCTCAGACGCCGAACACGCTCGGGTAGCACGTCGAGCACATCTGGCAGCGGCTTTGCCGCCGCGTGTCACGAGACCGAGGGCGTAGCAGCGTTTGCGGCACTTTCAGCGTAGTCGCTGGCAGGTCCGCGGTCGTCCCGTCGTGTCGCGGTTGTCGGCACCCGGGCCGCCGGGGTCAACCGGCCAGCCGCTCGGCGAGAAAGTCGATCAGCACCCGCAGCTTCGGCGGCAAGTGGCGGTTGGGTGGGTAGAGCACCCAGGCGGTGCCCTGGTAGGAGCCGGTGTAGCGCCAGTCCGCCAGCACCTGCTGCAGGCGGCCGTCGCCCAGCGCCTGGGCCGCGGTGAACTGCGGCAGGCAGGCGATGCCGAGATGGTTCAGCGCGCCGTTCAGGCGCACCTCGCTGTGGTTGCTGGCCAGCCGGCCGCGCACCGCCACCACGCACTGCTCGCCGGCGTGGGCGAAGTGCCAGCGATGGTCGTCCGGGCGCTCGTCCAGGTACAGGCACTGGTGGCGCACCAGCTCGTCCGGGTGCTGCGGCACGCCATGCTCGGCCAGATACTGCGGGCTGGCGCAGAGCAACTGGAGCACCTGGCACAGCGGCCGGCCGGCGAGGTTCGGCGGCGGCTGGTCGGTGATGCAGACGATCAGGTCGAAGCCTTCGGCGATCAGGTCCGGCGTGCGGTCGCTGAGGTTGAGGCTGACGTCGACCTCGGGATGGCGGGCGAGGAACTCTGCCAGCAGCGGCGCCACCAGATACTTGCCGAACGCCTTGGGCACCGACAGCCGCACCTGGCCGCGCGGGTGGCTCATCAACCGCTCGCCGACCGCCACCGCGGCTTCGGCGGCGACCAGCATCTCCCGGCAGCGTTCGAACACCTCCGCCCCTGCGGCGCTCAGGCGCAGGCGGCGGGTGGTGCGCTCCAGCAGGCGCAGGCCGAGCGCCTGCTCCAGCTGGGCGATCTGCCGGCTCAGCGCCGACGGGCTGCCGCCCTGCAGGCGCGCCGCGGCGGAGAAGCTGCCGCTTTCCACCACACGGACGAAGCTGGCCATCAGTGGCAGCAGCTGATTGCTCTGATTCGTGTTCATGGGGAACAAGTGTTGTGTATTCGAACTGGATTATCGCGCCGTGCGCTGCAATGAACAATGCGGCTCAGCCTACCCGAAAGCCGGAGCCCGCCATGCATACCCTCAGCCGCCCCTTGCCCGTTCGCCTGCTGCAGAGCAGCGACCTGCTCCTGCTGCTGGTGGCCATGGTCTGGGGTACCAGCTACGGCGTTGCCAAGCAGGCGCTGGTCTTCTACCCGGTGCTGGGCTTTCTCGCCACGCGCTTCTGCATCACCTTCCTGCTGCTGGCCCCGCAGCTGCGCGGCGCCGGCCGTGCCGCGTGGCGGCCCGGCCTGCCGCTGGGGCTGGTGCTGCTGGCCATCTTCCTCTGCGAAACCTACGGGCTGGCGCACACCAGTGCCAGCAACGCGGCCTTCCTGATCAGCCTGTGCGTGGTGCTGACGCCCTTCGTCGAATGGCTGCTGCTCGGCCAGCGCCCGGATGCCCGCCTGTGGCCGGCGGTGGTCCTGTCGCTGCTCGGCACCTGGCTGCTCAGCGGCGGCATCGAGCATGACTTCAACCTGGGCGACGGCCTGATGCTGGCGGCGGCGCTGCTGCGCGCCGTGCTGGTCTGCCTGACCCGCAGGCTCGGCAGCGGCCGCGAGGTGCCCTTGCTGGCGCTGACCGCCGTGCAGAGCGGGGTGGTCGGCTGCGGCTGCCTGCTGCTCGGCGTGCTGCTCCCCGGCGGCCTGCCGGCGCTGCCGACGGCACCGGCCTTCTGGAGCGCAACCCTCTACCTGGTGCTGTTCGCCACCCTGTTCGCCTTCTTCGTGCAGAACCGGGCGCTCGGCTGCAGCAGCCCGAGCCGGGTCAGCCTGCTGATGGGCAGCGAGCCGCTGTTCGGCGCGCTGTTCGCCGTGCTCTGGCTGGGCGAGACGCTGACGCCGGTGGCCTGGCTCGGCGGCCTGCTGGTCGTGGCGGCGATGCTCTGGGCCAGCCTGTCACGGAGCCGTCCGTGAGCAGCGACCTCGCGATCACGACAGGCGTAGCCGGCAACTTGCGCAATCGGGCCCATACTTGCCTTTCGGGCCAGCACAGCCAAGAGGAGCACGCACATGATCACCGTCAACCTAGATACCATTTCCCGCCTCATGGACCTGGCCCGCACCTTCCACGCCAAGGAGCAGGTGGTCATCCCCCAGGAGCCCAACAGCCCGAGCGACGACTGGGCCCTGCAGGCGCTGGCCGATCACGACGATGACGAGTACTACGCCGAGTTCGAGTCGATCATTGACGACCTGGAGCCCGACCAGCAGCAGGAGGTGGTGGCGCTGATGTGGCTCGGTCGCGGCGACGGCACCCTGGAGGAGTGGGACGACCTGCTCAAGCAGGCTGGCGAGCAGTGGAACACGCGCACCGCCGACTACCTGATCGCCCATCCGTTTCTGGCGGAGTATCTGCGCGAGGGGCTGGATTTGCAGGGGTATGGGGAGGAGTAGGGTGGGTAACTCGCGTAGCGATTACCCACCGTTGGTACTGCGCCGTTGCCTACCCTACGCGCTGATTGTGAGGTCATGCTTCGACAATACCCAGCGCCCCCAGCATAATTGCCTCGAAAGCTTCCCCCGATTTGAAGCAAGCCTACATGGACGTGAAAGTCCGCCACTCAATCAATACCGGAGTCACACGGAAGTGCCTTCTCGGAACCCACCGGGACCGAGGTAGGTAGCCCGCCATACTATGAAATACATGACTGTCGGCGACATTGCTCGTCACTACCGCGTAAGCGACATTCCCGAGGCGATGACGCCGTTTCTTCGCTTGAGCAATATTCTGGACACTATGCACAACGGGCGCCTGCTTGCCGCAACATCCCTTGAGTACTTGAAAGAGAAGAATCTTAAGGCTTTGCACCAACTGGCCACTGGTCAGATCAGCTACGAGGCCTACCTTGTAGTCGCCGATGCAGAGCGCCCGGCCCGTGAAAAAACTGCCGCGTTAGAACGACAAGCCCAAGAAGCCGCGTATCGAGTCCGAAAGGCCGAGCAGGCGGCGAAGAACAAGCGCGAGCGCGAGGCAGCTGAAGCCGCCCGTGTTGCCCGCGAGAGCGATCCCAAGTACATCGCCAAGATGAAGAGCCAGGCTCTGCGCAGAAAATACGGGATGGACTTCGTCGAGCAACCTCTGTTTGCACGGATGATGGACATTCTCAAGCGTATCGACGCCGGCAATCGTCTCGCCGAGGACGACTTTGTCTGGCTCACCACAGTGGCCAGGGAGTACTTCTCGGAGGAACTGCAGAAGGCCTATCACCTGCGCGAGGCCGAGTTCTACGCTGGCGAGTTTCGCCGCACTCAGGATCCGTGGAACGCGGTCAACGGCAGCGGCCATTATCGAAAGTGTGATCAGCCAAAAACGGCGCTTGAACTGCTCGATAGCGTGCCTGCCAATCGCCTCAAAGACTCCAAGGTCAAGTCTGCCATGTGTACCACCCGCGGCGGTGTCATGCGCGACATGCGCCGCCTTGACGAGGCCCGACAGTTGGGCGAACAGGGGCATGAATTCCAGCCGCGGAACTTCCGGCCATGCACTTTGCTCGGGGCCGTGCATATTGAGCTGGGCAACTTGGGCGAGGGCCTGGACTGGTATGCCAAGGCAGAGGAGCGAGGGGCCAGCGAGCGCAGCATCGACACCGAGCTGCGCAGCATTTTCCAGAGAACGGAGAAGGCCAAGCGCGAAGCCATCAAGGCTGCGCTGTTGGCAGATGATCCAACCCGATACCGTTGGGTGAATGACAAGAAGTATTGGAGTGCTTGAGTTGCCCGCGGGTTTGAGTTTGCAGTGACGAGCCTCGGCATCAGCTACTCGTTCAGCTCGAGGCGATTGTCCACTTCTTACCGATCCCGGCCTGCAATTTACTGCAGGTCGGGATGGTCAACTCAGGCGCAACCGCTACGCAGTTTCACAACGAGTAACTCCCCAACTCCCTTGCAATCAACATCCTTTGAATCTCGCTGGTCCCTTCATAAATCTGCGTGATCCTTGCATCGCGGTAGTAGCGCTCGACCGGGTAGTCCTCCAGGTAGCCGTAGCCGCCGTGGATCTGGATGGCGTTGGAGCAGACCTGTTCGGCCATTTCCGAGGCGAACAGCTTGGCCTGGGAGGCTTCGCTGAGGCAGGGCAGGCCGGCGCTCTTCAGGCGGGCGGCGTGCAGGGTGAGCAGGCGGGCGGCGTTGAGGCGGGTGTGCATGTCGGCGAGCAGGTTGGCGATGCTCTGGTGCTCGATGATCGGCTTGCCGAACTGCACGCGCTCGCGGGCGTAGGCGAGGGCGGCCTCGAAGGCGGCGCGGGCGATGCCGAGGGACTGGGCGGCGATGCCGATGCGCCCGCCTTCCAGGTTGGACAGGGCGATGCTCAGGCCCTTGCCGCGCTCGCCGAGCAGGTTCGCCGCCGGGATGCGGCAGTTGTCGAGGGTCACCGCGCAGGTGTCGGAGGCGCGCAGGCCCATCTTGTGTTCGCTGCGCTCGACGGTGAAGCCGGGGGTGTCGGTGGGCACCAGGAAGGCCGACAGGCCCTTCTTGCCCAGCTCCGCGTCGGTGACGGCGAAGACGATGGCCAGATTGGCGCGCTTGCCGTTGCTGACGAACTGCTTGGCGCCGTTGAGCACCCAGTGCTCGCCCTGCAGTTCGGCGCGGGTGCGCAGGTTGTGCGCCTCGGAGCCGGCTTGCGGTTCGGTCAGGCAGAAGCAGCCGATAGCCCGGCCGGCCGCCAGGTCGGGCAGCCAGGTTTCCTTCTGCGCCTGGCTGCCGTAGTTGAGCAGCGGGCCGCAGCCCACCGAGTTGTGGATGCTCATCAGCGCGCCGGTGGCGCCGTCGCCGGCGGAGATTTCTTTCACGGCCAGGGCGTAGGCGACGTAGTCGATGTAGCTACCGCCCCATTCCTCCGGCACCACCATGCCGAGCAGGCCCAGCTCGCCCATCTGGGCGACCAGGTGGTCGTCGATCCAGCCGGCCTTTTCCCACGCCTGGGCGTGCGGGGCGATCTCGCGGTGGGCGAACTCGCGGGCCATGTCGCGGATCATGCGTTGTTCTTCGGTCAGTTCGAGGTCGTTCATCGCCGTTCTCTCTTGTTGTTCTCGGCTGATCGCTCAGCCCGCGTGGCGGGCCTTGTCGGCAGGCGGGTTGCGGCTGAAGAAGCTCGCGATCCGCTCCGCGGTGACGGCGTCGAGGCTGGGCGGATTCCAGCGCGGCGCCTTGTCCTTGTCGATGATCAGCGCGCGCACGCCTTCCATGATGTCGCCGCGGGCGAACCATTGGCGATCCAGCTCGAGTTCCTGCGCGAAGCATTCGGCGAGCGGCAGCTCACGGCCGCGGCGCAGCAGCTCCAGGGTGATGCACAACGCCAGCGGCGAGCGGCTGTCGAGCAGCTTGACGGTTTCCTCGGCCCAGTGCTGGAACTCCGGGCGTGCCTCGGCCTGCAGCGAGGCGCGGATCGCCGGGAGGTCCGGCTGGGCGAAGTGTTCCTCGATGGCCGGGTGCAGGGCCTTGAGTTCGGCGCCCGGCAGCTTGCGCGAGGCGAGGGTGGCGAGCAGGGTGCGCAGGGCTTCCTGCGGGTGCACGGTCCAGCTCAGGTTGTCGAGGCAGCGGTCCAGCTCGGCGATCTGTTCGCTGGGCAGGCACCAGTCGGCGAGGCCCGCATACAGCGCATCGGCGGCGCGGATCTGCACCCCGGTGACGCCGAGGTAGGTGCCCAGCTCGCCCGGCAGGCGCGAGAGGAAGTAGCTGGCGCCGACGTCGGGGAAGTAGCCGATGGCGGTTTCCGGCATGCCCATCTTCGTCCGCTCGGTGATCACCCGCAGCGAGGCGCCCTGCACCAGGCCCATGCCCCCGCCAAGGACGAAGCCGTCCATCAGCGCCAGGATCGGCTTGCGGTAGGCGTGGATGTACTGGTCGAGGGCATATTCCTCGACGAAGAACTGCTCGTGCTGGCCGTCGCCGCGCTGGTAGCTGTCGTACAGCGCGCGGATGTCGCCGCCGGCGCAGAAGGCCTTTTCGCCGTTGGCGCGCAGGACCACGGCGAGGATCTCCGGATCGTCCGCCCAGATCTGCAACTGCTTGTGCAGGTGACGGACCATCGGCAGGTTGACGGCGTTCAGGCCGGCCGGGCGATTGAGGGTCAGATGGCCGATGCGGTTGCACACCGTGGCCAGTACGGGGGCTTCGCTCATGCCTGGTCGTCCTTGCGGTACAGGTTGATGATCGCCGAGAAGTCCAGGTTGCCGTGGCCCTGGGTGCTGAAGGTCTGGTACAGCTGCTGGGCGAGGGCGCCGAGGATCACCGGTTGGCGGATCTGCTTGGCGGCTTCGCTGGCCAGGCCGAGGTCCTTGAGCATCAGGTCGCTGCCGAAGCCGCCACTGTAGCCGCGCGCGGCGGGCACGTTGTCCATCACGCCGGGGAAGGGGTTGTAGGTGTCCGAGCTCCAGCAGCGGCCGCTGGAGGTGTTGATGATGCCGGCCAGCACCTTGGGGTCGACGCCCAGCGCCACGCCCAGGCTCATCGCCTCGGCTACGCCGATCATCGAGATGCCGAGCAGCATGTTGTTCGCCACCTTGGCCGCCTGGCCGTTGCCGGCGCCGCCACAGAGGACGATGTTCTTGCCCATCGCGGCGAGGATCGGCTGGGCGCGGTCGAAGTCGCCGGACTCGCCGCCGACCATGAAGGTCAGGGTGCCGGCCGCGGCGCCTCCGGTGCCGCCGGAGACCGGCGCGTCGAGCATCGGGTTGCCATGCTGGCGCGCGGCGGCAGCGACTTCGCGGGCGCTCTGCGGGTCGATGGTCGAGGAGTCGATCAGCAGCACGCCGGGGTGGGCGTTGGCGAGCAGGCCGTCGTCGCCGAGGTAGACGGCTTTGACGTGCGCCGCTGCGGGCAGCATGGTGATGATCAGCTCGACGTCCGCCCGGGCCAGCGCGGCCGGGGAGTTCGCTGCGGTTGCGCCGGCCTCGACCAGCGAGGCGACGGCCGCGACGGACAGGTCGAATACGGTCAGTTGGTGGCCGGCCTTGAGCAGGTTGCGCGCCATCGGCGCACCCATGTTGCCGAGACCGAGAAAGCCGATATGCATGGTGAGTCCTCTTCTTGTTCTGGTGGTACGGCTGGCGCAGGGCAGGCGCGCCCTCTCCCGCTGGCGGGAGAGGGCCGGGGTGAGGGTGGTCCTGCTGGCCCTCACCCCCAGCCCCTCTCCCATGAATGGGAGAGGGGAGAACACCATTTATGCGTCTGCCGGTGCCTCACTTCAGGGTGATGGTGGTGTTGACCGGGCCGCCGACCTCGTCCTCGTCGAACCAGCGCTGGGTGACGGTCTTGGTCTGGGTGTAGAACTGCACCACCTGCTTGCCGTAGGGGCCGAGGTCGCCGAGTTTGGAGCCGCGCGAGCCGGTGAAGGAGAAGGTCGGTACCGGCACCGGGATCGGTACGTTGATGCCGACCTGGCCGACGTCGATCTCTTCCTGGAAGTGGCGGGCGGCGGCGCCGGAGCGGGTGAACAGGGCGGTGCCGTTGCCGTTGGGGTTGGCGTTGATGATGGCGATCGCCTCATCCATGGTCGCGGCCTGCAGCACACAGAGCACCGGGCCGAAGATCTCTTCCTTGTAGATGGTCATGTCGGTGCTGACGGCGGAGAAAATCGTCGGGCCGACGAAGTTGCCGTCCTGGTAGCCGGCGACCTGCGGATGGCGGCCATCGAGCAGCAGCTCTGCGCCTTCCTGCACACCGCGCTCGATCAGGCCGTTGATGCGCTCCAGCGCCGCGCAGGACACCACCGGGCCGACGTCGGTGCCGGGCTCGCAGCCGGCGTTGACCTTGAGGGTCTTGGCCTTCTCGACCAGCTCCGGCAGCCAGGCCTGGGCCTCGCCGACCAGGATCACCACCGGCAGCGCCATGCAGCGCTGGCCGGCGGCCCCGAAGGCGGAGCCGACCAGGTTGTTGAGGGTCTGCTGCTTGTGGGCATCCGGCAGGACGATGGCGTGGTTCTTGGCGCCCATCATGCACTGCGCGCGCTTGCCGTTCTGCGAGGCGCGGTTGTAGACGTGGGTGCCGACCTTGGTCGAGCCGACGAAGGACACCGCCTTGATGTCCGGGTGATCGCAGATCAGGTTGACCGCCTCGGCGCCGCCGTGGATCACGTTGAGCACGCCCGGCGGGATGCCGGCCTGCAGCGCCAGCTCGGCCAGGCGCATGGTGACCATCGGGTCCTGCTCGGAGGGCTTGAGGACGAAGGTGTTGCCGGTGGCGATGGCCATCGGGAACATCCACAGCGGGATCATCGCCGGGAAGTTGAACGGGGTGATGCCGGCGCATACGCCCAGCGGTTGCAGCAGGGTGTAGGTGTCGACGCCGCCGGCGACGTTGTTGGCCAGCTCGCCGAGCTGCAGGTTGCCGATGCCGGCAGCGTGCTCGACCACCTCCAGGCCGCGGAACACGTCGCCCTCGGCGTCCGGCAGGGTCTTGCCCTGTTCGGCGGTGAGGATCGCGGCCAGCTCCTTCATGTTCTCGCGGATCAGCTGCTGGTACTTGAGGAAGATGCGTGCGCGGGCGCCGATCGGGGTCTTGCGCCAGGTCTTGAAGGCGGCCTTGGCGCTGGCCACGGCGGCGTTCATCTCGTCCTGAGTGGCGAAGGGCACGCGGGCCAGCACTTCCTGGGTGGCCGGGTTGATCACGTCGCGCCACTCGCTGGTGGTGGACTCGACGAATTCGCCGTTGATCAGCAGCTTGACGGTGGGGATGGAGCGGGTAGCAGTCATGGTCACCTCGCCTTTGCAGGCTTGCCTTGTTGTTGTTCTTGCCGGGGGCTGCCGGCGTGTTGGAACAAAACTAGCAGTGGAAAATTGCTTGGCATAGCCGGGTGATTTGCACAGTTGCTCTGCGTTTTTGCACAATGGCTCAAGCCCGGCTGTTTCACGGGCGTTATCCGGGAGCCACCGATGGACTGGGACAACCTGCGCTACTTTCTCGAACTGTCGCGCGCCGGCACGCTGACCGCGGCGGCGCGCCGCCTGAACGTCGACCACACCACGGTGGCGCGGCGCGTGCAGGCGCTGGAGAAGCAGTTCGGCCAGCCGCTGTTCATTCGCGGCGGCGCCGGCTACAGCCTGGCCGAGGCCGGTCGGCGCCTGCTGGCGCAGGCCGAGGCAATGGAAAGCGCCTTCCTGGCCATCGAGCAGCCGGGGGAGGGCGGTGCCGACACGCTGTCCGGCTTGGTGCGCATCGGTGCCACCGAAGGCTACGGCGTCGCCTTGCTGGCCGGGCAGCTGGCCGGCCTCGGTCAGCGCTATCCGCACCTGGGCATCGACCTGCTGGCGGTGCCGCGCATGGTCCAGCTGGCGCGCCACGAAGCCGACATCGTCATCACCCTGGACCGTCCCGAGCGTGGCCCGTACATCATCACCAAGCTGACCGACTACGTGCTGCGCCTGTACGGCTCGACCGACTACCTGGCCCGCCACCCGCCGATCCGCCGCCGCGAGGACCTGCGCGAGCACCGCTTCGTCAGCTACATTGAGGACCTGCTGTACAGCAAGGAGCTGTACTACTTGGACGAGATCGGCCGTCCCGGCCAGGTTGCCCTGCGCAGCACCAGCATCCTCGCCCAGCAGAACGCCGTGCTGGCCGGCGCCGGGCTGGCGATCCTGCCGAGCTTCAGCGCTCGCCGCGAGCCGGGCCTGCAGGAGGTGCTGGCCGACGAGATCGAGTTCGTGCGCACCTTCTGGATGCTGATGCCGGCGGAGAACAAGGACCTGGCGCGCATGCGCGTGTGCTGGGACTTCCTGCGCGAGATGGCCGGGCAGAACCAGGATCTGATGATGGGGCGCGGGTAATGATCTCCAGCGCAGCAGGGGCGAATTCATTCGCCAGCGCGGCCCCGTCAGGCGAATGAATTCGCCCCTACAGATCGACGTGCGCCAGGTGTCGGTGACCATTCAGTTTCGATTAAGCGGCACGGGCTACAGTGAACCCATCGAAAGCCACTCACTCCCCAGGAGACTGAAAAATGAACAAACTGACCGCTCTGCTTGCCACTGCCCTCATCGCCGCCACCGCCGGTGTCGCCCAGGCCCGCGATCTGGGTCCGGACGAGGCGCTGAAACTGCGCGATGCCGGTACCATCATGTCCTTCGAGAAACTCAACGCCGCCGCCATCGCCAAGCACCCGGGTTCCACCGTCGAGGAAACCGAGCTGGAAGAGGAATACGGCCGCTACGTCTACCAGGTCGAGCTGCGTGACGCCCAGGGCGTACAGTGGGACCTCGAGCTGGATGCCACCAGCGGCCAGATCCTCAAGGACCACCAGGACGACTGATGATCAGAACCACGCCCTTCCTCGCCGCTCTTGTCCTGTGCCTGATCGCCACGGCGCAGGCCCGCGACCTCGACCAGGACGAGGCCCTGCGCCTGCGCCAGGAGGGCGTGATCCAGCCGCTGCAGCAGTTGCTGCAGCAGGCCATGCAGCGCTACCCCGGCGCACGCCTGCTTGAGGCCGAGCTGGAGGAGGAGAGCGATCACTACGTCTACGAAGTTGAGCTGCTCACCGAAGGTGGCCAGGTGCGCGAACTGGAGCTGGATGCGGTCACTGGCCGCGTGCTGAAGGACGAGGAGGACGACTGATGCGCCTGCTGCTGGTGGAGGACAACGTCGCCCTCGCCGACGAACTGCTCGCCGACCTGACCCGCCAGGGCTACGCGGTCGACTGGCTGGCCGACGGCCGCGACGCCCTGGTGCAGGGGGCCACCGAACCCTACGACCTGATCGTCCTTGACCTCGGCCTGCCCGGCATGCCGGGGCTGGACGTATTGCGCCAGTGGCGTGGCGACGGACTGGCCACCCCGGTGCTGGTGCTCACCGCGCGCGGCAGCTGGGCCGAGCGCATCGAGGGCCTCAAGGCCGGTGCCGACGACTACCTGAGCAAGCCCTTCCATCCCGAGGAACTGGCCCTGCGCATCCAGGCGCTGCTGCGCCGCGCCCACGGGCTGGCCAACCAGAACGAGCTGAAGGCCGCCGGCCTGGTACTCGACGAGGCGCGCCAGTGCGTGCGCCGCGGTGACGAGGAGGTGGTGCTCACCGCCGGCGAATTCCGTCTGCTGCGCTACTTCATGCTGCATTCGGGGCAGATCCTCTCCAAGACCCAGCTCAACGAGCATCTCTACGACGGCGAGAGCGAACGCGACTCCAACGTCATCGAGGTGCACGTCAACCACCTGCGCCGCAAGCTCGGTCGCGAGGTGATCGAGACCCGCCGCGGTCAGGGCTACCGCTACGCCGGCGACGCGGAGCAGGGCCGGTGAAGTCGATCCAGAGCCGCCTCGGCCTCGGTCTGGCGGCGACTCTGCTGTTGGTCATGCTGGCGCTGCTGCAGGGTAGCCTGTGGCTGTTCGACAGCGGCCTGCGCCGTTACCACGAAAGCAACCTGCAGGACGAGGCGGAAACCCTGCTCACCGCCCTGGTGCGCGGCGAGGGGGGCGTGCAGTTGGACGAGCGCCGCCTGCACCCGGCCTACCAGCGCGCCTATTCCGGGCGCTATTTCCGCATCGACTTCGCCGACGATATCTGGCGTTCGCGTTCGCTGTGGGACAGCGAACTGCCGCGCCCGGCAGGCAAGGGGCTGGCGCCGGCGCTGGCCGAGGGCGTCGCCGGCCAGCGGTTGCTGGTGTTTCGCGGCGACTATCGGCGTTTCGGCCAGCAGCTGAGCATCAGCGTGGCGCAGGACTACACGCCGGTGCTCAGCAGTCTGGCGCGCATCCGCTGGCTGGGCCTGGGCCTGGGTGCCGGCAGTCTGCTGCTGGTGCTGTTGCTGCAATGGCTGACCGTGCGCCGCGCACTGGCGCCGCTGGAGCGGGTGCGCCGGCAGATCGCCGAGCTGCAGGCCGGCCGCCTCAGCGCTCTGGACAGTCGGGTGCCGCGCGAGCTGGAGCCTCTGGTCGGGGAGGTCAACCACCTGCTCAGGCACACCGAAGACACCCTCAGGCGCTCGCGTCACGCCCTCGGCAACCTCGGCCATGCCCTGAAGACGCCACTGGCGGTGCTGGTCAGCCTGGCCAATCGTGAGGAACTGCGCGCCCATCCGGCCCTGCGCGCCACCCTGGTCGAACTGCTGACGCAGATCGACCAGCGCCTGGCCCGCGAGCTGGGCCGCGCGCGGCTGGCTGGCGAGGCGCTGCCCGGTGCGCACTTCGACTGCGCCGCCGAGCTGCCGGCACTGTGCGCCACCCTCCGGCAGATCCACCCGCACGTCGATATCGACTGGCAGGCGCCAGCCGGGCTGCGCCTCCCGTGGGACCGCGAGGACTTGCTGGAGGCGCTCGGCAACCTGCTCGACAACGCCTGCAAATGGGCCGACAGCACCGTCAAGGTCAGTGCCGGCGAGGAGGCCGAGGGCTACTGGCTGTGCGTGGAGGACGACGGCCCGGGCATCGTCCTGGCGCAGCGCGAGGCGGTGGTCGACCGCGGCAACCGGCTGGACGAGCAGGTGGCCGGCCACGGCCTGGGCCTGGCCATCGTCCGCGACATCGTCCAGGCCTGCGGCGGCAAGCTGAGCCTGGAGGACAGCGCCGAGCTGGGCGGGCTGTGCGCGCGGATGCGCCTGCCGCGCCGAGGTCGCAACTAGCGGCGCAGAGCGGCCCGCCACTGCGACCAAGTGTCTCGCTAGGTCTTTCGTCATACTCAGGGGAGTATGATGGCTCCAGCCCGCACGCCAACGGTGTTCCGAACAGCGACTAGAGTGGATTACTGGTCGCCGCCGGATTGGCGAACGCAGGTCATGGAGCTGTCACTATGCCGCAAGTACCTCCGCAGTCGCCCTGGCGCATCCCCCTGGTGCGCGAGATCGGCATCATCCTGTTGATCAAGCTGGCCATCCTGCTGACCATCAAGGCGGTCTGGTTCACCGAACCGATCGTGCCGGTCAACGGCAGCGAACGGGTCAGCGAGCGTCTGCTTGGCACGTCCCAAATCTCTCCCGCATCACCTGCATCCCTGAACGAGGAGGAACCGAGATGATCTCGGAAGCCGTCGTCGACCTGTCGCGTCTGCAATTTGCCATGACCGCGATGTATCACTTTCTGTTCGTGCCGCTGACGCTCGGGCTGGCTTTCCTGCTGGCGATCATGGAGTCGGTCTACGTGATGACCGGCAAACAGGTCTACAAGGACATGGTCAAGTTCTGGGGCAAGCTGTTCGGCATCAACTTCGCCCTCGGCGTCACCACCGGTCTGACCATGGAGTTCCAGTTCGGCACCAACTGGGCCTACTACAGCCACTACGTCGGCGACATCTTCGGCGCGCCACTGGCCATCGAGGGGTTGATGGCGTTCTTCCTCGAATCGACCTTCATCGGCCTGTTCTTCTTCGGCTGGGATCGGCTTTCCAAGGTGCAGCACCTGGTGGTCACCTGGCTGGTGGCGCTGGGCTCCAACCTGTCGGCGCTGTGGATCCTGATCGCCAACGGCTGGATGCAGAACCCGGTCGGCGCCGAGTTCAACTATCAGACCATGCGCATGGAGCTGGTCGACTTCGGCGCGCTGATCTTCAATCCGGTGGCGCAGGTCAAGTTCGTGCACACCGTGGCGGCCGGCTACGTCACCGGGTCGATCTTCGTCCTCGCCATCTCCAGCTACTACCTGTTGAAGAAACGCGATCTGGGCTTCGCCCGCCGCTCCTTCGCCATCGCCTCGGCCTTCGGCCTGGCCTCGATCCTCTCGGTGATCGTCCTCGGCGACGAGTCCGGCTACGAGATCGGCGACGTGCAGAAGACCAAGCTGGCGGCCATCGAGGCCGAGTGGGAAACCCACCCGGCACCGGCTGGCTTCACTCTGTTCGGCCTGCCCAACCAGGAGGAGATGCGCACCGACTACGAGGTGAAGATACCCTGGGCGCTGGGGCTGATCGCCACCCGTTCGTTGGACGAGGAGGTCAAGGGCATCAAGGATCTGATCGCCGAGCACGAGGGGCGCATCCGCAACGGCATGGGCGCCTACGCCCTGCTCGAGCAGCTGCGCGGCGGCGACAAGAGCGCGGAAACCATCACGGCCTTCGAGGCGGTCAAGCACGACCTCGGCTATGGCCTGCTGCTGAAGAAGTACACGGGCAACGTGGTGGATGCCAGCGAGGAGCAGATCAAGCTCGCCGCACAGGACACCATTCCCCATGTGTTCAGTCTGTTCTGGAGCTTCCGCGCCATGGTCGCCTCGGGCTTCCTGATGCTGGCGCTGTTCGCCTGCGCCTTCTGGGCTTCGGCGCGCAAGAACGAGGAGTCCAAACCCTGGCTGCTGCGCTGGGCGCTGCTCAGCCTGCCGCTGCCGTGGATCGCCGCACAGACCGGCTGGTACGTGGCCGAGCATGGCCGCCAGCCCTGGTCGATCGGCGAGGTGCTGCCGACCCACCTGTCGGCTTCCAGCCTGACCACTGGCGACGTGTGGGGTTCGCTGATCGCCCTGGTGGCTTTCTACAGCCTGCTGCTGGTGATCGAGATGTACCTGATGATCAAGTTCGCCCGTCTCGGCCCGTCCAGCCTGCACACCGGCCGCTACCACTTCGAGCGGCAGGCCGCCGCACAATCCGCCCAGGCCTGAGGAGAGCGTCATGTTCGACTATGAAACCCTGAAACTGGTGTGGTGGGTGTTGATCGGCGTGCTGCTGATCGGCTTCGCCCTCACCGACGGCTTCGACATGGGAGCCATGGCGCTGATGCCCTTCGTCGGCAAGACCGACAACGAGCGCCGCGCGGCGATCAATACCATCGCCCCGCACTGGGACGGCAACCAGGTGTGGTTCATCACCGCCGGCGGCGCGCTGTTCGCCGCCTGGCCGATGGTCTATGCGGTGGCCTTCTCCGGACTGTACTGGGCGATGTTGCTGGTGCTGTTCGCGCTGTTCTGCCGCCCGGTCGGCTTCGACTACCGCAGCAAGCTGGAGAACCAGCAGTGGCGCAGCGCCTGGGACTGGGCGCTGTTCGTCGGCGGCGCGGCACCTGCGCTGCTGTTCGGCGTGGCCTTCGGCAACCTGTTCCTTGGCCTGCCGTTCCGCCTCGACGAGCTGATGCGCTCCACCTACGAGGGCTCGTTCTTCGCTTTGCTGCATCCCTTCGCCCTGCTCGCCGGGGTGGTCAGCCTGAGCATGCTGTGCGCCCATGGCGGCGCCTGGCTGATGATGCGTACCGACGCAGAGCTGCACCAGCGCTCGCGCAAGGCGACCCAGCTGTGCGCACTGGTGTTCCTGCTCGCCTTCGCCGGGGCCGGGGCCTGGCTGGCGCTGGGCATCCAGGGCTTCAGTCTAGTCGGTGGCTTCAGCGATCTGGGCGCAGCGCTCAACCCGCTCAACAAGCAGGTCAGTCTGGACAACAGCGGCTGGCTGGCCAACTACGCCCAGTATCCATGGACCCGCATCGCCCCGCTGGCGGGGCTGGCCGGCGGCCTGCTGGCGCTGCTCGGCGCACTGTTCAATCGTGGCGGCGTGGCTTTCCTCGGCAGCAGCCTGGCCATCGTCGGCACGATCTGCACCGCGGGCTTTGCGCTGTTCCCCTTTGTGTTCCCGTCGAGCCTCGACCCGGCGTCGAGCCTGACCATGTGGGACGCGGTGTCCAGCTACAAGACCCTGGGCATCATGCTGGTGGTGGCGGGGATCTTCGTGCCGCTGATCCTGCTCTACACCCTGTGGTGCTACACCCGCATGTGGGGCCGAGTGACCAACCAGACCATCGAGAGCAACCCCCACGGGTTGTACTGACCAAGGAGAACGACACATGTGGTACTTCACCTGGATTCTCGGCGTACTGCTGGCCTGCAGCTTTGGCATCGTCAACGCGCTGTGGCTGGAAACCACCCAGAACCTCGACGAGGAGACGGTGGGTGACGACTGAGGCACGTCCCTGGTTACGGCGCGGCCCCAGCCGCGTTGTCTCCCTGCTGCTGGCCACGCCGCTGGCGCTGGTGCTGCTGATCCATCCCGCCGCCATGCTCGACGCCGAGGGCGGCTACAGCCACGGTCTGCTGATGCTGGTGATGTGGGGCATCTCCAGCGGCTTCATCCATGGTGTCGGCTTCGACCCCTACAGCCGGCTGTGGCGCACCGCGTTCCATCCGCTGGGCGGCTGGCTGCTGATGGGACTGGGCTATGGAATCTTGTGGCAGGCCCGCGGCTGAATGCGGATGTCGAGTGATAGATAAAACAAATCAGCAGGCTTGAATCAATCAACTGTGAGCGATCTGCGGTGCGGCGTAGGATTCTCTCCATCAA
The DNA here is from genome assembly GCF_900109175.1 of Pseudomonas linyingensis. GTDB lineage: Bacteria > Pseudomonadota > Gammaproteobacteria > Pseudomonadales > Pseudomonadaceae > Geopseudomonas > Geopseudomonas linyingensis. The sequence continues at coordinate 85,126 of NZ_FNZE01000005.1, read as the reverse complement.
CTTTCCACCCCGAATTCTGATCCAGAGGATAACGTCACTATGTTGGACGCCAACCTGAAAACCCAGTTGAAGGCCTACCTCGAGAAAGTCACCCTGCCGTTCGAGATCGTCGCGTCCCTGGATGACGGCGCCAAGTCGCGGGAAATGCTTGCCCTGCTCGAGGATATCAATGCCCTGAGCGATAAGATCACCCTGAGCACCGCCGGCAGCGATGCCCGCGTACCGTCGTTCAGCTTCCGCCGCGACGGCCAGGAAGTCGGCGTGCGCTTCGCGGGTCTGCCCATGGGCCACGAGTTCACCTCGCTGGTGCTGGCCCTGCTGCAGGTCGGCGGCTATCCGCCGAAGGTCTCCGACGAGGTGATCGCGCAGATCAAGGGCATCGAAGGCGAATTCAGCTTCGAAACCTACTTCTCGTTGTCCTGCCACAACTGCCCGGACGTGGTGCAGGCGCTGAACCTGATGGCGGTGCTCAACCCCAACATCAAGCACGTGGCCATCGACGGCGCGCTGTTCCAGGACGAAGTGAACCAGCGCCAGATCATGGCGGTGCCGAGCATCTACCTCAACGGCGAGCCCTTTGGTTCGGGCCGCATGGACATCGAGGAGATCCTCGCCAAGCTGGACACTGGCAGCGGTGCCCGTGACGCCGAAAAACTCAACGCCAGGACCGCCTTCGACGTGCTGGTGGTCGGTGGCGGCCCGGCCGGCGCTTCCGCCGCCATCTACGCCGCGCGCAAGGGTATCCGCACCGGTGTCGCCGCCGAGCGCTTCGGCGGCCAGGTGCTGGATACCATGGCCATCGAGAACTTCATCTCGGTGCAGGAAACCGAAGGCCCGAAACTGGCCCGCGCCCTGGAAGAGCACGTGCGCCAGTACGAGGTCGACATCATGAACCTGCAGCGCGCCAGCAAGCTGATTCCGGCCGAAACCGAGGACGGCCTGCACACCGTGCAATTCGACAACGGCGGCGAGCTGCAGGCGAAGACCGTGATCCTTGCCACCGGCGCCCGCTGGCGCGAGATGAACGTACCGGGCGAGCAGGAATACCGCGGCCGCGGCGTGGCCTACTGCCCGCACTGTGACGGTCCGCTGTTCAAGGGCAAGCGCGTGGCGGTGATCGGCGGCGGCAACTCCGGCGTCGAGGCGGCCATCGACCTGGCCGGCATCGTCGCCCACGTCACCCTGCTGGAGTTCGGCGAGCACCTGCGTGCCGACGCGGTGCTGCAGAACAAGCTGCGCAGCCTGTCCAACGTCACCGTCATCACCATGGCGCAGACCACCGAGGTGAAGGGCGACGGCCAGAAGGTCACCGGCCTGATCTACAAGGATCGCCACCACGACGAGGTGCACACCATCGAACTGGAAGGCATCTTCGTGCAGATCGGCCTGCTGCCCAACAGCGACTGGCTCAAGGGCACCCTCGAACTGAGCCGCTTCGGCGAGATCGTGGTGGATGCCAGGGGCCAGACCAGCGTCCCCGGCGTGTTCGCTGCCGGCGACGTGACCACTGTGCCCTACAAGCAGATCGTCATCGCCGTTGGCGAAGGTGCCAAGGCCTCGCTGAGCGCCTTCGACCACCTGATCCGCCAAGGCTGATCAGCCCTCCACTAGCAACTAGTAGCAACGCCCGCCGCGGAGTGATCCGCGGCGGGCGTTTTTTTGTGTTCGAAATCGATGAAGGGGCTTGGCTAAGCCTTAAATAGGAACTAATCTCAAATGAGATTTCCTAACAGGAGTGCTGCCATGACCTTTCTGATCGATGCCTGGCTGGATCGCCCGCAACCCTGGCTGCGTATCCTCGACCGCGACAGCGGCCGAGTCTGCGCCCAGTTCGGCCCGCAGGCCATCGCCGAACTGCAGGAGCAGGGCGACCTCGACCTGGCCAGCCTCACCAGCAGCGAGCCGTCGGTGCTCAAGGAGCTGCTGCACAACCTGTTCCTGTTCTACTACGCACGGGCACTGCAGCCGAGCATAACCTGAAGGGCCACTCCGCCGTGCCGGCCTGCAGATAGCCGAGGGCACGCGGCTCAGCTGGCAGGCACTGTGCTCAATCCCGCGGGAGGGAGAGGGCTGGGAAAAGGGGGACGCGGCGCAAGGGAAAGAAACCGTGCAAACAAAAATCCCCCCGCAGCGCGGACGCTGCGGGGGGATGTGTGGCTGGCGTCAGGCCAGATCGAAGCGGTCGGCGTTCATCACCTTGGTCCAGGCGGCGACGAAGTCCTTGACGAACTTCTCCTGGTTGTCGTCCTGGGCATAGACCTCAGCGTAGGCACGCAGCACCGAGTTGGAGCCGAACACCAGATCCACGCGAGTTGCGGTCCACTTGACCAGGTCGGTCTTGCGGTCGCGGATCTCGTACAGGTTGTTGCCGGTCGGCTTCCAGGTATTGGCCATGTCGGTGAGGTTGACGAAGAAGTCGTTGCTCAGCGCACCGACCCGATCGGTGAACACGCCATGCTTGCTGCCGCCATGGTTGGTGCCCAGCACGCGCATGCCGCCGACCAGCACGGTCATCTCGTGGGCGGTCAGGCCCATCAGCTGGGTACGGTCGAGCATCAGCTCCTCGGCGCTGACCTTGTAGTCCTTCTTCAGCCAGTTGCGATAGGCGTCATGGACCGGCTCCAGCACCTCGAAGGAGGCGGCGTCGGTCATCGCGTCGGTCGCATCGCCACGCCCCGGCGCGAACGGGACGCTGATGTCGAAGCCCGCGGCCTTGGCCGCCTGCTCGACGCCGAGGTTGCCGGCCAGCACGATGACGTCGGCCACGCTGGCACCGGTCTCCGCAGCGATTTTCTCGTATACCGCCAGCACCTTGGCCAGACGCGCCGGCTCGTTGCCTTCCCAGTCCTTCTGCGGAGCCAGCCGGATGCGCGCACCGTTGGCGCCACCACGCATGTCGGAGCCGCGGAAAGTCCGTGCGCTGTCCCAGGCGGTGTTGACCATCTCGCTCACGGACAGGCCGCTGGCAGCGATCTTCGCCTTCACGGCGGCGACATCGTAGTCACTGCGACCGGCCGGCACCGGGTCCTGCCAGAGAAGATCTTCCTGCGGTACATCCGGGCCGAGGTAGCGCACCTTGGGTCCCATGTCGCGGTGGATCAGCTTGAACCAGGCACGGGCGAACGCATCCTCGAAGGCTGCCGGGTCCTTTTGGAAGCGCTCGGAGATCTTGCGGTACTCCGGGTCCATCTTCATCGCCATGTCGGCGTCGGTCATCATCGGGTTGTAGCGAACCGAGGCATCCTCGGAACCGACCGGCTTGTCCTCTTCCTTGATGTCGATCGGTTCCCACTGATGGGCGCCGGCCGGGCTCAGCTTCTGTTCCCACTCGTGGTTGAGCAGCATGTCGAAGTAGCCGTAGTCCCACTGGGTCGGATTGGTGGTCCAGGCGCCTTCCAGGCCGCTGGTCACGGTGTCGCGACCGACGCCGCGCTTGGTCTTGTTGTTCCAGCCAAGGCCTTGCTCCTCGACGTCTGCCGCTTCCGGTTCCGGGCCGAGCAGCGCGGCGTCGCCGTTGCCATGCGCCTTGCCCACGGTGTGGCCGCCGGCGGTCAGGGCTACGGTTTCCTCGTCGTTCATCGCCATGCGCGCGAAGGTCTCGCGCACGTCCTTGGCGGTCTTGAGCGGATCGGGCTGGCCGTCGACGCCCTGCGGGTTGACGTAGATCAGGCCCATCATCACCGCGGCCAGCGGGTTCTCCAGATCGCGCTCGCCAGAGTAGCGGCTGTTGGGGTTCTCGGTGGGCGCCAGCCATTCCTTCTCCGAGCCCCAGTAGATGTCCTTCTCCGGACTCCAGATGTCCTCACGGCCGAAGCCGAAGCCGAAGGTCTTCAGGCCCATCGACTCGTAGGCCATGTTGCCAGCGAGGACGATCAGGTCGGCCCAGCTGAGCTTGTTGCCGTACTTCTTCTTGATCGGCCAGAGCAGACGACGCGCCTTGTCCAGGTTGGCGTTATCCGGCCAGGAATTCAGCGGCGCGAAGCGCTGGTTACCAGTACCGGCACCACCACGGCCGTCGGCCACGCGATAGGAGCCGGCGGCGTGCCAGGCCATGCGGATCATCAGTCCGCCGTAGTGGCCCCAGTCGGCCGGCCACCATTCCTGGCTGTCGGTCATCAGCGCCTGCAGGTCCTTCTTGAGCGCGGCGACGTCGAGCTTCTTGACCTCTTCCCGATAGTTGAAGGCCTTGCCCAGCGGGTTGGTCTTGCTGTCGTGCTGGTGGAGGATGTCCAGGTTGAGGGCATTCGGCCACCAATCCATGCTCGAGTTGCCGGTGGCCGAATTGGCGCCGTGCATCACCGGGCACTTGCCGGCAGTCTTCATATTGTTCTCACTCATATCCGTCTCCGATCATGTCTTCGTAGCCTGAAAATTGGCGCATCTTGCGACATACCCCCGGCAGAGGGTGGGTACGGTTCCGTGTGGGCTGCTCGAAACAGTCCTAACCTTTATAGCCCAGTCGTGCCGGAGCATAGCCAAAAAGGGCATGGATTAAATTTATCTGCCCGATAGGCAAAATTGCCCAGGTGCCGGGCCGCGATTTATCACTCGAATGGCTTGGGCTGACCACTGGGGCAGGCATGTCGAGGAGGGCAGCGGCCATGGCGGTATGTCGGCACTGATCCAAGCCCCTTTCGTCCTGAGACGCAGCGCCTTGCTGAAAATGGCGTCTGCTGTCTGGCCCATGTGCCATGCTTGCAATGATGTTCTTCCCGGCTGCCGTCTGGCGGGCCGGCGACAGATGAAGTCTGCGAGGAGGACAACGATGACAATGAAGAAACATCTGTTCTGCGTGGGTGCCGAGATCACGCCGCACTCGACCAACCCCTTGGCCGAGGAGTTCGTCAGTGCCCAGCTGAATGTCTATGTCGGCGCCAACGACTTGCACGAGGCGTTGCAGCGAGCCGAGGCGGCGCTGGGCCGGGATGGCTACGCGGTGAACTTCATCCGTGGCTGTTGGGTGGTCGATGTGGCCTGCAACGACGGCTTCTGTCCTGCCGACGCTCTGCCCACAGAGGTGAGTGGTGCGCTGTTGTTCAGTGACGCCGTCCACTATGGCGAACTGCGCGAGCTGACCACCGCCAACGATTACAACTACTGAGGGCCGCCGACGTGCGCCTGGCGTGGGTCGGGCGCACGTGCGGCGGTTCAACCGTCTTCGCCGTCGCCCAGCTAGGTGAGCCTGACGGGCATTGATCCGCACATTAACCCGAATGGGTGCTCCCGCAATGGAGCTCATGGCAGCTCCATTGCAAGACGAGCGCTTACTCCTCGAGCAGGCTGCGCAGCATCCAAGCGGTCTTTTCGTGCACTTCCAGGCGCTGGGTGAGCAGGTCGGCGGTCGGCTGATCGTTGGCCGCGTCGACCACCGGGAACAGCTTGCGCGCGGTGCGGGCGGTGGCTTCCTGGGCTTCGACCAGATGGCGGATCATGTCGGTCGCTTTTGGTACGCCTTCCACTTCCTTGATCGAGGCCAGCTTGACGAACTCCTTGTAGGTGCCCGGCGCCGGGTAGCCAAGGGCACGGACACGCTCGGCGATCATGTCTAGGGCGTTCCACTGCTCGGTGTACTGGGTCATGAACATCGTGTGCAGACTGTTGAACTGCGGGCCGGTCACGTTCCAGTGGAAGTTGTGGGTCATCAGATAGAGGGTGTAACTATCGGCCAGCAGTCCGGACAGGCCCTGGACGATTTTTTCGCGATCACCGGCGCTGATGCCGATATCGATGTTCTGCGCTTTAACTTTCTTGGTAGCCATGGGGCGTTCCTTATCAACTGGGCTGGTTCTAGCCCAAAGTGGTATCCAATACCATCGGCGCTCCCGCGCATGTATGTGCAGCAGGTCAAGACAGCTCGCTGGTGGCGGCCAGCGCCGCCTCTCCATTGCGCGGAGTTGCTCCGACAGTCACGACAGCTCCAGTGCCGAGATGCCTTCTCATTTGTAACCGGCTCGGGCTACCCCGGCAAGGGACGTCCGCAATTTCAATCGAACGGCTTGTGTTACGGGGTTTCGTTGTTCTACGCCTAAAGGAAGGGCTCGTTGCTGGGCGCGCTGTCACAGACGTTGGCGGCGCAGAGCAGGCTGGCGGTCAGCATCTTCCTCGGGGGGCTTCCTTGGTCGTTCTTCTCTCGGCTCACATTGATTATCCCGAGCGGGCCGATGCATTCCCTTGTTCTGGATCAGAGCGGAGGGTTTTTACGAAAGGGCATCCGCAACGGCTCAGCCGTCCTCGCCGTCGCCGCCCACGATCAAGCGACTCTCGTAGGCCGGTGCAGCGTAGATGCCGATCTGCGCCGACAGATCCAGCACCCGGGGCAGATCCACGGAGTAGACCAGCACCATCTGCAGTTCGTCCTCCATCGGTTCGCTGAAGTCGACCAGTACATAGCCCTCTTTCTCCGGGTACAGGCTGCTCAGCTGTACCTGGATGTGCTCCAGGGCGCTGAGCAGATCGTCCCGGGCCTTCAGAGTCAGAGGCACCGGCGCACCGAATGAGGCGAGTACCTGTTGGAACAATTCGTCGGCCTGGCTGGCCTGGATCAGCACATTATCCGGCAGGCTGCAGACCACCACCCATTCGCCCAGCGGGATGCTCAGGCTGTCGTCGTAGCCGGAGTCCGGATTGGTGGCGAGGAAGGCCGGCGGATCGGCATAGGCCAGGGCGGCCTCGCCGGCAATCCGCTGGATGTCTTCGTCACGCATGCAGCCCGAGCTGATCAGGGTGATCAGCTCCACCAGTTGCTCTTTCATGGGGGGGAGTCCTGCCTATACTTATAAGGTAAGGAGAGCAACATTCAGTCTAATCGCTAAACCGTGAAATGAACGGTGTTATGGCCCAGCCGTCGCAATGCCGCAACCATGGAGGTCTCGGCGGATGTCCAACGCAGCCCCTTTCGAGACGCATCACGAGCGTTACGATGCCTGGTTCGCCAGGCACGAGCCTGCGTACATTTCCGAACTGCTCGCCTTGCGCCACTTCGAGCAGCCAGCGCTTGCGCGAAAGTCGAAGCTGGCGTCCTTCCAGCCATAGCCGACGTGGCAGGACTGGCAGAACGCCTCGTTGGAGCGGTCGCCGATGCAGAAGCCGTTGCGCATGGTCTTGTTGCCCAGGCGCCGGCCTCACCCCTGCAACAGCCATTGCGGGCGCAGCAGCATGACCACGCCCAGAGCCAGCATGACCAAGCCGCTGAGGATCTTCAGCCCGCGCCCGGCCCGTGTCGACAGCTTGCGACTGCTCAGGGCGATCACCGCGGTGGCGACCATCAGCGCGTCGTCGGCGATGTAGCCGAGGATGTACAGGCCAAGGTAGGCGTAGTGGGCGAGGGTAGTCAGCCCCTGCCGGGTGAGTACCGCGGTGTACAGCGCCGGCAGGCGGGCGGTGCAGAGCAGCTCGATGAAGTTGACCATCACCGCCAAGGCCGCCACGCCGGCGAGTGCTGGCAGGAGACTGTCGGCCTGGAGGATGGCACGCATGCGTGCGTACAGACCGGGCTTGGCGGCAGCCGGGATCGACAGGCTAAAGTCGCCATTCGGGCGCAGTCCGTCGCGCAGGTTGACCACGCCGATGGCGATGGCAGCCGCGCTCAGCGCCCAGGCCAATAGGGTCGACAGCCCGACCAGCAGGAACAGGTTGAGCCAGGCGGCCATGAAGGCGTAGTAGACCGCGCCGCTGATCAGCACGAAGGTGCCGGCGATCAGCGCCATGCGCGTGCGGTCGCGCAGGTGGACCAGCAGCGAGAGCAGGAACAGCAGCACCCACATGGCGCAGGGGTTGAAGCCGTCGAGCAGGCCAAGGGCGAGGGTGAACAGCGGCAGGCCGAGGCGCTCCACGCTGAGGGTGCCGAACAGCCCGCTCTGGACGCTGGTGATTGCAGGCTGGCCGTCAGCGAGCAAGGCGAGCAGTTGTGCGCCGCTGTGCTCGGTGTCGTCGAAGCCCACCAGCACGCGGTCGCCAATCACGAAGGTCGGTACGCCTGGCGGCCAGTAGCCGGCCTGGCGGGAGATACGCAGCAGGTCGGCGCGCGCTCTGGCATCGCGGTCCACCGGACGCAGCACGATGCGCAACTCAGGGCGCTCGGCCGCCAGATCGGCGAGCCAAGCCTTGGCGGCGGCGCAGTGCAGGCAGCCGTCGCGGACGAAGACCTTGAGCACCGGCGACGTGGCTGGTGCTGTAGGGGACTCTACTGCTGATGCTGCGATGGGCTGCATCAGCAGCAGGATGAGCAGCGCGCAGAGTCGGCTGGCCATCCCTGCTGTAGCTTGACGCAGGAGTGCAGCCCTACTTCTTCATCGGGCAGGTCTTGATGCCGAGCAGGCTGTAGGCCGGGCACCAGCCGAGCAGGCCGGTGGCCAGCGGCAGGACGCCGATCCAGGCCCAGACCGGGCCGCCGGCGATGGCCCAGACGATCAGGGCGATGCCGACCACGATGCGGATGATCTTGTCGATGCCGCCAACGTTCGTTTGCATGGTGTTGCTCCTCTTCGGTGATCTACGGGTCGTGCCTGCGGGCACAGCCCTTGCCAATCCATCTGCGTTGTGAGGGCTGTTCAGTCGAATACCGGCAGGCTCGGCGTGACCACCGTCTTGCCGGCTGCGCTCCAGGCGTCGAAGCCGCCCGCGATCGACTGCACCTGCAGGTAGCCCATGTCGTGCAGGGCGCAGGCGGCCAGCGCGGCGCGGCCGCTGGTCTTGCAGTACAGGACGATGTTGAGATCGCGAGAGGTCAGCTCCGGAGTGTTGCTGAGCTTGAACTCCAGCAGGCCGCGGGGGATGCTCACCGCGCCGGGGATGTGTCCGGCGTGGAATTCGTCGGCCTCACGCACGTCGAGCAGCACGTCGGCGTCGCGGATCGCGGCGTCGGTGGCATCGAGGTCGATTTCTTGGATGCGGGCCTTGGCTTCGGCCACTAGATCATGGGCGCTTTTCACTGTCGCTTTCCTGCACTGTGGGTTTGAGGGGGAGAGGGCTGCCGGCGAGGCCGTGGCGGCGCAGGCTCAGGGCGTGATGGGTGGTCTGCGGATCGAGTTCGGCCAGCGCTTCGAACTGGCTGATGAACACCTTGCCGCCGAAATGCTCGAGGAAGTCGGACTGGCGCAGGCGATCCATCACCGGGCCCTTCACTTCCGAGAGGTGCAGCTGGATACCACCGACCTTGAGGCGCACGCTGATCGCTTCCAGGCTCTCCAGGGCGCTGGCGTCGATCAGGTTGACCGCCGGGCACATCAGCACCAGGTGCTCGACCTCTGGATGCTGGCTGACCAGTGCGGCAATGTGGTCCTCCAGGTAACGCGCATTGGGGAAGTACAGGCTCTCGTCGACGCGCACCGACAGGACCTTCGGGCTTTCCACCACGGCGAAGCGCTCGATGTTGCGAAAGTGCTCGCTGCCCGGCAGCTGGCCGACCACCGCCATGTGCGGCTGGCTGGTGCGCCAGAGGAACAGCAGCAGCGACAGGCCGACGCCGAGCAGGATGCCGGCCTCGACGCCGACCAGCAGCACGCCGAGCATGGTGGCGACCATGGCGGCGGCATCCTGTCGGGAGTAGCGCCAGGTGCGCTTCAATGCGCCCAGATCGACCAGGCTGAGTACGGCGACGATGATGGTGGCGGCCAGCACCGCCTGCGGCAGGTTGTGGAACAGTGGGGTGAAGAACAGCACGGTGATGGCGATGCCCACTGCGGTCAGCGCGCCGGCCAGCGGCGTCTGCGCGCCGGCATCGAAGTTGACCACCGAGCGGGCGAAGCCGCCGGTGACGGGGAAGCCGCCGCTCAGGGCTGCCGCCACGTTGGCGCTGCCGAGGGCGATCAGCTCCTGGTTGGGCTCGATGCGCTGGCGACGCTTGGCGGCGAGGGTCTGCGCCACCGACACCGATTCGACGAAGCCGATCAGGCTGATCAGCAGGGCGGCCGGCAGCAGCTGGGTGGCCAGTCCCAGGTCCAGCGGCGGCAGGCTGAACGCCGGCAGCCCGGTAGGTACGGCGCCAACCACGCGCACGCCGGCATCGGCGAGGCCGAGCAGGCTGACCGCCAGTACCGATGCCAGCAGGGCGACCACCGGACCAGCCTTAGACAGGTTGCCGGCCAGGCGCGGGGTGAAGCCCGCGGCCTGCAGCCAGCCGCTGAGCTTGTTGCGCACCAGAAACAGGAATACCAAGCTGCTGCCTCCGATGGCCAAGGTCGGCAGGTGGGTGGCGGGCAGGCCGAGCAGCAGGCCTTGGAGCAGCTCGATGGCGTGCTCGCCGGAGGCCTGAATGCCGAGGATGTGCTTGAGCTGGCCGAGGGCGATGAGGATGCCCGAGGCGCTGATGAAGCCGGAGATCACCGGATGGCTGAGGAAGTTGGCGAGAAAGCCCAGGCGCAGCACCGCCATCAGCAGCAGCATGGCGCCGGAGAGCATGGCCAGCAGCAGGGCGGCGCCGGCATATTCGGCGCTGCCGGCGGCGAACAGCGGCCCCAGCGCGGCGGCGGTCATCAGCGAGACCACCGCCACCGGGCCGACCGCCAGGGCTCGGCTGGTGCCGAACAGGGTGTAGGCCAGCAGCGGCAGGATGCTGGCGTACAGGCCGGTGACCGGCGGCAGCCCGGCGAGCATGGCGTAGGCCAGGCTCTGCGGGATCAGCATCAGGGTCACGATCACTGCCGCGAGGCCGTCCTTGCCGGCGGCCTCGCGGTCGTACTGCCGTGCCCATTCCAGGCAAGGCAGGTAGCGGGCGAGCCGCTCTCTCATTACTTCTTCTCCTGGGTGAAGTCACAGGCGGCGGGGGATTCCACCGGGCGCGGCTCGAAGTCCAGGTGCTTGGGTTCGGCCATCCACTCGTGGCCCTTGAGCATCAGGTCGAAGTAGATGCTCGGCATCCACTTGGTCTTCAGCTCCCAGGCCAGGCGACGCGGCACCCGTGGGTCGAGGGGGAAGGTGGGCAGCAGTTTGCCGCCATAGCCGAACTCGGCGAGGATCACCTTGCCGCGCTCGACGGTCAGCGGGCAGGAGCCGTAGCCATCGTAGATCGCCCGCAGGCCACGCCCGCCGAGCACGCTGAGCACGTTCTCGGCCACCACCGGCGCCTGCTTGCGCACCGCCGCGGCGGTCTTGGCGTTGGGCGCGGCGCAGACGTCGCCGAGGCTGAAGATGTTGCCGTAGCGCGGGTGGCGCAGGGTTTCGTGATCGGCCTCGACCCAGCCGTCGGAGTTGGCCAGCGGGCTGTTGCGGACGAAGTCCGGGGCGCGCTGCGGCGGCACCAAGTGTAGGAGATCGAACTCGCGCTCCACCGTGCTGGTCGTGCCGTCGGCCCCGGCGACCTTGAACCAGGCCTTGTGCGCCTCGCCGTCGACCTTGACCAGGGTCTCGTTGAAGTTGAGGTGGGCGCCGTAGCGCTCGACGTACTTCATCAGTGGCGGCACGAAGTCGGCAACGCCGAACAGCACCGCGCCGGCCGAGCAGAAGTCCACCTGGATGCTGGGCAGCACACCCTGCCGCAGCCAGTGGTCGCAGGACAGGTACATGGCCTTCTGCGGCGCGCCGGCGCATTTGATCGGCATCGGCGGCTGGGTGAACAGCGCCCGTCCGCTGCGCAGACCCTGTACCTGCTGCCAGGTGTAGGGCGCCAGCTCGAACACGTAGTTGCTGGTCACGCCGTTCTTGCCGAGGGTTTCCCGGGCGCCCTCGATGGCGTCCCAGTTTAGGGTCAGGCCGGGGCAGACGATCAGGGCGCGGTAGCCGAGGCGGCTGCCGTCTTCCAGCACCACCTGCTGCTGCTCCGGCTCGAAGGCGCTGGCGGCGGCGCGGATCCACTGCGCCTTGCTGGGGATGCAGCGGGCCATGGCGCGCTCGGTGCGCGCGCGGTCGAACACCCCGGCACCGACCAGGGTCCAGCCGGGCTGGTAGTAGTGCTGGTCGCGCGGCTCGACGATGGCGATGCGCAGACCCGGGTCGCGCTTGAGCAGGCTGGCGGTGACTGCGCAGCCGGCGGCGCCGCCACCGATAACCAGCACATCGTAGCGCGGCGTGTGCGCGTAGGCGGCCACCGGCTGGGGCTGGTTGGGCAGGGTCTGCCAGCGCTGCTCGAGGCGCGGCTGCAGGGCGGCAAGGTCGTAGCCGGCCTCCTTGGCGGTGGCCAGCAGCGCCTCGGGATCGAGGTGATGGGCCTCGGCCAGCGCCCACAGGGTGGTGGAGCGGGTGCCGGTGCGGCAGAAGGCTAGCACCGGGCCCTTCACCTGGTCGAGCAACTCGCGGAAGGCAATGACGTCCTGGTCGGTGATCTTGCCGGAAATCACCGGCAGGTCGTGGTACTCCAGGCCGGAGGCTTCGGCGGCGGTGCGCATTTCGGCGCTGCTCGGCTGGCCTTCGCCTTCGTTTTCCGGACGGTTGTTGATCACGCAGCGAAAGCCGCTGGCGGCCAGCGTGCCCATGTCCGCGGGTTCCAGCTGGCCAGCCACGGCGATGAACGGGGTGAGACGCTTGATCGGTTGCATCTTGTTGTTCTCCTCAGGGTTGCCTGGGCCGAATCAGAGCAGGTCGAGCGGGATCTTCAGGTAGCGGGTACCGTTGTCCTCGGCCGGTGGCAGCTCACCGGCGCGCATGTTGATCTGCACCGAGGGCAGGATCAGCGTCGGCATGCCGAGGGTGGCGTCGCGGGCGCTGCGCATGGCGACGAACTGCTCTTCGCCGATGCCCTGGTGGATGTGCACGTTGTTCTCGCGCTCGGCGCCGATGGTCGTCTCGTACAGATATTCCTCGCGACCCGGTGCCTTGTAGTCGTGGCACATGAACACCCGGGTGTCGTCCGGAAGGGCGAACAGCTTGTCGTGGATCGAGCGGTACATGGCATGCGCGTCGCCGCCGGGGAAGTCGCAGCGGGCGGTGCCGTAGTCGGGCATGAACAGGGTATCGCCGACGAAGGCGGCGTCGCCGATCAGGTAGGTCATGCACGCAGGGGTGTGCCCGGGGGTATGTATCGCGCGGGCCTCGACGCCGCCGACCTGGAAGGTCTCGCCGTCGTGGAACAGGTGATCGAACTGGCGGCCGTCGGTGGTGAACTCCGGCTCGACGTTGAACAGCTTGCCGAAGGTGTTCTGTACCACTGTGATGTGGTCGCCGATGGCCAGGGTGCCGCCGAGCTGTTCCTTGAGGTAGTGGCCGGAGCTGAGGTGGTCGGCGTGCACGTGGGTTTCGAGGATCCACTGTACCGTCAGGCCATGTTCGCGCACGTAGGCAATCAGCTGGTCGGCGCTGTGGTGTGAGGTACGTCCGGCGGCGGGATCGTAGTCCAGCACCGGATCGACCAGGGCGCACTGGCGGCTGTGCGGATCGCTCACCACGTAGCTGTAGGTGAAGGTGGCAGGATCGAAGAAGGCTTCAACATGGGCGTTCATGGGACGGTTCTCCGTGCGTGGCTGGATACCCGGCGGGGTATATCGTTCCTAAAGCCTACTGCTAATTTTGGTTCTATGCATAGAATTAATTCGTATATTCAAAGGCGGCCAATATCCTGGCCCTTCAGTGTGGACCAAGATGCCAGGCGGCGTGGTTTGCAGGGGGTATGGGGTGAGGGGGGGGCGATGTCAGAGGTTCATCCGGGGCTCCTGGTGTACTGGTTTATGCCCCGGATGAACAACCTACTGAGTGATCACGGCTAGATCGGGCCGGAAGGTTCGTTGCATGCGACTACCCCGCGTTGCCCACCTGGTTTTGTACGTTCGCCTGGGTGACGTTGCTGCCAGGAGGCACGCTGCGAGTCAGCCAGACGTTCCCGCCGATGGATGAGCCTGCCCCGATGGTGATACGCCCGAGAATGGTGGCCCCGGCGTAGATCACTACGTCGTCTTCAACGATAGGGTGGCGCGGTTGGCCCTTGATCAGCTGACCTGCCTCGTCGGCCTCGAAACGCTTGGCGCCCAAGGTCACCGCTTGGTAGATGCGTACCCGTTCACCGATCACGGCAGTTTCGCCGATGACCACGCCGGTGCCGTGGTCGATGAAGAAGCTGCGGCCGATCTGTGCGCCCGGATGGATGTCGATACCGGTGGCCGAATGCGCCAGCTCGGAGGTGATCCGCGCCAGCAGCGGTAGCCCGTCCCTGAACAGGTGATGGGCGATGCGGTGGTGGATCATGGCCCTGATTCCGGGATAGCACAGCAGTACCTCGTCGACGCTGCGCGCTGCCGGGTCGCCGCGAAAGGCCGCCATCACGTCGTCGTCGAGCAGTCGGTGCAGTTCGGGAAGCGTCAGGGCAAAGTCCTGCACGATGCGTCGAGCCTGTCGCTCGATCTCCAGGCTCGGTCGCAAACCATGACCCAGTTCCAGGCATACCTGTTGCAGCAGGGAGTTGAGCGCCTCGTCCAGGGTATGCCCGACGTAGAAATCCTCGCTTTCCTGGCGCAGGTCGGGCGGTCCCAGGAGCATGGGAAACAATGCGCCCGACAAAGTCTCGACCACCTCGGCCATGATCTTGCTCGACGGCAGCTCGCGTTCGTCCGGCTCGCTGCTGCGGCCATGTTGGGCCAGCCATTCGCAGCGAACGGCTCGCAATCTTTTGACAATGTTTTCCAACTGCCAGCCGTCCTGTCGCAAAGCTGCCAGCTTCAAGTGCTGATCGGTCATGTTGCCTCCCGAAGGGTCGTTGGTTCCCACGTGGGGTGGGAAGCCGTCGTGGCACTCCTTTCCTTGACTCGTCCATGCAGTAATGGTAGGCGAAAAAAAACCGGAGCATGGGCTCCGGTTTCGTGGACTTCGGCGGCAGTCAGGACGGGAACAGTTCGCCCAGCTTGAGGGCCAGCATCATGTCGCCTTCGGTGCGCAGCTTGCCGCCCATGAAGGCCTCCATGCCGCTGATCTCGCCCTTGAGGATGCCCTTGAGGGTGTCGCTGTTCATGATCAGGCTGACGCTGGGCGACGGGGCATCGCCGGGGGTGAGGGTGCAGGTGCCGTTCTTGATGCTCAGGTAGTAGTTTTCCGCGTCCTCGATATTGAACTGGAACACCATGTCGAGACCCGCAGCGGCGCTGGCGTTGAAGCGAGACTGCATGGTTTCGATGACTTTGGCGACGCTGCTCATGATTTCGTCCTTACTAATTGCGGAGGTGAGTTCGTGCCGGCGGCAGGCGGCTTCATGCCAGCGAGCGTATGGGGCGCCCCGTGGGCTGTCAACGGCCAGGCATACGTGCGTTTGAATCGCCACCGGGCCCCCGCGCCAGCGCCTGCGGCTGGCCGCCATCGGGCTGCGCCGGTATGCTTGGCCCATTGACGCTCGCTGTGGAGCGCCTTCGCCATCCAAGGAGAATCCGTGGAGTTTCTTGTCGAGTATGCCGGTTTCCTGGCCAGGACAGCGACCGTGCTGGCGGCCATCCTCATCGTCCTGGTCGCCATTGCCGTGATGCGCCAACGCGAGCGGCGCGCCGGTGGGCATCTCGAAGTGCACAAGCTCAATGACTTCTACAAGAGCCTGCGCGACCGCCTGCAGGATGGC
The DNA here is from genome assembly GCF_900109175.1 of Pseudomonas linyingensis. Lineage (GTDB taxonomy): Bacteria > Pseudomonadota > Gammaproteobacteria > Pseudomonadales > Pseudomonadaceae > Geopseudomonas > Geopseudomonas linyingensis. Next base: position 69,663 of record NZ_FNZE01000005.1, on the reverse strand, counting down.
GTGCTGGACAAGGAGCAGCTCAAGGCGCTGCGCAAGCAGGAGGCCAAGGCCGAGAAGGCCGAGAAGAAGGCTGCCGGCCACAAGCCGCGGGTCTACGTGCTGGACTTCGACGGCGACATCAAGGCCTCGGCCGGCGAGCACCTGCGCCATGAAGTCACCGCGCTGCTGACCCTGGCCACCCCGCAGGACGAAGTGGTGGTGCGTCTGGAAAGCGGCGGCGGCATGGTGCACAGCTACGGCCTGGCCTCTTCGCAGCTGGCGCGCATCCGCCAGGCCGGCGTGCCGCTGACCGTGTGCGTCGACAAGGTGGCCGCCAGCGGCGGCTACATGATGGCCTGCATCGGCGAGAAGATCCTCGCCGCACCCTTCGCCATCCTCGGCTCCATCGGCGTGGTGGCGCAGCTGCCCAACTTCCACCGCCTGCTGAAGAAGCATGCCATCGACTTCGAGGTGCTCACCGCCGGCGAGTACAAGCGCACCCTGACCGTGTTCGGCGAGAACACCGACAAGGGCCGGGAGAAGTTCCAGGAAGACCTGGACATCACCCACGAACTGTTCAAGAACTTCGTCGCCCGCTACCGCCCGCAGCTGGCCATCGACGAGGTCGCCACCGGCGAGGTCTGGCTCGGCCAGGCGGCGCTGGGCATGCGGCTGGTCGACGAGCTGAAGACCAGTGATGAGTACCTGTCCGAGCGTGCCCAGCACGTCGAGCTGTTCCAGCTGCGCTACCACGAGAAGAAGAGCCTGCAGGAACGCGTCGGCTTGGCCACCAGCCTGGTGCTCGACACCGTGCTGCTGCGCTGGTGGAGCCGTCTTTCCCAGCCGCGTTTCTGGCAGTAATCCCGTTTTCGCAGCAAGGAGTCGATGATGAGCCGTTTCAAGGCCCTGTGGGTCACCGAAAGTCGCCCAGGGGTATTCGATCAACAGGTGATCGAGCGCGATCTCGCCGAACTGCCCGCGGGGGAGGTGCTGATTCGCGTGCGCTACTCCTCGCTCAACTTCAAGGATGCGCTGTCCGCCACCGGCGCCCGCGGGGTGACCCGTCACTATCCGCAAACGCCCGGCATCGATGCGGCCGGCGAGGTGGTGGAGTCCGCCTCCAGCGAGTTTCAGCCCGGCGACGAGGTGATCGTCACCGGCTATGACCTGGGCATGGATACCTCCGGTGGCTTTGCCCAGTACATCCGCGTGCCGGCCGCCTGGGTGGTGCGTTGCCCGGCCGGCATGAGCCCACGCGAAGCCATGCTGCTGGGCACCGCCGGTCTCACCGCCGGTTTGTGCGTGGAAAAGCTGCAGCATGTCGGTCTCGATGCCAGCGCCGGCTCGGTGCTGGTCACCGGGGCCTGCGGGGGGGTGGGCAGCGTCGCGGTGCTTTTGCTGACCCGCCTCGGCTACACCGTGGCGGCCTCCACCGGCAAGCTGCAGCAGGTCGAGTTCCTCCACCGGCTCGGCGCGCAGCAGATCATCGACCGGGCCGTGCTGCTCGACGGTGCCGACAAGCCGCTGCTGAAGATGCAGTGGGCCGGTGCGGTGGATTCGGTGGGTGGCGATCTCCTGTTCAACGTGGTCAAGTCGCTTCAGTACGGCGCCAGCGTGGCCTGCTGCGGGCTGACCGCCGGCGCGGCGATGGCCACTGCCTCGGTGCTGCCGTTCATCCTGCGCGGGGTCAACCTGCTCGGCATCGACTCGGTGGAGCTGCCGCGCGCGGTCAAGGCGGCGATGTGGCAGAAGCTGGCCGGTCCGTGGAAGCTCGAGGGCCTGGAGCAGCTGGGCCACGAGATCGGCCTCGAGGAGTTGCCGGAGGCGATCAAGCGCATCCTCGCCGGGCGCATGGTGGGCCGCGTGCTGGTGCGGGTCGACTGAAGCGGTTGCGAGCAGAAAATTGTTTCGATGTTATTCATATTCCTTAGACCTTAGTCTAAGATATGCACCATCAAAACCGGTCCACCGAGGACAGTGCTCGTGAACGATCCCCAGCTAAAGAACCTGCTTGATGATCTGGATTCCACCAAGGCCGCGGGCGATGGCGTCAGCCGTCTGGTGGTGACCCGCCTGGCCAAGAAGCACATCCCGTATCGGGTGATGCTGGGGCGTCTGGAGCTGCAAGACAAGGTTGTTTATCCGCACTTCTGGGTAGAGGCGGAAGGCTGCGTCATCGACTACCGCGCCGCCCAGCAGCTGGACGACAAGAGCGGTGTGCCGCACGGCGTGATTCCCCTGGAGTCGGTCAAGGGCCGTTATCAGGGTCAGGAAATCGTCATCGATCCGCTTCCCGACTACCTGTACGAGCAGCTGAATCGCTGAGTTTTCGCTGCGTCAGACGTAAAAAAGCCCCCGCTCATGAGCGGGGGCTTTTTGTTGGTGCGGCGGGCGGCCTCAGCGACGGCGGAACAGCGGCAGCGGCTGGTCGACACCGGTCTGGTAGGTCACCGAGAAGTCCGACAGGCCCTTGAGCGCATCGTACGGGTCGCGGTCCGGGCGCACGGCGAAGGCGTCGAAACCGCAGCGCTGCATGAAGAACAGCTGGTCGCGCAGCACGTCGCCGATGGCGCGGATCTCGCCCTGGTAGCCATAGCGCTCGCGCAGCAGGCGGGCGCTGGAGAAGTGGCGGCCGTCGGTGAAGGCGGGGAAGTCGAGGGCGATGACCTGGAAGTACTTGAGGTCGTCGACGATGTCCTCGATCTGCTCGTGGCTCTGCAGCCACACGCCCAGGCCGCCGTCGCGCACCTTGAGGGCGTGGCTGGATTCCAGCCACAGAGCCAGCGGCACGATCAGGTCGTCGCTGTTGGAAATGCCGTCGAGGGTGGCGTCGACCGGCAGCAGGTGCCAGCGCTCGTCGATTACCTCGCCGTTCTTAATGATTCTTTGCATAGACGCGCTCCTTGAAGGAATCGATGCCGATACGGCGGAAGGTATCGATGAAACGCTCTTCTTCATTGCGCTTCTCCACATAAACCTCGATGACCTTGGCGATCACGTCGGCCATGTCATCCTGGGCGAAGGATGGGCCGAGGATCTGGCCGAGGCTGGCATTGCGGCCGGCTTCGCCGCCCAGCGACACCTGGTAGAACTCCTCGCCCTTCTTGTCGACGCCGAGGATGCCGATGTTGCCGATGTGGTGGTGGCCACAGGCGTTCATGCAGCCGGAGATGTTAAGGTCGATTTCGCCGAGGTCGAACACGTAATCGAGGTCGTCGAAACGGCGCTGGATGGCTTCGGCGATCGGGATCGACTTGGCGTTGGCCAGCGAGCAGAAGTCGCCGCCTGGGCAGCAGATGATGTCGGTCAGCAGACCGATGTTCGGCGTGGCCAGGCCCAGTTCGCGCAGCTCGCCCCACAGGGTGAACAGCTTGGACTGCTCGACGTCGGCGAGGATGATGTTCTGCTCGTGGCTGGTGCGCGCCTCGCCGAAGCTGTAGCGCTCGGCCAGGTCGGCGATGGCGTCGAACTGCTGGTCGGTGACGTCGCCAGGAGCGATGCCGGTGGGCTTGAGCGACAGGGTGACGGCGGCGTAGCCCGGCTTCTTGTGGGCGACCACGTTACGCGAGCGCCAGCGGGCGAAGCCCGGGTGCTCGGCATCCAGCGCGGCGAGGGCGGCACTCTGGTCTTCCAGGGCCTGGTAGGCCGGATCGACGAAGTGCTGGGCGACGCGGTCCAGTTCTTCCTGGATCAGGGTGGCGGGGCCATCCTTGAGGTGCGCCCACTCGGCAGCGACGCGCTCGGCGAACACTTCCGGGGTCAGCGCCTTGACCAGGATCTTGATCCGCGCCTTGTACTTGTTGTCACGGCGACCGTAACGGTTGTACACGCGCAGGATGGCTTCCAGGTAGGTAATCAGGTGCTGCCAGGGCAGGAATTCATTGATGAAGCTGCCGACGATCGGGGTACGGCCGAGACCGCCGCCGACCAGTACGCGGAAGCCCAGCTCGCCGGCTGCGTTGCGCACCGGCTCCAGGCCGATGTCGTGCACCTCGATGGCGGCGCGATCGGCTGCCGAGCCGTTCACGGCGATCTTGAACTTGCGCGGCAGGTGGGCGAATTCCGGGTGGAAGGTGGCCCACTGACGGATGATCTCGCACCACGGACGCGGGTCGATCACCTCGTCGGCGGCGACGCCGGCGAACTGGTCGGTGGTCACGTTGCGGATGCAGTTGCCGCTGGTCTGGATGGCGTGCATCTGCACGCTGGCCAGCTCGGCGAGCATGTCCGGCACGTCTTCCAGCTTCGGCCAGTTGTACTGCACGTTCTGGCGGGTGCTGATGTGCGCGTAGTTCTTGTCGTAGTCGCGGGCCAGCTTGGCGAGCATGCGCAACTGCGGAGCGGAGAGCAGACCGTAAGGCACGCAGACGCGCAGCATGGGCGCGTGGCGTTGAATATACAGGCCGTTCTGCAGGCGCAGCGGGCGGAATTCCTCTTCGCCCAGTTCGCCGGCCAGGTAGCGCTCGGTCTGGCCGCGGAACTGCGCGACCCGCTCCTCGATGATCCGTTGATCGTATTCGTCGTATACGTACATGTAATGGTCTGCTCTCAGGCTGTCAGCGGTGGCCGCTGCCCTCTGCGGGGCATCCGGTGGCCCGCGCGGGGCATCGGCGGCGCGCACTGCGGCGCACTCCGAGGGAGTGGCGGCACGATAGCAGCTCGCTCTTATGCAACAAAGTGAAGAATAACTATAAGTACATAACCAAAATAGATTTATAGCCCGGCTGAATCGCCCAAGCCCGGCTACGGTCCGTCACGCCAGAGGAGCGACTTGCTCCTCGGCGCGGCCCACACGGTTGCGTCCCTCGCGCTTGGCCCGGTACAGCGCCTGGTCGGCCAGTTGCAGGATGCCCTCCACTGTCTGGCCGCAGGCAGGCCAGTGGGCGACGCCAGCCGAGACGGTGAAGCGTATGCCGCCCGGCGCTTCGCTGGCCTCGGTGCGCAGGCGTAGGCGCTCGGCGGTCAGGCAGGCGCCCTCCAGACCGGTACCGGGCAATAGCATGATGAATTCCTCGCCGCCGGAGCGACACAGCACATCGTCGCGGCGCGAGCACTCGCGCATCAGGTCGGCAAGGTGGCGAATGGCCTGGTCGCCGATCTCGTGTCCGTGGTTGTCGTTGATCTGCTTGAAGTGGTCGATGTCGAGGGCCAGAACGGCGAAGGGCTGCTCGCGGGCTCGCCATTGCTCCAGGGTGATCTGCAGGCCGCGGCGGTTGAGTAGGCCGCTGAGGGGGTCGGTCAGGCTGTCGAGGTTGAGCTTGCCGATCTTCTGCTGCAGCAGGGTCAGTCCGGCGAGCAGGGCGCGCTTGAGCTGGGCCGCCTCGTAATACCACGAGCGTACCTTGCCGAGCTCCTCGCTGGCCGCCGGCGAGTCCAGTTGCCGGGCGGTGTTGGCCAGCTGGCTCAGCGGCTGGGCGATCAGGCGCGCCAGTCCCCAGATGGCCAGCAGGCTCAGTAGCGAGAAGGGGATGGCGTTGCGCAGTACGCCGAGCATCAGACTTTCCAGCTTGGCCAGGACGCTGGCCGTGGGGCGCTGGGCGACGACGCCCCAGCCGGTGCTGGTGACCGGCGCGTAGCCGGCCAGCATGTCCACGCCGCGCGAGTTGACCAGCCTCTGGCTGCCGGTGTGACCTTGGTTTACCGCCTCGATCACCGGGTTGCCGTGCACTACTTCGCCGATCCTGGCCGGATCGGGGTGATAGAGCAGGCCACCCTCGCGGTCGACCACGTACAGGTAGGAGCCGTCCTTGTAGTGGTGCTCGCCGAGCAGGTTGTAGAGGATATTGTTTTGCTGCAGGTAGATGCTGGCGCCGAGATAGCCGAGGTAGTGGCCCTGACGATCGCGGATCGGATGGGAAATGTTCACCACCAGGTTGCCGGCGGCAGAGATGTAGGGGGCGCTGATCAGCGGCCGCTGCTCGCGCAGCGCCTGCAGAGCTCCGGGGCTCTTCAGCTGGCGGCTTACCAGCTGCAAGGTCTGCGGCGAGGTGGCCAGCACGGTGCCTGTGGCGTCGACCACCAGCACCGAGTTGAAGTTGGCGGTCTGCAGGCGCAGGCGGTCAACTTCCTGGGTCAGTACGGTGCTGTCGTCCATCCGCTCGGACAACTGGCTGGCGCTGAAGGCTAGCTGCTGCCGGCTGCCGGCGAGAAAGTGCTCGGTGGTTTCGGCCAGCTTCACCGCATAGACACGGTTGGCCTCCAGGCTCTCACGGATCAGCAGGTCCTGCTGCACCAGGTAGCTGGCATAGAAGGTGTTGGCGAGGGTGAGTAGGGCCGTGGTGATGGTCAGCAGCAGGATCAGACGGCGCAGGTCGAAGCGCAGGTGAAATCTGGGTGAAGGCATTGCGTCGCCGGTGAGTTCATTGCGTGGAAGGCGCGAGACTTTAACACATTAACCATCTCAAGCTCCCACTGGGGATGGGCACGCCGCTCACGCGGCCCCAGCAGTCACCACCCGGTTGCGCCCCTGGTGCTTGGCGACATACAGCGCCTGGTCCGCCTGTTTCAGCGCATGCTCGATGCCGGCGCTGCTCAGCGGGCAGTGGGCGACGCCCAGGGAAATGGTCACCGACATGCCCTCCGGGATCGGGCTGTCGGCCACGCACTGGCGTAGGCGCTCGGCCACCGCACAGGCATCCGCCAGGGACGTCTCCGGCAGCAGGGCCATGAATTCTTCGCCGCCATTGCGGCACAGCACGTCGTTGCTGCGCGCCACCTGCTCCATCAGTTGCGCCAGCTGGCGGAGCAGCTGGTCGCCGGCGTCATGGCCGAGGCTGTCGTTGACCTGCTTGAAGTGGTCGACATCGATGGCGATGACCGCAAAGGGGCGGTTGCCGGCCTGCCATTGCTCCAGTCGCGCCAGCATGCCGCGGCGGTTGAGCAGGCCGGTCAGCGGGTCGGTTATCGTGTCGTGATTGAGCTGGCCGATTTTGTGGTTGAACTGGGCGAGTCCGGCCAGCATGGCGCGTTTGAGTTCGGCGGCCTCGAAATACCAGGAGCTGACCTGGCGGATCTGTTCCGCGGCCGGCTGCGAGTCCATCTGCCGGGCGCTGCTGGCCAGTTGCCAGAGCGGTCGGGCAATCAGCCGGGACAGCCACCAGATGCACAGCAGGGTCAACAGCGACACCGGAAGGCTGTTGCCCAGAATCTCCAGCATCAGCCCATGCAGCTTGGCCAGGGTGGCCTCGGTGGGGCGTTGCGCGACTATGCCCCAGCCGGTGCTGGTGACCGACGCGTAGCCGGTGAGCATGTCGACCCCATCGGTATCGGTCACCCGCTGCGCACCCGCATCGCCGCTGATCGCCGCTTCGATGACCGGGTTGCCTGGCATGACTTCGCCGATCCGTTCGGCATCATGGTGATAAAGGATGCGCCGTTGCCGATCGACCACATACAGGCCTGAGCCGTCGCGGTAGTGGTGGTCGCTGAGCAGGACGTCGAGGGCACTGCGCTCGCGCAGGTAGATGGAGCCACCGACATAGCCGAGATAGCGGCCGTCGGTGGCGAACACCGGGTGCGACACGGCGATCACCAGGCGTCCGATGACCGACACGAAGGGCTGGCTGACCAGCGGTTGCCGCATGGCCACGGCTTCCCGCGCGCCGTCGCTGTTGACCACGCTGCCCGGTTTGGCCAGCGCCTGCGGCGAGATCGCCAGCAGACTGCGATCGGCGCTGACCACGTAGGTCGAGTTGAAGATGCTGGTCTGGGTCTTGAGTCGTTCGGTTTCCGCCATCAGCTTCTGCGGCTGGTCGAAGACCGGCGCCAGTACGGCCACGCTGTAGGCCAGTTGCTGGCGGGCAAGATTCAGGAGGCCCTCGGTGCTGTCCGCCAGCTTGGCCGCATAGACCCGATTGGTTTCCAGGGTCTGGCGGATCAGCAGGTCGCGCTGAGTCACATAGCTGGCATAGAAGGTGTTCGCCAGTGTGAGCAAGGCCGTGGTCACCGCAAACAGCAGTATCAGGCGACGCAGATCGAGCCTGAACGCGGAGGGGAGGTGCATGTTGCGATGCCGCCGGTATTGTTTTGTGATGTGTTTGGCAAATCCTAGCATGTTATCCCGCTGGCCACGCAGGGCGAGAGGGCGCCTTGAGTTTGTCCGGATTAGCGGCTTGACTGCTGGATAGGCAAGTCGAGGGGGACGTCATGGTGAACCAGTACCACAAGCCGCAAACGGCGGACAACACGGCAGACAGCACGGTGGATGCGCGGGCCGCTCTGGCCCTGATCCTGATCGCGGTGGTCACGGCGCTGGTGTGGGTCAGTCAGCAGTAGCAACCATTGTCAGCTGGCACCGCTGAGGTGCAGCACCAGCTTGACCAAGGCGAACAGCAGCAGCACGAACAGACCGGTGAACAGCAGGCCCAAGATGATGAAGTGGCTGGGCTTGCCGTGGGTAAAGTCGCGGGTGCGGTTCTTGCTGCTCTGCACGCCGAGGGCGGCGGCCAGCACGCTGTGCAGCATCTGCTTGAGGGTCAGTGGCCGGGCGTCAGCGTCCTGCTGGTCGGCGGGTTGTTTGCTGTCGTTCATGGCGAACTCCGCAGCGGTGATTGCCACAAGCCTAGTCTGTCACAAGCTTGGTTTTCTACAAGCTTTGTCTGCCGGCGGCGACTGCGCAAGCGGCGGGTGACTAAAGCTCGATCCGCGCCCAGCCGCGGCGTTGCCACATCAGGGCGAAGATCGCCGAAATGATCCCGCGTTGCAGAATGTACAGGCTCCAGATCGCCAGCAAACCGTAGCCCAGCACCGGGCCGATCAGGTAGGTCAGCGGCAGCAGCACCAGCCACTGGTTGCCCAGGCTGATTGCCATCACCGTGCGGCTGGCGCCGGCGCCGAGCAGCGCCTGGGTCAGCACCAGGGTGCCGGCATCCAGCACCATGCCCAGCCCGGTCAGGCGCAGCGGCAGGGTACCCAGCTCGATCAACGCCGGATCGTTGACGAACAGGCCGAGGATCTCGGCAGGAAACAGCCAGAACGGCACGCCCAGCAGGGCCAGCCCGAGGGCGGCGATGCGTACCACCTCCCAGCCCCAGCGGTGGGCGGCGTCGACATCACCCTCGCCGAGGCTGTGGCTGACCAGGGTGGTCGCCGCCATGCCCAGGCCGATGGCCGGCAGGATCAGCAGCAGGGTCAGGTTGATCAGCACATGGGCCACCGCCAGTTCGGCGGTACCGATCTGGGCGATGATCCAGAACAGCAGGGTAATGCCGGTGGCGAACAGGAACTGGTGCAGCGAGTTGGGCAGCGCCAGGCGCAGCAGCACCCGGAACTCGATGGCCTTCGGCCGGCGGCGCAGGAAACCGCCCTGGCGCGCCACCCGCCAGGTCTGCACCGTATAGACCAGCGAGCCGAGATAGAGGGCGATGCAGGTGCCCAGTCCCGAGCCTTCCGCGCCCATCGCCGGCAGGCCCAGCAGGCCGTGGATCAGGCAGTAGCTCAGCGCGGCATTGAGCAGGTGCATGCCGAGCAGGATGCGCAGGTACATGCCGGAGCGGTGGCTGCCGTTCCAGAAGCCGCGGAAGGAGAAGTTCAGCCCCACCGCGCAGACTGCCAGCACCCGCCACTGGAAGTAATCCTCGCCAATGGCGGCGACCTCGGGGTCCGAGGCCAGCAGGCCGATGATCCAGGGCGCCGCCAGCCAGCAGAGCAGCCCCAGCGGCAGGCCGACCAGCAGGGCCAGCAGCAGGCCGGCGTTGAGCGGCGTGGCCACCTGATCCAGGCGCCCCTCGCCACGCCGGCGCGCCACCAACGCCTGCACCCCGGAGCCGAGGCCCATGACCAGGGCGATGGCCATGAAGTTCGCATAGCTGCCGATGCCCACGCCGGCCAGGGCGGTCTCGCCCAGATGCCCGACCATGGCCGCGTCCACCAGATTGATCAGGCTCTGGCTGAGCATGCCGCCGATGATCGGCAGGCCGAGGACGAGAATCTGGCGCAGGCGCTGGCGCTCGAGCATGGGTGTGGAGGTCTCAGGCGAGGGGGCGGGCAGTTTACCGCAGAAGCCACAGGCATGACCGGTCGGCTCGGTTGCGCATTCGGTTGTAACAAATTCGTTACGCACTGCAGGGTGTGAACGCGGAGTTCCGCGCGCTCAGGGTGGCTGTAATGAAAACGTGCCACTTCAACGTATCTGCTGGGGCCGCCATGGTGGCGCGGGCGGCTTGTTCAGCATGGCGACACAGGGTGATATGCAGCCATCCAGGCCGCGCCAGCGGCTTGCGCACAACAACAAGGTGGAGGCGCCATGAACGCCCTGAGCAAGATCGAGCAGCACAATCCCATCGACACCGACGACTTCGCTTTCGTCGAGTACAGCGCAGCGCCCGCCGAACGCAGCGGCCACTCGCTGCGATACCTGGCCGACCGGGTGTTCGGCGCATGAGTCTGGCCGCCAATTCCGACCGTGATGGTCGGTGTACAATGCCCGCCGCTTCGCCTGTGACCCCCTTGCGTACCCACGCAGCGTGGCGTTCGTCGGGCGCTGCCGATCTGCCGAGGCCTCGTGCCAGCCGAGCGGAGGTGCAGCCCGACGCGCCATGAACCTAAGGTAAACCGCCTTGCAGATTCCGCCGCGCCACAAGCCCGGTGGGTGATTTTCCGTCACAGACAAGAACAAACCAGGTGACGTATGACCCGTGAAAAACCGAAGAACCTCTGGCAGTCCCGCTGGGGCTTCATCCTTGCTGCAACCGGCTCCGCAGTGGGCTTGGGCAATATCTGGAAATTCCCCTACATCACTGGCGAATACGGCGGTGGTGCCTTCGTGTTGATGTACCTGGGCTGCATCCTCGCCATCGGTATCCCGGTGATGATGGCCGAGATCGCCCTGGGTCGGCGCGGCCGCGGCAGCCCGCTGGACGCCATCGCCCGGGTGGCCAAGGAGAACAACGGCAATCCGCTCTGGAAGGCCGTCGGCGGCATGGCCATGCTATGCGGCTTCCTGATCCTGTGCTTCTACGTGGTGGTGGCCGGCTGGGCCTTCGCCTACACGTGGAAGATGGTCGACGGCTCCCTGGCCGCCACCAGCGTCGACGCGCTGGCCGGCGTGTTCGAGTCGCACAACTCCAGCCCCTGGCTGCTCGGCAGCTGGAGCATCGTGGTCGCCCTGCTGACCCTGTGGATCGTCGGCAAGGGCGTGCAGGCCGGTGTCGAGCGCTCGGTGCGCTGGATGATGCCGGGCCTGGCGGTGATGCTGCTGATCCTGGTCGGCTATGCACTGACCAGCGGCGGCTTCAGCCAGGGCTTCGAGTTCCTGTTCACCTTCGATGCCAGCAAGGTCACCGGCGAAGCCTTCCTGGCTGCCCTCGGCCATGCCTTCTTCACCCTCAGCCTGGCCTCGGGCGCGATCCTCACCTACGGCTCCTACCTGCCGGACGGCCAGTCGATCGCCCGCACCACCTTCGTGGTCGCCATCGCCGACACCTGCGTGGCGCTGCTCGCCGGCCTGGCGATCTTCCCGGTGATCTTCGCCAACGGCATGAGCCCGGGCGCCGGTCCGGGGCTGATCTTCATGAGCCTGCCGCTGGCCTTCCAGCAGATGCCGTTCGGCACCCTGTTCGGCGTACTGTTCTTCGCCATGGTCTCGGTCGCCGCGTTGACCTCGGCCATCTCGATGATCGAGGCGACCGTTGCCTACCTCAACGAGAAGCACGGCGTCAGCCGCATCAAGGCGTCCATCGCCTCCGGCGCGGTGCTGATCGTCATCAGCATGCTGGCCATGCTGTCGTTCAACGTCGGCGCCGAGTGGAAGCTGTTCGGCATGAACTTCTTCGACATCCTCGACTACGTCACCTCGCGCTGGATGATGCCCCTGGGCGGCATCCTCATGGTCATCCTGGTTGGCTACTGCCTGCGCAGCGAGATCATGCGTGACGAGCTGCAGCTGCCGACTGTCGGTTACGCCCTGTGGCTGTTCATGGTCCGCTACGTCAGCCCGGTGCTGATCCTCGTGGTGTTCCTCAACGCCCTCGGCTGGCTGGGTTTCGATCCGCTTGCCGGCTGGTACTGGATCGCCGGCGCCATCGGCGTGCTGGCCATCCTCGGCGAGGTACTCGCCCCGCGCGTGCGCCTGGAGTTCGCCGTGCGCTGATCCCGCGCGGTTCTGTCCCGCCCCTGCCACGCTGTGAAAGCAGAAGGCAGCGGCCTTCGCAAACGCCCCGACCTTGTTCGGGGCGTTTGCTTTTGGGAGGCACATCAGTGGCGGCGCATTGCCGGTGCAGCGGAGACCGTTGGTTCGGCTGGCTGTGTGCAGCGACAGGGGGCAGGGTCACCCAGATGATCCACGGGAACGCCAGGTAGGCGTCAGTTATGGTTGAAAGTGTGATTGATTGATAGGAATTCGCCAAATTAACGGCGATTCTCTCGCGGTGGGCTACTTTTTCAGAGGGGAGGTTCAAGTCCGCTTGTGTCGCAAGAACTGCGGTGGATTCAGCATAGATCAGTAGCCGGAAGATCGGCATGCCGTGCTGAAGCCTCCCGCTGCCGGTGCCCCGAGCGTCACTGAATCCACTGGGATCGAAAGCCATATCGCGAAAATAATGACCGCAACGGTCACAGGGACGGAGGTTTCAATGAGCGTTGGCATGATTCCCAGCAGCGGCCTTTGGGCGATGACGGCCCTCCTCGTTCTGGCTGTACTGATCAAGAAATTTGCAGTTCCGCTGGGCTACTCGAAAAGCCTGTGCTCCGTATCCGCTGGCTCCTGATTCAGGGATTCGCGGAAGGGGGCGAGGAAAAGGTTTTCCGACGCGCTGAAATTTCAATTTTGAGGGGGTGATCATGAGCGATTCTTATCAGTGGGATTTCGGATCCGTCGAGTCCGGCTTGCAGTTCACGGTTGTCTTTGATGGCACCAATTTCACCGTGACCTGCATATCGGGATCAATGGATCTCAATGCTCTCTGGTTCTCGGATGGAGACAAAACCGTTGAGGGAGCAACCACGCTCACGAAATCGGACAGCAGCCTCAACCTGAACGGCATCGGCATCACCTGGGACGACTACTACAAGGTGTCGAGCACGGGACTCGGCTCCGAGGGCGAAGCCAAGGCAAGCTACCTCACCGCAGGAGAGTCGATAACGCTCTCGCTGGATGCACTGCAACTCCCCCCTGCGCTCACATCCTTGCTCGAAACAGATCCGGCGTTACTGACGATCGGCGTCCGCGCCACCAGCACCAGTTCGCTCAGTGGCGACGGCAAGTTCGTGGACTCTAGCGGCACCCTGTTGAGTAGCAGCAACCAGGCTCCGACCCTGGCGGTCGTGAGTGGCGGCACGGTGACCGACACGGCAGCCGACGACACCTATGCCGACGTGACCGGTCAGCTGAGCGGTGCGGACCCCGACGGCGCCACGGTGACCTTTGCGCTGTCCGACTCCTCGGTTACCTCCGACGGTGCGGAAAAGGATGCAGGCTTCAATGTTCAGAAGAGTTCGGCCTACGGCACCTTCTACCTGAACACGACGAGCGGCGACTACAAGTTCGTGGCCGACGACGGTGCGGTGGAGGCCCTGAAGACCACCCAGACAGTGGACTTCGTGGTCCATGCCTCGGATGGCGTTGCCGACAGCGCGCCGCAGACGATCACCATCACCCTGGACGGCTTCAATGACACGCCGGAACTCTCGGCCACGCTGACTGCGCACACCTACACCGACACCGCAGAGGATGACGGCTTCACCAACGTGACCGGCACGCTGTCGACGGCAGACCGCGACAGTGGCGAAACGGCGACCTACTCGATCGATGACGTGGGCGTGGAGACCGGCAGTTACACCGTAGGCCTGAACAGCTACAGCCAGAAGCTGGTGGGTAGCCACGGCACGCTGTACCTGAACGCCAGCGGCGCCTATGAGTTCGTCCCCCTCGATACGGCGATCGAAGCACTCGAAGCGAGCACCAGCGAGAGCTTCACCCTCAAGGTGGCTGACGGCTCCAGTGCCACCGCAACCCAAATGTTGACGATCACCCTTGATGGTGCGGAAGACAAGCCGGAGGTGGCGGCGGTGGTCGTCGCGTATGAGGACACGGCCGCGGACGACACCTTTGCCGACCTGACCGGCACCCTGAGCGTGACCAGCCGCGACGGCGACAGCAGCTTCGCCTTTGCCCTGGACGGCAGCAGTGCGACACCGGACGGGGCGGAAAAGACCGCGGGGTTTGACCTGCAGAACACCAGCAGCGCCTACGGCACGATATACCTGAACAGCCTCACCGGTGCCTACAAGTTCGTGGCCAACGATGGCGCGATCGAGGCCCTGCAAGCGGGCTCCGATCCGAGTGTGGTGTTCAATGTGACGGCTTCGGCCGACGGCGCGGCTTCGGACAGCCAGACCATCACCATCGACATTACGGGCGCCAACGATGCGCCACGCGACCTTGCTCTGGCTGCAGTGTCATTTGCAAATGGCAACGGGATACCCGGAGCGGATACGAAGATCGGTGACATCGGCGTACCCGCAGCTGCCGACCCGGATGATGGCGGTGCGTACAGCTATAGCCTGGTCAGCGCTAAAGTGGGGGCACTGGACGATACGCTGATCGCTGATGATGCGACAGCACTGTTCTCGGTCAACGCCAGCACCGGAGAACTCCGCACCAGTGCTGCGGCGGGTTTGGCTGGAGACAGTGTTTATGAAGTAACCATTCAGGTAAGCCAAGGCGCAGCTACCTACAACGAAACCTTCAGCATCGTTACCGGGACCAATGCCGCTGAGAGCTTGCCCGATAGTGGTTTCGACTTCGGCACCGGGGACGACATCATCTATGGCAGAAATGGCGCAGACATCATCCTGGCCGGCTCAGGCAACGATACCGTCTTTGGCCAAAATGGGAACGACACCATTCACGGCGGCGCAGGCGTCGACATTCTCTATGGTGGAGGTGGTATCGACACTTTCGCGTTCGCCTCCGGCGACACCGGCATTACCTTGGCGGCCGCCGACACCATCGCTGACTTCACTACAGCTGATGACGTGATCGCCACCTCCCAGGTGGCAGGCAACGTCACCATCGCCAATGGCGCGGGCCTGGCGGACTTCGACGCCTTCCTTTCCGCGGCCAACGCTGTACTGGCCGTCGGTGCAGGCGCCAATGATGCCTACATGGCCTGGAACGCAGCGGGGTCCGGTAACGGCTGGCTGGTCATCGACGAAAACGACAGTGGTGCGGTCGATGTCGGTGACAGCCTGCTCGTCCTGACAGGGGTGAACCTGTCAGGCGAGTTCACTACCAGCGATATCATCTGATCCACCCCGTCCCCCTAGCCTCGGGGATGGTTCAAGCCTGCGAGCCCCGGTCTCCCGCAAGGAGACCGGGGTTCTTTTTGGCGCCCCCCGCCGGTTTCTGTCCCCTCCACGTCGCCGCTATACTGCGCGCCCTTCGCGCCGGGCTACAGTGCGCCGGCCGTGTGAAAACGGCCGTGCTCGACCATGCTTGATGCCAGCCGGCACAGGCAATCCGTTCACCCGACGTGAATCATCCTGACCCGCCGGCTCACGAGGCTGCCGCGGCGTCGCTTTTCCATTCCAGAGGGCCGTACCGACCATGGATACCCACCTGCACCCGGGCGAACTCCGGCGCAGTCTGAAGAACCGCCACATCCAGCTGATCGCCCTGGGCGGCGCCATCGGTACCGGCCTGTTCCTCGGCTCGGCCGGGGTGCTGAAGACCGCCGGGCCGTCGATGATCCTCGGCTATGCCATCGCCGGCTTCATCGCCTTCCTGATCATGCGCCAGCTCGGCGAGATGATCGTCGAGGAGCCGGTGGCCGGCTCGTTCAGCCACTTCGCCCACAAGTACTGGGGCAGCTACGCGGGCTTCCTGTCCGGCTGGAACTACTGGGTGCTGTACATCCTGGTGGGCATGGCCGAGCTGACCGCGGTGGGCAAGTACATCCAGTTCTGGTGGCCGGAGGTGCCGACCTGGGCCACCGCGGCGGCGTTCTTCGTGCTGATCAACGCGATCAACCTGACCCACGTGAAGCTGTTCGGCGAGGCCGAGTTCTGGTTCGCCATCGTCAAGGTGGTGGCCATCGTCGGCATGATCGTCCTCGGCCTGTACCTGCTGGTCAGCGGCGCCGGTGGCGAGCAGGCCACGGTCAGCAACCTGTGGGCGCACGGCGGCTTCTTCCCCAACGGGATTGCCGGTCTGGTGATGGCGCTGGCCTTCATCATGTTTTCCTTCGGCGGCCTGGAGCTGGTCGGCATCACCGCCGCCGAGGCGGCCGAGCCACGCAAGGTGATCCCCAAGGCGATCAACCAGGTGGTCTACCGGATCCTTATCTTCTACGTCGGCGCGCTGAGCGTGCTGCTCTGCCTGTATCCATGGGATTCGCTGCTGGCCAGCCTCAATGCCGCGGGCGATCCCTACAGCAGCAGTCCGTTCGTGAAGATCTTCGCGCTGATCGGCAGCGACGCGGCCGCGAACGTCCTCAATTTCGTGGTGCTGACCGCCGCGCTATCGGTCTACAACAGCGGCGTGTACTGCAACAGCCGCATGCTTTACGGCCTTGCCGAGCAGGGCGATGCGCCGCGGGTGTTCCTGCGCCTCAACCGGCGCGGCGTGCCGGTGCTGGCCATCGGCCTGTCGGCGCTGATCACCCTGTTCGGCGTGCTGGTCAACTACCTGCTGCCCACCGGCGCACTGGAGCTGCTGATGTCGCTGGCGGTGTCGGCGCTGGTGATCAACTGGGCGATGATCAGCTACTCGCACCTCAAGTTCCGCGCCAGCAAGGTGCGCGAAGGGGTACAGCCGGGCTTCCCGGCGTTCTGGTATCCGTTCGCCAACTACCTGTGCCTGGCCTTCGTGCTGCTGATTCTCGGGGTGATGCTGCAGATCCCGGGGATCAACCTGTCGGTCTATGCGATTCCGGGCTGGCTGTTGCTGATCTGGATCGGCTACCGGCTGAAGCTGGCGCTGGCGGCGCGGCGCTGAAGGGGGGAGAGCGGGGCGCCAGAAGGCGCCCTGTTGCATTGCGGGAGTCAGAGCCTGTTCACGATCTCGCGAGCTAGAGCCAGGCAAGGCGAAATCGGTTGAGGAAGCGGAGTTTGCTGGGTGCAAATGAGCATTCCGAAACCGATTTCAACGCAGCATGGCCGACGCGCAGCAGATCGTGAGCCGGCTCTCAGCAGACTCTGGCGATGGCCGCGGCCAGCTCGCCCAGTCGCTGCTCGTCGAGCCCGGCGACATTGGCGCGGCCGCTGCCGACCATGTACACGCTGGACTCGTCGCGCAGGCGGCGCACCTGCTCCGGGCTGAGGCCGGTGTAGGAGAACATGCCGCGCTGCGCGGCGATGTGGGCGAAGCGCTCGGCCAGGCCGAACGGTTGCAGCGCCTCGACCAGCCCGAGGCGCAGGCGCAGCACGCGGTCGCGCATGAGGTCCAGCTCGCTTTGCCATTCGGTGCGCAGCGCGGCGTCGCCGAGGATGGTGGCGACCACTGCGGCGCCGTGGGCTGGCGGGGTCGACCACAGGTTGCGCGCCAGCGAAGCCAGCTGGCTGCGCACGTCGAGCAGCTTGTCGTGGTCGGCGGCGCAGACGATCAGCGCGCCGGTGCGCTCGCGGTACAGGCCGAAGTTCTTCGAGCAGGAGCTGGTGATCAGCAGCTCCGGCAGTTCGGCGGCGAACAGGCGCACCGCCCAGGCGTCGTCCTCCAGGCCGTCGCCGAAGCCCTGGTAGGCGAAGTCGATCAGCGGCAGCAGCTCGCGGCGGCGCACCACCTCCAGCACCTGGCGCCAGTCGTCATGGGACAGGTCGAAGCCGGTGGGGTTGTGGCAGCAGGCGTGCAGCAGCACCACGTCGCCGCTCGGCACCTGCTCCAGCGCGGCGAGCATGGCGGCCACGTCGAGGCGGTTGTCTGCGCCGACGTAGGGGTAGTGGCCGACCTTGAGGCCGGCCTCGGCGAAGATGGTCTCGTGGATCGGCCAGGTCGGGTCGCTCAGCCAGATGCCGCGCCCCGGCAGGCAGTGGCTGAGGAAGTCCGCGGTCAGGCGCAGGGCGCCGGTGCCGCCCGGAGTCTGGGTGGTGCCGGCGCGCTGGCCAGCCAGCAGCGGCGAATCCTGGCCGAGCACCAGTTGCAGCAGCAGATCGCCGAACGCGGCATCGCCGTGGCCGCTGGTGTAGCTCTTGGTGGTCTCGCTGGTCAGCAGGCGCTGCTCGGCGTGCTTGACCGCCTGCATGATCGGCGTGCGGCCCTGGGCGTCCTTGTACACGCCGACGCCGAGGTCGAGCTTGGCCGGGCTGGGATCGGCGCGGTAGGCGTCCATCAGGCCGAGAATCGGGTCGCCGGGTACCCGGGCAACAGGCTGGAAATGACTCATGGAAGTTCCTCTGCGGTGGCGAGCGGGGTCGCCATGTCATGCGGCTGTCGAACGTCATGGATACCCCAGCGGCCGGCCGTCCGCAGCCCTCCCTGTGGCAGGCGGCCGCAGCTGCCCCGGCGTGCGCGTCATGTTTTCGTTACGAAAAACCGCAAGCCGCCGGCCGCCAGCGACTTGGAGGCCCTTCCGTGGCCAGTATTTGTCACATATTCTTGACGAAAGAATGCGCCGTCAGGCGCTTGCGACCCGACAACAAGCACAAGACGGGCACTTACATGCGTCTCAAGGTTCACTGTCAGAATCGCGTGGGCATCCTGCGCGACATGCTCAACCTGCTGGTCGACTACGGCGTCAACGTCGCCCGTGGCGAGGTGGGCGGCGAGCAGGGCAACGCCATCTATCTGAACTGCCCCAACCTGTTCAACCTGCAGCTGCAGTCCCTGCGACCGCGCTTCGAGGCGATTCCCGGCGTGTTCAGCGTGCAGCGCGTCGGCCTGATGCCCAGCGAGCGGCGCGCCCTCGAACTCAACGCGCTGCTCGGCGCCCTGGAGTTCCCGGTGCTGTCGGTGGACATGGCCGGGCAGATCGTCGCCGCCAACCGTGCCGCCGCCCAGCTGCTCGGCGTGCGCGTCGACGAGGTGCCGGGCATCGCCCTGTCGCGCTACACCGAGGATTTCGACCTCCCGGCGCTGGTGCGCGCCAACAAGGCGCGGATCAACGGCCTGCGGGTCAAGGTCAAGGGCGACGTCTACCTCGCCGACATCGCCCCGCTGCAGAGCGAGGGCGAGGACAGCGAGGCGCTGGCCGGCGCGGTGCTCACCCTGCAGCGCGCCGACCGCATCGGCGAACACATCTACAACGTGCGCCGCCAGGAGCTGCGCGGCTTCGACAGCATCTTCCAGAGCTCCAGGGTGCTCGCCGCGGTGGTCCGCGAGGCGCGGCGCATGGCGCCGCTGGATGCGCCGCTGCTGATCGAGGGCGAGACCGGCACCGGCAAGGAGCTGCTGGCGCGCGCCTGCCACCTGGCCAGCCCGCGCGGCAAGGCGCCGTTCATGGCGCTCAACTGCGCCGGCCTGCCCGAGTCGATGGCCGAGACCGAACTGTTCGGCTACGGCCCCGGCGCCTTCGAGGGCGCGCGCCCGGAAGGCAAGCTGGGTCTGCTGGAACTCACCGCCGGCGGCACCCTGTTCCTCGACAGCGTCGGCGAGATGAGCCCGCGCCTGCAAGGCAAGCTGTTGCGCTTCCTTCAGGATGGCGGTTTCCGCCGGGTCGGCAGCGAGGAGGAGGTGCATCTCGACGTGCGGGTGATCTGCTCGACCCAGCAGGACCTCTCCGAGCTGTGCGCCCGCGGCGAATTCCGCCGCGACTTCTACCACCGCCTCAACGTGCTGTCGCTGCATATCCCGCCGCTGCGCGAATGCCTGGACGGCCTGGATGCGCTGGTAGCGCACTTCATCGACCAGGCCAGCCGGCAGATCGGCTGCCCGCTGCCGCAGCTCGCCCCGCGCGCGCTGGAACGCCTGCGCCACTATCAGTGGCCGGGCAACGTGCGCCAGCTGGAAAACGTGCTGTTCCAGGCGGTGTCGCTGTCCGACGGCAAGCTGATCAAGCCCGAACAGATCCGCCTGCCGGACTACGACACTCCGCAGCCGCTGGGCGCATTCAGCCTCGACGGCGGCCTCGAGCAGATCGTCGGCCGCTTCGAGAAGGTGGTGCTGGAAACCCTCTACCGCGAGCACCCGAGCAGCCGCCTGCTGGGCAAGCGCCTGGGCGTGTCGCACACCACCATCGCCAACAAGCTGCGCATGTACGGGATTGGTGGGGAGAAGGGGTAGGGCGTGCCTCAGAGGCTTCAATCCTTCCAGGCTTCGGCGATGATTCGATAGGAACGCAGGCGGGCCTGCTGATCGAAGATCCACGAGTTGATCATGATTTCGTCCGCCTGCGTTCTCTGCACAAGCCCCTGTAGAGCCTCGCGCACCTGCTCGCGGTCACCAACGATCGACTCGCGCAGCATCCGCCGAACGTGGTGGGCCTCGGCGGGGCTCCACAGCTCGTCCATGTTCTCCACGGGGGGCGGCAGCAGGCTGCGCTTGCCGCGGATCAGGCCGAGAAATTTCTGCTGCTCGGTGCTGGCGAGAAAGCGGGCTTCGCTTGCCGTGGGGGCCGCAACGGCATTGACGCAGACCAGCACATAGGGCTCTGCCAGCGCTGGCGAGGGCGTGAATTGCGCGCGGTAAAGCTGCAGGGCCTGCTGCAGGTGATCCGGGGCGAAATGGGCGGCGAAGGCAAAGGGCAATCCCTGCTGTGCTGCCAGATGGGCACTGAACAGGCTGGAGCCGAGCAGCCACAGGGGAATCTCCAGGCCGGCGCCCGGGATGGCCCGCACGCTCTGTCCGGGACTCGGGACGGCCAGGAAATGCTGCAATTCCTCCACCAGTTGCGGGAACTCGGAGCCATCGCCCGGCTCCCGGCCGAGGGCGCGCAAGGTGTCCTGATCGGTCCCCGGAGCGCGGCCAAGCCCAAGGTCGATACGGCCGGGGTAGAGCGTTTCCAGGGTGCCGAACTGCTCGGCGATCACCAGTGGCGAGTGGTTGGGCAGCATGATCCCGCCCGAGCCGACGCGGATCCTGTGCGTGTTGGCCGCCAGGTAGCCGATGACCAGCGGTGTCGCCGCACAGGCAACATCGATGAGGTTGTGGTGCTCGGCCAGCCAGAAACGGGTGAAGTCCAGGTTGTCGAGCTGCTGCGCCAACTCCAGGGAGTTGCGCAGCGCCTGCCCGGCCGAGCCGCCCTCGGTGATGGGGGCGAGATCCAGCGCCGAAAGTCGGGCTTCAGAGAGAAATTTCATCAGTTTTCCTTCGTCATTCAGGTAAGCCGGCGGCTATGCGCCGCAGCCCAGCAGGGCTGCGTTGCCTTGGCCGGCCTGCTTTTTTGTGGGCCTTGCCAGCAGGGCTGTGGTCACACGGACGTGCCTCACTAAAATTATCCTTTATCAAACCAATTGCACAATGATTAACATACTGCTAGTTTTCCTCCACCGAGCAGCCGAATGGGCTGCGTGAACAACAAGCGCCGTCTGCGGACGGTCGGCAGTGGTTGGAGGACTCCATGACACAACAAGAAACCTACAGCTGTGACGTACTGGTGGTGGGTACTGGTGCGGCAGGTATGGCGGCGGCGATCACCGCCAAGTACCACGGGCTGAATGTGCTGATGGTCGAAAAGGGCGCCACCTACGGTGGTACCTCGGCGCGTTCGGGCGGTTGGCTGTGGATTCCCTGCACCGCTCTGGGCAAGGCCTGGGGTCATGCCGACACACCTGAGGCGGTCAAGGCCTACCTCAAGCACGAGGGCGGTAGTGCCTATAACGAAGAGCGGGTGGATGCCTTCCTGGAGAGCGGCGGCAAGGCGGTCGACTTCTTCACCAAGCACACGGCCGTGCAGTTCGACATGCCGCTGACCTTCCCCGACTACCATGCCGAGGCGCCGGGGGCCGCCCAGGGTGGGCGCTCCATGGTCGCCCGGCCGTTCGATGCCCGTGAGCTGGGTGAGCGCATGGACGAGCTGGAACCGCCGCTGCCGGAGCTGACGGTATTCGGCATGATGATCGGCTCGGGCAACGACATTAAGCACTTCATGCGCGCCACCCGCTCGGTCGAGTCCGCGGTCTACGCCACCAAGCGCCTGTCCAAGCACCTCTGGCAGACCTTCAAGCTGGGTCGCGGGATGACCCTGACCAACGGCAACGCCCTGGTCGGGCGACTGGCCAAGTCGGCGTTCGACTTGAACATCCCGATGTGGCTTAACTCGCCGGTGCACGAGCTGATCCAGGACAAGGGCGCGGTGGTCGGTGCCAAGGTCCTGCGTGACGGTCGTGAGGTGACCATCCAGGCCGCGCGCGGCGTGGTCCTGGCTGCGGGTGGTTTCCCCCATGACATCGCCCGCCGCAAGGAACTGTATGCCCATGCACCGACCGGCATGGAACACTGGAGCCCGACGCCGAAGACCAATACCGGTGACAGCCTGAAGATGTTCGAGGCCATCGGCGGACGTGGGGATACCCACCTGCCGAACCCGGCTGCCTGGGCGCCAGTCTCGCTGACCAAGCGCGAGGACGGCAGTCAGGGCGTGATGCCGCACTTCATCGACCGCGCCAAGCCGGGGGTGATCGCGGTGACCCGCCATGGCAAGCGCTTCACCAACGAGGCCAACTCCTACCACGACTATGTGCAGGCGATGGTCAAGGCCTGTGAGCATGAGGATGAAGTCGCCTCCTGGCTGATCTGCGACCACCGCACCCTGCGTCGTTACGGTCTGGGTTGCGTTGCACCTTTCCCGTTGCCGATCGGTCGCCATCTGAAGTCCGGCTACCTGCTCAAGGGGCGCACTCTGGCGCAACTGGCCAGTACCGCGGGCATCGATGCCAAGCAACTGGTGCAGACGGTGGAGAACTTCAATCGTCAGGCGCGTACCGGTCAGGATCTCGAGTTCGGCAAGGGCTCGAAGGCCTACAACCGCTACCAGGGCGATGCCTACCACGCGCCGAACCCCTGCGTGGCGCCGATCGAGAACGGCCCGTTCTATGCCGTGAAGATCGTCCCTGGCGATATCGGCACCTATGACGGCATCCCGGTCGACCGCCACTCGCGCGTGCTGGGTGCCGACAAGCAGCCGATTGCCGGCCTCTATGCGGTCGGCAACGACGCCACCAGCATCATGGGCGGTAACTATCCGGGGGCGGGTATCACCCTTGGCCCGGCATTGACCTTCGGCTACGCCGTGGGCATGCACCTGAGTCAGGCAGGGCAAGTAAGGGAAATCAAGGACGCGAAAAAAGTGTCCTGATCAGGGTTATCCCGACCGGTTGCCTTGGCAGCTGCCGGTTGGGTTTACAAAGCCGGGTCGGAGTTGTCGCCCGGTCGTAGCGCTAGTGTCTCCACTACAACTACAAGAAGGCAAAAGCATGTTCAAAAACAACAAGAAAGTATTCTCTGCTGCAGCTGTCGGCATGCTGTTCACCGGCCATGCCTTGGCTGCTGACGATGTAACCCTGCGATTCGCCCACTGGCTGCCCGATCAGCATCCGCTGGCACAGCACAGTTTTCCCGACTGGGCGAAATCGATTACCGAGGCTTCGGGCGGCACCATCAAGTTCGAGTTCTACCCAGCACAGCAACTGGGCGCGGCCAAGGATCACTACGATATGGCCCGCGATGGCGTGGCGGATGTCACCTGGGTCAATCCGGGCTACCAGCCGGGTCGCTTCCCAGTTCTGGGCGCGGTCGAATTCCCGTTTATCCTGACCGATGGCGATAAGGGCAGCGCAGCAGTGCATGAGTGGTATGCACCCTATGCCAAGCGCGAGATGAAAGATGTGAAGGTGTGCATCACCCACGTCAACACCCCGGGTACCCTGCACTCGAAAACCAGGATCAGCGCCCCCGAGGACTTGAAGGGGCTGAATATTCGCGCCTCCAACGCATCGGTGGCCACTTATATCACCAAGATGGGCGGCGCCAATGTCCAGGTTGCCGCACCTGAGGCGCGTGACGCTCTGGAGAAGGGCTCGGCAGACGCCATCTTCTATCCGAATGGCTCCTTCTGGCTGTACAACCTGGATGAGGTGGCGAAGTACCACGTCGATCTGCCGCTCTATACCAACGCGGCGACGGTAGTCATCAACAAGGCAGCGTACGAGGGGATGAACGTCGAGCAGAAGGCGGTCATCGATGCCCATTGCACCGCCGAGTGGGCCGAGCGTCTGGCCAAACCCTGGAATGAGTTCGAGATGGCTGGCCTTGATCGCCTGCGTGCCGACTCCAACCAGATCATGGTCAAGCCTTCCGAGGCAGAAACCCAAGCCTGGATCAAGAATGGTGAGTCTCTCCGTGAAGCATGGGCCGAGCGCGTCAACAAGCAGGGTTATGACGCCGGTAAGGTCTGGAGTGATCTGATTGCCAGCTTGAAAAGTCATTCCTCTGCGTTCGAGTAAAAATAACCAAAAAGTCTGAACTGGCCTCCTGTGCCGGGAGGCCGGTTTTCCGTCAGTTGCTGGCGGGGAGGGTGGCCTTGTGCAATTTTTCGATTTGATAGATAGAACTGCCAAGAAAATCGAGATCGTTTCCGGTGTGATGCTGGGACTTATGACTGTCCTGATTTTTCTCACGGCAATGGTGCGCTACCTCATGCCGTTCACACTGCCGGATGGCTACGACATATCGCGCTTGCTGTTGGGAATTTCCGTGCTGTGGGGTCTGGCAGCGGCTTGTTGCCATAATGAAAATATCAAGGTTGATATCTTTTGTTCGGTGCTGAGTCCCTGGGCCCGGCGCAAGGTGGATATATTCGCCGAGTCTCTGGTGTTCTGTTTTGTAGTGCTGTTCGCCTGGAAATTGTTTGGCACGGTGGAAAAGACCTATCTCTCCAATGAGGAAACCTTCGATCTGGGCTTGGCTATATGGCCGGCCTATGCATTGGCCTGGCTCGGTGTGCTGGCTGCAGCACTGATGGCTTTGCTGAGGCTGATGCGTTTGATTATTTCCGGTGAAGAAAGCGATTGCCTGCGTCAGAAAGAAGAAGGGAGCAATTACTATGAGTGAGCGCGATATCATTGCGATCATTGGCTTTATCTCCCTTTTTGCCCTGATGTTGCTGAGGGTGCCGGTGGGTATTGCCATGAGCCTGGTGGGGGTTGGCGGCTTCGCCGCTGTGGTGGGCATTGATCCGGCGCTGAATCTGCTGGCTATGTCACCCCTGCGGGCGGTGACCAACTACGAACTGAGCGTGATTCCCATGTTCGTGCTGATGGGTGTGTTCGCCACGGCCAGCGGCATGAGCAGCGAGCTGTTCCGCTCGGCCAACGCCTGGTTCGGCGGCCGGCGCGGCGGGCTGGGCACGGCGACCATCGCCAGTTGCGCCGGCTTCTCGGCGATCTGCGGTTCGTCGGTTGCCACCGCGGCCACCATGACCAAGATCGCCCTGCCGGAAATGCGCCGGCTGGGTTACTCCGACAGCCTGGCTACCGGGATGATCGCCGCGGGCGGCACCCTGGGCATCCTGATTCCGCCGTCGGTGATCATGGTGGTCTACGCCTTCATCACCGAGCAGGACGTCGGCAGGCTGTTCATCGCGGGTGTCATTCCCGGCTTGATCGCGGTGCTGATGCACATGACGGTGATCTGGCTGATTGGCTATTTCCGGCCAGGGACCGTGCCGGCCGGGCAGAAGACCAGCTGGACGGAGAAATTCGCCTCCCTGCGCGGCACCTGGGCCATTGCGCTGGTCTTCGTCGCCATCATCGGCGGTATCTATCAGGGCATCGTCACGCCGACCGAGGCCGCAGCACTGGGTGCGGTGGTCACCCTGATCATCGGTTTCGTCCGCAGGAGCCTGACCTGGCGTGGAACCCTGACTTGCCTGGTCGACGCGCTGAAGACTTCGGTGTCCATCTATACGGTGATCATCGGTGCGTTGCTGTTCGGCTACTTCCTGACCGTTACCCAGACTCCGCAGAAGGTGGCCGACCTGCTGGTCGGCCTGGGCCTCGGCCCGATGGGCACGCTGGCGCTGATCCTCAGCTTCTTCATCCTGCTCGGCTGCGTGCTGGAGTCGATGGCGATGATGATCCTGCTGGTGCCGATCGTGTTCCCGGTGATCGTGCACTTCGGTTTCGACCCGATCTGGTTCGGCATCATCATGGTGGTGGCGGTGGAACTGGGCCTGATCACGCCGCCGGTGGGCATGAACCTGTTCGTCATCAAGTCGGTGGCCCCCGATACCAATCTGGTCCAGATCATGCGCGGGGCGTTTCCCTTCGTGCTGATGGATATCGTCCGCCTGGTCCTGCTGGTCGCCTTCCCCATGCTGGTGCTCTATCTGCCCTCGCAGATGGGCTGAGGCAATTTGCTAGGAAACGAGGTGTTGAGATGAAAGTTGCCTTGATAGGTGCAACCGGCAATGTCGGTGGCGTTCTGCTGGAGGAGGCTCTTGGCCGCGGCCATCAGGTCACAGCGATTGCCCGGCATGCCGCAGCGCTGGCGCCCCGTCCGGGGTTGACGGTGGCCGAGTTGGACGTTGCCGATATGGCGTCGTTGAGCGAAGTGCTGCGCGGACACGATGCGGTGATCAGCAGCGTGCGTTTCCTGCAACTCTCTGCAGCGACCTTGCTGGCGCCGGTGCGAGCCAGCGGGGTAGGGCGTTTGCTGGTCGTGGGTGGTGCTGGAAGCCTGCAATTGCCTGATGGCAGCCGGCTGGTGGACAGCCCGAGCTTCCCTGCGGTCGCTCGCGCCGAGGCGCTGGCCGGTTGCGAGTTTCTTGCCGCGCTGGCCAGCCAGTCCGAGCTGAGCTGGACCTTCATTGCGCCATCGGCGCAGTTTGCCCGCGGCGAGCGAACCGGCCGCTATCGCCTGGGCCTGGATCGCCTGCTGGTGGACGAGCAGGGCAAGAGCTGGATCTCGGTGGAGGATTTCGCCATTGCCCTGCTGGATGAACTGCAAAGAGGCCGCCATCCATCCCAGCGCATCACGGTCGGTTATTGAGCAGTCCCTGAACCCAAGCAAATACCTTGCGTAGCCACGGTGTAGCGCCAGTCCCTGCTTATGGGCTGGCCCGTCGAAAACAATAAGGAAGCAATCATGACTCAGCAAAACCAAACCCTGTTCTCCCTGGCGGGCAAACTGATCCTGATCACCGGTGCCGCACGCGGCAACGGCGAAGCGGTCGCCAGAGGCGTTTCCGCTCTCGGGGCTAAGGTGGTAGTGGTGGACATCGACGGAGAAGGTGCCGCCAACACGGCTGCCTCCATCCGTGCCTCCGGCGGCGAGGCTTGGGGCTTCGCCCTGGATGTGAGCGACCGCGCTGCCTGTGAAGGTCTGGCGGAAATGGTTGCTGCAGAGATCGGCGAGATCGACGTGCTGGTCAACAACGCCGGCCTGCTCAAGCGCGTGCCCTTCGCCTCTCCGGAAGCCTGCGATGCGCTGTCCATCACCCTGTCGGTGAACGTCCATGGTCCGTTCAACGTGACCCAGGCCTTCCTGCCGGCACTGAAAAGCACCCGCGGCAACGTGATCAATGTGGCCTCGATCCAGTCCTTCGTCGCCGCCACTACTGCTCCGACCTATGCCATTTCCAAGGGCGCCGTAGCGCAGTTCACCCGTACCCTGGCAGCCGAGCTGGCCGATGACGGCATCCGCGTCAACGCGGTTGCTCCGGGCATGTTCGCTACTGCCATGTCGGCCAGCACCCGCGGTAACGAACAGGCACTGGCCAGCTTCCTCCAGCACGTGCCGATGAAGCGTGCTGCCGATCCGAGCGAGCTGATCGGGCCGATCGCCTTCCTGGCTTCGCCGGCCGCCAGCTATGTCACCGGCGTGGTGCTGCCGGTAGACGGTGGCTATCTGGTCTCCTGATGGTCCGGATTGGCTATCCAGCCCGGCCTTTGCATGGGCACTCCGTGAAGGCCGGGTAGAGGAGAACACGCATGAACTCAACAAGGATGGCGACGAGTTCGCCGGCAAGGTGGCGCAGGATGCCAAGCTCTGCGCGCATCCTTCGTGACCGGCAGTTGCTACATGGCCGACGGGGGCTATACAGTGCGCTGACCTCGCGACCCTGGCTGAAGCTTCAGACAGGGGCAGCGTGTAGACAACATCGACACCGGCCCCGGCCGGTGTTGTTTTTTGGAAAGGGAACCGATGAAGGCGACGCAGAGAGGGATTCAGAGTGTCGAGGTGGCGGGACAGATCCTGCAGACGGTGGTCGCTCAGGCACGCCCGCTGACACTCAAGGAGATTGCAGAGCTGGTGGATACGCCTGCGGCGCAGGTATTCACCTACCTGGTCAGCCTGACGCGAGTCGGCCTCCTCAAGCGTAACCCCTTTACCCAGGAGTTCGAGCCGGGGCCTCTGTCCTTCCGGCTCGGGGTTGCCGCATTGCACAACCTGCCCAAGGTGCGCGAAGCCATGCCGGTCGCCGACGAGCTGGGTCGCCGTCTGGGGCTGAACGTGTTTCTCGCGGTATGGAGCAGGCACGGCCCGACCGTGGTGCGCTACATCGAGCACGGCATGGTGCTCAATATCGGCTTTCGTCTGGGTACCATCATGTCGCTGACGCGCACCGCGACCGGTCGGCTGTTTTCGGCCTTCCAGCCCCAGGCGCTGTGCGAGGAGGTGATCGCCAACCAGACCTTCACCCGCGACAGCCTGGATGCCTTCCGCTCCGGCCAGTTCCAGCAGGACCTGACGGAGATCCGGGCCCAGCGCCTGTCGATGGCGCTGGGTTATCCGACGCCTTCGGTGTCCGCCTTCTCCGCACCGATATTCGATGCCGAGGGACGCCTGCTGCTGGCGCTGAGCGTCTTCTCGTCAGCCACCAGCTTCGATGAGGGGCGCATCGCCGAGGTGACCGAAGCGATACGTCTGGCAGCCGACGGCCTGTCGGCCCAACCCTGAGTCGGGAGCGCGAGCATGAGCGAACAGAACGAAGAAAAGCAGCAGCGTGGCATTCAGTCGGTGGAGGTCGCCGCCGAGCTGCTGGAGGCGTTGATCGGCTTTGGCGGGGCGGTATCGCTGAAGGACTTTGCTGCGGCGGTGGGCATGAGTTCGGCGCGGGCCTTCCCCTACCTGGTGAGCCTGGTGCGCGCCGGACTGGCACACAAGGATGAGGCGACCGGGCTCTACGAGCCGGGCCTGCTGTCGCAGGAGCTGGGCATCCTCGGTCTGCACTATCTGAACCCGCTGGACGAGGCGGAGGTGGTGGTCAGAGAGCTGGCCGGTGCGACCGGGCATGCCGTGGCGCTCAGCGTCTGGGGCGCCCTGGGGCCGACGGTGGTGCGGATGGAGGAGTCGCGCTACAGCCTGTACTCGGAAATCCGCCTGGGCTCGGTCATGTCCTTGGTGAACTCCTCGATCGGCCGGGTCTTTTCGGCCTGGATGCCGCAGGCCATCGTCGAGGGAGCGCTGGCACAGGAGGGTGTGCGGGCAGCCGGGCGTAGTCTGAGCGCGGCCGAGCGCAAGAGATTCATCGACGGGCTGGCGACGATCCGCAGCCAGGGCATGGAGGTTCGCCAGGATGCGCCGATGCCTGGGCTGAGCGCGATGAGCGCGCCGGTGTTCGGTCTCAGCGGCGAGATGGCCTTCGCGCTGACGTTGTTCGACGAAACCCCGGCGATGGACCTCGCACTCGATGGCCAGACGGCACAAGAGCTGCGGCGCAGGGCTGGCGAGTTGTCCATGCGGCTGGGGCATTTCGGCCAGTAACGCGGCACACCCAACAGCGGAACGTAAAGCGCGGCCAGCTCCCTTGCGGAGCTGGCCGCTGTCGTTTCAGGCCTGTTCCGGCAGCGCGGGCGGCAGTAGCTGGAAGTTGTCGGTGATGCGCGAGTACATGCCGGGGCCGATCAGCCGGCCGATCGGGTTCAGGCGCGCCATGTCGATATGCTTGCGCTCGTCGATCACGTCCTCACGGCAGTGCACCTGTACCACCTCGCCGATCACCACGTGGTAGGGGCTGTTGCCCAGTTCGAGGATCTGCACCAGCTTGCATTCGAACTGTACCGGCACATCGACGATGCGCGGCGGCTGGATGCGCACCGAGGGGGCCGTGGTGAAGCCGGCCAGTTCGATCTCGTTTACGCCGGCCGCGTACTCCGGCACGCACAGGTTCATCTTTTCGATATTCGCCTCGTCGACCACGTTGACGACGAACTCGCCGGTCGCCCGCACGTTGACCAGCGTGTCCTTTTCCTGGCCCTTCTTGGCGCCCTGGTTGGGGCCGACGCTGAACATCAGCATCGGCGGATCGATGCTGATGTAGTTGAAGGCGCTGAAGGGGGCTGCGTTAGGCCCCAGCGGTCCATCGGTGGAAACCAGGGCGATGGGGCGGGGGATGATGGTGCTGGACAGCAGTTTGTACTGATCGGCCCAGCCCAGCTCGCTGGTGTCAAAGCTCACCGACTGCTGAGCCGGGGATGCGCTGCCTGCGTTACTGCTCATGGTGTCGTTCTCCAGGTGTGCGGTGATTGTCGACTTCCTTGGTCTACTATTGCATATTGACAAAGTTATTTGCAAAAGCGTAATTTTGGTTTGTGCCTGTTCAGCAGTCCCAGGCTGTCACCGTCCGGATCAGGAGGATGTCCATGCAGTTCATGTGTTTCCTGAAAGCGCGCCCCGAAAGAACCGGAGCCTTCCGCCAATGGTTTCTCGAGTCCCTTGCGCCTCGTTTGCTGGAGATGGCGCCGGTGCCGGTACAACGGCTGATCGTCAATCTTGCGGATTGCCCGCCTGCTGGCTTTGCCATCTATGGCGGTGCGGAGGTGACGGTCGGGCCGCAGTACGAGGTGATCCTGCAGGTCTGGTGCGAGTCCGGCGCCGACTTCGAGCGGCTGCTCGCGGTTGGCGAGGCCGAGTTGCAGGAATGGGTGGAGGTGCTGCACTGCTATCGCATCACCGAGACGGAGGTCCTGCACAAGCCCGACTTGCTGGTGGGCAAGCCCACACCGGGCTACAAGCTGCTGCGCGGGTTGTTCTTCCACGAGGACATGCCCGATAGCGCGGTCCAGCGCAGCTGGGAACGTCACCAGCATCTGGCGGTGAAGGTGCATGTCGGTCTGGCGCGCTACGTGCGGCACTGGGTCGACGAGGTTCTCTCGGAGGACGCGCCCGCCATTCGCGGCTTGTCGGAGCTGCATTTCCCCAGCGAGGAGGCCCTGCTGGAACGCTATTTCGACTCGCCCCGTGGACAGGAAGAAATCCTGCACGACATCGGGCATTTCATCGGCGGCGGGACCCACAGGTTCTTTGCCAGGGAGCATGTACTGAAGCCGGCCTGAGCGCCGCGTTGAGCAGCATCAGGGATGAGTACGAATATTTGAAATCCCCCCCTTGCCATGGGTGCGGCACTAAACAAATACAAGAGAGACAACAATGAAGACTCAAACCCTGAGCTACCCGGTTGGCGGAGGCCTGGCTGTCAGCCCTGACGCTGCGCAAGAGCTGTTCCGCAAGGTGCTCTGGCGCCTGCTGCCCATCCTTTTCGTGGCCTACTTCTTCTCCTTCCTCGACCGGGTCAACATCGGCTACGCCAAGCTGCAAATGCAGCCGCTGCTGGGCATCACCGAAACCCAGTACGGACTGGCCGCCGGCATCTTCTTCCTGGGCTACGCCCTGTTCGAGATTCCCAGCAACCTGCTGCTGGACAAGATCGGTGCACGTAAGACGCTGACGCGCATCATGGTGCTGTGGGGCATCACCTCGGCGATGACCATGTTCGTCACCACCGCCAGCCAGCTGTATGTGCTGCGCTTCCTGCTCGGCGTGTTCGAGGCCGGCTTCTTCCCCGGCGTCATCCTCTACCTGAGCTACTGGTTCCCCAGCTACCTGCGTGGTCGCGTCACCTCGATCCTGCTGCTGGCTACCCTGACCGCCCCGATCCTGGGCGGCCCCGTTTCAGGGCTGATCATGCAGAACATGGGCGGGATCAATGGTTGGGCCGGCTGGCAGTGGATGTTCCTGCTCGAGGCGCTGCCGATCATCTTGGTGGGCGTGGTCTGCTTCCTCTGTCTGAGCGACAAGCCCGAAGGTGCCAGCTGGCTCTCGGCCGGGGAGCAGCAGCTGCACGAGCAGATCATGCGCAAGGACCGCGAGTCCCACGGGCACGACGATGGGCACGGGCGTGATGCCATTCTCTCCGCCCTGATCGATCCGCGTGTCTACCTGCTGGCTCTGTTGGCCTTCAGCGCCTACTGCGGTTCCTATGCCTTCAATTTCTGGCTGCCGACCATGATCCAGCAGATGGGCATCAAGGACGTGTCGCAGATCGCCTTGTACGCGGTGATTCCCTTCTCCATGGCCGCCATGGGCATGCTGCTGGTGGGACGCAGCTCCGACCTGCGCCGCGAGCGCCGCTGGCACTATGCCCTGAGCATGCTGTTTGCGGCCGTGATGCTGACGGTGGCCAGCCAGTGGCAGGGTTCGCTGCTGACCTCGCTATTGCTGCTGGGGTTGGCCGGGTTCGGCTTCAGCGGCGGCGTCACCGTGGCGTGGTCGCTGCCGGCGACCTACCTGAAGGGCAAGGCGGCGCCTGCCGGCATCGCCATGGTCAGCTCGCTGGCCACCCTCAGCGGCTTCGCCGCGCCCTGGCTGATCGGCTACACCCGCGACCTTACCGGAAGCAGCAGTGCTGGACTGATCACCATCGGTGGCGTGATGTTGTTGTCCGCTCTGGTGATGATCTTCCTGGTCCCGCAGAGCGCCGTCCATGTGGGGGCCCGCGAGGACTGAGCATCGGTCCGCAGTTGGTCTATTCCGCTTCTAGCTAGCCCATTCCATTGGCTCGACAGGCTATCTCCCTTTCAATGGGGATGGCCTGTTTTTGTCTTTTTTCGATGAATTTCTATTCGCTTTCTTGTCGGTGAGAAGTTTTTAAATTTTGTATTGGCAAATAAATTTGTTTATGGATAATTTGAATGGCGTCTGCGGCGAGGCTCTGCCGATGCTTTTCCCGCGTAGGGCAGGTGGAACGGCGACATGCGTCCGATCACGTCACCTGACCCGGCTCCAACAACAAGAAAGGGACACCATGAAAAAATTTCCGCTCAATCTCGCGGCGCTTCCCCTGCTGAGCGCCATTGCCATTGCTTCCGGCACCGCTCAGGCCAATCAGGCTGACGCCAAGGGCTTCATCGAAGACGGTCGTCTGGATGTGCTCAATCGGAACTTCTACTTTCACCGCGATCTGCGTAACGGCACCTTCAACTCGGCGGGCCGCAACCGCTTCAAGCCGATTGCCGAGCGCAACGGTTACCGCGAGGAGTGGGCGCATGGCGTGATGGCGCAATACACCTCCGGCTTCACCCAAGGCACCATTGGCTTCGGCCTGGATGCGCATGCCTTTCTGGGGCTTAAACTGGACAGCGGTGGTGGCCGCACCGGTACCAACCTGCTGGCCGTGGATACCGAGGGTCACCCCGAGGATGCCTATTCCGAGCTGGGCGGCTCGGTGAAAGCGCGGGTCTCCAAGAGCGTACTGAAGTACGGCGCCCAGATGCCCGCCGCCCCGGTCTTTGCCGTGAGTACCGTGCGCCTGCTTCCGGCCACCGCGACCGGCTGGACCCTGAGTGTCAACGAGATCGCCGACCTCAATCTCGACTACGGCCGCTTCACCTCGGTCAATGGTGTCGACTCCACCAACAGCGACGGCGAACTGACCACCGACTACGCCGTCGGCATCACCTCGAAGAAGGTCGACTACCTGGGGGCCAACTACAAGTTCAGCAACGACTTGAGTGCTAGTCTGTACGGCTCCGAGCTGGAAGACGTCTGGCGCCAGTACTACGGCAATGCCAAGTACCGTCTGCCGCTGGCCACCGGGCAGGCGCTGAGCTTCAACCTCACCGGCTATCACACGCAGGATCATGGGCAGAGCCTGGGCGGCGAGATCGACAACACCTCCTGGTCATTGCTCACCAGCTATATCCTGGGTGGACATACCTTCACCGTGGGCTACCAGAGCCTGCATGGCGACGAACCGCTGGACTGGGTCGGTTTCGGCAGCATGGGTGGCAACGTCGCCATCGGCAACGCCGCGCAATTCGCCACCTTCACCGAAGCCAACGAGAAGTCCTGGCAGCTGCGTTATGACCTGGACATGGTCGCCTATGGCGTGCCGGGGCTGAGCTTCATGGCGCGCTATATCCGCGGCGACGACATGGACAACGCCGACAGCAACAACGCTCGCTACACAGCGCGGCATGTGTACGACACCAGCAAGGACAACAAGCACTGGGAGCGCGACCTGGAGGTCAAGTACGTCATCCAGAGTGGCCCGGCGAAGAATCTGTCCATGCGCGTGCGCCATGCCACCCACCGCAGCACTACCGGCTATCGCTATACCGATATCGATGAAGTTCGCGTCATCGCCGAGTATCCGCTTAACGTGTTCTAAGTCATCTAACGGGGACGACTGAAACACGGCAACTTGGCTCTTCCGCCTGGCAGCGAGAGGTAACTCATTTGGAGAGCAGGGGTAGCACTTGTCGGGGCTACCCTTTTTTTTGCCTATGGCTTTTGCATTGCTCGTGGCAGAAGCTCGGCTATTCAGGTCGAGGGTCAGATATATGCACGGTACAGGGAGCAGCTTGAGGGTCCATTTGGCCCTGATGGCACTCATGGTGGTCTGGGGGCTGAACATCTCGGTGGTCAAGCAGTTGACCGGCATGCTCGATGTCATGCTGGTGGCCAGTGTGCGCATGGTCCTGGCGGCAGTAGCGCTGGTGGTCTTGCTGTACTGCTGCAGAGGCCGTTTTCCTCGCTGGCGGGGACGCACCCTGTTGCTGGGATTGCTCTGCGCCTTTCTGATGGTCTATGCCAATCAGGTGCTTTTTGCCGCGGGGATGGAGCGCACCACAGCTACCAATGGTGCCTTGATCATGGCGCTTTCCCCGATGATTTCCGGGCTGCTGGAGGCCCTGATATTTCGCAAGCGCCTCACAGTGCCCTACATGGCTGGGGTTTTGCTGGCATTTGGAGGCGTTGCCTTGGTGATTCTCAATCGGCCGGGGGCTGGCTGGTCTGGTGTCGCCGCCGGCGACCTCCTGATTCTGGCTTCCATATCCTCCTTCGCCTGTGGCGGGGTGATAGTGCAGCGCCTGGCGCGCAACAGCAGCCCATTGGCCATTGGTGGTTTTCTGCATGTGCTGGGAGCCTTGCTGCTGACGGCTCATGCCGGCGTCACGGTGGACGAGGCACTCCCCGCGCTAGTGGCGCTGAGTGGCTTGGGCTGGGGGTTTTGTCTGTTTTCCGGCGTGCTGGCCACGGCCATGGGGGCCGTGGTGTGGGGGCGCAGTATCGCTGCGCTGGGCATTGGCCAGGCGGCCGTCTATCTGGCGTGGATCCCGGTATTCGGGGTGGGCTTCGCCGCGTGGCTGCTCGATGAGCCGCTGACGTACTGGCATTTCATCGGCGTGGTGGCGGTGCTGGGGGGGACGCTGCTCAGCAGTGCGCGTGGCGCTGCAGAGACTGCTCCGGGGCGGGCCGCCGGGAAAGCGCTCGATTGCACTCCGGGGATCGTCGATGGACGCGGCCGGAGCAGGCCATGCTCCTAGGCATCCACCTGCGCGGGAGCAACGTTGAGCGTCTTTTTCAGGCGCTCCAGAGGGAAGGGTGGAGCGGAGAAACGGCCGCGCCGCGCCATGTGGGGAGGCATGGCGCGGCGCGGTCGGTGTTGCCCGGTCAGTCGAACACGATGCCCTGAGCCAGCGGCAGTTCGCGCGAGTAGTTGACGGTGTTGGTCTGCCGGCGCATGTAGGCCTTCCAGGAGTCCGAGCCGGATTCACGGCCGCCGCCGGTTTCCTTCTCGCCACCGAAGGCGCCGCCGATCTCCGCGCCGCTCGGGCCGATGTTGACGTTGGCGATGCCGCAGTCGCTGCCGGCCGCGCTCTGGAAGGCCTCAGCCTCACGCACATCGAGGGTGAAGATGCACGAGGACAGGCCCTGCGGCACTTCGTTGTTGAGGCGCAGCGCCTCGTCGAAGTCGCGGTAGCCCAGCACGTAGAGGATCGGCGCGAAGGTCTCGTGGCGCACCACCTCGCTCTGTGCCGGCATCTCCACCAGCGCCGGGGTGACGTAGAAGGCGTCCGGATAACTGTCGGCCAGCTGACGCTCGCCGCCGAACACCTGGCCGCCCTCGTCACGGGCTTTTACCAGGGCGTTCTGCATGGACTCGAAGGCCTGCTTGTCGATCAGCGGGCCGACCAGGTTGCCCTGCAGCGGGTGGCCGACGCGCACCTTGGCGTAGGCGGCCTTGAGGCGGCTGACGATCTCGTCCTTGACCGACTCGTGAGCGATCAGGCGGCGCAGGGTGGTGCAGCGCTGGCCGGCGGTGCCGACGGCGCTGAACAGGATGGCGCGCACGGCCATGTCCAGGTCGGCGCTCGGCGTCAGGATCATTGCGTTGTTGCCGCCCAGTTCAAGGATGCAGCGGCCGAAGCGGGCGGCGACGCGCGGGGCGACTTCGCGGCCCATGCGAGTGCTGCCGGTGGCGCTGACCAGCACCACGCGCGGATCTTCGACCAGGGCTTCGCCGGCATCGCGGTCGCCGACGATCAGCTGGCTGAGGCCGGCCGGTGCGTCGCCGAAGGCCTTGAGCGCCTTGTCGAACAGCGCCTGGCAGGCGAGGGCGGTCAGCGGGGTCTTCTCCGACGGCTTCCACACCACGGCGTTGCCACAGACCAGTGCCAGGGTGGCGTTCCACGCCCACACGGCGACCGGGAAGTTGAAGGCGCTGATCACACCGACCACGCCCAGCGGGTGCCAGCTCTCACGCATGTGGTGGCCGGGGCGCTCGGAGGCGATGGTCAGACCGTACAGCTGGCGCGACAGGCCGACGGCGAAGTCGCAGATGTCGATCATTTCCTGCACTTCGCCCAGGCCTTCCTGGGTGATCTTGCCGGCCTCCCAGGACACCAGCTCGGCCAGGTCGGCCTTGTGGGCGCGCAGGACTTCGCCGAACAGGCGCACCAGTTCGCCGCGGCGCGGGGCCGGTACGCTGCGCCAGGCCTCGAAGGCCTGCTGGGCGGCGGCAATCCGGGCCGGGACGCTGCTGGCCGGCTCCAGCGCCACGGCGCCGATGCGGCTGCCGTCGATGGGGCTGTGGATGACGTGGGCGCCTTGGCTGGCGGCCTGGGCGCTAACGCCCAGACGGCTGAGAAGATTGTCGACCATGGATAGCTCCTGTCGCAGGTTTGATTGAAATTTGGCCTCCCGACCAGTATTAATCCGCATATTGCGCGCTCACAAGCGAGCGTTTTTTGTTATGTCATTCCTTGAATTCATGCTTGGCCTGCCCCGGCCGCCGAGAACGCCATGTCCAAACGCCTGATGCCATCCATGACCGCGCTGCAGTGCTTCGAAGCCGTCGCGCGCCACCTGAGCTTCACCCGCGCCGCCGAGGAACTGCACCTGACCCAGAGCGCTGTGAGCAAGCAGGTCGCCCAGCTGGAGGACATGCTCCAGCACCTGCTGTTCCGCCGCATCCGCCGCCGCCTGCAACTGACTCCGGCCGGTGCGCTGTACCTGACCGAGGTCAACAAGATCCTCAAGCAGGTGGAGATGTCCACCCACTACATCCTCTCCTACGGCGGCAACACCGAGGTGCTCAAGGTGGCGACCCAGCCGACCTTCGGTGCGCGCTGGCTGATTCCCCACCTCAAGGGTTTCGGCGCGGCGAACCCCAATATCCATCTCGACCTGCACAACGTGCTGGAGCCGTTCGACCTGCTGCAGGGCAAGGCCGACGTGGTGTTCTTCTTCGGCCAGGGCACCTGGCCCGGGGCCGAATGCATCGAGCTGTTCGGCGAGTCGATGGTGCCGGTCTGCGCGCCGGACCTGTGCGCCGGCGGCATCGCCAGCGCCGAACAGCTCGGCGAGCAGGTGCTCCTGCAGTGCGTGTCGCGCCCGGAGGCCTGGCACGACTGGTTCCACAGCCAGGGGCTGCAGAGCAGCAACAGCTACCACGGGCCGCGCTTCGAGACCTTCTACATGTGCATCCGCGCCGCCCAGTCCGGCTGCGGCGTGGCGCTGGTGCCGCGCTTCCTGGTGGAGGACGAGCTCAATGACGGCAAGCTGGTGATCGCCTGGGACCACGAGCTGCCCAGTGGCGGCAAGCACTTCATGGCCTACGCCGAGCATGCCGCCGACGTGCCGAAGATCCGCGCCTTCGTGGAGTGGATTCGTGGCCAGCTGGACGCCGGCTGAGGGCGCATTCGATTCTTGCAGGAAAAAAAGGAATCAAAGGCCGAGTTTAATTCGTTTGCCGGGGGGCAACCCTTGTCGATTTCATGAAGCGCACCCAAAACCCCTCGCGGAGTAGCGCGCCATGCAAGCGACCCACGTCAGCCAGTCCCTGGCCATCGTCCACCCGATCAGCCTCAGCCACGGCCGCAACGCCGAGGTCTGGGATACCCAGGGCAAGCGCTACATCGACTTCGTCGGCGGCATCGGCGTGCTCAACCTCGGCCACTGCCACCCGCGCATCGTCGAGGCGGTGCGCGGGCAGGCCGGGCGGCTGACCCACTCGGCATTCAACGCGCTGCCCCACGAGGGCTACAGCCAGTTGCTGGCGGCCCTGGCGCGCTTCGTGCCGGTGTCCTACGGCCTGTCCGGCATGCTCACCAACAGCGGCGCCGAGGCCACCGAGAACGCCCTGAAGATCGTCCGCGCCGCCACCGGGCGCAGCGCGGTGATCGCCTTCGACGGCGGCTTCCACGGCCGCACCCTGGCCGCGCTCAACCTCAACGGCAAGGTCGCCCCCTACAAGCAGAAGGTCGGCAGCCTGCCCGGCCCGGTCTACCACCTGCCGTACCCAAGCGCGGACAACGGCGTCAGCGTCGAGACCGCGTGCGCCGCCATGGAGCGTCTGTTCAGCGTCGAGATCGACGTCGAGGAAGTCGGCTGCGTGATCCTCGAGGCGGTGCAGGGCGAGGGTGGCTTCCAGGCGCTGGACGCAGGCTTCGCCCAGTATCTGCGGCGCTTCTGCGACGAGCGCGGCATCGTGCTGGTCATCGACGAGATCCAGTCCGGTTTCGGCCGCACCGGCCAGCGCTTCGCCTTCTCGCGCCTGGGCATCGAGCCGGACCTGCTGCTGCTCGGCAAGAGCATCGCCGGCGGCCTGCCGCTGGGCGCGGTGGTCGGTCGCCAGCACCTGCTCGATGCGCTGCCCAAGGGCGGCCTGGGCGGCACCTACTCGGGCAACCCGCTGGCCTGTGCGGCGGCACTGGCCACCCTCGAGCTGATGAGCGACGCCAACCTGGCAACCTGGGGCGAGCGCCAGGAGCAGTGCATCCTGCGCCACTACCAGGCCTGGCAGGACAGCGCGCTGGCCCCGGCGCTGGCGCGCCTGACCGGCGTCGGCGCCATGCGCGGCATCGAGCTGCGCGCCGCCGACGGCGGGCCGGGCAGCGAACGCCTCGCCCGCCTGCTGGGCGCCGCCCGCGAGGCCGGCCTGCTGCTGATGCCGAGCGGCAAGTACCGCCACATCGTCCGCCTGCTGGCGCCGCTGACCGCCGAGGAAGAGATCCTCGACGAGGGCATGGCGATCTTCCGCCGCAGCCTGCAGGTGAGCTTCTGAGGATTCCCGCGGCGAATGAAGTACAGAGAATTAGTCGTTTGAGCGATCGGTCAGTCCTGCACAGAATGCTGGCGAGACCGATCGACATCAACCGCGCCGTCCGCCATCGGCGGGCACAGTGAGGAGTGCAGTGCGATGAACCAGAATGCCTTTGCCAGTCCGGACGAGATCCGCGGGCGTTTCTCCCTGGCCATGTCCGCCATGTACCAGAGCGAGGTGCCGATGTACGGCGAGCTGCTCGATCTGGTCGGCCGGGTCAATCGGCGGGTGCTGGACGACCACCCGCCGCTGGCCGAAGCGCTGCGCGCCAGCGGCGACCTGCAGCGACTCGAGGAGGAGCGCCACGGCGCCGTGCGCCTGGGCACCGCGCAGGAACTGGCGACCATGGCGCGGCTGTTCGCGGTGATGGGCATGCAGCCGGTGAGCTACTACGACCTGGCCTGCGCCGGTGTCCCGGTGCACGCCACCGCTTTCCGCGCCGTCGACGAGGCGTCGCTGGCGCACAGTCCGTTCCGCGTGTTCACCTCGCTGCTGCGCCTGGAGCTGATCGACGACCCGGCGCTGCGCCAGCAGGCGGCGGAGATCCTCGCCGGCCGGCAGATCTTCACCGCCCAGGCGCTGGCGTTGATCGAGCAGTTCGAGCGCGCCGGCGGACTGACCGAGGAGCAGGCCGGGGTGTTCATCCGCGAGGCGCTGCAGACCTTTCGCTGGCACCGCCAGGCACGGGTCAGCGCCGAGGTCTACCAGCAGCTGCAGGCGCAGCACCGGCTGATCGCCGACGTGGTGGCCTTCAAGGGTCCGCACATCAACCACCTGACCCCGTGCAGCCTGGACATCGATGCGGTGCAGGCCGGCATGCCCGCGCGCGGCATGGCGGCCAAGGAGCTGGTGGAGGGGCCGCCGGCGCGGCGCTGCCCGATCCTGCTGCGCCAGACCAGCTTCAAGGCGCTCGACGAGGCGGTGCAGTTCGCCTGCGGCACGCCGGGCTGGCACAGCGCGCGTTTCGGCGAGATCGAGCAGCGCGGCGCCGCGCTGACCGCCAGGGGCCGCGCGCTGTACGACCGGCTGCTCGGCGCCGCCCGTGAGCGCTGCCGCGGCGTGCCGCCGGCGCAGTATCCGCAGGCCTACGCCGAGGCGCTGGCCCAGTGCTTCGCCGACTTCCCCGACGACTACGCGGTGCTGCGCCGCGAGGGGCTGGTCTACGGCCGCTACCAGGTGACCGAGGCCGGTCGCGCCGCGCGGCGCGAGGGCCGCCTGGCGGGCGACCTGGAGGCGCTGCTGGCGGCCGGCCTGCTGCGCTGGCAGCCGCAGCTCTACGAGGACTTCCTGCCGGTCAGTGCG
The DNA here is from genome assembly GCF_900109175.1 of Pseudomonas linyingensis. Taxonomy (GTDB): domain Bacteria; phylum Pseudomonadota; class Gammaproteobacteria; order Pseudomonadales; family Pseudomonadaceae; genus Geopseudomonas; species Geopseudomonas linyingensis. The sequence continues at coordinate 28,903 of NZ_FNZE01000005.1, read as the reverse complement.
GCGGGCATCTTCCAGTCCAACCTGGGCGACAGCACGCGCGATGCCTACGACCAGTCGGCCAGCCGCGCCGAGTTCGAGCGCGCCCTCGGTCGCCCGGTGCTCGACGAGCTGGCGCTGTATGCCCGCACCCAGCAGGCCTCGCTCGCCGCCTGTGCGCAGGAGCTGGACCTGCCTCTGGCTTGAGAGCTGGCGACGCTCCAGCTGAGGCCGCACCTGCGGGGCAGGGCATGGGCCGCCGGATGGCTGGCGCCTGTGCGGCTGCCCTGCAATACCGGGCCCCATTCGAAGCTGGAAGACTCCGGCATGAGGCTGGCGCAACGCCCAAGCGCACGGCAGGTCGGAGCCATGCGGCTGGCGCAGGGCGACAAGTGGTGCCTGCAGTGTTGTCGCTACATGCAGCTTGAGGGACTGCAATCGCTCAGTGACAATCAACCGGTCAAGCAGTCCGTCGTAATCGGCCAGGCCCCCCTCCGACGCAACTGCCAAACCCCCGGCTGATCCACCGCCCATGCCGGAACGCGAGCCGGCCGCCCCGAACATGCGTTCGCAGTCATCGGGCCGCTGCGCCGGGAGGCATGCCACCGAGCGGTGGGTGCGGGCCTTGTCGGCTGGCTGGTTGCGGAGCCTCTCACTCAGATTGGTTGTTGTTATAAAAACAAAATCGCCATTTGTTTCCGATTTATGGTTGATCTGGTAGGATTTTGTTTGTACAAAAACAAGATAATCCGCACCCTGGAGTCGAACCAATGCATCCTCGCGTTCTTGAGGTCACCCAGCGCCTGATCGAGCGTAGCCGCGCCACCCGCGAGCGCTATCTGGCGATGATCCATGCGGCAGCCAGCGCGGGGCCGCAGCGTGGCAAGCTGCAATGCGCCAACTTCGCCCACGGGGTGGCCGGCTGCGGTGGCGGCGACAAGCAGCGCCTGCGCCTGATGGATTCGGCCAACGTCGCCATCGTCACTGCCTACAACGACATGCTCTCGGCCCACCAGCCCTATGAGCACTACCCGGAGCAGATCAAGCAGGCCCTGCGCGACATCGGCTCGGTGGGCCAGGTCGCCGGCGGCGTGCCGGCCATGTGCGACGGCGTGACCCAGGGCGAGCCGGGCATGGAGCTGGGCATCGCCAGCCGCGAGGTGATCGCCATGTCCACCGCGGTGGCGCTGTCGCACAACATGTTCGACGCCGCGCTGTTCCTCGGCGTCTGCGACAAGATCGTCCCCGGCCTGATGATCGGCGCGCTGCGCTTCGGCCATCTGCCGGCGCTGTTCGTTCCGGCCGGGCCGATGCCGTCCGGGCTGTCCAACAAGGAAAAGGCCGATGTGCGCCAGCGCTATGCCGAGGGCAAGGCCAGCCGAGGCGAGCTGCTCGAGGCGGAGATGCAGGCCTACCACAGCCCCGGCACCTGCACCTTCTACGGCACCGCCAACACCAACCAGATGCTGATGGAAGTGATGGGGCTGCACCTGCCGGGCTCCTCCTTCGTCAATCCGGGCACGCCGCTGCGTGACGCGCTGACCATCGAGGCGGCGCGCCAGGTCACCAATCTGACCAAACAGGGCGGGCAGTTCCTGCCGCTGGCCGAGATCGTCGACGAGCGCGTGCTGATCAACTCCATCGTCGCCCTGCACGCCACCGGCGGCTCGACCAACCACACCCTGCACATGCCGGCCATCGCCCAGGCCGCCGGCATCCAGCTCACCTGGCAGGACATGGCCGACCTCTCCGAGGTGGTGCCGACCCTGGCTCACGTCTATCCGAACGGCAAGGCCGACATCAACCATTTCCATGCCGCCGGCGGGGTGGCCTTCCTGGTGCGCGAGCTGCTCGACGCCGGCCTGCTCCATGAGGACGTCAACACCGTGCTGGGCCGCGGCCTGCGCCGCTATACCGAGGAGCCGTTCCTCGACGGCGAGCGCCTGGTCTGGCGCGAGGGCCCGGTCGCCAGCCTCGACGAAAGCATCCTGCGTCCGGTGGCGCGGCCGTTCTCGCCGGAAGGCGGCCTGCGGGTGATGGTCGGCAATCTCGGCCGCGGGGTGATGAAGGTGTCCGCGGTGGCTGCCGAGCATCAGGTGGTGGAAGCCGAGGCGCGGGTCTTCCATGACCAGCAGGCGCTGGCCGACGCCTTCAAGGCCGGCGAGCTGGACCGCGACCTGGTGGCGGTGATGCGCTTCCAGGGGCCGCGCAGCAACGGCATGCCCGAATTGCACAAGATGACCCCCTATCTCGGCGTGCTGCAGGATCGCGGCTTCAAGGTGGCGCTGGTCACCGACGGGCGCATGTCCGGTGCGTCCGGCAAGATTCCGGCAGCCATCCACGTCTGCCCCGAGGCGTTCGACGGCGGCCCGCTGGCGCGGGTGCGCGACGGCGACCGGGTCCGCGTCGACGGCCACACCGGCACCCTGGAGGTGCTGGTCGACGCCGCCGAGTTCGCCGCCCGCGAGCCGGCGCGCTGGGATCTGGAGCCGAACGTCGGCTGCGGGCGCGAGCTGTTCGCCTTCATGCGCCAGGCCTTCAGCAGCGCCGAGCAGGGCGCGAGCGCCTTCACCGCCAACCTGGAGCACCTGAAGTGAAGCTGGCCCTGGTCGGAGACATCGGCGGCACCAATGCGCGCTTCGCCCTGTGGCGCGCCGAACGACTGGAGTCGGTGCAGGTGCTGGCCACTGCCGACTTCGCCACTCCCGAGCTGGCCATCGAGCATTACCTGGTCGGCCTGGACCTCGGTGCCGAGGCGCTGGGCGCGGTGTGCCTGGCGGTGGCCGGGCCGGTCGGCGGCGAGCATTTCCGCTTCACCAACAACCACTGGCACATCGAGCGCAGCGCGTTCTGCCGCAGCCTGGGGCTGCCGGCGGGCGGGCTGCTGCTGGTCAACGACTTCACCGCCATGGCCCTGGGCATGACCCGCCTGCGCCCGCACGAGCGGCTGCAGGTCTGCCCGGGTGTCGCCGAGCCGGGTTGCCCGGCGGTGGTGATCGGTCCGGGCACCGGGCTGGGCGTCGGCGCCTTGCTACCCCTAGGCGGCGGCCGCTGGCAGGCGCTGCCGGGGGAGGGCGGGCATGTCGACCTGCCCATCGGCAACCCGCGCGAGGCGGCCTTGTGGCAGGCGCTGTTCGCCCAGCTCGGTCATGTGCGCGCCGAAGACGCCCTCAGCGGCAACGGCCTGCTGCAACTGTACCGCGCCTTCTGCTCCGTCGACGGCCACGACCCGGTGCTGGCCTCGCCGGCCGCGGTGACCGCCGCGGCGCTGGCCGGCGATACGCTGGCGTCGGCGGTGCTGGAGCAGTTCTGCGTGTGGCTCGGCCGGGTCGCCGGCAACAATGTGCTGACCCTTGGCGCGCGCGGCGGGGTGTATATAGTGGGTGGAGTGGTACCGCGCTTCGCCGGTTTCTTCCAGACCAGCGGTTTCTGCCGCGGTCTCGCCGACAAGGGCTGCATGAGCGGCTATCTCGACGGCATTCCGGTGTGGCTGGTGACCGCCGAATACCCCGGTCTGGAAGGTGCGGGCGTGGCGCTGCAGCAGGCGCTGGAAGAGCGTCCCGAGTTGCACTGATTCGAGTGTGCGACAGAACAATAAGGAAGGCCGAAGTGAGCCAAGCCGCAAGATCCATCCTCCTGGTCGACGACGACCAGGAGATTCGCGAACTGCTGCAAACCTACCTGAGCCGCGCCGGTTTCCAGGTGCGCGCGGTCGGCGACGGCGCGGGGTTCCGCGCGGCCATGTCCGCGGAGCCGGCGGACCTGGTGATCCTCGACGTCATGCTGCCCGACGAGGACGGTTTCAGCCTGTGCCGCTGGGTGCGCGAGCACCAGCGCTTCGCCGCGGTGCCGGTGATCATGCTCACCGCCAGCTCGGACGAGGCCGACCGGGTGATCGGCCTGGAGCTGGGCGCCGACGACTACCTGGGCAAGCCGTTCAGCCCGCGCGAGCTGCTGGCGCGCATCAAGGCCCTGCTGCGCCGCGCCGGTTTCGGCCAGGAGCGTGCGGCCAGCGAGGTGCTGGCCTTCGACGAGTGGCGCCTGGACATGGTCAGCCATCGCCTGTTCCACCACGACGGCGAGGAGGTGATCCTCTCCGGCGCCGACTTCGCCCTGCTCAAGCTGTTCCTCGACCGCCCGCAGCAGATCCTCGACCGCGACACCATCGCCAGCGCCACCCGCGGTCGTGAGGTGATGCCGCTGGAGCGCATCGTCGACATGGCGGTCAGCCGTCTGCGCCAGCGCCTGCGCGACACCGGCAAGCCGCCGCGGCTGATCCGCACCGTGCGCGGCGCCGGCTACCTGCTGGCGGCGCAGGTCTCGCCGCGTCCCCATGTCTAGCGGCTGGCGCCTGGTGCCGCGCTCGCTGCTCGGGCGCATGCTGCTGCTGACTTTGCTGGCGGTGTTGCTCGCCCAATTGCTGTCCAGCCTGATCTGGCTGTCGCAGCTGCGCGCCAGCCAGATGGAGGGGCTGGTCAGCACCGCGCGCAGCCTGGCGCAGTCGATGGTGGCCAGCGTCAGCTATTTCCGTTCCCTGCCGGTGGGCTACCGGCCGATGGTGCTCGACCAGTTGCGCAGCATGGGCGGCACGCGCTTCTTCGTCTCCCTCAACGACAAGCCTCTGGCGATGCCGGTGCTACCGGAGACCCCGCGCAAGCGCGCGGTGGTCGACGAGGTGGAGGCAGTGCTGCGCGAGCGCCTCGGCAAGCAGCTGGAGCTGTCGCTGCAGTTCGTCAGTCCGGACGACCTGCGCGTCTTCAACAGCGGCCTCAAGCTCAACGAGCTGCCGCGCTCCTGGGCGCACTACGCGCTGAGCCTGGAGCCGCTCAACCCGCCGATTCTGGTCACCCAGATTCGCATCGGCGAGGGCGAGTGGCTGTACCTGGCCTCGCTGCTGCCCGAACCCTACGTCAGCCTGGAAGACCAGGGCCTGCCGCGCCAGCAACTGTGGTTCATCCTGCTCACCAGCGGCTTTCTGCTGCTGTTCATCGGCGTGCTGGTGCACTGGCAGAGCCGGCCGCTCAAACGCCTGGCGGCAGCGGCGCGGGAGATGTCGCTCGGCGCCGAGGTGGAGCCGCTGGCCGAGGCCGGCGGCAGCGAGGTGGTGGAGGTGAGTCGCGCCTTCAACAGTATGCGCGAGCGCATCAGCCGCTATCTCGGCGAGCGCAGCCAGTTGTTCAGTGCGATTTCCCACGACCTGCGCACGCCGATCACCCGCCTGCGCCTGCGCGTCGAGCTGCTCGACGACGAGGCGCTTCAGGCCAAATTCAGCCGCGACCTCGATGAGCTGGAACTGCTGGTCAAGGGCGCCCTCCAGTGCGTGAAGGACACCGACATCCACGAGAACATCGAGCAAGTCGACCTCAACCACCTGCTGCACGGCCTGGTCGAGCCCTACCTCGGCAGCGGCCGGGTCACCCTCGATGGCGAGGCCTTGGCCGCCTATCCCGGCAAGCCGCTGGCCCTGCGCCGTTGCATCGGCAACCTGGTGGACAACGCGCTCAAGTACGGCCAGCGCGCCCACCTGCACATCGAGGACAACGCCGAGGCCTTCGCCCTGCACGTCGACGACGAGGGGCCGGGGGTGCCGGAGCAGAGCCTCGAACAGGTGTTCGAGCCGCACTTTCGCCTGGCTGGCCAGCAGCAGGGCTACGGCCTGGGCCTTGGCATCGCGCGCAACCTGGCGCACAGCCACGGCGGCGAGCTGAGCCTGCGCAACCTGCGCGAGGGCGGCCTGCGCGTGACCCTGTGGCTGCCGCGCCAGGGCGCCTGACGTCTCGATCAACCCTGTAGGGGCGAATTCATTCGCCCAAATGCCTCGCAAAGGCGAATGAATTCGCCCCTACGCCAGGCCATGGGGGCGCGTGACAAATCCCGCCTTTTGTAACCGTTCGGTGACCTTCCACCATCCCTTTGTTACCCGCGGCGCAGCGGGTCGTGGGTAGACTTCATGGCAAGGCAAGCATCTCGACTTGCACCGATAAGAACAACAAGGTGAACGCTTCATGAATGCCATCTCCCGCCTGACCGCTGTCGTTTCCCTCGCCTCGCTGTTGCCGCTGTCCGCCCTCGCCGGCGAAGTGGAAGTCCTGCACTGGTGGACTTCCGGCGGCGAGAAGCGCGCCGCCGATACCCTGCAGAAACTCGTCGAAGACAAAGGCCACACCTGGAAGGATTTCGCCGTCGCCGGTGGCGGCGGCGAGGCGGCCATGACCGTGCTGAAGACCCGCGCGGTGTCCGGCAATCCGCCGTCCGCGGCGCAGATCAAGGGTCCGGACATCCAGGAGTGGGGCGAGCTCGGCCTGCTCGCCAAGATGGACGAGGTGGCCGGCGAGGGCCGGTGGGACAGCCTGCTGTCCCCGCAGGTGGCCGACATCATGAAGTACGGCGGCCACTACGTGGCGGTGCCGGTCAACGTGCACCGGGTCAACTGGCTGTGGATCAATCCCGAGGTGTTCGCCAAGGCCGGCGCCACCCCGCCGACCACCCTCGACGAGTTCTTCGCCGCCGCCGACAAGCTCAAGGCGGCCGGCTTCATCGCCGTCGCCCACGGCGGCCAGCCCTGGCAGGACGGCACCCTGTTCGAGGACCTGGTGCTGAGCATCCTTGGCCCGCAGGGCTTCCACAAGGCGTTCGTCGAACAGGACAAGGCCACCCTCACCGGCGACCAGATGGTCGCGGCGTTCGCCGCCCTGAAGAAGCTGCGCGGCTACATCGACGCCGACGCCGCCGGCCGCGACTGGAACACCGCCGCCGGCCTGGTGATCAACGGCAAGGCCGGCATGCAGATTATGGGCGACTGGGCCAAGAGCGAGTGGAGCGCCGCCGGCAAGGTGGCGGGCCAGGACTACCAGTGCCTGCCGTTCCCCGGCACCCAGGGCAGCTTCGCCTACAACATCGACTCGCTGGCCATGTTCGCGCTCAAGGACGAAGGCGACCGCAAGGCGCAGGCCGACCTGGCGCGCACCGTGCTGGAGCCGCAGTTCCAGCAGTTCTTCAACCAGAACAAGGGCTCGATCCCGGTGCGCCTGGACCAGGACATGAGCAGCTTCGACGCCTGCGCGCAGCAGTCCATGCAGGACTTCAAGCAGGCGGCCGCGGGCGATGGCCTGCAACCCAGCCTGGCCCACGGCATGGCCGCCTCCAGCTACGTGCAGGGTGCGGTGTTCGACGTGGTCACCAACTTCTTCAACGACCCGGCTGCCGACCCGAAGAAGGCCGCGCAGCAACTGGCCGCCGCGATAGCCGCGGTGCAGTAAGCGGTCGGGCCGCCTGCGCGGCGGCCCCTTTTCCACTCCCGATTTAGAGGGTGCCGGCAGGCGCCACGGGTTCCTGCGCTCTCTCGCCAGCCCCTCTCCCGCATGTGGGGGAGGGCTGGGGAGAGGGCTGCCCGAAAAACACCCTCTCCCCCGGCCCCTCTCCCGCAAGCGGGAGAGGGGAGAACCAAGCCCAAACCATGGAGTCCTTGCCCATGAGTTCAATCGCAGTCTTCGCCCGGCCTTCGCCGCTGGACGCCCTGCAGCGCTGGTTGCCCAAGCTGGTGCTGGCGCCGAGCATGCTGATCGTGGTGGTCGGCTTCTACGGCTACATCCTCTGGACCTTCGTGCTGTCCTTCACCAACTCGCGCTTCATGCCCAGCTACAAGTGGGTGGGCCTGCAGCAGTACCAGCGTCTGCTCGACAACGACCGCTGGTGGGTGGCCAGCCAGAACCTGCTGGTCTACGGCGGGCTGTTCATCGCCATCAGCCTGGTGCTTGGCGTGCTGCTCGCGGTACTGCTCGACCAACGCGTGCGCCGCGAGGGCTTCATCCGCACCGTCTACCTGTACCCGATGGCGCTGTCGATGATCGTCACCGGCACCGCCTGGAAATGGCTGCTCAACCCCGGCCTCGGCCTGGACAAGCTGCTGCGCGACTGGGGCTGGGAAGGTTTTCGCTTCGACTGGCTGGTCGCCCCGGACCGCGTCGTCTACTGCCTGGTGATCGCCGCCGTGTGGCAGTCCTCCGGCTTCGTCATGGCGCTGTTCCTCGCCGGCCTGCGCGGCGTCGACCAGTCGATCATCCGCGCCGCCCAGGTCGATGGCGCCAGCTTGCCGACCATCTACCTGCGCATCGTCCTGCCGAGCCTGGGTCCGGTGTTCTTCAGCGCACTGATGATCCTCGCCCATATCGCGATCAAGAGCTTCGACCTGGTGTCGGCGATGACCGCCGGCGGCCCCGGCTACTCCTCCGACCTGCCGGCGATGTTCATGTACGCCCACACCTTCACCCGCGGCCAGATGGGTCTCGGTGCCGCCAGCGCGATGCTGATGCTCGGCGCGGTGCTGGCGATCCTGGTGCCCTACCTGTACTCCGAGCTGAGGAACAAGCGCCATGCCTAAGCAACCTTCTTTCAGCCTCGCTCGCCTGGCGATCTACGCCACGCTGATCCTCGCCTGCGCCGTCTACCTGGTGCCGCTGGTGGTGATGCTGCTGACCAGCTTCAAGACCCCCGACGACATCCGCACCGGCAACCTGCTGTCGATCCCGGACGTGTTCACCCTGATCGGCTGGGTCAAGGCCTGGGACAGCATCGGCGGCTTCTTCTGGAACTCGGTGAAGATCACCGTGCCGGCGGTATTGATCTCCACCCTGCTCGGCGCGCTGAACGGCTACGTGTTGTCGATGTGGCGTTTCCGCGGCTCGCAGCTGTTCTTCGGCCTGCTGCTGTTCGGCTGCTTCCTGCCCTTCCAGGTGGTGCTGCTGCCGGCGTCGTTCACCCTCGGCCAGTTCGGCCTGGCCAACACCACCGGCGGCCTGGTGCTGGTCCACGTGGTCTACGGCCTGGCGTTCACCACGCTGTTCTTCCGCAACTTCTACGTGAGCATCCCGAATGCGCTGGTGAGTGCCGCGCGGCTCGACGGCGCGGGGTTCTTCACCATCTTCGGGCGCATCCTGCTGCCGATGTCGATCCCCACCATCATGGTCTGCCTGATCTGGCAGTTCACCCAGATCTGGAACGACTTCCTGTTCGGCGTGGTGTTCGCCAGCGGCGACAGCCAGCCGATCACCGTGGCCCTCAACAACCTGGTGAACACCAGCACCGGGGCCAAGGAATACAACGTCGACATGGCCGCCGCGATGATCGCCGGCCTGCCCACCCTGCTGGTCTACGTATTCGCCGGCAAATACTTCCTGCGCGGCCTCACCGCCGGCGCCGTCAAAGGCTGAGGAGCACTTCCATGGCAACCCTCGAACTGCGCAACGTCAACAAGACCTACGGCAACGGTCAGGCCGATACCCTGAAGAACATCGAGCTGGCGATCGACTCCGGCGAGTTCCTGATCCTGGTCGGCCCCTCGGGCTGCGGGAAATCCACCCTGATGAACTGCATCGCCGGCCTGGAGGACATCAGCGGCGGCGCCATCCTGGTCGACGGCCAGGACATCAGCGGCATGAGCCCGAAGGATCGCGACATCGCCATGGTGTTCCAGTCCTACGCGCTGTACCCGACCATGAGCGTGCGCGAGAACATCGCCTTCGGCCTGAAGATCCGCAAGCTGCCGCAGGCGGAGATCGACGCCGAGGTAGCCCGCGTGGCAAAGCTGCTGCAGATCGAGCACCTGCTCGAGCGCAAGCCGGCACAGATGTCCGGCGGCCAGCAGCAGCGCGTGGCCATGGGCCGGGCGCTGGCGCGGCGGCCGAAGATCTACCTGTTCGACGAGCCGCTGTCCAACCTCGACGCCAAGCTGCGGGTGGAGATGCGCACCGAGATCAAGCTGATGCACCAGCGCCTGAAGACCACCACGGTGTACGTCACCCACGACCAGATCGAGGCGATGACCCTGGGCGACAAGGTGGCGGTGATGAAGGACGGCATCATCCAGCAGTTCGGCACCCCGCGAGAGATCTACAACGATCCGGCCAACCTGTTCGTCGCCGGCTTCATGGGCTCGCCGCCGATGAACTTCATCCCCCTGCGCCTGCAGCGCCGCGAAGGCCGCCTGTTCGGCCTGCTCGACAGCGCAGATGGCCATTGCGAGCTGCCGCTGGGCGAGGTGGAGGAGGGCCTGGAGGGCCGCGAGGTGATCCTCGGCGTACGCCCCGAGCAGGTCCTGGTTGGCGCCGGCAGCGGCGCGCTGCCGGGCATCCGCGCCGAGGTACAGGTGCTCGAGCCGACCGGCCCGGACACCCTGGCCTTCGTCGAGATCAACCAAGCCAAGGTGTGCGTGCGCCTGGCGCCGGACGCCGCGCCACGCGCCGGCGACAGCCTGGAGCTGCAGTTCGCCCCGGACAAGGTGCTGCTGTTCGACGCGCAGAGCGGCGAGCGCCTCGGCGCGCTGGGCAAGGCGCGCAGTCCCGAGCGCCTGGCCAGGGTCGCCCAGCTGAAGGGCCGCTGAGCACGGAAAGGACCACGCCGGCCGCTGCGGCCGGCAATCCAAGCAAACACAACAATAAGAATCTGGAGTGGCTATGAGCACGACTTTCAAGGGTTTGTGGGTACTGCCTTGCGCGCTGTTCGCGGTTTCCGGGCCGGCACAGGCGGTGGAGTTCACCGGCTATGTGCGTGCCGGCGCCGGTGGCGCGGACGAGGGCGGCACGCAATCCTGCTTCCAGCTGCCGGGCGCGCAGTCCAAGTACCGTCTGGGCAACGAGTGCGAGCAGTACATGGAGTTGGACCTGCGCCAGGACCTGGTCAAGCTCGACGACGGCTCGACGATCAGCGTCGAGGGCATGGCCCAGCTGTACAACGAATACGGCCACACCCCCGAGTTCACCGGCGACTACGGTTTCGCGCGGATGAACCAGATGTACGCCGAGTGGAGCGACATGCCGCTGCTCAACGGTGGCTCGCTGTGGGCCGGACGCCGTTTCTACAAGCGCAACGACATCCACATCTCCGACTTCTACTACTGGAACCAGAGCGCCACCGGCTTCGGCCTCGACGAGGTGAAGATCGGCGACCTCAAGTACAGCTACGTGTTCTCGCGCAAGGACAGCTACTTCCAGGACCCCTACATCAACCGCCACGACTTCAACGTCGGCGGCTTGCAGAGCAACCCCGGCGGCGAGGTCGAGGTCGGCGTCAGCTACATCGACAAGCCGGACAGCACCGATGCGCACAGCGGCTGGGCGGTCAGCGCCCAGCACAAGCAGCAGGTCTTCCTCGGCGGGGTGAACACCTTCGCCCTGCAGTACGGCCGCGGGCCGGGTACCGGCCTGGGCTACACCGGCGATCCGACGCTGGACAGCGGCAACCGGAGCTGGCGCGTGGTGGAATTCTTCGACTGGCAGATGACGCCGCGCTTCGGCGGCCAGTTCGAGGTGGTCTACCAGAAGGACACCCGCCCGGACGGCGCCGACCAGGATTGGCTGTCGGTCGGCGTGCGCCCGGTCTATGCGCTCAACGAGCAGTTCAAGCTGGTCGTCGAGCTGGGCCACGACCAGGTGGATGCGCCCGACGGCACCCGCAAGCTGAGCAAGTTCACCGTTGCGCCGACCTGGTCGCCGGCCGGTCCCGGCTTCTGGCAGCGCCCGGAACTGCGCGTTTACTACACCTACGCCAGCTGGAACGAAGCGGCCCAGCGCGCGGCCAGCCAGATGGCGGCTGGCTCGGCGCTGTCCGACAGCGGCGCCTTCGGCGATGCCCTGCACGGCTCCAACTTCGGCGTGCAGCTCGAGTACTGGTGGAAATGATGCGGATCGCGCATCTCAGTCGCCGGGCGCGGGTGGGCTCGCCGATGGCGCGCTCAGCCCGGCTCCGCGTCGCTCGGATAGCGGGTGGCGTTGAGGCTTTCCTTGATCCTGCGCAGGTGCGGCTGGAAGTCCACGCCACGGCGCAGGGTCATGCCGGTGGCCAGCACGTCGAGCACGGTGAGCTGGATGATCCGCGAGGTCATCGGCATGTAGATGTCGGTGTCCTCGGGCAGCGGGATGTCCAGGCTGATGGTGCAGGTCCTGGCCAGCGGCGAGCCGGCGGCGGTCAGGCCGAGCACCGAGGCGCCGTTCTGCCGGGCGAGGCGCGCCACTTCCACCAACTCGCGGGTGCGTCCGGTGTAGGAAATGATCACGAACAGGTCGCCGGTACGCGCCACCGAGGCGAGCATGCGCTGCATCAGCACGTCGGAGTGCGCGGACACCGCCAGGTTGAAGCGAAAGAACTTGTGCTGAGCGTCGAGGGCCACCGAGGCCGAGGCGCCGAGGCCGAAGAAGTGGATCTGTCGGGCCTGGATCATCAGGTCCACGGCGCTGCTGATCAGCTGCGGGTCGAGGCTCTGGCAGGCGCTGTCCAGCGAGGCGATGGTGCTGCCGAAGATCTTGCGGATGTAGTCCGCGGGGCCGTCGTCGGCTTCCACTGCGCGGCTGACGTAGGCGGCGCCGCTGGCCAGGCTCTGCGCCAGCTGCATCTTCAGCTCGGGATAGCCATTGACGCCGAAGGAGCGGCAGAAACGGTTCACCGTCGGCTCGCTGACCTGCGCAGCCTGGGCCAGCGCGGCGATGCTGAAGCGGGTGGCCTGCTGCGGGTCGCGCAGGATCGCTTCGGCGACCTTGCGTTCGGCCTTGTTGAGCTCTGCGAGGCGGTTCTGGATCTGCTCCAGGAGATTGTGCACGCGGTCCATTGGGGTTCCTGGCAAGGGGCCTGCAATCGGTGGCCTATCGTACTGAGCGGGTCAGGGTGGAGCCATAGGAATCTGGGAATTTAGAGAATGTAGTTTTATTACTACATTTGGCTTGGTAAGTCGTTTCTTCCGGTGTATTCATAAGCTCATGTTTGAGAGAAGAACAAATATCATGACCTCGCAAGCTGTCGAACCCTGCACCCTGGCCCTGTTCGGGGGCCTCGGCGACCTGGCGCTGCGCAAGCTGTTCCCGGCGCTCTACCAACTGGACCGCGCCGGCCTGCTGGCGGCCGAGACCCGCGTCCTGGCCCTGGCCCGCGAGAACGGCGATAGCGCCGCGCACCTGGCGACCATCGCCGAGAATCTGCGTCGTCACGTACCGGCGCACGAGGTCGAGGAGGGCGCGCTGCAGCGCTTCCTGGCGCGCCTCGACTATCTGTCGATGGATTTCCTCTGCGCCGAGGACTATCCGGTGCTGGCCGACAAGCTGGGCCCGGTGGATCGGCTGGTCGCCTACTTTGCCACGCCCGCCGCGGTGTACGGCGCCATCTGTGCCGGCCTGGCGCAGACCGGCCTGGCCGGGCGCACCCGGGTGGTGCTGGAGAAGCCCATCGGCCATGACCTGGAGTCGTCGCGGGCGGTGAACGAGGCGGTCGCCGCGCACTTCCCGGAGAACCGCACCTACCGGATCGACCACTACCTGGGCAAGGAGACGGTGCAGAACCTGATCGCCCTGCGCTTCGCCAACAGCCTGTTCGAGACCCAGTGGAACCAGAACCACATCTCCCACGTGGAGATCAGCGTGGCCGAGCAGGTGGGCATCGAGGGCCGCTGGGGCTACTTCGATCAGGCCGGCCAGTTGCGCGACATGATCCAGAACCACCTGCTGCAGCTGCTCTGCCTGATCGCCATGGACCCGCCCAGCGACCTGTCGGCGGACAGCATCCGTGACGAGAAGGTCAAGGTGCTCAAGGCGCTGGCGCCCATCGCTCCCGAGCAGCTCGGCCAGCAGGTGGTGCGCGGCCAGTACGTGGCCGGCAGCATCCTCGGCCAGTCGGTGCCCGGCTACCTGGAGGAAGACAACGCCAACGCCCGCAGCGACACCGAAACCTTCGTCGCCCTGCGCGCCGAGATCCGCAACTGGCGCTGGGCCGGCGTGCCCTTCTACCTGCGTACCGGCAAGCGCATGCCGCAGAAGCTGTCGCAGATCGTCATCCACTTCAAGGAGCCTCCGCACTACATCTTCGCCCCCGAGCAGCGCCCGCTGATCAGCAACCGCCTGATCATCCGCCTGCAACCGGACGAGGGCATCTCCCTGCAGGTGATGACCAAGGACCAGGGCCTGGACAAGGGTATGCAGCTGCGCAGCGGCCCGCTGCAACTGAACTTCTCCGATACCTACCGCAGCGCGCGGACGCCGGACGCCTACGAGCGCCTGCTGCTGGAGGTGATGAAGGGCAACCAGAACCTCTTCGTGCGCAAGGACGAAATCGAACACGCATGGAAGTGGTGCGACCAACTGATCGCCGGCTGGCGCCAGCAGGGCGACGCGCCTAGGCCCTATGCGGCGGGCACCTGGGGGCCGGTGGCCTCCATCGCATTGATCACCCGTGATGGCAGGAGCTGGTATGGCGATCTGTAATCTCGACCTGCCGGCGCAGGTCATCGGCTTCAGCCTGAACGACCCGCTGCAGCTCGCCGGTGAACTGGCGATCGCCGTGGCCAATGCCCTGCGCGCGGCCATCGCCGAACGCGGCGCGGCCAGCCTGGTGGTGTCCGGCGGGCGCAGCCCGGTGGCCTTCTTCGAGCGCCTGTCGGCGCAGCCCCTCGACTGGTCGAAAGTGGCGGTCAGCCTGGCCGACGAGCGCTGGGTGCCGGTCAGCCATCCCGACAGCAACGAGGGCCTGGTGCGCCGCCACCTGTTGCAGGGTGAGGCGACCGCGGCGCGCTTCATCGGTCTCTACCATGCCGAGCCGAGCCTGGCTCAGGCTGCGGCGAAGGCCGACCAGGCGCTGGCCGGGCTGGCGCAGCCGATCGACGTGCTGGTGCTGGGCATGGGCGAGGATGGCCACACCGCCTCGCTGTTTCCCGGCAGCCCGCATCTCGCGGCGGCGCTCGACCCCGCCTGCGCGGCGCACTGCCTGCCGATGCTGGCGCCCAGTGTGCCGCACCAGCGCCTCAGCATGACCCTGCCGCTGCTCGCCGGCGCGCGCCTGCGCCTGCTGGCGCTGCAGGGCCAGGCCAAGCTGGCGACCCTTGGCGACGCTCTGGCCGGCGACGATGCCGAGCAGATGCCGATCCGCGCCTTCCTCCACCTTCCCCTGGAACTCTACTGGTGCCCCTGAGCCCGAAGGACCATCCCATGACCATTCTCTCCAGCCGCCGGGCCAGCCAGCGCGAGTCTGTCCCGAGCATGAGCGACAAGATCGCCCTGATCGACCGGCTCTGCGACACCGCGCGCATCCTGCCGGTGATCACCATCGAGCGCGAGGCGGACATCCTGCCGCTGGCCGATGCCCTGGCCGCCGGCGGCCTGCGCACCCTCGAGGTCACCCTGCGCTCCGAGTACGGCCTGGCCGCGATCCGCCTGCTGCGCGAGCAGCGCCCGGAGCTATGCATCGGCGCCGGCACCGTGCTCGACGAGCTGATGCTGGCCGAGGCCGAGGCAGCCGGCGCGCAGTTCATCGTCACCCCCGGCAGCACCGCCGAGCTGCTGCGCGCCGGAGTGTACAGCCCGCTGCCGCTGATCCCCGGCATCGGCAGCGCCTCCGAGATCATGCTCGGCTACGCCCAGGGCTACCGCCGTTTCAAGCTGTTCCCCGCGGAGATCTGCGGCGGCATCGCCGCGCTCAAGGCCTTCGCCGGGCCGTTCGGCAACCTGCGTTTCTGCCCGACCGGCGGCGTGCACCCCGGCAATGCGCGCAGCTACCTGGCGCAGCCCAACGTGATGTGCGTGGGCGGCACCTGGATGCTCGACCGTGAGTGGATCCGCAATGGCGATTGGGGCCGCATCCAGACCGCCAGCGCCGAAGCCCTGCAGATGCTGGGCTGAGTACAGGCAGTTGCATGAGGCCAGTTTGCCGGTCCGTAGGGGCGAATTCATTCGCCTTGGCGGGGTATTTGGGCGAATGAATTCGCCCCTACAGCGGATTGACCAGGCTCGGAAGCCATTCATGCAATTGCCCTGGGGCTGAGTACAGGCCGGGCGGCCGCGCCGCCCGCCGTTCGAGCAACTTTCTGGGAGAAGCCATGCTGCGCAGAACGAAGATAGTCGCCACCCTGGGCCCGGCTACCGCCTCGGCGGAGGCCATCGAGGGCCTGATCCGCGCCGGGGTCGATGTGGTCCGGATGAATTTTTCCCATGGCGCCGCCGCCGAGCACATCGCCCGCGCCGCGCTGGTCCGCGAGCTGGCCGCCAGGCACGGGCGCTTCGTGGCGATCCTCGCCGACCTGCAGGGGCCGAAGATCCGCATCGCCCGCTTCGCCGAAGGCAAGGTGCAACTGCACAAGGGCCAACCGTTCGTGCTCGACGCCGAACTGGACAAGAACGCCGGCGATGAGCACGCCGTCGGCATCGACTACGAGGCGCTGATCGACGACAGCCGCCCCGGCGACATCCTGCTGCTCGACGACGGGCGCATCGAGCTCGAGGTGCTGCGCGTCGAGGGCCGCCGGGTGCTCTGCTCGGTGCTGGTCGGCGGACCGCTATCCAACAACAAGGGTATCAACCGCAAGGGCGGCGGCCTGTCGGCTGCCGCGCTGACCGCCAAGGACTGCGCGGACATCCGCACCGCCGCCGGCATGCAGGTCGACTACCTGGCGGTGTCCTTCCCGCGCGATGCCGACGACATCCGCCTGGCCCGCCGCCTGCTCCACGAGGCCGGCGGCGCGGCGGGGCTGATCGCCAAGATCGAGCGCGCCGAGACCGTGGCCGACATGGCCGTGCTGGAGGAGATCATCGAGGTTTCCGACGGCGTGATGGTCGCCCGCGGCGATCTCGGCGTGGAGATCGGCGACGCCGAGCTGGTGGCGGCGCAGAAGCTGATCATCGACCGCGCGCGGGCGCTGAACCGGGTGGTAATCACCGCCACGCAGATGATGGAGTCGATGATCGCCCAGCCGCTGCCGACTCGCGCCGAAGTGTTCGACGTGGCCAACGCGGTGCTCGATGGCACCGACGCGGTGATGCTGTCGGCCGAGACCGCCGCCGGCGCCTTTCCGGTGGAGACGGTGCAGGCCATGCACCGGATCATCCTCGGCGCCGAGAAGCACCCGCACACCCAGCGCTCGCGGCATCGCGTCGACCGGGTGTTCCAGCGCATCGACGAATCGATCGCCATGTCCGCCATGTACGCCGCCAACCACCTGCAGGGGGTCAAGGCGATCATCTGCCTGACCGAGAGCGGTGACACGCCGCGGCTGATGTCGCGCATCCGCTCGCCGCTGCCGATCTTCGCCTTCTCCCGCCACCCGCGCACGCAGAACCGCGTCGCGCTGTTTCGCGGCGTGCACCCGATCCCCTTCGATGCCGGGCGCTTTCCCGGCGCCGAAGTTAACCGCCAGGCGGTGGCCGAGCTGGTACGCCGCCAATTGCTCGCCGACGACGATCACGTGCTGATCACCGCCGGCGATCAGCATGCCCCGGGCGGCACCGACACCCTGCGCATCGCGCGGGTGGGCGACCTGCTGTCGGCGTGCCGGGCCGAGAGCCCCGCCGACGCGCAGGACGCCAGGCTGGCGCTGCCCCGCGATTTCGATGTCCGCGCCGAGTGCGCGGAGCAACAGGAACTGTTCGATCCCGGCTACGCCCCAGGCGTGGCGACCGCCGCGCAGACATCCCCGCAGCGCTCCGGCGCGCACCCTCATATGGAGGCTGGTTCATGACCACTGCAAGCCAACTCGAAGGCCTGTTCCCCACCGCGGACGCGATCCCCGAGCGCTACCGGGTCGGTGCGCCCATCGAGCAGCGCGAATACCTGGTGAACGGCGAGCTGCGCCACTGGGAAGGCCCGCTGGCCACGGTGCGCAGCCCGATCTTCCTCGCCACCGAGCAGGGCGACCGGCAGGTGGTGCTCGGCAGCACGCCGCTGCTGGACGCCGAGGCCGCCCTGGAGGCGCTGGACGCCGCGGTGGCGGCCTACGACCACGGCCGCGGCCTGTGGCCGACCCTGCGGGTGGCCGAGCGCATCCAGTATGTGGAGGGCTTCCTGGCGCGCATGCGCGAGCAGCGCGACACGGTGGTCAGGCTGTTGATGTGGGAAATCGGCAAGAACCTCAAGGACTCGGAGAAGGAGTTCGACCGTACCTGCGACTACATCGTCGACACCATCGAGGCGCTCAAGCAGCTGGACCGCCGCTCCAGCCGCTTCGAGCTGGAGCAGGGCACCCTCGGCCAGATCCGCCGAGTGCCGCTCGGCGTGGCACTGTGCATGGGCCCCTACAACTACCCGCTGAACGAGACCTTCACCACCCTGATCCCGGCGCTGATCATGGGCAACACCGTGGTGTTCAAGCCGGCCAAGTTCGGCGTGCTGCTGATCCGCCCGCTGCTGGAAGCGTTCCGCGACAGCTTCCCGCCGGGCGTGATCAACATCATCTACGGCCGCGGCCGCGAGACGGTCAGCGCGCTGATGGCCAGCGGCAAGATCGACGTGTTCGCCTTCATCGGCACACACAAGGGCGCCAGCGACCTGAAGAAGCTGCACCCGCGCCCGCACCGCCTGCGCGCCGCGCTGGGCCTGGACGCCAAGAACCCGGGCATCGTCCTGCCGCAGGTCGACCTCGACAACGCGGTGAGCGAGGCGATCACCGGCGCGCTGTCGTTCAACGGCCAGCGCTGCACGGCGCTGAAGATCCTCTTCGTCCACGAGGACGTGCTCGAGCCGTTCCTGGCGAAGTTCAGCACCAGGCTCGCCGCGCTCAAGCCGGGCATGCCTTGGGAGGAGGGGGTAGCGCTGACCCCGCTGCCGGAGCCGGGCAAGGTGGAGTTCCTCAACGACCTGCTGGCGGACGCCACCGCCAAGGGCGCCCGGGTGGTCAATGCCGGCGGCGGCACGCACCGGCAGAGCTTCTTCTACCCGGCGCTGCTCAGCCCGGTGACGCCGCAGATGCGCCTGTACCACGAGGAGCAGTTCGGCCCGCTGGTGCCGGTGGTGCCGTACCGCGAGCTGGAGGAGGTGATCGACTACGTGCTGCAGTCCGACTACGGCCAGCAGCTGTCGATCTTCGGCAACGACGCCTGGCAGGTCAGCCAGTTGGTGGATGCCTTCGTCAACCAGGTGGGGCGGATCAACATCAACGCCCAGTGCCAGCGCGGCCCGGACAGCTTCCCGTTCAACGGCCGTAAGAACTCGGCGGAAGGCACCCTGTCGGTCCACGACGCCCTGCGCGTGTTCTCCATCCGCACCCTGGTGGCGACCAAATTCCAGCCGGACAACAAGGAGCTGATCAGCGAGATCATCCGCAACCGCCAGTCAGGCTTCCTCAGCACCGACTACATCTTCTGAAACCGGGCCGCGCTGCGTCTTCGTCAGGATGCAGCGCGGTGCCCCGGTGCCACCCCCGCCTGCCGGCGCGGCCTGCGTCTGCAACCGGCCTCGCTCAACGCACCTCCGCCAACGCCCTCCAGCACCATCACCGGCCAGCTGTGTCCCCGCTCGCGCAACAGTAGTTTTCGGAATGGAAACCATCGTTCTTTTCGTTTGAGCGTTGCTCGCGGAGTTGCTTTCATCGAGGCGTGACCAAAGCCTTCGTGCCGGCCGAACCCCACGGCCAGACGCGATACAAGAACAACAAAAGGTGTAGCCATGCAAGCATCCGCCCCCGCTCTGGAAGTCCGTGACCTGCACAAGCGCTACGGCGACCTCGAGGTACTCAAGGGCATCTCGCTGACCGCCCGCGATGGTGACGTGATCTCCATCCTCGGCTCCTCCGGCTCCGGCAAGTCGACCTTCCTGCGCTGCATCAACCTGCTGGAGAACCCCTGCAAGGGCGAAATCCACGTTGCCGGCGAGCAGCTCAAGCTGAAGACCGCCCGTGAGGGGCACCTGGTCGCCGCCGACAACAAGCAGATCAACCGCCTGCGCAGCGAGCTGGGCTTCGTGTTCCAGAACTTCAATCTGTGGCCGCACATGAGCGTGCTCGACAACATCATCGAGGCGCCGCGCCGCGTGCTGGGCCTGTCCAGGGCCGAGGCCACCGAGCGCGCCGAGGCCCTGCTGGCCAAGGTCGGCATCGCCGACAAGCGCCACGTCTATCCGACCCAGCTGTCCGGCGGCCAGCAGCAGCGCGCGGCCATCGCCCGCACCCTGTGCATGGAACCCAAGGTCATCCTGTTCGACGAGCCGACCTCGGCCCTCGATCCGGAGATGGTCCAGGAAGTCCTCAACGTGATCCGCGCGCTGGCCGAAGAGGGCCGCACCATGCTGCTGGTCACCCACGAGATGAACTTCGCCCGCCAGGTGTCCAGCGAGGTGGTGTTCCTCCACCAGGGCCGCGTCGAGGAGCAGGGCACCCCGCAGCAGGTCTTCGACAACCCGCAGTCCGCGCGTTGCCAGCAGTTCATGTCCAGCAATCACTGATCGGAGCGATACCCATGCATAACTACAAGAAAGCACTGCTCGTCGCCGCCAGCGTCCTCGGCCTGCTCGGTCAGGCGGTCGCCGCCGACAAGCTGCGGGTCGGCACCGAGGGCGCCTACCCGCCCTTCAACCTGGTCGATGCGCGCGGCAAGGTCGGCGGCTTCGACGTGGATATCGCCAATGCGCTGTGCGCGAAGATGCAGGTCGAGTGCGAAGTGGTCACCTCCGACTGGGACGGCATCATCCCGGCGCTCAACGCCAAGAAGTTCGACTTCATCGCCGCCTCCATGTCGATCACCGACGAGCGCAAGCAGGCGGTGGAATTCACCGACCCTTACTACACCAACAAGCTGCAGTTCATCGCGCCCAAGGGGGCCGAGTTCAAGACCGACGAGGCCAGCCTGAAGGGCAAGGTGATCGGCGCCCAGCGCGCCACCATCGCCGGTACCTGGCTGGAGGACAACCTCGGCGACGTGGTCACGATGAAGCTCTACGACACCCAGGAAAACGCCTACCTCGACCTGGCCGCCGGGCGCGTCGACGGCGTGCTGGCCGACAAGCTGGTCAACTGGGAATGGCTCAAGAGCGAGCCGGGCCAGGGCTTCGAGTTCAAGGGCGAGCCGGTGTACGACAACGACAAGATCGGTATCGCCCTGCGCAAGGGCGACGACGACCTGCGCGAGCGGCTGAACGTCGCGCTGCAGGCCATGGTCGCCGACGGCACCTACCAGCAAATCAACGACAAGTACTTCCCGTTCAGCATCAAGTGACGGGCGTCGCCCGGCTGCGGCCGGGCGCACTTGCAGGCGAGGGTGACCAACATGTTTCTCGATTTGCACGGTTTTGGGCCAGCGCTGCTGGCGGGCACCTGGATCACCATCCAGCTGGCGCTGGCATCGCTGGCGGTGGGGCTGGTGCTGGGTCTGCTCGGCGCGCTGGCCAAGACTTCCAGGTACGGTGCGCTGCAGTGGCTGGGTTCGAGCTATTCGACCCTGGTACGCGGCGTGCCGGAGCTGCTCTGGGTGCTGCTGATCTACTTCGGCAGCGTCAACCTGATGCGCGCCCTGGCTGACGCCCTGGGCATGGACAGCCTGGAGCTGAGCCCGTTCGCCGCCGGCGTGCTGGCGCTGGGCCTGTGCTTCGGCGCCTACGCCACCGAGGTGTTCCGCGGCGCCATCCTCTCCATTCCCAAGGGCCACTGCGAAGCCGGCCAGGCTCTGGGGCTCGGCAAGGTGACCATCCTCTGGCGCCTGATCCTGCCGCAGATGTGGCGTCTCGCGCTGCCGGGGCTGGGCAACCTGTTCATGATCCTGATGAAGGACACCGCGCTGATCTCGGTGATCGGCCTGGAGGAAATCATGCGTCATTCGCAGATCGCCGTGACCGCCAGCAAGCAGCCGTTCACCTTCTACCTGGCGGCGGCCTGCATCTACCTGTGCCTGACCGTGGTTGCCATGAGCAGCTTGGCGTTGCTGGAGAAGCGCGCCTCGCGCGGCTTCCGGAGGGCTTACGCATGAACTGGGAATTGATGATCAAGTGGACGCCGCGCCTGCTCGAGGGCGCCTGGCTGACCCTGGAGCTGGTGGGCATCGCCGTGCTGGCCGGGCTGATCCTGGCCATCCCGCTGGGCGTGATGCGCAGCTCGCGGCACGCCTGGGTGCGAGCGCTGCCCTACGGCTACATCTTCTTCTTCCGCGGCACGCCGCTGCTGGTGCAGCTGTTCCTGGTCTACTACGGCATGGCGCAGTTCGAGGCGATTCGCCACAGCGCGCTGTGGCCGGTGCTGCGCGATCCCTACTGGTGCGCGGTGATCACCATGACCCTGCACACCGCGGCCTACATTGCCGAGATCCTGCGCGGCGCCATCCAGGCCATCCCGCCGGGTGAGATCGAGGCGGCGCGGGCACTGGGCATGTCGCGCTGGCAGGCGCTGCTGCACATCATCCTGCCGCGCGCCAGTCGCATCGGTCTGCCGGCCTACAGCAACGAGGTGATCCTGATGCTCAAGGCCAGCGCCCTGGCCAGCACCATCACCCTGCTGGAACTGACCGGCATGTCGCGCACCATCATCGCCCGCACCTACCAGCCGGTGGAGATCTTCCTGATGGCCGGGGTGTTCTACCTGCTGGCGTCCTACGCCCTGGTGCGCCTGTTCCGCCTGTTGGAACAGCGCCTGCGGGTGGAGCAGTGCCAGGGGCGCTGAGTTGAGCGTGTGGTGCTTGGCATCGTCAGCCATGAGCCGGCGCGATGCCCTTGCCCGGTCGCCGCGAGGCGGCCGGGTTTTTCTTTCGCACTGGCTTCGCCGCGCTGGGGCAATCGTTGTAGGGGCGAATTCATTCGCCTTGACGAGGCATCCGGGCGAATGAATTCGCCCCTACGCCGCACCCCGCTGGCCGGAGCCGGATCCCGGTTTTGTTAAGATGACGACTCTCCAGTCGCCGGTTACCCAGATGTCCGAGCTAACCAACATCCATCTCGACGATATCGATCGTCAGCTGATCGCCGCCCTGCAGGTCGATGCC
This sequence comes from Pseudomonas linyingensis, assembly GCF_900109175.1. GTDB lineage: Bacteria > Pseudomonadota > Gammaproteobacteria > Pseudomonadales > Pseudomonadaceae > Geopseudomonas > Geopseudomonas linyingensis. The sequence continues at coordinate 6,227 of NZ_FNZE01000005.1, read as the reverse complement.
CGCGAGAGTGCGGCCATGCTCGCGCGCCGGCTCGGCATCGCCCGCACCACGGTGATCTCGCGCATCGCCCGCCTGGAGAAGAGCAAGGTCATCACCGGCTACGGCGTGCGTCTCGGCCAGCGCGTGCTGGAGGGCGGCCTGCAGGCCTACGTCGGCATCACCCTGCAGCCGCGCTCGGGCAAGGAGGTGCTGCGCCGCCTGAGCAACATGCCCGAGGTGCAGCAGCTGTGTACGGTGAGCGGCGAGTTCGACTTCGTCGCCTGGCTGCATGCGGAAACCCCCGAGCGGCTCGACCAGCTGCTCGACGACATCAGCGCGGTGGACGGGGTGGAGAAGACCAACACCTCGATCATCCTGTCCTGCAAGATCGACCGCGGCGGGCGACTGTAGCGGTTCAACCCTTCGCCAGCTGCCAGAGCCGGGCGATGTCGGCAGCGCGCTGGCGCAGCAGGCGCGGGGCGTCGGCCAGCGCCTCGGCCAGGCTGATCGGTCCCGGCGCCAGGCTGAAGGCGGCGTCGATGCCGTGGCCGTAGAGCTGCTCGTAGCCCGCGCCGAGCATGCCGGCCAGGGCGACCACCGGCACGCCGTGGCGCTTGGCGATGGCCGCCACCCCCAGCGGCGTCTTGCCGTGCAGGGTCTGCAGGTCGAGCCGTCCCTCGCCGGTGATCAGCAGATCGGCGCCCACCAGCGCCTGCTCCAGACCGCTGACCTCGGCGACCAGCTCGATGCCGGGGCGAAAGCGCGCGCCAAGGAAGCTGCGCGCCGCGAAGCCGATACCGCCGGCCGCACCGCTGCCGGGCAGCTCGCGGTCGTCGTGGCCGAGGGTTTGCGCGCAGAGGTCGGCGAAGTGGCCGAGGGCGGCGTCGAGCTGGCGCACCTGCTCGGGCGTCGCGCCCTTCTGTGGGCCGAACACCTGCGAGGCGCCGCGCGGCCCGCACAGCGGGTTGTCGACGTCGCAGGCCACCTCGAAGTCGACTGCCTGCAGGCGCGGGTCGAGGCCGGAAAGGTCGATGTGCGCCAGTTGCGCCAGCGCCGCGCCGCCCGCTGGCAGCGGCCGGCCCTCGGCATCGGCGAAGCGCGCGCCGAGGGCGCGCAGCATGCCGCTGCCGGAGTCGTTGGTGGCGCTGCCGCCGAAGCCGAGGACGATGCGCTCGGCGCCGGCGTCCAGCGCGGCGCGGATCAGCTCGCCGGTGCCGAAGGTGCAGGCGCGCAGCACGTTGCGACTATCCGCCGGCACCAGCTGCAGGCCGCTGGCCGCGGCCATCTCGATCACCGCGCTGCGGCCCTGCGCGATCCAGCCCCACAGCGCCGCCACCGGCTCGCCCAGCGGGCCGCGCACCACGCTCTCGCGGTACTCGCCGCCGGTCGCCGCGATCAGCGCGGTCACGGTGCCTTCGCCGCCGTCGGCCATCGGCCGGCAGACCAGTTCGGCCTGCGGCCACACCTCGCGCAGCCCGGCGGCGATGGCCGCGGCCACCTCGGCGGCGGAGAGGCTTTCCTTGAACGAATCGGGGGCGATGACGACATTCATGGCGGGGCTTTTCCTGGCGAATGGGCTGCGCTCGGTGCAGGCCTGATTCTGACCGGCGGCTGGGGCGAAATCAGCAGCGATTCTCTCAGCGGACCCGCTCATCCAGCTCTGCGCCCTGTGAACGGCCGTGATCGGTCATGCTGTCCAACAGCCGGTCGCGCTCGTCCAGCATGCGGATGCGCGCCTCGATGGCGGCACGCACGCGGGGCCGCACCGCATGGCACGGACCGCTGAGCTGCAGGCCGGCCAGCCATTGCTGCGCCACCCGGGCCGACGCCTTGGCGCTCTCCACATGCTGGTACTCATGCGTGCGCAGCGCCAGGTAGTAGCGTCGCCATTCGGCCGACACCGCCGGGGGCAGGGTGCCGGGCGCCAGCCGGGGCAGGGTGACCAGGGACTCGGCCTTCACCGCGGCATTCTTCAGCACGCACTGCGTCTCCGATACGGGGACCAGCCGGTAGCTGGCGCTGTAGTGGGTCTTGGTGCCGCCGCCGAACGCGCCATGGGCGTTGCGCACCGGGGTACGTTCGCTGATCGAGCGACGGATCTCGGCGATGGTCCGCCCGTACACCAGGTAGTGCTGCTCGCGCACCGTCGAGGTGACCGGCTCGGCCGCCTGCGCCAGCGGGGCCAGCGCCACCAACAACCAGATCCCGCGCATGAAGCCTCCCCGTCGCCCCGGGCGATCCATGCGGCGGCGAAGGTCTGTTTTCCGGGTTTGTCCTGCATGAGGATAGTGCGCGGGACCATCCCGGCGCCGCGCGGGAGACGGGCGGCCGCGGCGCTCACGCCATGATGTTCACTCCGCCGTCCACATACAGCGTCTCGCCGGACAGGCGCCGCGCGTAGGGCGTGGCCAGGTACGCGCAGGTGAAGCCGACGTCCATGATGTCCACCAGCTCGCCCAGCGGCGCGCGCTGGGCGGCCTCGTTGAGCAGCAGGTCGAAGTCCTTGAGGCCGGAGGCGGCGCGGGTCTTCAGCGGGCCGGGAGAGATGGCGTGGACGCGGATGCCCCTGGGGCCCAGCTCGTAGGCCAGGTAGCGGCAGCTGGCCTCCAGCGCGGCCTTCACCGGGCCCATCAGGTTGTAGTTGGGCACCACCTTGTTGGCGCCGTAGTAGCTCATGGCGAACAGCGTGCCGCCGTTTTTCATCAGCGGCGCCGCCAGGCGGGCCATGCGCACGAAGGAGTGGCAGGAGATGTCCATGGCCTGGGCGAAGCCCTCCGCAGAGGAGTCGAGCAGGCCGCCCTGCAGGTCTTCCTTCGGCGCCCAGGCGATGGAGTGCACCAGGATGTCCAGTTGCCCCCAGTGCTGCTCGATCTCGGCGAATACCGCCTCCAGCTCGCCGGGCCGGGTGACGTCCAGCGGCATGAAGATCGGCGCGTTCAGCTCCCGGGCCAGCGGCTCGACATGGGGGCGGGCCTTGTCGTTGGCGTAGGTGATGGCCACCTCGGCGCCCAGTTCGGCGAAGGCCCGGGCGCAGCCGTAGGCGATCGAGTGCTCGTTGGCCACGCCGACCACCAGGGCCTTGGCGCCCTTGAGCGGCGGGCGGGGGATTTCCAGAGTCATGTCCTTTTTCCTCGGTTTTCAGGTGGGATACCCCGAAGGGCTGACGGGGCGGTCGTAACCGGCAAGGCCATTTAACCTGAAACGCCGGGATTGCGGACGCACTCCCGGTTGTTTTTCCACGGTGCACCGCGCTAACCTCGACACCTGCCAAACTTCTCTCGCAAAAGGACTTGCTGCCATGGTGTATAACCGCCAACTCGCCCCAGCGCCCATCCGAAAACCGCATTCCAGTGCGGTCAGGCGTTTACGCCCTAGAATGTTATCCACCAACCCCGTTCGGGGTATTAGACACCAAGTGGCGTTTAATAATGGTTATACATCATAGGGGTATTGAGTGAAGACTCCGAATAACAATTATGATGGGAAGCCCACAGTATATCTAGACCACAACATTCTTGATTTATTTGTGAAAACCAGAGATTTACCATTCGCATCTGAACTGAAAGAAAAATATCAGATTATTTACTCAGATGAGACACTCAAGGAAATTAAACGTACAGGAGATAACGGCTCACAATTTCTTGAAGCTCTTGAAAGCTTGGAAGCGATGCACCTTCGAATCTTCGTCACTGAGAGCTTTAAAGTAACTGATCGGGCCATATTAAAAGAATTAAATCCGTTCGATGCGTTTGAAGATTACTGCAAAAATATTGAACCGATTTATGAGGCAATGGAAAAAGCCACAGCGCAATCATTGCTTAAATTCTATGGCGGTCGAGCAGGAAGTGACTTTGAGGAAATCAACAGAGAGCAGATAGATTCATTTGGCGGCCTTATGAGCTATATTTCAGACCGAGTTGACGAAGTCAAAGACTTAGTTCCTGGAGTAGATGCCGCAGTCTCTGCCTATACAAAAGAAATGCAGAAAAGCTTCAACGAGGCCCTTGCCCAATCAACAGTAGAGCTGCGTAAAAACATAGAGGATGAATTAAACTATTCTGGCGTTCAGACATACCGCAATCATATGAAGGTCGGGCCGGTGCAGCTGAACAACATTGAGCCACCGAACGTTATAGAGAAAATATGGAGCATCTATAAAACTCTTGATGGCTACAGGGAGAATAATTTCTCAATAGAGCAATTTTTAGGCTTGTCACAAAACCCAATTTACAACAGAGAAATGTATTTGCATGAAAAAGTAACATCTGTATACAACGTGTTAAATGTTATCGGCTACTACCCAGATTCCAAAATGAAGCATGACAGAAGATTCACTGCCGCAATGAGTGATGCCGGGCACGCCGCTATAGCTTCGTTTTCAGATTTTCTATTCTCTCGGGATGCCGCCTTCATACATAAAACCAGAGCCGCGTATGAATATCTCAACGTCAAAACCCAAGTTATCGAAGTAATCGTTAATGACGTATAAAAACTGGTTCAAACCATTCGCTTCGCTCACTGGGACGGGCTAAAGCCCGCCCCTTAACCAAACGTTAGGCATTGATCTATGGGCGACGGGCTGCCTTGGCTCCTGGGAATCTTCTTAGTGCTCTATCCTATCGCAGCACCTTGGAGAAGACCCTATATAATCGGGTGGTTATTAGCTTGGTTTTCATTGTGGGTTATTTTCTTCACTCGCTCAGAGCATGAATCATCACACATTACCAAAGGAGTTATTTCAGGCTCCGCCATAATTGGTGCTGCAATTTCCATTTTCACGATATCGAGCTTAACAAGGATAATCTTTCGGGCGGCAATGCGTTGGCTCGTGAAAGCCAAGTGATTCACACGCATCATCAGACCGTGACATTCAGCGCCCGAATGGAATCAATGGCTGCCCTCATTCGGTGCGGACTGTGAGCGGTAGCGTGCCTGTTTTTCCCGTTTTGTTGGCAGGCGCGCTGTTCGTTTCGTGTAGTCTTCAATCACTGCGCTCGGCTGGGCTCCTCTGCCTAACTCGTATATGGACTCTCCCCACAAGTGGTGAGTAAAGCCGTGCAAACCCTGTCGTCAGTGCGGTTTCATTCGTATATCCGGCCTTCGCTGGGCGTTGCCGCCCGGGCCACTCTGTAGTTCGCGCAGCGGGGGCCAAGCGTTCAATCGATCACGGGGATCAGAATTGTTATCGGCCTTGTTCCGCTGCAGGACTCGCCTGTTCTGACAGTGTCGCTGTTCACCACAACCACAAGAAAACCGCTTCCTGATTACTCCGGCCCGCCGTCAGGCGGGCTGTCTGCTCTGCCAGTCGCCGCTGAAGCGCCGCTCGTGGCACCACACCGCCCAGCAGATCCGTACCAGCTTGTTAGCCAGCGCCACCGCGGCCTTGTTGTGGCCGATCCGCGCGGCCGTCTCCACCGCCCAGCGTTGCAGCCGGGTCAGGCGTTCCGGGGTATTGGCCTGGCAACGCTGGGCTGCCAGCAGGGCCGCTCGCGCGCCATGGATCAGCAGGGTGCGCACGTAGGTGTTGCCCTGCCGGCTGATGTGTCCCAGCTTGCGCCGGTCGCCGCTGCTGAATTCGCGCGGGGTCATGCCCAGCCAGGCGCTCAACTGGCGGCCACTGGCAAAACGCTCGGGCTGGCCGACCGCGGTTTTCAGGGCACTGGCGGTCAGCACGCCGATGCCGCTGACCTCGTCGAGTTTGCGCACGATGGCGTCGTCGGCATGCCAGCGCTGGAGTTGTTGCTCGCACTCGGCCATGCATTGCTCGTACAGGTTGATCTCCGCCAGGACGATCTGCAGTTGACCCCGCAGAGCCACGACCTCGGGGCGCTCGACCAGTTCGTTGGCCGCCCGCAGGAAGGCGGCCGTCGACGCCGGGGCCTCGATGCCCATTTCGCGGAAGATGCCGCGCAGCAGGTTGATGCGCTGGGTGCGGCTCTTCTTCCAGATCTCGCGCAGACCATGCAGCTGCTGCAGCTGTTGCTGCTCGTGGCTCTTCACCGGCACCGGATGGATGTCGGCGCAGCGCGCCGCTTCGAGGATGGCGTCGCAGTCGTTGCGGTCGGTCTTGTTGCGGCGCCGGTAGGGACGCACGTAGCGGGGATGCAGCAGGGTCACCCGATGCCCCAGCGCCTAGGCGAAGCGCCCCCAATAGTGATCTTGCCCAGCAGTCGTGGACACGGGTTTAAGCACTCATCCGGGCCTCGAAGGCCTCCGGGCTGATGTGCCCCAACGTGCTGTGACGCCGC
>NZ_FNZE01000018.1 GCF_900109175.1 Pseudomonas linyingensis | reverse complement strand
CCGGCCGTCCAGCTGCTTCTCCCAGCTGGCGCCGCCATCGCGGCTGTGCAGCACCACGCCATCGTTGCCGACCGCCCAGCCCTGCTTGGCGGCGGGGAAATGCACCGCGTTGAGGTCGGAGCTGACCGGCACGCTGGCCTGCTGCCAGCTCTTGCCGGCATCCTCGGAATACAGAATGTGACCGCGCAGGCCGACCGCGACCAGCCGATCACCCGCGCGCGCCACATCGCGCAGCGGGCTGCGCGATGCCAGTTCGCTCGAGCGGGCCGGCAAGTCCAGCACATCCACGAAGGTGGCTGCCTGGGCCATGCCCTGCAGCGAACCCAGCGCGATACCCAGCGCCAGCAGCGCGCACTTATTGAAGGAACCCATTACCGCGTCCTCTTGCGAAAGCCGTACCGGGCGGCACGCTGGGTGCCGCCCGGTGTCCTTGGGGGAGCGGATCGCTCCCTACTGCATCAGCGGATACCGGCACCCGCCAAAGCCTCCGGCGACCACTGAGCGTTGGACAGCGGCGCGATGTACTCGATGCCGCCGTGCGGGCCGATCAGGCCGTTGGCGTTGTAGCTGCCGCCGATCAGGTCGTAGACCACATGGGGGTTGTTGTTCGGCGTTGCGACGTCATAGCTCTGGGTGAAGAAGCTGTAGGAACCGCGATACAGCTGGCCACGGGCGTCGTACTGGTCGGAGGCCAGGGCGAACCAGCTGTCTTCGTCCAGGTAGAAGCGCCGCTTGTGGTAGATGTGACGGGAGCCGGACTTCAGGGTGCCTTCCACCACCCACACGCGGTGCTTCTCCCAGCGCACCAGCTCCGGATTCAGATGGTTCGCCGTGGTCAGCTGCTTGGCATCCTTCATGTAGGTGAGCCTGTAGGTGTTGTACGGCACGAACATTTCCTTCTTGCCGACCAGCTTCCAGTCGTAGCGGTCCAGCGCGCCGTTGAACACGTAGACGTCGTCGAAGGTGCCGGAGCCGGCGGTGCCCGGGTTCGGCGTGTCGTAGGCCAGGCTGGGCGCCAGTTTCACGCGACGCTGGCCGGGCAGGTACTGCCAGGCGCGGCGCGGGTTGGCCAGCGGGTTGGCCGAGTCCTTGAGCATCAGCGACTCGCCGACGCGGCGGGTCGGGCCGGTGTAGTAGAGCTTGGTCTGGAAGTAGGTGTCCTTGGCGTCGATGACCTTGTTCAGGTCCTCGTAGATCGGGAAGCCGTTGAACGCCAGGCCGGTGGTGGCCAGGGCTGCCACGCCGGCGGCGTCGACGTTCCAGGAGTCGTACTTGGCCTTCTGTGCCACGCCCTGGTAGCGCAGCAGGTGGTTCCACATGGCTTCCGCGCCGCTCTGCGGAATCGGGAAGGGCACGCCCGGCAGCACGTTCTCGATCGCCATGCCGTTCTCCAGCGATTTGGCGCCGGTGGCGTTCTTCAGGGTGTTGTCGAGCAGCGCCTTGGGCAGCGTGGCGGTGCGGTGGCTGGGGTAGACCTCGATGCGGAAGCTCGGGTAACGGCTGATCAGCTCGGCGGTGACCGCGGTCAGCTGGTCCTTGTACTGGGCGACGTTCTTGCCGTCGATCACCAGCAGCGGCTTCTCGTCGGCGAACGGGTCGGGACGGAAGGTATCGCCCGCTTTGAAGGCGGGCGGCGGCGTGGTCAGGCCGCCCTGGTAGGCAGGGATGGAGCCGTCGGCATTGGCGGCCTGTTCGGCGCCCACCAGGGTCAGCTGATTGCCCAGTCTGGCGGCCTCCTGGGGCGGTACGGCTGCCTGGGCCTGGCTGGCGATGATGGCCGCCAGCGAGGCGGTCAGCAGGTTGTTGAAGTATTTCATCGCGATTCTCCGCTTGTTGTTATTCGGGGGTCAGAAGGTGGTCTTGAACGAGGCGGTGACCATGCCGCGATCCTTGAGCAGCGGCGCCAGGCCGGCCTGCGCGGTGATCTGTCCGGGGATGCACTGGTACTGGCCATTGAGGCCGGGGGTGTTGTTGTCGCTGCCGTTTTCGCAGGTATCGAACTTGCCGAAGGCGTCCACGTACTTCAGATCGAACTTGTACTTCTGGTAGACGTCGGCTGCGATGCCCACCGAGAAGCTGCCGGAATCCTCGTTGCCACCGAGCTGGATCGCCGACTGGCCCTTGAGGCCGACGTTGTAGGCCAGCGGCAGGGACAGATCGACGCCGGGCAGCGCCTGGTACCAGATCGGGGTGAAGTTGACCGCCAGGGTGTAGGCATTGGTGGTGGCCTTGTCGACGCCGCGATAGCTGGAGTCGCCCTTGTAGGTCTGCTCGGCTTCGTCGACGCTGACCAGGTGGGTCATGGCGGCCTCCACGGCCAGCGACGAGGCATCCCACAGCGGCGTGTTGCCGAAGGTGACCAGACCGTTCAGCACCACGTGGAAGGTCTTGCCGCGCGCCAGGCCGGTTTCACCGTTGTCCGGCACGGCACCGATCAGGTTGGCGCCGCCCGGCGTGCCGGCCAGCGCCTGCTGCAGGGGCGCGTTGATGGTGCTGAAGTTGCTCGCCAGCGGCATGTTCTCGCGGTAGTTGAGGTCGAGGCCGACGCTGACCGGGCCGACGCTCTTCGACAGGCTGATGCCGTAGATGTCGATGTCGTCGGCGTAGGCGGTCAGGTAGTTCATCCCTGCCAGGCTGCCGGTATGCAGTGCGGGGGCATTCACCAGCACCGCCGGCATGGGGTCGGAGGTGTTGCGGTAGTAGACGCCGAGGGTGCCGTCCAGCCACTCCGGGCTCCACTTGGCCATCAGTCCGTAGTCGCCGGAGTTGTGCGGCTTGACGTCATGGCCGCGCGGGGCGGCGTAGAAGGCTCCGGCGCCACCGACGGCGTTGGGCAGCGGCAGCCAGAACACCTCGCCGCCGTCGGCCAGCATGTCGTAGGCACCCATGTAGGTACCGCCTTCCGGCAGCCGCGAGTTCTGGAACTCGAAGAAGTACTGGGCCGCCACGGTCAGCTCGGGATTGATTGTGAAGCTGAGCGACAGCTGGTTGCGCGGCAGGAACAGCTCCTTGGTCTCGGTGCCCGGTACGTTGTACAGCTTGGCCAGGTCCAGCGCCGACTGGCCGTAGTTGATGCCGTTGGCGGCGTTGTACAGGCTTTCGCCCCAGTACACCGTATGCTTGCCGAGCTTGCCGCTGAGCATCGACTCCTGGCCGATCTCGGTGCTGTAGAACACGAAGGCGTCGAGGATTTCGCCGGACGGGCCGTTGTAGTAGCGGTCGGTGTAGTTGCTCAGGCCGTGACGCCGGGCCGGACCACCGGCCAGCACCGTGCCGGCCGGCAGTCCCGCCACCGGGCGGGCGAGGACCAGGTTGCCGGCGTTCGCTTCCTGGCCCGGGAAGGGATTGGAGTTGGAGCCGACGTCGTCGTAGGCATGGTCGTACCAGCTCGCCGCACTGACCCGCAGGCCCATGCTCCCCTGGTAGACCACGTCCAGCTCGGTCAGCAGGTCGAAGCGCTGGGTGACCGCGCTGCCGACGCTGAAGTTCTTGTCGCCGTCGTTGAGATTGGCGGTCGCGGCGATCTTGGCGTTCTCGCCTTCCACGCGTTGGCCGTAGCTGAGCTTGGCGGTGTTGTCGAAACGCACGCTCCAGTCGGCGCTGCCGGTGTCCAGCTCGAAGGCCTGGGCGGCCGGCAGGCTGGCCGCCAGGATGGCCGTGGCGAGCAGGCTGCGGGCGGAGGGGCAGAAGAGAGCGTTCTTGTTGTTGTGCATTGCGTGGTCTCTGCTTGTGAGGAGGTGGTGAACTGCGTGCATATCCGCTCCGGCCTCTGCGGGCGGCAGGCGCTGCCGCGGGTGCAGGAGAGACAAGGAGCTCCCGGCCGGCGGCGCACAGTGGCACTGCCGGACTGGAGGGGCGGTTCGGAGGCTTGCGTTCAGGGCCAGGCGTAGTCGGCGAACTGCTCGCGCAGGGCCTTCTTGCTGACCTTGCCGGTGGCGGTGAGCGGCAGCTCGGCAAGCTGTTCGCTGGCGTCGGGCAGCCACCACTTGGGCAGCCGATCGGCGAGGAAGGCGAGCAGTTGCTGGTGGCTGGGGGCTTGCCAGGGGCTGCGGGGCACGATCAGCAGCAGCGGGCGCTCGCTCCAGCGCGGGTGCGGCACGCCCACCACGGCGGCCTGGGCGATCTGCGGGTGGGCGAGCACCGCGTTCTCGATCTCTACCGAGGAGATCCACTCGCCGCCTGACTTGATCACGTCCTTGATCCGGTCGGTGATCAGCAGGTAGCCGCACGGGTCGATGCTGGCGACGTCGCCGGTGTCGAACCAGTCCGCTCCGCCTTCCTGGCCGTAGTAGCCACTGCTGACCCAGGGGCCGCGCACCTGCAGGGCACCGCTGGCGACGCCGTCGCGCGGCAGTAGCAGGCCGGTCTCGTCGACGAGGCGCATCTCGACGCCGAACAGGGGGCGCCCGGACTTGATCTGCTGCCTGCCACGAGCGGCTTCGTCCAGCTCGGCGTACCAGGGCTGGTAGCGGTTGTAGCTGCCCATGGGGCTCAGCTCGGTCATCCCCCAGCCGTTTTCCAGTTGCACGCCGTGGCGCGCCATGGCCTCGATCAGCGCCAGCGGGCAGGCGGCGCCGCCGGTCACCCCGCGACCCATGCTGGGCACGCTGACTCCGCTGCTGTGCAGATAGTCGCTGATGTTCGACCACAGGGTCGGCACCGCCAGGGCCAGGGTCACGGCTTCATCGTTGATCAGGCGGACCATGGTGGCGGCGTCGGCGACCCGCGGGCCGGGCAGCACCAGCCTGGCGCCGACCATTGCCGCGTTGTAGGGCATGCCCCAGGCGTTCACATGGAACATCGGTACCATCGGCATGACCACGTCCAGGGCGCGCAGGCCGATGTTGTCCGCCATGTTCTGCGCCATGCCGTGGAGGACTGCGCTGCGGTGACTGGTCAGCACCCCCTTGGGGTGGCCGGTGGTGCCCGAGGTGTAGCACAGGCCGCAGGCGGTGCGTTCGTCCAGTTCCGGCCAGGTGTAGTCCTCGCCGGACTCGGCCAGCAGGGCCTCGTAGCTCAGCAGGTTGGGCAGGCTGCTCGGTGGCAGCTCGTCCGCTGCGCACAGGGCGACGAAGTGGCGGACGCTGGGCAGCCCGGCGACCAGGCTCTCGATCAGCGGAATGAACTGCGGATCGATGAACAGGATGTCGTCCTGAGCGTGCTGGATGATGTAGCGAACCTGCTCGGGGAACAGTTTGGGGTTGATGGTGTGGCAGATGCGTCCCGAACAGGGGATGGCGTAGTGCAGCTCGAAGTGGCGGTGGTCGTTCCAAGCCAGGGTGCCCAGGCGTGCTCCCGGCGCGGCTTGCAGGCGATCCAGCACGTTGGCGAGGCGGCGCACGCGAGCGAAGGCCTGCGCGTAGGTGTAGCGGTGGCGGCGGCCGTCGGCGAACAGGGAGACGATCTCGGTGTCACCCGCAACCTGCTCGGCGTGGCGCATGACCGCCGTGATACCCAGGTTGAAGTTCATCATCATGCCTTGCACTGCGAATCTCCTGCCTTGTTGTTGGTGGTGGTGTGGCGCCCGGGGCCGCGTAGTGGCCCTATGGCGGTGGTCGTCAGGGGGAGACGCGACCACCGCGATGACATTAGCAAGGGGTGTGCCAGCAACCTAAGGGTGACGTCTTTTTTTAAAAAATCCTTTTGATTCAGTTAGATAGCGATGAAGTCCGTGGGGCGGAAAGGGGCTTTAGGGGCGATTGCCGGCAGCCGCGTTGCAGATGTGAAAGGCTCTTGCCGTTGCCCGATTGCATCTCTGCAATGAAGGGCTCAGTCATCCCTGGCGACCCGCAGACGACGCCACAGGGTGGTGCGGCTCACCCCGAGACGCCGTGCGGTCTCGTCCATGTCGCCCTGGCAGGCATCCAGCACCTGGCGGGCATGGGCCGCCTCGGCGGCCTTGCCCAGGCTGCGCAGGTCGTCGGCGGCCGGCGCCGACGGCTGCGTGGCGAACTCGGCCTGCGCGTCCTCGAACAGCTCGGGAAACAGGGTGGCGAGGCTGTCGCCCGGATCGCCGTCTTCCAGCGCCTGGGCGGAGATCGCCGCGCGCTCGACGATGTTCTCCAGCTCGCGGATGTTGCCGGGCCAGCTGTGGCGCAGCAGATGGGGCATGAGCGGGCGGAAGGCTTCAAGGGCGGGCTGGGGCGAGCCGGGCGTGCGCGGCAGCCGCTCGAGGATGGCGCTGACCAGGGGCGGGATGTCCTGGAGCCGTTCGCGCAGCGGCGGCACGACCAGGCGCAGGATGTTCAGCCGGTAGAACAGGTCCTCGCGGAAGCGGCCGTCGGCGATGCGCGCGCGCAGGTCGCAGTGGGTCGCGGCGATCACGCGGATGTCCACCGGGGTCGGCTCCGAGGCGCCTAGGCGCAGCACCTCGCGCTCCTGCAGCACGCGCAGCAGGCGGGTCTGCAGCGACACCGGCATGTCGCCGATTTCGTCGAGGAACAGGGTGCCGGTATGCGCCGTCTCGATCAGACCGATCTTGCCGCCCTTGCGCGAGCCGGTGAAGGCGCCTTCCTCGTAGCCGAACAGCTCGCTCTCCAGCAGCGACTCGGGAAAGGCGGCGCAGTTGATCGCCACGAAGGGGGCCTGCTGGCGGGCGCTGGCATTGTGCAGGCTCTGCGCCAGCAGCTCCTTGCCGGTACCGCTTTCCCCGGTGATCAGTACGGTGGAGTCGGTCTGCGCGTAGCGCTGCGCCAGGCGCACGGTGGCCCGGAAGGCCGGCGCCGCGCCGATGATCTGCTCGAAGCGGTAGCGCGCAGTGAGCTGGCGCGGCCGTGCCTGGCTGCGGATGCGCCGATCGGCGCGCTGGATGGCGTTGCTCTCCTGGCAGGTGATGACCACGCCGTCCGCCTTGCCGTCCTCGATGATCGGCGTCAGGTTGGCGGCCAGGGTCTTGGCGCCGACCCGGATCAGCTGGTTTTCCTCACCCTCGCCGCTGCGCAGGATGGCGGAGGGATTGAGGTCGGGGATGACCTCGCCGATCGGTCGGCCACTGGCCCGCTCCGCGGAAGTCTCCAGCAGGGTGGCCATCCGCGGGTTGATGGACTGCACCCGTCCCTCGGCGTCGAGGGCGATCACCCCGTCGCTCAGGTTGCGCAGCACGGCGTTGAGGCGCTGCTGCTGGAGCAGGCTCTGCGCCCGGCTGCGGCAGATGGATAGCGCGTTGTCCAGGGTGCGCCTGATGCTGTCGGCGTTGAGAGCCAGCACTCCCTGACTGCCGGCCTCGTCGGCGAGCTGGGCGACCGTCGAGGAGCCGACGATGACCCGATAGCCGTCGCTGGCCAGGCGCTCGACCTGCTCGCGCGCCTCCTCGAAGCTGGCGTAGGTGGCCTCGCGGATCGCGACCGTGAACAGCGACTGCAGCGCCGCCAGCTCGGCATGCGGCTGGCCGAAGCTGAGGATGCCGACCTTGGTGGCCCGCGAGCGGGCCAGGTCGAGGGCGCGGATCAGGTCGAACTCGCCCATGTGGATGGACAGCACCGAGGTCGCGATATGCCGGCGCAGGTAGTCGGCGGTGGCGCCGGAGCAGACGATGATGTCCACCCGCTGGCCGCTTTCCAGCTCGCGGGCCCGTTCCAGCAGTTGGGCGAGGTCGGTTTCGACGATCTCGATCCGCGCGCGGCCCTGATAGTCGGCAATCACCTGCTCGACGATGCGCGCCATACGGCTCGCTCCTTGCGGCTGGCGAAGATGGGTGAGCAGGGCGATCACCCGCGGCAGGTAAGGTTCGACGGACATGTTCGGCTCCACTGGCCGCACGCGGCGGCGGATCGGGGGAAAACGGCCGGGGCGGGCGGCCTCGCGGAGCGCCCGGCGACGCTCCGCGAGCCGGACGCTGGGCTAGAGCGGGTTGACCAGATGCCCGCCGTCCACCGCCAGCACGCTGCCGGTCATGAACGCGCCGGCTTCGCTGGCCAGCAGCAGCAGGGGGCCGTCGAGCTCTTCCAGACGGCCCAGGCGGCGCAGCGGCACCTGGCTGCGGATGTAGCTCTGGCCCGCCTCGCTGTCGAAGTAGGCGTCGTTCATCTCGGTCCTGAAGTAGCCGGGAGCGATGGCGTTGACCCTGATGTGGTGGCGGGCCAGCTCCAGCGCCATCGCCTTGGTCAGCTGCACCACCCCGGCCTTGGCCGTGCAGTAGTGGCTGAGACCGGTGCCGACGCGCAGGCCGAGGATCGAGGCGATGTTGACGATGCTGCCGCCGCACCCGGCCTTGACCAGGCGCTGGCTGGCGCACTGGGCGACGCGGAACACGCCGTCAAGGTTGGTCGACAGCATGTGCTGCCAGTCGTCCTCGCCGAGTTCGAGGAAGCGCCCGGGATCGCCGACGCCGGCATTGTTGATCACCACGTCGACGCCGCCGAAGCGCGCCTCGGCGGCGTCGAAGGCCGCCTCGACGCTATCGCGGCGGGTCACGTCGAGGGCGACGGCCAGCGCCTCGCCGCCGTCCGCCTGTAGCTCGGCGGCCAGGCGCTCGAGGCGCTCGACGCGCCGCGCGGCCAGCACCACGCGGGCGCCGGCGCGCTTGGTCAGGCGGGCGAAGTGGGCGCCCAGGCCGCTGGAGGCGCCGGTGACCAGCACGGTCTTGCCGGCCAGGGAGAAGTGGGTTGCGAGCATGGTCGGATCTCCTGGTTTCACAGCACTTCGAACAGGCCGGCGGCGCCCATGCCGCCGCCGACGCACATGGTCACCACCACGTACTTCACACCGCGGCGCTTGCCCTCCAGTAGGGCGTGGCCGACCATGCGCGCGCCGCTCATGCCGTAGGGGTGGCCGATGGCGATGGCGCCGCCGTTGACGTTCAGGCGCGCCTCGTCGATGCCCAGGCGGTCGCGGCAGTACAGCACCTGGCAGGCGAAGGCCTCGTTAAGCTCCCACAGGCCGATGTCGTCGACCTTGAGGCCGTGCTGCTTGAGCAGCTTGGGCACCGCGAGCACCGGGCCGATGCCCATTTCCTCCGGGGCCAGGCCGGCAACGGCGATGCCGCGGTACAGGCCCAGCGGTTCGAGGTTGCGCTGCTCGGCCAGGCGCGCTTCCATCAGCACGCAGGCGCTGGCGCCGTCGGACAGCTGGCTGGCGTTGCCGGCGGTGACGCAGCCGCCGTCGAGCACCGGCTTGAGCTGGGCGAGGTCTTCCGGGCGGGTCTGCGGACGGTTGCCCTCGTCCCGGGCAATGGTCACCTGCCGGTAGCTGACCTCGCCGCTGTGCTTGTCGCTGACCGCCTGCACGGTGGTCACCGGAACGATCTCCGCTTCGAACAGCCCCGCCTCCTGCGCTGCGGCGGTGCGCTGCTGGGACTGCAGGGCGTAGCGGTCCTGCTCCTCGCGGCTGATGCCGTAGCGCCGCGCCACGTGCTCGGCGGTGTGCAGCATCGGCATGTAGGCGTGCGCGGCGTGGCGGGTGACGTTGTCGTCGCACTCGCTCAGCGCCCACTCCAGGTTGCGGGCCTGCACGGCGCTGATGTTCTCCTGACCGGCACCGATGGTGACCTGCATGCCGTCGACGATGATCTGCTTGGCGGCGGTGGCGATGGCCATCAACCCGGAGGCGCACTGGCGGTCCAGGGTCTGGCCGCTGACCGACACCGGCAGCCCGGCGGCCAGCGCGCTCATGCGGCCGAGGTTCCAGCCGGCGGTGCCGGAGGGCAGTGCGGTGCCCATCACCAGATCCTCGATCTCGTCGGCGTCGATGCCGGCGCGCGCCACCGCGGCCTGGATGGCGTGGGCGGCCAGGCTGGGCGAGCGGGTGTGGTTGAAGGCGCCGCGAAAGGCCTTGCCGATCGGCGTGCGGGCGGTGGAGAGGATGACGGCTTCTTTCATGATTCGGGTTTCCTGTCGGGGGCGGAAGAGGATCAGCAGATTTCGATGCGGGTCTTGCCGGCGGCGACCAGGCGCTGCAGCAGCGGCGCTGGCTGCAGCCACAGCGCGCCGTAGGCGCCGAGCCGGTCGCGGTACTGCTCGATGCCGGCGAGCACCTCGGCGAGGCCCAGCTGTTCGGCGTAATGCAGCGGGCCGCCGCGCCAGGCCGGGAAGCCGTAGCCGTTGATCCACACCAGGTCGACGTCGCCGCTGCGCAGGGCGATGCCTTCGTCGAGCAGCTGCAGGCCCTCGTTGATCAGCATGAACAGGCAGCGGTCGTGGATTTCCTGGTCGGAAATGCTCCGCTGCTGGATGCCCAGCTCGGCGGCCAGGCGCTCGGCGATCTCCACCACCTCGGCGTCCTCCAGGCGCTCGCGGCCCTCGTAGCGGTAGAAGCCGCGCCCGCTCTTCTGGCCGTGCCAGCCGCGCGCGCACAGCTCGTCGGCCAGGCGGAAGTAGCTCGGATCATGGGCGAGCTGGTCGCGCATGGCCTCGCGCACCAGGTAGCCGATGTCGATGCCGGCCAGGTCGTACATGGCGAACACGCCCATGGCCAGGCCGAGGCCGGTGAGCACGCGGTCGACCTGCGCCGGGCTGGCGCCTTCCAGCACCAGGCGATGGGCCTCGCGGGCGTAGGGCTCGAGCATGCGGTTGCCGATGAAGCCGAAGCACACGCGGGAGACCACCGGCAGCTTGCCGATGCGCCTGGCGATCTGCAGGGTGGTGGCCAGCACGTCCGGCGCTGTCGCCTCGCCGCGCACCACCTCCAGCAGGCGCATGACGTTGGCCGGGCTGAAGAAGTGCAGGCCGACCACGTCCTGCGGGCGGCGGGTGACGGCGGCGATCTGGTCGACATCCAGGGTCGAGGTATTGCTGGCGAGGATGGCGCCGGGCTTGCACACCTCGTCGAGGGTGCGGAACACCGTCTGCTTGATGGCCAGGTTCTCGAACACCGCCTCGATCACCAGGTCGGCGTCGGCCAGGTCGGCATAGTCGAGGGTGCCGGCCAGCAGGGCCATGCGCTGTTCGAGCTGCGCGGGGCTGAGCTTGCCGCGCTTGAGGCTGATCTCGTAGTTCTTGCGGATCTGCGCCAGGCCGCGGTCGAGGGCCTCCGGCTTGACCTCCAGCAGGGTCACCGGGATGCCGGCATTGACGAAGTTCATGGCGATGCCGCCGCCCATGGTGCCGGCGCCTATCACCGCGACCTTGCGGATCGGCCGCAGCGGGGTGGTCGCGTCGATGCCGGGGATCTTCAGCGCCTCGCGCTCGGCGAAGAACTGGTGGCGCAGCGCCGTGGCCTGCGGACTCTCCAGCGCCTGGCGGAACAGCGCCTGCTCGCGGGCCAGCCCCTGCGCCAGCGGCAGCTCGCTGGCGGCGCGCACCGTCGCCAGCACCAGCTGCGGCGCCAGCTGGCCGGGCTTGCGGGCGGTTAGCTGGGCCTCCTGGGCGGCGAAGAAATCGCTGCTCGGCTCGTCGAGAGGGCCTTGCTTTGGGCGTGCCGGCGCCGGTCCCGCCAGCAGTTCGCGGGCGAAGCGGCAGGCCTCGGCGACGAGATCTGCGCCGGGCTCGACCAGACGGTCGACCAGCCCCATGTCGCGGGCCTGGCGGGCGTCGACCGGCTGGCCGTCGAGCATCATCTGCAGGGCGGCCGCTACACCGATCAGGCGCGGCAGGCGCTGGGTGCCGCCGGCGCCCGGCAGCAGGCCGAGGCGCACCTCCGGCAGGCCCAGGCGGGCGTCGGCGCTGGCGATGCGCTGGCTGCAGGCGAGGGCCAGCTCCAGGCCGCCGCCGAGGGCCACGCCACCGATGGCGGCGATCAGCGGCTTGTCGATCCGCGCCAGATCCACCAGCAGCTGCGGTAGGGCCGGCGCCTGCCAGGTGAGCGGCGTGCCGAACTCGCCGATGTCGGCGCCGGCGCTGAACGGCAGCTGCCGGCCATGGAGGACGATGGCGCGCACCGCCGGGTCGCTGGCGGCCAGCTCGCATGCGCTGGCCAGCGCCTGGCGCAGTTCGTGGCCGAGCGCATTGACCGGCGCGTGGCACAGGCCGATCAGGGCCAGCTCCTGGTCGCGGCGGTAGTCGATCAACTGCTGCATGGAAATCCCTCTTCGAATGGGCGGGCGCGGCGGGACATCCGCCCCGCTGCCCGCTGCCCGGCCGCGTGCGCGGCCGGGGTCTGGCGATAAAAAGGGTGGCTGCCACGCAACAGGCGGCCACCAAGGAACTCCGCTGCCGAAGGGTGAGATAGCAGCGGAGCGTGGAGACGGCCCTCAGCGCGCGAAGGCGCTGTCGGCGATGCTCATCAGGTTGGCGCTGCCGCTCTCGATCAGCGTGCGGTGCAGGGCGGCCCTGGGCAGCAGGCGCTGCAGGTAGAAGCGCGCGGTTTCCCGCTTGCCCTGGTAGAAGTCCGCTTCGCCGCTGCCGTTGGCCAGGGCCTGCTCGGCCTGGCAGGCAGCGCGCAGCCAGAGGTAGCCGAGCAGGGTGTAGCCGGCGAGCATCAGGTAGTCGAAGGCGCTGGCGCCGACCAGGTTGGCATCGCTGCCGCTGCGCTCGTGCAGCCAGGCGCTGACCTCGCGCCAGGCATTCACCTGTTCCAGCAGCGGGCGGACCAGCTCGGCCGGCGCCGCCGCGGTGCGGGTGAAGTCCTCGATCTCGGCGAGCAGCTCGGCGAGCGCCTCGCCGCCGTCGGCGAACACCTTGCGGGTGAGCAGGTCGAGGCCCTGGATGGTGTTGGTGCCCTCGTAGATCGAGGTGATGCGCACGTCGCGGGCGATCTGCTCCATGCCCCACTCGCGGATGAAGCCGTGGCCGCCGAACACCTGGATGCCCAGCTGCGCGGCCTCGTTGCCGGCCTCGCTGAGGATGCCCTTGGCGATCGGCGTGAGCAGCGCCAGGCGGCGGGCGGCGGCGGCGCGCGCCGCCGGCGTGACGGCGTGGTGCAGGCGGTCGACCTGCTGGGCGCAAGCATAGGTCAGCATGCGGCCGCCTTCGGCGTAGGCCTTCTGGGTCAGCAGCATGCGCCGCACGTCGGCATGGCCGATGATCGGGTCGGCCGGCAGCTCGGGGCGCAGGCGCGGGGTGGCGCGCATCTGCAGACGCTCGCGGGCGTAGGCCAGGGCGCCCTGGAAGGCCGTCTCGGCGTGCGCCTGGGCCTGCTGGGCCACGGCCAGGCGCGACTCGTTGATGAAGGTGAACATGGCGTTCAGGCCGCGATGGGCCTCGCCGAGCAGGTAGCCGCAGGCGTCGTCGAAGTTGAGCACGCAGGTGGGGTTGCCGTGCAGGCCCATCTTTTCCTCGATGGAGCCGCAGCTGACGCCGTTGGCAGCGCCGAGGCTGCCGTCGGCCTCGACGCGGATCTTCGGCACCACGAACAGCGAGATGCCCTTGACCCCGGCCGGGGCGCCGTCGATGCGGGCCAGCACCAGGTGGACGATGTTCTCGGTCAGGTCGTGCTCGCCGGCGGAGATGAACATCTTGCTGCCGCTGATCCGGTAGCTGCCGTCGGCCTGCGGCTCGGCGCGGGTGCGCAGCAGGCCGAGGTCGGAGCCGCAGTGCGGCTCGGTCAGGCACATGGTGCCGCTCCAGCGGCCCTCGATCAGCGCCGGCAGGAAGCGCTGGCGGAGCGCCTCGTCGGCGTGCTCGCTGATGGTGCTGGTGGCGCCGCCGGTGAGGTTGGGGAACTGGCTGAAGGCATGGTTGGCGCTGCACAGCAGCTCGTGGATCACGAAGCCCAGCGAGGGCGGCAGGCCCTGGCCGCCGTACTGCGGGTCCTTGTCGAGGCCGAGCCAGCCGTTGGCGGCGAACTGGCGGAAGGCCGCGGCAAACCCGGGTGGGGTGCTGACCCGACCGTCCTGCCAGCGGCAGCCGTGCTGGTCGCCGATCGCGTTGAGTGGCGCGAGTTGCTCTGCCGCAAACTTGGCGCCTTCCTCGACGATGGCGTCGAAGGTGGCCGGATCGAGGGCTTCGCAGCCGGCGAGTTGCTGGTAGTGGCTGCCGAGGTCGAGCAGTTCGTGGGCGACGAAGGCGATGTCGCGCAGGGGGGCCTGATAGCTGGGCATGCGGTTCTCCTGTGGATGAACGAGCGATGCGCCGTTGTAGCAAGCGGAAAGGCTCCGCAACGTCCAACCCCCCGGTGGAACGGGGGGTGGAATCGGGTCGAGGGGGAGGGTGGAGGTCAGTCCAGCAGGTCGAGTTCGCGCGCCGAGCGCAGGGCGCCGTCGCGGTCGACCACGTCGAGCTTGCGAAACAGGTGGTTGATGTGGGTCTTGACCGTGCTGAGGCTGATGAACAGCGCGTCGGCGATCTGCTGGTTGGTCTGCCCGCGCGCCATGCGCTGCAGCACGTCCAGCTCGCGGCGCGACAGCGGCACGATGAGCGCGCTGGCGGCCGTCTCCCTGCCCGCGAGCAGGCGGCGGAACAGCGCGTTGAGCCGCTCGCGCGGCGGCGCCGGTTCGACCAGGCCGAGCTGCGCGCGGGTCTGCGGCAGCAGCAGCTGGCGCAGGGATTCCAGCTGGTCGTCGCCCTCGTACTGCAGCAACTGGCCGAGGGCGTGGCGGCTGGCCAGCTGCAGGGCCTGCTCGAGGCTGCCGAGGGCCTCGGCATGGGCGCCGCGGTCCTGGGCGAGGCCGGCCTCGAGCAGCAGCACATCGAGCAGCAGGCGGTGGTTGCCCTGTGCCTGCACCTGTTCCCTGAGATCGGCAAGGATCTGCCCGGCCTTGGCGTGCTGCCCCAGGTGGCGCTGCACCCAGGCATAGGCCAGCCACTCCTCGGGCTGCAGATGCTCGCCGTAGTGGCGGAAGCACCAGTGCCATTCCTCGAGCCAGCCGAGGAGGAATTCCTGGTCGTCCTCGCGCACGGCCAGGCGTGCCCGCCAGGCGCCGGCCTGGCGGTAGAGGGTGAACAGCCGGTACTGGCTGGCCATGCGCCGCACCTCGTCCCAGCGCGTCCTGGCCTGGCGCGTCTCGCCCTGGGCCCAGTACAGGCAGGCCTGGTGGTGGAACACCCAGGCCAGGGCGGCGCAATGGGGGAAGTCCAGCGCCACCCGCTCGGCCTGGTCCAGGCACTGGCGGGCCTGCTCCAGCTGGTTGGCCTGCAGCAGGACCAGGCCCTTGCCCAGGTGCGGGAACAGCGCGTAGAAGCTCCCCGCGGTGCTGGCCTGCGGCTGGCTGTCCATGGCGAGGAAGCGCTGCCAGGCCGCCTCGCCACGGCCCTGGGCCAGTTCGATCTGGCCGAGCAGCAGCTGCGGGAGATTGGTGAAGCCGCTGAGGCCGAAGCCCTGCAGCTCGCCGAGGGCCAGCTCGGCCTCGCCGCGCGCCTCGTCCAGACGCCCGAGGGCGGCCAGGCAGCTGGCGCGGTCGAAGTGCAGCACCGAGCTGGCCGCGTTGTGCTGGGGAAAGCGCTGCAGGGCGCGGCCGGTCACCTCCAGGCCGTGCGCCAGGTTGCCTCCCAGGTAGGCCAGGCGGCTGCGCAGGAAGGCGATGGTCTGCTGCACCCGCTGCGGATGGCGAGGGGCGCCCTGGCGTCTGAGCAGCCCCTGCAGGCGGCGGATGCACTGGCAGGTCTGCGCCACGTCGTTGGTGACGATGATGGTGGAGGCCTCGGTGACCGCCAGGGTGAAACTGTCGCTGCCGGCATGCCCGGCGACCTCGCCGAGAAAGTCGACCAGCGCGTTGACCTGGCCCTCGCGCAGCAGGTCGAAGGCATGCCGGTCGACGATGCTCAGCACCGCATCGAGATCCCTGGCGCGGCCGAACTGGTAGATGGCCTCGGCGAAGCGGCGCTGCTCCAGCAGCCAGTTCGCCGCCTGGCGATGCAGCTGACGCAGGCGCTGCGGATCGCGCTGCTGCAGGCGCTGGTAGAGGCTGTTGCGCAGGACCGGGTGATAGCGGTACTCGCCGCGCTGGCCGGCGCGTTCCTCGATGAACAGGTCCAGACGGCGCAGCTGGCGGATCGCCTCGCCGGCCTCCGCACCGCCGTCGAGTTCGCCGGCCAGGGCGGCATCGAACACCTGTACCACCGACGTCCGCTCGAGGAAGCCGAGCAGTGCGGGCTTGAGGCGGCGCAGGCGTTCTTCCTCGAGGAACTGCCGGGCATGGGCGTAGGCCTGCCCGGTGATCGGTCGCAGGTCGGTGGGCGGCTGCCCGTTGGTCGCCGCCTCGCGGTAGGCGTCGAGCCAGAACAGCACGCCGCTGATCCAGCCTTCGCTGCCGGCGCGCAACTGGTAGACCGCGTCGGCGCTCAGGTGCACCTCGCGGGCGGCGGCCAGCTGGCGGGTTTCCTCGCTGTCCAGGGCCAGCTCGTGGGCGTCGATCAGCGTCAGCCGCGCGTCGCGGCGCAGGTGTGCCAGCGGCAGCCGTGGCGGTCCTTCGCTGGCGGCCAGCAGGAGCAGTGCCGGCGGCGGGAAGTGCAGCAGCTGCTCGAGGTACTGGCAGGCGGACGGCGAGCTGAGCAGCTGCAGGTCGTCGAGCAGCAGGGTCAGCGGTTCGCCGGCGCTTTCCAGGTACCGCTGGATCTCGCTCCACAGGCCCTCGGCATCCGCCGTCGCCCGGTGGTCCGCCGGCAAGCCGAGCGCCGCATGCAGATGGGTCAGCAGGCTCAGCGGCTGGTTCTCCGCCGGGGTCAGGCGCAGCCAGGCGCAGCGGCCGGACTGGGTGCGGGCGAACTGGCCGAGCAGGGTGCTCTTGCCATAGCCCAGCGGGGCCTGCAGCAGGGTGAAGCAGCCGGCCTCGGCCGAGCTGGCCAGCCGCTGCAGCAGGCGCGGACGGGCGAGGGCCTTCGCCGGCTCGGCGGGAGGACGCAACTGGTTGGGCTTGAGCGCGGGTAGAGCCATTGCGTGCGGATTCCTTGCAGGCAGCCAGTGGCCGGCACTGAGACGGTTTCGGCGCCCGGAACCTTGCGGCGAGCAGCAGCCCGGGCGTCCCCATGCTAGCCGAGCGGAGCCAGGCCGCGGGGGAAATTCGCTATCCGCCGTGGCGGGGCGCCTCCGTCCGAGCGGCGTCCGCCTGCCAGGTGTGAAACGGTATTTCTCGGCTGAAATGACATGTTGCAACTCTGCATTGCCGGCGGCGGTCCGGGTTGCCCGGGCGGGTACTTTTAATGGATGTAATCTATTGATTTAAAGCGAAAAAATAGTTTTTTCGACGACGCTGGCACCGATCTTGCTCCCTGCCTGGCAGGAATGAACCTGCGAGACGAGTCGACCATGTCAGCAAGCAGCAACAATCCGCGGCGCGACAGCGCCCGAATCGACATAGCGGATGCCCATGAGGCACTGTCCGCCTACCTGACCGAACGCATGGAAGGCGAGTGCGTCGTCATCGAGCGCAGCGAGCGCCTGTCCGGCGGTGCCATCCAGGAGAACTGGCTGCTGGAGGCCCGCGTGGGCGACCGGCGTCAGCGCTGGGTGCTGCGTACCGATGCGGCGTCGGCCGTGGCGGCGAGCATGAGTCGCGAACAGGAGTTTGCCGTGCTCAGTGCGGTTCACCGGGCCGGCGTGAAGGTGCCCAGGCCGCTGTGGTTGTGCCTGGATACGCAGGTGATCGGCAGGTGCTTCTTCGTCATGGAGGCGCTGGCCGGCACCGCCAGCGGCCATCGGCTGACCACCGATCGCGCGCTGGAGGAGCGGCGTGGCGCGCTTTGTGTGCAACTGGGCGAGAACCTCGCGCGCCTGCATCGGATCAGGCCGCCGCAGCCCGGTCTGGAGTTCCTGGCCGAGCCCGCGAGCGATCCCGCGCAGGCCAGCGTCGACCAGTACCGCCGTTTCCTCGACACCCTGCAGGAAGCCTATCCGGCGCTCGAGTGGGGCCTGCGCTGGTGCGAACTGAACAAGCCCGCGCCGCTCGCCCCCCGCCTGCTCCACCGCGACTACCGCACCGGCAACTACCTGGTGGCCGACGGCACCCTGACCGGCGTGCTGGACTGGGAGTTCGCCGGCTGGGGCGACCCGCGCGAAGACCTCGGCTGGTTCTCCGCCCGCTGCTGGCGTTTCGCCCGCCCGGATCTCGAGGCCGGCGGCATCGGCCAGCTGGAGGACTTCCTGGCCGGCTATCGCAGCGTCTCCGGGCAAGAGCTGACGGCCGGGGATCTGCTGTTCTGGCAGGTCCTCGCCCACCTGCGCTGGGCGGTGATCGCGCTCCAGCAGGCCCAACGTCATCTGTCCGGGCAGCAGCGCTCCCTGGAACTGGCGCTGACCGGGCGTCTGGTCCCGGAACTCGAATACGAAATCCTGGCGCTGACCTCCGGAGGTGAAGCATGAACCAGCCCGACGCCCGCGATCTGCTCGCCACCGCCCGCGATCTGCTGCTCAAGCAGCTGCTGCCGGCGCTGCCGGCGAGCCTGCACTACGAGGCGCGGATGATCACCAGCGCGATGGCCATCGCCACTCGCGAGATCGAGCTGGCGGCCGCCTGCACCCAGGCCGAGGTGGCCGCCCTGGCCCGCGTGCTGGACCTGCATGGCCAGGCCGAGTCGAGCCTGGCCGAGGCGCGTGCCCAGGTCGCCCGCAACATCCGCGCCGGGCTGTACGACGAGCGCGGCGCGGCCCGCGAGCGCCTGCTCGACGCCCTGCTGACGATCACCCGCGAGCAGCTGCGGATCAGCAATCCCAAGGTGGTGGCCCATGACTGAGTTCTCTTCGCGACCGCTGCGCCGGCGCCGTTGCTACCTGGTGCGCCACGGCCACGTCAGCTATTTCGATGCCGCCGGCCGGCCGCTCGACCCGCGCGGCGTGCCGCTGTCGGCCGAGGGCGTGCGCCAGGCGCGGGCGCTCGGCCAGGTCCTCGCCGACCTGCCGGTCGACCGCGCGGTGTGCTCGGACTATCCGCGCGCCCGGCAGACCCTCGATGAGCTGCTGGGCGGGCGCGGCCTGCCGGTCGAGGAACTGGCCGGTCTGCGCGAGATCCGCGCCGGCCGCCTGCGCGAGATCCCGGCCGAGGCCCTGCACGCGGAGGTCAGCCAGGCCTACCTGCTGGCCGATCAGGAGGGCGCGGCCTTCCTGCGCGGCGAGGCGTGGCGGCAGTTCCAGGGGCGGGTGCTGGAGACCTTCCACCAGCTGCTCGCCGAGCCGGAGTGGGAGACGGCGCTGGTGGTTAGCCACGACGCGGTCAACCGGATCCTGCTGGCCTGGGCGAGCGGCGCGGGGCTGCGCGGCCTCGCCGCCTTCGAACAGGACACCGCCTGCCTCAACGTGCTGGACATCGACATGGATGGGCCGCAGGTGGTGCGCGCCATCATCCGCGCGCAGAACTTCACCCCCTACGACCCGGCCAAGACGGGGATCCGGCAAACCGTGATGGAAAACCTGTTCGCTGCCATCGATCCGCGTGGCCTGCTCGCCTGAAGCCTTCTTCGGAACAAAAGGAACATCGACACATGAACTTCGCTCTCTCTGCCGAGCTGCTCGCGCTGCAGGCCAAGGTCCGGCGCTTCATCGCCGAAGAAATCCTGCCCATGGAAAACGATCCGCGGCAGACCGCGCACGGCCCCTCCGCGGAGCTGCGCCAGGAACTGGTGGAAAAGGCCCGCGCCCATGGCCTGCTGACCCCCCATGCCTCGCGGGAGATGGGCGGTCTGGGACTGAGCCACGCCGAGAAGGCGATCGTCTTCGAGGAGGCCGGCTATTCGCCGCTGGGGCCCATCGCCCTGAACATCCACGCCCCCGACGAAGGCAACATCCACCTGCTCGAGGTGGTGGCTACGCCGGCGCAGAAGGACCGCTGGCTGCGGCCGATGGTCCAGGGCCACATCCGTTCCTGCTTCGCGATGACCGAGCCGAGCCCGGGCGCCGGCTCCGATCCGTCGATGCTGACCACCACCGCGGTGCGCGACGGCAACGACTATGTCATCAACGGCCACAAGTGGTTCATCACCGGTGCCGAGGGCGCGCAGCTGGCGATCATCATGGCGCGCATGGAGGACGGCAGCGCGACCATGTTCCTCACCGACACCGACCGCCCGGGCTTCGTCCTCGAGCGCATGATGGATTCGCTCGACAGCTGCTTCGCCGGCGGCCATGGCGTGCTGCGCTTCGAGAACCTGCGCGTGCCGGCCAGCGATGTGCTCGGCGAGGTCGGCAAGGGCTTCCGCTACGCCCAGGTGCGCCTGGCGCCGGCTCGCCTGACCCACTGCATGCGCTGGCTTGGCCAGGCACGCCGTGCCCACGATACCGCCTGTGCCTACGCCAACAGTCGCCAGTCGTTCGGCAAGCCGCTGGGCGAGCACCAGGGGGTGGGGTTCATGCTCGCCGACAACGAGATGGACCTGCACGTCACCCGCCTGGCGATCTGGCACTGCGCCTGGGTGCTGGATCAGGGCGAGCGCGGCAATTTCGAGTCGAGCATGGCCAAGGTGATCAGCTCGGAAGGCATCTGGCGGGTGATCGACCGCTGCGTGCAGGTATTGGGGGGGCAGGGGGTCACCGGCGAGGCGATCGTCGAACGCATCTTCCGCGACGCACGCAGCTTCCGCATCTACGACGGTCCCAACGAGGTGCACCGCATGAGCCTGGCGAAGAAGATCCTCGACCGTGCCGCTGCGGCGCACGTCTGATCGGGGGAGGGCAGAGCATGCATATCGACAGTTACCAGGATCAGGTGGTGCTGATCACCGGGGCGGCCAGCGGCTTCGGCGAGCTGCTGGCTTGGCGTCTGGCCGGCATGGGTGCCAGGCTCGTGCTCGGCGACCGCAACGCGGCGGGCCTGGCGCGGGTGGCCGCCGAGTTGCACGAGGCCGGCGCCCAGGTGGTCGCCGCGGTCTGCGACGTGACCCGCGAGGCCGAGGTCAAGTCGCTGGTCGAGGCGGCGGTCACCCGCTTCGGGCGCCTCGACGTCGGCATCAACAACGCCGGTATCCTCACGCCGCTGAAGAGCTTCATCGACACCGACGAGGACGAGCTGGACCTCAGCTTCGCGGTCAACGCCAAGGGCGTGTTCTTCGGCATGAAGCACCAGATCCGCCAGATGCTCGCGCAGGGCGGCGGGGTGATCCTCAACGTCGCCTCGATGGCCGGTCTGGGCGGCGCGCCCAAGCTGGCGGCCTACGGCGCCGCCAAGCATGCGGTGGTGGGGCTGACCCGCACGGCGGCGGTCGAGTACGCCCGCCAGGGCATCCGCATCAATGCCGTGTGCCCGTTCTACAGCGCGACGCCGATGGTCACCGAGAGCGAGGTCGGCGAGAAGGAGCAGTTCCTCGCCCAGGGCTCGCCGATGAAGCGCCTCGGCACCCCCGCGGAGATCGTCAGCGTCATGCTGATGCTGTGCGCGCGGGAGAACGGCTACATGACCGGGCAGGCCGTCGCGGTGGACGGCGGGATATCGGCGTTTTGAAGCGCATGGACTGCTCCGCAACGGCCGTGCCGCCGACCGCCTGGTGGCGCGATTGCGCCTGGATCCTGCTCGGCAGCTCGCTGACCCTGGCGCTCGCGCTGGGCATGCTGTGGCTGAGTACCGGCCTGCTGGTCGGTCTGGGCCTCGTTCTCGGTGCGGTCGGCCGCGTGGCGCCGGTGGAGCAACGCGGCATGGCCATCGGCCTATTGTTCGATCGTACAGGCAGCTACGCCTTGGTCTGGCAGATCTGCATCGCTCTGAGCACGATGGCCGCGTTGCTTAACTGGCCGGTGCGAGAGCAGGCGGTGATGCGCTTGCGCGCCGAGGAGAGGCCGGCCTGACGGTGCAGGGCAGCACCTTTATTCGGCGCTATCGCATGCGATTATGGCATTCGCCTGTGGTTGAGGCCGAGAGGTGTGGAGCTGAATGAAACGGCGCCCGAGGAGTAGGCGCAGGCCACGCTCTGGAGGGCGCATATAAAAGCCACCCAGGAGCGTGAAGTCAAACTGGACAGCCTGGGTGGTCCTCTGGCTCTGCTGAACAAATATGTGGACTTTGCTGCCCTGGCAATCTGAGATTGTGCGCTGGACTCCCGGCCCAGCCGGGGCAGGGCGGTCGGCATCCCTACCCAACGGAGCTGATGACGCGCCTGCTGGTGTTCCAGCAGCTGTTCAACCTGTCCGATGAACAGGTGAGGTTCCACCCTGCATCTGGTGGATGCACTCGACCGGGACAACAGAAGCCGGGACTTCTGCGCGGATCGCGGCTATCACGACAGACCCAGAGAGGTCTGGCTCCCGCTGATTGGCTGGCGCGCCGGCCTGCAAGCCCTGCCGCGAGTTCAGGAGCCGGTGAGGCCGAACTGCAGCGGGCACCAGGCGGCTGGCTGCGGGCAGGTGCTCAGGGCGGCGGCGTCGATGTCGACCAGCAGCAGGCGGCGGCCGTTGTCGATGCACTGGCCGGCGGTCAGGCAGTACTGGTTGCTGGTGACGTCGCGGTAGGTGGGTGACAGGGTCAGTCGCCACTCGTCGAGACCCTCGGCCAGCAACTGGTGGAAGTACGGGCGCCACGACCAGTTGTGGCGCAGGTAGCTGGGATCCTCGTGCCAGCCCTCGCCCTGGCGGTCGAAGTTCGGGGTGATCTGCGCGCCGGTCCGGTCGCACTGGTAGATGCGCAGCAGCCACGGATACTCCTCGATCGGCGGCATGGCGCTGGCGCCGGCGCGACTTTCCGCCCATGGGCGCAGGCGGCCCATCAGCTCGCCGAGCTGGCGACGCAGTTCGATCAGGCGCGCACGCTCGGCCAGCTTGCCCTGGACGTAATGGTCGCGCAGGAGGGCGAAGTGGCGGGCAAAGGCGTCGGCGGCCGGGAACTGCGCCTGGCCGTCGGCAAACAGGAAACCCTGCACGTAGCGGGCGCCGCACTCCAGGGCAAAATCCAGCTCGGCTGCGCTCTCCACGCCCTCGGCGATGATCTGGCAGCCGGTCTTTTCCGCCATCTGCGCGAGCGCCTTGACCACCTCGCAGCTGGGGCCGCCGCGCGCGGCGTCCTTGAACAGACGCATGTCCAGCTTGAGGATGTCCGGCTGCAGGGCCAGCACGCGGTCGAGTTGCGAATAGCCGGCGCCGAAGTCGTCCACGGCGATGCGCGCGCCGGCCTGGCGGTATTGCGCCACGGCCGCCAGCAGGCGCGGGCTGTCGCCGTCGAGTTCGGTGATCTCGAAGACGATGCGCCGCGCATCGACCTGGTGCTGGTCGAGCTGGCGCAGGCTGGGCAGCGGCTGGTCGGGCTGCAGGCGGCTGATCCAGCGCGGCGAGATGTTCAGGCTGAGGAACCAGTCGCGCGGCGCCTGTTGCAGCTGGCGCAGGGCCTGGTCGCGTACCTGGCGGTCGAGGCGGCGCAGGGCGCTCTGGTTGGTTTGCGGACAGGCGAACAGCGGTCCGGCCGAGCGCAGACGGCCCTGGCTGTCGCGCAGGCGCGCGAGGGCCTCCACGCCGGCGATCAGGCCGGTGGCGGTATCGACAAAGGGTTGGAAGACGGCAAGCGGTTGGCCATCGAACACAACAGGCTCCAGCAGTGGCCCACTCGGGCGGTTGGCGAGGGTAAGCAAGAATGCGGCCAGCTTTCATGGGCAGTGACGTGATTTGCCTATGGTCGCGGTCATGCCCGATTTTGGTGCCTGCTCCGGGCGTGGCGGACCAGAGGCGCGGGTCAACGCCGCCGAGCCATCGGCGCGACGCGCGGTTATGGGGCCACGGTGACCGAGTTGAGGCATGGAGCCTGTGGCAGATGGCCTGCTGCCGAGACTACGGGTGCGATCTCGGCGGGTGGCCTGCGCCGAGTGCACATTTCTGTGTCATTCCGCCAGTTGATGGTGCGTATCGGCATGCTGCTTGCATCTGTTTGATGCGGGTGCGTCTTGGCCTGCCCGACCTTGGGGCAGGGCAATAACCGACAGGGTGTTGGCTTGCGCACTCAACCCCTTGATTTACAAGAACCAGCTACCAAAGCTGGCCTGACCGACCGGTGTTCCCAGGCTGACTGGTCTATCGTGACCAGTGCTTCCGGATGGTGCGCGCGCTCGCCAGTAGTGCGCGGAGGGCTGTCAGTGATCCGCTTTGGTGCCTTACTGCTTGTCAGAGGAGCGCGCTGCGCCGATGGAAAACCTCAATAGTGCCGTGGAAACCCTGATTCACGGCTCCAACACCCTGTTCATCCTGCTCGGGGCGGTCATGGTCCTGGCCATGCACGCCGGCTTTGCCTTCCTCGAGGTCGGCACCGTGCGGCAGAAGAACCAGGTCAACGCGCTGTCGAAGATCCTTGCCGATTTCGCGGTCTCGACGCTGGCCTACTTCTTCGTCGGCTACTGGATCGCCTACGGGGTGACCTTTCTCGAGCCGGCCAGCGTACTGAGCACCGACCACGGCTACGCGCTGGTGAAGTTCTTCTTCCTGCTGACCTTCGCCGCGGCGATTCCGGCGATCATCTCCGGCGGGATCGCCGAGCGCTCGAAGTTCGGCCCGCAGCTGTGCGCCACCGTGCTGATCGTCGCCTTCGTCTATCCGTTCTTCGAGGGGCTGATCTGGAACGGCAACTTCGGCGTGCAGGCCTGGCTGGAGGCGCGCTTCGGTGCCTCCTTCCACGACTTCGCCGGCTCGGTGGTGGTGCATGGGGTCGGTGGCTGGCTGGCGCTGGCGGCCGTGCTGCTGCTCGGCCACCGCAACGGCCGCTACCGCGACGGCAAGCTGGTGGCCTTCGCGCCGTCGAACATCCCGTTCCTGGCACTGGGCTCGTGGATCCTGATCGTCGGCTGGTTCGGCTTCAACGTGATGAGCGCGCAGACCTTGCAGGGCGTCAGCGGCCTGGTCGCGGTCAACTCGCTGCTGGCCATGGTCGGCGGTACCCTGGCGGCGCTGCTGGTCGGCCGCAACGACCCCGGCTTCCTGCACAACGGCCCGCTGGCCGGTCTGGTCGCGGTCTGCGCCGGTTCCGACCTGATGCACCCGATCGGTGCGCTGCTCACCGGGGCGATTGCCGGTGCACTGTTCGTCTGGGCCTTCACCGCCACCCAGAACCGCTGGAAGATCGACGACGTGCTCGGCGTCTGGCCGCTGCACGGTTTGTGCGGCGTGTGGGGCGGGGTTGCCTGCGGCATCTTCGGGCAGACGGCGCTCGGCGGGCTGGGCGGCGTCAGCCTGATGAGCCAGCTGGTTGGTACCCTCCTGGGCGTCGTCGTGGCGCTGCTCGGCGGTCTGGCGGTGTATGGACTGCTGAAGAACACCCTGGGCATTCGTCTGAGCCAGGAAGAGGAGTACTACGGTGCGGACCTGTCGATCCACAAGATCGGCGCCACCAGCCACGAATAAGCGCAGTTGCGCCAACGCAGAAGCCCGCTCTCGAGCGGGCTTCTGCGTTCATGGCGTGGGCAAGCTGAGCGCTATTCCCTTACTGGGTGCCGGCCAGCAGCCGGGCTTCGGCTCTTTCGATGGCGTCCAGCGGGCCGGTCAGCAGCAGGGCGTCGGCTTCGCGCAGCAGCGGATTGTCGGCCAGGGTCAGCTCGTCGCCGGCGCGGCGCACCGCCTGAAGCTCCACGCCCAGCTCGCTCAGGCGCAGCTCTTCCAGCGGGCGACCGCAGGCGTAGGCGTCGGCGCTCAGGTTGACCGCATGCAGCAGGATGCGCGGGCGGCCCTGCTGGTCGAGCAGGTTGGCGCTGGTACCGTGATAGAAGCCATGCAACAGGTGATAGCGGTCGAGGCGCACCTCGTCGATGCGCGCCTGCACCCGACGTTCCGGCAGGCCGAGCATCACGAGCGCATGGGAGGCCAGCATCAGGCTGGACTCCAGCACTTCCGGCACCACCTCGTTGGCCCCGGCTTCCTGCAGGCTGGCCAGGTGGCTGTCGTCGCGGGTGCGCACCAGGATCGGCAGGGTCGCCGACAGCTTGCGCGCCTGCTTGACCGTCTCCAGGGCATGCTCGGGGTTGTCGGCGGCCACCACCAGCAGGCGAGCACGACTGGCACCGAGGGCTTCCAGCAGCTCGCCGCGTCGCGAGTCGCCGTAGTGCACGCTGAGTTCGCCGGCGGCGGCTTCCTGCACGCGGATCGGGTCGTTGTCCAGGGCGACGAAGGGGATGCCTTCGCGGCGCAGGAAGCGGCCGATCGACTGGCCGACCCGGCCGAAGCCGCAGATCAGCACGTGCTGTTCGTGTTCCGCGCAGGCGCCGGCGATCTCCTCGGCACGGCCCTCGGCATGCGGGCGCTGGCTGAGGCGCGCGGCCATTTGCGGCGCGGCGCGCAGCAGCAGCGGGGTGACCGCCATCGAGCAGAAGGTGGCGGCGAGAATCAACCCGCTGAGGTGGGCCGGCAGCAGATCGACCTGCTGCGCCTGGGCGACCAGGGCAAAGCAGAACTCGCCGCCCTGGGCCAAGGTCAGGCCGCTGCGCCAGGCCGCCTCGTTGTCGCCGCCGCGCAGGCGCACCAGCAGCGCCACCAGGCTGCCCTTGATCAGCAGCAGAGCCAGGGTCATGGCGAGGATCAGCAGGCCGTGGGAGGCGAACAGGCTGACGTCGATCAGCATGCCGACGCTGACGAAGAACAGGCCGAGGAGGACGTCGCGGAACGGACGGATGTCGGCCTCGATCTGGTGGCGATAGTGGCTCTCGCCGAGCAGCATGCCGGCCAGGAAGGCGCCCAGCGCCATCGACAGGCCGAGCAGGTGGGTCAGCCAGGCGGTGAGCAGCACGATGACCAGCGCCAGCAGCACGAACAGTTCCGGGGCGTTGGCCTGCGCCACCTCGTGGAACAGCCGCGGCAGCAGCCAGCGGCTGGCCACCAGCAGGCCGGCGAACAGCAGCGCGGCCTTGCCCAGGGTGATCGGCAGCGCCCAGTACCAGGCCTGCTCGGAGCCGCCGGCGATCACCGGAATCATGGTCAGCAGCAGCACGGCGACCAGATCCTGGAACAGCAGCACGCCGATGGAGTTCTGGCCGTGCGAACTGAACACCTCGCCGAGGCTGCTCAGCTCCTTGGTGACGATGGCGGTGGACGACAGCGCCAGGCCGCCGCCGATCAGCAGCGCCGCCGGCAGGGCCAGCCCGGCCAGGTGCAGCAGGCCGGCCAGCGGCAGCGTGCAGACGATCACCTGCAGGCTGCCCAGACCGAACACCACCCGGCGCAGGGCCAGCATGCGCGGCAGGGAAAATTCCAGGCCGAGACTGAACAGCAGGAATACCACGCCGAACTCGGCGAGCAGCGGCATGTCCTCGTGGTGCTGCAGCCAGCCGAGGCTGCCGGGGCCGAGCGCCAGGCCGACGCTCATGTAGGCCAGCAGCGGCGGCAGCTTGAGGTGGCGAAACAGGGCGATGACCAGCAGCGAGGCGGCCAGGATGATCAGCAGATTGACGAACACCGATAATTCTCTAGAGACGGAAGGGGCGCGAATCCCCACAGAGTGCCCAATCCATGGCGCCAGCGTCCAGCGCGACCTAGGTCGGCTGGGCGCCATCGGGCGGTTGGCCTGCATGGTAGACTGCCGCCTCGCCCCTACACCATGAGCGATGTCATGCCGATCGATGTCACGTTGCCTGCCTGCCAGCTGTTCGGAACCCTCGGTTGCCACCTGTGCGAAGTGGCCGAGGAGGTCCTGATGCCTTTCGTCGGCCTGGGTCTTCAGGTGGAA
This sequence comes from Pseudomonas linyingensis, assembly GCF_900109175.1. Lineage (GTDB taxonomy): Bacteria > Pseudomonadota > Gammaproteobacteria > Pseudomonadales > Pseudomonadaceae > Geopseudomonas > Geopseudomonas linyingensis. Next base: position 63,860 of record NZ_FNZE01000018.1, on the reverse strand, counting down.
GTGGTGGATATCGCCGAGCGCGAGGAGTGGGTCGAGGCCTACGGCCTGCGCATTCCCGTACTGCGTCGCCTGGACACTGGCGCCGAACTGGGCTGGCCGTTCGCGGCAGCCGACATCGCGCTGTTTCTGGGCCTGGTCCAGCCGGGGCAAGTCGAGGCATAAGGCAGCACCCGGCGGCCTGCGCCCGGGGAGTGACGCCGGCCGCCGGGTGCCGGTAACCGGGTCAGGCTTCGCAGCCTGCCGTGGCCAGCAGTCGTGGCAGGCTGCCGTCGGCTTCCATGCCGAGGATGATGTCGCAGCCGCCGACCAGCTCGCCGTTGACGAAGAGCTGCGGATAGGTCGGCCACTGGGAGATCTTCGGCAGCTTCTCGCGGATGTGCGGAGCGGTCAGCACGTTGACGAAGGCGAAGGGCTTGCCGATCTTGTGCAGCGCCCCCACCGCCGCGCGGGAAAAGCCGCACTCCGGCGCCTCGGGGGTGCCCTTCATGTAGAGGATCACCGGGTTGTCGGCGATCTGCTTGCGGATGCGGGTTTCAGTATCCAGTACCTGCATGATCTTTTCCTTTTCAGCCGTGGGCGGCGATGGACAGCGCCGCGCGGCGCGGCATTTTGCTCTTCTGGTCGCGACGCGCCTGCCAGGCTGCGTAGCCGCCGTCGAGGCTGTAGCTGTTGACGAAGCCACAGTCGCTGAAATAGCGCGCCATTTCCTGGCTGCTGCGCGGCTCGTCGCCACAGACGATCAGGTGCACCTGACGCGGTGTGAACTTGACCAGCGAGCGCAGGGTGGTGTCGCTGAGGTGGATGGCGCGCGGATCATGTCCCTGGCAGTAGGCACGCGCGTCGCGCATGTCCAGCAGCATCACGTTCTCCCCTCCGCTCAGCAAGGTCTCGGCGTGTTCGACGCTGATGCGCTTGAAGTCGCTCATAGCTCTTCTCCAAAACAGTCATGGTAGGTGGGGCAGTCTTCGCAGTTGGGCGAGCGGCAGACGTAGCCGCCGTCCTGTTCGCACAGCTGTTTGTAGAAAAACTTCTTCCAGCGCATGTTGTTCACGTTGCGGCCAGCGAGCTGGGGAAAGTTGTACTCCAGCAGTTCGCGCAGCTGCTCGCGCGAGCTCAGGCCGAGGTCATGCCATAGGTGGCCACCGCCCAGGCAGGCGGCGGCGACGATGCTGGCCAGCGCCGGTTCATGTGCATCAACGCCGCGCCGCGCACCGAGCAGCAGGTCGCGCAGTTCCTGCCACTCGTCGCGGCGCAGCTCCAGCAACTCGGCGCGCAGGGCATCGCATTCCCCGGCCAGCGCCGGAGCGCTAGGGTACTGTCGGGCCAGATTCGCAAAGTTGGCCTGGATCAAGGCCGCGTGAGTTTGCGCGTCCAGACCGAGATGCAGCGGCAGGCAGCTGTGGCCGTTGCGCTGGGCCAGGAGAATCCGCTCCAGCCACTCCACGTTGGGGCTGCGCCGGGCGGGCGCGCTGGCGGCGTCGCTGCGCTGCAGGGCCTGGGCGGTCATCGTCAGTTCTCCCGGGGCGGCTGGCAGGCGGCGTGGCCGTGGGCTTCGCGCGAGCAGCCGTCGCTGCCGCCCGCTGCTGCCTGCAGTTGCTGCTGCGCCGGCAGCAGCGCGTTGAGCGCGGCGAGATCGAAGCCGAGCAGGTGCGCCGCGTCCCACTGGATCAGCGGGCGTCGGATCAGCAGCGGCTCGGCCAGCAGCAGCGCCAGGGCTTGCTCGGCGCTCAGCTGCTGCGGGTCCACCGCGCCGGACTTGACCGCCGGCGCCGCACGGTTGAACCACTCGACCACCGGCCGCCCGGCGAAGAATGGCCGCAGGCGCTCGGCGCTCCACGGCTCGTCGAGCAGGCTGCGCACCTGCAGGTCGATGCCGGCCGCGCGCAGCAGCTGCTTCTGCCGGCTGTTGGTGGCGCAGCCGGTTTTCTCGTAGAAGACAACGGCAGTCATGGTGCGGCCCTCAGCGTGCCTGGATTTCGCGCATGGCCTCGGCGAGGCGCTCCGGCGGGATGCCGGTCAGCGAGCCGGCCGGATTGGCCGGGCTGCCGTCGGCGAGCAGGATGGCGCCCTCGATCGGACAGATGCTCGCGCACTGCTGCTCGGTGAAGTCGCCGTCGCACTCGGTGCACTTGTGCGCACTGATCTTGAAGTACGCACCTCCCGGGGAGATCGCCTCGCTCGGGCAGACGTCGACGCAGGCCCAGCAGTTGACACAGGATTCCACTATCTTCAGCGCCATCTTGTACCTCCACGAATCACTCGTACTGTCCGGATACCGCTTCAGGCATTGGCCCGCAGCGGCGTTTCGGCCTGCTCCAGGCGCCCGGCCATGAGCATTTCCTGATAGACCGCCAGCACCGCTTCCTCGATGGGCTCCATGGCGTGCTCGCCATTGGGCTGGATGCCGGCTTCCTCCAGCAGCCCCCACGGCTCGAATCCGATCTTCGAGCAGAGCACCGCCTCGCAGCCCTTGAGGGCGCGGATGCTGCCGGCCAGCGCGCTTTCCTTCTCGCCGCAGCTGTCGTTGCCGACGCAGTACTGATCGACCTTGCGGTGGCCGATGAAGCGCACGCCGTTGGCGGAGGCCTCGTAGACGAGAAACTCGGTGGCATGGCCGTAGTGCTGGTTGATCAGGCCGCCGCCGCTGGTGGCCACGGCCATCAGCACCGGGCGATGGGTCCTGCTGGACGGGGCGTCGAACCTGGGCACCGACAGGCTGGCCAGGCGGGCCTTCTTCGCCGCCTTCTCGTCGAGTTCTTCCTTGATCGCGGCGTGGATGGCGGCGCGCTTGACCATGGCCGCCGCGTAGTCGATGTCCATTTCCTCGATCTTGTCGATGGTGAACTCGTCGCCGCGGTCCTCGCCGAGCAGGCCGACCGCATCAGCGCGGCACTGGCGGCAGTGGCGCATCATGTTCATGTCGCCGGCACAGGCGTCCTGCAGGTCCTGCAGCTCCTCCGGCTCGGGGCTGCGTTGGCCCATCACACCGTAGAAGGTGCCATGCTCGGCTTCGGCGATCAGCGGCATGACGTTGTGCAGGAAGGCGCCCTTGGACTTGACGATCTTGCTGACTTCCTTGAGGTGCTCGTCGTTGACCCCGGGGATCAGCACCGAGTTGACCTTCACCAGGATGCCGCGCTCGATCAGCATCTCCAGGCCTTTCTGCTGGCGCTCGATGAGGATCTTCGCTGCCTTGACGCCGCGGATGCGCTTGTTGTTCCAGTAGATCCACGGGTAGATCTTGGCGCCGATTTCCGGATCCACGCAGTTGATGGTGATGGTCACGTGGTCGATGTTGTGCTTGGCCAGCTCGTCCACGCAGTCCGGCAGCGCCAGGCCATTGGTGGAAACGCACAGCTTGATGTCCGGCGCCTCCTCGCTGAGCATGCGGAAGGTCTCGAAAGTGCGCTGCGGGTTGGCCAGCGGATCGCCGGGGCCGGCGATGCCGAGCACGGTCATCTGCGGGATGGTCGCCGCCACCGCCTTGACCTTCCTCACCGCCTGCAGCGGATCGAGCACCTCGGAGACCACGCCGGGGCGCGACTCGTTGGCGCAGTCGTACTTGCGGTTGCAGTAGTGGCACTGGATGTTGCAGGCCGGCGCCACCGCCACGTGCATGCGCGCGAAGTAGTGGTGGGCATCCTCGGAATAGCAGGGATGGTTGTGCACCTTCTCGCGGATGTGTTCCGGCAGCTGGGAAAGCTGATCGTCCGTGCTGCCGCAGGATCCAGAGGAGCAACCGCCAGCACTGTGCTGCTCCGCATCGTTTTGCCCAAGTACGCTCAGTTCCATGGTCGGTCTCCGGGAAAGAGAAAGTCACCAGAGATTGAGCAATCCCCGTGCCCAATCAACAAGCTGTTGTTTTAAAAGGATTTACTGGTTTCCGTCGGCTGCGTTTTGTCGGGCAGCCGACAACCCGCGGCGTTCGGGCGGCGGGAGCGTGTCGGACATGCGACAAAGCGCTGCGCCATCGCTGGGCAGCAACCAGCCGCCGCGCGAGGCGGTGGCCGGTCGATGGTCGGGGGAGGCGGGAGGAGGGGCGTCGGCGGCGGCTGGGCACCGCCGCGCGGGATCAGATCTTGCGCATGTGGATGTTCAGGGTCTGGATGCGGTAGGCGATCTGCCGCGGGGTCATGCCCAGCAGGCGCGCGGCCTTGGCCTGCACCCAGCCGGCCTGCTCCAGGGCGGCGACCACCCGCTCGCGGTCGTCCAGCGCCTCGTCGGCCAGGTCGACCTCGGGCAGCGGGGCGAGCGGCTGGCTGTCGTGGTCGAGGCCGCTCAGCGACACCACGTCGCGGCTGATGCTGCCGTCCTCGCTCATGATCGCCGAGCGCTCCAGGCAGTTCTCCAGCTCGCGCACGTTGCCCGGCCAGCGGTGGCTCATCAGCAGGCGGATGGCGCTGTCGGTGATCGACAGCTTGCGGCCCTGCTGGCGACCGATCTTGGCGAGCAGGAATTCGGCCAGATCGGGAATGTCGGCGCTGCGCTCGCGCAGTGGCGGAATGCGGATGGCCATGACGTTGAGGCGGTAGTAGAGGTCCTCGCGGAACTTGCCCTTTTCCACCTCGCTCTCCAGGTCGCGGTTGGTGGCGGCGACGATGCGCACGTTGACCCGCACCGTCTGGTTGCCGCCGACCCGCTCGAACTCGCCCTCCTGCAGCACGCGCAGCAGCTTGGCCTGGAACATCGGCGAAATCTCGCCGATCTCGTCGAGGAACAGGGTGCCGCCGTCGGCCTGTTCGAAGCGTCCCTTGCGCTGCTTGACCGCGCCGGTGAAGGCACCTTTCTCGTGGCCGAACAGTTCCGACTCGAGCAGGGTTTCCGGCAGCGCGGCGCAGTTCAGGCGCACGAACGGCTGGTGGGCGCGCGGCGAGTTGTAGTGGATGGCGCTGGCGATCAGCTCCTTGCCGGTGCCGGACTCGCCGAGCACCAGCACCGTGCTGTCCCACTTGCCGACCCGGCGCACCTGGTCGAACACCCGGCGCATCGACGGCGTGTGGCCGACCACCATGTTCTCGAAGCCGTACTTGCCGCGCACCTCACGGCGCAGCTCGTCGCGCTCGTTGGCCACCTCGCGGCTGTCCTCGATGTTCACTACCAGGCGCACGGTCTGCGCCAGCAGGTTGGCGACGATCTCCATGAAGCGCGCGCGGTCGGGCAGCAGCTCGTCGGCGCGGCTGCCCGGCTGGGCGGCCAGCACGCCGATGATGTTGCCTTCGTGGGTCTTGATCGGCACGGCGATGAACGGCAGCTCCAGGTCGTAGAGCGCCAGGCGGTCGAGAAAGCGCGGTTCCGACGAGATGCGACCGAGCACCACGCTGTTGCCGTGCTTGAAGATGTTGCCGATCACGCCCTCGCCGATCCGGTAGCGTACTGACTCGCAGGCGCTGACCACCGCTTCGGAGTCGCTGTGGATGGCGCCGACCTGCAGGGCGCTGTGCCCGGAGTCGGAAATCGACACCAGACCGTGCAGCAGACCGAGATCGTTGTGCAGTACGGCGAGGATCTGGGCGAGGATGTCCTCGATCTGCTGCACCCGGCTGAGGGTGCGGGAAATGCGGGCCAGGGCCTGCAGCTGACTGTCGTAGAGATCGGGGCGCGACGTCGGCGCGGGGCGCTGAGCGAGCTGGGTATTCATCGGCTTGCGCTCCATGGGTCAACTGGCGGTGAAGGGAAGTTCGACCACCACCCGGCAACCCTGCTGGTAGCTGGTGTCGATGTGCACGGTGCCGGCATGTTCGCTGACGATCTCCTGGACCATGGCCAGGCCCATGCCGTGGCCGGCGCTATGCGGCGGCTTGGTGCTGAAGAACGGCTCGAACACCTTGAGCACCAGCTCGGCGGCGATCCCCGGGCCGCTGTCGGTGATTTCCATGCGTACCACCTGCTGGTTCTCCACCCGGGTACTGATGAACAGTTCGCGGCGGCTGACCTGGCTGTGGTCGATCGCCTCGATGGCGTTCATCAGCAGCTGCTTGATCATGCTGCGCAGGCGGCTTTCCGCGCCCATCACCCAGGGCAGGCGCAGCGCCGGCTGCCAGTCGACGACGATGCCCTGGGCCAGCAGGCTGTCGGTGCACAGGGTGACCACTTCGCGGATCAGCTGGTTGAGGTTGACCGGCATCTTGGCCTCGGCCAGACGCACCGGCATGGCGCCGCCGAGGCTGTCCAGCGCCTCCAGGCCGGCCGTGCTGGCCTCGCGCATGGCCGCCACCACTGGGTCGTTCTCGGCCTGCGCGCCAAGGCGCCGCTCGAGCATGCGCAGCGCCGCGCTGATCAGGTTGACCGGCCCCTGCAGGCGATGGATGGCGCCGTTGAAGGTTTCGCGCATGCCGTCGAGCAGTTCCTCCTCGGCCATCAGCGCCTTGAGCGCATTGAGCCGCGAGTCCTGCTGCTTTTGGCGCAGCTCGGAGATGTCATTGATGGTTAGCAGCAGGTAACGCTCCTCGCCGGGCGAGAAGAACACCTGGGCACGCTCGTCCTCGATATGGATGGCCATGCCGTGGCAGGACAGCCAGCGCGGCGCGTGGCCACCAAGGTCGAAGGGGATTTCCTTGCCGGAGAAGGCGCGGCCGTGTTCCTCCAGGGCCGAGAAGGGCATGGCGAGGTTTTCCCGCAGCAGCGCCACAAGGCTTTCGCCGCTGCCGTCGCTGGTCAGCTCGCGCGCCAGACGGGCGAAGCTCGGGTTGGACAGCTCGATGCGCTGTTCGCGGTCGAGCACCACCATCGCCGCCGGGGCGGCGCTGACCACCGCCTCGATCATCAGGCGCTGGTTGCTGACCCGCTGCTCCAGCTCGTGCAGGTCGCTGCTGTCGCGGTGCATGCCCAGGTAGTAGTGGGTTTGCCCGCATTCGTCGAACACCGGCGCCACGGTCAGCTCGGCCAGGTACAGGCTGCCGTCCTTGCGCCGGTTGACCAGCACGCCGGACCACGGCTTCTTCTGTGCCAGCCGACTCCACAGCGCCTGGTAGACCAGGCGCGGCGTGGTGCCGTTGGACAGCAGGGATTCGTTCTTGCCGATCACTTCCTCGCGGCTGTAACCGGTGATGCTGCTGAAGGCCCGGTTGGCATACAGGATGTTGGCCTTGAGGTCGGTGATGGAAATGGCGATGGGCGCGTGTTCCGCCATCTGCCGGAATGCCTCGGGTAACAGCTCCTCGCTGGCGGCGGGGGCCACTGGCGTCTCGTTGCTGCGGGTCGGAATGCCCTGGGTCATGCGCTTTGCCTCTTCAATCCACGGAGAACCAGCGAACGCGAAACTCACCTGCGGCACGCCCACGCCACGGCAGCGACAAAGGCACAGCAGGTGTAGGGACTTGTGCAAACACTGTGCCGCCGAAAAAAGCCGCTCTTGAAGCCACTCCGGCGCGGCAAACCGGCTTGGCAGAGCGGTTTTGCCGCGGTTGGCCGGTATTTTCTGTGTGAAAACCCACGCGGGGCCCGGCAATCGCCGCGGTTGTCTGTCGCAAAGCCGACAAAGGTCCACGGCAGAGGGCCGGCCAGCGCCGATTTGTCTGCAGAGCCGTTGATCTGGATCAAGCTTTTCGGGGCCTGGGCGGCCGGATCGCCGCTGTGCGGGGCCATGGCACGCTTGCTGCAGAAACACCCTGCAAAGGTGAGTGCCCGACAAGGGGGCACACCAGAGTCAACCGAGTGGGGTGGGGCAATGGACTATCTGTTGTTTCTGATCGGCACCGTGCTGGTCAATAACGTGGTGCTGGCGCGCTTTCTCGGCCTGTGCCCGTTCATGGGCGTGTCCGGCAAGCTCGATCCGTCGATCGGCATGGGCGTGGCCACCACCCTGGTGATGACCCTCGGCGGCATCAGCAGCTGGCTGCTCGAGCACTACGTGCTGCTGCCGCTGGGCATCGGCTTCCTGCGCATCCTCGCCTACATCGTGGTGATCGCCGCGATGGTGCAGCTGATCGAGATGATCATCCGCAAGGCCAGCCCGGAGCTGTACCGCGCGCTGGGCATCTACCTGCCGCTGATCACCACCAACTGCGCGGTGCTCGGCGTGCCGCTGATCAGTGTGCGCGAAGGCCACGACCTGCTGCAGGCCGCGCTGTTCGGCTTCGGCTCGGCCGTCGGCTTCACCCTGGTCATGGCCATCTTCGCCGGCCTGCGCGAGCGCCTGGCGCTGGCCAGCGTGCCGGCGGCGTTTTCCGGCCCGCCGATCGCCTTCGTCACCGCCGGCCTGCTGGCGCTGGCGTTCATGGGCTTCGGCGGCCTGATCTGACCTGCAACTGCGATGGCCGGCAGTTGCCGGCGAGGAGAGCGAGATGCTGATGGCAACCCTGGCCCTGGCGGTGATGGGCCTGCTGCTGGGTAGCGGCCTGGGCCTGGCGGCGCGCAAGTTCGCGGTCAGCGACGACAACCCGCTGCTCAAGGAAATCGAAGGGCTGATGCCCGGCAGCCAGTGCGGCCAGTGCGGCTTCCCCGGTTGCGGCCCGGCCGCCAGCGCGCTGGTCGAAGGCCAGGCCGCCGTCACCTGCTGCCCGCCCGGCGGCGTGGCCCTGGCCGAGAAGCTCGCCGAACTGCTCGGCGTGACCTTGGACGCCGGACAGATGAGCGCGCCGCTGCTGGCGCGGATCGACGCGGCGCAGTGCACCGGCTGCACCCGCTGCTACCGCGCCTGCCCGACCGACGCCATCGTCGGCGCCAGCGGGCAGATCCACAGCGTGCTGCGGGACGCCTGCACCGGTTGCGCCCGGTGTCAGGAAGCCTGCCCGGAGGATTGCGTGGCCCTCGTCACGCAGGCGCCGACCCTGGACACCTGGCGCTGGAGCAAGCCCCAGGCGGTCTGAATCGATCACGGAGCATCCCCATGTTCAATCTCGCTCGCATCCGCGGTGGTATCCACCCGGCCGCCCACAAGGACCGCTCGGCAGCGCTGCCGATCGGCGGCCTGCCGCTGCCGCCGCGCCTCTACCTGCCGCTGCGCCAGCACGCCGGCGCCGAGGCGCTGCCGCTGGTCAAGGTCGGCGACCGGGTCCTCAAGGGCCAGCTGATCGCCGGTTCGCCGGCGGAAATGTCGGCGCCGATCCATGCGCCCAGCTCGGGGTGGATCGTCGAGATCGGCCCGATCCTCGCTCCGCATCCCTCCGGCCTGACCGTCAACGGCATGGTCCTCGAGTGCGACGGCGAGGAGCGCTGGATCGAGCTGGACGTGCCGGCCAACCCGTTCGACGAGAGTCCGCTGGTCTTGGCCGAGCGCGTCGCCCAGGCCGGCATCGTCGGCATGGGCGGGGCGATCTTCCCGGCGGCGGTCAAGCTCAAGCAGGGCACCCGCCACGAGATCAAGACCGTGCTGGTCAACGGCAGCGAGTGCGAACCCTACCTGACCTGCGACGACCGCCTGATGCGCGAGCGCGCCGAGGCCATCGTCGACGGCGCGCGGCTGATCCAGCACATCCTGCGCGCCTACCGGGTGGTGATCGCCATCGAGGACAACAAGCCCGAGGCGCTGGCCGCCATGCGCGCGGCCAGCGAGCCGTTCGGTGCCATCGAGGTCGAGGCGGTGCCGGCGCTGTACCCGATGGGCTCGGCCAAGCAGCTGATCCAGTCGGTCACCGGCCGCGAGGTACCGGCCGAGGCGCGCAGCACCTCGGTCGGTGCGCTGGTGCACAACGTCGGCACCGTCTACGCCATCCAGCAGGCGCTGCGCCACGGCCGTCCGCTGATCTCGCGGGTGGTCAGCGTGGCCGGCAGCTGCGTGAACAACCCGCGGAACCTCGAGGTGCTGATCGGCACCCCGGCCCAGGCACTGCTCGATGCCTGCGGCGGCCTGTCTCTCGAGCCGCAGCGCCTGCTGCTCGGCGGGCCGATGATGGGGGTCGCCCTGCCGTCGCTGCAGGTGCCGGTGATCAAGGGCGCCACCGGCCTGCTGGCCCTGGCCCCGCACGAACTGCGCAACGACCAGGCCTCGCCGTGCATCCGCTGCGCCAGCTGCGTGGACGCCTGCCCGATGGGCCTGCTGCCGCTGGAAATGGCCGCCCGCGCGCGCGCCGACGACCTCGACGGTGCCAGCGACTATGGCCTGCGCGACTGCATCCTCTGCGGCTGCTGCTCCTACGTCTGCCCCTCGCACATCCCGCTGGTGCAGTACTTCCAGTACGCCATGGGCAAGCAGGACGAGCGGCGCAGCGCCGAGCGCAAGACCGAATACATCAAGCGGCTGACCGAGGCCCGCGCCGAGCGCCATGCCCAGGAGGCCGCGGCCAAGGAAGCGGTCAAGGCCGCCAAGCGCAAGCCGGCGGACAAGCCGACCAGCGAGGTGCAGTCATGAGCAGCATCGGCATCGCCTCCGGGCCTTTCGCCCACGACCGTTCCTCGGTCAACCGCATCATGCTCCACGTCTGCCTGGCGCTGGCACCGGCCACCCTGTTCGGTCTCTACCTGTTCGGCTGGCCGGCGATCAACCTGTGGCTGCTGACCTGCGCCAGCGCGTTGGCCACCGAGGCCGCCTGCCTGCGCTGGCTCGGCCAGCCGCTGGCGCGCCTGCAGGACGGTTCGGCGCTGCTCACCGGCTGGCTGCTGGCCCTGTCGCTGCCGCCGTGGGCGCCCTGGTGGATCGCCGTCGGCGGCAGCGTGTTCGCCATCGGCATCGGCAAGCAGCTGTACGGTGGTATCGGCCAGAACCCGTTCAACCCGGCGATGCTGGCGCGGGTCGCCCTGCTGATTGCCTTCCCGCTGCAGATGACCACCTGGGCGCTGCCGCAGCCGCTGGGTTCGGCCGGCGCGCCGGGCTTCGTCGAGGGTCTGGCGATCACCTTCGCCGGCGCTCCGCTGGCCGACGGCATGAGCGGCGCCACCGCGCTGGGCCACCTGAAGACCGAGCTGACCCTGGGCCACAGCGCCGAGGCGATCCTCGCCGGCGACTTCAGCCTGCTGGCAGCCCTGCTCGGCAACAGCGCCGGCAGCCTGGGCGAAACCTCCGAGCTGCTGCTCCTGCTCGGCGGCGCCTGGCTGCTGGCGCGGCGCATCATCCACTGGGAAATCCCCCTGAGCATGCTGCTCGCCGTGCTGCTGCTGGCGGCCATCGCCCACCAGATCAATCCCGGGCGCTATCCCGGCGGGCTCTACCACCTGGCCAGCGGCGGCCTGCTGCTCGGTGCGCTGTTCATCGCCACCGATCCGGTCACCTCGCCGGTCAGCCGCAGCGGCCGGCTGATCTTCGGCGCCGGCTGCGGCGTGCTGGTCTACGTGATCCGCACCTGGGGCAGCTTCCCCGAGGCGGTGGCCTTCGCCGTGCTGTTCATGAATGCGCTGACCCCGCTGATTGATCGCTACTGGCGGCCGCGCGCCTACGGCCGCAACGCACGCGGCAAGCCGCTGCCCGTCGGGCGGCAAACCAATCCGCTCAATCAGGAGGGCAAGCCATGAGCGAGAGCACGCTGACCCCCGCGCAGGCGGCCGTCGCGCCGCCTTCGCGGCTGCAACGCTGGCGGTCGCGGGTCGAGTACCAGGGGTTGTCGCTGGCGGCGGTCTGCGCGCTGGTGGCGCTGGCGCTGCTGCTCGGCAACCAGCTGACCCATGAGCAGATCGCCGTCCAGCAGGAGGCCGACCGCCTCGCCGTGCTGCGCCAGGTGCTGCCGCAGCGGCTGTACGACAACAACCCGCTGGCCGATGCGTTCAGCCTGCAGGACGCCGAGCTGGGCGCGGTCGAGGTGTATCCGGCGCGCAAGGACGGCCGCCTGGTGGCGGTGGCCTTCCAGGTCGGCAACATCGGCTACGGCGGCACCATCCTCCACCTGGTCGCGCTGAGCAGCGAGGGGCAGATCCTCGGCGTGCGGGTGCTCAGCCACAAGGAAACCCCCGGGCTGGCCGACAAGATCGAAGTCTCGCGCAGCGACTGGATCAAGGCGTTCGACGGCCTGTCGCTGGCCAACACCCCGCTGGCGCAGTGGAAGGTGAAGAAGGACGGCGGCCAGTTCGACCAGTTCGCCGGCGCCACCATCACCCCGCGCGCGGTGGTCAAGAGCGTGCTGCAGGCCCTGCAGTTCCAGGTCCGCCAGGCCGCGCGGCTGACCGCTCCGGAAGAGGAGGCACAACCATGAGCGAAGCGAAACGACCGTGGCACTACTTCACCTCGGCGCTGTGGGACTACAACGTCGCCCTGGTGCAGATGCTCGCCCTGTGCCCGGCGCTGGCGGTCACCACCACCGCCACCAACGGCCTGGGCATGGGCTTGGCCACCACCCTGGTGCTGATCCTGACCAACGCGATCATCTCGGCGCTGCGCCATACCATTTCGCCCGAGGTGCGCAACCCGGTGATGATCGGTCTGATCGCCGGTGTGGTGACCCTGATCGATATGGCGATGAACGCCTGGATGCACGAGCTGTACAAGGTACTCGGTCTGTTCATCGCCCTGATCGTCACCAACTGCGCGGTGCTCGGCCGCGCCGAATCCTTCAGCCTGAAGAACCCGGTGATTCCCTCGATCCTCGACGGCGCCGGCATGGGTATCGGCTTCACCTGGGTGCTGGTGTTGATCGGCGGCATCCGCGAGATCCTCGGCAGCGGCACCCTGTTTGCCCAGGCCTCGTCGCTGCTGGGGCCGCACTTCCAGTGGTTGGAGATCACCGTGCTGCCCGGCTTCCAGGGCATCCTGCTGGCCGTCCTGCCGCCGGGAGCGTTCATCGTCCTGGGCTTCCTGCTCGCCGGCAAGCGCGTGCTTGACCGCAAGCGCGCCGAGCGGCGGATCAAGAGTCACGGCGAACTGGTGGTACTGCAATGAGTCCGGCACAGGAGTGAAACCATGAAAGTCGCTGTGGTGTATGCCGCCGCCCAGCCGTTACTGCTGAGCTGCCAGGTCGCCGACGGCAGTAGCGTGGCCCAGGCCATCGAGCAGTCCGGGCTGCTGCGCTTCTGCCCGGAGATCGACCTGAAAAAACAGAAGGTCGGCGTGTTCGGCAAGTTGGTGAAGCTCGACAGTCCGTTGAAGGAAGGCGACCGCGTGGAGATCTACCAGCGCATCACGCGGGTGCTCGACGATGACGACGATGACGATTGATTAGCTCGCCGAGGAGGCCGCTGATGCAAACCCCCATGAACATGAGTCGCGACACCGCGCTGCGCATCGCCCTGGCCGCCCGGGTACTGCCCGGCATCGGCGTCGGCAGGCTGCTGGAGATGCTTCATCAGAGCATCGAAGGCCCGCTGACCGAGGAGAGCCTGCAGACGGTGACCGTCACCAACCTCAAGACCGGCTTCGCCAGTGCCGACGGCGAGGAGGATGGCGAGGACATCAGCGTCGGCCTGCCGGCGATCAAGGACGCAGTGCGCATCCTCTGGGGCGAGACCGTGGACAGCGACCTGCCGCAGCCGGTGGTCCTCGACACGCTGCCGGAGCGCTCGATCCGCGTGGCCATCGCCTCCAACAGCGGCGAGAACCTGGACGGCCACTTCGGCTCCTGCCTGCGCTTTCTGATCTACCAGGTGAGCGCCGAGGAAAAGGCGCTGGTCGATGTCCGTTCGGCCCTGGAGGCCGACTTCTCGGATGACCGCAACGGCTTTCGCGTCGACCTGATCCGCGACTGCCAGGTGCTCTACGTGGTGTCGGTCGGCGGACCGGCGGCGGCCAAGGTGGTGCGTGCCGACATCTACCCGATGAAGCGGATCGAGGGCGGCATGGCGGCGGACATCCTCGCCGAACTGCAGGCGGTGATGGCCGGCTCGCCGCCGCCGTGGCTGGCCAAGCTGCTCGGTGTCGCCGCCGAGCAGCGCGTGCGCTTTTCCCGTTCGGATGAGGTGCTTTGAACATGAGTGATATTCGTCGACTGATCGCCGTGGCCATCGACCGCCAGGGCCAGGTGGCCGGCCACGCCGGGCGGGCCCATCGCTGGCGGGTGTTCGACGTCTGGCCGGGCGAGGCACCGGACGGCGCCTACACCCTCGAATTGGACGAGCACGCCTGCCTGCACGAGTGGCATGTCTGCGAGCAGCCCGAGCGCCACCCGCTGCATGCGGTGGACGTGGCGATTGCCGGCAGTGCCGGCGACGGCGTGATCCGTCGTCTCGGCGAGCGCGGCGTGAGCCTGCTCACCACCGGCGAAAGCGATCCCGAACGCGCGGTCAAGGCCTTCCTCGCCGACGCCCTGCCGCCCGGCCAGCCCCACGACGAGCATGCGTGCGGCGGGGAAGGGTACCACCAGGCATAAGCCAAGGCCGAGGAGGCAGCGATGAACAGTCCCGCGAACCTGAGCCGCGAAGCCGCCCTGCGTATCGCGCTGGCCACCCGCGCGCCAGTTGCTGACGATCCGCTGCCCCATGCTCGACCCCATGACCATGACGACCGCCGCGGTCGTCCAGGAGCCCGCTGATGAATAGTCCTGCAAGCATGAATCCCGTAAGCATGAGCCGCGAAACCGCGCTGCGCATCGCCCTGGCTGCCCGGGCCCTGCCCGGCACCAGCGTCGGCCAACTGCTGGAAATCCTCAACCAGCAGGTCAACGGCCCGCTGACCGAACAGAGCCTGCAGGGGGTGACCGTCACCGACCTGAAGATCGGCCTGGCCGGCTCCGAGGAGGACGTCGACCTGCTCGATACGCCGATGGCGGCCCTCAAGGAGGCGGTGCGCATCCTCTGGGGCGAGACCGTCGCCGACGACCTGCCGCAGCCGGCGGCCTTGAGCGAGGTGCCGGCCGGCTCGATCCGCGTGGCCATTGCCTCCAACAACGGTGCGCAGCTCGATGGCCACTTCGGCACCTGTCTGCGTTTTCTGATCTATCAGGTCGGCGCCGGCGAGCAGACGCTGATCGACATTCGCTCGACCCTGGAAGCCGATCTGGCCGAGGACAAGAACGCCTGGCGCGTCGAGCAGATCGCCGACTGCCAGGTGCTGTATGTCGTCTCCATCGGCGGCCCTGCCGCGGCCAAGGTGGTCAAGGCCGGCATCCACCCGCTGAAGAAACCCCAGGGCGACCAGGCCGAGGTGGTGCTGGCCGAACTGCAGCGCGTGATGGCCGGCTCGCCGCCACCGTGGCTGGCCAAGCTGCTCGGGCAGAGCGCCGAGCAGCGGGTGCGCTTTGCCCTGTCGGACGAGGTGGCTTGAAGCGCAGCGAACACCGTCTGCTGGCCGCCAGCGCCTTGCCTGCCTGTCAGTCGCACGACTAGCCTGCCTACGGCGGGGAATGGCACCTGGCGAAATAGCATCGAAAGGCTATGCACTGTTTCCCCGGTCACCCGCCCCGGCGCAGACGCCAAATCTGCGTCGGGTTTCTCAATTGGCAGATGGCTCATATCCGCATGCGCGCTTGCGGTGGACAAGCACGGGTATCGCCGTTAACGTCCTGTCATCCGCTTGCTGTCTCTGGTGTATAACTCCCCAGAGGCACCACCCTACCGCTGAAAGCCGCGGTCTAGACAGGGATGAACGGAAGGACAAGGAATGTTATCCACAAGCCCCGTCCGGGGAGTCATACACCACTTGGTGTCTATTTATAGTTAGGATATCCAGCATGCCTCTATTAATCCCGCCCCCTGGGCACAGAATAGGCTCTGCTGCATTCCTAGCTCTGGTTTTTCTACTAATTGCCTTGATTCAATTTTTATTAATCATAAATGGCAATACACTAGGTATTGCCGCCTTCATTTCCAATACATTTACATCACCGTATGCAATGGTCAACCTCTTTTCCAACATGAAGCCCGTGCACGGCCAACCAACTTTAGGTCTAGCATTAATATTTGCACACTACCCAATTATCGGTTTCGCATGGGGCTTCATATCTCCAATGCATGCAAACACCACTACACAGGTCACTCTATTTGCCCTGAAAAGACTTGCTATTATCCTTCTAGCTCTCACCACGCCTGGACTGGTGCTCAGCCTTGCATTTGTGTAGTCCTAACAAGGCGTATATGGACTCTCCCCACAAGTGGTGAGTAACCCTGTTCCAACCCTGTCGTCAGTGCGGTTGCATTCGTATATCCGGCCTTCGCTGGGCGTTGCCGCCCGGGCCATTCTGTAGTTCGCGCAGCGGGGGCAAGCGCTCAATCGATCACGGGGGGTCAGCATTGTTATCGGCCTTGCTCCGTATTCAAATCGTTTGCTTCGCTCGCTGGACTCGCAAAAGTTATGCTTTTGCTCGCCTGTTGACTTAATTGTTATGCATCTTGAGGATTTTATGTCACGCGCCTTAAAGATCATGAAGTGGGCTGTCATTTTCACTGCAGCAGTGTTATTGCTGCTTGTTCTATTTTGGAAACCCATTCTCCGCTTTGCCTTTCACGATCTACCATTCATGGGAGAGAGCTTTGACAGCGCAGTCTGGTCTTCCGCGCTGAGCTGCAAGAGTGATCATGATTGCTTCGACAAAGAGATGGCATGTCTTCGTGGCCCGATGTGCCGGGATTTGGAGAGAAATCATTTGACTGTTGGAGCACCCAAGGCAACGGTTACCCGCCTAATCGGTGAGCCTATGCGGACAGCCAAAAACAACTGCTTCGATTACGAGCTTGGCTACTGTTCAGGTTTGAAGATCGATACCGACTACTTGCGCGTCTGTTTTGATAGCAGCGAGAAGGTTACGAATGTCTATCACTGGCAAAGCTAGGCCGCATAGCATGGCGGTCGGCCGCTGGTGGTTGAGCACGACCCCGGTACTGGCCTTGCCGGTGCGGTTCATCGAGAATTTGGGTCTGCCGGCCATTGCGGCGCGGTAGGAATATATCCATCGAACCGCCGTGTACGTGTCCCGTATGCACGGTGGCAGAAAAACGGGACGGATTTATTTGCTGGAGTCAGTAAAAAATGGATCAGATTCTGGCTCTGGTTGGGCGTCTTCTCGTCGACGTCATCGGCGACTTCTTCCTCGGCACTTTCTTCTACTGGGTCGGCTGGCCGTGGGTGAAGCTGTTCACCCTGGGTAGATATCCCCGCCATGGCTGGCGCAGTGGCCACAGTGAGGAGCGCTGGGTGCAGTGCGTCGGCCTCGCCGTGTTGGCGCTGGTGCTGATGGCCGCCCTCGGCCAGTTCGGCTTCTGAGCGTCGCTCCGCGTGATCTCGCCAGCCGCAACGCGAAGATGCCTGCGGCGGATAGGGCCGTCGGCAGCTGACTGCGTGGGGCGTCACCTCGAGCGCCTCGCGGCGCCGCCGGCGGCCAGGCCGACCGCCAGCAACGCGGCCAGCGGCGCCAGCGCAAAGTCGGGTGCCTCCATCGCCCACAGGGTCGTGCCGCTGACCAGGCACCAGGCCACGGGAAGCGGCCACAGACCCCACGCCGGCCGCCCGCCGGCCAGCAGCAGGACGCCGAGGGTCGCCAGCGCGGTCGGGTCGGGCGCCATGCCGAACACCTCGGCCTGCGTCCAGCTTCTGCCCAGCAGCGGGCCCAGCAAGGGGAAACCCAGCAGGGCAAACAGCACCAGGATCAGACCGGCGCGCTGCTGCAGCCGCGTGGCCGGTGCCGGGGCGAGCCGGCCGCGCAGCACGCCCAGCCAGAGCAGCAGCAGCGCCTGGGCGACGAAGGCCAGCGCGAAATAGCCGGCGGCCAGGTTGATGCTGGCGTAGCGCTGCCAGTGGAACCCCCAGGCGACCCACAGCCAGCAGAGCAGCAGGATCGCGGCGATGGCGCGCCCCGCCCGCGCGCCGCCGCGGCGCCACAACACCAGCACCGTCGTGCCGAGCGCGAGGGCGAGCAGCTGCAATGGCCAGAGTTCGAGGTTGTAGAGTTCGAACAGCCGGTAATAGGTGCGCGGCGCAAACAGCAGCAGATCGCGCGGGCCGTAGAGCCACCACTCCGCCATCAGAGTCGGGCCGCCAATGCGGCCATGCGGCTGCGCATGGCCTGATCCGGCAGTGCTCCGGTGGCCGTGCCCAGATTCTCCAGCACGTGGTCGACGCGGGAGGTGGCCGAAATCGCGCAGGTGACGTCCGGATGGGAAATGACGAACTTGAGGGCGAACTGGGCCCAGCTGGTGCAGTCGATTTCGCCCGCCCATGCTGGCAGCGGCTGGCGGCCGAGCTTGCTCAGCAGCGCGCCGCGCTGGAACGGCCGGTTGACGATGACGGCGATGCCGCGTTCGCGGGCGAGCGGCAGCAGGCGCTGTTCCACTTCACGGTCGACGAGGTTGTAGGTCAGCTGGACGAAATCCAGCGGCTGGCTGGCCATGATCCGCGCCATCTCGTCATGGCGATGACCGTGCGAGGTGGTGATGCCCACGTAGCGCAGCTGACCGGCCGCCTTCATCGCGAACAGCGTCGGCAGGTGCGCCGGCCAGGCAAGCAGGTTGTGCACCTGCAACAGGTCGAAGCGCGGGATGCCCCAGCGTTGGCGCGAGGTTTCCATCTGCCTACGGCCGGCCGCGCCGTCGGCAATCCACACCTTGTCGGCAGAGAACAGCCGCGCGGGATGTCCCAGCTTGGCGAGGCCATAGCCGATCACTTCCTGCGCCGAGCCGTACATGGGCGAGCTGTCGATCAGCTGTCCGCCGGCGCGGAAGAAGTTGGCCATCACCTCGGCACAGGCGTCGCGGGCAGCGCGGTCGTCGCCGACGTTGAAGGTGATCCAGCTGCCCAGGCCGACCAGCGGCAGGCGCTCACCGCTGGAGGGGATGGGCCGGGTGGCCGGTCCGTCCTCCCGTGCCGGCGCCAGGCGCGGGCCCAGCAGGGCCAGAGCGGCGAGCGCGCCGAGCAGCCGGCGGCGGGTGATCTGCAGAGGAGGTCCCATATCCAGTCCCTCGCCCAGTTTGAAGTTGCCGTGCAGTCAGCATACCTCCGGCTGCGGAGCCGGGGAGCCGCTGCCGGCCGAGCGGCCCGCGAAGAACCTTATTTCTCGCTGCCACGCAACTCCACAACCCGCTGGCGCAACGCCTGCGGCTCGGCCTGTTCCGCCGCCAGCGGCTCGCCGACATTCAGCGTGACGCGCCGCAGCGGGTGCAGCTGGCGCAGGCGCTGCAGCAGCGTGGTGGCCTGGCGCGAGAACGGGCTGTCCCACAGCCCGGACAGCGCCATGGGCAGCACCTCGACCGGGTTGCACTCGAGGATGCGCTGGGTGCCGGGGCGGAACGGACCGATCTCGCCGTCGTCGGTCAGGTGCCCCTCGGGGAAGATCGCCACCAGCTCGCCGGCCTCCAGCGCACTCGCCACGTCGGCATAGGCCCTGTCCAGCAGCGCGGCGTCCTCCTTCGCCGGGGCGATGGGGATGGCGCGGGCGTGGCGGAACACGAAGGACAGCAGCGGCCAGTGGAAGATGCGGTGGTCCATCACGAAGCGGATCGGCCGCCGGCAGGCGGCGGCGATCACCAGGGCGTCGACATAGCTGACGTGGTTGCACACCAGCAGGGCCGGGCCGCTGAAGGGGATGCGTTCGACGCCCTGCTTGTCCAGCCGGTAGACCGAGTGGATCAGCAGCCAGTCGAGGAAGCGCAGCAGGAACTCCGGCACCAGCCGGTAGATGTACACGGCGACCAGCGCGTTGGCCAGCGCCGCGCAGGCGAACAGTTCGGGGATCGACAGGCCGGCGGCGAGCAGCCCGGCCGCGGCGCCGGCGCCGACCACCATGAACAGCGCGTTGAGGATGTTGTTGGCGGCGACGATCCGTGCGCGGTGCTCGGCGGCCGAGCGCAACTGCATCAGCGCGTACAGCGGCACGATGAAGAAGCCGCCAAAGAGACCCAGCCCGAACAGGTCGAACAGCACGCGCAGGGTACCCGGCGCCTGCAGCAGTTCGGCGAAAGCCAGCGGCGCCGGCGGCGGCATGTCCGGCGAGGCGAAGGCCAGGTCGAGGCCGAACACGGTCAGGCCGATGGAGCCGAGCGGCACCAGGCCGATCTCCACCAGCCTGCCGGACAGCCGCTCGCAGAGCATCGAGCCGGCGCCGATGCCGAGGGTGAAGATGCCGAGCAACAGGGTCACCCCGCTCTCGGTGCCGCCCAGCACGTCCTTGGCGTAGGCGGGGAACTGGGCGAGCAGCAGCGCGCCGTACAGCCAGAACCAGGAGATGCCGAGGATCGCCAGGAACACCGTATGGCTCTCGCGGGCGAAGCCGATGTTGCGCCAGGTCTCGCTCAGCGGGTTGGGGTTGATCTTGAGCTGCGGTTCAGGCGCCGGGGCGGGGGGAATGCCCAGGCTGCTCCAGTAACCGAGCACGGCGACCAGCAGGCAGCCGGCGGTGATCCACAGCATGCTGTCCGCGGCGCCGGCGAGCAGGCCACCGGCCAGGGTGCCGACCAGGATGGCGACGAAGGTGCCGGCCTCGATCAGCGCGTTGCCGCCGACCAGCTCGTCCTCGTGGAGGTGCTGCGGCAGGATGGCGTACTTCACCGGGCCGAACAGGGTCGACTGCAGGCCGAGCAGGAAAAGCGCGGCGAGCAGCAGTTCGAGGCTGTGTGCCCAGAAGCCGGCACCGGCGACCAGCACGATGACAATCTCCAGCAGCTTGGTCCAGCGCGCCAGCACGGCCTTGTCGTACTTGTCGGCGAGTTGGCCGGCGGTGGCCGAGAACAGAAAGAACGGCAGGATGAACAGGCCCGCCGCCAGGTTGGCCAGCATGCCGACGCCGAGCGTAGTCCACTGCGTGGCCTGGAAGGTCAGCAGCACCACCAGCGCGTTCTTGAACAGGTTGTCGTTGAACGCGCCGAGGAACTGGGTGGCGAACAGCGGGCCGAAGCGGCGCGCCTTGAGCAGGTCGAGGGGCGAACTCATGTCGGGCTGTCCTGGCTGGCGTCCGCGGCGAGGGCGGGGCGCTCGGCGCCGGCCTCGGCCAGGCGCTTGAGGGCGACGTAGTCGGTCTTGCCGGAGCCGAGCAGGGGTATCTCGGCGATGTGGCGGATGTCGCGCGGCACCGCCAGTTCCGGGGCGCCGAGGCTGCGCGCCGCGGCGAGCAGCTGCTCGCGACTCAGCGCCGGTGCGCTGGTGAACAGCACCAGCGCCTCGCCCTTGGCGGCATCGCTGCGTGTCGAGGCGGCATGCAGGCTGCCCGGCGCGGCGCTGGCGGCGATCTGCTCGACCACTTCCAGCGAGATCATCTCGCCGGCCAGCTTGGCGAAGCGCTTGAGGCGGCCGCGGATGTGCAGGAAGCCGTCGGCGTCGAACTCGACGATGTCGCCGGTGGCGTACCAGCCGGGGCTGCTGGCCGGCGGCGGCTGGATGATGCCGGGCTGGTCGAACAACAGGTAGCCCTTCATCAGGTTCGGTCCCTGCACGTGCAGCGCGCCGCCGTGGTCGATGCCGGGCACCGCTTCGAGCTGGTAGCGCATGCCGGGCAGCAGCTGGCCGACGCTGCCGCGCCGGCAGGCCATCGGCACGTTGACCGCCACCACCGGCGCGCACTCGGTGACGCCGTAGCCCTCGAGGATGCGGATGCCGAACTTGTCGATCCACAGCTGGCGTACCTCGTCGTTGAGGCGCTCGGCGCCGGCGACCACGTAGCGCAGGCGGCCGAAGTCGTAGGGGTGGGCGAACTTGCCGTAGTGGGCGAGGAAGGTCGAGGTGCCGAACAGCACGGTGCAGTCACGGTCGTAGACGATCTCCGGAATGATCCGGTAGTGCAGCGGACTGGGGTAGAGGAACACCTTGCAGCCGGACACCAGCGGCAGCAGCACGCCGCAGGTCAGGCCGAAGGAGTGGAATAGCGGCAGCGCCATCATGAACTTGTCGAGCGGAGTGAAGTCGGCCACCGCGCGCACCTGGGCGACGTTGGAGAGCAGCGAATTGTGCGAATGCACCACGCCCTTGGGCTTGCCTTCCGAGCCGGAGGTGAACAGCACCAACGCGGCATCGTCGGGCTGCTGGGGCATCGCGGCGCGGCGCGGGACGATCAGGTGGGCGAGCAGCCAAAGGCGGTCGGCGATAGTCAGCTCGCTCTTGAGGTCCTCCAGATACAGCACGCGGACGCCGTCGAGCCATTCGAGCAGAGGGCCGAGGCGCGCCTTGTCGATGAAGGTGCGCGAGGCGACCAGGGTGTGGATGTTGGCGGCGGTGCAGGCGGCGCGCAGGCCCTCGCTGCCGGCGGTGTAGTTGAGCATGGCGGGGATGCGCCCGGACAACGACAGGCCGAGCACCAGGCCGAGGGTCGGCACGGCGTTGGGGGTGAGCACGCCGACCACTTCGCCCGGTGCGCTGTGGCGCGCCATCAGGCGGGCCAGGCCCAGAGCCATCTTCAGCAGCGAGCCGTAGGACTCCTCCTGCAGGCGGATGTCCTCGACCAGCTTGTAGTTGGCGCAGAAGGTGGCTTTGGCCTCGAGGAAGGCCTCGAACAGGGTGCGCTGCGGGCGGGTGGCGACCAGCATGTCGAGGAGGATGTGGCGCAGCAGCTCGCCGGCACGCCGGCGGCGCAGTTTGGCCGACGGCAGCTCGGGCATCGGGATGTAGCGGCGCGGCTGGATGGCGATGCTCACCTGCGGCAGCGCGCGACGCGGATAGATCCCGGCCAGTCGGCCGAAGTAGCTGCGCGCGGCGCCGTCGATGCGCACCGGCACGATGGTCGCGCCGGTCTTGGCGGCGACGAAGGCAGCGCCGTCGTAGACCTTCATCAGCGAGCCGGTGCGGGTGATGCGGCCCTCGGGGAAGATCATCACCGGCCGGCCACTCTCCACCAGCTTGACGATCTGTTTGATCGCCAGCGGGCTGGTCGAGTCGACCGCCAGGTGCGGCACGAAATACAGCAGGCAGCGGAACAGCGGACGGTTGGCGATCTGCGTGTGCACCACGAACACCGCGTCGACCGGCAGGAACAGGCCGAGCAGCAGGCCGTCGAGGAACGACTCGTGGTTGGCGACGATCAGCGTGCGCGGGTTGCGCAGCACCTCGGGATCGCCGGTGACGCGGACGCGCAACAGGGCCTGGAACAGGCGGCGCAGGAGGTTCTTGAGCATGATCGTTCCCTGACCTCAGTGATGGTGGGTGCTGTGCCGGGATGGTGCCACCGCGGCGGTGTCGGCGGCCAGCGGGGCGCGCGGTTTCTGCAGCGTAGTGCTACTGCGCCGTACTAGCTGGGCGACCACCACGGCGGTGGCGACGCTGGACAGCAGATGCTTGAGGGTGTGGCCGCTGAGCGGGCCGAGCAGCGCGGCGATCTGGTGGTCGAGCAGTTCGGCAAACTTGCCGACGATGTACAGCGCCAGAGCGACGGCGAAGGCCAGGCGCTCGCCACGCGGGCGGCCGTGCAGCCACTGCCACAGCGGGATCAGCACGATCGGCAGCACCTGCAGCAGCAGGTAGGGGCGCAGGTCGTCGGCGCCGGCCAGCTCGGTCCAGTACCACCAGGCGACGCTCAGCGGCGCTGCCAGCGCCAGCGCGCCGGCGAGCAGGGCGCTGCTGCGCTGCCGGCAGTCGCCCCATACCCCGGCGAGCAGACCGCCGCTGGCCAGGGCGATGGGCACGCGGTCCCAGATCAGCCGCGCATTGTCGGGATCGAGGTGATACCAGCTGGAGCCGAAGGCGGTCAGCAGCAGGCCGACGAGAAACAGGTAGTAGCCGGGCCAGCCGTGGACGAGGGCGGCCGAGCGGCGCGCCGGCACCAGGCGCCACAGACCCCACAGCGCCACCAGGGCGAAGCCGAGGTTGGACAGCACGTCGGTGAAATGCGCGATGCCGAGGACTTCGCTCTGGTCGGCGAAGGCGTGGTAGTTGGCCAGCTGGGCGACGGGGCCGTAGAGCAGGGCGGCGCCGGTCAGCAGCGCGGTGAGCACGAGGGGCAGGTGATGGCACAGGCGGTTCATGGCATTTCTCCCTGAAATGGACGGTCTCAGGATGCCTGCCGGCAAAGCAGGGTTGAACTTTTTCGGAAAAAGGCGCGTAGACTGACCGGCAAAGTATCGGAATATGCGACTTTTTCCATGGGCGAACTCGACCAGCTGGTGGCCACCCTCAAGCGCCGCCTGAAGATCCACGGCATGACCTACCGCGACCTGGCCGGCGCCCTCGGCGTTTCCGAGCCGAGCATCAAGCGCCTGTTCGCCAGCGGCAGCTTCAGTCTGGAACGGCTGGTGGAGATCAGCCACCTGCTCGGCTTCACCCTCGCCGAACTGACCCAGGAGGCGGCGCTCGGCGAAAGCCGCCTGCACACCCTCAGTGAAGACCAGGAGCAGGAGCTGATCGGCGACGAGAAGCTGCTGCTGGTGGCGGTGTGCGTGCTCAACCAGTGGACCTTGGCGGACATGCTCAGCGTATACCGACTCAGCGAGGCCGAGTGCATCCAGCGCCTGGCGCGCCTCGACCGCCTGCGCCTGATCCAGCTGCTGCCGGGCAACCGCGTACGGCTCAACGTGGCGCGCGACTTCGACTGGCTGCCCGCTGGACCGATCCGCGCGTTCTTCCGCCGTCGCGGCCTGGGCGACTTCCTCGCCAGCGACTTTGCCGGCAGCGACGAGGTGCTGGCGTTCTCCCACGGCATGCTCACCGAGTCGGCACAGGCGCGCCTGCAGGCGGAGATCCGCAAGCTGCGGCAGAAGTTCGCCGAACTGCACGAGGAGAGTCTCGCCGCCCCGCTGGGCAAGCGCCACGGCTGCGGGCTGCTGCTGGCGCTGCGTGAGTGGGAACTGGGGGCGTTTACCGCGTTGCGCCGTCCGCGTTGATTGGCGCAAAGAAAAACTCCCCCTGGAGCGGGGGAGTGGCTTATCGGCCTAGCGGGACACTGAGAGCCTATTCAGGATCTGCTGCGCGTCGGCCTGGCTGCGTTGACATCGGTTTCGGAATGCTCATTTACCACTTGTAAACTCCGCTTCCTCAACCGATTTCGCCTTGCCTGGCTCTAGCTCGCGAGATCCTGAACAGGCTCTGTAGAGCAGATGAATCAGACCGGACCGCGATGCTCGCGCTGGATCTTGCTGACGAAGGTCAGGGCGGTCTCGAAGGCGATGGTTTCCAGCTTCGGCTTGAAGGTCTTCAGGGCCTCGTACTGGGTGATCACCTTGTCTTCGGCGCTCTGGCCCTTGAAGTCTTCCTTGTCCAGGCGCAGGTCGCCCATCAGGGTGTTCCAGATGGCGCCTTCCTCGTGCGGCAGGAGGATCATCTTCACGCCGTCCAGCTCGGTGATGAGCGCCTTGGTCAGGTCCTCGACGTAGAACAGCACGCTGACCTCGGCGGCCAGATCGCCGCGATAGCGCTCGATGAACAGCGGCAGATCGGCCAGGTGCACCAGGCCACCGGCGACCATGGTCAGCTTGTCGCCGACGGCGAGCACGACGGCCTGCTTGACCACCGCGGTCGGCGGCAGGCGACGGCCGGCATCGTCGGCGATATCGCCTTCGGTCACGACCAGGTCGCCGCGGAAGGCATAGGTGTCGGTGCGGCTGGTGGCGCCGAGGACGCTCAGGTTGCACAGCAGGTTTTGGGCTTCGTAGGTTTTCAGCAGCATGGTCAGGTTCTCATGTCGGTCAAGGGATTCAGGCCGCCGGTAGGGACGTGGGCGGCGGTGTCGGGGGTGCCGAGGGCGAACAGGCTGCTCCAGTCGGCCTCGATCAGTTGCACGTGCTTGCGCGCGCAGAGCTTGCGCGCGCTGTTGCCCGGTTCGGCGATCAGCGCCCAGCCGGCAGGCTCGGCGGCGTCGTGGATCAGGTCGCTCATCACCATGCGCTCGGTGTCGCGGTTGAACGGCATGCCGAGGAACAGGTAGCGCTTGTTGCGGCGCTTGAGCTTGACCCAGGCCGGCACTGCGAAGCCGCCCATCAGCTCGGTGATGTAGTCGACGAAGTCGGCATCCGAGGCGACGTAGCCGGGCTTGGGCAGCGGCGTGCCCAGCGGCTTGAACAGCACCGGCAGCGCCGTATCCACCTCGGCCAGGCTGATCGGCCGGTACTGGCCGGCCTCGCCCTGGTAGAGGTCGAAGCGGTAGGGCGTGCCGGCCAGGCGCGCGGCGCCGACCACCAGGGTGTGGGCGCGGTCGGCATAGCAGCGCTGCAGCTGGGTGTCGCGGTTGCAGTCGATGATGTAGGGCAGCTGCAGATCGGCCAGCCACTGGTGCACGGGCGAGGGCGTCCAGTTGTCGCCGCCGTAGGTCTGGGTCAGGAAGCGCTCGATGAAGCTGCGGCCCTTCTTGTTCTCCAGATGCATGGCCGCGCGCGGGAACTCGTACATCAGCCGCGGCGACATCGGCTGGCCGCCGGTCATGGCGAGGATCAGGCTGTCGCTGTCGGCGGGGATCGGCTGGCCGCTCAGGCGGTCGACCACGCCGTCGAGGACGCCGGGGCCCAGGTAGGGAACGATGTCGCCGCTGCCGAGCTGGGCAAGGATCTCCTTTATCTGGCTGCTGTTCACTGGACTCTCCTGCTGGGAATAGGGGCGTACTGCTGCAGAGTCCAATCGCAATATCCGCGCCACTTTGCGTGATCGTCACAACTCCTTGATCTTGAAAAGATTTATTGAATGCCGGGAAGTTGGCTGGACGCCAATTGACTGGAGAGAGCGAGTTGCTTCGCGACAATTGTCGTGTTTGCCACAACTGCGCAAAGTTCACTGATAAGAGTGTTCCCGAGGTTTCGGGGAGTTTGTTGGGTTGTCGCCATTGATACGGCGGATAACGCATGTTTGTTGTGTATCAAACGTCCGCGACAATCCGTGATTTAAAAATAATCCCTTTTAAAACAGTAACTTGGGTTTCATTTTCAAGGCTGGCACAAAGGCTGCATTTATCTCGATGCGCAGGCTTGTTCGTGCCTACAGCCCACTTGATGTGGAAACGAAACCTGAGGAACTCAATTATGGCAATGCGTCAATGCGCTATCTACGGTAAGGGTGGGATTGGCAAATCCACGACCACCCAAAACCTCGTGGCAGCCCTGGCCGAGATGGGCAAGAAGGTGATGATCGTCGGTTGCGATCCGAAAGCCGACTCCACTCGCCTGATCCTGCACTCCAAGGCCCAGAACACCATCATGGAAATGGCGGCCGAGGCCGGCACCGTGGAAGACCTCGAGCTGGAAGACGTGCTCAAGGTCGGCTACGGCGGCGTCAAGTGCGTCGAGTCCGGTGGCCCGGAGCCAGGTGTTGGCTGCGCCGGCCGTGGCGTGATCACCGCGATCAACTTCCTCGAAGAGGAAGGCGCCTATGAGGACGATCTGGACTTCGTGTTCTACGACGTGCTCGGCGACGTGGTGTGCGGCGGCTTCGCCATGCCCATCCGCGAGAACAAGGCCCAGGAAATCTACATCGTCTGCTCCGGCGAGATGATGGCGATGTACGCCGCCAACAACATCTCCAAGGGCATCGTCAAGTACGCCAACTCGGGCAGCGTGCGCCTGGCCGGCCTGATCTGCAACAGCCGTCAGACCGACCGCGAGGACGAACTGATCATCGCCCTGGCCGAGAAGATGGGCACCCAGATGATCCATTTCGTGCCGCGCGACAACGTGGTACAGCGCGCCGAAATCCGCCGCATGACCGTGATCGAGTACGACCCGGCCGCCAAGCAGGCCGACGAGTACCGCGCGCTGGCCAAGAAGATCTACGAGAACAAGAACCTGGTCATCCCGACCCCGATCACCATGGACGAACTCGAAGCGCTGCTGATGGAGTTCGGCGTCATGGATGTCGAGGACGAGAGCATCGTCGGCAAGACCGCCGCCGACGAGGTCAGTGCCTGATCGCACCGTTGCAGCAGGACGGGGCAGGGCAGATGGGCCCTGCCGGATAGTCGCACTGCGCGGCGCGCAGTGCGACTGGTCCGTTACCCGCATATGAACGCAAGGCAAGAGGAGTCATACCCATGTCCGGTATGTCACGCGAAGAGGTCGAAAGCCTCATCCAGGAAGTCCTGGAAGTCTATCCCGAGAAGGCCCGCAAGGACCGCGCGAAGCACCTGTCTCCGAACGATCCGACCCTGGAACAATCGAAGAAGTGCATCACCTCCAACAAGAAGTCGCTGCCGGGTCTGATGACCATCCGCGGCTGCGCCTACGCCGGCTCCAAGGGTGTGGTCTGGGGTCCGATCAAGGACATGATCCACATCTCCCACGGCCCGGTGGGCTGCGGGCAGTATTCGCGTGCGGGCCGTCGTAACTACTACATCGGCACCACCGGCGTGAACGCCTTCGTCACCATGAACTTCACCTCCGACTTCCAGGAGAAGGACATCGTCTTCGGCGGCGACAAGAAGCTGGCCAAGCTGATCGACGAAGTCGAAACCCTGTTCCCGCTGAACAAGGGTGTCTCCATCCAGTCCGAGTGCCCGATCGGTCTGATCGGCGACGACATCGAGGCGGTCGCCAAGAAGAAGGCCGCCGAGCACGACACCACCGTGGTTCCGGTGCGTTGCGAAGGCTTCCGCGGCGTGTCGCAGTCCCTCGGCCACCACATCGCCAACGACGCGGTGCGCGACTGGGTGCTGGGCGCCCGCGACGAAGACACCTCCTTCCAGACCACCCCCTACGACGTGGCCATCATCGGTGATTACAACATCGGTGGCGACGCCTGGTCCTCGCGCATCCTGCTCGAAGAAATGGGCCTGCGCGTGGTGGCCCAGTGGTCCGGCGACGGTTCCATCGCCGAAATCGAGCTGACCCCCAAGGTCAAGCTGAACCTGGTGCACTGCTACCGCTCGATGAACTACATCTCCCGTCACATGGAAGAGAAGTACGGTATCCCATGGATGGAATACAACTTCTTCGGCCCGACCAAGACCATCGAATCGCTGCGCGCCATCGCCGCCCAGTTCGACGAGTCGATCCAGGCCAAGTGCGAGGAAGTGGTTGCCAAGTACCAGGCCGAGTGGGAAGCCGTCGTCGCCAAGTACCGTCCGCGCCTGGAAGGCAAGCGCGTCATGCTTTACATCGGCGGCCTGCGTCCGCGCCACGTGATCGGTGCCTACGAAGATCTGGGCATGGAAGTGGTCGGTACCGGTTACGAGTTCGGTCACAACGACGACTACGACCGCACCATGAAGGAAATGGGTAGCGCCACCCTGCTGTACGACGATGTCACCGGCTACGAGTTCGAAGAGTTCGTCAAGCGCGTCAAGCCCGACCTGATCGGCTCCGGCATCAAGGAAAAGTTCATCTTCCAGAAGATGGGCATCCCCTTCCGCCAGATGCACTCCTGGGACTACTCCGGCCCGTACCACGGCTTCGACGGCTTCGCCATCTTCGCCCGTGACATGGACATGACCCTGAACAATCCGTGCTGGAGCAGGCTGCAGGCTCCCTGGCAGAAGACGGAAGCCGCCGTCGAGAAAGTCGCCGTCAGCGCCTGATTGTCCGCAACCGTACGCAACGTCCGCTGCGGGCGGCCCCGCCAACCGGGGCATGCCCGCGGCCGATATCCGCTAGCGCCGTTCACAGATGAGTGAGGCGCAGGAGAAGAGTCATGAGCCAGCAAGTCGATAACATCAAACCCAGCTATCCGCTGTTCCGCGACGAAGAATACAAGGACATGCTTGCCCGCAAGCGCGATGACTTCGAGGAGAAGCATCCGCAGGACAAGATCGACGAAGTCTTCCAGTGGACCACCACCCAGGAATACCAGGAGCTGAACTTTGCGCGCGAAGCGCTGACCGTCAACCCGGCCAAGGCCTGCCAGCCGCTGGGCGCGGTGCTCTGCTCGCTGGGCTTCGAAAAAACCATGCCCTACGTGCACGGCTCGCAGGGCTGCGTCGCCTACTTCCGCACCTACTTCAACCGCCACTTCCGCGAGCCGGTGTCCTGCGTATCCGACTCGATGACCGAAGACGCGGCGGTGTTCGGCGGCCAGCAGAACATGAAGGACGGTCTGCAGAACTGCAAGGCGACCTATAAGCCCGACATGATCGCCGTGTCCACCACCTGCATGGCCGAAGTCATCGGCGACGACCTCAACGCCTTCATCAACAACTCGAAGAAGGAAGGGTTCATCGAGCAGGACTACCCTGTTCCGTACGCCCACACCCCGAGCTTCGTCGGCAGCCATGTGACCGGCTGGGACAACATGTTCGAGGGCATCGCCCGCTACTTCACCCTGAACTACATGGAAGACAAGGTCGTTGGCAGCAACGGCAAGGTCAACATCGTTCCGGGCTTCGAGACCTACCTGGGCAACTTCCGCGTCATCAAGCGCATGCTCAAGGAAATGGACGTCGACTACAGCTTCCTCTCCGATCCCGAAGAGGTGCTGGATACCCCGGCCGACGGCCAGTTCCGCATGTACGCCGGCGGCACCAGCCAGGCCGAGGTCAAGGACGCGCCGAACGCCACCACCACCCTGCTGCTGCAGCCGTGGCAGCTGGAAAAGACCAAGAAGCTGGTCGAAGGCACCTGGAAGCACGAAGTACCCAAGCTGAGCATCCCGATGGGCCTGGACTGGACCGACGAATTCCTGATGAAGATCAGCGAAATCACCGGTCAGCCGATCCCGGCCAGCCTGGAAAAAGAGCGTGGTCGCCTGGTCGACATGATCACCGACTCCCACACCTGGCTGCACGGCAAGAAGTTTGCCATCTGGGGCGACCCGGACTTCGTCATGGGCCTGGCCAAGTTCCTGCTGGAGCTGGGTTGCGAGCCGACCCACATCCTCTGCAACAACGGCAACAAGCGTTGGAAGAAGGCCATGGATGCGATCCTCGAAGCCTCTCCGTACGGCAAGGACTGCACCGTGTACGTCGGCAAGGACCTCTGGCACCTGCGCTCGCTGGTCTTCACCAACAAGCCGGACTTCATGATCGGCAACAGCTACGGCAAGTTCATCCAGCGCGACACCCTGCACAAGGGCAAGGAATTCGAGGTGCCGCTGATCCGCCTCGGCTTCCCGATCTTCGACCGTCACCACCTGCATCGCCAGACCACCCTGGGCTACGAGGGTGCCATGCAGATGCTGACCACCATCGTCAACTCGGTGCTGGAGCGTCTGGACGAGGAAACCCGTGGCATGCAGACCACCGACTACAACTACGACCTGGTTCGCTAAGGTCGGTTGTCTGTCGACGGCTCTTGTTGATGGCTCTTGTTGATGGTTCCGGCCGGAGCGGCGCAGTCCGCCCCGGCCTTTCCACTGGCGATCCTGCGCGCGGCGGCCCTCGGTCGCTGCGCGTCGCCCGTCAGCCCCTTGCTCCTGGAGAACGTCCCATGCCCAGCGTCATGCTTCGCCACAACGCCAAAGGTCAGCTGACCTTCTACATCGCCAAGAAGGACCAGGAGGAAATCGTCACCGCCCTGGAATTCGACAGCCCCGACCGCTGGGGCGGCGAAGTCACCCTGGCCGATGGCTCCAGCTACTATCTCGAACCGCTTTCGGCACCGCCGAAGCTGCCGATCACCCTGCGCGCCAAGCGAGCCGGCGAGGCCTGAGCCATGGCCACGCCACCGCTGACCAGGCCTGCGCAACTGCCGGGCCACCTGGCCCTGCGCATCGCCCTGGCCGCACGCGAACTCAAGGACGTGGATACCGCACGTCTGCTGCGCGCGCTGCTGGCGGTCACCGGCGAGCCGATCACCGAAGCCCGTCTGAGCAAGCTGCGCATGGCCCGTCTGCGCGCCGCGCTGCTGACCCCGGGGCCGCACGAGGCGGCGCAGCCGGAACTAACCGAGCGTCAGCTGCAGCGCGCGGTCGGCCTGCTCAAGGGCCGCGGCGTGCACATGCCGGAGGAGCCGCTGCCGGTGCCGCAGGCCTATCGCGACGGCGAGCTGGCCGATTCGGTGCGCATCGCCTGCGCCTCCAACAGCGGCGAGCGCCTGGACGGCAGTTTCGGCAGCTGCGCGCGCTTTCTGATCTACCAGATCTCGCCGCGCGAAAGCCGCCTGATCGAACTGCGCGAACCGGGTCCCTGCGGCGAGGACGACGACCGCAATGCCCAGCGCGCCGAACTGCTGCACGACTGCCAGTTGCTCTACACCCTCAGCATCGGCGGCCCGGCGGCGGCCAAGGTGATCCGCGCCGGGGTGCACCCGATCAAGCACGCCACAGCGCTGCCGGCCCGCGAAATCGTCGAGGAGCTGCAGCGCGTGCTGGCGACCACGCCACCGCCCTGGCTGGCCAAGGCCATGGGCGCCGAGCCCGGCCAGCGCGTGCGATTCACTTGTGAAAGTTCCGGATGAGGACACAGCCATGATCAGCCAAGCCGTACTCGACGACGTCATTCGCCAGGCCGAGGAGGGCGTACTCGACGACGCCCTGCTGGCCCGCCTGCGCAGCGCCAACCCCGGGGTGCACTTCACCCTGTGCATGGACGACGACATCATGGTCAACGCCAAGCCCCTGTTCGAGCGCCCGCGCTTCAACCTCTACCTGGTCAACTCTAGCGATCACTGCTCGATACTGAGCAACGACCCCGACGCCGCCTCCGGCATCGTCCTGGCCGAAATCATCCCCGATTGAGGTGCGGCATGCTCGACGATCAAGGCCCGGACCACACCCCCATCGGCGACTGCCATGCCTGCGCCTTCCGCCGCAGCTTGCTGCTGGCCGGCCGCTGCACCCCGGGCGATGCCTGCGTGGCGGTGCAGAGCGGCCGGCAGATCGACCGCTTCTTCCGCAACAACCCGCAGCTGGCCGGGCAGTACCTCGGCGACCCGTTCTGGGAGCGCCGCGCCATCGCCGTGCGCTACGCCCCGGTCGAGGCGCTGACCCCGCTGATCCGCGACAGCGACGAAGTGGTGCGCCGCGCGGTGGCCTACCGGCTGCCGCGCGAGCAGCTCGTCGCCCTGCTGCAGGACGAGGACCGCGAGGTGCGCATCACCGTCGCCGACCGCCTGCCGCTGGAACAGCTCGAACAGATGGCCGACGACCCCGACTACCTGGTGCGTGCCTACGTGGTCCAGCGCATCGCCCCCGGCCGGCTGTTCCGCTTCATCCGCGACGAGGACCGCCAGGTGCGCAAGCTGGTCGCCAAGCGCCTGCCGGAGATGAGCCTCGGCCTGATGGCCCAGGACGCCGAACCGGAAATCCGCCGCATCGTCGCCTCGCGGCTCAAGGGCGAGGACGTGATTGACATGCTCCACGACCCCGACTGGACCGTGCGCCTGGCGGCGGTGGAGAACGCGCCGCTCGATGCCCTGCGCGTGCTGGATGAGCAAGACCCGGAGGTGAGGAGGGCGATTGAGGAGCGGTTGGGGTAGGGCGGTCGGCAGACAAAAGCGGATTTTTTGCTTCGGGGACCGGGACGGCGACGGCTGTCCCGGTTGTTTTTTTTGTGGCGCGCGCGATACCCTCTGTGCTTGTTGGATGCCCCCGCAAGCAAGGGAATTGCAGTCATGGCGTATAAGCTGTCTTCGTATATAAGCTTTGCATGGAAAATTCCAGCGCTCGGCCATGCAGCGTTGATAAGCAGTTCGGAATAGTAAACTCCGCTTTCTCGTCGCTTTTCGCCTTTCCTGGTATTTTCTCGGCTGATTTTTCGTACAGGCTTTAGGGGAGCATCAAGCGAGGGGCGAACGGTATAAGAGATCTCGAGGTTTTCGCCAGGTTCATTTGTCAATGATATTGGTTGTCTGCTGATTAAGTGATGCCAAAAAATATCAAAAAAATCCGGACAACGAATCTGAAAAAAAATTGGCTAAGTGCTGTTGTGCTTATAAGGAAGAGAGGCAAGGAATGGTTAAGTTGGCAGATATTCAGTCTCTAATAGCTGTCGATCGCGATGATTACCAAGCCTGCATTGACTCTATTGAACACACTCAGTGTGTGCGTTCTTTGAAAGCAAATCTGAGGTTTCACCATCTAAGATTTGATGGTAATGGGCGTCCAATGACAAAAGCTCTTGCAGAGCTGCTTTATCAATATATAGTTCATTACTGTATAGCCGCAAAGAATAGGCCGTCCACTCTTACGGCTAAAGAGTCGGCCAGATTCACCAAGGAGGCGCGAAAATTATTTCGCCATCCGGATGTAACCGATGAGAGTCCTGACAAAACGGGCGAGGCCGGAGAAGCTCTACTGTTCTTCTTGATGGAATCTATTGTTCAAGCTCCACAAATTGTTGCAAAGATGGAGCTTAAGACAAATAAGAAGCTTGAGGTTAATGGCTCTGATGGGATACATGCAAAGTGGAATGAGTATGACAAGGTTGTCGATTTCTATTTTGGTGAGTCGAAGCTGTATAGAGAGATCGGCGATGCGCTTACATCAGCGCTTAAAAGTATTGAGAGTTTTCATGCTGATGAGTCCTATAAGCATGAGTTTACAATGATAACAAAGCATTTTAAGTACGCCGACATGGAGGTTCAAGAAGCAGTGGCGGAGCATATTATGCTTGGCGAGCCAGGGCCGGGGGCTAGAGTCAATCACGCCTGTTTGATCGGATATAACTGGAATGCTTACTCAAACGAAAGCTTTAAGTCGAGTCAAGACCTTGCTATGGAGTTTAGGGAGAAATTTGAGAAAGAAGTAGAGAGCATCTCAGTTTTGCTGGAGAAGAAGTTGAATGGTTTTTCGAGAAAATATCTAAGGTTCGATATTTTCTTTATGCCGTTCCCATCGGTCCAAGAGTTTAGAAACGAATTCAATGAGGCCCTAAGCTGATATGGAAATCAAATTAGAAGGGTTTAAATCGGATTTGGATAAGCTGTTTCGGCACAGTATTGATCATTTGATTCCGGCGCGGCGAGGCGCCAGCTCGCTGACTGAAGATGAAGTTAGAAGACTGATAGGTCTGTCATCTATACTATCCATCTCTGACAATCCAGAAGATTTATCGCTCGCATATGAAGTAGTTAGCCGGATTGTTGAAAGCGATTTGCCCCACAAAAAAGCCATTGCTCTGGCTGCCGATATAGTGCTATCAAGAATAGGTAACTTTCCCGGAAGAGCTTTGCTCAGAAAGAGATATCAAGAATTGGATGGTTCCTCTCCAGCTCTTTCCCTTTCTTTGGAGCGATTGGCAAGAGAGGTGGAGAACACCACTGATGAAGGTTTTATATTAACGGATTTTCAGTACAAATTTTACGCATCGCTGGAGTCTCAAAAGTCCTTGAGTATCTCCGCTCCTACTTCGGCAGGAAAGTCATTCATACTGAATCTTGATTTAATAAGGCGCTTAGATGCGGGGGTGGAGAAGAATATTGTTTATGTTGTTCCAACTAGGGCGCTAATATCGGAAGTTTCAGCGAGAGTGCGGTCGGCTATACGGAGTAGAGGGATAGCTGGCGCAGTAGTCAGAACTGCGCCATTTCCAATAAAGGAGAGTCGGAAAGTAGCCAGTGTTATATATGTTCTGACCCCTGAGCGCTTTCTGAGTCTGTTAAAGCCGGAAAACAACAAGAGGCCGATTACATCTATTTTTGTTGATGAGGCTCATGAAATTCAAAAGGGGAGTAGAGGTGTTACGCTTCAAAGCGCAGTCGACCTAGCGTTAACGCTGCACCCTAAAACATCCATTCTCTTCGCGAGTCCGTTAATTAGTAATCCGGGATACTTTCTCAGCCTATTTGGTCGGCAAGATGAGGGGGTGTTTTTTACAGAGACAATCTCCCCTGTATCACAAAATCTTCTTCTTATATCGGAAGTTCCAGGGCGGTCTAAGTTAATTAACGCCTCCCTTGTGGCGGCAAACCAGAACATAGATCTTGGGAATGCACCTATTGGCTTCAGTTTTAGGGGTTCCAAGGTAAAACAACGGGCGAATCTTGCTAATGAAATCACCTTCAGTGGCGAGTCAACTATTGTTTTTGCAAATGGGCCTGGAGAGGCTGAAAGCGTTGCAGGTGAGCTTTTAAAGATAGGAAGAGAATTTACTGTATCCGATGAGGTTAAAGATTTTATTCAATTCATTAAGGCGGAAATTCACCCTGATTACCCTCTGGTAGAGACGTTAGAGCGCGGAATAGCCTTCCACTATGGGGATATGCCATCCATTGTTAGAGCAGGTGTTGAAGATCTGTTTAAAAGTGGGGAGGTAAGATTTTTGTGCTGTACCAGCACTCTATTGCAAGGGGTTAACCTGCCCGCAAAGCACATCGTCATAGAAAACCCGCACAGCGGAAACTCACCTATGTCACGGTCAGACTTCTTGAACCTTTCCGGGCGTGCCGGCAGGCTTCTTCATGAGTTTCACGGAAATATTTGGTGCGTACGGCCAAGTGATTGGAAAGAAGAGTCATATGTAGGAGATAATCTTCAGGAAATAAAGGCCTCAATGGAAAGGCTAATGGATGATGGTGGCTCACTAATATTTGATCTTATAAAAGGGAATGTAAGCATTGAAGACAAAGATCTCGCGGAAGCTGGATTTAGTCGGCTGTACCAAGAGACAGTCACGCTTGGGGATGGCCAAGTTCTATCGAGATATGAAACAAAGGAAAATCTTGAAGTCCTGGTGGATAATCTCAGCCACATAAAGAACTTGAAAATTACGCTGCCTGATGAAATTCTAAAATCCCATAGCAGCTTAAGGCCAGATCACCTTCAGAAGCTTTATGAGTGCCTATGTAGCATGGTGCATACAGAGGTGCTCTCACTCATCAGTCCATTTCAGCAGGGCGGATACCATCGGATGGTAAGCGCTATAAATTTGATTTCAGAAGTTTTTGAATGGGCAGAAAACCCAAAATTCAGAAAGTGGGTGGGGTTCCTGGCGCATCAATGGATCACCGGAGAGTCAATAAGTACTCTGATTAGGGAGCGGGTTAATTATAAGGAGAAAGGTGGCGGAAATATAAGTATCTCGCTGGTAATAAGGGAACTGCTAAAGGTAATAGAGTCCGAGATACGATTTAAGATGGTGAAATATTTTAGTGCTTATGAGGATATTATAAGGTACTGTCTCGTCACTAAAGGATTCAGTGATGATGATGCGAAACAGGCGCAATATCATACATTCTTGGAGTTTGGGGCATGCTCTGCGGTAGAGCTTAGTTTGATGTCTCTTGGGTTTTCTAGATTCACCGCTCTTAAGCTTAAAAATGCTGTTGATTGGAGTGGGGCGGTAGAAATAGAAGACTACCTGAAGGTGTTGAATGAAACGGAGGTCTCAAGGCTTAAAATGCCAAGGGTCTGCCTGAAAGAAATAAAAGATATTCTCGGTTGGCAGTAATTGAGAATATTTGGGGTGAAAGGGGGCGATTTATTCTTTCGAGCTGCGGCTACCGGAGGCCTGCTCGACATAGTCCGCTTAGCCATGGTTCCCGTGCGCCAAGCTATTGTCCTGCCTGCGGTAGATCAGCAACGCCCACAGCCAGATTCCCAGTTCGACTGCGAAGGACCAGTGCAGGATGAAGTTCAGCCACCAAGGCTTGAATACGGCCGGCACGCTGAACAGGGCAAAGGGCTGGTCGACGAGGGGCGCCAGCCACCAGATGTCGCCGACGAAACTGTCCAGCAGCAGATGGAGGATGCCGCCCAGGCTGAACACCAGGGCGGCAGGAGCGCGTCGTGAGGTCGGCGCCAGCCGCTGCCAGATCGTGCAGGCGAGCGCCAGGCCGAACCAGAGAATGGGCCAGTGCACGAAATAGCGGTGGTGATGGGTCTGCCGGTTGTCCACCAAATAGAAGTAGAGCATGTCGAAGTCGGGCGCCACGGCACCAAGGATTCCGGCCAGCATGAGTGTTCGCGCCTGGACGGGAAGCTGCCCGGCGCGTTTCAACAGCAGCGAGGCCAGGATGTAGCCGGAGGGCAGGTGGGCAATGAACATGGAAGTGGCTCCAGAGGAAGCAATCCGTGCTGCTGAAGCAGCCAGCTGAAACGCAAGACTGCCACCCGGAAATGTCTTCTGCTACAGCTCTTGCCACACTCCTGGTGAATCGCGCACTTCTGCATGCAGAGGAGGTAAGCGATGACAACCAAAGACCTTGCCGAGCGGCCGGGAATGGGTACATCAGGAGCGCCCGATGAACAACGGCCAGCAGCGGATGGCTGTGAAGTCCGCGGTGATGCACGGCCCCGGCGTTTCAAATCCCGTCTAGGCTCTTCCATGCTTGTCGTTCATCAAGCTCGAGGAGGGCATATCCATGGCACTGCGCATCAACGACCTCGTTCCCAACTTCACGGCCGATACCGACCAGGGGCCCATCACCTTCCACGACTGGATCGGTTCCGACTGGGCCATCCTTTTTTCCCACCCGAAGGACTTCACCCCGGTGTGCACCACCGAGTTCGGCGCCGTCGCGCAACTGGTCGATGAGTGGGCGAAGCGTGGCACCAAGGTGATTGGCGTGTCGGTGGATGGTGTGGAAGCGCACAAGAAGTGGAAAGGCGATATCGAAGGCTTCTGCGGCACCAAGGCGGCCTTCCCGATCATTGCGGACGAAGGGTTGGCCGTCTCCAAGGCGTTCGACATGCTGCCTGCCGAGGCCTACTTGCCCGATGGCCGTACCGCCGCCGAAACAGCCACCGTGCGCTCCGTGTTCATCATCGGCCCGGACAAGAAGCTCAAGCTGTCCATGACCTATCCGATGTCCGTGGGGCGCAACTTTGCCGAAGTGCTGCGTGCCCTGGACGCCCTGCAGCTGACCTACGAGGTGCCGCTGGCCACCCCCGCTGACTGGACGGTGGGCCAAGACGTGATCGTCGCACTATCGCTCAACGACGATCAGGCCCGCGAGAAGTACGGCAGCATCGACATCAAGCTGCCCTACCTGCGCACAACCCACGCGCCGAAGTAAGGCAACAGAAAAACGCCTGGGCTATCCGCTCAGCCGCAGGCGTTTTTCTCCGTCGCAGACGCCGGGCCTATTGGCTGAGTGACGGCATGCATCTGCGTGACTTGCGAGGACGGAGAGATTGGTCCGGCTGAATCCTCTCCGCGCCGTCCCCGCCACCCGGTTGTCGCAAACCCGACATCCCGGCGCCTTTGCGACAACGCATCTTCAGTAAAAATCCTTTTAAATCAATTGCCTGTGCTCTGGTGCAGCCCTTGCAACACCCCTCGCGAATGCCGCACCGACGCATCCAGAGGGGTAAGCGATGAAAGCCAAGGACATTGCCGAGCTGCTCGACGAGCCTTCCTGCGAGCACAACAAGAAGGAGAAGTCCGGCTGCGCCAAGCCCAAGCCGGGCGCCACCGACGGTGGCTGTGCCTTCGACGGTGCGCAGATCGCCCTGCTGCCGATCGCCGACGTGGCGCACATCGTCCACGGGCCGATTGCCTGTGCCGGCAGCTCCTGGGACAACCGCGGCACCCGCTCCAGCGGCCCTGACCTGTACCGCATCGGCATGACCACCGACCTCACCGAGCAGGACGTGATCATGGGCCGCGCCGAGAAGCGTCTGTTCCATGCCATCCGCCAGGCGGTGGAGACTTACGCGCCGCCGGCGGTGTTCGTCTACAACACCTGCGTGCCGGCGCTGATCGGCGACGACATCGACGCGATCTGCAAGGCCGCCAGCGAGCACTTCCATACCCCGGTGGTGCCGGTGGATTCGGCCGGTTTCTACGGCACCAAGAACCTCGGCAACCGCATTGCCGGCGAGGCCATGCTCAAGTACGTGATCGGCACTCGCCAGCCTGATCCCCTGCCGGCCGGCAGCGAACGCCCCGGCATCCGCGTCCACGACGTCAACCTGGTCGGCGAGTACAACATCGCCGGCGAGTTCTGGCACGTGCTGCCGCTGCTCGACGAGCTGGGAATCCGCGTGCTGTGCACCCTGTCCGGCGATGCGCGCTTTCGCGAGGTGCAGAGCATGCACGCCGCCGAGGTGAACATGATGGTCTGCTCCAAGGCCATGCTCAACGTCGCCCGCAAGCTGCAGGAGCGCTACGGCACGCCCTGGTTCGAGGGCAGCTTCTACGGCATCACCGATACCTCGCAGGCGCTGCGCGATTTCGCCCGGCTGATCGGCGATGACGATCTGAGCGCGCGTACCGAGGCGCTGATCGAGCGCGAGGAGGCGAAGATCCGCGCCGCCCTGGAGCCCTGGCGCGCGCGGCTGGCCGGCAAGCGCGTGCTGCTCTACACCGGCGGGGTGAAGTCCTGGTCGGTGATCTCCGCGCTGCAGGACCTGGGCATGAAGGTGGTCGCCACCGGCACCAAGAAGTCCACCGAGGAGGACAAGGCGCGCATCCGCGAGCTGATGGGCGACGACGTGAAGATGCTCGACGAGGGCAACCCGCGCGCGCTGCTGAAGACGGTGGAGGAGTACCGCGCCGACATCCTCATCGCCGGCGGTCGCAACATGTACACCGCGCTCAAGGGGCGCATCCCGTTCCTCGACATCAACCAGGAACGCGAATTCGGCTACGCCGGCTACGACGGCATGCTCGAGCTGGTGCGCCAGCTGTGCCTGACTCTGGAAAGCCCGGTGTGGGATTCCGTGCGCCGCCCGGCTCCCTGGGCCGGCGCCACTGTCGCCAACGGCTGAGGAGCATCGCCATGGCCGAGATCGTCAACCGCAACAAAGCCCTGGCCGTCAGCCCGCTGAAGGCCAGCCAGACCATGGGCGGCGCCCTGGCCATCCTCGGCATGGCGCGCAGCATGCCGCTGCTGCACGGCTCGGCGGGCTGCACCGCGTTCGCCAAGGTGTTCTTCGTGCGCCACTTCCGCGAGCCGGTGCCGCTGCAGACCACGGCGATGGACCAGGTCAGCTCGGTGATGGGCGCCGACGACAACGTCGTCGAGGCGCTGCGGGTGATCTGCGAGAAGCAGAAGCCGGCGGTGATCGGCCTGCTGACCACCGCGCTGGCGGAAACCCAGGGCTGCGATCTGCACAGCGCGCTGCACCAGTTCCGCAGCGAGTTTCCCGAGTACCGGGACGTGGCGGTGATCCCGGTGAACACCCCGGACTTCGCCGGCAGTTTCGAGAGCGGCTTCGCCGCCACGGTCAAGGCGCTCATCGAGACCCTGGTGCCGGAGCGCCGCGACCAGGTCGGCCAGCGGCTGCGCCAGGTCAACGTGCTGTGCTCGGCCAACCTGACGCCGGGGGATCTCGAGTTCATCGCCGAGAGCATCGAGAGCTTCGGCCTGCGCTCGCTGCTGATTCCGGATCTGTCCGCCTCGCTCGACGGCCACCTCGACGAGGCGGCCTTCAACCCGCTGACCACCGGCGGACTGGCGGTGGACGAGCTGGCCAGCGCGGGGCAGAGCATCGCCACCCTGGTGGTCGGGCAGAGCCTGGACGCCGCTGCCGATGCCCTGGCGGCGCGCACCGGCGTGCCGGAGCGCCGCTTCGGTTTGCTGCTCGGCCTGGAGGCGGTGGACGCCTGGCTGCTGGCGCTGGCCGAGATCAGCGGCAACCCGGTGCCCGAGCGCTGGCAGCGCCAGCGCCGCCAGCTGCAGGACACCATGCTGGATACCCACTTCATGCTCGGCGACGCGCGGGTGGCGATGGCCGCCGACCCCGACCTGCTGCTCGGCTTCGACGCCCTGCTGCGCGGCATGGGCGCGCGCACCGTGGCGGCGGTGGTGCCGGCCCGCGCGCCGGCGCTGGCCGCCTCGCCGCTGGCCGTCATCCAGGTCGGCGATCTGGAGGACCTCGAGCACGGCGCCGCGGAACACGCCGCCCAGCTGATCCTCGGCAACAGCCATGCGCTGGCCGTCGCCCAGCGCCTCGGCGTGCCGCTGCTGCGCATGGGCTTTCCGCAGTACGACCTGCTCGGCGGCTTCCAGCGTTGCTGGATCGGCTATCGCGGCACCTCGCAGGCGCTGTTCGACCTCGCCAACCTGCTGGTCGAGCACCACCAGGGGATCGCCCCGTATCACTCGATCTACGCGCAGAAACCCGCCAGCGAACAGCCGCCCAGGAGGCACTGAGCCATGTCCAGCCCGACCCGACAACTGCAGATTCTCGACGGCGAGGACGACGGCACCCTGCTCAAGGTGGCCTTCGCTTCCGCCGACCGCGAGACGGTGGACCAGCACTTCGGTTCGTCGCGCTCCTTCGTCATCTACGGCGTCAACCCGCAGCAGGCCCGGCTGCTCTCGGT
The DNA here is from genome assembly GCF_900109175.1 of Pseudomonas linyingensis. Lineage (GTDB taxonomy): Bacteria > Pseudomonadota > Gammaproteobacteria > Pseudomonadales > Pseudomonadaceae > Geopseudomonas > Geopseudomonas linyingensis. Next base: position 22,161 of record NZ_FNZE01000018.1, on the reverse strand, counting down.
GGCCGAGTTCGGCGACCTCGACCAGGACGGCAACGAGGACAAGCTGGTCAGCAAGCTCGAGCTGCTCGACGGCTGCATCGCGGTGTACTGCCGCGCCTGCGGCGCCTCGGCGGTGCGCCAGTTGCTGGCCGTCGGCGTGCAGCCGGTCAAGGTCGCCGAGGCGGCGCGCATCGATGAGCTGATCGAGAGCCTGCAGGCCGAGCTGCGCGACGGACCCTCGACCTGGCTGGCCAAGGCCATCCAGCGCACCCGGGGCGGCGACAGCCGGCGTTTCGACGCCATGGCGGCCGAAGCCTGGGACGAGTAGGACACGCATTTTCACGAGGAAGCGCACATGTACGAAGCAGACGAGCAACAAGCGGTGGTACTGGACGGCGATCCCGCCCTGCAGCAGCCGATCATCCGGCAGATGGTGGTGCAGCTGCGCTCCATGGACAGCTACGGCACCTACGACACCTGGAGCGACGCCCGCGTGCTCGATCCGCTGGTGCTGACCAAGGCGCGCCGCCGGGCCATTCCGGTGGTGGGCGACCCCGACGAAACCACCCTGTCGCGGGTCAAGGCCTACTACAACGCCCTGGCGCAGATGATCGAGCGCGAGACCGGGCTGCTCGCCGTGCCGATGATCAACATCAGCCACGAGGGCTTCGGTCGCGCGCTGATCCTGGTCGGCAAGCTGGTGGCGCTGGACAAGACCCTGCGCGATGTCCACCGCTTCGGCTTCGACTCGCTGGACGCGCTGGTCGCCGAGGCGGAAAAGCAGCTGGCCAAGGCGGCCGGCCTGGTCGCTGCGCACCGCGCGGTGGCGGAACTCTGAAACCGGGAGACGAGCATGAGCGAGGACGATCTCAAGGCCCTGCAGAAGGACGTCAGCCAGAAGAAGCGCATCGCCACCGAGTGGGCATCGCAGATCCACGACCTGGTCGAGGATCGCCTGCTCATCGACTACGCCACGCTGCCCGAGCTGGCCCAGCGCACCCATCAGGCCTGCCTGGACTGGGCGGCGGCCAAGGCGCGGCTGGATCAGGCCAGCGCCGGTTGATGGGCGAGTCGCGGAGCACAGGCGCCCCTCTCGGGGCGCCCCGCCGGGCAAGCGCATGAGTGGCTTCCGAGCCTGGTCAATCCGCTGTAGGGGCGAATTCATTCGCCGAAACACCCCGCCAAGGCGAATGAATTCGCCCCTACAGACCGGCATGCGATTGCCCTGAGGCGATCCGGCACTGGCCCACAAGGCCCGCGCCGTTCTATTCGGGGCCTGCCGAGCAGCCCCATTTCGTGTCTTGCCGCTCCGGCGGCAGCGCACCCCGCCGCGCCCGGCCCACAAGGCTGCGCGGCACCCCGACCCCGTGGCCGGGCATATAACGACAGGCAGGCCAGCCCTGCCGACAACCGTTGATCTGCGCCACGCGAGGTGGCGGGCAGGAGATTGAACATGGCTGAGGCAATGATTACCGGACGTACCCGCGGCGGCGCCGAATGGGTTCCTGAGTTCGTCACCGCGCTGGATGCGCAGAAGTGCATCGGTTGCGGGCGCTGCTACAAGGTCTGCCCGCGCGACGTGTTCACGCTGGTCGAGCGCTCCGAGATGGTCGAGGACGCCGACGACTTCGATGACGACGACGAAATGATGGTGATGACCGTCCAGAACGGCCTCGACTGCATCGGCTGCAAGGCCTGCGCGGCGGTCTGTCCCAAGCAATGCCATACCCACGAAGCGGCTGCGGCCTGAGGAGAACGATCATGGCCAAACCCGAATTCCACATCTTCCTCTGCGGCCAGCGGCGTCCCGAGGGCCATCCGCGCGGCAGCTGCGGCGCCAAGGGCAGCGAGGCGCTGTACAACGCCTTCGCCCAGGTGCTGATCAAGCACAACCTCAACAACCGCATCGCGCTGACCACCACCGGCTGCATCGGCCCGTGCCAGGCCGGCGCCAACGTGCTGATCTACCCGGGTTCGATCATGTACAGCTGGGTCGAGCCGGAGGACGCGGCGCGCATCGTCGAGCAGCATCTGCTCGGCGGCGAGCCGTACGCCGACAAGCTCACCCCGGCGGAAATCTGGTGACGGCGATGGCCGAGGTGCTGCTGTTCGCCGGCGAGCGCGCGTTCTTCTCCGAACGCACGCCGCACAAGCTGCGCTACCTGCTCAACCACGCGCTCTGTGCGGCTACCCCCGACGGGGTCGAGGCGCTGCTGCTCGAGGCGCGGCGGCGTTGGCCGGAGGAGCCGGACGCGCACATCGGCCTGTACAAGTTCTACTTCGTCAGGGCCCGCTACCAGGACGCGGAGGCGGCAGTCTGGGCCGCCCTGCGCGCCGCTGCCGGCGTTGCCGGCTTCGACCGCAACTACCGGCGCCTGCATCCCGGTAGTGCCGACTGGTCGCGCCGCCAGGGCGGCGAGCGCCTGTACCTGTTCAGCCTCAAGGCGCTGGGGGTGATCCGCCTGCGCCGCGCCAGGGTGGCGCTGGCCCGCTGCGTGCTGGAAAAACTGCTGGAGCTCGACCCGGTCGACGAGATCGGTGGCGGCGCCTTCCTGCAGATTGCCCGTTCCTTCAGCGAGGATGACGAATGACGATCCTGTCTCTGGAACAGCGCCTGCAGGCGGTCCAGCCCCTGTTCGCGGAAGTCTGGCAGGCGCTGGCGGCCAGCCTGCAGGCGGCCGGCGTCGAGCAGGGCGTGGCGGTGGCCGGTACGCCCCATAGCCGTGCCGAGCTGCGCGAGGACTCCTACGCGCGCAGCCACAGCCTGTATGCCGAGTGGCGTACGCCGGGCGGCGCCTACCAGGGCAGCATCCTGGTGCACGGCGATGGCCTGGCCTTCGCCGAATTCGACGTGCTGCTGGCGCATCCGCGCAAGGCGAACTGGGTGATCGAGGCCGCCACTGCCTGGGGGCGCAGTGGGGCGGTGAAGAGCGAACTGCGTCTGCTGCCGGCGCTCGGCGCATGAACGGGCTGTATGACTGGCTGCTCGCCAGTGCGGCCGGAGCCGAGCCGGTCGAGCGCCTGCAACTCGGCCTGAGCTGGACGCTGGCCGAAGTGGACGAGCGCCTCGGTTTCTCCTTCAGTCCGCGTCAGGTGCCGCGCACCCTGAGCTGGGCGGGCACCCTTGCCGGGCGTCCCGGCGCGGAGCTGCGGCCGTGGCTGCTGTCGTGGAACGGCGCCGAAGCGGCGGTCGGGCTGGCCGTGCTGAATGCCAGCCTCAACGGCGCTGGCTCCTGTCTGCGCGATGCCCAGCCGCTGCGCGGCGAGGCGCCCGGCCATCTGCGCGTGTTCGCGCATTTTCGCCCGCAGCTGGCCGGGCAGCGGGTGGTGGTGATCGGCCACTATCCGGGGCTCGAGCGCCTCTGGCACGATTTCCCCTACCAGTGCCTGGAGCGCAACCCGCAGGACGGCGACCTGCCGGACAGCGCCGCCGAGTTCGTCCTGCCGCAGGCCGACTGGGTGTTCGTCACCGCCAGCAGCCTGGCCAACAAGACCCTGCCGCGCCTGCTCGAACTGTCCCGCCAGGCCCGCGTGGTGCTGATGGGGCCGAGCCTACCGTGGCTCGCCGACTGGCGGGCGTTCGGCGTCGACTACCTGGCCGGGGTGCGGGTGCTGGATGCGCCGGCCGCGCGCCAGGTGGTGGCCGAGGGCGGCGGTACCCGGCTGTTCGCCGGGCCGGTGGAGTACGCGCTGCTGGCGCTGGACTGAGCATGCGCTCGGCCTGGCCTGGCGTGGTAATGGAGCAACGGAGCGCTGCATTTCCTGGTGCAGCGCTCCGTTGCCCGCCGGGGACTCAGGCGCGCAACAGCGCCTTGGCCATCTTCTCGGACAGCTGCTCCTCGCGGAATTGCGGCTCGTTCGGCGGATACAGGGCGTCCTCGATGAAGCTGAAGCCGCTCTCCTTGCCGAGGGCGATCACTTCGCGGACCTTCTCGCAGGCTTTCAACTTCTCGGCCAGGGCCTGATCGGCGCGGGCTTTATCCGAGAAGGCTTTGATTTCCTTGACTGACATGCTGCTCTCTCTCTGTCGCGGTTGACGGAAGGCAAGTCTCGACCGGCACCTGCCCGCGTCCTTCAATGCAACATTGATGCCTTGTGGGATTCCTTGTAAATCAATGGCTTGCGTGAGAAATGCTTGTCGCGTTGGCGACAATCGCACAGCCGGGCGTTGCAGCAATCCGCACAAGCGCTCAGCCCAGCAGCGCCACCGCCTTGATCTGCGCCCACAGCCGCTGCCCCGCGGCGATGCCGAGCTGGTCGGCGGAGCGCCGGGTGATCCGCGCCAGCAGCGGGGTGCCGTCGGCATCCAGGCGCACCAGCACGTGCGCCGGGGTGTCGGCGGCGGCCAGCGCCTGCACCGTGGCCGGCAGCAGGTTGGTGATGCTGGTGCCCTCGGCGCGCGCCAGCGCCAGGCTGACGTCGCGGGCATGCACGCGAAAGCGCAACCGCTGGCCGAGCGCCTCCGGACGGCGGGCGACCAGCACCTCGCCGCCGGGGAACACCAGGCGGGTGAGGTGGTAGGCCTCGTCGTGCCCGGCCACCAGCGCTTCGACGACCACCCCGGCGTCCTCGCCGAAGGCGGTGGGCAGATCGAGGCGCGCCAGGGTTTCCTGCAGGCCGCCCTGGGCGACCAGCCGGCCCTGGTCGAGCAGCACCACGTGGTCGGCCAGACGCGCCACCTCGTCCGGCGCATGGCTGACGTAGAGGATGGGAATGTCCAGCTCGTCGTGCAGGCGTTCCAGATAAGGGAGGATCTCGTTCTTGCGCTTGAGGTCGAGCGCCGCCAGCGGCTCGTCCATCAGCAGCAGGCGCGGGCTGGTGAGCAGCGCGCGGGCGATGCCGACGCGCTGGCGCTCGCCGCCGGACAGGCGCTCGGGCATGCGCTCGAGCAGGTGGCCGATGCCGAGCAGCTCGAGCACCCGATCCCACTCCACCCGCCGCGTCGCTCGGTCGACCCGGCGCAGGCCGTATTCCAGATTGCGCCGCACGTTCAGGTGGGGAAACAGGCTGGCTTCCTGGAATACGTAGCCGAGCGCGCGCCGGTGCGGCGGCACGAACACGCCGCTGGCGCTGTCCTGCCACAGCTCGCCGTTGACTTCCAGGCGCGCCTCGGCGGCCCGCTCCAGGCCGGCGACGCAGCGCAGGCAGGTGGTCTTGCCCGAGCCGGAGTGGCCGAACAGTGCGGTGACGCCGCGTCCCGGCAGGTTGAGATCGACATCCAGGCTGAAGCCGGCAAAGGTCCGGCGAAAGCGCGCGTGGATGCCGACATCGGCGCGCTCGGCGGCGCTGGCGACAGTGGGTTCGGTCAGCGTGTGCATGGTGACTCCTTCATTCAGCGCGTTCAGCCGCGCCAGCCCTGTTTCAGTCGGCTGGTGTAGAGCACCAGCAGCACCACGAAGGAGAATGCCAGCATGCCGCCGGCCAGCCAGTGCGCCTGGGCGTACTCCATGGCCTCGACGTGATCGTAGATCTGTACCGACACCACGCGGGTCTTCTCCGGGATGTTGCCGCCGATCATCAGCACCACGCCGAATTCGCCGACGGTGTGGGCGAAGCCAAGGATCGCCGCGGTGACGAAGCCGGGTTTGGCCAGTGGCAGTACGACCGTGAAGAAGGTATCCACGGGCCCGGCGCGCAGGGTCGCCGCCACTTCCAGCGGGCGTTCGCCGATGGCCTCGAAGGCGTTCTGCAGGGGCTGCACGACGAACGGCAGCGAGTAGAACACCGAGGCCACCACCAGACCGGCGAAGGTGAAGGGCAGGGTGCCCAGGCCCAGGCTCTGGGTCAGCTGGCCGATGAAGCCGTGCGGGCCCATCGCCACCAGCAGGTAGAAGCCCAGCACGGTGGGCGGCAGCACCAGGGGCAGGGCGACCACCGCACCGATGGGGCCCTTCCACTTCGAGCGGGTGCGCGCCAGCCACCAGCCGATCGGCGTGCCGATCAGCAGCAGCAGCACGGTGGTCAGCGTGGCCAGCTTGAGGGTCAGCCAGATCGCTGCGAGGTCGACACTGTCGAGCGGGACCATGCCGCGGCTCCTTGTTCGGTCAGAGAGCGTAGCCGTAGGAGCGGATCAGCGCGCTCGCCTTCGGCCCCTTGAGGTAGTCGACCAGCGCCGCCGCGGCCGGGTTGTGCTGGCCCTTGGCGAGAATCACCGCATCCTGGCGGATCGGCGCATGGTACTCGGCCGGTACGATCCAGGCCGAGCCGCTGGCGACCTTGCCGTCCCGGTACACCTGCGACAGGGCGATGAAGCCCAGCTCGGCGTTGCCGGTGGCGACGAACTGGTGCGTCTGGGTGATGTTCTCGCCCAGCACCAGGCGCCCCTTCAGGTCTTCCTCGGCGATGCCGAGTTTGGCCAGGGCGGCCTGCGCGGCCACGCCGTAGGGCGCGGTCTTCGGGTTGGCCAGCGCCAGGTGCTTGAACTGATCCTTTTTCAACACCGCGCCCTGGTCGTCGACGTAGCCCGGCGTGGCCGACCACAGCACCAGGGTGCCGATGGCATAGGTGAAGCGCGATCCCGGCACACTGGCGGCTTCCTGTTCCAGCTTCAGCGGGGTGCTGTCGTCGGCGGCGAGGAAGACCTCGAAAGGCGCGCCGTTGTGGATCTGCGCGTAGAACTTGCCGGTGGCGCCGAAGGCGAGCAGGGCCTTGTGCCCGGTGTCCTTCTCGAACTCGGCGGCGATGGCCTGCATCGGCGCGGTGAAGTTGGCGGCGACGGCGACCTGGACCTCGCCGGCCTGGGCAGCCGCGAGCGGCATCAGGCTAAGCAGCAGGGCGGCGCAGCGCCGGGAAAATCCGTTTCTCATGGTGATGACCTCATTTCAATCGATGGCGATGATGACGTGGGATGCCTTGATCAGCGCCGTGCAGGGTTGCCCGGTGGCCAGGCCCAGCTCGCTGACGCTGTCGAGGGTGACTACCGCGCTGAGGGTGCGCCCGCCCGGCAGCAGCAGTTTCACCTCGCAGTTCACCGCGCCGGGAATCAGCGCGCAGATGGTGCCGGTCAGGCGATTGCGCGCGCTGATCTTCACCTGCGGATCGGGCGAGAGCAGCACGAAGCTGGCCTTGATCAGCGCCATGGCGGTCTTGCCCGGAGCCAGTTGCAGCTCGTCGATGCTGTCGTTGGTCAGGGTGGCGACGATGTTCAGTCCATCGCCCAGATCGAGGGTCAGGATGCCGTTGACGGCGCCTTTCTCGACTTGGCTGATGCGGCCGCGGAACTGGTTGCGTGCGCTGGTCTTCATGGCGATGGCCCTCAACAGGCGGTCGATGTCGTCGAACTGTTCGATGCCCTGGGCCACCTGGGCGAGAAAGCGCTCGTACTCGCTCTGCATGCGCCGCCAGACGTGGAGCATCTCGCGGCCGAAGTCGGTCAGCCGGGTACCGCCGCCCTGCGCACCGCCGGCGGAGCAGACCACCAGCGGCCGCTCCGACAGGTTGTTCATGGCGTCCACCGCATCCCAGGCGGCCTTGTAGCTGAGCTTGATCTGCTTGGCGGCGCGGCTGATCGAGCCGGTGGCCTCGATCTGTTCCAGCAGCTCGATGCGCTTGCCGCCCAGGTAGCCCTTTTCGTCGCGGTTGAACCAGAGCTGGCCATCCACGCGCAGTGGGCCGGGTGTCTGTGGGTCGCTCATGGCATCTCCTTGTTGGCCGGTTGGTGACGATGACGAGTGCAAAAAGGCGACCAGTTCCCGGTTTCCCAGGTGTTCGCCTTTGCAATCAATGGTTTGCGTGCTTTTGCAGGCCTGCCGAGTGGGCGCGTGGTTTGTCCGGGATACGACAGTTTTGCCGGCGCTATGTCGTTTTGTATATAGCGCTACACGCACAGCGCCGCTCGCGGTCGTTGCGCGGTACCGCGGATGTCGTCGTCGCTCTTGTCGCAAACCCGACATTGACCGCAAGGCGTGCTTTTCGCGACAGCCTCGGGCGCCCGGGGGTTTTATCAACTGATTGAAATTAAAGGAATTTCTCTTGTTTCTCGGCGTGGCATGACGGTTGCAACGGCTGTACTGCCGGTTGGCTCAAGCCACCGCGGAGCCGAGGAGAGAAGCCGATGATTACCATGACCGACAGCGCGAAGAGTGCCGTTACCCGCTTCATCAGCAGCACGGACAAGCCGGTCGCCGGCTTGCGTATCCGCGTCGAGGGTGGCGGCTGCTCCGGGCTCAAATACAGCCTGAAACTGGAGGAGAGCGGTGCCGAGGGCGACCAGCAGCTCGACTGCGGCGGCATCACCCTGCTGATCGACGACACCAGCGCCCCGCTGCTCGAGGGCGTGACCATGGACTTCGTGGAAAGCATGGAAGGCAGCGGTTTCACCTTCGTCAATCCGAACGCCAGCAACAGCTGCAGCTGCGGCAAGTCCTTCGCCTGCTAAGCCAACGAATCGAAGTCGCCGGCGACGACCGGCGATCCAGGAATCACCGGAGATCAGCCGTCATGTGGGATTACTCGGAAAAGGTCAAAGAACACTTCTACAACCCGAAGAACGCCGGGGCGGTGGCCGAGGCCAACGCCGTCGGCGACGTCGGTTCGCTGAGCTGCGGCGACGCCCTGCGCCTGACCCTCAAGGTCGACCCGGACACCGACGTCATCCTCGATGCCGGCTTCCAGACCTTCGGCTGCGGCTCGGCGATCGCATCAAGCTCGGCGCTGACCGAGATGATCAAGGGGCTCACCGTCGACCAGGCGCTGAAGATCAGCAACCAGGACATCGCCGACTTCCTCGACGGCCTGCCGCCGGAGAAGATGCACTGCTCGGTGATGGGCCGCGAGGCCCTGCAGGCGGCGGTGGCCAACTACCGCGGCGAGGAGCTCGAGGACGACCACGAGGAAGGCGCGCTGGTCTGCAAGTGCTTCGCCGTCGACGAGGTGATGGTGCGCGAGACCATCCGCGCCAACAACCTGTCCAGCGTCGAGGACGTCACCAACTACACCAAGGCCGGCGGCGGCTGCTCGGCCTGCCATGAAGGCCTTGAGCGCCTGCTCAGCGAGGAGCTGGCCGCCCGCGGCGAGGTGTTCGTCGCTGCGCCGACCAAGGCCAAGTCGAAGTCCGGCCTGGTCAATCTCAACGCCCCGGCCCCGGCCCCGGCCCCGGTCGCCGAGCCGGCCCCCGCCCCTGCGGCGGCCCCCGCGCCCGCCGCGCCGAAGATGACCAACCTGCAGCGCATCCGCCGCATCGAGACCGTGCTGGAGTCGATCCGTCCGACCCTGCAGCGCGACCACGGCGACGTCGAGCTGCTCGAGGTCGACGGCAAGAACGTCTACGTCAAGCTGACCGGCGCCTGCACCGGCTGCCAGATGGCCAGCATGACCCTCAGCGGGATCCAGCAGCGGCTGATCGAGGAACTCGGCGAGTTCGTCAAGGTGATCCCGGTCAGCGCCGCCGGCGCCGCGGCCGCCCATGCCCAGCTGGAGGTGTGACATGACCGCCGTCTATCTCGACAACAACGCCACCACCCGCGTCGACGACGAAGTGGTGCAGGCCATGCTGCCGTTCTTCACCGAGCAGTTCGGCAACCCGTCGTCGCTGCACAGCTTCGGCAACCAGGTCGGCCTGGCGCTGAAGAAGGCCCGGCAGAGCGTGCAGAAGCTGCTCGGCGCCGAGCACGATTCGGAAATCATCTTCACCTCCTGCGGCACCGAGGCCGACTCCACGGCGATCCTCTCGGCGCTCAAGGCCCAGCCCGAGCGCAAGACCATCATCACCACCACGGTCGAGCACCCGGCGGTGCTGACCCTGTGCGACTACCTGGTCACCGAGGGTTACACCGTGCACAAGCTGGCGGTGGACAAGCGCGGTCGGCTCAACCTGGACGAGTACGCCGCGCTGCTGGGCGACGACGTGGCGGTGGTGTCGGTGATGTGGGCCAATAACGAGACCGGCACCCTGTTCCCGGTCGAGGAAATGGCGCGCATGGCCGACGAATACGGGGTCATGTTCCACACCGACGCGGTGCAGGCGGTCGGCAAGGTGCCGCTAGACCTGCAGAACTCGTCGATCCACATGCTCTCGCTGTCCGGCCACAAGCTGCACGCACCCAAGGGCATCGGCGTGCTCTACCTGCGCCGCGGTACGCGCTTCCGCCCGCTGCTGCGCGGTGGCCACCAGGAGCGCGGGCGCCGCGCCGGCACCGAGAACGCCGCCTCCATCGTCGGCCTGGGCGTGGCCGCCGAGCGCGCGCTGCAGTTCATGGCGCACGAGAACAGCGAGATCAAGCGCCTGCGCGACAAGCTCGAGGCCGCCATCCTCGCGGCGGTGCCTTACGCGTTCGTCACCGGCGATCCGGGCAACCGTCTGCCCAACACCGCCAACATCGCCTTCGAGTACATCGAGGGCGAGGCCATCCTGCTGCTGCTCAACAAGGTCGGCATCGCCGCCTCCAGCGGTTCGGCGTGCACCTCCGGCTCGCTGGAGCCGTCCCACGTGATGCGCGCCATGGACATTCCCTACACAGCCGCCCACGGCACCGTGCGCTTCTCGCTGTCGCGCTACACCACGGAAGCGGAGATCGACCACGTGATCCGCGAGGTGCCGCCGATCGTCGCCCAGCTGCGCAAGCTGTCGCCGTACTGGAACGGCAACGGTCCGGTGGAAGACCCCGGCAAGGCGTTCGCGCCGGTCTACGCCTGAGTCGTCGCCCCGCGGGAGATCGCCCCATCCGCAGTTGTTGTTGGAGGAAGCCATGGCCAGCGTGATCATCGACGACACCACCCTGCGCGACGGCGAGCAGAGCGCCGGGGTGGCCTTCAGTGTCGAGGAGAAGATCGCCATCGCCCGCGCCCTCGCCGCGCTGGGCGTGCCGGAGCTGGAGATCGGCATTCCCAGCATGGGCGAGGAGGAGCGCGAGGGCATGCGCGCCATCGCCGCCCTCAAGCTGCCGGCGCATCTGCTGGCCTGGTGCCGGCTGTGCGAGAGCGATCTTGCCGCGGCCCGCGACAGCGGGGTGGGCATGGTCGATCTGTCGCTGCCGGTCTCCGACCTGATGCTCCAGCACAAGCTCGGCCGCGACCGCGACTGGGCCCTGCGCGAAGTGGCGCGACTGGTCGGCGAAGCGCGCCTGGCCGGACTGGAGGTGTGTCTCGGCTGCGAGGATGCCTCGCGCGCCGACATGGAGTTCGTCGTGCGCGTCGCCCACGCGGCCCAGGCCGCCGGCGCACGGCGCCTGCGCTTCGCCGATACCGTGGGGGTGATGGAGCCGTTCGGCATGCTCGAGCGCTTCCGCTTCCTGCGAAGCCGACTCGACCTGGAGCTGGAGGTGCACGCCCACGACGACTTCGGCCTGGCCACCGCCAACACCCTGGCGGCGGTGCTGGGCGGCGCCACCCACATCAACACCACGGTCAACGGTCTGGGCGAGCGCGCCGGCAATGCGGCGCTGGAGGAGTGCGCGCTGGCCCTCAAGCATCTGCACGGCATCGATACCGGCATCGACACCCGCGGCATCCCGGCGATCTCGGCGCTGGTCGAGCAGGCCTCCGGGCGTCAGGTGGCCTGGCAGAAGAGCGTGGTCGGCGCCGGGGTGTTCACCCACGAGGCGGGCATCCATGTCGACGGCTTGCTCAAGCACCGGCGCAACTACGAGGGCCTGAATCCCGACGAGCTGGGGCGCAGCCACAGCCTGGTGCTGGGCAAGCATTCCGGCGCGCACATGGTACGCACCCGCTACCGCGAGCTGGGCATCGAGCTGGACGACTGGCAGTGCCAGGCGCTGCTCGGGCGCATCCGGGTCTTCTCCACCCGGACCAAGCGCAGCCCGCAGGCGCTCGAGTTGGAGGAGTTCCATCGCCAGCTGGGCGAGCAGGGCGCGCCCGTCCTGGCCGCAGGAGGTCTGGCATGAGCCTGCTCGGTGAGTGGCGCGACGACATCCGCTGCGTGTTCCAGCGCGATCCGGCCGCGCGCACCACCTTCGAGGTGCTCACCACCTATCCGGGGGTGCACGCGATCATGCTCTATCGCCTCGGCCATCGCCTGTGGCGGGCCGAGTGGCGCTATGTGGCGCGGCTGCTGTCGTTCGTCGCCCGCCTGCTCAGCAACGTCGACATCCACCCCGGCGCCACCATCGGCCCGCGCTTCTTCATCGACCACGGCGCCGGCGTGGTGATCGGCGAGACCGCCGAGATCGGCGCCGATGTGACCCTCTACCACGGGGTCACCCTCGGCGGCACCAGCTGGCGCAAGGGCAAGCGCCATCCGACCCTCGGCGACGGCGTGCTGGTCGGCGCCGGTGCCAAGATCCTCGGGCCGATCACCGTGGGCGCCGGCGCCCGGGTCGGCGCCAACTCGGTGGTGGTGCAGGACGTGCCGGACGGCTGCACGGTGGTCGGCATTCCCGGCAAGGTGGTCAGGCTGCGCGAGGCCGGCCAGCCCAATCCCTACGGCATCGACCTCGACCATCACCTGATCCCCGACCCGGTGGGCAAGGCCATCGCTTGCCTGCTCGAGCGCCTGGACAGCCTGGAGAAGCAGGTCGAGGCGGGCGGCCTGCTCGCCGCCGGCAGCCAGCAGCAGTACTACCAGGGCTGCAACGCGGACAACAGCATCTGCGAGAGCGACTGCGCCGGCGGCGCGGTGGCCAAGACACTGGGCGCGCCGCGGCGGCGCCTGCCGGGCGAGTGACGGGGGCGGCCATGGATCTGCAGGACTTCAACGGCGACGGCCTGTACTTCGACGAACCGCAGTCGGCCGCGCTCGACCGCCTGCTCGCCGCCGCCGCCGAGCAGTACGCCGAGGGCGGTGCCGAGCCGCCGCTGCTGGCCGCGCAGGCGCTGGCGCCGGACAACCTCAGCGTGCTGGTCGGCCTGTACCGCTTCTACTACTACCAGCACCGCTACCAGGACGCCCTGCACATCGCCCTGCGGGTGATGGCGGTGGTCGGGCCGCGCCTGGGCCTGCCCGCCGACTGGCGGCACATCGACCAGGACGCGCTGGTCATGGCCGCCGCGCGCGGCATCGGCCTGCTGCGCTTCCATCTGCTGGCGCTCAAGGGCGCCGGCTACCTCTGCCTGCGCCTGGGCCGTTTCGAGCAGGGCAAGGCGATGCTCGTCAAGGTCGTCGAGCTGGATACGGACAACCGCCTGGGCGCCAGGCTGCTGCTGGATGTGCTGGCAGCGAACAACGCCGAGATCGTCACTTTCCCTATTGCGGCCACCGCGGAGACACGACCATGACCGTACAAGGCTTTTCCCCGGATTCCGACCTGACGCTGGACGAGGCCATGGAAGACCTGGTGTCTGCCGAAGACTTCCTCGACTTCTTCGGCGTGCCCTTCGACCAGACGGTCGTGCACATCAATCGTCTGCACATCATGCAGCGCTACCACGACTACCTGAGCAAGAGCGGCGATCTGGACAGGCACGACGACAGCGTGCGCCAGGCGGTCTATCGCCAGCTGCTCAGCCGCGCCTACCAGGACTTCGTCGACTCCGACGCGCAGACCGAGAAGGTGTTCAAGGTGTTTCGCATGCACGAGCCGCAGACCACCTTCGTCTCCATCGACCAGCTGCTGAGCTGAGCCAGGGGAGGACAGTGTCATGAGCCTGCCGCTTTTCGAGTACGGCGATGAAGTGCGCGTGGTGCGCAATGTGCGCAACGACGGCACCTATCCGGGCATGGACACCGGCACGCTGCTAATCCGCCGCGGCGCGGTGGGCTGTGTGTACGACGTCGGCACCTACCTGCAGGACCAGTTGATCTACCGCGTGCACTTTCTCGAGTCCGGCCGCACCGTCGGCTGTCGCGAGGAGGAGCTGATAGCGGCGGCGGAGCCCTGGGTGCCCAGCCTGTTCGAGTTCCGCGACAACGTGGTCGCCACCCGCAGCCTGGCCCTGCGCGGCGAGGTGGTGGTGGAAATGGGCCGCCAGGGCAGCGTGATGAAGGTGCTGCGCGACCTGCCGCAGGGCGTTCAGTACCACGTGCACTTCGGCGACGGCCTGGTGCTGCAGGTTCCCGAGCAGAGCCTGGGCGCGGTCGATGCGTCGGCGGAGGTGATCGATGGACAATGATGCACTCCCGAACGGGATTGACGAGCGCTACTACCTGCTGCAGGTGGCGCGCGAGCAGTTCGGCTGCGAGCCGGACAAGCTCGATGCCGAGCAGCTCCGGCAGGCCGGGCGCATCGTCGCCCGCCAGCGGCGGATCGAGGATGCCGTGCTGCGCAGTGGCGAAGCGAGCGGCGTGGTGATTCCCGCGGCGCAGGTCGAGGAGGCTCGCGCGCAGATCGCCAGCCGCTATGCCGATGGCCAGGCACTGCAGCAGGCGCTGGCCAGTCACGGCCTGGACGACGGAGGCCTGCGTGCGGCGCTGGCCCGGGCGCTGAAGGTCGAGGCGGTGCTCGAGCGCATCTGCGCCGGCCTGCCGGAAATCAGCGACACCGATCTGAGCCTCTACTACTTCAACCACCCGGAGCAGTTCCAGCGCCCGGAGTCGCGCGAGGCGCGGCATATCCTGATCACCATCAATCCGGACTATCCGGAAAACACCCGGCAAGCGGCGCGGGCGCGGCTGGAGGCGATTGCCAAGCGTGTGCGCAGCAAGCCGGAACGCTTTGCCGATCAGGCCCTCAAGCATTCGGAGTGCCCCACCGCGCTGCAGGGCGGTCTGCTCGGTTACGTCACGCCCGGCAAGCTGTATCCGCAGCTGGAGGCCAGCCTGTTCTCGCTGGCCGCGGGCGAACTGAGCCCGCTGCTCGAGTCGCCGCTGGGCCTGCACCTGCTGCGTTGCGAAGCGGTGGCCCCTGCCGCCAAGGTGACGCTCGAGGAAGCCCTGCCGCGCCTGCGCGACCGCCTGCAAGACCGCCAGCGCAAGGCGTTCCAGCGGCAATGGCTGGAGCGCCTGTTGCAACAACCCGCCCCCGTGGAGAAGGCTCATGGCTGATACCGAGAAACCCTGCTGTTCCTTCTGCGGCGCGGAAAAAAGCCCGACGGTGCCGCTGATCGCCGGCAACGAAGGCTGCATCTGCGAAGCCTGCGTCAACCTGGCCCATCAGGTGGTGAGCAGCTGGGGGCAGCGCCGCAAGCTGCAGCAGCTGGCGCCACAGCTGCGTACCCCGGCCGCCTACAAGCAGCACCTCGACGAGTCGGTGATCGGCCAAGAGGCGGCCAAGGAAACCCTGTCCGTCGCGGTCTTCAACCATTACCTGCGTCTGCTCAACTGCGACCGCGAGCCGATCTGCCAGCTCGGCGAGGAAGTCGAGCTGGAGAAATCCAACATCCTCATGGCCGGTCCGTCGGGCACCGGCAAGACCCTGCTGGTGCGCACCCTGGCGCGCATCCTCGGCGTGCCGTTCGCGTCGGCCGATGCCACCACCCTGACCCAGGCCGGCTATGTCGGCGACGACGTCGACAGCATCATCACCCGCCTGCTGGAAGCCGCCAACGGCGACGTGCAGCAGGCGCAGTGGGGGATCGTCTACATCGACGAGGTGGACAAGCTGGCGCGACGCAGCGGCGGCGGCACGGCGGTGCGCGACATCTCCGGCGAGGGCGTGCAACAGGCCCTGCTGAAGATGGTCGAGGGCACCGAGGTGCGCATCGCCAAGTCCGGCCGGCGCAGCGAACACGGCGAGGAGCAGGTGGTCGACACCCGCAACATCCTGTTCATCGCCGGCGGCGCCTTTCCCGGCCTGGAGGCGCTGGTCTGCAGCCGCATCCAGCCGAAGACCGGCGGCATCGGCTTCCATGCCCAGCCGCCGCGCCAGGCGCAGCCGTCGATCAACGAGTTGCTAGCCTCGCTGTTGCCGGACGATCTGCACGAGTTCGGTCTGATCCCCGAGTTCATCGGTCGCTTCCCGATCATCACCTTCCTTCAGGAGCTGGATCACGCCACCCTGCTGCGCATCCTCACCGAACCGCGCAATGCTCTGGTCAAGCAGTACAAGCAGCTGTTCGCCTATCAGGGCGTGACGCTGGAGATCACCGCGGCGGCGCTCGACCACATCGCCGACCAGGCCCTGCAGCGCAAGACCGGCGCTCGCGGCCTGCGCGCGGTGCTCGAGGTGGCCCTGCAGCAGACCATGTTCGACATGCCGTCGCAGCCGCTGCTGCGGGTCTGCACCCTGGACCTGGTCGAGGAGGGGGGCGATGCCCGCATCAAGGTGCTGGAAACCCTGGCCGAGGAGGAGGCCAGTGCATTGGCGGTGGACAGCGCTCCGCTGGTCGCAACCAGCACCGAGCCGGCGCGCCTGGCGGCCGACCAGTGAGTGTGGCAAAGCCGACAGACCGGCTCGCAGCGGCCGTCGCGCCGCGTCGGTTTTGCGACAAGGCGTGCCCCGTAAGGAAATAAAGTCCTTTTGAATCAATTGCTTGGTGTTTTTCGCGCAGGCATCGGCGGTGGCCCGATTCCTGCTGGTAGGTAAGGGCCAGCCTGGCCCGCGCCGAGGCAGGCAGCCCCGAATTCGGATCACATGTACGCAGTCAGAGGTGAGTTATGGCCAGGATTGGACTCTTCTTCGGCACCAACACGGGCAAGACCCGCAAGGTGGCCAAAATGATCAAGAAACGCTTCGACGACGACACCATGGCGGACGCGCTCAACGTCAACCGCGCCACGGCCGAGGAGCTGGCCCAGTACCAGTACCTGATCATCGGCACGCCGACCCTGGGCGACGGCGAGCTGCCGGGCCTGTCGGCCGACTGCGAGAACGAGAGCTGGGAGGAATTCCTGCCGCAGCTGCAGGACGTCGATTTCACCGGCAAGACCGTGGCCCTCTTCGGTCTGGGCGACCAGGTGGGTTATCCCGACGAGTTCCTCGATGGCATGGGCATTCTCCACGCGTTCGTGGCCGAGCGCGGCGCCAAGGTGGTCGGCGCCTGGCCGACCGAAGGCTACGAGTTCAAGCATTCCGAGGCGGTGGTCGACGGCAAGTTCGTCGGTCTGGCGCTGGATCTGGACAACCAGAGCGGCCTCACCGAAGAGCGTCTGAGCAACTGGCTGCAGCTGATCGCCGCGGACTTCGACCTGCCGCTGTAAGACGAACGGATTCCGGTCATGCGCCCACGGGCCATGACCGGGCCGCTTGCACCGTAGGCGAGCACTTGGGCGGGGGAGATTGGACGTGCAGAAACAGAAAAGCCCGCATTGAGCGGGCTTTTCTGTTTGATTCACCGATCGAGCCGATCAATGAATCGGGATATGGTCGGAGCGACTGGATTCGAACCAGCGACCTTCTCGTCCCGAACGAGACGCGCTACCAAGCTGCGCTACGCTCCGTGTTGATGGGGCGCATTCTACAGAAAAACTTATGGGGCACAAGGGGTTAGCTGAAAAAAAATCAAAATTTCCGCATCCCGGAATGGCGCGCAAGTGCTGCGGGTGCAGTTGGCCCGGTTGGTGCTAGGTTGGTGCTATAAACCGGTCAGTCGTTTTTCATCCCCAATCACGCGTGGAGCCCCCTTGATGAGCAAGCATGCCGAGAGCGTTTTCGTTCCCTTGAACATCGCCGTCCTGACGGTCAGCGATACCCGTAGCCTGGACACCGATACCTCCGGTGGCCTGCTGGTCGAGCGCCTGCAGGGTGCCGGCCACCATCTGGCGGCTCGCGTGCTGCTCAAGGACGACCTGTACCGCATCCGCGCCCAGGTGGCGCAGTGGATCGCCGAGGACGAGGTGCAGGTGGTGCTGATCACCGGCGGCACCGGCTTCACCGGCCGCGACAGCACTCCCGAGGCGGTGGCCTGCCTGCTCGACAAGCAGGTGGACGGCTTCGGCGAGCTGTTCCGGCAGATATCCTTCGACGACATCGGCACCTCGACCATCCAGTCGCGCGCCCTGGCCGGGCTGGCCAACGGCACCCTGGTGTGCTGCCTGCCGGGCTCGACCAACGCCTGCCGCACCGGCTGGGACGGCATCCTCGCCAGCCAGCTGGATGCGCGGCATCGGCCGTGCAACTTCGTCGCCCACCTCAAGCAGGCGCCGGCCTGCGAGTCGCGCGGATGAGTGCGCTGCTACCGCTGGAAGAGGCGCTGGAGCGCCTGCTGGCGCAGGCCGCGGCCGAGCCGATCGTCGAGACCGAGTGCATCCCCGCCGGCGCAGCCGAGGGGTGGGTGCTGGCGACGGCGCTGGTCGCCGGACTCGATCTGCCGCCCTGGCCGAATAGCGCAATGGACGGCTACGCCCTGCGCCTGGCCGACTGGACCGGCGAGCCGCTGGCGGTCAGCCAGCAGATCTTCGCCGGCCAGGCGCCGGTTGCGCTGCAGCCGGGCAGCTGCGCGCGCATCTTCACCGGCGCGCCGCTGCCCGAGGGTGCCGACACGGTGGAGATGCAGGAGAACGTCGAAGTGCTGGCCGATGGCCGGGTGCGCTTTTGCGAAGAGCTGCGCCTGGGGCAGAACGTCCGCCCGCGTGGCCAGGAGGTGACCAGCGGTGAAGTCCTGCTGGAGGCCGGCAGTCGTCTGGGGCCGGTAGAGCTGGGCCTGGTCGCCTCGCTCGGCGTGGCGCAGGTCGAGGTGCGTCGCCGGCCGCGGGTGGCGCTGCTGTCCACCGGCGACGAACTGGTCGAGCCGGGCCAGCCGCTCGGTGCCGGGCAGATCTACAACAGCAACCGGGCCTTGCTGGCGGCCTGGCTGACCCGGCTGGGCTGTGAGGTGCTGGACGCCGGCATCCTGCCCGACGATCTGGCGCAGACCCGCGCGCGCCTCGCGGCGCTGGGCGCGGCCGACCTGATCCTTTCCACCGGCGGCGTGTCGGTGGGCGAGGCGGACTTCCTCGGCCAGGTGCTGCGCGAGGAGGGCGAGCTGACCCTGTGGAAGCTGGCGCTCAAGCCGGGCAAGCCGCTGACCTGCGGACATTATCGCGGCACGCCGCTGATCGGTCTGCCCGGCAACCCGGCGGCGACCCTGGTGACCGCCGGGTTGCTGGTGCGTCCCTACCTGCTGCGCCGGCTCGGCGCGACGCGTCTCGAGCCGCTGCGCTTCAGCGTGCCGGCCGGCTTCGTCTGGTCGAAGGCCGGCGGGCGTCGCGAATTCCTCCGCGGGCGGCTGGAGCAGGGCAGGGCGGTGCTGCATCCCAACCAGAGTTCCGGCGTGCTGCGCAGCGCCGCCTGGGCCGATGGGCTGGTCGAAGTCCGCGAGGGCAGCACCCTGGCGGAGGGCGATGCGGTGACCTTCATTCCGCTCAGCGAGCTGTTCTGAGCGCGGCCATGACCTCGGGCATGTCGTTGTCATCGGCGCTGGACTAGAGTGAATGCCTGTCCAGGCCGGCTTGCCCGGCTCCATTGGTACTAAGGAGTGTTCCGATGACGATGATGAAAGCAGCGGTATTCGTGGCCCCCGGCCGCATCGAGCTGGTCGACAAGCCGATCCCGCCGGTGGGGCCGAACGATGCGCTGGTGCGCATCACCACCACCACCATCTGCGGCACCGACGTGCACATCCTCAAGGGTGAGTACCCGGTGGCGCCGGGGCTGACCATCGGCCACGAGCCGGTGGGCATCATCGAGAAGCTCGGCAGCAACGTGCAGGGTTACCAGGAGGGTCAGCGGGTGATCGCCGGGGCGATCTGCCCGAGCTTCAACTCCTACGCCAGTCAGGATGGTCTGTCCTCCCAGGACGGCGGCTGCACCTGCCACGGCTACAAGCCGATGGGCGGCTGGCGCTTCGGCAACACCATCGATGGCACCCAGGCCGAATACGTGCTGGTGCCCGACGCCCAGGCCAACCTGGCGCCGGTGCCAGATGGCCTCAGTGACGAGCAGGTGCTGATGTGCCCGGACATCATGTCCACCGGCTTCGCCGGCGCCGAGGCGGCCAACATCAAGATCGGCGACATCGTCGCGGTGTTCGCCCAGGGACCGATCGGCTTGTGCGCCACCGCCGGTGCCAAGCTGCGCGGGGCGAGCATGATCATCGCCATCGACGGAGTGAACGAGCGCCTGCAGATCGCCAGGCAGTTGGGCGCCGACGTCACCCTCAACTTCCGCGAAGTCGACGTGGTCGACGAAATCCTCAAGCTGACCGGCGGCCGCGGCGTGGATGCGGCGATCGAGGCGCTCGGCACGCAGACGACCTTCGAGAGCGCGCTGCGCGTGCTCAAGCCGGGCGGCACCCTGTCCAGCCTGGGCGTGTATTCCAGCGATCTGGTCATTCCGCTGGGCGCCTTCCATGCCGGTCTGGGCGACAACAAGATCGTCACCTCGCTGTGCCCCGGCGGCAAGGAGCGCATGCGCCGGCTGCTCAATGTGGTGGCCTCCGGGCGGGTCGATCTGGGCCTGCTGGTGACCCACGAGTACAAGCTGGAGCAGATCGTGGAGGCCTACGACCTGTTCGGCCACCAGCGCGACGGCGTGCTCAAGGTGGCGATCAAGCCGTTCTGAGGGGTGCCCTGAAGTCGACGAAGCCCGGCCGCGTCCGGGCTTCGTCGTTTGTGGCGCACGCGGCTGCGGCTGGAGCCGGAGGCCGCGTGGCTGCTAACATCGCGCCTTTGCATCAACGCTCAGTCCGAGAGTCGCCATGACCACCGTTCGTACCCGCATCGCGCCGTCGCCCACCGGCGACCCGCACGTCGGCACCGCCTACATCGCCCTGTTCAACCTGTGCTTCGCCCGCCAGCACGGCGGTCAGTTCATCCTGCGCATCGAGGATACCGACCAGCTGCGTTCGACCCGCGAGTCCGAACAGCAGATCTACGACGCCCTGCGCTGGCTGGGCATCGAGTGGGACGAGGGCCCGGACGTCGGCGGCCCGCACGGTCCGTACCGGCAGAGCGAGCGCGGCCACATCTACAAGCAGTACTCGGACGAGTTGGTCGCCAAGGGCCACGCCTTCCCCTGCTTCTGCAGCGCCGAGCGCCTCGATGCGGTACGCGCCGAGCAGATGGCCAACAAGGAAACCCCGCGCTACGACGGCCACTGCATGCACATCGATCCGGCCGAGGCGCAGCAGCGCATCGCTGCCGGCGAGGCCCACGTGGTGCGCATGAAGGTGCCGACCGAGGGCGTCTGCGTGGTGCCGGACATGCTGCGTGGCGAAGTGGAGATCCCCTGGGATCGCATGGACATGCAGGTGCTGATGAAGACCGACGGCCTGCCCACCTACTTCCTCGCCAACGTGGTCGACGACCACCTGATGGGCATCACCCACGTGCTGCGCGGTGAGGAATGGCTGCCGTCGGCGCCCAAGCTGATCAAGCTGTACGAGTACTTCGGCTGGGAACAGCCGCAGCTGTGCTACATGCCGCTGCTGCGCAACCCGGACAAGAGCAAGCTGTCCAAGCGCAAGAACCCCACCTCGGTGACCTTCTACCAGCGCATGGGCTACCTGCCCGAAGCCATGCTCAACTACCTGGGGCGCATGGGCTGGTCGATGCCGGACGAGCGCGAGAAGTTCTCCCTGGCCGAGATGGTCGAGCACTTCGATCTCAGCCGCGTGTCGCTCGGCGGGCCGATCTTCGACGTCGACAAGCTGTCCTGGCTGAACGGCCAGTGGCTGCGCGAACTGCCGGTCGAGCGTTTCGCTGCCGAAATCCAGAAGTGGGCGCTCAACCCGCAGTACCTGATGCAGATCGCCCCGCACGTGCAGAACCGCGTGGAGACCTTCAGCCAGCTGGCGCCGCTGGCCGGCTTCTTCTTCATGGGCGGGGTGAGCCCGGACGCCAAGCTGTTCGAGCACAAGAAACTGTCGCCCGAGCAGGTGCGCCAAGCGCTGCAGCTGATCCTCTGGAAGCTGGAGGCGCTGCGCCAGTGGAACAAGGACAACATCACCGCGATCATCAATGCGGTCGCCGCCTTCATGGGCTGCAAGCTGCGTGACCTGATGCCGCTGATCTTCCCGGCCATCAGCGGGCAGGCCAGCTCGGTATCGGTGCTCGACGCCATGGAGATCCTCGGCCCCGACCTGTCGCGCTTCCGTCTGCGCCAGGCCGTCGAGCTGCTCGGCGGCGTGTCGAAGAAGGAAACCAAGGAGTGGGAGAAGCTGCTGGCTGCCATCGAGTAAGCCGGAAGGGATGGCGGGCCACTCCCGCCATCCCTTCGCTTGAGGTAAGTGTTTGTTCTGCTTGCGAAATCTTTTAAGAAAAAATCGAAAAAAGTGTTGACGGGTTTGCGGGTCGCCATTAACATGCGCCCCGTCTTCACGACGAACCTGGTTCGCAAGTGAAGGCGCTCACGAAAGTGGGGCTATAGCTCAGCTGGGAGAGCGCTTGCATGGCATGCAAGAGGTCGACGGTTCGATCCCGTCTAGCTCCACCAA
>NZ_FNZE01000003.1:92173-361501 GCF_900109175.1 Pseudomonas linyingensis | reverse complement strand
GGCACATGAACGTGCTGCTCGCCGAGGCCGAGGTGCCCTACGAGCAGGTGTTCGAGATGGACGACATCAACGCCGAGTTCGGCCAGACCGACGTGGTGCTGGTGCTCGGCGCCAACGACGTGGTCAACCCGGCGGCGAAGACCGATCCGCACTCGCCGATCGCCGGCATGCCGATCCTCGAGGCGTACAAGGCGCGCACCGTGATCGTCAACAAGCGCTCGATGGCCAGCGGCTACGCCGGTCTGGACAACGAGCTGTTCTACATGGACAAGTCGATGATGGTGTTCGGCGACGCCAAGAAGGTCATCGAGGACATGCTCAAGGCGGTGGAGTAAATCCCCCCCGAAACGTAGCAGCCCTATTCAGAATAAATCCAAGAGGTGATCACCATGGCTGAAGCAAAAGTATTGAGCGGCGCTGGCCTGCGTGGCCAGATTGCCGGACAGACTGCCCTGTCCACCGTAGGCAAGGACGGCGCCGGTCTGACCTATCGCGGTTACGATGTCCGCGAGCTGGCCAAGGACTGTCTGTTCGAGGAAGTCGCCTACCTGCTGCTCTACGGCGAGCTGCCCAACGCCGCCCAGCTGGATGCCTACCTGCAGCGCCTGCAGGGCCTGCGTGACCTGCCCCAGGCCCTGAAGGAAGTGCTCGAGCGCATCCCGGCCGACGCGCATCCGATGGATGTGATACGCACCGGCTGCTCGATGCTTGGCAACCTGGAGCCGGAGCACAGCTTCGACGAGCAACGCGACATCACCGACCGCCTGCTCGCCGCCTTCCCGGCGATCATGTGCTACTGGTACCGCTTCAGCCATCAGGGCGTGCGCATCGACTGCGTCACCGGTGAGGCCGACCTGGGTGGCCACTTCCTCGCCCTGCTGCACGGCAAGAAGCCCAGCGAACTGCACCGCAAGGTGATGAACGTGTCGCTGATCCTCTATGCAGAGCACGAGTTCAACGCCTCGACCTTCGCCGGTCGCGTGTGCGCCTCGACCCTGTCCGACCTGTACTCGTGCGTTACCGCCTCCATCGGCACCCTGCGTGGTCCGCTGCACGGTGGCGCCAACGAGGCGGCGATGGAAATGATTGAGAAGTACGCCTCGCCGGAAGAGGCCACTGCCGGCACGCTGGCCATGCTGGCGCGCAAGGACAAGATCATGGGCTTCGGCCACGCCATCTACAGCGTGTCCGATCCGCGCAACGAGGTGATCAAGGTCTGGTCGAAACTGCTCGCCGAGGAAGTCGGCGACACCGTGCTGTTCCCGGTCTCCGAGGCCATCGACAAGGTCATGTGGGAGCAGAAGAAGCTGTTCCCGAACGCCGACTTCTACCACGCGTCCGCCTACAACTTCATGGACATCCCGACCAAGCTGTTCACCCCGATCTTCGTCTGCTCGCGGGTCACCGGCTGGGCGGCCCACGTGTTCGAGCAGCGTGCCAACAACCGCATCATCCGCCCAAGCGCCGAGTACATCGGCGTCAAACCGCGCACTGTGCCGCTACTGGGCCATCGCTAAGCAGCAAGTTCATGGGGGCAGCACCGGGAAAGAGGCTGGTCGCCCTCGCTTTCCCGGTGTTACTCCCATCCTTTTTCCCGCCGCATGCCGGGACGCATCGAGCAGCTCTTGATGGAGAAGACCATGGATAAAGATTCCGTTCTCGACCGCTTCCGCCTGGATGGGCGCATCGCCCTGGTGACCGGCGCCTCCAGCGGCCTCGGCCGTCACTTCGCCAGGCTGCTGGCGGCAATGGGTGCCGAGGTGCTGGTCGCCGCACGCCGCGCCGACAGGCTCGGCGAACTGGTGGGCGAGATCGAGAGCACCGGCGGCAAGGCCCATGCACTGTCACTGAGCGTGACCGACAGCGCCAGCGTGGTCGCCAGCTACGACCGGGCCGCCGAGGTCGCGGGGGTACCCGACATCATCGTCAACAATGCCGGCGTCAGTGTCAGCAAGCCCATGCTCGAGCAGAGTGAGGACGACTGGGACAACGTGCTCGATACCAACCTCAAGGGCGGCTGGCTGGTCGCAACCGAGGGCGCACGGCGGCTGGTGGCCGCTGGCAAGGGGGGCTGCATCGTCAATATCGCCTCCATCCTCGGTGCGCGGGTTGCCGGGGGCGTCGCACCCTATGCCATCTCCAAAGCCGGAGTGATCCAAGCCACCAAGGCCATGGCGCTGGAGCTGGCGCGCTACAACATCCGCGCCAATGCCCTGCTGCCAGGCTACATCGCCACCGATCTCAACCAGGAGTTCCTCGCCAGCGAGCCGGGCGAGAGACTGCGCTCGCGCATTCCCAGCCGTCGCTTCGGGCAGCCGAACGATCTCGATGGGCCTATGCTACTGCTCGTCTCAGACGCTGGCCGCTCTCTCTCTGGCGCCTGCCTGGCGGTAGACGGTGGGCATCTGGTTAGCTCCCTGTAGTGGTGATATTCGACGACTGTATGCCCTCAATCTCGGTAATGGATGTCGCTCAGCCCCGCCGCACAAGCTCCCACGCCCTTCAGTATCGCCTAGGCACCAGTCGCCACTGACCTACTTGCGTCGTGCATCACGCCCCGCAGGACCCCATAGGAAAGGGTGTTATTACCGCGCCACGCGGTGTTGCTTGCAGGAAGAAAACCGAAAATAAACCTGTACTCCCCGGGAAAACAGTGTAAGGTGGCCTCGCTGTGCTGCAATTGTCACCGTGATTCGCGACTTGGTGTTCTGATTTCGATCGTTTCATCTCCTCGGCTCCACTTGCTATCGCAACTCAGTAGTAACTCTGGTCATTCATTATGACCACCAGAGTCACCCTACCCTTACACCCTGGAGATACACCATGTCCAATCGCCAAACCGGTACCGTCAAGTGGTTCAACGATGAAAAAGGCTTCGGCTTCATCACCCCGGCTGACGGCAGCGCTGACCTGTTCGTTCACTTCCGCGCCATTCAGAGCGACGGCTTCAAGAGCCTGTCCGAAGGCCAGAAGGTAAGCTTCGTTGCAGCCAAAGGCCAGAAAGGCATGCAGGCTGAAGAAGTACGCGTAGACTAAGGTCAAGCGTATTTAAAAAGAGCCCCGCAATGCGGGGCTTTTTTGTGCCTGCAATTTCTCTCCCAAGCCCGATCGACCAGCCGCAACCCTGGCGGCCCCCTCTTCTGCAACAGCAGCGAACGTGAACACGGAAAGCCCGCCACCGCAGCAAACCGGCTACCCTGTCCGGCAGGACACGCCGCCAACCCCGGCACCCCGCCAGAACCCAGGAGCCCCGCCATGAACGACTCAGCCCACCGCACCCTCAGCACCGAAGACGAGGCCGCACTGCTGCAGACTCTGCTCAGCGCCGAACGCGCAGGCGCCAAGGTTGCCGGCGAAAGTCTGCGCCAGGCCAGCGACCCGAAACAGCGCGACCTGCTGCAGCAGGTCCTCAAGGGTGAAGGCGACAGCTGTCTGCACCTGCTGACCTGCCTCAGGCATCTGGGCCTGGAGCCCAACCGTGAAACCGGCGACTTCTACGACAAGGCCATGGCCATCGAGTCACTGGAGGAGCGTCTGCTGTTCGTCGACAAGGGCCAGCAGTGGGTGATCCGCAAGCTGCGGGAATACCTGCCGGGTTGCGACGATGCGCTGATCCGCAGCGAGCTGGAGCAGATGCTCAAGATCCACGAAGAGAACAGCGCGGCAGCGCAGGGCTGATCCCCACCCTTTCCGCTCCACCAACAAAAAGGGCCGCCTCGCGGCAGCCCCTTTCGGCACATCGGAACGACTTACTCAGCCAGACGCCAGGTGGTGCCACCCTTGCCGTCTTCCAGCACCACACCCATGGCGGTGAGCTGGTCGCGGATGCGGTCGGACTCGGCCCAGTTCTTCTCGGCACGCGCCTGTAGCCGCGCGGCAATCAGCGCTTCCACCTCGGCGGCGTCGACCTTGCCCTCGGCACCGGCCTGCAGGAAGGCGTCGGGGTCGAGCTGCAGCACGCCGAGCACGCCGGCCAGCTCCTTGAGGCGCGCAGCCAGCGCGGCGGCAGCGGCGAGATCCGACTCGCGCAGGCGGTTGACCTCGCGGATCATCTCGAACAGCACCGCGCAGGCTTCCGGCGAATTGAAGTCGTCGTCCATCGCCGCGCCGAAACGGGCGACGAACTCCTCGCCACCGGCAGGCTTAGCGTCCGGCAGTCCCTTGAGGCCGTTGTAGAAGCGCTCAAGCGCGCCCTTGGCCTCGCGCAGGCTGTCCTCGGAGTAGTTGATCGGGCTGCGGTAGTGGCTGGATACCAGCAGGTAGCGCACCACCTCGGGGTGGTACTTCTCCAGCACCTCGCGGATGGTGAAGAAGTTGCCGAGGCTCTTGGACATCTTCTCGCCGTCGACGCGCACCGCGCCGGCGTGCATCCAGGCGTTGGCGTACAGCTTGCCGGTGGCCGCCTCGCTCTGCGCGATCTCGTTCTCGTGGTGGGGGAACACCAGGTCCGGGCCGCCGCCGTGGATGTCGAAGGTCTCGCCCAGGCAGCAGGTGGACATCACCGAGCACTCGATGTGCCAGCCCGGCCTCCCGGGGCCCCAAGGCGACTCCCAGCTCGGCTCGCCCGGCTTGGCGCCCTTCCACAACACGAAGTCGAGCGGATCTTCCTTGGCCTCGTCGACCTCGATGCGCGCGCCGATCTTCAGGTCCTCGATCTTGCGCCTTGAGAGCTTGCCGTAGCCCTCGAACTTGCCGACCCGGTAGTAGACGTCGCCGTTGCCTGGGGCATAGGCGAAGCCCTTGTCGATCAGGGTCTGGATCATCGCGTGCATGCCGGCGATATAGTCGGTGGCGCGCGGCTCGAGGTCCGGACGCAGCACGTTGAGGCGCGCCTCGTCCTCATGCATGGCGGCGATCATCCGTCCGACTAGATCCTGGAACGACTCGCCGCTCTCGTTGGCGCGCTTGATGATCTTGTCGTCGATGTCGGTGATGTTGCGCACGTAGGTCACGTCGTAGCCGCGATGGCGCAGCCAGCGGGTGACCACGTCGAACGCCACCATCACCCGTGCATGGCCGATGTGGCAGAAGTCGTACACGGTCATGCCGCACACGTACATGCGGACCTGATTGTCCACCAGTGGCGTGAAGGCTTCCTTCGTCTTGCTCAGAGTGTTGTAGATCGACAGCGCCATGAATCAAGCCCCCCAGGAGTCGCGCAGGGTAACAGTGCGATTGAACACCGGCGCGCCCGGCTGACTGTCCTTGGAGTCGGCGCAGAAGTAGCCTTCGCGCTCGAACTGGAAGCGCTCTTCCGGCTGTGCATTGGCCAGCGACGGCTCGGCGCGGCAACCCTTGAGCACCACCAGCGACTCCGGATTGATGTTGTCGAGGAAGCTGCCGCCCTCCTCATCCGCCTTCTCCGGGCTGGCCGAGCGGAACAGGCGATCGTACAGACGCACCTCGCACTCCACGCTCTCGGCGGCTGGCACCCAGTGGATCACGCCCTTGACCTTGCGGCCTTCCGGGTTCTTGCCCAGGGTGTTCTCGTCGTAGCTGCAGCGCAGCTCGACGATATTGCCTTCGGCATCCTTGATCGCCTCGTCGGCGCGGATCACGTAGCTGCCGCGCAGGCGCACTTCGCCGCCGGGGATCAGGCGCTTGTAGCCCGCCGGCGGCACTTCCTCGAAATCGCTGGCATCGATGAAGATCTCGCGGGAGAACGGCAGCACGCGCACGCCCATGTCCTGCTTGGGATGGCGCGGCAGCTCGAGGTTCTCGACCTGGCCTTCCGGGTAGTTGGTGATCACCACCTTGAGCGGCTTGAGCACGCACATGGCGCGCGCGGCGTTGGCGTCGAGGTCCTCGCGGATGGCGAATTCCAGCATGCCGATATCCACCAGACCGCCGGCGCGGTTGACGCCGATCAGGTCGCAGAAGTGGCGGATCGAGCCCGGGGTGTAGCCGCGGCGACGGTAGCCGCTCAGGGTCGACATGCGCGGATCGTCCCAGCCATTGACGTGACCTTCATCGACCAGCTGCTTGAGCTTGCGCTTGCTGGTGATGGTGTAGTTCAGGTTGAGACGGGCGAATTCGTACTGGCGCGGCTGCGCCGGCACCGGCAGGTTGGCCAGGAACCACTCGTACAGCGGGCGGTGATCCTCGAACTCCAGGGTGCAGATCGAGTGGGTGACCCCCTCGATGGCGTCCGACTGGCCGTGGGTGAAGTCGTAGCTCGGGTAGATGCACCACTTGTCGCCGGTCTGGTGGTGATGGGCGTGACGGATGCGATAGAGGATCGGGTCGCGCAGGTTCATGTTCGGCGACGCCATGTCGATCTTGGCGCGCAGCGCGCGGGCGCCGTCGGGGAATTCGCCGGCCTTCATGCGCGCGAACAGGTCGAGGTTCTCCTCGACATTGCGCTCGCGGAACGGGCTGTTCTTGCCCGCCTCGGTCAGGTTGCCGCGGTAGGCACGTGCCTCGTCCGGCGACAAGTCGCAGACGTAGGCCTTGCCGGCCTTGATCAGGTGCACGGCCCAGTCGTACAGCTGGTCGAAGTAGTTGGAGGCGTAACGCTCCTCGCCGGCCCACTGGAAGCCCAGCCACTCAACGTCCGCCTTGATCGCGTCAATGTATTCCTGGTCTTCCTTGGCCGGGTTGGTGTCGTCGAAGCGCAGGTTGCACTCGCCGCCGAATTCCTTGGCCAAGCCGAAGTTCAGGCAGATCGACTTGGCATGGCCGATATGCAGGTAGCCGTTGGGCTCCGGCGGGAAGCGGGTGATGATCTTGGCGTGCTTGCCGGCTTCCAGGTCGGCCTGGACGATCGGGCGGAGGAAGTTCGCGGCAGCGGCGGAAGTCTCGGGCTTGCTCATGGGATCCTTGAACATGTCGGCGCCGGCCAGGGTAGGCCGGCCAATGCAAAGCGCTTATGATAGCGAACCCGTCAAGCCCCTGACAGACACCCGGCAGCAACAACGCCGATCGGTGACGTCCGGGCCCCCTCACCATTCAGCGGAATTTCTTCATGATCAAGCTGCACACCAACCACGGCGTCATCACCCTGCAACTGTTCGCCGACAAGGCCCCGGAAACCGCGGCCAACTTCGAGCAGTACGTGAAAGAAGGCCACTACGACAACACCATCTTCCACCGCGTGATCGGCAACTTCATGATCCAGGGCGGCGGTTTCGAGCCGGGCATGAAGCAGAAGCCGACCCGCGCACCGATCAAGAACGAGGCTGACAACGGCCTGTCCAACAAGGTCGGCACCGTCGCCATGGCCCGCACCATGGACCCGCACTCGGCCAGCGCGCAGTTTTTCATCAACGTGTCCGACAACAGCTTCCTCGACCACACCGCCAAGAACTCCCAGGGCTGGGGCTACGCCGTGTTCGGCGAAGTGGTCGAAGGCATGGACGTGGTCAACAAGATCAAGGCAGTGGCCACCGGCAACCGCTCCGGCCACGGCGACGTGCCGCTGGAAGACGTGATCATCGAGAAGGCCGAAGTCGTCGCCGAGTGATTCGATGAGCGTCCTGTTCATCTCGGACCTGCATCTCGAAGCGGAACGCCCGGACATCGTCCGGGCGTTCCTGCATTTCCTCGACACCCGCGCCGCGGGTGCCGAGGCGCTGTACATCCTCGGCGACTTCTTCGAAGTGTGGGTCGGCGACGACGGCATGGACGAGTTCCAGCGCGCCATTGCCGCCGCCCTGCTCCGCCTGAGCGATAGCGGCACGCGCATCTACCTGATGCACGGCAACCGCGACTTCCTGATCGGCAAGGGCTTCTGTCGCGCGGCCGGCTGCACCCTGCTCAGGGAAGGCAGCGTAGTCGAGCTGTACGGTGAGCCGGTGCTGCTGTTGCATGGCGACAGCCTGTGCACCCGCGACGAGAGCTACCAGCGCCTGCGCAAACGCCTGCGCAACCCCTTCTCCCTGTGGCTGCTGCGCAACCTGCCGCTGGCTACCCGCCACAAGCTGGCGCGCAAGCTGCGCGACGCCAGCCGCCTGCGCACCCGCGAGAAGTCCGCCGAGATCATCGACGTCACCCCCGAGGTGGTGCCGCAGATCATGGCCGAGCGCGACGTGCGCACCCTGATCCACGGCCACACTCACCGCCCCGCCGTGCACAAGCTGCTGGTCGACGGCCAGCATGGCCAACGCATCGTCCTCGGCGACTGGGACCAGCAGGGCTGGGCGCTGGAAGTCGACGCCCAGGGCTATCACCTGGCGCCTTTCCCGCTGAGCTGAGACCCTCGCCAGAGCTGCCACAGGCCTGCCAGGCCATGCTCCTCGGCCACTCCAGCCCTGCACCGGGACAAACCTCTGCATAGCGGAAGCCTCGAAGTCCATCTATACCTTGTGAGGAATCTTTATTTGCCCCTGCGCGAGATCCAGGGTGCTTTTGCACGGCCACTCAGCCACCTGCAGTACCGGAGGATCTCAATGGATCTGTTGTCATCCCCCCGCTCCGAGCTAGCTGAGACACTGTTCCGCCTGCGTCGGACCTTTTACGCCCTGGCCGCCTTCAGCGGGGTGATCAATTTGCTGATGCTGACGCCGGCGGTGTACATGCTGCAGGTCTACGACCGCGCCCTGGTCAGCAGTAATGTCACCACCCTGCTGATGCTGACCCTACTGGTGGTCGGCCTTTACATTTTGATGGGAATGCTGGAGATGGTGCGCTCCAGCGTGCTGATCCGCGTCGGCAACCGACTCGACATGATGCTTAACCAGCGCGTGTTCACCGCTGCCTTCGAGCGCAATTTGCGCCGCGCTGGCGGCAACCCCTCTCAGGCCCTGCAGGACCTGTCCCAGGTGCGCCAGTTCCTCACCGGCAACGGCTTGTTCGCCTTCTTCGACGCGCCATGGACGCCCATCTATCTGGTGGTGATCTCCCTGGTTCACCCCCTGCTCGGGGTCATTACCCTGATCGGCTCTCTGCTGCTGGTCGGCCTCGCCTGGCTGACCGAGACCAGCACGCGCAAACCGCTGGCCGAGGCCAACCAGGCAGCCATGACCTCCGCCGCCTATGCCAACAACAACCTGCGCAACGCCGAGGTCATCGAGGCCATGGGCATGCTGCCGGCCATCCGCCAGCGCTGGTTCGGCAATCACCTGCGGATCCTCGAACTGCAGAGTCTGGCCTCCGACCGAGCCGCCTGGATCACCGGCCTGACGCGCTTCGTGCGCATCACCCTGCAGTCGCTGATTCTCGGTGCCGGCGCGCTACTGGCGATCCAGGGCGAGATCACCCCGGGAATGATGATCGCCTGCTCCATTCTTGGCGGTCGCGCCCTGGCGCCGGTCGAGCAGGCGATCGCGACCTGGAAGCAGCTGCTGTCCAGCCGCACGGCGTGGGCACGGCTGTCAGCCCTGCTGCAGGACTTCCCGGCACGCAAGGAGTCGATGCCGCTGCCCAAGCCCACCGGAATACTCAGCGTGGAAGGCGCCTTCGCCAATGCACCGGGCACCAACCTGCCGATCCTGCGCGCCATCAGCTTCAACCTGTCGCCCGGCGAAGCGCTGGGCGTGATCGGCCCGTCCGCCTCAGGCAAGTCGACCCTTGCCCGCCTGCTGGTCGGCATCTGGCCGGCCCAGGCCGGCAAGGTACGCCTGGACGGCGCCGACGTGTTCCAGTGGAACAAGGAGGAGCTCGGCCCCTGGCTGGGCTACCTGCCGCAGGATGTCGAGCTGTTCGAGGGCACCATCGCCGAGAACATCGCCCGCTTCGGTGAAGTAGACGGCGACGCGGTGATCCAGGCCGCCCGCCAGGCCGGCGTGCACGAGATGATCCTGCGCCTGCCGCAGGGTTACGACACCCGCCTGAGCGCCGACGGCGGGGCGCTGTCCGGCGGGCAGAAACAGCGCGTCGCCCTGGCCCGCGCACTGTACGGCGATCCGTCGTTGATCGTCCTCGACGAGCCGAATTCGAGCCTCGACGATGTCGGCGAGGCTGCCTTGATCCAGGCCCTGAGCGACCTGAAGCGGCGCGGCAAGACCCTGGTGCTGATCTCGCACCGGCCGACGGTGCTGAACATCGTCGACAAGATCCTGCTGCTGCGCGAAGGCACGGTGAACATGTTCGGCAACCGCGACGAGGTGTTTGCCGCCCTGCGCCAGGCCAGCGCGGCCCCCCTCACGTCGGTCAAGACCAAGGAGTGACGAGTCATGTCGGATCTGGGGGGAGAACACAAAAGCCTGGCGCTGCCGGGCAGTGAGCGGGTGATCGACGTCGACGATGGCCGCCCACGCCGCTGGGGAGTGTGGCTGGTAGTCGTCGGCTTTGGCGGCTTCCTGCTCTGGGCCAGCCTGGCGCCACTGGATGCCGGGGTGGTAGCCAATGCCACGGTCAACGTCACCGACAACCGCAAGACCATTCAGCACCTGAGCGGCGGCACCGTCGGCACCATCCTGGTCCGCGAAGGCGACCGGGTGAAGCGCGACCAGCCGCTGATCGAGCTCGACCAGACCCGTGCCATCGCCGAGCAGGGCGTGGTCAGCGCCCAGTACATCGTGGCGCGAACCGTGGAGAATCGCCTGCAGGCCGAGCGGGACGACCTGGACAAGGTGACCTTCGACCCCGAGTTGCTCACCCGCTTCGCCGGCGACCCGCGCCTGCAGGAAGCGACCACCCTGCAGCAGCGCCTGTTCACCACCCGCCGCGCGGCCCTGACCGGCGAGGCCGGCATCCTGCGCGAGAACATTCGCGGCGCCGAGGAGCAGCTCAAGGGCCTGCGCCAGGTACAGGCGGCACGCAGCGCGCAGATCAGCTTCCTCGCCCAGGAACTGGACGGCGTGCGCAACCTCGCCGCCGAGGGCTACGTCGCGCGCAACCGCATGCTCGAACTAGAGCGCAGTGCCGCCGACCTGAACGCCCAGCGGGCGCAGAGCGTGGCCGATATCGGCCGCACCCACAACCAGATCGCCGAGCTCAAGCTGCGCATCCTGCAGCTCGAGCAGGATTATCAGAAGGAGGTGCAGTCGCAGCTGACCGAGGCGCAGAAGGAGGTCACCGCCCTGGCCGACCGCCTGCGTTCTCTGGACTACGAGGTGGCGCACACGGTAATCCGCTCGCCGATCGACGGCGTGGTGCTCGGTCTCAACGTTTCCACTATCGGCGGCGTGATCCAGCCGGGCGCGGAGCTCATGAGCGTGGTGCCCGGCGACGAGCCACTGCAGGTGGACGCCATGATCCCGGTGCAGGCCATCGACAAGATGGCGCCGGGCCTGCCGGTGGATATCACCTTCCCCGCCTTCAACCATGCCCAGACGCCGAATATTCCCGGCCGTGTGCTCACCATCGCGGCCGACCGGCTGATAGATGAAGCCAGCAAGGAGCCCTACTACCTGGCCCAGGTCGAGGTCACCGAAGAAGGCATGGAGATGCTCGGCAACAACCAGATCCGTGCCGGGATGCCAGCCACGGTGATCATCAAGACGGGGGAGCGCAACCTGTTGAGCTACCTGCTCAAACCGCTGCTGGCTCGCATCGACAGTGCCTTCAAGGAGCAATGAATGGCCGTTCGTCTCGCCCTCGCCTGCCTGGCCGGCTTGGCCAGCCTGCCCGCCAGCGCCCTCGATCTGCAGCAAGCCTGGGAACTCCTGCAAGCCCAGGGCCCCACCTATCGCGCCGCGGTGCACGAGCGTGACGCCGGACTGGAGAACCGCGCCATCGGCCGGGCCGGCCTGCTGCCGCAACTCAGTGCCAGCGCCAGCCGCAGTCGGGTGGACGGCACGCGCGAAGAGAAGGATTTTTTCGGCCGCAATGTCGAGAGCGACCTCGACTACGACGCGGAAGCCTACATCGTGCGTCTGCGCCAGCCGCTGTACAACCGGGAGAAGTTCGCCGAGTACCGCCAGGGCAAGCAACGCGCCGACTACAGCGAGGCGGTGTTCGACGCCACGACGCAGCAGGTGGCGGTGACCCTGACCGGCCGTTATTTCGACGTACTGCTGACCCGCGAGACCATCGACCTGGCAACGGCCAAGCTCAAGGCCTTCGAGCAGCAGGTCGCCGCGACGCAGCGACGCTTCGACCTGGGCGACGGCACCATCACCGACGTCGACCAGGCGACCGCACGGCGCGACCTGGCCCAGGCCGAGCTGATCGAGGCGCAGGACCACCAGGTCGTCGCCCTGCGCCGGCTGCAGGAGATCATCGGCCAGGTGCCGGAAAACCTCGCCACCCTGCGCCAGGACTTCCCGACACCAGTCCTGCAGCCCGCCAGCCTGCAGGACTGGCTGAGCCAGGCCAAAGCCAACAACCCGAGCCTGCGCGCCCAGCAGTTCAATCACGGGCTGGCGGCAGAGGAAGTCAACCGGGCCAAAGGCGGGCACTGGCCGACCCTGGATCTGGTGCTGGGCTATACCGACAGCGACAGCGACTCGGTCTCCACCATAGACCAGCAGAACCGCTATGCCTCGGCCGGCGTGGAGCTGAACATGCCGCTGTACGCCGGTGGCGGGGTCAGCGCCCGCGTGCGCCAGGCCGTCGCCAGCCGCGAACAGGCCGGCGAGGAGCTGAACGCCACCCGCGAGGAAGTGCTCTCGGTCACCACTCGCGAGTTTCGCGGCGTGAAGAGCGGCGAGACGCGCATCCGCGCACTGGAGCGGGCGGTGGCTTCCAGCGAGCGGGCCCAGGACTCGGCGCGCAAGAGCTTTCTCGCCGGTTCCAGCACCAACCTCGACATCCTCAATGCCGAGGAACAAGTGTACATCGCACGCCGCGACCTGCTCGAAGCCAAGCTGCGCTACCTGCAGGCCCGCCTGCAGCTGGCCGCCGCCGTGGGCCTGCTCGGCGAGGATGACATCCTGCAGGCCAATACCTATCTCGGCCCTGCGCTGGCCCTCAACAACTGAACAGCGCCGGGACTCAGGCCGCTGCGCCGCTGTGGAAGCGGAACTCCTTGTCCGGCGTGAGGATCGCCTCGCGTTCGATCTCGGCGAAGAACGCCACCCGCTCGTCGATGGGTTCGCCGGCATACTGCTGAGCCATCTTCAGGTAGTCCTGATAGTGGCGCGCCTCGGACTTGAGCAGCGAGATGTAAAACTTGCCCAGCTCCTCGTCCAGATAGGGCGCCAGCCGGTAGAAGCGCTCGCAGGAGCGCGCTTCGATGTAGGCGCCGACGATCAGGGTGTCCACCAGCTTGCCCGGCTCGTGCTTGCGGATGTGCGCGTGCAGGCGCTGGGCATACTGCGAAGCGCTGACCGGCCGGTAGGCCACGCCACGCTTCTTCATCAGTTCGGCGACCTGCTCGAAATGACGCAGCTCCTCGCGCGCCAGGCGTGACAGCTTGTATTGCAGGTCCTCCTTCTCGACGTAGCGATACAGCAGAGTCAGCGCCGTACTGGCAGCCTTCTTCTCGCAATTGGCATGATCGATCAGCAGGATCTCGGGATGCTGCAGCGCCTGGTCGATCCAGGCCTGGGGGGTCGGGCAGAGCAGGAAGCTCTCGATCTCGGGAAGCAGGGACATGGCAATCCGGCTAGTCTTGGAAAGCCGGCCATTATACGGGCGCTGGCTGAGACGAGCATGTCTGCCGCTTGACGCATATCAAGCGGCGCGTGGCGGTTCTGCGTCTAGAGTGAAGTCGAATGCCATACAGGGAGACGACCATGCAAGAGATCCGCAGCATCCTGGTAGTACTGGAGCCCGACCAGCCGGACGGGCTGGCGCTCAAGCGGGCTCGGCTGATTGCCGGCGCCACGCAATCCGAGCTCCACCTGGTGGTTTGCGACGGACAGCAGGATCACGGAACCTGGCTCGGCGAGCTCGCCGACACCCTGCGCGAGGAAGGCTACAGCGTCTCGACCCGCCAGGACTGGCAGGAGAGCTCCCACCAGACCATCATCGCCGCCCAGCAGGCCGAAGGCTGCGGCCTGGTAATCAAGCAGCACTACCCGGACAACCCGCTGAAGAAGGCCCTGCTCACCCCGGACGACTGGAAACTGCTGCGCTACTGCCCCTGCCCGGTGCTGCTGGTCAAGACCGACCGTCCGTGGACCGGCGGCAATGTGCTGGCGGCGGTGGACGTGGGCAACGACGACCCCGAGCATCGCACCCTGCATGCCAGCATCGTCTGCCATGCCCACGATGTCGCCCACCTGGCCAAGGGCGAACTGCACGTACTCAGCGCCCACCCGGCGCCGCTGCTGTCCGCCGCCGACCCGACCTTCCAGCTGCGCGAAACCATCGCCGCGCGATACCGCGAGTCCTGCCAGCGCTTTCAGGACGAGTACGGCCTGAGCAACCATCAACTGCACATCGCCGAGGGGCCGGCCGACCTGCTGATTCCGCAGATGGCGCTGCAACTGGATGCGGTGGTCACGGTGATCGGCAGCGTGGCGCGCACCGGTCTGTCCGGCGCACTGATCGGCAACACCGCCGAAGTGGTGCTGGACGTGCTGGAAAGCGACGTGCTGGTGCTCAAGCCGGACGATATCTGCGACCAGCTGGAGAAGCTGATCGAGGAACAGGCCTGAAGCAGATTCATCTGCGACCCTGTCGCGAATGAGTTCGCGCCTCCATCAGCGGCGGCGCTATCAGACCCGACTCTCCACGCCCTCCACCAGGAAGCGCGGCGCGATGTAGCGCTGGTAGTGCGCCTCGGAGAGCAGGAAGTACTCGCGATCGATGGCATCGCGCAGTTCGGGAAGGCTGCGGTCGCGAAACTCCGGCAGCAGCACGATGCCGTAGGCATCCAGCTGCTGGATCTGCCGCGCGCCGCGGGCGATCAGCAGGTAGGCCCAGCAATACGGCGACTGCTGCGGGGCGAAACGGATCTGCCGCTGCTCGAGCTGTTGACGCAGCAGCGCTGGATCGAACACCTCGAGCTTGGCAGCCATCACCTGTACCAGCAGGCTCTCCAGGCGCAGCAACACCGCGCGCTTTTCCTCTTCGCCGTACAGGTTCCAGTTCACCACTTCATGATGAAAGCGCTTGCAACCGCGGCACACCAGGTCGCCGTAGACCGTGGAACAGAGGCCGACACAGGGGGTCTTGATGCGCTGACTGGACATGACAAATGAGGAGCTGCAACGAAAACAGAGCGGCATGTTAGCCCTTTGTCTAAGCTTGGTCATCCGCCGTCGGCCGGGAGGGTTGCTTAACTTATGCCGGTGTTTCCAGTAGAATCCGCGTGCCTTGTAACAGGCGCCAATGTCCGAAAGAAGCTGTTTTCAAAGCGTCACGAGCACAGTAAACCCGGCAGAAAGCGGTTGGTGGGCGGCGTATCGGTAGACTCGCACCCACCAACACACTTTCGTCACAGTCCGGCGTAAAACTTTGAAAACAGCTTCTGGACGAGAGTCCCGGACTCCCGCATGGGACCACTGATGAGGGTAATACTGTGCTTGAAGCCTACCGCAAACACGTAGAAGAGCGTGCCGCCCAGGGCGTCGTGCCCCAGCCGCTGAACGCCGAGCAGACCGCAGGCCTGGTTGAACTGCTGAAGAACCCGCCGGCCGGCGAAGAAGAATTCCTGGTTGACCTGATCACCAACCGCGTTCCCGCGGGCGTCGACGAAGCCGCCTACGTCAAGGCCGGTTTCCTGTCCGCTGTCGCCAAGGGCGAAACCGCCTCTCCGCTGATCAGCAAGCAGCGCGCTGTCGAGCTGCTGGGCACCATGCAGGGCGGCTACAACATCGCCACCCTGGTCGAGCTGCTGGACAACGCCGAACTGGCCGACGTCGCTGCCGCTCAGCTCAAGCACACCCTGCTGATGTTCGACGCCTTCCACGACGTTTCCGAGCGCGCCAAGAAGGGCAACGCCGCCGCCAAGGCCGTGATGGCTTCCTGGGCCGAGGGCGAGTGGTTCACCAACCGTCCGGCCCTGGCCGAAAAGATCACCCTGGCCGTGTTCAAGGTTCCGGGCGAAACCAACACCGACGACCTGTCGCCGGCTCCGGACGCCTGGTCGCGCCCCGACATCCCGCTGCACGCCTTGGCCATGCTGAAGATGGCCCGCGACGGCATCAACCCGGACGTCCCGGGCTCGGTCGGTCCGCTGAAGCAGATGGAAGAGCTGAAGGCCAAGGGCTTCCCGGTTGCCTACGTCGGCGACGTGGTCGGCACCGGTTCCTCGCGCAAGTCCGCCACCAACTCCGTGCTGTGGTTCTTCGGTGACGACATCCCGAACGTGCCGAACAAGCGCGCCGGTGGCTTCTGCTTCGGCACCAAGATCGCCCCGATCTTCTACAACACCATGGAAGACGCCGGCGCCCTGCCGATCGAATTCGACTGCACCAACCTGGCCATGGGCGACGTCATCGACGTGTACCCGTACAAGGGCGAAGTCCGTCGCAACGGCAGCGACGAGCTGGTCACCACCTTCGAACTGAAGACCGAAGTGCTGCTGGACGAAGTCCGCGCCGGCGGCCGTATTCCGCTGATCATCGGTCGCGGTCTGACCGAGAAGGCGCGTGCCGAACTGGGCCTGGCGCCGTCCACCCTGTTCAAGAAGCCGGTTGCTCCGGCCGACAGCGGCAAGGGCTTCTCCCTCGCCCAGAAGATGGTTGGCCGTGCCTGCGGTCTGCCGGAAGGCCAGGGCGTACGTCCGGGCACCTACTGCGAGCCGAAGATGACCACCGTCGGCTCCCAGGACACCACCGGCCCGATGACCCGCGACGAGCTGAAGGACCTGGCTTGCCTGGGCTTCTCCGCCGACCTGGTCATGCAGTCCTTCTGCCACACCGCCGCCTATCCGAAGCCGATCGACGTCGTCACCCACCACACCCTGCCGGACTTCATCATGAACCGCAGCGGCGTGTCCCTGCGTCCGGGCGACGGCATCATCCACAGCTGGCTGAACCGCATGCTGCTGCCGGATACCGTCGGTACCGGTGGCGACTCGCACACCCGTTTCCCGATCGGCATCTCCTTCCCGGCCGGTTCCGGCCTGGTCGCCTTCGCCGCCGCCACCGGCGTGATGCCGCTGGACATGCCGGAATCCGTGCTGGTGCGCTTCAAGGGCAAGATGCAACCCGGTATCACCCTGCGTGACCTGGTGCATGCCATCCCCTACTACGCGATCCAGGCTGGTCTGCTGACCGTCGAGAAGAAGGGCAAGAAGAACATCTTCTCCGGCCGCATCCTCGAGATCGAAGGTCTGGACGGTCTGACCGTCGAGCAGGCCTTCGAGCTGTCCGACGCCTCCGCCGAGCGTTCCGCTGCCGGTTGCGCCATCAAGCTGCCGGAAGAGGCCATCGCCGAGTACCTGAAGTCGAACATCACCATGCTGCGCTGGATGATCGGCGAAGGCTACGGCGATGCCCGCACCCTGGAGCGTCGTGCCCAGGCGATGGAAGCCTGGCTGGCCGATCCGAAGCTGCTGGAAGCCGACAAGGACGCCGAATACGCGGCCGTGATCGAGATCGACCTGTCCGAAGTGACCGAGCCGGTTCTCTGCGCGCCGAACGACCCGGACGATGCCCGCCTGCTGTCCACCGTTGCCGGTCAGAAGATCGACGAAGTGTTCATCGGTTCGTGCATGACCAACATCGGTCACTTCCGCGCTGCCGGCAAGCTGCTGGACAAGGTCAAGGGCGGCATCCCGACCCGTCTGTGGCTGGCTCCGCCGACCAAGATGGACGCTCACCAACTGACCGAAGAAGGCTACTACGGCATCTACGGCAAGGCTGGCGCGCGCATGGAAATGCCGGGCTGCTCGCTGTGCATGGGTAACCAGGCGCGCGTACAGACCGGTTCGACCGTGGTGTCCACCTCGACCCGTAACTTCCCGAACCGTCTGGGCGACGCCACCAACGTGTTCCTGGCTTCGGCCGAGCTGGCGGCTGTGGCCTCCATCATCGGCAAGCTGCCGACCGTCGAGGAGTACATGGGCTACGCGAAGAACATCGACAGCATGGCTGCCGACGTTTACCGCTACCTGTCCTTCGATCAGATGGCTGAATACCGTGACGCGGCTGCCAAGGCCAACATCCCGGTCATCCAGGCTTGATCCTGCAATGACCAGGCTGTAGTGCCCAGGCACTGAAAGAAACCCCGCTTCGGCGGGGTTTCTTTTTTTCAGCATCCGGTGATTCGAGCGATTTCTAGAACAGCGGCCCGGAGCGCGTGTTGTTGCCCTTGGCCAGCCGGTCGTAGAGCACCACGTTGACCGTGGCGGCAAGGTTCATGCAGCCGTTGGTGGGGATGTAGACCACGTCCTCGCACCAGTCGCGGATCTGCTTGTCCAGCGAGCCGTCTTCCGGTCCGAAGATGTACAGCGCGCGATCCGGATGGGTGTACTCGGGCAGGGACCGCGCGCCTTCGACCAGCTCCACCGCCACCGGCGTGCAGCCGAACGGCAGGATCTTGCGCAGGTCGTCGATGTTGATCAGCGGAATGTCCTGGTGGACCTTCTTGGTATCGGTGACGAAGTCCCGCGCCCGGTCGTAGCGGGTGCCGGTATAGAACACCGAGCTGACTTCATAGCAGCCCGCCGCGCGCATGATCGATCCGACATTTTCCGGCGACTTGGGATTGAACAGACCGATACAGCTGTATCTCTTGTTGGCCACGGCAATGCTCGCAAAAGCACCGATTATACCGGGCCGGCGCCAGCCCGGCGGAAAAGCGGATGGGCTGGAGTAGAGGCTGGATCACCTGATCCTGCGTCCTATGGCTCTTGCCGGTCCCGCTCGGCGCCGTAGGTGGCGATCACCTCCCCCGCCACCGCGATGGCAATCTCCAGCGGCAGCTTGCCGCGCACCTCGGGCAGGCCTAGCGGGCAGCGCATGCGCGCGATCGACTCCGCCGCCAGGCCGCGCTCGCGCAGGCGATGCTCGAAGCGCGCGCGCTTGGTCCGCGAGCCGATCAGGCCGAAATAGGCGAAGTCGCCGCGGCGCAGGATGCGCTCGGCCAGTTCGAGATCGAGCTGATGGTTGTGGGTCATGACGATGCAGTAGCTGCCGGGGGGCAGCTTGTCCACCTCGTCGACCGGCTCCTCGCTGACCACCCGCTCGACACCCGGCGGCAACTGCGCCGGAAATTCGGCC
The DNA here is from genome assembly GCF_900109175.1 of Pseudomonas linyingensis. Lineage (GTDB taxonomy): Bacteria > Pseudomonadota > Gammaproteobacteria > Pseudomonadales > Pseudomonadaceae > Geopseudomonas > Geopseudomonas linyingensis. Next base: position 342,560 of record NZ_FNZE01000003.1, on the reverse strand, counting down.
ACTCGCGAGTCGATCCAGCGCACCCGGCACGGCAGGCCGGCGAGCAGCGGCACCAGCGCGCGACCGACATGCCCCGCGCCGAACACCGCGACCTCGGCCCGCGCCCGCCCCAGCGGCTCGAACAGCAGCAGGGTGACGCCGCCGCAGCACTGGCCCAGGCTGGCACCCAGGCTGAAGCGCTCCAGCAGCGGCGTGCGGGCGCCCGAGGCGAGCAGGTCGCGGGCGATCTGGATGGCGCGCAGCTCCAGGTGGCCGCCGCCGATGCTGTGGTAGCTGCATTCGGTGGTGACCAGCAGCTTGGCGCCGGCATCGCGCGGGGTGGAGCCCTGTTCCTCGACCAGGGTCACCAGCACGCAGGGCTCGCCGCGGCGCTGCAGTTCGCCCAGGGTTTCGATCCAGTCATGCATGGCGCAGACGCTCCGCCGCCCACAACACCCGCTCCGGGGTTGCCGGGGCATCCAGCTCGGGATGCACGCGGTAGTCGGCGAGGCTGGCCAAGGCATCCTTGATCGCGCACCACACCGAAATGCCGTGCATGAACGGCGGCTCGCCGACCGCCTTGGAGTGGAACACGGTGTCCTGCGGGTTGCCGCGGTTGGCCACCAGTTGCACGCGCAGGTCCGCCGGCAGGTCGCCCACCGTGGGAATCTTGTAGGTCGCCGGGCCATCGGTCAGCAGCCGCCCCTTGGCGTCCCAGGCCAGCTCCTCGCAGGTCAGCCAGCCCATGCCCTGGATGAAACCGCCTTCGATCTGGCCGATGTCGATGGCCGGGTTCAGCGAGTCGCCGACGTCGTGGAGGATGTCGGTGCGCAGCACCCGGTACTCGCCGGTCAGGGTATCCACCAGCACCTCGGAGCAGGACACGCCGAAGGCGTAGTAGTAGAACGGCCGGCCGCGCGCCTGCTCGCGGTCGTAGTGCACGCCGGGCGTGGCATAGAAGCCGGTGCTGGACAGCGACACCTGGCCGACATAGGCCAGAGCGATCAGTTCGTCGAAGCTCAGGTAGCGCTCGCCCACCCGCACCTGGCCATTGCCGAACTCGACCTCGTCCGGGTCGACCTCGAAGTGGATGGCGGCGAAGCCCACCAGGCGCTGGCGCAGGATCAGCGCGGCGTTCTGCGCCGCCTTGCCGTTGAGATCGCTTCCCGAGGAGGCAGCGGTCGGCGAGGTGTTGGGCACCTTCTCGGTATGGGTGGCGCTGATATGGATGCGCGAGATATCGACCTGCAGGGTTTCGGCGACAACCTGCGCCACCTTGGTATGCAGGCCCTGGCCCATCTCGGTGCCGCCGTGGTTGAGGTGGATGCTGCCGTCGGTATAGATGTGGATCAGCGCTCCGGCCTGGTTGAGGAAGCTGGAAGTGAAACTGATGCCGAACTTCACCGGGGTCAGTGCCAGGCCCTTCTTGAGCACCGGACTGGCGGCATTGAAGGCGCGGATTGCCGCGCGACGAGCCTGGTAGTCGCAGCTCGCCTCCAGCTCGGCGGTCAGCTCGCCCAGCAGGTTGTGCTCCACGGTCTGGTAATAGTGGGTGACGTTGCGCGGCGCCACGCCGTAGTAGTTGCGCTTGCGCACCTCCAGGGGATCGAGGCCCAGATGGCGGGCGATACGCTCCATGACCTCCTCGATGCCGAGCATACCCTGCGGCCCGCCGAAGCCGCGAAAGGCGGTGTTGGACGCCAGGTTGGTGCGGCAACGATGGCCAGTGACCCTGGCATCGCCCAGGTAGTAGGCGTTGTCGGCATGGAACATCGCCCGGTCGACGATGGCCCCGGACAGATCCGGCGAGAAGCCGCAGTTGGCCAGCAGCTGGATGTCGATGCCCTGCAGCACGCCCTGGGCGTCGAAACCGACGTCGTAGTCGATCAGGAACGGATGGCGCTTGCCGGTGGTGCGCATGTCATCGGTGCGCGCCAGGCGCATCTTCGCCGGCCGCCCAGTCAGCCGGGCGACCACCGCGCACAGGCAGGCCGGGCCGGCGGCCTGGGTTTCCTTGCCGCCGAAGCCGCCACCCATGCGGCGCATGTCCACCGCCACCTGGTGCATCGGCACGCCGAGCACGCGGGCTACCAGATGCTGGATCTCGGTGGGGTTCTGCGTCGAGGAATAGACCAGCATGCCGCCGTCCTCGACGGGCAGTACCGTGCAGACCTGGGTCTCCAGATAGAAGTGCTCCTGGCCGCCGACGTGCAGGCGTCCCTGCAGGCGATGCGGCGCGCCAGCCAGCGCCGTATCAGCGTCGCCGCGCTGCTGGCGGTGGCTGTCACGCACCAACTCGCCACGACGCAGCGCCTCCTCCACGTCCAGTAGCGGCTCCAGCACCTCATAGTCGATCTTCGCGGCAGCGGCGGCCTGACGGGCGATCTCGGGGTCGGCGGCGGCCACCGCCAGCACCATCTGCCCGACGTACTGCACGACCCCCTCGGCCAGCAGCGGATCGCCCGGCCAGACAGCGCCGATGTCCAGCTCGCCGGGGACGTCGTGGCTGGTGATGGCGATGACCACGCCGGGAAACGCATAACAGGGCGACGTGTCGATGTGCAGGATGCGCGCATGGGCGTGCTCGGAGAGACGCGCGCAGACGTGCAGCTGGTTGGCGAACTCAGGGCGGTCGTCTACGTACAGCGCCGTGCCGGAGACGTGCTTGTCGGCGCTTTCGTGCTTGAGGCCGCGGCCAACGCCGCTGGCGATGCCGGCGCGAAACCGTTGCGCTAGCTCTTCCTGGGACAGTTCAGGATTGTTCATGCCGAATACACCCGAGTGGCCACGGAGGGCTGTTGCAGCTCGATGAAGCAGCGGCGCAGCAGGTTCTGCGCGACCCACAGGCGGTAGGCCGCGCTGGCGCGCAGATCGTCGAGCGGGCTGAATTCGCCGGCCAGTGCCTGGCAGGCGTGCTCGATGGCCGTCTCCTCGCCGCGCGTACCGATCAGCGCCTGCTCGCAGGCGCGGGCACGCTTGGGAATCTCCGCCATGCCGCCGAAGGCTATGCGCGCCTCGCTCACCACGCCGTCGCGCAGGTGCAGATTGAACGCCGCGCACACGGCGGAAATGTCGTCGTCCAGGCGCTTGCTGACCTTGTAGGCGCGCAACGCCTGCCCCGCCACGGGGCGCGGCACGCGGATGCTCTCGATCAGCTCGCCGGGCGCCAGCGCGGTGACCCGGTAGTCGCGGAAAAACTCCTCCAGTGCCAGGGTGCGCCGCTGCGCGCCACAGCGCAGCAGCAGCTCGGCGCCGAGGGCGATCAGCAGCGGGGGCGTGTCGCCGATCGGCGAGGCGTTGCCGAGATTGCCGCCCAGGGTGGCGCGGTTGCGGATCTGCCACGAGGCGAAGCGCGCCAGCAGCGCGCCGAAGTCCGGGTATTCGTCGGCCAGCACGGCCTGGCAGTCGCTCAACGCCACCCCGGCGCCAATTTCCACATGTGTGTCGCTGAATTCGATGCACTTGAGTTCGGCCACCCGGCCGAGGTCGATCAGTAGCGGCAGCTCGTGGTGCTGCTGGGTTACCTCCAGCGCCAGGTCGGTGCCGCCGGCCAGCAGGCGGGCCTGCGGCTGGGCCCGATAGATTTCCGCCAACTCGTCCAGCGTCTGCGGCAGCAGGCAGCGCCGCTCGCTACGCTCCAGCCCGGCATCGCCCTGGCTGGCGATGACCTGCAACGCGGCCAGGGTTTCGGCTTCATGGCGCTCGAAGCTGTCGGCCTGTCGCTGTGTGCAGGCCTGTTCGGCGGCGGCGATGATCGGCCGGTAGCCGGTGCAGCGGCACAGGTTGCCGGTCAGCGCATCGACCGCCTGCGCGCGGTCGTAAGCGGCGCAGCCCTTCTGCAGGGCAAACAGCGACATGACGAAACCCGGTGTGCAGAAGCCGCACTGGCTGCCGTGGCAGTCGGCCATCGCCTGCTGCACGCCATGCAGATGCCCCGGCTGACCGAGATCCTCGACGGTGATCAGTTGCTTGCCGTGCAGGGCGGACATGAAGGTCAGGCAGGAGTTCAGGCTGCGATAGCGCAGCCGCGCGCCGTTGGCGGCCGGGTCCGGCTCGGCGACCACCACGGTGCAGGCACCGCAGTCGCCCGACGCACAGCCCTCCTTGGTGCCGCTGCGGCCGAGATGGCGGCGCAGGTATTCGAGCACCGTCAGATTCGGATCGAGCGCAGTCTCGCAGCGCAGCTCGCGGTTGAGCAGAAACTGGATCACGGCGGCCCCCTGCCTCGGCTTGTTCGATAAGCCCTTGAAAGGACTGTAGTGAGACCCGCGCGCCGGAGCAACCACCCAAGGCCATCGCCCTGGCCGGCTGCGGCCTCATTTGGTGCACAGGCATACACCATGGGACGTGGCGAAAGCCTCGTTTGCACGATCAGCCGCCACACTGGCATACGGCTTGCTTTATCGCAGGCATGCAGCCCACCTGCCCTGCCCGTCTCTGGAACCTGTCATGCCCGACCATACCCCCGCCCCCCGCCACGACGCCCTGTCCTGGGTCGCCGGCTCGGATGCCCCGGAAAAGAACGTCCTCGACCTCGGCTTCATGGCCCTGGCCGACTCGGCGTCGTTGATCGTTGCCGCCACCCAGGGCTTCGCCCAGCCCTACGGACTGACCCTCAACCTGCGCCGCCAGGCCTCCTGGGCCGGCCTGCGCGACAAGCTGGTCAGCGGCGAACTGGATGCCGCGCAGATGCTCTATGGCCAGGTCTACGGCACCCACCTGGGCATCGGCAGCCCGGCCACGCCCATGGCCATCCTCATGGGCCTGAACCAGAACGGTCAGTCGATCAACCTGAGCACGGCGCTGCGCGAGGCCGGCGTGACCTCTGCCGAGGCACTGCGCGAGCATACGCACCACAGCGGTGCGAAACTCACCTTCGCCCACACCTTCCCCACCGGCACCCATGCCCTGTGGTTGTACTACTGGCTGGCCGGCCACGGCATCCATCCGCTCGCCGACGTCAACAGCGTGGTGGTGCCGCCCGCACAGATGGTCACCCACCTGCGCGCCGGGCGTATCGACGGCTTCTGCGCCGGCGATCCCTGGGGCGCCCACGCGGTGGACGAGGGCCTGGGCTTCACCATCGCCACCAGCCAGTCGATCTGGCCGGATCACCCGGAAAAGGTCCTCGGCGTCACCCGCGAGTTCGTCGAGCAGTGCCCCAACAGCGCCCGCGCCCTAAGCATGGCGCTGCTCGAGGCCAGCCGTTTCATCGACGAAAGCCCGGAGAATCGCCGCAGTACCGCCCAACTGTTGAGCGCCGCTGAGTTCGTCAATGCCCCGGCAAGCACCCTGGAGCCGCGCTTTCTCGGCCACTACCAGGACGGCCTCGGCCACGCCTGGCTGGACGCCCACCCGCTGCGCTTCTTCGCCGAAGGCGCGGTGAACATGCCCTACCTGTCCGACGGCATCTGGTTCCTCACCCAGTTCCGCCGCTGGGGTCTGCTGCGCGACGATCCGCAGTATCATGAGCTTGCTGGCGAGGTACATCAGCTCGCCCTGTATCGCGAGGCGGCAGGTGCGCTGGGCATCGCCGTGCCGGAGTCCATGCGCAGTTCCACCCTGCAGGATGGCAAGGTGTGGGACGGCAGCGACCCGGCCGGCTACGCCTGCAGCTTCGAGCTGCACGCGCTGGCCGAACGCCAGTCACTGGCCCTCTGATCCGCAGGAGTTCTGTACATGTTGCGCATTCTCCTGATCAACGACACCGCGAAGAAGGTCGGCCGCCTGAAGAGCGCGCTGACCGAAGCCGGCTTCGAGGTGGTCGACGAGTCCGGCCTGACCGTCGACCTGCCGGCGCGGGTAGCCGCAGTACGCCCGGACGTGATCCTGATCGACAGTGAATCGCCCGGACGCGACGTCATGGAGCAGGTCTGCCTGCTCAGCCGCGACCAACCGCACCCGATCGTCATGTTCACCGACGAGCACGACCCCGGCGTGATGCGCCAGGCCATCCAGTCCGGGGTCAGCGCCTACATCGTCGAGGGTATCCATGCCCAGCGCCTGCAGCCAATCCTCGACGTGGCCATGGCACGATTCGAGAGCGACCAGGCCCTGCGTGCCCAGCTCAACGCCCGCGACCAGCAGATGGCTGAGCGCAAGCGCATCGAGCTGGCCAAGGGCCTGCTGATGAAGATGCGCCAGTGCAACGAGGAAGAGGCCTACACCCTGATGCGCCGCCAGGCGATGAGCAAGCAGCAGAAGCTGATCCAGGTGGCCGAGCAGATCATCTCGATGCACGAGATGCTCGGCAATTGAGCCGATTCCAACGCGCTGTTTGACCGTTGCCGCGCGCCCGCGCGGCAACGGTCAAACAGCACAAGCCCCTCTCGACAGCACGCGCGCGCCGGCGTATTTTGCTTCGCGCAGGCCAGCGCACTGGCCAACGTCGCTCGGACGGTTCCGGGCGCTTACGTATTCGAGAAAACTCATGACCGACTCCCGTTCCGGGCGCCGCTTCGCGCGCATCGATCGCCTCCCCCCCTACGTCTTCAACATCACCGCCGAACTGAAGATGGCCGCCCGCCGCCGTGGCGAGGACATCATCGACTTCAGCATGGGCAACCCCGACGGCGCCACCCCGCCGCATATCGTCGAGAAACTGGTGCAGGTCGCCCAGCGCGACGACACCCACGGCTACTCCACTTCCCGCGGCATCCCGCGCCTGCGTCGCGCCATCTCGCGCTGGTACCAGGATCGCTACCAGGTGGAGATCGACCCGGACAGCGAAGCCATCGTCACCATCGGCTCCAAGGAAGGCCTGGCGCACCTGATGCTGGCCACCCTCGACCATGGCGACACCGTGCTGGTACCCAACCCCAGCTACCCGATCCACATCTACGGCGCGGTGATCGCCGGCGCCCAGGTGCGCTCGGTGCCGCTGGTGCCCGGCGTCGACTTCTTCGCCGAGCTGGAGCGGGCGATCCGCGAGTCGATCCCCAAGCCGAAAATGATGATCATCGGCTTCCCCTCCAATCCCACCGCGCAGTGCGTGGAGCTGGACTTCTTCGAGCGCGTGGTGGCCCTGGCCAAGCAGTACGACATCCTCGTGGTCCACGACCTGGCCTATGCCGACATCGTCTTCGACGGCTGGAAGGCGCCGTCGATCATGCAGGTGCCGGGCGCCAAGGACGTCGCCGTGGAGTTCTTCACCCTATCGAAGAGCTACAACATGGCCGGCTGGCGGATCGGCTTCATGGTCGGCAACCAGGAACTGGTCAGCGCCCTGGCGCGGATCAAGAGCTACCACGACTACGGCACCTTCACCCCGCTGCAGGTGGCGGCCATCGCCGCGCTGGAAGGCGACCAGCAGTGCGTGCGCGACATCGCCGACAAGTACTGCGAGCGCCGCAACGTGCTGGTCAAGGGCCTGCACGAGATCGGCTGGATGGTCGAGAAGCCCAAGGCGGCGATGTACATCTGGGCGAAGATCCCCGAAGCCTACGCCCACCTCGGCTCGCTGGAGTTCGCCAAGAAGCTGCTGCTGGAAGCCAAGGTCTGCGTCTCACCCGGCATCGGCTTCGGCGACTACGGTGACGACCACGTGCGCTTCGCCCTGATCGAGAACCTCGACCGCACCCGCCAGGCGATCCGTGGCATCAAGGCCATGTTCCGCGCCGACGGCCTGCTGCCGGCCAAGGCGGCGAAGGGCGACAGCGCCAGCTGAACCTAAGCGACCCCATGTAGGAGGCCCGACCTCGGGGCGATGCTCTTGCTGGCATGGCGGGCTATCGCCCGCATCGCCGCGAGGTCGCGCCTCCTACAAGAGCGGCACCGCGACGTCTTTCAAACCGCACCAAACAGCCGCTCGACATCCTCCACCCGGCACAGCTCGGTGCCCGGGCGCATGATGGTCGCCGAGCCGGCGGCGATGCCGTAGCGCACCGCCTCGCACAGGCTCCAGCCACGGCTCAGGGCCAGGACCATGGCGCCGACCATGCTGTCGCCGGCGCCCACCGCGCTGCACACCGGCACGTCCAGCGGCGCGAAGCGCTCAACGCCCGCCTGGCTGGCCAGTACCGCGCCCTCGCCGCCCAGCGACAGCACGATGATCTCCGCCACACCTCGCGCGATCAGGCCGCGCAACGCCGCTTCCTGGGCGGCTTCGCCCTCCAGCTTGCCACCCGCCAGCGTGGCCAGCTCGCTGAGGCTCGGCTTGAGCAGATGGATGCCGCCCTGGCCGGCCGCGTACTGCAGCGCCTCGCCCGAGCAGTCGAGCACCAGGCGCGCGCCGATGCGCCGCGCCAGCGCGGCCACCTCGTCGAAGAAGCCCAACGCCACGCCGGGTGGGAAGCTGCCGCTGAGCACCACGTAGCCGGGCAGCGGATCGAGCGCGGCGATGGCGTCGAGGCAGGCCTGCTGCTCGGCCGCGGCCAGTTCCGGGCCGGGCAGGACGAAGCGGTACTGCAACCCCGTGTCACCCTCGTCGACGGTGAAGCTCTCGCGGGTGTCGCCGGCTATCGGCACCCGCACCTGCTCCACCCCTAGCTCGTCCAGCATGCGCTGCAGCATGTCGCCGAATGGACCGCCGGCCGGGTAGACCGCCACGGCATCGCCGCCGAGGGTGGCGACCACCCGCGCCACGTTGATGCCGCCGCCGCCCGGATCGTAGTGCGGCAGGCTGCAGCGCAGCTTGCGGGTCGGTTCGACCCGATCGACTCCAGTCGAGAGATCCATCGCCGGGTTGAGGGTCAGGGTGACAATGCGGGACATCGCGTGCTCCAGGCGGTTCGGTCGGCAGACTGGCGACCGGACCAAGGAATTTTCCAGCCTTGCGGTCAGCCATGAACCATTCTGCCCCAAGCGGCCGTCATGAACCAAAAGTGCCCAGCGCGCAGCCCCCATGCACAGCCATGACCCACCGCGCAAGCGCGTCAGTCGCCCGCCGGAAACCGCCCGCCGGCCCGCAGAAAACAGCAACCCCTTGATTCAAAAGCACTTATTGGCATAAACCGGGCAGCACAAGCACGCCTCCGCGCTTGTGTGCCGGTGATCCGAAAAACTGGCAAGCCCCTTGCAATAGTGACTGTACATCCGTCTTCGGATCGCCAACGGCGGTGATCGAGACGAACTGACAAAGACGTCAAAAGCCAGCTGATCCCCGCAGGATCGGTGCGCTTGCGACGTCTTTTTTCGTTTCTGACCCCGAGAATTCGCCATGAAAATTCGCAGTCGCCGCTTCAAGCATGCCCTGGCCAGCCTGTCCTGCGCCGCCACCCTGCTGCTCGCCCCGCTGGCCAGCTCCATCGCCCTGGCCGCCGATCCGGAGAAGGAAGAGCTCAAGCTCGGCTTCATCAAACTCACCGACATGGCACCGCTGGCCATCGCCTACGAGAAGGGCTTCTTCGAGGACGAGGGGCTGTACGTCAGCCTCGAGGCCCAGGCCAACTGGAAGGTGCTGCTCGACCGCGTGATCACCGGCGAGCTGGATGGCGCGCACATGCTGGCCGGCCAGCCGCTGGGCGCCACCATCGGCTTCGGCACCAAGGCCGACGTGGTCACCGCCTTCTCCATGGACCTCAACGGCAACGCCATCACCGTGTCCAACGCGGTGTGGGCGGAGATGAAGAAACACGTGCCGATGGCAAACGGCAAGCCGGTGCACCCGATCAAGGCCGACGCCCTGAAGCCGGTGATCGACCAGTACAAGGCCAAGGGCAAGCCGTTCAACCTCGGCATGGTGTTCCCGGTATCCACCCACAACTACGAGCTGCGCTACTGGCTGGCCGCCGGCGGCATCAACCCCGGCTACTACGCCCCGGCCAAGGGCGACATCACCGGCACCCTGAGCGCCGACGCGCTGCTCTCGGTGACGCCGCCGCCGCAGATGCCGGCCACCATGGAAGCCGGCACCATCCATGGCTACAGCGTGGGCGAGCCGTGGAACCAGGCCGCGGTGTTCAAGGGCATCGGCGTACCGGTGGTCACCGACTACGAAATCTGGAAGAACAACCCGGAAAAGGTCCTCGGCGTGTCCAAGGCCTGGGCCGAGGCCAATCCGGAAACCCACAAGCGCCTGGTCAAGGCCCTGATCCGCGCCGCCATGTGGCTGGACGAGAACGACAACGCCAACCGCGCCGAGGCGGTAGAGATCCTCGCCCGTCCCGAGTACGTCGGCGCCGACGCCAAGGTGATCGCCAACTCGATGACCGGCACCTTCGAGTACGAGAAGGGCGACAAGCGCGCAGTCCCCGACTTCAACGTGTTCTTCCGCCACAACGCGACCTACCCCTACTACTCCGACGCCATCTGGTACCTGACCCAGATGCGCCGCTGGGGCCAGATCGGCGAGGCCAAGCCAGATTCCTGGTACTTCGAGACCGCCAAGAAGGTCTACCTGCCGGAGATCTACCAATCCGCCGCCAGCGAACTGGTCGCCGAGGGCAAGGCCAAGGCCGCCGACTTCCCGGCAGCAACCGAAGAAGGCTTCCGCGCACCGAGCAGCGACTTCATCGACGGCCTTACCTATGACGGGCGCCAGCCGAACGCCTACATCGAGCAGTTCAGCATCGGCCTGAAAGCCGACAGCAAGCTGTGACATTGCCCATGCAGCGGGAGCCGGCAAAACCGGCTCCCCATGAATCCGAGGAAACGACGATGAGCAACCCCGCCGTCGCCCAACCGATCAAAGACACCCTGAAAACCGCACGCAAGGCAGCTCTGGCCAAGCGCTGGCTGCCCGCCCTGCTGCTGCCGGTGGTAGGTCTGCTCGCCTTCCTGCTGTTCTGGCAGCTCGCGGCCGGCAGCATCGACACCAGCCTCGGCAAGTTCCCCGGCCCGGCCCAGGCGGTCAGCCAGTTCTCCAGCCTGGTCGACGAGCACATCGCCGAGCAGCGCAAGGCCGACGCCTTCTACCAGCGCCAGGAGGCGCGCAACGCCGAGCGCCTGGCCAAGGACCCCGACGCCAAGGTGACCGTGCGCCCATACACCGGCAAGCCGACCTTCTTCAAGCAGATCCTCACCAGCCTGTACACGGTGATGACCGGCTTCGCCATCGCCTCGCTGATCGCCATTCCGCTGGGCATCGTCTGCGGCCTGAGCCGGCCGATCTACAACGCCATCAACCCGCTGATCCAGGTGTTCAAGCCGGTGTCGCCGCTGGCCTGGCTGCCACTGGTGACCATGGTGGTCAGCGCCGTGTACACCAGCGCCGACCCGCTGTTCGCCAAGTCCTTCGTCACCTCGGCGCTCACCGTGGCGCTGTGCTGCCTGTGGCCGACGGTGATCAACACCACCGTGGGCGTGGCCAACATGGACAAGGACCTGCTCAACGTCAGCCGCGTGCTCAGCCTGTCGCCGCTCAGCCACGTGCGGCGCATCGTCCTGCCGGCAGCCATCCCGATGATCTTCACCGGCCTGCGCCTGTCGCTGGCCACCGGCTGGATGGTGCTGATCGCCGCCGAGATGCTGGCGCAGAACCCGGGCCTGGGCAAATTCATCTGGGACGAGTTCCAGAACGGCAGCTCCAACTCCCTCGGCCGCATCATGGTCGCCGTCATCGTCATCGGCCTGATCGGCTTCGTCCTCGACCGTCTCATGCTCGCGCTGCAACGCCGCGTCAGCTGGGACAAGAACGCCGACCTGCGCTAAGCGCCGCCCCAGGAGATCGCCATGAACCACACCCACCTCGAACTGACCGGCGTCGGCATCAGCTTCCCCACCGACAAGGGCCTGTTCTGCGCCCTGCAGAACGTCAACCTGAAGATCGACAAGGGCGAGTTCGTCTCGCTGATCGGCCACTCCGGCTGCGGCAAGTCGACCGTGCTCAACATCGTCGCCGGCCTCTACCAGGCCAGCACCGGCGGGGTGATCCTCGACGGCAAGGAGGTCAACTCACCCGGCCCCGAGCGCGCGGTGGTGTTCCAGAACCACAGCCTGCTGCCCTGGCTGACCTGCTACCAGAACATCGAGCTGGCCGTGCAGCAGGTGTTCAAGGGCAGGAAGGGAAAGGCCGAGATGCGCGAGTGGATCGAGCACAACCTCAACCTGGTGCACATGACCCACGCCCGCGACAAGCGCCCCAGCGAGATCTCCGGCGGTATGAAGCAGCGCATCGGCATCGGCCGCGCGCTGGCCATGCAGCCCAAGGTGCTGCTGATGGACGAGCCGTTCGGTGCGCTCGACGCGCTGACCCGCGCCCACCTGCAGGACTCGCTGATGGAGATCCACGCCGATCTCGGCAACACGGTGATCATGATCACCCACGACGTCGACGAGGCCGTGCTGCTCTCCGACCGCATCGTGATGATGAGCAATGGCCCCTCGGCCACCGTCGGCGACATCCTCAAGGTCGACCTGGCGCGCCCGCGCGAGCGCATGGCGCTGGCCCACGACCCGCGCTACCACGAGTACCGCGCCGCAGTGCTGGAGTTCCTTTATCAGCGCCAGCGCCGGCCAGCGGCCTGAGAATCCGGCGCGCCCTGTGCCTTGGCGAGGCAACGGGGCGCGCCACGCACCAGAACAACGCAGCAATACCGCCAGTCGCCCCCTTTTTGCTCGCCAACCTTCCAGTGCAGGCCGGGCCATCGCCGGCAAAGCCGCGCCAGGCCGACATTTCAGGAAGTTGGCCCGTCACTTGCAATGTTCATCGCATCGACAACCAATGGCGGTTGGCGAACAAGACAAAGGCGTCGCATCACTCAGCTCCGGCTGGCGTGCTGCGACGCCTTTTGCGTTTTGCGCCCCAATGCCCGGGGCGGGCGGCGGGCGCGCGATCCGCACCGCTGCCCAGTAACCCTTCCCCCTTGGGTGGCCATGCCACCAGCGCCTGGCCACAAGCCCGGCGTTACCCGGGGGCAGGCGCGGACCATCCGACCAGGCTCGGTTCCGCGCCAGCCACCCGGCCTTTTGCGACTTTGGATTCGAGGTGTCAGATGAACACGAGTTTCTGGAAAGCCGGCCATACGCCAACCCTGTTCGCCGCCTTTCTCTATTTCGACCTGAGCTTCATGGTCTGGTACGTGCTCGGCCCGCTGGGCGTGCAGATCGCCGCCGACCTCGGCCTGACCACCCAACAGCGCGCCATGATGGTCGCCACGCCGATCCTCGCCGGTGCGGTGCTGCGTTTCCTGATGGGCATGCTGGCCGACCGTACCTCGCCGAAGAGTGCCGGCCTGGTCGGCCAGGTGATCGTCATCGCCGCCCTGGCGGTGGCCTGGCTGCACGGTGTGCACAGCTATGAGCAGGCGCTGCTGCTCGGCCTGTTCCTCGGCTTCGCCGGCGCCTCCTTCGCCGTGGCCCTTCCGCTGGCCTCGCAGTGGTACCCGGCGCAGCACCAGGGCAAGGCCATGGGCATCGCCGGCGCCGGCAACTCCGGCACCGTGCTCGCCGCCCTGTTCGCCCCGGTACTGGCCAGCACCTTCGGCTGGAGCAACGTGTTCGGCCTGGCGCTGATCCCGCTGGTACTGACCCTGATCATCTTCGCCAGCGTGGCGAAGAATGCGCCCGAGCGTCCCAAGCCCAAGGCCGCAGGCGACTACCTGAAGGCACTGGCCGACCGCGACAGCTGGTGGTTCATGCTGTTCTACAGCGTGACCTTCGGCGGCTTCCTCGGCCTGGCCAGCACCCTGCCCGGCTACTTCCACGACCAGTACGGCTTCGACCCGGTCAAGGCCGGCTACTACACCGCCGCCTGCGTGTTCGCCGGCAGCCTGCTGCGCCCGCTGGGCGGTGCGCTGGCCGACCGCATCGGCGGCATCCGCACCCTGCTGGTGATGTACACCGTGGCCTCGATGTGCCTCACCGTGGTCGGCTTCAACCTGTCCAGCTCGGCGGCCGCCCTGGCCCTGTTCGTGATCGCCATGCTCAGCCTCGGCGCCGGCAACGGCGCGGTGTTCCAGCTGGTACCGCAGCGCTTCCGCCAGTCGATCGGCGTGATGACCGGGCTGATCGGCATGGCCGGCGGCATCGGCGGCTTCGCCCTGACCGCAGGCCTCGGCGCGATCAAGCAGGCCACCGGCGACTACCAGCTCGGCCTGTGGCTGTTCGCCGCCCTCGGCGTAGTCGCCTGGATCGGCCTGCATGGCGTCAAGCTGCGCTGGAGAACCACCTGGGGCTCGGCTGCGGTTACTGCCGCGCGGGTCTGATCGACACCCAATGGCTATCGCTGCGCTCCACCCATCCTACGCAATGGCGTAGGTTGGCTGGAGACGAAGGCGATACCCGATACCTCCCCGGCACACCCCGCCAGTCACCACGGACCCGCCCATGCCTCTGCAACTGACCACCGGCGAAGCCAGCGCCACCGGCCCGCGCAGCGAGAACCAGGACGCCCTGCGCGTGGTGACCCCGGCGCCGGCGCTGGCCGCCAGCAAGGGCCACCTGCTGGCCCTGGCCGACGGCGTCAGCCAGTGCGCCGACGGCGGCCTGGCCGCCCGTGCCACCCTGCAGGCGCTGGCGCTGGACTACTACGCCACCCCGGAAACCTGGCCGGTGGCGCAATCGCTCGACCGCCTGCTGCTGGCCCACAACCGCTGGCTGCAGGCAGCCGGCGGCGGCCAGCCGCTGCTCACCACCCTCACCGCGCTGGTGCTGCGCGGGCGACGCTTCACCATCGCCCACGTCGGCGACTGCCGCGCCTATCGCTGGCACGCCGGCAAGCTGCAGCGCCTGACCAGCGAGCACGTCTGGGAACAGGAAGGCATGCAGCACGTGCTCAAGCGCGCCCTCGGCCTCGACCAGCATCTGGTGATGGACTACCTGGACGGCGACCTGCAGGTCGGCGAAAGCTTCCTGCTGATCAGCGACGGCATCTGGGCGGTGCTCAACGACTCGATCATCCGCAGCATCCTCGAAGCCGAGCCCGAGCCGCAGGCCGCGGCGGACGCACTGGTCGGCGCCGCCCACCGCGCCGGCAGCCAGGACAACGCCAGCGCCCTGCTGGTGCGCATCGACGCGCTGCCGGAAAGCAGCCTGGCCGACGCCCTCGCCCGCCTGCAACAGTGGCCGCTGCCGCCGCGCCTGCGCGACGGCCAGACCTTCGAGGGCTGGCAGGTCGAGCGCCTGCTCGGCGAAAGCCGCCAGTCGCTGCTCTATCGGGTGCGTGACGGCCAGGGCCGTCCCTGGCTGCTGAAGACCCTGACCCCGGCGCTGGCCGAGGACCCGCACACCCAGCAGGCCCTGCTGCTGGAGGAATGGTTCCTGCGCCGCGTGGCCGGGCGCAGCTTTCCCGAAGTCCATGGCCTGGCGCAGCGCCAGCACCTGTACTTCGTCATGCGCGAATACGCCGGCCAGACCCTGGCGGCGCGCCTGGAGGAGCAGGGTCCGCTGCCGCTGGCCGACTGGCTGGCGCTGGCGCGCAGCCTGCTGCGCGCGCTGGGCCAGCTGCACCGGCGCAACATCCTGCACCGCGACATCAAGCCTGAGAACCTGCTGGTCGGCGCCGACGGCGAGCTGCGCCTGCTCGATTTCGGCCTGGCCTACTGCCCCGGCCTGTCCGAGGACGAGGCCCACAGCCTGCCGGGCACGCCCAGCTACATCGCCCCGGAGGCCTTCGCCGGCCAGCCGCCGGACGAGCGCCAGGACCTGTTCGGCGCCGGGGTCACCCTCTATCGCCTGCTGACCGGCCACTACCCCTACGGCGAGGTCGAGGCCTTCCAGCAGCCGCCGAACCGCGCGCCGACGCCGGCCAGCCGCTATCGGCCGGACCTGCCGGCCTGGCTCGACGAGATCCTGCAGAAGGCGCTGGCCAACAACCCGGCGCAGCGCTTCGAGACCACCGAGGAATGGCTGCTGGCCCTCGACCAGGGCGAACGCCGCGCCCAGGACCTGCCGGCCCGCCCGCTACTGGAGCGCGAGCCGCTGAAGTTCTGGCGTGGGCTGGCACTGGTGTCGCTGCTGGTCAACCTGGGGCTGTTGGTGCTGCTCGTGCCTTGATCACGGTCCATTCCCGACAGCATTCCGGTAGCACCAGCCGCTGGCACACATCAGCAGCCTGCATGAGCTACCGCCCGCTAGACGCACGGGATTAACTCGCGCTGGACCAGCAACTGCTCGATCTGCTGCAAGGTCGCCACGCCCGGGGCAGCATGCCGCTGACCCACCAGCGCGACTTCTTCCAGGTGATAGACCAGCAGCCTGCCGGCAACAGACCCGCGCTCGATGCCACAGGCGTGCGCGATCGTCTCGCTGAACCTCCTCTCGACTAGGTAGCACTGCCCGTCATCGCGCTGAACAGCTCAATAATGGGCACGACCGCCTCGGCAAACAGTCCAGGCGGAACACGGTAAAAAATTGCGCACCTGATGATTAATATGTTATCAAATTGATCGTAGCAAGCATGGAAGGCCCCAGAGAGCTTTCCAGTTCGCACCCTTGCTGCCACCGGCCAGACCGTCATCATCGCTTCCCGACGGTTGCCGGATCGCCCAGCGTCACTGTAACGACCGGGCAACCCTGGCCTTGCGGCCAGCGCAACAAACTCACCAAAAACTATAAAAAGGCAAGTCCATGAAGCTCACCAAAACCTTGCGTAAATCCCTACTCACCGCTGCCATCGGCCTCTCCCTGTGCACCAACGCCGCCTGGGCTGCCGAGGGCGACCAGCCCAGCGTGCGCCTGCTGCTGCTCGGCACCAAGGGCGGCCCGTCATTACTGCAAACCAAGAGCCTGCCGCAGTCCACCGTGCTGATGGTGAACAACGACGCCTACCTGCTTGACGCCGGTTACGGCGCCAGCCTGCGTCTGGTGGATGCCGGCATCCCGCTGCGCAACATCAAAGGTATCTTCATTACCCACCTGCACAGCGACCACGTACTCGACTACCCGTCAGTGCTGATGAACGGCTGGAATAGCGGCCTGAAGACCCCGGTGAAGGTGTTCGGCCCGCAAGGCATTCAGGAAATGACCGATCACGCCTGGAAGACCTTCGAGGTGGACATCGACCTGCGCATCGCCGATGAAGGCAAGCCCGACCCGCGTCCTCTGGTCACCACCCAGACCATCAAGGAAGGCCTGGTCTACCAGGACGAGAACATGAAGGTCAGCGCCATTTCCGTGCCGCACCCGCCGTTCGACAAGGGCCAGGCCTTCGCCTTCAAGTTCGAGGTCGGCGGCAAGAACATCGTGCTCTCCGGCGACACCAACTACTCGGCGGACCTGGCCAAGTTCGCCTCCGACGCCGACGTGTTCATCAGCGAAGTGGTCCACGTCGAAGGCGTGCAGCGTCTGGCCGAGCGCATCGGTACCGGCTCCACGCTGGCCAAGGCGATCATCTCCCACCACGTGACCGCCGAAGACGTCGGACGCATGGCCACCGATGCCAAGGTCAAGAAAGTGGTGCTCAGCCACTTCGTCCCCGCCGACGACCCGACCCTGACCGCCGAACACTGGCGCAGCGCCGTAGCCAAGACCTACGACGGCGAGATCGTGGTCGGCCACGACGGCATGGAAATCCCGCTCAAGTGATTTGATCCGTAAGCTGTCGCCGGGCGGTCCTCTGCATGGGGCCAGTCCGGCCGCCGAGCAAGCAAGAAGCCCCGGATCGTGCTGCGATCCGGGGCTTCTTGCCGGATAGTCGCCACGCCGCAACCGCCGCACTCGACCGCCGGCTTCAGCGCGCGCCAAGCCAAAATGCCCTGCCCCGACAGTCGAACGCGGCGGCGAATGGTCGAGTCTCGATCAGGCGAGAAACTCCCCGATCAGCCGCAGGGTCGCCTCGCCCGCCTCGCGGTGCGGGATGTGCCGGCAGTCGTCGAGCAGCAGCGTGCGGCACGGCGCCGGAACCAGGCGGGCGATGCGCGCCAGCTGCTCGGCGGTGGCGTACTGGTCGCCCTCGCCCTGGAAGGCCAGCACCGGCACGCGGATCTGTGCCAGCTCGCGGTCGAGGTTCCAGGCGGCGAAGTCGGGATGCTGCCAGGTGTCCACCCAGCCGTGGAAGACGCCCTCGAGGTTGGCGCCATGGAAGGCGCGCAGGCGCTCGAGCAGGTCGCTGCTGCGAAAATGGGCGTCGGCTGCGCGGATGCCGGCCAGGGTCTCGTCCTCGACGATCACGTGCGGCGCCATGGCGACTACGCCGCGCACCCGCAGGTCGTTGCGCGCGGCGTAGGCCAGGGCGATGGAGGCGCCGTCGCTGTGGCCGACCAGCACCACGTCGTGCAGGTCGAGGGCTTCGAGCAGCGCACCCAGCTCGTCGGGGCAGCCGGCGCTCAGGTAGTCGAGAGGCCGCGGCTGAGGCGTCGGGCTGGAACGGCCGTGGCCCTGCCGGCTGTAAGCCAGTACCGCGCAGCCGGTATGTTCGGCCAGTTGGCGGGGAAAATCCTTCCAGTGGGCAACACCGCCCAAGGCCTCGTGCAGCAGCACCAGCGTCGAGCGCTGCGCCTCGCGGGCCGGGATCTGCAGGTATTCGAGACGGGCGTGGGGCAGGTCGAGCCACTCGACAGCATGCATGGGGAACGCTCCTGATTGTTCTTGTCGGCCTGCGACTGTGCCGTACTTCGGCCCTCGCCGACCAGCCCCGTGCATGGGCAAAAAGGCGGGAGCCGGCGGGTGACCCGGCCCCCTGCCCTGTGGCACTCAGTAGAAGGCTTGGATGCCGGTCTGTGCGCGACCGAGGATCAGCGCATGTACGTCGTGGGTGCCCTCGTAGGTGTTGACCACCTCGAGGTTGACCAGATGGCGCGCCACACCGAACTCGTCGCTGATGCCGTTGCCGCCGAGCATGTCGCGGGCCAGGCGGGCGATGTCCAGCGACTTGCCACAGCTGTTGCGCTTCATGATCGAGGTGATCTCCACCGCCGCGATGCCCTCGTCCTTCATCCGGCCCAGGCGCAGGCAGCCCTGCAGGGCCAGGGTGATCTCGGTCTGCATGTCGGCCAGCTTCTTCTGGATCAGCTGGTTGGCGGCCAGCGGGCGGCCGAACTGCTGGCGGTCCAGGGTGTACTGACGGGCGGTGTGCCAGCAGGCCTCGGCGGCGCCCAGCGCGCCCCAGGCGATGCCGTAGCGCGCCGAGTTCAGGCAGGTGAACGGACCCTTGAGGCCGCGCACCTCGGGGAACATGTTCTCCTCGGGGACGAACACGTTGTCCATGACGATCTCGCCGGTGATCGAGGCGCGCAGGCCGACCTTGCCGTGGATCGCCGGGGCGCTCAGGCCGGCCCAGCCCTTCTCCAGCACGAAGCCGCGGATGTCGCCGGCGTCGTCCTTGGCCCACACCACGAACACGTCGGCGATCGGGCTGTTGGTGATCCACATCTTGCTGCCGGTCAACCGGTAGCCGCCGTCGACCTTCTTGGCGCGGGTGATCATCGAGCCCGGGTCGGAGCCGTGGTTGGGCTCGGTCAGGCCGAAGCAGCCGATCCACTCGCCGCTGGCCAGCCTGGGCAGGTACTTCTGCTTCTGCGCCTCGCTGCCGAACTCGTTGATCGGCACCATTACCAGCGAGGACTGCACGCTCAGCATCGAGCGGTAACCGGAGTCGATGCGCTCGACCTCGCGAGCGATCAGCCCATAGCACACGTAGTTGAGGCCGCTGCCACCGTACTCGACCGGGATAGTCGCGCCGAGCAGGCCGGTCTCGCCCATCTCGCGGAAGATCGCCGGGTCGGTGTATTCGTTACGGAAGGCTTCCAGCACCCGCGGCGCCAGGCGGTCGGCGGCGAACTTGCGGGCGCTGTCCTGCACCATGCGCTCTTCTTCGCTGAGTTGCTGGTCGAGCAGCAGCGGGTCTTCCCAGTTGAAGCTTGCCTTGTTGGCCATGTCGGTATTCCTCGGTATAGGTCTTGTTATGGGTATGGATTCAATCGAGCCGCTCGATGACGCAGGCAATCCCCTGGCCCAGGCCGATGCACAGGCTGACCAGCGCATGGCGTCCGCCGGTGCGCTCCAGCTGGCGCAGCGCGGTCAGCGCCAGGCGTGCGCCGGAGGCTCCCAGCGGGTGGCCGAGGGCGATGGCGCCGCCGTTGGGGTTGAGGCGCGGGTCGTCCCAGGCCAGCCCCAGCTCATGGGTGCAACCCAGCACCTGGGCGGCGAAGGCCTCGTTGATCTCGATGACGTCCATGTCGGCCAGGCTCAGGCCGCTGCGCGCAAGCACCTTGCCGATCGCCGGCACCGGGCCGAGGCCCATCAGGCGCGGCTCCACTCCGGCGATGGCGCCGGCGAGGATGCGCGCGCGCGGCTTGCAGCCGAAGCGCTCGCCGATGGCCTGCGAGCCGATCAGCAGCGCCGCGGCGCCGTCGTTGACCCCGGAGGCATTGCCGGCGGTGACCACGCCCTCGGCGAACAGCGGGCTGAGCCGCGACAGGGCTTCGAAGGTGCTTTCCGGGCGCGGATGCTCGTCACTCGCAACCACCTTCGGCGGCTGCCGGCGGCCCTGCGCCACCTCGATGGGCAGGATCTCGCCCTCGTAGAAGCCGGCCTCGGCGGCCGCGGCGTACAGCTGCTGGCTGCGCGCCGCGTAACGGTCGGCCTGCTCGCGGCTGATGTTCAGGGCTCGCGCCACGTTGTCGGCGGTTTCCGGCATGGAGTCAGCGCCGAACTGCGCCTCCACCCGCGGATTGGAAAAACGTGCGCCGATGGTGCTGTCGAAGGCGCGCAGCTCGCGGGCAAACGGGCTTTCGCTCTTGGCCAGCACGAACGGCGCGCGGCTCATGCTTTCCACGCCGCCGGCGACGAACAGCTCGCCCTCGCCGGCGCGCACGGCGCGCGCGGCATCCATCACGGCGGCCAGTCCCGAGCCGCACAGGCGGTTGACGGTGATCCCGCCCACCGACGATGGCAGGCCGGTCAGCAGGCCCACATGGCGCGCCACGTTGCGCGCGTCCTCGCCGGCCTGGTTGGTGCAGCCGGCGACGATGTCCTCGTAGACCTCGGCGGCGAACGGGTTGCGTGCCACCAGGGCGCGGACCACGCCGGCCAGCAGGTCGTCCGGTCGCACCGAGGCCAGGGCGCCGGCGTAGCGGCCGAAGGGCGAGCGCAGGCCGTCGTAGATATAGGCAGTCATGCCGAGTGCTCCTAATCTTCCGGGGTGGTGAGCGGCAGGCCAAGCTGCACGCGGCGGCGCAGCCACGGGCTGACCCGGTAGCGCGGCTCCTGGTACTGCTCGTGCAGCTCGTGGAGGATCTGCTCGACGCGCACCGCGCCGAACAGCTCGCCAAAGCCCAGCGGACCGTGCGGATAGCCCAGCGCCAGCTGCACTGCGCGGTCGAGCACCGCCGGACTGGCGATGCGCCGCTGAGCGATCTCGCAGCCGAGGTTGACGATCCCGGCCAGCACACGCTGGGCGACGAAGCCCGGCGAGTCGTTGATCACCTCCACCGGTACGCCATCGGCGCCCAGCGCCTGGCGGGCCTGGGCCAGCACCTGGGCATCGAGTCCTGGCTGGCGCATCAGCACGCGGCGTTTGGCGAAGCCGGCCAGGGTTTCCAGCGCCAGGCTGCGCGCCACCGGCAACTGCTGGCGGGCGATGCAGCTGCTGGCATCCTCGCCCAGCGGGGTGACCAGGCAGATGGCTTGCGCCGAGGGCGGGCTGCCCTCCTCCAGCACCGCGCCGGCGGCGGCCAGTACCGCGGCGACCTGCTCGCGCACCGCGCTATCGCGGCTGTCCAGCCAGAACGGCCGCTCGATGGCCACCGGCGCCGGGGCCGGTTCGGCCTCGTGCTGGGCCTGCCCATCGACGTAGCGATAGAAGCCCTCGCCGCTCTTGCGCCCGAGCAGGCCGGCGGCCAGACGCGGCGCCACCAGATAGGACGGCGTGTAGCGTGGGTCCTGGTAGAACTGCTGGTAGACCGACTCCATCACCGCCTGGGTCACGTCCAGGCCGATCAGGTCGAGCAGCTCGAACGGCCCCATGCGAAAGCCCAGGCTGTCGCGCAGGATGCGGTCGATCTGCACCGGCGAGGCCACACCCTCGGCGAGGATGCGCAGCGCCTCGGTGCCGTAGGCGCGCCCGGCGTGGTTGACCAGGAAGCCGGGGGTGTCCGGGGTGGTCGCCGGGAAGTGCCCGGCCTGCTCGGCCAGTGCCGCCAGACGCTGGATCACCGCCGGGGCGGTGCGCTCGCCGCGCACCACCTCGACGATCTTCATCAGCGGCACCGGGTTGAAGAAGTGGAAGCCGGCGACCCGCTCGGGGTGCCGGCAGCCGCTGGCGATGCGGGTCACCGACAGCGACGAGGTATTGGTGGCCAGCACCGCATCGACGGCGACCAGCTCTTCCAGGGCCCGGAACAATGCCTGCTTGGCCTCGAGGTTTTCCACGATGGCCTCGATCAGCAGGTCGCAGTCGGCCAGCGCCGCCAGCGTCTCGGCCGGGCGCATGCGCGCCAGGGTCGCGTCGAGCTGCTCGGGGCTCAGCTTGCCCTTGGCCGCCGCACGCTCCAGCGTGTCGCGGTTGTAGGCCAGAGCCTGGTCGATGGCCTCGCTGCGGCTGTCATGCAGCAGCACCTCGACGCCCGCCGTGGCAAACAGCTGGGCAATGCCGCGGCCCATCGCGCCACTGCCGATCACGCCTATTCGTTTGAACATCCTGCCTCCTTCATCTGGGCTGGATGACCGCCCGGCCGGGCGGTCAGATCGTGTCGGCTCAGAGCTGGGCTTCCAGCTCCGGCACCGCCTCAAACAGGTCGCCAACCAGACCGTAGTCGGCCACCTGGAAGATCGGCGCCTCCTCGTCCTTGTTGATCGCCACGATCACCTTGGAGTCCTTCATGCCGGCCAGGTGCTGGATGGCACCGGAGATGCCCACGGCGATGTACAGCTGCGGCGCGACGATCTTGCCGGTCTGGCCGACCTGCATGTCGTTGGGCACGAAACCGGCATCCACCGCCGCGCGCGAGGCACCGACGGCGGCGCCGAGCTTGTCGGCAACGCCGTAGAGCAGCTGGAAGTTGTCACCGTTCTGCATGCCGCGGCCGCCGGAGACGATGACCTTGGCGGAAGTCAGCTCGGGACGTTCGGACTTGGCGACTTCCTCGCCGACGAAGGCGGAGATGCCGGCATCAGTGACGCTGGCGATGGCCTCGATGCTGGCCGAGCCACCGCTGGCGGCCACGGCGTCGAAGCCGGTGCCGCGCACGCTGATCACCTTGACCGCCGCGCTGGACTGCACGGTGGCGATGGCGTTGCCGGCATAGATCGGCCGCTGGAAGGTGTCGGCGTCGATAACCTTGACGATCTCGGAGATCTGATCGACGTCGAGCAGCGCGGCCACGCGCGGCAGGACGTTCTTGCCGTTGGTGGTGGCGGCGGCCAGCACGTGGCTGTAATTCTTGCCCAGCTCGGCAATCAGCAGCGCGAGATTTTCCGGCAGCTGGTTGGCATAGGCGGCGTGGTCGGCAACCAGTACCTTGGCCACGCCGGCGACCTGGGCGGCGGCGGTGGCCACCGCGGCGCAACCAGCACCGGCGACCAGCACATGGATATCACCACCAATCTGCTGGGCAGCGGACACAGTGTTCAGGGTCGCCGCGGCCAGGGCGGCGTTGTTGTGCTCTGCGAGTACCAGGATGGCCATCAGATCACCTTCGCTTCGTTCTTGAGTTTTTCCACCAGCTCGGCGACCGAGCCAACCTTGATCCCGGCGCTGCGTGCGGCCGGCGCCTCGACCTTGAGCACCTTCACCGTGGAGGCGGTGGACACGCCCAGCGCATCGGGAGTGACCACATCGAGCGGCTTCTTCTTGGCCTTCATGATGTTGGGCAAGGATGCGTAGCGCGGCTCGTTGAGGCGCAGGTCGGTGGTGACGATGGCGGGCAGCTTGAGCGCGACGGTCTGCAGGCCGCCGTCGATCTCGCGGGTGACGTTGAGCTGATCGCCGGCGACCTCCACCCTGGAGGCGAAGGTGCCCTGGGCGAAGCCGCAGAGCGCGGCGAGCATCTGCCCGGTCTGGTTGTTGTCGCTGTCGATGGCCTGCTTACCGAGGATCACCAGCTGCGGCTGCTCTTTATCCACCACGGCCTTGAGCAACTTGGCGACGGCCAGCGGGCCCAGCTCGTCATTGCTTTCCACCAGCACGGCGCGGTCGGCGCCGAGGGCCAGCGCGGTGCGCAGCTGTTCCTGGGCAGCACTGCTGCCGATGCTGACCACCACCACCTCGCTGGCGATGCCCTTCTCCTTGAGGCGCACCGCTTCTTCCACGGCGATCTCGCAGAAGGGGTTCATCGCCATCTTGACGTTGGCGAGGTCGACGCCGGAGCCGTCCGCCTTGACGCGGACCTTGACGTTGTAGTCGACCACTCTTTTTACCGCGACCAGTATCTTCATCTTGTTGTCCTCGGGTCTTGGGTGGAATTCAGGCGCTGTGCAGCAGCTCGGCGTAGGCACTCAGGTGATGGTCGTCATCGCCCAGCTGGTGGCTGAGCATTACCAGGCGCTTGGCGTGGTGGGCCAGGTTGTATTCCCAGGTCATGCCGATGCCGCCGTGCAGCTGGATCGCCTGCTCGGCGATGAAGCGCGCGGCGCGGGTGACGATGAACTTGGCGGCGGCCAGGCGCCGGCTGCGCTCCAGGCTGTCGGCCTGGTCTGCCACGCAGGCGGCGAGGATGGCCATGGAAGTGGCCAGTTCCAGTTCGGTACGCATGTCGACCATGCGGTGCTGCAGGGCCTGGAACTTGCCGATCGGCTTGCCGAACTGCTGGCGGGTCTTCAGGTAGTCGAGGGTCAGCTGGCAGGCCTCCTGCATGCTGCCGATGGCCTCGGCGCACTGGGCGGCGATGGCGCGGCCCTGCTGGTAGCGCAGCGCCGCCAGCGCCTGGCCCGGCTCGCCGAGCAGATCGGTATCGCGTACCAGCACGCGCTCGAGGAACAGGTCACAGGCCTTAGGGCCGTCGATGGTCGGGTAGACCTTGCGGCTCAGTCCCTCGGCCTGGGGATCGACCAGAAACAGCGAGATGCCCTGCTCGTCGCGCGCTTCGCCGCGCGTACGCGCCGAGACCAGCAGCATCCCGGCGCTGTGCCCGCCGATCACCACCACCTTGCGCCCGCTCAGCTCCCAGCCACCGTCGACCCGCTCGGCGCGGGTCTGCACGTCGAGTAGCTGGTAGTGGCTCTGCCGCTCCTCTAGGGCGACCGCCAGCTGCAGCTCGCCGCTGATCAACACCGGCAGCAGCCGTTCGAGCTGCTCGACGCTGCCCAGCTGCTGGAGCAGGCCGCCGGCGTGGATCTGCGACTGCAGGTAGGGCTCCAGGCACAGGCCGCGGCCCAGCTCGGTCATGATCAGCATGTTGTCCACGCCGCTGCCGCCGAAGCCGCCGTGGGCCTCGCTGAAGGGCATGCCGCAGAGGCCCAGCTCGCCCAACTGCTGCCAGAACTCGCGGCTGAATCCGGGCTCGCTGCGGTAGAAATGCTCGCGCTGCTCGAAGCCGTAGCTGTCGCGCACCAGACGGGCCACGGTGTCCTGCAGCATCTGCTGCTCTTCGGTCAATTTGAAGTCCATGGGGTGCTCTCCTACAGATCGAGGATCATCTTGGCGATGATGTTCTTCTGGATTTCGTTGGAGCCGCCGTAGATCGACAGCTTGCGCAGGTTTAAGTACTGGCTGGCCGGGCCGGCGGCGTAGTCGGCGTGCAGCGGCGCACCGGCAAACGCCGGATCCAGCTCGTCCTCGAGGAACGGCAGCGCGCAGGGGCCGATGACCTTGCGCAGCAGGTGGCTGATCGCCTGGCGGATTTCCGAGCCCTTGATCTTGAGGATCGAGCTTTCCGCGCCCGGCACACCGCCGGCCTGGGCAGCGGCGAGGATGCGTAGGGTGCTGACCTCGATGGCCATCAGCTGCATCTCCACCTCGGCGATCTGCGCGCGCAGCAGCGGGTCGTCGAGGCGCCCCTCGCGGGCGGCGACCTGCTTGAGGTGGGCCAGCGCGGCCTTGGAGATGCCGATGCCGGCCTGGCCGGTGCGTTCGTGGCTGAGCAGGTACTTGGCGCAGGTCCAGCCCTGGTTCGCCTCGCCGACCAGGTTGGCCACCGGCACCCGCACGTTGTCGAAGAACACCTCGTTGACCTCGTGCTCGCCATCGAGGGTGATGATCGGCCGCACGCTGATGCCGGGCGTGGCCATGTCGATCAGCAGGAAGGAAATGCCGCGCTGCTGCTGGGCCTGCGGGTCGGTGCGCACCAGGCAGAAGATCTTGTTGGCGTGCTGGCCGAGGGTTGTCCAGGTCTTCTGGCCGTTGACCACGTAGTGGTCGCCCTCGCGCACCCCGCGGGTCTTCAGTGAGGACAGGTCGGAACCGGCGCCCGGCTCGGAGTAGCCCTGGCACCACCAGTCGCTGCCGTCGAGGATGCGCGGCAGGTAGTAGGCCTTTTGCTCGGCGCTGCCGAACTTGATGATCACCGGGGCGACCATGTTGACGCCGAAGGAGATCAGCCGCGGCGCACCGAAGGCGGCGCACTCCTCCTCGAAGATGTGCTTGTGCACCACGCTCCAGCCGGTGCCACCGAACTCCACCGGCCAGTTGGCGGCATACCAGCCGCGGGTATTGAGGATGCGCTGCCAGCGCTGGTGGTCGTTCTTGCTCAGGTGCTTGCCGAGGCGCACCCGCTCGGCGATGTCCGCGGGCAGTTCGGCGCGCAGGAACTCGCGCACCTGGTCGCGGAAGGCGAGTTCTTCCGCGCTGTAGTTGATGTCCATGGAGACTCCTCGATTGATGGCGGCGGGGCCGCCCGCGGTGACTGGGATCAGGCGGCCGATTGAGCCTTGCGCGCGGCGCGCTCGGCAAAGAAGGCTTCCACCAGCGCGGCGCGCTGCGGCGACTGCAGGCACTCCTCGAACAGCGCGCGCTCGCGCTTGAGGCCCTCGGCCAGCGGCAGCCGGGTGGCGGCCTTGATGGCGGCGATGGCGCGCTGCGCCGCGAACGATCCGGGCATCTGCTGCTCCACCTCGGCGCGCTTGGCGGCGAACAGCCCCGCAACGTCGTCGGCCTGCAGCTGGTCGCGGCGCTCGCCGCTGCGCCGCGGTCCGCGCTGCTCGGCCAGCAGGCGCGCGGCGAAGGCCAGCCCGGCGGCCTGCGCCTCACCTTCGAACCAGTCGTCGACCAGCCCGCAGGCCAGCGCCTCGGCGGTGCCGATGGCCGCGCCGCTGGTGATCATGCGCAGGGCGCGGGCCACGCCGACCAGGCGCGGCAGGCGCTGGGTGCCGCCGGCGCCGGGGATCAGTCCGAGCCGGACTTCCGGCAGACCGATGGCCGCGTCGTCGCGGGCGATGCGGTAGTGGCAGGCCATGGCCACTTCCAGCCCGCCGCCGAGGGCCGAGCCGTGGATCGCGGCGACGCTGGGCTTGCTGCACGCCTCGATGGCCTCGACCAGCTCCGGTAGCAGTGGCGCCTGCGGGGTCTGGCCGAACTCGCGGATGTCCGCCCCGGCGATGAAGGTGCGGCCGGCGCAGCAGAGCACCACAGCCTGCACCGCGTCGTCGGTTTCGGCCGCGCGGAAGGCCTCCAGCAGGGCGGCGCGCAGGGCGTGGCCGAGGGCGTTGACCGGGGGATTGTCGACCGTGATCAGGGCGATGGCGCCCTGGCGGGAGAACTGCACTGGGGATGGCATTGTTCAGCTCCTGCAGGCTCGTGGGCCTGCGTTCTTGTTGTTGTGCGGCGGAGTCGGTGCAGCGTGCGGCTCAGCGGTGCCGCCACAGCGGCTTGCGCTTCTGCACGAAGGCCTGCATGCCTTCCTTCTGGTCCTCGGAACCGAAGCTGGCGTGCATCAGGCGACGCTCGAACTCCACGCCCTCGGCGAGGGTGGTCTCGAAGGCGCGGTCGACCGCCTCCTTGTTCAGGCGCACCGCCATGCCGGAGTAGCTGGCGATCTGCGCGGCGGCGGTCAGTGCCTCGTCCAGCAGCCGGTCCAACGGCACCACCCGGCTGACCAGGCCGTAGCTCAACGCTTCCTGGGCATCCAGGGTGCGTCCGGTCAGGCACATGTCCATGGCCTTGGCCTTGCCGATGGCGCGGGTCAGCCGCTGGGTGCCACCGGCGCCCGGCATGGTGCCGACCTTGACCTCCGGCTGGCCGAAGCGGGCGTTGTCGGCGGCGATGATGAAGTCGCACATCATCGCCAGCTCGCAGCCACCGCCCAGCGCCAACCCAGCCACCGCAGCGATCACCGGCTTGCGGCAGCGGGTCACCTCCTCCCAGCTGGCGGTCACGAAGTTCTCCAGATAGACGTCGGAGAAGGTCTTGAACTGCAGCTCGGAGATGTCCGCACCCGCGGCGAAGGCCTTGTCGCTGCCGGTGATGACCATGCAGCGAATGTCCGTTTCACGCTCGAAAAGACGCAAGGCGGCACCCAGCTCGCGCATCAGCGCGCCGTTCAGCGCGTTGTAGACCTCTGGCCGATGCAGGCGGATCAGACCGACCGCCCCCTGGACCTCTATCTGGATGTTATCGAACTCCATGACCTGCTCCTCTGCAGCTCCCGAGCCCATCAGGTCCGGGTCAGCTTCTTGTTCTTGTCGTGCCTGATCACACCGACCGGCAAGGTTTCGCGCTTGACTCTCGGCTCGCCGTCATTTCCGAGCCGTGACCCGAGAATAGTCCCACCGAAAAATAAAGACAACATGTTGACATATCAAAATTGCCTGGCCTATCTTGGAAACCAGCTGGAACGCAGTGGCAAGCCGTAACAAAACCGAAAACCTCTTTAAAGTGAGGATATGCATGAAAATAACAACAAACATGCACGAAGGGCGGCGTACCGAGATGTACGCATGCGGCGCCTGGAATGACATGATCATTACGGATTACTTGGAGATGGCGGTCACAAAAACACCGCAGAAGACTGCCCTGGTGGGTTACCGGGTGCATGCCGGCGACCGTAGCGCCATGAGCTACAGCGAGCTGGACCGGCGCATCACCCGCATGGCCGCCGGCCTGGCGGCGCTGGGGGTCGAGAAAGGCGACGTGGTGTCCTGCCAGCTGCCCAACTGGTGGCAGATGAGCGCGCTGTTCCTGGCCTGCGTGCGCATCGGCGCGGTGTGCAACCCACTGATGCCGATCTTCCGCGAGCACGAGATGCAGTACATGCTCGCCCACGCCCAGAGCAAGGTAGTGGTGGTCCCCAAAATCTTCCGCCACTTCGACCACCAAGCCATGCTGCAGGGCCTGCGCAGCGAGCTGCCGGACCTCAAGCACGTGCTGGTGATCGACAGCGACGACGAGCAGTCCTTCGAGCAGGTGCTGCTGCAGCGCGCCTGGGAAGAGGAAGTCGACACCGCCAGGCTGTTCGCCGAACGCCGGCCGAGCGCCGACGAGGTTGTGCAACTGCTGTACACCTCCGGCACCACCGGCAAGCCCAAGGGGGTGATGCACACCTCCAACACCCTGCTGAGCAACATCCGGCCGTTCAGCGAGCGCCAGGGCCTGTCCGCAACCGACATCATCCTGATGCCCTCACCGCTGGCCCACCAGCTCGGCTTCCTCTATGGCCTGATGCTGCCGGTCTACCTGGGCGCCACCGCCATCCTGCAGGACGTCTGGGAGCCGGCGTTCGCCGCAAGGGTAGTCGCCGAGGAAGGCTGCACCCTGACCCTGGGCTCGACGCCCTTCCTCGCCGACCTGGTGGACATCGCCCGCGATGAACGCGAGCAGCAGGCCTCGCTGAAGACCTTCATCTCCGCCGGCGCGCCGATTCCCGGCGCCCTGGTGGAAAAGGCCGCCAGCGTGATGCAAGGCACCAAGGTCATCTCGGCCTGGGGCATGACCGAGAACGGCGCGGTGACCACCACCCGCCCCGAGGACCCGCAGACCACCGCGGTGCACTCCGACGGCGTGGCCCTGCCCTACATGCAGGTGAAGATCGTCGACGGCGAGGGCCACGAACAGCCCGCCGGCGAGGAAGGCGACCTGCTGGTGCGCGGCGCCAGCCAGTGCGTCGGCTACTTCCGCCAGCCGGACATGTACCAGCTGGATAACGAGGGCTGGTTCGCCACCGGCGACATCGCCCGCAAGGACGCGACCGGCTACATCCGCATCACCGGGCGCAGCAAGGACGTAGTGATCCGCGGCGGCGAGAACCTGCCGATCGCCGACATCGAGAACACCCTCTACAAGCACCCGGCGATCCAGGCCGTCGCCCTGGTCGGCGCGCCCGATGAGCGCCTCGGCGAACGCCTGTGCGCCTACGTCACCCTGCACGACAGCAGCGCCACGCTGACCCTGAAGGACGTGACCGACTACCTGGTGGAGCAGAAATTCACCCGCCAGTACCTGCCCGAATACCTCGAGGTGCTGGCGGCGCTGCCGCGCACCCCGTCCGGCAAGATCCAGAAATTCAAGCTGCGGGACATGGCCAGGGACATCTTCCAGGGTCAGGCGAGCCATGCCTGAGCCCCGCCCCAGCGTGCGCAATCATCCGACAAAAGAGAGACAAGCGATGAAAGGTCTGAATGGAAAAACCGTAATTGTCACCGGCGGCGGCGGCGGCATCGGCCGCGCGGTCTGCCAGCGCTTTGCCGAGGAAGGCAGCCTGGTGGCGGTGCTCGACCGCGACGCCGGCGCCGCGCAAACCACCGTCGACCTGATCGTCGAGGCCGGTGGCAAGGCCCGCGCCTATGCGGCGGACATCACCGACTACGCGGCCATCGTCAGCACCGTGGCGGCCATCGAGGCAGAGCTGGGCGTGCCCACCGTGCTGGTCAACAACGCCGGCTTCGACCGCTTCATGCCGTTCCTCAAGACCGAGCCGGCCATGTGGGAACAGCTGATCGCCATCAACCTGACCGGCGCACTGAACATGCACCACGTGGTCCTGCCGAAGATGCTCGCCGCCGGTGGTGGCAAGGTGATCAACGTCGCCTCCGACGCCGCCCGCGTCGGCTCCTCCGGCGAAGCCGTGTACGCCGCCTGCAAGGCCGGCCTGGTCGGCCTCTCCAAGACCCTGGCGCGCGAGCTGGCGACCAAGAACGTCAACTTCAACGTGGTCTGCCCGGGTCCGACCGACACCGCGTTGCTCAAGGCGGTGGCGGACACCTCGAACAACCCGGAAAAACTGCTGGAAGCCTTCAAGAACGCCGTGCCGATGCGCCGCCTCGGCCAGCCGGAAGACTACCCGGGGATCATCGCCCTGCTCGCCAGCGACGACGCCAACTTCATCACCGGACAGGTCATCAGCGTGTCCGGCGGCCTGACCATGGCCGGCTAACCAGGAGAATTCACCCATGAACTACGAAGACATTCTGTACACCGAAGTCGATGGCGTCGCCACCATCACCATCAACCGCCCGGAGCGCTACAACGCCTTTCGCGGCCAGACCTGCCTGGAGCTGATCGACGCCTTCAACCGCGCCGGCTGGAACAAGGCCATCGGCGTCATCGTATTCACCGGCGCCGGCGACAAGGCGTTCTGCACCGGTGGCGACCAGGGCGCACACGCCGGCCAGTACGACGGCCGCGGCCTGATCGGCCTGCCGGTCGAGGAACTGCAGAGCCTGATCCGCGCCGTACCCAAGCCGGTGATCGCCCGCGTCAACGGTTTCGCCATCGGCGGCGGTCACGTGCTGCACGTTGTCTGCGACCTGTCCATCGCCTCCGACAAAGCCATCTTCGGCCAGGTCGGCCCGAAGGTCGGTTCGGTCGACCCGGGCTTCGGCACCGCCTACCTGGCCCGCGTGATCGGCGAGAAACGCGCCCGCGAGGTCTGGTACATGTGCCGCAAGTACAGCGCCCAGCAAGCGCTGGACTGGGGCCTGGTCAACGCCGTGGTGCCGCACGAGGAGCTGGATGCCGAAGTGCAGAAGTGGTGTGACGAGATTCTCGAGAAGAGCCCGACCGCCCTGTCGATCGCCAAGCGCTCGTTCAATGCCGACAGCGAGAACATCGCCGGCATCGGCGGTCTCGGCATGCAGGCCCTGAGCCTGTACTACGACACCGACGAGGCCAAGGAAGGCACCGCCGCGTTCAAGGAAAAGCGCAAGCCGGACTTCCGCAAGTTCTACCGCTAACGCCCTGGCGCCGGCAGCCCTCGCGCTGCCGGCGCAGACCCCAGACCAGGCTCGGAGAGAATCATGAATTTCGGATTCAACGAACAACAAAACGCCATCCGGGAAAGCGTTGCCCGCTTCAGCGCCGACGTGCTCGCCCCCGGCTATCGCCAGCGCGACCGCGAAGGCAACATCGAGCGCGCCGTCATCCAGCAGATGGGTGAGATGGGCCTGCTCGGCGGCGAACTGCCGGAAGAATTCGGCGGCAGCGGTCTGGACTGCGTCACCGCCGGCATCATCATCGAAGAGATTTCCAGGGGCGACTTCAACGTCGGCTACATCCCGCTGCTGACTTCGCTCAACGGGCAGATCATCGCCCAGCACGCCCAGCCTGAGCTGGCCCGAGAGTGGCTCGCCGAAATCACCGCCGGGCGCAAGGTGGTGTGCATCGCCCTCACCGAGCCGAGCGGCGGTTCCGACGCCGCTAGCCTGCGCCTGAAGGCCGAGCGCCGCGGTGACGTCTACGTGCTCAACGGCGAGAAGACCTCGATCTCCATGGCCGACCAGGCCGACGTGGCGGTGGTGTTCGCCCGTACCGGCACCCAGGAGTCGCGCGCCAACGGCATCAGCGCCTTCCTCGTACCGATGAACAGCAAAGGCATCAGCACCACCCGTTTCGAGGACGCCGGCCAGCGCGCCATCGGCCGTGGCTCGATCTTCTTCGACAACGTCGAGGTGCCGGCCAGCCATCGCCTCGGCGATGAGGGCAAGGGCTTCAAGCAGGTCATGCAGGGCTTCGACTACAGCCGCGCGCTGATCGGCCTGCAGTGCCTGGCTCTGGCCCAGCAGTCGCTGGACGAAACCTGGCAGTGGCTCACCGAGCGCCAGGCCTTCGGCCAGCCGCTGGCCGCCTTCCAGGGCCTGACCCACCCGCTGGCCGAGTTCCAGACCTTCGTCCAGGCGGCGCGCCTGCAGTGCTACTACGCGCTGTGGCTGAAGGACAACGGCATGCCGCACAACCCCGAAGCCGCCATGAACAAGTGGTGGGGGCCGAAGCTGGCCTATGACACCATCAACCAGTGCCTGCTGGCCCATGGCCACACCGGCTACGGCGAGGACCTGCCGTTCGCCCAGCGCCTGCGCGACGTGCTCGGCCTGCAGATCGGTGACGGCACCGCGCAGATCATGAAAAATATCATCGCCCGCGAATACGTACCCAAGTGACTCCCGACTGCCCCGGCATGTCTGGAGCCACCGCGGCCAAACCAGGCTTACCGGGACAAAAGGAATCGAAATGACCGACAACGCATCCAAGGGTGTGGCGAACAGACTGTTCTTCCGCCTGTTCCAGACGGGGAACATCCTGCAGCGCCAGGTGCAGAACGAGATGGGCATCAGCACCGTGCAGTGGGCGGTGCTCGGCGCCCTGTCCCGCCCGGGCTACGAGCAGGGCATCTCGTTCAACCAGTTGACCGAGTACCTGGTGGTCAGCCGGCAGAGTCTGGATGGCGTGCTCAAGCGCATGGAGCGCGACAACCACGTGCTCCGCGTGCCACACCCGGACGACGGCCGCGCCCGTCTGGTGCAGTTGACTGAACAGGGCCAGGCCTACTGGGAAACCCTGCAGCCGCGGATCTACGCGTTCTACCAGCAGGCCCTGAGCGGCATGGGTTTCGACGACAGCGTGAGCCTGCTGCACTTTCTCAACAAGCTGCAGGCCGACCTGGCCAAGGTGCAACTGGAGCCGCTGGAGGGCCACGAACAGGAACAGGAACAGCAGTTGCAATAGCTCGGTACGCAGGACGCACCACGGATCCTCACCTGCGTACGCGGCCCCGGCCGCAGCGTTACCCGCGCCTCAGGCGCGGTGCCGGATGAACAACAACAATCAACACCTGGCAGGAAAGGTATCCGATGAGCAATGTCGTCCTCGAAACCCGGGGTTTGACCAAGGAGTTCAATGGCTTCACCGCCGTGGACTCGGTCGATCTCCAGGTGCAGCAGGGGCATATCCATGCCCTGATCGGCCCCAATGGCGCCGGCAAGTCCACCTTCTTCAATCTGCTGACCCGCTTTTTGCCGGCCACCCGCGGCGAAGTGCTCTACCGGGGCAAGGCCATCGGCACGCTGGCGCCCAACCAGATCGCCTGCCAGGGACTGGTGCGCTCGTTCCAGATCTCGGCCGTGTTCGGCCACATGAGCGTGCTGGAGAACGTGCGCGTGGCGCTGCAGCGTCCGCTGGGCACCTCGTTCCACTTCTGGAAGCCGGCCAGCAGCCTCGACCGGCTCAACCAGCGCGCCATGCAGTTGTTGGAAGAAGTCGACCTGCAGGGCTTCGCCACGCGCAAGACCGTCGAACTGCCCTACGGCCGCAAGCGCGCCCTGGAGCTAGCCACCACCCTGGCCCTGGACCCGCAGGTGATGCTGCTCGACGAGCCGACCCAGGGCATGGGCCACGAAGACGTCGAGCGGGTGGTCGAGCTGATCCGCAAGGCGGCGGTCGGCCGCACCGTGCTGATGGTCGAGCACAACCTGCAGGTGGTCAGCAGCCTGTGCGACCGCATCACCGTGCTGGCCCGCGGCAAGGTGCTGGCCGAGGGCGACTACCCGGCGGTGTCCGCCAATCCGCAGGTCCGCGAAGCCTACATGGGCAAGGAGGCCGCGCATGTCTGAGTTGCACGCCACGCCGATCGAACAGCTGCGTCTGGACAACGTGCACGCCTTCTACGGCGAATCGCACATCCTCCATGGCATCGACATGAAGGTGAACCGCGGCGAACTGGTCACCCTGCTCGGCCGCAACGGCGCCGGGCGCAGCACCATCCTCAAGTCGATCATGGGCATGGTCGGCCGGCGCACCGGCTCGATCATGGTCAACGGCCGGGAAACCACCCGCCTGCCCGCCTTCCGCATCCCGCGCCTGGGCGCCGGCTACTGCCCGGAGGAGCGCGGCATCTTCGCCAGCCTCGACGTCGAGGAGAACCTGCTGCTGCCGCCCACGGTGCGCAGCGGCGGCATGAGCCTCGACGAGATCTACGCGATGTTCCCCAACCTCTACGAGCGCCGCCGTAGCCAGGGCACCCGGTTGTCCGGCGGCGAACAGCAGATGCTGGCGATGGGCCGCATCCTGCGCACCGGCGCCAACCTGCTGCTGCTCGACGAGATCACCGAGGGCCTGGCCCCGGTGATCGTGCAGAAGCTGGCCGAGGTGCTGGTCAAGCTCAAGGAGCGGGGGCTGACCATCATCCTGGTGGAGCAGAACTTCCGCTTCGCCGCGCCGCTGGCCGACCGCCACTACCTGATCGAGCACGGCCGCATCGCCGAGGAGATCAGCGCGGCAGAGCTGCCCGGCAAGATGGATCTGCTGCATCGGCAACTGGGCGTCTAGCGCACAGCCAAGATTCCGGCCCGGTTGCCACAACCGCGATAACCGTCCGTAGCAATCGGCCTGAAACCTCAGGCCAGAGGCTTTCTGCGCCTGAAAAACCACCAAAACGAGGAATTGCTGGTGAAAACAACAATAAAACCCCTGGTTGCCGCACTGGCCATGATCACCGCCGCAGGCGCCCACGCCGAGATCAGCGACAAGGAAATTCGCATCGGCTATCTGGCCGACATGTCCGGCGCCTACCGCGACCTCGGCGGCCCGGGCGGCCTGGAGGCGCTGAACATGGCCGTCGAGGACTTCGGTGGGCAGGTCAACGGCGCGAAGATCGTGGTGCGCAGCGCCGACGACCGCAACAGCCCGGATGTCGGCGCCAACACCACCCGCGAGTGGATCGACCAGGGCAAGGTCGACGTGGTCGCCGGCCTGGTCTCCTCGGCGGTGACCATCGCCGTGACGCGCATCCTCGAAGACACCAACCGCTTCGGCCTGGTGTCGATCTCGGCGTCCTCGGCGATCACCAACGAATACTGCACGCCCAACCACGTCCACTGGGTGTACGACACCTACGCCATGGCCAACGGCACCGCCAAGGCCATCGTCAAGGAAGGTGGCGACAGCTGGTCGATCCTCGCCGCCGACTATGCCTTCGGTCACGCCATGGAGGCCGACGTCGAACGCACCGTGCTCGCCGCCGGCGGCAAGGTGGTGAGCAAGGCCCGTCACCCGCTGGCCTCCAGCGACTTCTCGTCCTACATCCTGCAGGCGCAGAGCTCGGGCGCCAAGGTCATCGGCCTGGCCAACGCCGCCTCCGACACGGTCAACGCCATCACCACCGCCAAGCAGTTCGGCCTGACCGACTCGGGTCAGCGCCTGGCCGGCCTGATGGTGTTCATCAGCGACGTGCACGCCCTCGGCCTCGAGGCCACCCAGGGCATGCAGCTGACCACCGGCTGGTACTGGGACCAGGACGAGGAGAGCCGCGCCTGGGCCAAGCGCTTCTTCGAGCGCACCAAGCG
Organism: Pseudomonas linyingensis; assembly: GCF_900109175.1. Lineage (GTDB taxonomy): Bacteria > Pseudomonadota > Gammaproteobacteria > Pseudomonadales > Pseudomonadaceae > Geopseudomonas > Geopseudomonas linyingensis. Next base: position 306,341 of record NZ_FNZE01000003.1, on the reverse strand, counting down.
CATGCCGACCATGGTCCAGGCGGGCATCTACTCCAGCACCCGCCACTACCTGCAGGCGATCAAGGACACCGGCAGCGACGAGGCGCAGGTCGTGCGCAAGCAGATGCTGGCGACCCCGGTGAACGACATGTTCACCAACAACGGCCGCATCCGCGAGGACGGCCGCATGGTCTACGACATGTCGCTGGTGCAGGTGAAGACCCCGGCCGAGTCCACCGGCGAATGGGATCTGTACAAGATCGTGCGCAGCATCCCCGGCGACGAGGCCTTCCGTCCGCTCTCGGAAAGCAAGTGCAAGCTGGTCGACACCAAGCTGGCCGGCAAGTCCTGACCTCCACGTGACCTCACCCGGATGACGGCCCGCGCGCCGTCATCCGCGCCTCCCTGCAGGACGGAGAACACGCTATGACGCTATTCGACATACCCACCGCGGCGCTGCTCGGCCAGCTGATGCTGGGCCTGATCAACGGCGCCTTCTACGCGCTGCTGAGCCTGGGCCTGGCGATCATCTTCGGGCTGCTCAAGGTGATCAACTTCGCCCATGGCGCGCAGTACATGCTCGGCGCCTTCGTCGCCCTGCTGCTGTCGCGCCACTTCGGCATCGACTACTGGGCCGCGCTGATCCTGGTACCGGTGCTGGTCGGCCTGTCCGGCTGCTTGCTGGAGCGCTTTCTGCTGCGCCCGATCGCCAACCAGAATCACCTGTACAGCCTGCTGCTGACCTTCGGCCTGGCGCTGATCATGCAGAACCTGTTCACCAACCTCTATGGCAGCTCGGGCAACGCCTACCCGACCCCGGAAGTGTTCCGCGGCGCGGTCAACCTCGGCTTCATGCACCTGCCGCTGTACCGCGCCTGGGTGATAGTCGCGGCCCTGGCGGTCTGCCTCGCCGCCTGGTTCGTCATCGAGAAGACCCGCCTGGGCGCCTACCTGCGCGCCGGCACCGAGAACCCGCAACTGATGCAGGGCTTCGGCATCAACATCCCCTTCCTGATCACCCTGACCTACGGCTTCGGCGCGGCGCTGGCCGCCTTCGCCGGCGTGCTGGCCGCGCCGCTGTACAGCGTGTCACCCACCATGGGCGCCAACCTGCTGATCGTGGTGTTCGCCGTGGTGGTGATCGGCGGCATGGGCTCGATCGTCGGCGCGGTGGTCACCGGGCTGGCCATGGGCCTGATCGAGGGGCTGACCAAGGTGATCTATCCGCAGGCCGCCACCACCGTGATCTTCGCGGTGATGGTGATGGTGCTGCTGCTCAAACCCAACGGCCTGTTCGGCAAGGGAGCCTGACCATGACGACCTCGACCCTCTATCCGGATACCCTGCAGGCTTCCCGGCAGCGCCGGCAGCTGCAGCTGGGCCTGGCCCTGCTGGCCATCGCCCTGGTGGCGCCCTTCGTCGCCTACCCGATCTTCCTGATGAAGATCCTCTGCTTCGCCCTGTTCGCCTGCGCCTTCAACCTGCTGCTCGGCTACGTCGGCCTGCTGTCCTTCGGCCACGCCGCGTTCCTCGGCACCGGCGGCTACATCACCGGCTTCCTGCTGACCCGCTACAGCGGCCTGACGCCGGAACTGGGCATCCTCGGTGGCACCGCGGCCGCCACCCTGCTCGGCCTGCTGTTCGGCCTGCTGGCGATCCGCCGCCAGGGAATCTACTTCGCGATGATCACCCTGGCGCTGGCGCAGATGACCTTCTTCATCTACCTGCAGGCGCCCTTCACCGGCGGCGAGAACGGCATGCACGGGGTGCCTCGCGGCAAGCTGCTGGGCCTGATCGATCTGAAGAACGACCTGGCGATGTACTACTTCGTGCTGGCGATCTGCCTGTCCGGCTACCTGCTGATCCGCCGCACGGTCAACTCGCCGTTCGGTCAGGTGCTCTACGCCATCCGCGAGAACGAACCGCGCGCCATCTCGCTCGGCTACAACGTCGCCGCCTACAAGCTGCTGGCCTTCGTCATCTCCGCCGGCATCGCCGGCCTGGCCGGCGCGACCAAGACCGTGGTGTTCCAGTTCGCCTCGCTGACCGATGCGCACTGGCACATGTCCGGCGAGGTGATCCTCATGACCCTGCTCGGCGGCGTCGGCACCCTGCTCGGCCCGGTGGTCGGCTCCAGCCTGGTGGTCTGGCTGCACCACGTGCTCGGCGGCAGCGTCCTCGGCAGCTGGATGGGGACGATCCTCGGCACGATCTTCGTGCTCTGCGTCCTGCTGTTCCGCGACGGCCTGGTCGGCTACGTGCAGAAGTTCGTCCGTCGCAACCTGCGTTGAAAATCCCAAACAACAACAAGGAAAGGTAATCAGCATGTCCAAAAAGCCACTTCCGGGCTTCCATACCCTCCCCCTGCTGTCGCTGTGCGGCTGTCTGCTGCCCGTCGCCGCTCAGGCCGCCTTCGTCGAAGACAGCCAGCTGAGCCTCAGCGCACGCAACTTCTACATGAACCGCGACTTTCGCGAGGACGACAAGGGCGTGACCCAGAACAAGGCCGAGGAATGGGGCCAGGGCTTCATGCTGCGCTACAACTCGGGCTTCACCGAGGGCACGGTGGGCGTCGGCGTCGACGCCCTCGGCCTGCTCGGCATCAAGCTGGACTCCGGCGGCGGCACCAGCCGTACCGGCGCCCTGCTGGTGCAGCGCGACGGCGAAGTGGCCGACGAGTTCAGCTTTCTCGGCCTGACCGCCAAGGCCAGGCTCGCCCAGAGCGTGCTCACCGTCGGCACCCACGAGCCGCTGCTGCCGGTGGCCTATCGCAACGACACCCGCTTGCTGCCGCAGACCTTCGAGGGCGCGCAACTGGTCTCCAAGGACATCGACAAGCTGACCCTGACCGCCGGCCAGTTCCGCAGCACCCGCCTGCGCGACTCGACCGACTACCAGGACATGACCATGTTCGCCGACGGCTCCCGCGGCGGCGTGAAGAGCGATCGTTTCAACTACGCCGGCGCCGGCTTCGCGCCGCTGGCCAACCTGACCGCCACCTACTTCTATGCCGAGCTGGAGGACAACTACAACCAGCACTACGGCAACCTGCTGTACAGCCAGCCGCTGGCCGAGGGCCTGACCTTCAAGTCCGACATCCGCTACTTCGACAGCAGCGAGGAAGGCAACACCACGGTCGACAACCGCAACCTCGGCGGCATGTTTACCCTCGCCCTCAAGGGCCATGCCCTGGGCGTCGCCTACCAGGACCAGAGCGGCGACACCGGCATGCCGTTCATCGGCGGCGGCACCGACCCCTGGGCGCTGAACACCGTGACCTTCCACCACTTCCTGCGCGCCAAGGAAGACTCCTGGCAGGTCCGCTACGACTACGACTTCGCCGCCCTCGGCGTCCCAGGCCTGACCCTGATGACCCGCTACGTCAGCGGCGACAACTTCGAGATCCGCGGCAACGAAGCGAAGGAGTGGGAACGCGACATCGACCTCGGCTATGTGATCCAGAGCGGACCGCTGAAGAACGTCGGCCTGCGCCTGCGCAACGTCGCCTATCGCGGCAGCCACACTACCGACCTCGACGAGAACCGCGTGATCGTCAACTACACCCTGAAGATCTGGTGATCCGCCGCGGCCTGGCCCACCGGCCAGGCCGTCTCCTCTCACCCGCATGAGCGCAGCCGGGCCAAGTCATCCATAACGAGGAACATCCGCATGCACGTCGATCACGCCATCCAGTCCCGCAAGTCGGTACGCCGCTTCCTGCCCACGGGAGTATCCCCGGAGGTGGTCCGCCACATCCTCAAGGTCGCCTCCCGGGCGCCCAGCGGCAACAACATCCAGCCCTGGCGTGTCTACGTGGTCGGCGGCGAGATCCGCGAGGCGCTGTGCCGCGACATCCTGCAAGCGGCGCGCGAAGAGCCGGAGCGCCACCAGGCCGAATACACCTACTACCCCACCCAATGGGTCGAGCCCTACCGGGAACGCCGCCGCCGCAACGGCTTCGCCCTCTACGAGCAGCTCGGCATCGAGCGCGACGACCATCAGCGGCGCGAGCAGCAGATGCTGCGCAACTACCAGTTCTTCGATGCGCCGGTCGGCCTGCTGGTGACCCTCGACCGACGCCTCAACACCGGCAGCTACCTGGATGTCGGCATGTTCATCCAGAACATCCTGATCGCCGCGCGCGGCCAGCAGCTGCATACCTGCGCCCAGGCCGCGTTTGCCCCCTTCCACGACGTGGTGCGCCGCCATCTGCCGCTGGGCGACGATGAGATCCTCGTGTGCGGCATCGCCCTCGGCCATGGCGACAACGAGGCGCCGGAGAACTGGCTGCAGAGCGAGCGCCAGCCTGTCGAGACGTTCGCCAGCTTCCATGGCTTGCGGGAAGCGCAGCGCGAAGCGTGCTGAAGCTACCGCCACCAGCCACGCCTGGCGCACGACTCTCTCGAGCGGCGCCAGCGCGCGCACCATAACGAGGCAATCCGCCTCGAAGCGGTGCCGAAAAGCCTGACGGGAGCGCTCGGCAACTCCCGAAAACCCGGCCAAACCGCCACCTCCAGCAAGTTGGCACAGCACCTGCATTAGAACTTCGCACAATTCATCGAGCGCAACCCTCAACGGCGAGGGAGGCGCTTCCCGAGCGATTCGGGATCGGACAAAGGCGTCCTGCTGGCAACGGCAGGGCGCCTTTTTTATTTTTCGCGGGGCGGTTTGCGCGACGGGAGATAAACCATGAACAAGCTCAAACTGGTGATGGTCGGCAATGGCATGGCCGGGGTACGCACCCTGGAGGAGCTGCTCAAGCTCGCGCCGGACATGTACGACATCACCGTGTTCGGCGCCGAGCCGCATCCCAACTACAACCGCATCCTGCTCTCCCCGGTGCTGGCCGGCGAACAGACCTTCGAGGAGATCGTGCTCAACGACCTCGACTGGTACAAGGCCAACGGCATCGACCTGCGCATCGGCTGCAAGGTGGTCGACATCGACCGCCGCAACCGCAAGGTGATCGCCGCCGACGGCAGCGAGGTCGCCTATGACCGCCTGCTCCTCGCCACCGGCTCCAACCCGTTCATCCTGCCGGTCCCCGGCAACGACCTCGCCGGGGTGATCGGCTATCGCGACATCGCCGACACCGAGATGATGATGGAAACCGCCAAGACCCACCGCCACGCGCTGGTGATCGGTGGCGGCCTGCTCGGCCTGGAGGCGGCCAACGGCCTCAAGCTGCGCGGCATGGACGTCACCGTGGTGCACATCGGCTCCTGGCTGCTCGACCGCCAGCTGGACCAGACCGCCGGCCAGCTGCTGCAGAGCGCCCTGGAAACGCGCGGCATCCAGTTCCGCCTCAACACCCACACCGCCGCGCTGCTCGACAACGGCGAAGGCCGGGTCTGTGCCGCGCAGTTCAAGGATGGCGACGTGATCCCCGCCGACCTGGTGGTGATGGCCGCCGGCATCCGTCCCAACACCGAACTGGCCGAGCGCGCGGGCCTGGCCTGCAACCGCGGCATCCTGGTCAGCGACACCCTGCAGACCTTCGATCCGCGCATCTACGCCGTCGGCGAGTGCGCCAGCCACCGCGGCATCGCCTACGGTCTGGTCGCCCCGCTGTTCGAGCAGGCCAAGGTGTGCGCCAACCATCTGGCCCAGTTCGGCATCGGCATGTACAAGGGCTCGGTGACCTCGACCAAGCTCAAGGTGACCGGCATCGACCTGTTCTCCGCCGGCGACTTCATGGGCGAGGAAGGCACCGAGACCATCACCCTCTCCGACCCGATCGGTGGCGTGTACAAGAAGCTGGTGGTCAAGGACGACATCCTCGTCGGCGCCTGCCTGTACGGCGACACCGCCGACGGCGGCTGGTATTTCCGCCAGGTTCGCGAGCGCGCCAACATCAGCGAGATCCGCGACCACCTGATGTTCGGCGAGAACACCATCGGCGACGTCGGCCACCAGGGCCAGCACAGCACCGCGAACATGCCCGACGACATGGAAGTGTGCGGCTGCAACGGCGTGTGCAAGGGCACCATCGTCAAGGCCATCCAGGAGAACGGCCTGTTCAGCGTCGACGAGGTGAAGAAGCACACCAAGGCCGCCAGTTCCTGCGGCTCCTGCACCGGGCTGGTCGAGCAGATCCTGATCAGCACCGTCGGCGGCGCGGCTGACGTCAAGCCGAAGAGCGAGAAAGCCATCTGCGGCTGCAGCGACTACAACCACGGCCAGGTGCGCAAGGCGATCCGCGAGCAGCACCTGACCTCGATGGCCGAGGCCATGGCCTTCATGGAATGGCGCACCCCCAACGGCTGCGCCACCTGCCGCCCGGCGCTGAACTACTACCTGATTTCCACCTGGCCGGGCGAGGCCAAAGACGACGTGCAGTCGCGCCTGATCAACGAGCGCGCCCACGCCAACATCCAGAAGGACGGCACCTACTCGGTAGTACCGCGCATGTGGGGCGGGGTGACCAACGCCGCCGAGCTGCGGCGCATCGCCGACGTGGCCGACAAGTACAACGTGCCGATGGTCAAGGTCACCGGCGGCCAGCGCATCGACCTGCTGGGCATCAAGAAGGAAGACCTGCCGGGCGTCTGGCAGGATCTGGACATGCCCTGCGGCCACGCCTACGGCAAGTCCATCCGTACCGTGAAGACCTGCGTCGGCAGCGAGTTCTGCCGCTTCGGCACGCAGAACTCGACGCAGATGGGCATCGACCTGGAGCACGCGCTGTTCAACATGTGGTCGCCGCACAAGGTCAAGCTGGCGGTCTCCGGTTGCCCGCGCAACTGCGCCGAGTCGGGGATCAAGGACGTCGGCATCATCGGCGTGGATTCGGGCTGGGAGCTGTACATCGGCGGCAACGGCGGGATCAAGACCGAGGCCGGCGAGTTCTTCGTCAAGCTCAAGACCGCCGAGGAGGTCATGGAGTACAGCCTGTCCTTCCTGCAGCTGTACCGCGAAGAGGCGTTCTACCTGGAGCGCACCGTGCACTACCTGCACCGCGTCGGCCTGGAGCACATCAAGAAGGCGGTGCTGGAGGACGCCGGCAGGCGCCAGGCGCTGCATGCGCGGCTGCTGTTCTCGCTGTCCTTCGAGCAGGACCCATGGCAGCAGCAGAGCGCCACCCCGGCGCTGCGCAAGGAATTCGAGCGCATCCCCGTCGTCCTTGAGGAGACCACCCGATGAACTGGCTGGATATCTGCGCTCTGGAAGAGATCAACGTGCTCGGCGCGCGCGTCGTCGCCGGCCCCAAGGGCGACATCGCCCTGTTCAGGACCTCCGTCGATGAAGTGTTCGCCCTCGACGACCGCTGCCCGCACAAGGGCGGCCCGCTGTCCCAGGGGCTGATCTACGGCAAGCGCGTGGCCTGCCCGCTGCACAACTGGCAGATCGACCTGGAGAGCGGTGAGGCGCTGGAGCCGGACGTCGGCTGCACGCACAAGTACCCGGTCAAGGTCGAGAACGGCCGGGTGCTGCTGGCCCTGACGACCATCGGCGAATGCGCCTGACCCTGCGGGAGCCACCTGCCGGCTCCCGCAACCTGCATCACACGGAGCGACTGCCATGACTCGGCCCACCCAGACCACCGCCTCCACCTGCTGCTACTGCGGCGTCGGCTGCGGCGTGCTGATCGAGCACGACGGCGAGCACATCACCGGCGTGCAGGGCGACCCGGCGCATCCGGCCAACTTCGGCCGCCTGTGCAGCAAGGGCTCGACCCTGCACCTGACCGGCGACCTGGCGGCCCGCGCGCTGTACCCGGAGCTGCGCCTGGGCAAGGGTCTGGCCCGCGCGCGCGCCGACTGGGACAGCGCGCTGGACCACGCCGCCAACGTGTTCGCCGAAACCATCCGCGAGCACGGCCCGGACAGCGTGGCCTTCTACATCTCCGGCCAGCTGCTGACTGAGGACTACTACGCCTTCAACAAGCTGGCGCGCGCGCTGGTCGGCACCAACAACATCGACAGCAACTCGCGGCTGTGCATGTCCTCGGCGGTGGTCGGCTACAAGCGCAGCCTGGGCGCCGACTCCCCGCCCTGCTCCTACGAGGACATCGAGCAGAGCGACTGCCTGCTGATCGCCGGTAGCAACATGGCCTACGCCCACCCAGTGCTGTTCCGTCGCCTGGAAGCGGCCAAGGCCCAGCGCCCGGAGATGAAGGTGATCGTGGTCGACCCGCGGCGCACCGACACCTGCGAGCTGGCCGACCTGCACCTGGCGATCCTGCCGGGCACCGACGTGGCACTGTTCCACGGTCTCCTGCACATCCTGCTCTGGGAAGGCTGGATCGACCGCGCCTTCATCGACGCCCACACCGAGGGCTTCGACGCGCTGAAGAAGCTGGTGCGCGACTACACCCCGGCAGCGGTTGCCGACATCTGCGGTATCAGCGTCGACGACCTGCTGCGGTGCGCCGAGCTGATCGGCAAGGCGCCCTCTTTCCTGTCCCTCTGGTGCATGGGTCTCAACCAGTCCAGCGCCGGCAGCGCCAAGAACAGCGCACTGATCAACCTGCACCTGGCCACCGGACAGATCGGCCGCGTCGGCGCCGGTCCCTTCTCCCTCACCGGCCAGCCCAATGCCATGGGCGGACGCGAGACCGGCAGCCTGAGCAACCTGCTGCCCGGCCACCGCGAGGCCGGCAATGCCGCGCATCGCGCCGAGGTCGCCGGCTACTGGGGCGTCGACCGCCTGCCCGAGCAGCCCGGCCTGTCGGCCGTCGAACTGTTCGAGGCCGTAAGGGTCGGCAAGATCAAGGCGCTGTGGATCGCCTGTACCAACCCGGCGCAGTCGATGCCCGACCAGACCCGCATTCACGAGGCCCTGGCTGCCTGCCCGTTCGTGGTGGTGCAGGAAGCCTTCTTCACCACCGAGACCTGCCGCTACGCCGACCTGCTGCTGCCCGCTGCCAGCTGGGGCGAGAAGGAGGGTTCGGTGACCAACTCCGAGCGGCGCATCAGCCATGTGCGCCGCGCCGTGCCAGCGCCCGCAGAGGCGCGGCCGGACTGGGCGATCGTCTGCGACTTCGCCCGCCGCCTGGAACCCCACCTGCGCCCCGGCCTGCCCAGCCTGTTCGACTTCAGCGACCCGGCCGCGCTGTTCGAGGAGTACAAGCAGCTCACCGCCGGCCGCGACCTGGACCTGTCCGGGATCAGCCACGCCCTGCTCGACGACCTCGGCCCGCAGCAATGGCCGTTCCCCGCCGGTGCCGTCAGCGGCACGCCGCGCCTGTACGGCGATGGCGTGTTCCCCACCGCCAGCGGCCGCGCACAGTTCGTCGCCGATCCGTACCGCGCCGCCCAGGAAAAGCGCGAGGCGCGCTATTCGCTGACCCTCAACACCGGTCGCCTGCGCGACCAGTGGCACGGTATGAGCCGCACCGGCACCGCTGCGCAGCTGTTCGGCCACGTCGAGGAGGCCACGCTCAGCCTGCACCCGGACGAACTGCAGCGCCGGCGCCTGGCCAGTGGTGATCTGGTCAAGCTGCGCAGCCGCCGCGGCAGCCTGATCCTGCCGGTGCAGGCCGACGACAGCATCCGTCCCGGCCAGGCTTTCCTGCCGATGCACTGGGGCGACCGCTTCCTCAAGGGCCTGGGCACCAACGTGCTGACCCTGCCGGCGTTCGATCCGCTGTCCAAGCAGCCGGAACTCAAGCACGCCGGCGTCGAGGTGGACAAGGTCGAGCTGCCCTGGCAGCTGTTCGCCCTGGTCGAGGGCGAGGTGCAGGAGCGCTTCGAGGCCCTGCGCCCGCTGTTCGAGTCGTTCGCCTACGCCAGCCTGACCCTCACCGGCCGCGAGCGCCCGGCGCTGCTGATCAAGGCCGCCTGCGCCGTGGCGCCGGAAGCCGAGCTGTTCGGCCGGATCGACGCCTTGCTGCGACTCGACCAAGGTCCGGTACTGGCCTACGACGACCCGCGGCGCACGGTCGGCAAGCGCGTACGCATCGAGGACGGGCGCATCGTCGCCATCCGCCTGGCCGGCGAAACCGCCGCCCGCGACTGGCTCAAGGCGCTGTGGAGCGAGGGCAAGGCCGACGTCGAGCTGCGCCGCTGGCTGCTCGCCCCGCTGAGCACGCCGCCGGGCAACGCCGGTGGCTGCAAGAGCAAGACGGTGTGCAGCTGCATGAACGTCAGCGATACCGCGATCCGCGCCGGCATCGAGCGCGGCCTCGACCTCGACGGCCTCAAGCAGGAACTCAAGTGCGGCACCAGTTGCGGCTCCTGCGTGCCGGAAATCAAGCGGCTGCTGGTCAGCGCATAAACCTGTAGGGGCGAATTCATTCGCCTTGATCAACGCAGCATCGGGCGAATGAATTCGCCCCTACAAGAGGTGGTGAACATGAGCGCAAAAGTCTGGCTGATCGGTGCTGGCCCGGGCGATCCGGAACTGCTGACCCTCAAGGCCGTGCGTGCCCTGGGCGAGGCCGAGGTGGTGATGATCGACGACCTGGTCAACCCGGCGGTGCTCGAACACTGCCCGCAGGCGCGGGTGATCGGCGTCGGCAAGCGCGGCGGCTGCCGCTCCACGCCGCAGGAGTTCATCCACCGCCTGATGCTGCGCTACGCCCGCCAGGGCAAGTGCGTGGCGCGCCTGAAGGGCGGCGATCCGTGCATCTTCGGCCGCGGCAGCGAGGAAGCCGACTGGCTGGCCGAGCGCGGCGTCGCCACCGAGATCGTCAACGGCATCACCGCCGGGCTGGCCGGCGCCACCCAGTGTGGCATCCCGCTGACCCTGCGCGGCGTGGCCCGCGGCGTGACCCTGGTCACCGCCCACACCCAGGACGACAGCAGCCTGAACTGGCCGGCGCTGGCGCAGAGCGGCACCACCCTGGTGGTCTACATGGGCGTCGCCAAGCTGGCCGACATCCGCGACGGCCTGCTGGCCGGCGGCATGCGCAGCGACACGCCGGTGGCGATGATCGAGAACGCCTCCCTGCCCCAGCAACGCGAGTGCCGCAGCAGCCTCGCCGCCATGCAGCAGGATGCCGCCGCCTTCGCGCTGAAAAGCCCGGCGATCCTGGTGATCGGCGCGGTGGCCGCGGCACGGCTGGCGAATACGGGGGTCGGCGCGAACGAACAGGTGATCCCGGCGCTGCTGGCCGCGGCGGGCCTGCGCTAGCCATAAACGCTTGCCGAGCCACGATCGAGCCCCGCCGCTGTCAGCCCCCTCACAGACACCCCCTGCACAGGTTTGCGCACCGGTCAAAAAACTGACGGTGCCGCCTGTGCTATCCTTAATGCTCGCAGATGCGTCAGCAGCGCCACCCGGAAGCAACGGTCCTCCGAGGTCATGGGCATGCTGGCTGCCACCTGCTCAAGCCCTGCAGGCAAGCATCCGACGAATGGTCAAGGCGCATCGTGCGTCGCTCGAGCCGCATGCCAAGGCTCTGCAATGAGCCTTGGCTGGGGATTGCCGCCACTGGGCTAGAGCGGAGCTTCGTGCTCAGGAAACTTTTTGCGGCGAAAACATCTAACTTTGTAACGATACGAATTGTAGAGTGTTCAATATTGAATCCACTCTGCACTTGCGCGAATTGCAGGTAGTTTGCTGCCAGACAGCCCCTTAAACAGGCCAACAACAATAAAAGGCCCGGACAATGATCAAGTTCACCTCCAAATGGCGGCAGGCCACGCTGGCCGTCGTTGCCGTAACCCTGCTCCTGCTGTTGCCCAACCTGACTCGCCTGGTCGGCTGAAGCCTCCCCGGCCACCCCGCGTCAGGCTGGCAGCCACCAAACCAGCAGCAGCGGCAGAAAGACGAAGGACAGCAACGTCGAACACAGCACCAGACTCGCCACCGCCTCCGGCGAGCGATTGGCGCGCACGGCGAACAGGTAGTTGAACACAGCTACCGGCATCGCAGACTGCATCACCAGCACCCCATGCGCTAGCGGCTGCAGATCCAGCGCCAGCCCGATCAGCCAGCCCACCCCCGCCCCGCAGAAGATCCGCAACGCGCCGAGCAGCACGCCCTGGCCGATGTGCCGCACACGGATGCTCGCCAGCGACACGCCGAGGGTGATCAGCATCAGCGGAATGCTCACCCCGCCCAGCAGGTTGACGGTATTGGCCAGCCAGCGCGGCAGCTCCAGATCCAGCAGCATCACCGCCAGCGCCGCACACAGGCTGAGAATGATCGGGTTGACCAGCAGCTTGCGCCAGGAGCGCTCGGCGCCGGAGAGGATCATGCCGAGGGTGAAATGGCCGACCGAGAGCATCAGGAAGAAGGCCACCGCCAGCGCCAGCCCGGCTTCGCCGAAGGCGTACAGGCTGATCGGCAGGCCCATGTTGCCGGTGTTGGGGAACAGGTAGGCCGGCACCAGCACCTTCCAGTCCTGATCCATGGCCCGACTCAGGACGACGCCGATCAGGCCCATCAGCGCCGACACCAGTACACAGGCCAGCGCCATCTGGCCGAAGGCTTGGGCATCGACCTCGGTACGGCTGAGCGTGGACAGCACCAGGCAGGGGGTACCGACATTCAGGACCAGGCGGGCGACGAAATCGGTGGGATAGGGCTGCCCTGAGCGTGCCCAGGCGTATCCGATACCGGCGACAATCAGCACCGGCGCCATCACGGCGAACAACTCGGCCAGCATGACCTTTCCTTGCGACAAAGATGGCGATGCTACGCGGCCGGGACGCGCCCTGCCAACTTTGCTAAGGTTTCGCGCCCAGCCTCCACCCGGAACACCTGCCCATGCGCGCCCTGCCGCTTCTGCTCGCCCTGCTCTCGCCGCTGGCCGGCGCCGCCGAACTGCTGGTGGAACTGGCCGACGGCAGCCGTCGCTACAGCAGCGCCGAACTGCTCGCCCATCCGGCCAGCCGCGCGCTGGAGATTCCCGCCGACGTGTCCTACAAGCGCGCCATGCGCTACCGCGCCCTGCCGCTGGCCGAACTGCTGCCGGGAGTGAAGCCGGACGATCACCTGCAGGCGGTGGCCGACGATGGTTTTGCCGCCGAGCTGCCGGCCGCCACCCTGCTCGACGCGCCGGGCTCCCGCGCCTGGCTGGCGGTGGAAGACCCGGCGGCGCCCTGGCCGCCGCTGAGCAAGGCCGGCAGGAGCGCCGGCCCCTTCTATCTGGTGTGGACCCATCCCGAAGCGGAGCAGATCGGCCCCGAGCAGTGGCCGTTTCGCATGGTGCGCCTGCGCGTGCTGGCGTCGGTGGCCGAGCGCTTTCCCGCCCTGCGCCCGGACCCGGCGCTGGCGGCGGACGATCCGGTCAACCTCGGCTTCGCCCAGTTCCAGAAGCACTGCCTGGCCTGCCACCGCCTGAACAAGCAGGGCGATGCGGCCTTCGGCCCGGATCTCAACCTGCCCTACAACCCCACCGAGTATTTGCGCGCCGACCTGCTGCGCCGCTACATCCGCGATCCGCAGGCCCTGCGCCACTGGCCGCAGGCGCGCATGCCGGGCTTCAGCGAGTCCGCATTGAGCGAGGCGCAGCTGGACCACCTGCTGGCTTACCTGCGCCATATGGCCGGGCGCAAGGTGCTCGCCGACTGACGGCAGGCACGCGCCACTGCGCCGCAGCGACGGCCATAGCCGGCTCTGTTAGGGTATGAAAAGATGTCTTGAGGAGTGTTGGGATGCGCCGTCTGCTACTTGCCCTGGGCCTGATCCTGCCGCTGACTGCCTGTCAGGCGGAAACCCCTCCGCAAATCCTCGCGGCGATCCAGAGCGGCTCGCATGTCCTGATCGACGTGCGCAGCAGCGATGAGTTCGCCGCCGGCCACCTGCAAGGCGCCCAGCTGATCCCCCACTACCGCATTGGCGACGTCATCGCCAGCGTCGCTCCCGCCAAGGACACGCCCATCGTGCTCTACTGCCGCAGTGGCCGCCGCTCGGAGATCGCCCGGCAGACGCTGCTCGAGCTGGGCTACACCCAAGTCGTCGACGCCGGCGGCTACGAGCAGCTGAAGAGCGACTTGGCGGCGGCCGGGTCCGACCGCTGCACCCCGGCCACCAACTGCTGAGCCCGCTGCGGCCTCAGCGCCCGGCGCGCGACTCGCGGATGTAGTAGCGCGCCCGCTCGGCCTTTTTCACGCAGCCATCGTAGGCCTCGAACTGCTGCTGGGTCTTGGCTGCAGTGATCAGCGACAGGGCCTTGGAGTAGCTGACCGTACCGGCAAAGCCTTCGGCCTTGGCGAGATCCAACTCCTGCCACGCCGCATCCAGCTGATAGGCGCAGCCGTCGCGGTTCTGCGTCTTGCCGGCGCAGCCGGCCAGGGTCAGGCCCAGCGCCAGCACCGGCAGCACGATCCAGGTCTTCATCGTTGATGCTCCTTATGCGGGAATTCCAGCAAGTCTAGTCGACGGCCCGGAAGCCAGGCGCAGGGCCGGGCACGCACCTCAGCGACGATTGGCCGCCCGCTGGCGCAGATACTCCACCACCGCCCGCTGGTCGCCGCTGAACTCGATGCGCGCCGCCTTGCTCTCGCGCTGGTAGGCGTACATCGGATCGTAGTACTCGCCGAGCAGGCCCTCGATCCAGCCGCGGTGCAGGTCGACCGCGCCACTGCGCTGCTGCTCGGCCAGCGCCTCGTCCATGATCGCGGCCAGACGCTGGTAGCGCTCGCCGCCCAGGCGCTTGATGATGTTCCTGAGGCTCTGCTGCAGGCGCTCGGCGAAGGCGGCCAAGCCCCGGTCCGCGCCGTGGAGGGCGATGAACTCGGCGGAGAGGTCGATCACGTAGTCGCCGAGGATGCGCTCGATGCGGCCTTCCAGACTGTCTTCCAGCCATACCAGCGGGTACTGCTGCATGCCCTGGTGCAACGGCAGCGGCAGCGAGCAGCTGCCGATCAGGCGGCTCTCGTCCTCGAGGACGAACTGCTGGATGCCGGCGGCGCGCTTCTTCAGCAGGTCAATGGCCAGCAGGTTCTCGAAGTCGATCTGTCCCGGCTGCGGCGTGGCGTGCTTGCCGAAGCTGGAGCCGCGATGGTTGGCGAGGCCTTCCAGATCGAGGGGATTGTCCAGTTGCGCCAGCACCTCGGTCTTGCCGGTGCCGGTGAGGCCGCCAACGATGACGAAGTCGCACTCAGTGACCGCCGCCTCTGTGGTGTCGATGAGGAAGTTGCGCAGCGCCTTGTAGCCGCCGATCACCCGCGGATACTCGATGCCGGCCTCTTCCTTCAGCCACTGCTGGGTGATCTGCGAGCGCAGGCCGCCGCGGAAGCAGTACAGGTAGCCGTTGGGGTTGGCGCGAGCGAAGGTCGCCCAGGCTTCGATGCGCTCGGCCTTGAGCGGGCCGGTCACCAGCTGGTGACCCAGCTCGATGGCGGCGTCCTGGCCGTGCTGCTTGTAGCAGGTACCGACCTTCTGCCGCTCGCTGTCGTTCATCAGCGGCAGGTTGACCGTGTGCGGGAAGGCACCCTTGGTGTATTCCACCGGGGCGCGCACGTCCATCAGCGGCAGGTCGTCGAGAAAGATGTCGCGGTAGTGGGCACTGTTGGCACGCATCAGAGCACCTCTACCGCGTGGTTCTGTCGGGCCACCAGTTCGCCGATCGGCGCCAGCGCAAGACCCAGCTCGGCGGCCAGGGCGAGGAACTCGGCCTCGCCAGCCGGCTCCACCGCGACCAGCAGGCCACCGCTGGTCTGCGGATCGCAGAGCAGCAGCTTCTGCGCTTCCGGCAGCGGCGCGATGCTGTCGCCATAGCTGTCGAAATTGCGCAGGGTGCCGCCGGGCACGCAGCCTTGGTCGAGGTAGTAGTCGACGCCGGCGATGCGCGGCACCGCAGAGTAGTCGATGCGCGCGGTCAGGCCGCTGCCGTCGGCCATCTCCACCAGGTGGCCGAGCAGGCCGAAGCCGGTGACGTCGGTCATCGCCTTGACCGCGGCCAGCTTGCCGAAGCGGGCTCCCGGCTTGTTGAGCGTGCACATCCAGTCGCGGGCCACACCCACGTCCTCGGCGCGCAGCTTGCCCTTCTTCTCGGCGGTGGTGAGGATGCCGATGCCCAGCGGCTTGGACAGGTACAGCTTGCAGCCTTGCGTGGCGGTGTCGTTGCGTTTCATGAAGCGCTTGTCGACGATGCCGGTCACCGCCAGGCCGAAGATCGGCTCGGGAGCGTCGATGGAATGCCCACCGGCCAGCGGGATGCCCGCCTCGTCGCACACCGAGCGACCGCCGCGGATCACTTCGCGGGCGACTTCCGGCGCCAGCACGTTGACCGGCCAGCCGAGGATGGCGATGGCCATCAGCGGGTCGCCGCCCATGGCGTAGATGTCGCTGATGGCGTTGGTGGCGGCGATGCGGCCGAAATCGAAGGGATCGTCGACGATCGGCATGAAGAAGTCGGTGGTGGAAACCACGCCGCGCTCCTCGTCGATGGCATAGACTGCCGCGTCGTCGCGCGAGGCATTGCCGACCCACAGCTTGGGGTCGAGGTTCTGTGCGCCACTGCCGGCGAGGATCACCTCCAGTACCTTGGGGGAAATCTTGCAGCCACAGCCGGCGCCGTGGCTGTACTGGGTGAGGCGGATCGGTTCGCTCGAGGGGACGGTCATGCAGACACTCCGGGGGTCATTCGCGATGGCGGCGATTCTACCAAACACCACAGAGCAAGACCTGCCATCGAGATCGGGGCCATACTGAAAAACAAGAGACCGGCAATGAGCTGCGCGGTGTCGAGTGGCACCGTGGCTGCACCGGTCCTGCAGAAGATGGGGGAATCATCATGGGCAAGCGTGTCGCACTGGTGCTCGGCTCCGGCGGAGCACGGGGCTATGCACATATCGGCGTGATCGAGGAACTGGAGGCGCGCGGCTACGAGATCGCCTGCATCGCCGGCAGCTCGATGGGCGCAGTTATCGGTGGCATCTATGCCGCCGGCAAGCTGCCGGTGTACCGGCGCTGGGTGGAAACCCTGGACTATCTGGACGTGCTGCGTCTGCTCGACGTCAGCTTCTCGCTGGGGGCGATTCGCGGCGAACGGATCTTCGGGCGGATTCGCGCCTTTCTCGGCGAAATCAACATCGAGGACCTGCCGATCCCCTACACGGCCGTGGCTACCGACCTGACCAACCAGCAGGAGGTCTGGTTCCAGGAAGGCTGCCTGCATCAGGCCATGCGCGCCTCGGCGGCCATTCCCAGCCTGTTCACCCCGGTGGTACAGGGCTCGCGGGTGCTGGTCGATGGCGGCCTGCTCAACCCGATCCCGATCGTGCCGGTGGTCTCCAGCCGCTGCGACCTGATCGTCGCGGTCAACGTCAACGCCACCAACCAGGTGCAGTACGAACTGCCGGTGATCGAACGCCCCGCCGCGCTGAAAAACCGCCTCGACCAGATGATGGGCTCGATTGGCGCACTGGGCGCCCGACTGCCGTTTTTCCGTCGCGGCGAGGCGGACCTGCCCGCCCTGCTGCTCGGCACGGAGGGGCTGACGGAGGGTGGCTCCACCCACGGCGTCGCCGCGGCCAAGGCCAGCCATATCCATGTCGTGGAAAACGGGGCCCCGGACAGCCTGCTGGAGCTGATCAACCAGAGCATCGACGTGATGCAGAACTCGCTGGGGCAGTACAAGATGGCCGGCTATCCACCGGATATCCTGGTCAACGTGCCCAAGCGGGTCTGCCGTTTCTTCGAGTTCTACAAGGCCCCCGAGCTGATCGCCCTGGGCCGGCTGATCGCCAGCGACTCGCTGGAGCGCTATGAACGCGAGCACCCTCAGGGGCGCTGATCAGGCGGCGGGCGGCTGATGTCGGGTGTGCGGCTGGCCGGCGATCCAGTCGCCGATCAGGCTGTAGGCGAGCGCCAGCAGGGTCGGACCGAGAAACAGACCCATGAAGCCGAAGGCCAGGATGCCGCCGAACACGCCAAGCAGCACCACCACCAACGGCAGGTTGCCGCCGCGACTGATCAGGTAGGGCTTGAGCACGTTGTCCACCCCACTGATGACCACCAGCCCCCAGAGGGTGAGAAACACGCCCATGCCATAGTCGCCCTGCCAGAACAGCCAGGCGGCGGCCGGCCCCCAGACCAGTGGCGGCCCCATGGGGATTAGGCTGAGGGCAAAGGTAAGAATGCCCAGCACCAGCGCGCCCGGCACGCCGGCGATCAACAGACCGATCAGCGCCAGCACCGCCTGCGCCGCTGCCGTACCGATCACTCCGTTGACCACCCGCTGCACGGTCCCGGCGACCAGCTCCAGATAGTGGTCGGCGCGCCCTCCCAGCAGACGCTCCAGCAGGCTGCGCGCATATTCGGCCATCTGCGGGCCATCGCGATAGAAGAAGAACACCAGCACCAGACTCAGCACCAGCTCCAGCACGCCGCCGCCAATCTGCGCAGTGCGCGCCAGCAACCAGTTGCCGACCTCGCCCATGTAGGGCTTCAGCCCGGCGAATAGCGCGGCTCCCCGCACATCGAGGGCATTCCACAGATCCGCCAGCTGCCCACCGAACAGCGGCACCCCAGCCAGCCAGGTTGGCGGCTCAGGCAGGCCCTCCACCTGCAGGTCCTTGAGCAGGGCCATGGCGGAGCGGATATGGTCGGCCAGGTTGAAGCCCAGCCAGATCAGCGGCACCGCCACCAGCAGCATCCAGCCCAGGGTCAGGATGCCGGCGGAAACATTCGTGCGCCCGCGCAACAGGTGGGTCAGACCACGCATCAGCGGCCAGCTGGCAAAGGCCAGCACCGCCGCCCAGAACAACGCCGACCAGAACGGCGCCAGCACCCACAGGCAGGCGGCGAGCAGCGCCAGCATGAGGATCTGCACCAGCAGGCGGTCATGCTCGATCATCGGGCCATCCCTTGCTTGAGAACGCCGAGCACAGCCGGCGGGGTCGAAACAGCCATCAGCAGCCTGCCTCGCATCAATGCAGCCACTCCACCCGCAACCCGGGCCTCTCGCTCGCGGTACTTTCCAGGCGGGTGGCGCGGGTGCCACGCTCGATCAGCGCCTCGCGCCACGTCGGTGCCGCCTCGCCGCTGAGCAGCAGGCGTACGCCGGTATCCAGACGCAGTGCCCGCGCCAGCAGCGCCAGCCAGGGATCGGCCGGCTCGGCCGGCAACTGTGCCAGATCCAGCGCGCCCGCCTCCTTGAGCTGGCGCAGCAGGGTCTCGGCATTGGGCAGGTGCTCGCCCTGGGGCGTGCCGGCCTCCAGCAACTCGACGTGCAGGTAGGCCCGCCGCGTGCCGCGGGTGATCGCGTAGAGCGCCAGCAGGCTGTCCTGGCGCGGGGCGGCCAGTTGCAGGAGCAGGTAGGCCTGCTGCTCGTCAGGCCCGTACAGGCGCGCATTGCCGAACACATTGTTGGCCCACAGGCTGCTGGCCCCGCATTCGCGCCCCTCGCACCAGTGCAGCGGCCGCGCACCCTGCGCCAGCAGTGCCGCGCGGGCCTGGGCGAAGGCCTCGCTACTGCCGTGCCCGCGCGGCAGTTCGTAGGTCAGCGCGCTCAGACGCCCGACCACATCGATCTCGCCATCCACGCGCAGACGGCCGCTGATACGGCGCAGCGCACTCTGCGGGTAGAGTCGCTCGACGCTTTCCTCCAGCCGATAGTCGACGATCTCGGCGCGGGCAAACCGCGGCAGGATCTCCAAATCGCTGCTGCCCGGCACATCGGCCCAGGCCGGCGCGGCCATCAGGGCGAGCGCTCCCAGCGCTCCTCGCATGCTGGTCCTCATCGGGTCGGGATCGCCTGCTGCGGGCGCCCGGCGCACCGCGCGCCGTCCTGGCCAGCCATACCGAGTAGTCTGGAAATCTGCCGACCCGCGGCGGTCGCAGTGCTGTACAGCTCGATCATGCGCATTCTCCCGTGCAATGGCATCCAGCCTCGGCACTTGCCCGGTGCAAGTCAAGGCGCAGCGAACAGGGGTTTGAAACAGTCTGCTACGGCACTCGCGCCGGCTTCGTCATCCAGGTGCAAATGGTGGCCACCAGGCAGGCGATGCAGGGTGATCGGCAGGTCTTCGATCAGTGCCATCGACTGCGGGTGGCGCACCGGGATGCCCTCCTCGGCCAGCACCAGACTGACCGGGCAGCGCAGAGCACGGACACAGGCCTCGACGTGGGCGCGGCTCATGCGCAGCGGCGATGGCAGGGTCAGCCGCGGATCGCTGCGCCAGGTGTAGCCGCCGGCCTGCGGCATCAGGCCACGACTGGCGAGCAGTTCGGCCGCCTCGCGGCTGAGCGGATAGCCACCGTGCAGGCGGGCCTCCACGGCACGCTCGACGCTGGCATACACCGGCTTGCGCTTGCCGGGCAGGGCCAGCTGGGCCTTGAGCGCCTCGCCCAGCTGCTGCGGCGCCTGCTCCGGCTCGTGGGTCAACGGCAACAGGCCGTCGATCAGCGCCAGACGCTCGACGCGCTCGGGCAGTGCCGCTGCCAGCAGCATCGCGACACTCGCGCCCAGGGAATGGCCGAGCAGGGAAAAGCGCTGCCAGCCGAGCTGCTCGGCCACCAGCAGCGCATCCAGCGCATAGTCCCACAGCGGGTAGTTGGCGCCGGGGGGACGGTGTCCCGAATGGCCGTGTCCGGCCAGGTCGAGGGCGACGATGCGCAGGCCGTCGAGCTGCGGCGCGAGACGGGCAAAGCTCATGGCGTTGTCCAGCCAGCCGTGCAGGGCCAGCACCGGCTGGCCGTCCTCGGGGCCGTAGAGGTGCGCCGCCAGCTCGATGTGCGGCAGATTCAGGCGGATTTCTTCGATATGGACGCTCATTGGCTACTCAGCAGTGGCTCGGCGGGTGATGCACGGCGAGCAGATTCATCAGCCCGGCCAGCGGCATCTCGCCCTCGAGCAGCGCCAGACTCGCGGTATTGAACGGCAGCGGCTGTTGCAGGTGGCCATAGACCAGCAGCCCGGCCAGCGCGCCAACCAGCGGCTGGTGCGTGACCAGCAGCAGATTCTGCTCACGGCGCTCGGCCAGCAGCCGCAGGGCCTCGCGCGGATCATCGTCGGGGGTGATGCCGTCGCTGGTGAACAGCGCCGGCACCCGCGCCAGCGCTTCGTGCACCAGCTCGGCGGTCTGCTGCGCACGCACATAGGGGCTGACCAGGATGGCGTCCAGCGGCTCGCCGAGCAGATGCCCGGCGGCATGCAACGCCTCGCGCCGCCCCCGCTCGGTCAGCTCGCGCAGGTGATCGCCGGTCGGCACATAGGGGCCGGCCTGGCCGTGACGCAGTAGCCACAGCCTCATGCCTTGGGCTCCGCCGTGGCGTCCGGACCAGTCTCGTCTTTGCCTTTCTCCGCGGAATCGTCTTGCGCGGCGGGCTCGACCGTCGTTTCGCTCGCCACGGGCGCGCTGACCGCGGCCGGGGCTGGCTCGGCAGCAGCGGCGTCCTGCACCGGGGCGGCGCTTGGCGCGGCAGCCGCCGCCGGGGCAGCTGCCGCGCTCCAGGCGGCGGCCCGCACGGCTTCGGCACCCTCGCCCTGCGGCTCGCGCGGCGTCGGCCAGTCGGCGAACGGCCAGGGCTTCTCGTCGCTGTGGAAGCAGCCGAAGCGACCGATCTGCGCCACGTACTGGCTCAGGCTGTCGCCGAAGTTCATCGCCCCCACATGGGGTCGACCACTGGTCAGGCGGTAGACCAGCTGCACCAGCACCAGCGCCAGCAGCACCAGCTCGGCCACCTGCCAGACCAGTGCGAACAGGATCATCCACAGCACCCGCAGGATCAGACCTTCGCGACTCTGTTTGACATCGGACATGTAGCGCTCTCCTTCAGAAACCGTTGGCGGAAATGAAATCGACGTCGGTCTTCGGCTCGCCGGACATCAGCTGGCCGATGACCTGCTGCAGACTGCGACCCTCGAACAATATGGCGTGGAGGCCGGCGACCAGCGGCATGTACACGCCGAGCTGCTCGGCACGCGCCTTGAGCACG
The DNA here is from genome assembly GCF_900109175.1 of Pseudomonas linyingensis. Taxonomy (GTDB): domain Bacteria; phylum Pseudomonadota; class Gammaproteobacteria; order Pseudomonadales; family Pseudomonadaceae; genus Geopseudomonas; species Geopseudomonas linyingensis. Next base: position 284,582 of record NZ_FNZE01000003.1, on the reverse strand, counting down.
CGGATGGTATTGACCCCCTCGGCTACCTCGCCAAGGCGTTCGACCGCCGCCTCCAGGCTCAGCCCCTGCCCCAGAGCGTAGCCGACCTGATAGTTGCGGCTCTTGGGCGAGGAACAGGTGACGATCAGGTCGCCGACCCCGGCGAGGCCGAGGAAGGTCATCGGGTTGGCGCCCAGGGTCACCGCAAAACGGGTCATCTCGGCCAGCGCGCGGGTGATCAGCATGCTCTTGGTGTTCTCGCCCATGCCCAGCGCCGCCGCCATGCCGGACATGATCGCGTAGACATTCTTCAGCGCGCCGCCCAGCTCGACGCCGAAACGGTCGCGACTGGCGTAGACGCGGAAGGTGCGCCCGTGCAGGGCCTGCTGCACGCGCTGGCAGAGTTCCTCGTCCTCGCTGGCGACCACCGTGGCGGTCAGCGCGTGCTCGGCGATTTCGCGGGCCAGGTTCGGCCCGGAGAGCACGCCGATGCGCGCCTGCGGGGCGATCTCCTCGAGGATCTGGCTCATCAGCTTGAAGGTGTCGGCCTCGATGCCCTTGGTGGTGCTGACCAGCAGCTTGCCCACCAGCAGATCGGCCACCGGCTGCAGCGCGCTGCGCAGCGCCGAGGACGGCAGCACGACAAACACCAGCGCGCAGGCCTGCAGGGTGGCGGCCAGCTCGGTGACCGGCTCGACCGCCGCATGCACCTTGATGCCCTTGAGATAGCGCGGGTTCTCACGCTTCTCGCGAATCGCCGCAGCCTGCGCCGGATCGCGCATCCACAGGAGGACGCGCTGGCCGTTTTCCGCCAGCAGGTTGGCCAGCGCGGTACCGAAGCTGCCGCCGCCGAGCACGGCTATGGGTTGCTGCTCAGTCATGATCAATCCATGTCGGGCCGCCAGGCGGCAATCGCTGCATTATACGGAGCGACCGCCGGTCGACCAGTGCGGTGTGACACCTGCACGCTGGCAAACGGCCTCGCCTCGGTTAACATGCCGCCCCCAACCGAATCGGGAGTGCGGCAGTGGCTGTCCCCCTGCGCATATCGCTGGCGCCCTTGCTGGGCGCCCTGACCACCGGAGCAGCCCTCGCCGAGGATCTGTTCCTGGCCCCCTCGACGCTGCCCGAGGTCCTCACCGCTACCCGCCTGCAGCAGGCCCCGGCGGCAGTCCCGGGCAGCGTCAGCGTGCTCGACAGCGCGCTGATCCGCGCGAGCGGTGCGCGCAGCCTGCCCGAACTGCTGCGTCTGGTGCCCGGCATGCTGGTGGTGCCGCAGAATGGCAACAGCACAACCGTCAACTACCACGGCAGCAGCGCCAACCAGGCCCGCCGCCTGCAGGTGCTGGTCGATGGCCGCTCGGTGTACCGTGCCGGCTTCGCCCAAGTCGACTGGAACGACATTCCGGTGGCCATCGAGGACATCGAGCGCATCGAGGTATTCCGCGGCCCCAATACGGTCAGCTATGGCGCCAATGCGCTGATGGCGGTGATCAACATCCTCACTCGCGCCCCGCGCGACAGCCATGGCACGCGCCTGAAGGCGACCCAGGGCGAGCGCGGGATCAGCGACTGGTACGCCAGCCATGGCCATGGCTGGCAAGGCGGCGACCTGCGCCTGTCGCTGTCGGGGCAGCAGGACGACGGCTTCGACCACAAGGCGGACGGCAGCGATTTTCGCGACGGCCAGCGGCTCAGCCGCCTCAACCTGCGCGTCAGCCAGGAGCTGGATGCCAGCCAGTCGCTGGACTGGCAGCTGGCCCTCAAGGAAGGCAGCAACCAGATCGACAACCACTACCAGCCGGTCTTCCCGATCGCCGCCCAGCCGTGGGAGCAGGATGGTGACTCGGATGTGCGCGCCCGCGACTATGCCGGCAGCCTGCGCTGGAACCTCGATCTCGACCCGAGCCACAGCCTGTACGTGCAGGGCAACCTGCAGCAGTGGGAGCGCCTGCGCCAGTGGCGGGCCTGCGAAGGTCAACTGGCCTTCAGCCCGGAGCTGGGGCAGTTGTGGGCGCTGTCGCCACAGTACGTCGAGCAACTGGGCCAGAACCTGCAAACGGGCAACTTCATGCCACCTGCCGGCACGAGCGAACAGGTCGCCCTGGCCACCCGGGTCCTGCAACAGGCCTTCGCCACCCTCAACCCAAGCCAGGGCACGCTGGCCCACAGCTGCGGCCTGATCAACGAGGACGTGCGCGAGAGCCGCTTCGACCTCGAAATCCAGGACACCCTCAGCCTGTCCGACAACCTGCGCCTGGTCAGCGGCCTGCGCTACCAGCATGACCGCGCCGACTCGGATGTCTACCTCGACGGCCGGCGCAGCCGGGATACCTGGAGCCTGTTCAGCCAGTTCGAATGGCATATCGACTCGCACTGGCTGCTGCAGGGCGGGGCCATGCTCGAGGACGACAACGCGACCAGCCCGTCGCTGTCGCCACGCCTCGCCCTCAACTACCTGATCACCCCGGCCCACGGCCTGCGCGTCGTGTACTCCGAGGCGGTGCGCTCGCCAGACATGTTCGAGAACCATGCCGACTGGCAGTACCCGGTCCGCGACCTCCATCCGGCCGCCCTGGGCCAGAGCCAGGCGCGCTATTTCGCCAGCGCCCATGGCCCCGGCAATCTCGAGCAGGAACGCATGCGCTCGCGCGAACTGGGCTACAACGGCCGCTTTGCCGACCTCGGCCTGAGCCTCGACCTCAAGCTGTTCTACGATGAGATCGACAATCTGATCAGCGAGCCGCTCAAGGTGTACGACTTCATGCCCAGCAACGACAACCGCCTGCACCTGAAGGGCGCCGAGGGTGAACTGGACTGGCGGCTCGGCCTGCAGGATCGGCTGCGTCTGGGCTATGCCTATATCGAGTTCGACGCCACCCACCGCATCGATCGTCGTCTCACGCCGCGCCACAGTGGTTCGGCCGGCTGGCTGCGCGACTGGGGACATGACTGGTCCAGCTCACTGTTCTACTATGGCGCCGACAGTCTCAACCAATACCGTTTCGAACGCGTCGACCTGCGCCTGGCCAAGCGCCTGCGCCTCGGCAGCGGCCAGCTGGAGCTGGCCGGTGTGCTGCAGCAGCGCCTCGACGACGAACCCCTCGGCTGGCCGAACAACAACTACGACGAGCGCCGCGTGTTCTGGATCTCCGCCGGACTCGAACTCTGAATCATGCCGAGCATCTCAAGGATGAGACTCTTCAAAACGCTCGCGCTGCTCTGCCTGCTGGCCACCGCGCCACTGGCGCCGGCAGCCGAGATCATCATCGCGAGCAGCCATGACACGCCTGCCCTGCAGCGCTTCGTGAGCGATCTCGCCGCGCGCCGTCCGGATGATCATGTGCAGTTCATGCACCCGAGCCAGCTGAGCACGCCCTCGGCCATGCCCAGCGACAGCCGGCTGATCCTGCTCGGTGCCACCGCCCTCGACTGGCGTCTGAGCGACCCCGGCGGACCGCCAACCCTGGTCATGCAGATCAGCCGGGTGCAGGCTCACAAGCGCCTGGGTGACCAGCGCCCCGCCCTGCTGACTCTGCTGTGGAGCGACCCCGCGCCCGCGCGGCAGCTGCGCCTGGTGCGCCAACTGCTGCCGCAGGCACGTCGGGTCGGCCTGCTCTACAGCGACGACAGCCGCTTCCTGGTCAACGAACTGCGCCACCAGGCTGCTGCCCAGGGACTGGCCATCAGTGCCTGGTACTGGCCGGACAACGGCGACAGCCGCCCGCTCAATCGTCTGCTCGACGAGAGCGACGTGCTGCTCGGTGTTGACGATCCAGCACTGTACAACCCACGCAGCATCAAGGGCGTGCTGCTCGCCAGCTACAGCCGCAAGCTGGCGCTGATCGGCCCGACGGCCGCCTTCATCCGCGCCGGCAGCCTGAGCAGCAGCTACAGCGATCAGCAGGACTGGCTGGACGACCTCGACCGGCTGCTTGCGCTGCCCCCCGGGCAGTGGCCTCGCGAGGCCTACCCGGACAACTTCAAGGTCCTCAGCAATGCGCAGGTCGCCCGCTCACTGGGGATCGAGCTGAGCGACGACCATGACCAGGCCCAGCGCCTGCAGGATTGGGAGAGCGACCAATGATGCTGCGCTGGCGACACAGCAACATCCGCACCCGGACCCTGGCCATCAGCCTCGGCCCGGCGCTGCTGCTGACCCTGCTGCTCACCGGGTACTTCACCTACACCCGCCTGCAGGACCTGCACGCCGAGCTGACCCAGACCGGCCAGCTGATTGCCGACCAGCTGGCCCCGGCCGCCGAGTACGGGGTGATCTCCGGCAATGCACCGATCCTCGACAGCCTGCTGCAGGCCAGCCTGCACACCCCGCACGTGCGCTTCATCGAGGTGCGCGACCGCGAGGACCAGGTGCTCGCCTATGTCGAGCAGGCCCTGGGGCGCCGCGATACCCGCATCGAGGTGTATCAGGCGGCGATTGTCCGCCAGCAGATCAGGCTCGACGACCCCTTCCTGCTCAGCCCCCCCCTGCCGCAAGGCGACAGCAACGCAGACCAGCTGGGCCGGGTGGTGGTCGGCATGACCGACGAAGCCTTCCGCCAGCGCCAGCAGCAGATCCTGCTGCGTGCCAGTGTGCTGGCATTGCTGGCGCTGACGCTCACCCTGTTGCTCGCCTATCGACTGGCGCGCAGTCTGATCCAGCCAATCGACGCCATGGGCCGCGCGGTGGAGGCGATCCAGGGCGGTGACTACCACACCAAACTGCCGGAAACCGACGGCGGCGAAATCGGCGACCTGGCACGCCACATCAACCATCTGGCCGCCGCCCTGGAGCAGGCGCAGACCGAACAGCAGCGCAGCATCGCCCAACTGGTCGGTGCCCGCGAAGAGGCCGAGAAGGCCAACCGGGCCAAGTCGGACTTCCTGGCGATGATGAGCCACGAACTGCGCACGCCGATGAACGGCGTACTGGGCATGCTGCAGCTGCTGGAAACCACCGAGCAGAACAGCGAACAGAGCGAATACACCGCCCTGGCCACCGAATCGACCGAACACCTGCTCAAGGTGATCAACGACATCCTCGATTTCTCGCGCATCGAACGCGGCTCGCTGGAGCTGGAAAACATCCCGTTCAGGCTGCCCGAGCTGATCGCCAGCTCGGTCCAGGTATTCCGCCCCAGCGCCCAGCAGCGTGGACTGCAGCTGCTCATGGACCTGCAGCCGGGCCTGGACAACATAGAGGTGCGCGGCGACCCCACGCGCCTGCGCCAGGTGCTGGTCAACCTGATCGGCAACGCGCTGAAGTTCACCGAGGAAGGCCGCATCACCGTCACCACGCGCTGGCAGATGCTCGACCAGCAGCAGATGCTCTGGCTGACCATCGCCGTGAAGGACACCGGCATCGGCATTGCCACCGAGCGCCTGCAGCACATGTTCGATGCCTTCGAACAGGCCGATACCTCCACATCGCGACGCTACGGCGGCACCGGCCTGGGCCTGTCGATTGCCCGCACCCTGGCCGAGCGCATGGGCGGCGGACTGCACGCCGAAAGCACCCTTGGCCACGGCTCGACCTTCACCCTCGAGCTGCCCCTGCCCTGGCGCCACCGCCTGTCGGGCGAGCAGGCCCTGTTGGATGGCGAGCTGGAACAAGGCGGCGGCCAGTCGGTGCTGCTGGTCGAGGACAACCCGGTCAACCAGACGGTGATCGAGGCCATCCTGCGCAGCCTGGGCTTCAACGTCGACCTGGTCAGCACCGGCCGGAAGGCCACGCAGGCCGCGGACATGCAGCCCTACGCGGCGATTCTCATGGACTGTCGCCTGCCCGATCTCGACGGCTACAGTGTCACCCAGCAGATCCGCAGCCATGAGGGGCCCAACCGGCACACGCCAATCATCGCCCTGACCGCCAACGCCCTGCAGGGCGACCGCGAGACCTGTCTCGCCGCCGGCATGAACGACTATCTGGCCAAGCCGTTCAAGCGCTCCGATCTGCGCGCCATCCTGCAGCGCTGGGTGCAGAACCGACCATAGACGGGTGGCGAAAAACACTGAAATACGGCACGCTTGCACCCCGCACAGTATTGGACAGCACCATTCGTCGCAGAATGACCAGACTCCGGCTGTGACTTTCATCAACTGGCCATAGTCTATAGCCAGACCATAGCCACGCCTCCACCGGAGGAGCGCGGCCAGAAAGATCTGCCCCCTGTGGTACAGGGATCGTCGAGGAGCTCGCATGACAAAACAAAACGCCTTCACTCGGGAAGAACTGCTGCGCTGCAGTCGCGGTGAACTGTTCGGCCCGGGTAATGCGCAACTGCCCGCCCCCAACATGCTGATGATCGATCGCATCGCGCACATCAGCGAGACCGGCGGCAAGTATGGCAAGGGCGAAATCGTTGCCGAGCTCGACATCAACCCGGACCTGTGGTTCTTCGCCTGCCACTTCGAGGGCGACCCGGTGATGCCCGGCTGCCTGGGCCTGGATGCCATGTGGCAGCTGGTCGGCTTCTACCTCGGCTGGCAGGGCAACCCCGGCCGCGGCCGCGCCCTGGGCTCGGGCGAAGTGAAATTCTTCGGTCAGGTCTTGCCGACTGCCAAGAAAGTCACCTACAACATCCATATCAAGCGCACCATCACCCGCTCGCTGATCCTGGCCATTGCCGACGGCACCGTGAGCGTGGATGGCCGCGAGATCTACAGTGCCGAAGGCCTGCGCGTCGGCCTGTTCACTTCCACTGACAGCTTCTAAGGGTTACCCGCATGCGCCGCGTCGTGATCACCGGGATGGGCATCGTGTCCTGCCTGGGCAATGACAAAGAGACCGTTTCCGCCAGCCTGCGCGCCAGCCGCCCAGGTATCCGCTTCAATCAGTCCTATGCCGACATGGGGCTGCGCAGCCAGGTTTCCGGCTCCGTCGACCTCGACCTCGAAGCGCTGATCGACCGCAAGGTCTACCGCTTCATGGGTGATGCCGCCGCCTTCGCCTACCTGTCCATGCAGCAGGCGATCAAGGATGCCGGCCTGAGCGAGGAAGAGATCTCCAACCCCCGCGTCGGCCTGATCGCCGGCTCCGGTGGCGCTTCCACCTTCAACCAGATGGAAGCCATGGACATCCTGCGCGAGAAGGGTGTCAAGCGCGTCGGCCCGTACCGCGTGCCGCGTACCATGGGCAGCACCGTGTCCGCCTGCCTGGCCACCCCGTTCAAGATCAAGGGCGTCAACTACTCAATCTCCTCCGCCTGCGCCACCAGTGCCCATTGCATCGGCAACGCCATGGAGCAGATCCAGATGGGCAAGCAGGATGTGGTCTTCGCCGGCGGCGGTGAAGAGGAGCACTGGAGTCAGAGCTTCCTGTTCGATGCCATGGGCGCCCTGTCCACCCAGTACAACGACACCCCGGAAAAGGCCTCGCGCGCCTATGACGCCAAGCGTGACGGCTTCGTCATCGCCGGCGGCGGCGGCATGGTGGTGGTCGAAGAACTGGAGCACGCACTCAAGCGCGGCGCCAAGATCTACGCCGAAATCGTCGGCTACGGCGCCACCTCCGACGGCTACGACATGGTCGCCCCGAGCGGCGAAGGCGCGATACGCTGCATGCAGCAGGCGCTGGCCACCGTCGACACCCCGATCGACTACCTCAACACCCACGGCACCTCGACCCCGGTCGGCGACGTGGCGGAAGCCCGTGCCGTGCGCACCGTGTTCGGCGACAAGGCTCCGGCCATCAGCTCGACCAAGAGCCTGTCCGGCCACTCGCTGGGCGCCGCCGGCGTGCAGGAAGCGATCTACACCCTGCTGATGATGGAAGGCAACTTCATCGCCGGCTCGGCCAACATCGAGGAAGTGGACCCGGAAGTGGCCGATCTGCCGATCGTCACCCAGACCCGTGAGAATGTCACCCTGAACACGGTGATGAGCAACAGCTTCGGCTTCGGCGGCACCAACGCCACGCTGGTTCTCAAGCGCTGGACCGGCAAGTAAGTCGCTCCCGCTCCACGCACAACGGCACCTTCGGGTGCCGTTGTCGTTTCTGCCCGTCAGAACATATCATGCCTTCTCGCCCCAGATACCCCACCGGGTATAGAGTGGTGGCGGATACGTACTGGCGCCCAGACGCCAACCGGCATCCGCCACCATCCCCAGCAAGGACCAGTGACATGACTCTGAAGACCATTCGCGCCAGCGGCAGCCTCGACCATGCCTTCGCCATAACCGTGGAGTCCGGCAACCACGTGATCCGCATGGACCAGCCGAAGAACGCCGCAGGACAGGATCTCGGCCCGACCCCGCTGGAAATCATCCTCGCCGCGGTGGCCGGCTGTTTCGGCACCATCGGCCGCTTCATCGCCCACCAGCGCAAGTTCGAGCTGCGCGGTATGCAGTTCGAGATCGAGGCCGACTACGACCCGGACGGCCTGCTCGGTCGCCGCGATGACGTGCGCCCAGGTTTCCAGGCGCTGCGGGTGAAGGTAGAGATCGACGCCGACCTTAGTCGCGAGGAGAAGCAGGCGGTGCTGGCGGAAATCGAGCGGCGCTGTCCGCTGGCCGACAACCTGGTCAACGGCACCCGTCTGGAAAGCTCGCTGGCCTGACCCCGGCAGCAGAAACGACAAGGCCCGCAGCACAGCGCTTCGGGCCTTGTCGTTTCGGGCATCGATCAGCGCACGTCGAAGCGCTGCTCGGCCAGCTTGCGGTCACCCTGGAACACCAGGAAGTGCCACTCGCCAGGCACCACCTCGTGGTGCTCGGTGAACTCGAAAGCCATCACGTCCTGCAGCGCACCGGGGGCCAGTTTCTGCACCACCTCGAAGCGATCGTGACGCTGGCCGTCCGGCGTGACCACCCCCGGCGTGAGGTACAACAGGGTCAGCGGGGTATCGTCGACCCGCTTGTCGCTCAGGGTCAGGCGCAGGCCGAACTTGGTACCGAGCCGGGCGGGAATCGTGGTGGTCGTGTGCACCTGCTGGTTGCTGCGCAGCAGCACCCGCTCGCCCGGCTGCACGTCGCGCAGCGGGGTCGCGAAAACGCCGTACTCGACCGGCCCCTCGACCCGCACCTCGGCCACGGCCAGACCGGAAGCCAGCCCCAGTGCCGCCAGCACACCCGCCATCCTGAACAACTGCATATATCGCGCTCCTCGTTGAGATGGCGCGAGCCTATGACTTTTCCATGACGAACCAATGACACTCGCAGGACTGCCGGCACCGCCCACCAGCCCCGAGCCAACGCCGGCGTCAGAAACAACAATGCCGCTCCCCCTCGCGGGGGGAACGGCATTCTCGGCGAAGCGACTGTCAGTCGATCAGGCGGACAGTTCCACCAGCAGCTTGTTCAGGCGCTGCACGTAGGCAGCCGGATCCTTGAGGCTGTCGCCAGCGGCCAGCGCGGCCTGGTCGAAGAGGATGTGCGACAGATCGGCGAAGCGCTCCTCGTCGGCCTCGGCATCCAGCTTCTCGATCAGCGGGTGCTGCGGGTTGATCTCGAAGATCGGCTTGGCTTCCGGCACCTTCTGCCCGCTGGCCTCGAGGATCTGGCGCATCTGCAGGCCCAGATCCTGCTCGCCGATGGCCAGAATGGCCGGCGACTCGGTCAGACGATGGGACACGCGCACCTCGGCGACCTGCTCGCCCAGCGCACCCTTGAGGCGCTCGAGCAGCCCTTGCTTGCTCTTGGCCACCTCCTCCTGAGCCTTGCGATCCTCCTCCGAGTCCAGCTTGCCCAGATCCAGGTCGCCGCGGGCAATATCGACCAGTTGCTTGCCGTCGAACTCGGTGAGGTGGCTCATCAGCCACTCGTCGATGCGGTCGGTGAGCAGCAGCACTTCGATGCCCTTCTTGCGGAACATCTCCAGGTGCGGGCTGTTCTTCACCTGGGCGTAGCTCTCGCCGGTGAGGAAGTAGACCTTGTCCTGGCCTTCCTGCATGCGACCGACATAGTCGGCCAGGGCCACGCTCTGCTCGCCGCTGGCGTCGCCGGTGGAGGCAAAGCGCAACAGCCCAGCGATCTTCTCCTTGTTGGCGAAGTCTTCCGCCGGACCTTCCTTGAGCACCTGGCCAAACGCCTTCCAGAACGCCTTGTACTGTTCAGGCTCGTTCTTGGCCAGCTTTTCCAGCATGTCCAGCACGCGCTTGGTCAGCGCCGACTTCATCGAGTCGATCACCGGCCCCGACTGCAGGATTTCGCGGGATACGTTCAGCGACAGATCGTTGGAATCGACCACGCCCTTGATGAAGCGCAGGTACAGCGGCAGGAACTGGTCGGCCTGATCCATGATGAACACGCGCTGCACGTAGAGCTTGAGGCCCTTGGGCGCCTCGCGGTGGTACAGATCGAAAGGTGCACGCCCCGGCACGTAGAGCAGCGAGGTGTACTCAAGCTTGCCCTCGACCTTGTTGTGGCTCCAGGCCAAGGGATTCTCGAAGTCGTGGGCGACGTGCTTGTAGAACTCCTGGTATTCCTCGTCCTTGATCTCGCTGCGCGGACAGGTCCACAGCGCGCTGGCGCGGTTGACGACCTCCCACTCTACCTCGGCAGCCTGCTCTTGTTCACCGAACTGCTGCTTGGGCAGTTCGATCGGCAGGCCAATGTGGTCGGAGTATTTCTTGACGATATTGCGCAGGCGCCAGCCGTCGGCGAACTCCGCCTCTTCGGCCTTGAGATGCAGGACGATGCGGGTACCGCGCTCGGGCTTGTCGATATCGGCGATGTCGAACTCGCCCTCGCCCTTCGAACTCCAGTGCACGCCCTCGCTGGCCGAGGCGCCGGCGCGACGAGTGTAGACGTCGACCTGGTCGGCGACGATGAACGCGGAGTAGAAGCCGACGCCGAACTGGCCGATCAGCTGGGAATCCTTCTTCTGATCACCGGAGAGGTTCTGCAGGAAGTCGGCGGTGCCGGACTTGGCGATGGTGCCGAGATGGCTGATGACCTCGTCGCGGCTCATGCCGATGCCGTTGTCTTCGAGAGTAACGGTGCGCGCGTCCTGGTCGAAGCTGACGCGGATCTTCAGCGGGTCGCCGCCCTCGAGCAGCTCGGGACGGGCCAGCGCCTCGAAGCGCAGCTTGTCGGCAGCGTCCGAGGCGTTAGAGATCAGCTCGCGCAGGAAGATCTCCTTGTTCGAATACAGGGAATGGATCATCAGCTGAAGCAGTTGCTTCACTTCAGTCTGAAAACCCAGGGTCTCTTTGCGAGTCTCCACGCTCATGAATGCGAACTCCACAATGACAAAGCCGCTTGGCGGCGAACGTCATGGATATGGAGACTTCAGCCGGAATTTCAAGGGTTTGGCAGAAGATCCGGCGCAGCGGGTGATCAGGGCTCCAACAACTCGATCTGCGCCACCTCGCTCGGACGCAGGAGGAAGCTGGCCTCGCCCTGCCCGCCCAGCGAGTGCTGGATCACCAGGCGCCCCTCCTCGTTGAGGCCGGCAAAGCGCCCCTCGGCGCTGCGGCCGCGCTCGGTGAGCACCTGCACGCGCGCGCCCAGAAAACGGCTCGGCGCGTCCAGCAGACGCTCCAGGGAGAAGCCAATGCGCCGATCCAGCGGCCGCGCATCGCCGCGGACGATGGTGGTCGGCACCGGCGCGGTACGCCGCAGCTCTTCTTCGCTAAGCGGAGGCAGGGGGGCCGCCCGGTCACCATCGACCCGCCAGCCGTGCATCTCGCTGCGGCTCAGGCTGAGACGGGTCCGCCGCGGTACGCCGTCAACACGCGCCTCGACCTCGAGATCGAGCCGCTCGGCGCTCAGGTCGAGCAGCGGCAACGGCTGCAACCGGACATCGTGGCGACGGCTGCTGCGCTGCAGATAATCGGCAATCACCCAGGCGACGGTTTCCTGGGAGTTGTAGCGGGTATCGACCCGCCCATCCCGATAGCGCAGGCGACTGCTGTACAGCTCCACATCGCCGCTCAGCGAAGTCCGGTAGCTGGGCGGCAGGACCAGATGGAAGTCGCCGCGCAAGCGGTTCGGCGGCACGGCCTTGAGATCGAGGTGCAGGGTGTAGCCACTGGCGATCCGCCGCGCCTCGGGCAGCTCCTGATCGGGGAGCAGCCAGCTGAGTTCGATCTCCGGCAGGTCACCGCGGTCTTCCGGCAGCACGTCGAGGCGCAGATCGCCACCGGTGTATGCCGGCAGACGGATGCTCAGCTCGCGGCGGGCAAAGAAGTCGTCACCCTCGCGCAACACCAACGTGCCGTCGATCAACTCGCCCGACTGGGGAGCAAAGTCTGTGCCGTTGAACTCGGCACGCAGACGGATATCCAGCCCGCTGGCGACCCGGGGCTCCTCCTCCAGCCAGCGCAGGCTGATGATGGCGGCGAGACGGTCGGCATCATGGCTGGCGAGCATGGTCAGGCCGACCACCAGGGGAATGCTGCCCAGCCCCATCAGCATCACCGCGCTGCGGGCGCGTCGCCACTGGCTCACGATGAACAGCAGGGTCAGCGGCGGCAACAGGCTGGCACAGCCCCACAACAGGCTGGTGGCGAAGGCCCGGGCCACCAGCCAGAGCAGACCGAACAGGATCAGCAGCAGGCCACCGACGATCAGCAGAGCATCCATCCGACAGAATTCCGCAGGTTGTGAGGGAGTAAATACGACCAAGGGGATCGCACCGGCGCAAGACCGGGCAGGCTCGGTCTCATTTCCACATGGGAGCACCGTTGCCGAGTCATCCTTGCAGGCGACCGATGATACCTGCAGCCTGCCGGCAGCCCAAGTTGCACACTCCCAAAACGCGGAGTCCACGGAACTTTCCAGCACTTTCCCCTTCCAACTTGGAAGATTGGGCCGATGCGAATCGGCCTGTGCAGCGGTCTCGGTAAACGGCCGGAAAAAATACGGCCACCGACGAGGCCCTACGATTGCATTACCTATACTCGGTTATTGAACCCATCTCCGGATGGATATTCCCAAGGAGCGCCAACATGCAAAAACCGCTGACTTACGCCCTGCTGCTCGCGGCCACTCTCGGCCTGGCGGCCTGCGGTGACAAGCCTGAAGAAAAAGCCCCCCCAGCCCCCGCCGCCCCCGCTACGCAACCTATGAGCGACACCACCAAGCCGGCCGGTGAAGCCATGGAAGAGAAAGCGGCCGAGCAACCCCAGGACGCCGGCAAGGCCGCGGGAGAGACCATGGAAGAGCAGAAACAGTAGGTTCACCAGCAACCGAACCCGCCCTGCCCGGCACGCAACCTGCGCTGCTGGGCAGGGCGGTTTTTTTACCCGCCAGCGGGCAGTGGTCCGCATGCCCTCCCCCCACTTACTCCCCTTTCTCCTTCGACGGCTCGCCCAGCGGGGTGGGACTGTAGACCATCACCTCAAGAACATCCGAATGGAACTCACGGCGATACAGCACCACCACCACCCCGGCGGTGGCCAGCATGTAGAACCAGGGATTGATGAACCAAGCCAGGGTCGCCAGGCCGAAATAGTAGGAGCGCAGCCCCAGGTTGAACTGGTTGGCAGCCATCGAGATCACCCGCGCCGTGCGCTCGGCATAGGCCTTGCGCTCCTGCTCGGTGACATTGCGCTCGGAAATCATCGGCGCAGCACCGACCAGCATCGCGGAAAAGTTGTACTGGCGCATGCACCAGCTGAAGGTGAAGAAGGAGTAGATGAACACCAGCGCCACGCTGATTACCTTGATCTCGGACATCTCGCGACTGACCTCCTGCACGAAGGGCAGTCCGGCCAGTACCGACACCGCGCGCTCGGTGGAGCCCAGCACGGTGAGGATACCGGCGAGGATGATCAGGGTGCTGGAGGCGAAGAACGAGGCGTTGCGCTCCAGATTGCCGATCACGTTGGCATCGGCGATGCGGTTGTCGCGCATCAGCAGGCGGCGCATCCAGTCCTCGCGGTACAGGTGCAGCACGCTGGCCAGGCAGGGGGTGTCCTTGCCCTTCCAGATCGCGTAGCGGGTGTAGCCCAGCCAGCAGAGGACGAACCAGCTGAGCGCGAGCACATGGGGCAGGTACTGCTCGTCGAATGGCATGACAACTCCTTGTAGGATCCCGACGACTTTCATACGCAGCCCCGACGCCGCGCCGGGGCTGCCAAGCAGATTACGCGAAGACCTGCGGACGGCCGCGCAGACGATCGTAGACCACCGCCATCAGCAGGGTCACGACCACCGGCAGCAGCCAGCCGAGGCTGTGCTCGGCCAGCGGCAGATGCTCGAGCCAGGCCGGCACCAGAGCAGTCAGCCCGGCCGTGGCCAGCCCGGCGAACACGCCGAACACCAGGGTCACCGCCAGCACCGGGCGGAACACCCGCGGTGCGTGCAGCCACAGGTGATCGGCCAGGCTCAGCAGCACCAGCACGATGGCCAGCGGATACAGGCCGACCAGCACCGGCACCGAGAAGCCGATCAACTGGGTCAGGCCGAGGTTGGCCACCAGCAGGCTGAACAGGCTGACCAGAATCACTACCATGCGATAGGACACCGGGAACTGGCTGCTGAAGAATTCGCCACAGGCGGTGACCAGACCCACCGCCGTGGTCAGGCAGGCCAGGGTGATCACCAGCGCCAGCAGCAGGCTGCCCGGGGTGCCAAAGGTGTGCTGCACATAGGCGGTGAGAATCTGCACCCCGTTCTGCGCCTCGCCGGCGATGCCATGGCTGGTGGCGCCGAGGCGGAACAGCGCCAGGTAGACCAGCGCCAGACCGATCGCGGCGATCAGCGCGGCGAGGATCGAGTAGCGGGTGACTCGATGCGCCATGTTCACGCCATGGTCACGGATGGCCGTGGCGATGACGATACCGAACACCAGTGCGCCCAGGGTATCCATGGTCAGGTAACCCTGCAGGAAACCCTGCATCAGCGGCGCGGCCTGATAGTCCGCCGCGGTGGCGCCAAGCTCACCGGCCGGAGCAAAAATCGCGGCGCCCCCCAGCACCAGCAGGCCGACGATCAGCACCGGAGTGATCAGCTTGCCAACGCGCTCGAGCAGGCGTCCGGGGTTGAGAGCGAGAAACAGCACGAGGGCGAAGTACGCCAGGGTGTACAGGGCCAGCAGCGGGCCGGTATTGCCGAGCAGCGGTGCGATGCCCATCTCGAACGACACCACCGCCGTACGCGGCGTGGCGAACAGCGGACCGATGGCCAGGTAGACCGTCACGGCAAACAGCAGGCCGGCGCGCCGCCCCAACGGCGCAGTCAGCTGCGCCATGCCGCCGCCTACCCGAGCCAGGGCCACCACGGTGAGCAGGGGCAGACCGACGCCGGTGAGCAGGAAGCCCAACGCTGCGCTCCACACCGCCTCACCGGCCGCCAGGCCGACGCTCGGTGGGAAGATGATGTTACCCGCACCGAGAAACAGCGCGAAGGTCATGAAGCCCAGACCGAGGACATCGACGGTTCTCAAATGATTCATGCATACAACCAGACAGTGGAGTCGAAATCCGGCGACAGTCGAAACGAAAAGAGCCACCCGCAGGTGGCTCCTTCCGTCAAGCCTGCTCCACCGGAGCTTATTTCATGGACCAGCCAGTCGCCTCGGCCAGAGCCTTGCCGATATCGGCCAGCGAGCGCACGGTCTTAACCCCGGCATCCTGCAGCGCGGCGAACTTCTCGTCCGCAGTGCCCTTGCCACCGGAAATGATCGCGCCGGCGTGGCCCATGCGCTTGCCGGGCGGCGCGGTCACGCCGGCGATGTAGGACACCACCGGCTTGGTCACGTTGGCCTTGATGAAGGCCGCCGCCTCTTCCTCGGCACTGCCGCCGATCTCGCCGATCATCACGATGGCTTCGGTCTGCGGGTCCTGTTCGAACAGTTTCAGGATATCAATGAAGCTCGAACCCGGGATCGGGTCACCACCAATGCCCACGCAGGTGGACTGGCCGAAGCCGGCGTCGGTGGTCTGCTTCACTGCCTCATAGGTCAGGGTGCCGGAACGCGACACGATGCCGACCTTGCCGGGCAGGTGAATGTGGCCGGGCATGATACCGATCTTGCACTGCCCCGGGGTAATCACGCCCGGGCAATTCGGCCCGATCAGGCGCACGCCCAGCTCGTCGCACTTGACCTTCACCTCGAGCATGTCCAGGGTCGGGATGCCCTCGGTGATGCAGATGATCAGCTGGATACCACTGAAGGCCGCCTCGAGGATCGAATCCTTGCAGAACGGCGCCGGCACATAGATCACCGACGCGGTGGCGCCGGTGGCGGCCACGGCATCCTTTACGGTGTCGAACACCGGCAGACCGAGATGGGTGGTACCGCCCTTGCCGGGAGTCACGCCGCCGACCATCTGGGCGCCATATTCCAGGGCCTGCTCCGAATGGAAGGTACCCTGACTGCCGGTGAAGCCCTGGCAGATGACCTTGGTGTCCTTGTCGATCAGGATGCTCATTACTTGCCCTCCGCGGCCTTGACGACCTGCTGCGCGGCGTCGGTCAGACTGGTTGCCGCGATGATGTTCAGACCGCTGGCCGCCAGCACTTCGGCACCCAGCTCGGCGTTGTTGCCTTCCAGGCGCACGACCACCGGCACCTGCACGCCCACCTCACGAACGGCACCGATGACGCCTTCGGCGATCATGTCGCAGCGCACGATGCCGCCGAAGATGTTGATCAGCACCGCCTTCACGTTGCTGTCGGAGAGGATGATCTTGAACGCCTCGACCACCCGCTCCTTGGTCGCGCCACCGCCGACGTCGAGGAAGTTGGCCGGCTTGCCACCGTGCAGGTTGACGATGTCCATGGTGCCCATGGCCAGGCCCGCGCCGTTGACCATGCAACCGATGTTGCCATCCAGCGCCACGTAGTTGAGTTCCCACTTGGCCGCATGGGCCTCGCGCGGGTCGTCTTGCGACGGGTCCTGCATCTCGCGCAGCTTCGGCTGGCGGTACAGGGCGTTGCCGTCGATGTTGAGCTTGGCATCCAGGCAGTGCAGGTTGCCATCGGCCTTGATCACCAGCGGGTTGACCTCGAGCAGGGCCAGGTCGTAGTCCTGGAACAGCTTGGCCAGGCCGACGAAGATCTGTGCGAACTGCTTGATCTGGTCGCCCTTGAGGCCGAGCTTGAAGGCCAGCTCACGACCTTGGAACGGCTGGGCACCGACCAGCGGGTCGATGGTGGTCTTGAGGATCTTCTCGGGAGTTTCGTGGGCGACCTTCTCGATGTCCACGCCGCCCTCGGTGGAGGCCATGAACACGATGCGCCGGGTGGAACGGTCGACCACCGCACCCAGATACAGCTCCTTGGCAATATCGGTGCAGGACTCGACCAGAATCTTGCTGACCGGTTGCCCATTGGCGTCGGTCTGGTAGGTCACCAGACGCTGATCGAGCCACTGTTGGGCAAAGGCCTTGGCTTCTTCCTTGCTACGAACCAGCTTGACGCCGCCCGCCTTGCCACGACCGCCAGCATGCACCTGGGCCTTGACCACCCAGGCACTGCCGCCAATCTTGTCGCAGGCCTCGGCTGCTTCTTTCGGAGTATCGACCGCGTAACCCAAGGAGACCGGCAACCCATACTCGGCAAACAACTGCTTACCCTGATATTCGTGAAGATTCATGTTTCCATACCACTTTAGTTGTAAGTATTGGCACCACGGATCTTAATCGGGAAAAGCCTGCAGTGGTAGCCTGTTTGGGCAGCCAGTCAAGTCGCGATCGGCATATCGTTGCGACTGGTATTCAGCACAGCCAATGACTGAAACAACAACGGCCCCGGTCGCGGGAAGTCCAAGACTCCCTCGACCAGGGCCGCTGGGGGCTGCACGGATGAAGCCAGGCCTCATCCATGCAACAGGCGCGGGTTAGCGCTTCTTGCGGTTGGCGATGTGGATGGCGTGGCCATTCACTGCCAGGGCAGCTTCGTGCAGCGTCTCCGACAGGGTCGGGTGCGAGAACACCATCATGCCCAGGTCTTCGGCGCTGGTGCCGAATTCCATGCCGATGGCGCCCTGCTGGACCAGCTCGGCCGCGGCCGGGCCGATCACGTGCACGCCCAGCACGCGGTCGGTGTTGGCATCGGCGATGACCTTGACCAGACCGTGGGTATCGTTGGCAGCCATGGCACGGCCGCTGGCGGCGAACGGGAAGGTGCCGACGTTGATGGCAACGCCTTCGGCCTTCAGCTGCTGCTCGGTCTTGCCGACCGAGGCGATTTCCGGATGGGTGTAGATGACCGACGGGATCAGGTCGTAGTTCATCTGCGCCTTGTGGCCGGCGATGCGCTCGGCAACCATCACGCCCTCTTCCGAGGCCTTGTGGGCCAGCATTGGGCCGCGCACCACGTCACCGATGGCATACACGCCCGGCACGCTGGTGGCGCACTGGTCGTCGACATAGATGAAGCCGCGTTCGTCCAGGGTCACGCCGCTGTCGGCAGCCAGCACGTCCTGGGTGACCGGGCGACGACCGACCGCGACGATCAGCTTGTCGAAGGTCAGCTGCTGCTCGCCGGCAGCGTCGGTGAAGTGCACGGTCACCTGCTTTTTCTTCACTTCCGAACCGGTCACGCGGGCATTCAGACGGATGTCCAGACCCTGCTTGCTCAGTAGCTTGAGGGCTTCCTTGGCGATCTGCTCGTCGACGGCGGAGAGGAACTTGTCCTGGGCTTCGAGCACGGTCACTTCGGCACCCAGACGGGCCCATACCGAGCCCAGCTCCAGACCGATGACGCCAGCGCCGATCACGCCCAGCTTCTTCGGTACGCTCTGGAATTCCAGGGCGCCGGTGGAGTCGACGATGATGTCGTGGTCAGCCGGAGCCGGCGGAATGTCGATCGGCTTGGAGCCGGACGCGATGATCACGTGGGTGGCTTCCAGCACCTGGACCGAACCGTCCTCGGCGGTGACTTCCACCTGCTTGCCGGCCAGCAGCTTGCCGTGGCCTTCGACCAGGGTCACGCCGTTAGCCTTGAACAGGCCGGCGATGCCGCCGGTCAGGTTCTTCACGATGGTCGCCTTGCGGTCGATCATCGCCGGCACGTCCATGCTCACGCCCTTGACCGCGATGCCATGGATGCCGAAGCTCTCCTTGGCTTCGTGGTACTTCCAGGAGCTGTCCAGCAGCGCCTTGGACGGGATGCAGCCGACGTTCAGGCAGGTACCGCCGAGGGCGACCTTGCCATCCTTGCCCTTGTACTTCTCGATGCAGGCAGTCTTCAGGCCGAGCTGGGCCGCGCGAATGGCTGCCACGTAGCCACCCGGGCCGCCGCCAATCACCACTACGTCGAATTTCTGAGTCATAACTCTCGATCCTTTTGGGATAAACCGGGCGCCCCCTCTGTCAGGGGACGCCGTGGGAGATGTGCGGGATCAGACGTCCAGCAGCAGGCGAGCCGGATCTTCCAGCAGATCCTTGATGGCCACCAGGAAGCTCACTGCTTCCTTGCCGTCGATCAGACGGTGGTCGTAGGACAGCGCCAGGTACATCATCGGCAGGATCACCACCTGACCGTTGACGGCCATCGGGCGGTCCTGGATCTTGTGCATGCCGAGGATGGCGGTCTGCGGCGGGTTGACGATCGGGCTGGACAGCAGGGAGCCGAACACGCCGCCGTTGGAGATGGTGAAGGTGCCGCCGGTCATCTCTTCGATGGTCAGCTTGCCGTCCTTGGCCTTGCGGCCGTAGTTGGCGATGGTGCCTTCGATCTCGGCCAGGCTCATCAGCTCGGCGTTGCGCAGGACCGGAACCACCAGGCCGCGGTCGCTGGACACGGCCACGCCGACGTCCGAGTAGCCGTGGTAGACGATGTCGCCGCCGTCGATCGAGGCGTTGACGCCCGGGAAGCGCTTCAGCGCCTCGGTGGCGGCCTTGACGAAGAAGGACATGAAGCCCAGACGCACGCCATTGTGCTTCTTCTCGAACAGGTCCTTGTACTTGGCGCGCAGGTCCATGACCGGCTTCATGTTGACTTCGTTGTAGGTCGTCAGCATGGCCATGGAAGACTGGGCCTCGACCAGACGCTCGGCGATCTTGGCGCGCAGGCGGGTCATCGGCACGCGCTTCTCGACGCGATCGCCAGCGGCGAAGATCGGCGCGTCGGCGGCCGGAGCGGCCGGCTTGACAGCCGGAGCGGCCGGAGCGGCCTTCTTGGCGTCGACGGCAGCGACGGCGTCTTCCTTGGTCACGCGACCACCCTTGCCGGTGCCCGGAATGGTGTTGCGGTCCAGGTCATTCTCGGCAGCGATCTTGCGCGCGGCCGGGGACAGGATCGGCTCGGCACCGGCGGCAGCCGGAGCGGCGGCAGCGGCAGCCGGGGCAGCAGCGGCCGGAGCCGGAGCGGCAGCAGCGGCGCCCCCCTCGGTCAGCTTGCCGAGCAGCTCGCCGCTGAGCACGGTGTCACCCTCGTTCTTGACGATTTCGGCGAGAACGCCATCGGCTTCGGCCAGAACTTCCATGACCACTTTGTCGGTTTCGATGTCGACAATCAGCTCGTCACGCTTGACGGCGTCGCCCGGCTGCTTGTGCCAGGTGGCGACGGTACCGTCAGCGACGGATTCCGGGAAAGTCGGGGCTTTGATCTCGATAGCCATTATCTGCGGTTCCTATTGATTCGGGTTCTTCAAACGTGCAACTGCCGGACCCGGGGTCCGGCAGCGCACTGGTGAAGGCATTAAACGGTGAAAGCGTCCTGCAGCAGTTTTTCCTGCTGTTCGGCATGCATCGAGGCGTAGCCACAAGCCGGCGCTGCGGAAGCATCGCGACCGGCGTAGGCCAGGCCGAGAGTCTTCTTGTGGGCGCTGATGACGCGACGCATGTGATGCTGGCTGCAGTACCAGGCGCCCTGGTTCATCGGCTCTTCCTGGCACCAGACCACGTGCTTGAGGTTCTTGTAGGGCGCCATGACCTCGGCCAGCTCCTCTTCCGGGAACGGATAGAGCTGTTCGATACGGACGATGGCGGTGTCCTCGCGACCCTCGGCGCGACGCTTGTCCAGCAGGTCGTAGTAGACCTTGCCGCTGCACAGGACCAGACGCTCGACCTTCTTCGGGTCCAGACTGTCGACTTCCGGCAGGACCGGGTGGAACGAGCCTTGGGCCAGATCTTCCAGGGTCGAGATGGCCAGCTTGTGGCGCAGCAGCGACTTCGGAGTCAGGGCCACCAGCGGCTTGCGCAGCGGACGGATTACCTGGCGGCGCAGCATGTGGTAGACCTGAGCCGGGGTGGTCGGCACGCAGACCTGGATGTTCTGTTCGGCGCACAGCTGCAGGTAACGCTCCAGGCGGGCGGAGGAGTGCTCCGGACCCTGGCCTTCGTAGCCGTGCGGCAACAGCATGGTCAGGCCGCACAGGCGGCCCCACTTGTGCTCGCCGCTGGTGATGAACTGGTCGATCACCACCTGGGCACCGTTGGCGAAGTCGCCGAACTGGGCTTCCCAGATCACCAGCGCGTTCGGCGTGGTAGTGGCGTAGCCGTATTCGAAGGCCAGTACCGCTTCCTCGGAGAGGAAGGAGTCGTATAGGTCGAACTTGGGCTGACCTTCATACAGGTGCTGCAGCGCGATGTAGCGGCTGGCATCCTTCTGGCTGTGCAGCGCGGCATGACGGTGCGAGAAGGTACCGCGACCGACGTCCTGGCCGGTGATGCGCACCGGATGGCCTTCGACCAGCAGAGTGGCGTAGGCCAGGGTCTCGGCGAAGCCCCAGTTGATCGGCATGGCGCCGGCACCCATGCGGCCGCGATCCTCGAGGATCTTGGCGACCTGACGCTGGACCACGAAACCTTCCGGAATCTGCAGCAGCTTCTGGTTCAGCTCCTGCAGGGTCTTCAGGTCGAAGCTGGTGTCGTGACGCGCGGTCCAGGCATGGCCCAGATACGGACGCCAGTCGACGAACAGTTCCGGGTTCGGCTCCTTGACCAGGCTCTTGACCACGTGCAGGCCGTTGTCCAGCGCGGTGCGGTAATCGTCGACACGGGCCTGGACCTGTTCGGCGCTCAGGGTGCCGGACTGCACCAGCGCATCGGCATACAGCTCGCGGGTGGTGCGCTGCTTGGCGATCTTCTGGTACATCAGCGGCTGGGTGCCGCTCGGCTCGTCGGCCTCGTTGTGACCGCGACGGCGGTAGCAGACCAGGTCGATGACCACGTCACGCTTGAACTGCATGCGATAGTCGACGGCCAGCTGGGTGACGAACAGCACCGCTTCCGGATCATCGCCGTTGACGTGCAGGATCGGCGCCTGAATCATCTTCGCCGGATCGGTGCAGTACTCGGTGGAGCGCGAGTCTTCGGTGTTGCTGATGGTGAAACCGACCTGGTTGTTGATCACGATGTGGATCGTGCCACCGGTCTTGAAGCCGCGGATCTGCGACATCTGGAAGGTTTCCATCACCACGCCCTGACCGGCGAACGCCGCGTCACCGTGGATCGAAACCGGCACCACCTTCTCACCCGTGACATCGCCGCGACGGTCCTGACGGGCACGCACGGAGCCCTCGACCACCGGGGAGACGATCTCCAGGTGCGACGGGTTGAACGACATCGCCAGGTGCACTTCGCCACCCGGGGTCATGACGTTGGAGGAGAAGCCCTGGTGGTACTTCACGTCACCGGAGCTGAGGCCGTCGACCTTCTTGCCTTCGAACTCGTCGAAGAGGTCGCGCGGGTTCTTGCCCAAGGCGTTGACCAGCAGGTTGAGACGGCCGCGGTGGGCCATGCCGATGACGACTTCCTTGGCGCCGTAGGAGCCGGAGCGCTGGATGATCTCGTCGACCATCGGGATCATGCTCTCGCCACCCTCCAGACCGAAGCGCTTGGTGCCCGGGAACTTGGTGCCCAGGTACTTCTCCAGCCCTTCGGCAGCCGTCAGGCGCTCGAGCAGGTGGCTCTTGGCTTCGGCGGAGAACTGCGGACGGCCGCGCACGCTTTCCAGACGCTGCTGGAACCACTTGCGCTGCTCGGAATCGACGATGTGGGTGAACTCCGCACCGATGGTACCGCAGTAGGTGCTCTGCAGGGCATCGCGGATTTCGCGCAGGGTCGCTTCCTGCTTGCCGATGAACAGCTCGCCGGTATGGTAGACGGTATCCAGATCGGCGTCGGTCAGTCCGTAGTGATGGATCGACAGATCGGCCGGCGCCTTGCGCTCCCACAGACCCAGCGGGTCCAGCTGGGATGCCTGATGGCCACGCATGCGGAAGGCCTGAATCAGACGCAGCACTTCGACCTGCTTCTTCTCATGCTCGCTGCTCACCGCAGCGGCGGATACCGGCTGGGCGCGGCGCTGGTTCTTGGCCAGCAGCACGAAGTGATCGCGGACCGTGGCATGGGAAACGTCGGGAGACTGGCTGCCGTCGGCCGGCAACTTCTGGAAGTAGGTGCGCCACTCTTCGGGCACAGCGTTGGGATCGTGCAGGAAGAGCTCGTAGAGTTCTTCGACGTAGGCAGCGTTTCCACCGGACAGGTGGGCACTGTTCCACATCCGCTGCATTACGCTTTCATGCATGCTAGGTCACCCTCGGTAAGGGGACACCACCTGGCGCGGAGACCGCAGGATGGCTCGAAAGTCCAAAGCAGCGACTTCGGTAAAGCCACTACGGATCCCGCAGATGGTCCGGGTTCCAGCCCGGTTGCCCCTGCTGGTCGTTTTTTGATCAAAAAACCGCAGCTTTGTGAGCCACGGTTGGTTCTGCAGCAGCACGGAGCAGCGGTCATCCGCCACCCCGTGCTGACTTCGTTGAATCACCGCCAGTGGCGGATCATCAGGTAGCGCTTTGCAGCAGCATGTTACGTACGTGGCCGATTGCCTTGGTCGGGTTGAGACCCTTCGGGCAAACGTTCACGCAGTTCATGATCCCGCGGCAACGGAACACACTGAACGGATCGTCCAGCGAGGCCAAACGCTCTTCGGTCTTGGTGTCACGGCTGTCGGCCAGGAAGCGATAGGCCTGCAGCAGGGCAGCCGGACCGAGGAACTTGTCGGGGTTCCACCAGAACGACGGGCAGGAGGTCGAGCAGCAGGCGCACAGGATGCACTCGTACAGACCGTCCAGCTTCTCGCGCTGTTCCGGGGATTGCAGACGCTCGATGGCCGGGGCCGGAGTATCGTTCTGCAGGAACGGCTGCACCTTCTCGTACTGCTTGTAGAAGATGCTCATATCGACCACCAGGTCACGAATGACCGGCAGGCCGGGCAGCGGGCGAACCACCAGCTTACCGTTCTTCACCACCGCGGACAGCGGGGTGATGCAGGCCAGGCCGTTCTTGCCGCTGATGTTCATGCCGTCGGAACCGCACACGCCTTCGCGGCAGGAACGACGGTAGGAGAAGGTCACGTCCTGCTCCTTGATCAGCGCCAGCACGTCCAGCACCATCAGGTCCTTGCCATCGGTATTGACCTGGAAGTCCTGCATGAACGGAGCAGCGTCTTTCTCCGGGTTATAGCGATAAACACTCACTTGCAACATGGCGATCACCCTTAATAAGTACGAACCTTGGGTTCAAAGGCCGGAACGGTCTTCGGCGAGAAATTGACACCACGCTTGGTCACGCGCTTCTCACCCGGGAAGTACAGGGAGTGGCACAGCCAGTTCTCGTCGTCGCGATCCTCGAAGTCTTCGCGGGCATGCGCGCCGCGGGACTCTTTGCGAGCCTCGGCAGCGATCGCAGTGGCTTCGGCCACTTCGAGGAGGTTTTGCAGTTCCAGCGCTTCGGTACGCGCAGTGTTGAAAGCCTGGCTCTTGTCCGCGATCTTGACGTTCGCGATGCGTTCCCGCAGGTCGGCCAGTTGGGCAATACCCTTCTGCATGTATTCGCCGGTACGGAATACACCGAAGTAGTTCTGCATGCAGTTCTGCAGCTCTTTACGCAGCGGAGCCACGTCTTCGCCAGTGGTACGCTGGTTGACACCCGCCAGACGCTTGAGCGAAGCCTCGAGGTCGGACTCGGTGGCACCGCGGTGCTCGATGCCTTCCTTGAGGGCTTTTTCCAGGTGCAGGCCAGCAGCACGACCGAACACCACCAGGTCGAGCAGCGAGTTGCCGCCCAGACGGTTGGCGCCGTGTACGGATACGCAAGCCACTTCGCCGACCGCGAACAGGCCGTCGATGATCTTGTCGTTGCCGTTGGCATCCTGGGTGATGGCCTGACCATGGATGTTGGTGGCCACGCCGCCCATCATGTAGTGGCAGGTCGGCACTACCGGAACCGGAGCAGTCACCGGATCGACGTGCGCGAAGGTCTTGGACAGTTCGCAGATACCCGGCAGGCGGCTGTGCAGCACTTCCTCACCCAGGTGGTCGAGCTTCAGCAGCACGTGATCGCCATCCGGACCACAGCCGTTGCCGGCGATGATTTCCTTGACCATGGAACGGGCGACCACGTCGCGACCGGCCAGGTCCTTGGCGTTCGGCGCATAACGCTCCATGAAACGCTCGCCGTGCTTGTTGATCAGGTAGCCACCCTCGCCACGGCAACCTTCGGTCACCAGCACGCCGGCACCGGCGATGCCGGTCGGGTGGAACTGCCACATCTCGATGTCCTGCACCGGCACGCCGGCACGCAGAGCCATGCCCACGCCGTCACCGGTGTTGATCAGGGCGTTGGTGGTGGACGCGTAGATGCGACCGGCGCCGCCGGTGGCCAGCACGGTGGCCTTGGAACGGATGTAGGCCGTCTCGCCGGTTTCGATGCAGATGGCGATGATGCCGACGATGGCGCCGTCCTGGTTCTTCACCAGATCGACCGCGAACCACTCGTTGAGGAAGGTGGTGCCGTTCTTCAGGTTGGCCTGGTACAGGGTGTGCAGCAGGGCGTGACCAGTACGGTCGGCTGCAGCACAGGTACGCGCGGCCTGAGTTGGGTTATCCGGCCCCTTGGACTGACCGCCGAATGGACGCTGGTAGATGCGACCCTGTTCGGTACGGGAGAACGGCAGACCCATGTGCTCGAGCTCGAACACGGCTTCCGGGCCTACGGAGCACATGTATTCGATCGCGTCCTGGTCACCGATGTAGTCGGAGCCCTTGACGGTGTCGTACATGTGCCAGCGCCAGTCGTCGTTCGGGTCGGCCGAAGCGATGGCGCAGGTGATGCCACCCTGAGCAGATACGGTGTGCGAACGGGTCGGGAAGACCTTGGTCACCACGGCAGTCTTGTGTCCCGACTGGGACAGCTGCAGTGCGGCGCGCATGCCGGCGCCGCCACCACCGATGATGATGGCGTCGAAGGAAAGAGTAGGAATGTTAGCCATGGATCAGATACCCCAAAGAATCTGCACACCCCAGACAAAGAACGCGAACATGGCGATGCCGCAGACTGCCTGGAAAAGGAAACGCACAGCGGTGGCCGACTTGCCCAGCGCCATCGGCGTCAGGTAGTCAGTGGAGATGGTCCACATACCGACCCACGCGTGTGCACTCAGGGCAACGATGGCCAGCAGGCTGAAGATGCGCATCCAGTTTTGGGAGAACAGACCATGCCAGTCGGCAAAGCCCAGACCCGGATTGGCTACCAGGTAGCCCAGCAGGAAGATGAAGTAAGCCGCGAGAACCACAGCGGAAACCCGCTGGGCCATCCAGTCGTACAGACCCGACCGAGAGAAGTTAGTGACGTTGGTTACCATACCCACACCCCCGCAAGAACGATCAGCACCGCGGAGATGGCGATGACGATTTTGGAGCCCAGCTTGCCGCCTTCCAGCGTTTCACCAATGCCCATATCCATAATCAGATGGCGAATACCGGCTACCATGTGGTACAGCAGCGCGGACAACAGGCCCCAGATCACGAACTTGGCCAGAGGGCTGGTCAGACACGCCTTCACCTGCTCGAAGCCTTCCTCGGACGTCAGGGACAGGTCGAGTGCATACAACAGCACTGCGATGCCCACAAACAGAATGACGCCGGAAATACGGTGAGCGATGGACGTGTAAGCAGTGATTGGGAGTTGGATGGTCCTAAGGTCTAGGTTTACGGGTCGTTTGCTATTCACGGCTTCTTTTCACACTGAGAGCCCCAACCAGCAGGGCAAGTTGTCGGGAAGGTGCACTTGTCAGGTACCCATCACCAGGGAACGACAACAGCCAGAACCTAGGCCTGGCATAGCCTCTGGCGGTCGGCCACGCAGTATAGACAGTTAGACCTTCGATGACAACGCGCGCCCCTAGCCTAAAGGACTGATTGTCGCACCCCTGCAAAAGGAGTAAATAGCCGTCTAATTGGCACGAACATGCCGGCCGGAAAGCGACGCAAACCGACTTTCGGACAAATTGACTTTCGCTTTTATGGCTCTATAGTGGCACGGGCCCTGCCTGGGGGGCCGTGTTTCATAAAGATGATTTCAAGCCAAGCAAAATTTTAGGAGGCCGGTTATGGCTGACAAGAAAGCACAGTTGATCATCGAGGGCGCAGCCCCCGTCGAGCTGCCCATTCTCTCTGGGACCGCCGGTCCCGACGTCATTGACGTCCGGGCCCTGACCAATCAGGGCGTCTTCACCTATGATCCTGGCTTCATGTCGACAGCCGCTTGCGAGTCGAAGATCACCTTCATCGACGGCGACAAGGGCATCCTGATGCACCGCGGCTACCCGATCGAGCAGCTGGCCGAGAAGTCCGACTACCTCGAGACCTGCTACGCGCTGCTGTACGGCGAGCTGCCGACTGCCGATCAGAAAGCCGAGTTTACCGGCCTGGTGAAGAACCACACCATGGTTCACGAGCAGATGAAGTCGTTCCTCAACGGCTTCCGTCGCGACGCTCACCCGATGGCGGTCATGTGCGGCATGGTCGGCGCCCTGTCGGCGTTCTACCACGACTCGCTGGACAACAACAATCCGCAGCACCGCGAAATCTCCGCGATCCGCCTGATCGCCAAGATGCCGACCATGGCTGCCATGTGCTACAAGTACTCGGCCGGCCAGCCGATCATGTATCCGCGCAACGACCTGAGCTACGCGGAAAACTTCCTGCACATGATGTTCAACACCCCGTGCGAAGAGAAGAAGATCAACCCGATCCTGGCCAAGGCCATGGACCGCATCTTCATCCTGCACGCCGACCATGAGCAGAACGCCTCCACCTCCACCGTGCGCCTGACCGGCTCCACCGGTGCCAACCCGTTCGCCTGTATCGCCGCCGGCATCGCCGCGCTGTGGGGACCGGCTCACGGTGGCGCCAACGAGGCCGTGCTGACCATGCTCGACGAGATCGGCAGCGTCGAGAACATCGAGAAGTTCATCGCCAAGGCCAAGGACAAGAACGACCCGTTCAAGCTGATGGGCTTCGGTCACCGCGTGTACAAGAACTTCGACCCGCGCGCCAAGGTCATGAAGCAGACCTGCGACGAGGTGCTGTCCGAGCTGGGCATCAACGATCCGAAGCTCGAGCTGGCCATGAAGCTGGAAGAGATCGCGCGCAACGATCCGTACTTCAAGGAACGCAACCTGTACCCGAACGTAGACTTCTACTCGGGCATCATCCTGAAGGCCATCGGCATTCCGACCAGCATGTTCACCGTGATCTTCGCCCTGGCGCGCACCGCCGGCTGGATCGCCCAGTGGAAGGAAATGTACGCCGAAGGCTACAAGATCGGTCGTCCGCGCCAGATCTACACCGGCTACACCCAGCGCGACTACCTGCCGCTGGATCAGCGCAAGTAAGTTCAGCGCTACCTGCAAAAGGGCTGCCTCGGCAGCCCTTTTGCGTTTCTCATCCCCCTCGCGCCCCTGCCACCCACACCCCGAGCCGCAAGTCGCGAGAGTACTTGACTACGCCCATCCGAGCGGACCCCGGCTCAGGCCGTCAGCCGCTCCAGCTCGCCCAGCAGGCGAATGGCCTGCTCGTCCGTCGCACCGCACACGGCGGGATCGGCGGAGAACTGCGCGCACACGGCCGGCCGCTCGGGCTGACCGAACAGACGACAGAGGTTGCCCTCGTCCAATTGCACACAGCGCACACCGGCCGGCTTGCCCTCAGGCATGCCGGGAATCGGCGAGGAAATCGACGGGGCGATACAGCAGGCACCACAACCGGCTCGACATTGCATGATCAGCACTACCAGAACAATTTTGGACCCATGTAACAAGGTAACAAGGCGCGACAGCAGTCACGCGCGGGCGAGGATAGCCGCCGCCCCTGCTCTCGCCAAGTACCCCTCACGACGACTCCGCGGAGACCCGCCCTGTTCGAGCACCCGATCATCGTGCCGACCAAGCGCATCGGCTGCAGCGAGCTGACGGTCGTCCCACTGAAGATCATGCAGAAGGCAATCACCCTGTCCATCTTCGTGTCACCCAGCGTCCTTCACCTGTTCAGCAACCACTGAGGCTCGACTACCTGCGGGCCGGACTGTGCCTGTTCGGCGCGGTGTATTTCATCTACCGCAGCGCCTGAGCACACCGCCTCGGATCGCTCAGGATTTCGCCGGCGCCTTCAACCGGGTCAGCAGGCTAGAGGTATCCCAGCGCCCGCCACCTGCCGCCTGCACGTCGGCGTAGAACTGATCGACCAGCGCGGTGACCGGTAGCTGGGCGCCGTTGCTGCGAGCCTCATCGAGCAGGATGCCGAGATCCTTGCGCATCCAGTCCACCGCGAAACCGAACTCGAAGCGCCCCTCGAGCATGCTGGCGTGGCGATTTTCCAGCTGCCAGGATTGCGCCGCGCCCTTGCTGATCACCTCCATTGCCGCCTTGCCATCCAGGCCGGCGCACTGGGCAAAATGCAATGCCTCGGACAATCCCTGGAGCAGACCGCCAATGCATATCTGGTTGACCATCTTGGTCAACTGGCCGCTGCCGGCATGCCCCATCAAGCGCACCATGCGCGCATAGCTCTGGATCACCGGTTCGGCGCGGGCGAACACGGCCGGCTCGCCACCCACCATCACCGTCAGCACGCCGTTTTCCGCACCGGCCTGACCACCGGATACCGGCGCATCGAGAAACTCCAGCTCGCGCTCGGCGGCCAGCACCGCCAGCTCGCGCACCACCGTGGCCGACGCGGTGGTGTGATCGACCAGCACGCTGCCCGGCGCCATGCCGGCGAAGGCGCCATCGGCACCCAGCACCACCGCGCGCAGATCGTCATCGTTGCCCACGCAGCTCATCACGAACTCGGCACCCAGCGCGGCTTCGCGCGGCGTCGCGGCATTGCGCCCGCCGTGCTCGACCCCCCACTGCCGCGCCCTCTCCGCCGTGCGGTTGTACACGCACACCTCATGGCCGTTGCGCGCCAGATGCCCGGCCATCGGGTAGCCCATCACCCCCAGCCCCAGAAATGCGACCTTTGCCATCCTTCCACCTCCATTGAGTGAGCGCTCGAGCCTAGCACAGGGGTTTGCTGCCGCAGTAGGCAGACCCCATACTCGACGGACAAGGACTGAGGAGCGGCGCATGAAGCACTGGCTGGTAATCGACCTGGAAGCCACCACCGATGACGGCGGCTGGCCGATCGAAGACATGGAAATCATCGAGATCGGCGCGGTGGTCGTCGATGAGCAGGGTCGTGAGCAGGATCATTTCCAGAGTTTCGTCCGCCCCACCCATCGCCCACAGCTCACCGCCTTCTGCCGGCAACTCACCCATATCCGCCAGGCCGACGTCGACGATGCCCCTACCCTGCACCAGCTGCAGGCGCGCTTCGAGCCCTGGCTGCAGCAGCACCTGGACGGCCTGCAGGGCTGGCTCAGCTGGGGCAACTACGACCGCCAGCAGTTCGAGATCGAATGGCGCCGGCAACAGATCGCCAGTTGCCTGGCTGGCCTGGCGCATTTCAACCTGAAGAAGCTGTTCAACCGCCAGTTCAAGGACAGCGCCGGACGCAAGCAGGTCGGCCTTAACCGCGCCCTGGAGCAGGCCGGCCTGGAGTTTCGCGGCACCCAGCATCGCGGCATCGACGACGCGCGCAACATCGCCCGCCTGCTGCCGCTGACCCTGCCGACGCTCGCCGCGGCACGCCTCGAGCTACAACGAGCCCATTGAGCTCCACCGGCACAGATGACGCGCAAGCGCGTCTTCGGCATACTGCGGGCCCCTTTTCTTCCCTTCCTGCGAGGCCCGCATGTTCAAGGTCAACGAGTACTTCAACGGCACCGTCAAATCCATCGGCTTCGAGATGAGCGAAGGCCCGGCTACTGTCGGCGTGATGGCTCCCGGCGAATACGAGTTCGGCACCGCCAAAGCCGAAGTCATGCATGTGGTGGCCGGCGCCCTGACTGTCAAGCTGCCTGGCAGCGACAGCTGGGAAACCTTTGCCGCCGG
The DNA here is from genome assembly GCF_900109175.1 of Pseudomonas linyingensis. Taxonomy (GTDB): domain Bacteria; phylum Pseudomonadota; class Gammaproteobacteria; order Pseudomonadales; family Pseudomonadaceae; genus Geopseudomonas; species Geopseudomonas linyingensis. The sequence continues at coordinate 253,487 of NZ_FNZE01000003.1, read as the reverse complement.
CAGCAAGTTCAACGTGCCGGCCGACAGCAAGTTCCAGCTGAAAGTCGCCCAGGACACCGCCTACCTCTGCGAATACCGCTGACCGCAGGCCTGCGCCTGCAGTGCAAACCGCCTCGGACGCAGACAAAAAAGCCCGACCACTGATGGTCGGGCTTTTTTTGTAATGACGACCTGCTCAGCAGGTGGGCAGCTGCACATCCAGGAACAGTTCTTCCAGCTCGGACTTGTTGCGGCACTGCACCGCCTCGGCCACCCGCTCGCGGGTCAGATGCGGCGCAAAGCGCTCGATGAAGTCGAGCATGAAGCCACGCAGGAAGGTGCCGCGACGGAAGCCGATCTTGGTCACGCTGGACTCGAACAGCTCGCTGGCATCCAGCACCACCAGGTCCTTGTCCTGTACCGGGTCGACGGCCATGCCTGCCACGATGCCCACACCCAGTCCCAGGCGCACGTAGGTCTTGATCACGTCGGCATCCGCCGCAGTGAACACCACCTTGGGCTCGAGCCCCCGATGACTGAAGGCCTCGTCGAGCTTGGATCGGCCGGTGAAACCGAACACGTAGGTCACCAGCGGATGCTCGGCCAGTGCCTCCAAGGTCAGCTTCGGCAACTGGGTGAGCGGATGACCCTGGGGCACGATCACACAACGATTCCAGCGGTAGCAGGGCATCATCACCAGGTCGCCGTACTGTTCCAACCCCTCGGTGGCGATGGCGAAGTCCACGGTGCCATCGGCGGCCATTTCGGCGATCTGTGTCGGCGAGCCCTGGTGCATGTGCAGGGCCACCTCTGGGTATTGCTTGATGAAGTCGCGGATCACCGCCGGCAAGGCATAGCGCGCCTGGGTGTGGGTGGTGGCGATCGACAGGGTGCCCTTCTTCTCGTTGGAGAACTCCTGGGCGATCTGCTTGATGCTTTCGACCTTGCGCAGGATTTCCCCGGCCGTGGTGATGATCCGCTCGCCAGCAGGCGTCACCCGCGTCAGATGCTTGCCACTGCGGGCAAAGACTTCGACCCCCAGTTCGTCCTCAAGCAGGCGGATCTGCTTGCTGATCCCGGGCTGCGAGGTATACAAGCTCTGGGCGGTAGCCGAAACATTCAGTTCATGATGCGCCACTTCCCAGATGTAACGCAGTTGCTGAAGCTTCATGAAAAATCCTCGAAACGGGAATAGGCCGGAGGCTGCCCACTGCAGCCCTTATCTTTTATAACCATATCCATGGTCTATTTTTTATCTTAGATCAAAACGGCCTCTTTGTATGCTTTCGCTCAACAGCCACCCCCCTCCGGAATGATCGGCACCAGATACACCGGAACCTTTGTCTGCTGCAGCAGCCGCATGCAGGTGCGCCCCAGCGCCGAACAGACACCCATGCTCTGGCTGTGCGAGCCGATCACGATCAGCTCGACCCCCAGATCCTGCGCCTCCTGCAGAATCATCTGCGGCGGGTCGCCAAGCAGAACCCGTACGGCACGGATCGGCAACGAATCCCCTTCGCTTTCCTGCAACTCGTCACAGAAACCGCTGAACACACGCTGCTCGATGCTCACCATCACGCTGTCCAGCCCGTTCACCTGCAGATCCGCAAGGGTCGCCTCGTCCAGATAGGTCTGCAGCACCGACTCGGCGAACAGCCCAAGAGGTTCGACCACATGCAGGACGTAGAGATCGGCACCATGGGCACGCGCCAATAACAGCGCATGCTGCAGCACGTAAGGAGCGAACAGACCGAGATCGGTGGCGTAGAGAATCGAGCGGATCATCAGGCCTCCGTTGGCGGGGGCTGTGTTTCCTTCTCAGCGTAGCAGGCGGCCGATCACTCGTTGGCCACGCCTGGGGCACGTGGCCGGTGGCAACCCCGCTCATGCTGCGGGCGCGCTCGCAATGAGTGGCCTGACCCTCAAGCCTTGAGAAACGGCCTGAACGGCCCACCGCCCAGCGTGCCCGCAAGGCCGGTTTCCTTCCTATTGCCGGCCTGCAGCCTGCAGGAAAGATAGCGCCTGATACAGCATGCGCACCCGTGGCATGTCGACGCCTGCCAATTCGGCGGCGGCGAGCGGCGCAGCATAGATGGCCGGCAGCTCCGCGGCGCGCCGCTGGACGAAGTCGTGATACATGCTCGGCAGGTAGTCGGGCATGCGTTCGGTGTAGGCCAGCAGCTTCTGCGGATAGTTATCCGGCAGACTGCCACCGCAGGCCAGCGCGGCATCGACCACTTCCTGCATCAGCGCCTGCAGCAGCGCGCGGCTGTCGGCGTTGCTCATCAGCGGCCGAGTGGAGCTGCCGAGCAGCACCGCAACGCCGTTGTAGGGGATGTTCCACACCAGCTTCTGCCAGCGCGCCTGGTTGAGGTCGGCAATCACGCTGGACTCGATCCCCGCCTCACGCAGCCAGGCCACGCCCTGCTCGAGCAGCGCCTGGCGCTCGTCGTCCAGGGCCGGACCGCTGTGGTAGCCCAGGTTGCACACGCCCTGGGACTGATGAACCACCACCCCGGGCGCCTCGCGATGGGCGCAGATGAAGCACAGGCCGCCGAGCAGGTGCAGCGAGTCGGGCAGCAACGGGCGCAGCGCATCCTCCACACCCAAACCGTTCTGCAGGAGCACCACCTTCGCCCCCGGCGCGGCGACCTGGGCGAGCAGTGGCGCTAGCTCGCCATTGCTGGTGGTCTTGGCGCCGACCAGCAGCCAGTCACAGGCCGGCATCTGCGCCGCATCCTGCCAGGCGTTGACCTTGGGCAGATGCAGCTCGCCAAGCTGGGCATGGCGCACCCGCAGCCCCTCTCGGGCCACCACCGCATATTCGCTGCGCAGCAGGAAGTGCACCTCGAAACCGGCGCGGGCCAGCATCAGCCCGTAGTAACCACCGATGGCGCCGGTACCGATGATGCCGATGCGTGGACGAGCGGATTCGCTCATGACAATGTTCCTCAACAAGGGTAATCGCGCACTATCCATGGCCAGCGCCGGCGCAGGCAAGACGCCTGCACAGAAAAGCACCGCTGATCGCACACTGATATGGTGCAACAAAGCGGCCGGACGGCTGCGCTAACCCCGGAAAAACTGCAAGTCTTTATTGTGAAGCGGCGGCCTAAAGCGTTAAGGTTCAAGCATCCCGTTGCCCCATATTGCTGCGCTCCGCCACGGGCTTGGCTGGCGGACGGCATCCGTGACCTGACGAGTAGTAACACGATGGCTGATTTACCGATCGACGACCTTAACATCGCCTCCAACGAGGCGCTGATCACCCCTGAACAGCTCAAGCACGAACTGCCCCTCACCGAAACCGCCCGGCAGACCGTGAGTCACGGCCGCCAAGTGGTGCGCGACATTCTCGACGGCAACGATCACCGCCTGTTCGTGGTGGTCGGCCCCTGCTCGATCCACGACATCAAGGCCGCCCACGAGTATGCCGAGCGCCTCAAGAAGCTGGCTGCCGAGGTCTCCGACAGCCTGTACCTGATCATGCGCGTGTACTTCGAGAAGCCGCGCACCACCGTCGGCTGGAAGGGCCTGATCAACGACCCTTACCTCGACGACTCGTTCAAGATCCAGGACGGCCTGCACATCGGCCGCAAGCTGCTCTGCGACCTGGCCGAGATGGGCCTGCCAACCGCCACCGAAGCCCTCGACCCGATCTCCCCGCAGTACCTGCAGGACCTGATCAGCTGGTCGGCCATCGGCGCGCGCACCACCGAATCGCAGACCCACCGCGAAATGGCCTCCGGCCTGTCCTCGGCGGTCGGCTTCAAGAACGGCACCGACGGCGGCCTGACCGTGGCGATCAACGCCCTGCAGTCGGTTTCCAGCGCGCACCGCTTCCTCGGCCTCAACCAGCAGGGCCAGGTGTCGATCGTCACCACCAAGGGCAACCGCTACGGACACGTGGTGCTGCGCGGCGGCAGCGGCAAGCCGAACTACGATTCGGTCAGCGTCGCCCTGTGCGAGCAGGAACTGACCCGCGCCGGCATCCGCCCGAACATCATGGTCGATTGCAGCCACGCCAACTCCAACAAGGACCCGGCCCTGCAGCCGCTGGTGATGGAAAACGTCGCCAACCAGATCCTCGAGGGCAACAACTCGATCATCGGCCTGATGGTGGAAAGCCACCTGGGCTGGGGCAGCCAGTCGATTCCGAAGAACCTCTGCGACCTCAAGTACGGCGTGTCCATCACCGATGCCTGCATCGACTGGGACAGCACGGAAAAGACCCTGCGCAGCATGCACGCCAAGCTCAAGGACGTTCTGCCCAAGCGCAAGCGTGGCTGAGCGGACCTGCAGAACGCAAAAAGCCGGGCATCTGCCCGGCTTTTTGTTGCCTGATCCCTCTTACTCCTGGCGCTCGACGCTGCGCTGGCGACGCTCCATGTAGCGCTCCACATAGGAGCAGGACGGGATCACGGTGTACCCCTTGCCTTCGGCGAACTGCAGCGCCTGTTCGGTCAACGCTGCCGCCACGCCGCGCCCGCGCAGGGCATCAGGCACAAAGGTGCGATAGATGTCGATGGTCTGCTTGCCCAAATCCATGTAGGACAGGTAGGCACGACAACCATCCACCGTCACCTCGAACTGCTTGCCAGCCTGATCATGCCGAATGGGCAGTGACTTGCTCATCACGCTTCTCCCCTTGCACTACGCAACCGCCGTCCAGTGAAGCGACGACGGTCATAAAACTGCCTGCCTGAACTCGGAACACTAGCAAAGCCTGCCGGCCCCTGTCCAAAGTCTCTCTGCCAAATCATCCCTCGTCAACGGAGCGGACAACGCCGGTTTGACAACCCCGAGTCGGAGAAGTGCCCCTCTTCCAGCAGATAACTGATTACTTTTTAAACAGAGACGCGATCAAGTACATAACAAAAGATAAAAAATTTCACGCACCTTGCACTCGACACGTTTACTTACTAAAAGTAATGCGTACTATATAACCCAGCCGATTTCCCGTAAGGGAGATTGCATCATGGAAAGTCCACCTTAAGGGGAACACGATGAACAACGTTCTGAAAATTTCCGCTCTGACCCTGGCCGCCATCCTGGCTACCGGTTGCAGCAGCATGTCCAAAGAAACCGAAGCCCGTCTGACCGCTACCGAAGACGCCGCTGCCCGCGCTCAGGCTCGCGCTGACGAAGCCTACCGCAAAGCCGACGAAGCTCTGGTTGCCGCTCAGAAGGCTCAGCAGACTGCTGACGAAGCCAACGAGCGCGCCCTGCGCATGCTGGAAAAAGCCAGCCGCAAGTAATAGGTCTAACGATCTGGCATTTGCAGAAGCCGACCCGCGAGGGTCGGCTTTTTTATTGCCTGCCAACAACTAGCACAAGTAGCTGGCAGAGCGGACAGGCGATAAAAAACCCGTTACGACCAAGCCGCAACGGTTTTTTCCGACCAGCACGGATCAGGGCGCTACCGCGCTGGCCAGCTCCTCTCGCGACAGGGCGATCTCCACCGGCAGACCATCCTCGGCGGCGACCACTTCGCGCACCACCTCCCAGTCCAGACGCATGCTGTCCTTCAGGTCATCGTGCTTTAGCAGTGTATTGATCACTTCGGTGTGCTTGTCGACCACCGAGGGGTCGCCGTGATCGTCCAGAGGCGTGTGCGCCTCGAGGTAGACCTTGCCGCCGGCCACACCGAACTTGTATGGCTCGTTGATGATGCGCACCGACGTGCCCACCGGTACCATCTTCGCCAGCTCCAGCACGTTGTGGTTGAGCATGCGGAAGCAGCCGTGGCTGACGCGCATGCCGATGCCGAATTTCTTGTTCGAACCGTGGATCAGGTAGCCCGGTGTGCCCAGGGTGAACTTGAACGGACCCAACGGGTTGTCCGGCCCCGGCGGGAACACCGCCGGCAGAATGTCCCCCTCGGCGGCATGCTCGGCACGAATCGACGCCGGCGGCGTCCAGGTCGGATTCGGCGTCTTCGCAGTGATGGTGGTGTTGGCGATCGGCGAGCCCCAGCCCTCGCGCCCGATCCCCATCGGGAAGGTGTGCACCACGTTCTGGCCCTTGGGGAAGTAGTACATGCGGTACTCGGCCAGGTTGATCACGATGCCTTCGCGCGGTCCCGGAGGCAGCACGAAGCGGGTCGGCAGGACGATATCGGTCCCCTCACCAGGCAGCCAGGGATCGACGCCCGGATTGGCAGCGACCATTTCCAGATAGCCAAGGTCGTTGGCCGTACCGATGTCGGCGAAGGTGTCCTCGTACTTGGCCTTGATCACCTGCACCTGACCGACGACATCTTCGCCGGGCGGCGGCAGAGGCAGTTCGAGTGCGCTAGCCGGAGCAGCCAGCAGCAGTGCGGCCATGCTGGCCAGCAAGGGGCGAACGGCAACAACACGGGTTGACATCAGCGATACCTGAGCAATTTTAGCGATCATTAATTGTACACCCCAGCCCAAAGCGGAGGAAACCTCAGCGCAACGGCCAGTCGCGCGGCAAGCCGTGGCGGTCGGCACGCAGACGCTGCAGGCAGGCCGAGCACAGGCGCCGATCCTTCAGCGTGGCCTTGTCCAGCGCCTGCCACAGCGGATGCGCCGGCAGCAGAGTGCCGCACAGGGTATGGTCGCCCGGATCGTCCAGCTCCAGCTGCCGGGCGACCAGGTGCATGCGTGCCTCCTGACAGGCGAACAGGTCCAGCTGCTCGTCGGGAACGAGCAGCCGGTAGGCATACAGGGACCAGGAATGGCGCGACATCAACGGCTCCGGGGCGGCGCGGCGCGCAACCTTAGCCGAAAGCCTCGGGCGGGAAAAGCCTCAGAGCAGCGGTTGCAGCGTCGGCCAGAGATTTTCCAGCAGAATCGGCTGAGCGGCAGCGGTTGGATGGATGCCGTCGCCCTGCACCATACCGTCGACGCCACCTACCCCCTCGAGGAAGAACGGCACCAGCGGCACCTGCTTGCGTTCCGCCAGCTCGACATACACCTGTTCGAAGGCACGGGTGTAGCGCGGGCCGTAGTTGGGCGGCAGCTTCATGCCCAGCAGCAGCACCTCTGCCCCGGCGGCGCGGCTCTGCGCAATCATCGCCGCAAGATTCTGTTGCAATTGCAGCGGCGGCTGGCCACGCAGTCCATCGTTGCCACCCAGCTCGATCAGCACCAGCTGCGGGGCATGCTCCTCAAGCAGCGCAGGCAGGCGGGAGAGCCCGCCGGCACTGGTGTCGCCGCTCACCGAGGCGTTCACCACCTGCCACTGCGGAGCCTCCTGCTGCAGACGCTCGGCCAGCAGACTGACCCAGCCATGGCGGGTTTCCAGGCCGAAAGCCGCGCTGATACTATCGCCGACGACCAGCAGGGTCCCCGCCGTCGCATTTTGGGCCAGCAACAACAGGCCCAGACAGCCGCGCAACAACCAAGTACGCATCGGATTCTCCATGAAAGCCAGCATTCTAACCGCGCAAAACCTTAGCAAAGTGGTCGACAGCGCGGAAGGCGAGCTGACCATCCTCGACGATCTTTCCCTGCAGCTCGGCCGCGGCGACAGCCTGGCCATCGTCGGCCGCTCCGGCTCGGGCAAATCCACCCTGCTCGGCCTGCTCGCCGGCCTCGACCAGCCCAGCGCCGGCGAAGTCCTGCTGGCCGGCCATGCCCTCACCCGCCTCGATGAAGACCAGCGCGCCCGCGTGCGCGCCGAACACGTCGGCTTCGTGTTCCAGTCGTTCCAGCTGCTCGACAGTCTCACCGCGCTGGAAAACGTCATGCTGCCCCTGGAGCTGGCCGGCTGCAACGATGCCCGTGAGCGCGCGCACAACCTGCTGGAAAGGGTCGGTCTCGGCCAGCGCCTCGGCCACTACCCGCGCCAGCTGTCCGGTGGCGAGCAGCAGCGGGTAGCGATTGCCCGCGCCTTCGCCGGCGAGCCGGACATCCTGTTTGCCGACGAACCCACCGGCAACCTCGATAGCCTCACCGGCGAGCGCATCACCGAGCTGCTGTTCGAACTCAACCGCGAGCGCGGCACCACCCTGGTGCTGGTCACCCACGATGCCCGCCTGGCCGCACGCTGCCAGCAGCAGATCCGCATGGAGGCCGGGCGCCTCGTCGCCACGGAGGCCTGACATGCGCAGCCTGCCGCTCTTTCGCCTGCTGCAGCTGAGCCTGCGCCAGTTGCTGCGCGAGGCGCGCAGCGGCGAACTGCGCGTACTGTTCTTCGCCGTGCTGATCGCCGTCGCCGCCAGCAGCGCCATCGGCTACTTCAGCGCCCGCCTGAATGGCGCCATGCTGCTGCGCGCTGGCGAATTCCTCGCCGCCGACCTGGTGTTGCGCGGCAGCTCCGCAGCCGCCCCCGAGCAGATTGCCGCAGGCCTTCAGCGCGGCCTGGCCCACGCCCGCGCCGTCGAGTTTTCCAGCGTGATCGCCACCGACCAGGCCATCCAGCTGGCCAGCGTCAAGGCGGTGGACGACGCCTACCCGCTGCGCGGCCAGCTGAAGAGCGCAGAGCGCCCCTTCGCTGCCGAGACACCCGGTGGCCGGCCGGCGCCCGGCGAGGCCTGGGTCGAGGCGCGCCTGCTGGTGGCGCTGGACCTGGCGATCGGCGACTCGATCGAGATCGGTCGTCAGCCGCTGCGCCTGACCCGGGTACTGACCTACGAGCCGGACCGTGCCGGCGACTTCTACAGCCTGACCCCGCGGGTGCTGATCAACCTGGCCGACCTCGACAGCACCGGCGTGATCCAGCCCGGCAGCCGGGTCAGCTATCGCGAACTGTGGCGCGGCGAGCCCGCCGCCCTCGCCGACTATCGCCGCGCCATCGAACCCGACCTGGCCGCCCACCAGCGCCTGCAGGATGCCCGCGACGGCAACCGCCAGGTCGGCGGCGCCCTCGACCGCGCCGGACGCTACCTGGGCCTGGCCAGCCTGGTCGCCGTGCTGCTCGCCGGGGTCGCCGTCGCCCTGTCCGCCGCGCGCTTCGCCAGCCGGCGCTACGACCTGAGTGCCATGCTGCGCTGCTTCGGCCTGTCGCGCCGCGAGGCGCTGCTGCTGTTCGGCCTACAACTGCTGCTGCTCGGCCTGCTCGCCAGCCTGAGCGGCGCCCTGCTCGGCTGGCTGGCGCAGTTCGGCCTGTTCCACCTGCTCGGCGGACTGCTGCCGGACGAGATTCCCTCCGGCGGCCTGCTGCCGGCGCTGGTCGGCATGGCCACCGGCCTGGTGGCGCTGGCCGGCTTCGCCCTGCCGCCGCTGGCGGCGCTGGGCCGGGTGCCGCCGCTGCGCGTGCTGCGCCGCGACCTGCTGCCGCTGCCCCTGGCCAGCTGGCTGGTCTACGCCTGCGCCCTGCTGGCGCTGGCCCTGATCATGTGGTGGCTGAGCTTGGACATCCTGCTGACCCTCGCCCTGCTCGGCGGTGGCCTGATCGCCGCCGTGCTGTTCGGCGGCCTGTGGCTGCTGGCCTTGCGCGGCCTGCGCCGCCTGCTGGCCAACGCCGGGCTGACCTGGCGCCTGGGTCTCGGCCAGCTGCTGCGTCACCCGCTGGCGGCCGCCGGGCAGTCGCTGGCCTTCGGCCTGATCCTGCTGGCCATGGCCCTCGCCGTGCTGCTGCGCAGCGAGCTGTTGGACAACTGGCGCGCGCAACTGCCGGAGCAGGCGCCCAACCACTTCGCCCTGAACATCCTGCCGGCCGAAGAGCAGGCCTTCGCCGCGCGCATCGCCGAGCTGTCGCCGCAGCCGGCCACGCTCTACCCGGTCATCCCGGGGCGCCTGGTCAGCATCAATGGTGAAGCGGCGCGCACCCAGGTCAGCAAGGAGTCGCGCGGCGAACGCGCCGTGCGCCGCGACCTCAGTCTGACCTGGTCGGCCACCCTGCCGCAGGACAACCAGCTGCTCTCCGGCCAGTGGTGGGACGGTCTTCCGGCCGATCACGGCCCGGCGGTCTCCGTGGAAGCCGAGCTGGCCGAAAGCCTCGGCGTCGGCGTCGGCGACCGCCTCGGTTTCAGCATCGCCGGACAGGACATCGAGGCGCGAGTGAGCAGCCTGCGCAGCGTCAACTGGGACAATTTTCAGCCGAACTTCTTCATGGTTTTCGAACCACAAACCCTCGCCGGCCTGCCGACCACCTACCTCACCAGCTTCTACCTGCCGCCAGGCTCCGAACGTCCGCTGGTCGAGCTGGCCCGCGCCTTCCCCGCGGTGACCCTGCTGCAGGTCGATGCGGTGCTCGCCCAGCTGCGCAGCATCCTCGCCCAGGTGACCCTGGCCGTCGAATACGTGCTGCTGTTCGTGCTCGCCGCCGGCCTCACCGTGCTGTTCGCCGGCCTGCAGGCGACGCTGGACGAGCGCATCCGCCAGGGCGCCCTGCTGCGCGCCCTCGGCGCCGAACGCCGACTGCTGGTACGCGCCCGGCGCAACGAGTTCGCCGTGCTCGGCGCCGGCAGTGGCCTGCTCGCCGCCATCGGCTGCGAAGCGGCCAGCGCCCTGCTCTACCGCCTGGTGTTCGACCTGCCCTGGCAGCCGCACCCGTCGCTGCTCCTGCTGCCACTGATCGGCGCCGTGCTGGTCGGCGGTGCGGGCCTGCTCGGCACCCGCCGCGCCCTGAATGCCAGTCCGCTCGCCGTGCTGCGCGAAGCCTGAGCCTGTCTACCACCTGCCCTGCTGGATGAATGCCCGATGAGCCGTTACCGTCCGCCACGCACCGCCGGCACCCCTCTGATCACCCCCGAGGGCGAGGCGCGCATGCGTGCAGAGCTGCACGAACTGTGGAATGTGCGCCGCCCGCAGGTCACCCAGGCGGTCAGCGAGGCGGCCGCCCAGGGCGACCGTTCCGAGAACGCCGAGTACACCTATGGCAAGAAGATGCTGCGCGAGATCGACAGCCGCGTGCGCTTCCTGCGCAAGCGACTGGAGAACCTCAAGGTGATCGGCGAACGGCCGAGCGACCCCGGCAAGGTCTACTTCGGCGCCTGGGTCACCATCGAGGACGAGCAGGGCGAAACCGCCCGCTATCGCATCGTCGGGCCCGACGAATTCGACCTGAAACTGAACCTGATCAGCATCGACTCGCCGCTGGCCCGAGCCCTGGTAGGCAAGGCGCTGGACGCCGAAGTGCAGGTGCACACGCCAACTGGCGAGCGCACCTGGTACGTGGTCGAGATCGACTATCCCTGAGCGCCGGCCTCAGTGCCGGCTGGAGCAGGCACGACCGAGCACTTCATCCAGCGACAGCTTGCCGGCGCCCTCCAGCAGCAGCGCCACACAGGCGGCCAGCAGCGCCAGGGCGTATTCGTAGCCGTTGTTGCTCATGAAGAAGCCGTTGACCCAGTGCACGCTGAAGATCGCCACCAACGCGACCACGACCAGCACGACAGCCGCCGGACGCACCAGCAGACCGATGACCAGCGCCAGGCCGCCGAAGAACTCCCCGCTGCCGGCCAGCAGCGCCATCAGGTAGCCCGGGGCCAGTCCGATCGACTCCATCCACTGTCCGACACCGGCCAGGCCGTGGCCGCCAAACCAGCCGAACAGCTTCTGGGCACCGTGAGCCATGAAGGACAGGCCGATCACCACGCGCAGCACGGTCAGGCCGTAGCCGCCGCGGGTGGACATCAGGGAGGCACAGAACGCATTCATCGCAGATTCTCGGGTAGTGGACGATGCTGAGAATCTAGCCGAAAAAATCGCATCCAGCCGGGCAAAATCCTCGGCGAAACCATCGACAGATTCGATGTTTCACGGCTCCAGGCGATAGCGCTCGCGGGCGAAGGCCAGATGGTACTTGTTGACGCTGCTGACGTAGCTGACCACGCCCATGCCGAAGCGCTCGGCGGCCAACCGCTCGACCTGGAAGAACCACTGATTGGGGTTGAGCCCGCGCCTGCGCGCCTCGGCCCGCAGGCGCTGCACCCGCTGCGGGCCCAGGTTGTAGGCGGCCAGGACGAAGGCCATGCGCTCGCGCTCGTTGAACTGCGCGCTGGCGAAGTAGCGCCGACGGATCATCGCCAGGTACTTCGCGCCGGCCTGCACGTTGCCCTCGAGGGTGGCGGCATTGGCCACCCCCACGCTGCGCGCCGCCGCCGGAGTGATCTGCAGTAGTCCCGTCGCCCCGCCAGCCCCGCGGGCAGCGGGGTTGAGGGTCGACTCCTTGAACGCCAGTGCCGCCAGCAGCAGCCAGTCCAGCGACTGGCCACGGGCGTGCTGCATCAGCGTCGGCCGTACCCGCTCCAGACGCTGGCGCTCGAGGCGGCCAAGGGGATAGTGAACCTTGTACAGGCGCCGGTAGACGCGCAGGAAGGCCGCATCCTGATCGGCCGGGGCGCGGTAGTCGCGCAGGAAACGGTCGACGCTGGCGCGCAGGTTGGGCGCGGCGCGCTGCACGTACCAGCTCATGTCGCCCTTCTTGGTCAGCTGCAGGTGGCGATCGATGCGCAGCTTGGGCAGCACCTTGGCCCAGCGCTCGGCGATCGGCAGTTCGACCGCAGTCATCGGCAGGATGCCGGCGTGCACCAGCTCCAGCACATCCTCCACGGCCAGGCTCGGATCCTGCCAGTCGGCCACGATCGGCGTCTTCAGTCCGGCATTGATCCTCAGCAGCGCATCGCGCGCCGCACTGCCCGCCGGCAGCGCCAGGCTGCGCCCGGCCAGCTGCTCGAGACGCTGATAGCGGCGATTGCCCTGGCGCGCCACCACCACCAGCGGCACATCGCGCTGGAGCGGCGCGCTGGCGCGCACTGCCATGCCGCGGCGCACCGGCAGCAGCTCGCCCGGCGCGACCAGATCGCCCTCGCCGCGCAGCAGCGCCGACAGCAACTGCTCCTTGGGCAACGGGATCAGCTTCAGGCGCACCTCGCGGCCGTCGCGTGCCGTGCGATTGAGGTACTGCTCGAAGGCACGCAGGCGCCGATACTCGACGCCGATCGACTCTCCGCGCACCTCGCCCGAACTGTGGCGGCTCTGGTTGACCAGCACACGCAGCTGACCGCTGGCACGCACGGCGGCCAGGTCGCGGGTGGACTCGCCCGGCGTCCAGCCCTCCTGGGGGCCGGCCAGGCGCGCACTGGCGCTCTGTGGCAACACCACCAGCAGGCAGACCAGCACCATCAGGGCGGGCAGTCGCGCGGCACACCACGCGACAAAGCCGCTGCATCGGCTGGCCAGGTTGCGGTTAAATAAGCTCTTTTTCGTCAATATCGAATTCCCTTCCCGGGCATTCGGCCAAAATACGGGTGCAGCACCATGCAACTGATCGACATCGGCGTCAATCTGACCCATGGCTCATTTGCCAAGGAGCGCGAGGCTTTCCTGCAACGCGCCTACGACGCGGGCGTGTGTCAGTTGGTGCTCACCGGCACTTCGCCGGAGGACAGCGAGGCGGCGCTGGAACTGTGCCGGCAGTTCGACCCCGAAGGCCGCCGTCTGTTCACCACCGCTGGCCTGCACCCCCATGAAGCCAGCCAGTGGAGCAGCGACTGCGCGCGCCGGCTGCGCGACCTGCTGGCCGAGCCGCAGGTCCGCGCGGTGGGGGAATGCGGACTGGATTTCAACCGCGACTTCTCGCCGCGCCCCCAGCAGGAGCGGGCGCTGGAGGAGCAACTGGCGCTGGCCTGCGAGCTGGGCCGCCCGGTGTTCCTCCACGAACGCGAGGCCAGCGAGCGGCTGCTGGCGATCCTCGGCGAGTTCCGCGACCGCCTGCCGGCCGCCGTGGTGCACTGCTTCACCGGCGAGAAGCGCGCGCTCTACGCCTACCTCGACCTCGACCTGCACATCGGCATCACCGGCTGGATCTGCGACGAGCGACGCGGCAGTCACCTGCACCCGCTGGTGCGCGAGATTCCGGCAGGCCGACTGATGCTGGAAAGCGATGCCCCCTACCTGCTGCCGCGCACCCTGCGGCCGCGCCCCAAGCACGGCCACAACGAGCCGGCCTTCCTGAGCGAGGTACTCAACGAAGTCGCGCGCCATCGCAACGAGACGCCGGAAACCCTGGCGGCACACAGCACGGCCTGTGCCCGGGCGTTCTTCGGCCTGCCGGAGCTGGCATAGGCCTGACGGCCCGCGCCGTGCGGTCAGTCGGCGCTGGCCGCTGCCTCCAGCGCCTCCTGCAACTGCCGCAGCACCGCGTCCGCCTCGACCTCGGCGGCGGCCAGCTCACGCTGCCAGCGCACCAGGCAGGGCTGCAGGTCGGCTTCGGTGCCGGCGCGCAGGCACCATTGCAGATGGTCGTGCCAGTCGCCCAGCGCTGACTGCGCCGCCTTGAGGGCATCCGGCGGCACGGACAACTGATGCGGCCAGACCTCGGCGGCGTAGCGCACGCGCTTGACCAGCAGGCGCAGGCGGTGGCGGTCGTGGGCCGGGTCGGCCAGTGCGGCCTGCAGCGCCCGCTGCTGGCGCAACAGGCGCCGGTGCAGTTTCTTCTCCATGCCCTTGAGCAACCCCTCGCGCTCCACCTCGCGCAGCAACCCGGGCCACTGCGTGAGGCACTGCCGCAGGTGCGTCAGCGCCGAACCGGCGAGCAGGTCCTGATAACCCTGCTGGAGGATCCGGCGGCGCACCACGGCGGGCCTGTCCAGGCCATGCCGCTCCAGCTCGCCGATGAGCACCTCCAGGTCGCGCAACGGACTGCTCAGCCCACCCACCTCGGCGGTGGCCGCCTCCAGGCTATCGACACCCGGCAGGCCGCGCAGCGGGCGCAGCAGGCTGCGCAGACGACGCACGACGATGCGCAGGTCGTGCAAGGCTTCGGCGTCGGTACCCGCCGTCAGCCGCGCCTGGGCCGCCAGCAAGGCCACTTCCAGGGTGATGAAGCGCGCAATAAGCCGATTGGCCAATGCCGTCATTGAGCTTCCTCCGCGAAGGGTTGATCCGCTTCAGCGCCGAGCATAGCAGGCGCCTGCCGCCCCCACCGCGGAGCAGTCCAGGCACCTCGCGGCTCAGACTTCGCGGCGGGTGCCACGGACGAGCGCGCCTGCACCCCACCAGCGCCGCTGCGGCAGCTTGCGCCGCAGCTGTTTCAGCACCCGGCGCAGCGCCGCAGCATCGGTGGCCGTACCGGCATAGCGCTGCCAGGCGAAACGCTGGGCAAAGGCGTTGATCTCCCGCGCCTGCGCCGGCAGCGCTGCGGCGGCCCGTTCAGCGAATGCCAGCGGCCCTTCGCCACGCTCGCGGCGCAGGCCGTGGTGCGCCAGCAGGCGTTCGAAGCGCTGGTAGAGCCGCAGCAGCGGATCATGCTCGCGCTTCCATGGCTTGAGCAGCAACAAGGCCAGGCTGCCGAGCAGCAGCGCAAGTGCCGCGACCAGGATCAGCGCCACCCGGGTGGCATTCACCTGGCCCAGCCAGCCCTTCAGCAGCTCGAGCTGCGCCTCGCCCTGGTAGCCGAGCACTTTGCGCTGCCAAGCGTAGTTGAGGCTGTCCCAGCTCAGGCGCAGCGAATTCAGCCAGGCGACATGCCGGTAACGAATGGGCGACAGGGCGGTTCCGGCGCGGAAGGCATCCTCGGCCGGCAGCGCCTGCTCCAGTCCCTGTTCGATGCGCTCGGGGGCGACCTGGAAGGTCGGGTCGACACTGACCCAGCCGCGCCCGGGCAGCCAGTATTCGACCCAGGCGTGGGCATCGAACTGGTGCACCAGCACGTAGTTGCCGGCCGGATTCAGCTCGCCGCCCTGATAGCCGGCCACCACCCGCGCCGGAATACCGGCGGCGCGCAGGACGAAGGTCATCGCTCCGGCGTAGTGGGCGCAGAAGCCCCGGCGGCTGTCGAACAGGAAGTGGTCGACCGTATCGTCACCGGCCAGCGGCGGCTTGAGGGTATAGAAGTACGCCTCGCGGGCAAAATGGCCGAGCAGATCGTCGACCAGCGCCTGCGGATTCCCGTCATGGCGCTGGCCCAGCTGCGCCGCCCAGCGCCGCGCCCGCGGGTTGCCGTCCGCCGGCAGCTGCAGGGCGACACCCAGGCGCGGACTGGCCTGCGGCTCGCGGCGCGCCTGCGGCCAGGAGGTGACGCTGTAGAGCAGGTTCTGCTCCACCGGCCGGCGCCGCTGCAGACGGAAGTCGCCCATTTGCCGGGTCTGCTCCAGCTCCGTGCGCGCGGTATCCAGGGCGAACAGCCAGGGCTGGCCGCTCGGCTGCATGACGATGCTGTAGGACAGCGCCGGCCCCTCGGCCTGCCAGGCCGGTTCGGCGCGCGGCGGCTCGGGCAGCTGCGACCAGCGCCGACCGTCGAACTGCTCGAAGGTCAGCGCACGCCAGTAGAGCTCGGGGCGCGGCGGAACCGGACCGTCGAAACTGGCGCGAAAGGCCAGTGCGGAAGACTGGCTGAGCTCGGCGATATCGCCCGGGCTCATGCTCTCGGCCAGCCCGGTGGTGCCGCGCTCGCCCGGCATGGGCACCGACCACAGCGGTCCCAGCCGCGGGAACAGAAGGAACAGCACCAGCATCAGCGGCACCGCCTGCAGCAGCAGACTGGCGGCCAGACGCAGGGTCGGCCAGGGCTTCTCGCTCAGACCGCTCTGCTGCAGGCCGATCAGCGCCGCCAGCAGGGCGGTCACCGGCAGCAGGCTGTACACCCCGGCCAGCAGACTGTCGTCGAACAGGTAACTGGTCAGCACCACGAAGAAGCCTAGGAACACCAGCACCAGGGCGTCGCGGCGGGTCTTGAGTTCCACCAGCTTGAGCAGGAAGGTGGCTATCAGCAGCGCCACCCCGGCATCCAGGCCGATCAGCGAACCGCGCGAGGCATACACGCCCACCCCTGCCGCCAGCAGCATGAAGGCCTTGGTCAGCCCACCCGGGTAGCTGGTGCGCATGCGGAACACCTGGATGCGCCAGGTGGCACAGACCAGCCACAGACCGCTGATCCAGCCCGGCAGATGGGCCAGATGCGGCAGGATCACCAGCGCCTGAGCCACCAGCAGCCAGAGCAGGCTGATGCGCGGAATTGCCGGCGAAGCCTTTCTCGTCCAGTGACTCATGGACGCCCCTCCGCCGGGTTGGCCGGCAGGCCGAACAGCGCCAGCTCGCGCAGGCACAGGTCACGCTGCAGCGCACCGCTGCCGGGCGCACGAGTCACCCTCGGCAGGCGCAAGCCGAAGGGTTGCTCATGGCCGGCCAACTGCACCACCCAGTGGCAGAGCAGCGACAGGCGCGCTTCGCGATCGCCGCCGAGGCTGTCGAAGTCCAGCCACAGGTCATGGCCCTGCAGCTCGGCGAAGTCCTTCACCAGCAGCCCCTGACCGCGCGACCAGGCCTTCCAGTGCAGTCGGCGTCGCGAATCGCCGCTCTGATAGGGTCGCAGCCCCTGAAAATCGTCGACGCCGCTGCGCGTGCTGGCCATGCCCGGCTCCTCGTCGTCCTCCACGCCGCCACCGGCGGGCGGCAGCTCGCCGCTCTGCGGGCGCGGATAGACCAGCGCCGCCAGGTCCAGATCGACCCAGCTCCAGGCCACCAGCAGGCCGAGGGGGAAGCGGCTCTCGACCCGCAGGCGCGGCGCACGCAGCCAGCCGCGCTGGCGGGCGGGCAGGAACAGCTCAACTTCGCTGCTGCCGTCGGCCTCGATCTCCACTGGCTGCAACGGCGCCGGCGGCCAACCCAGGGCGATGCCACGATGGGCCCGCCCGCTGCTCTGCAGGCGCAGGCGAAAGCCGGCCTGCTCGCCAGCGAACACCGGCGGTGCCTCGCCTGCGGCCAGCACCAGGCCGGCCAGGTTGCGGTAGGTATGCAGGATGGTGACCAAGCCCAGCGACAGCAGCAGGAAGGTCAGCCCGTAGGCCAGGCTGTTCTGGTAGTTGATCGCCGCCAGCAGCATCAGCAGCAGCGCCACGCCGAACATCAGTCCCTGAGGGGTGGGCAGGATGAAGATCCGGCGCTGGTCCAGGCGCACCTGGCGGGCCGGCGGAATGCGTCTCTCCAGCCAGCGACTCCAGCGCGCGGCAAACAGGCGGGCGGGCATCAGAACGGCGTCACTTCGCGCAGCAGCCACTGCACCAGCGCGCCACCGCCATGCCCGGCCGGGTCGGCCTGGTCGCGCAGGCGATGGCCGGCCACCGATGGCAGCACCGCCTGCACGTCCTCGGGAATCACATAGTCGCGGCCGGCCAACATCGCCCAGGCCCGCGCCGCAGCGAGCAGCGCCAGGCTGCCGCGCGGCGACAGGCCAAGGGCAAAGGCCGGCTGGGTACGGGTCGCCTCGGCCAGGCGCAGGACATAATCGATCACCGCATCGCTGGCATGCACGGCCGGCACCTCGGCCTGGATCCGTGCCAGCGCGGCGTGGTCGAGGATCGGCTCCAGACGCGGCAGCAGGTCGCGGCGCGCCTCGCCCTGCAGCAGCGCCTTCTCGGCACTGCGCGCCGGATAGCCGAGCGAGACGCGCATGAGAAAGCGATCGAGCTGCGACTCGGGCAGGGCGAAGGTGCCGCCCTGGCAACTGGGGTTCTGCGTGGCGATGACAAAGAACGGTTCGGGCAGCGGCCGGGTGGCACCCTCGATGGTCACCTGGCCCTCCTCCATCGCCTCGAGCAGGGCGCTCTGGCTCTTCGGGGTGGCACGGTTGATCTCGTCGGCCAGTACCAGCTCGGCGAAGATCGGTCCCGGATGGAAGATGAACTGCCCACTCTCGCGGTTGAATACCGAGGTACCGAGGATGTCGCCGGGCAGCAGGTCGGAGGTGAACTGGATGCGCTGGTAACTGAGGCCCAGCACCCTGGCCAGGGTATGGCTGAGGGTGGTCTTGCCCATCCCCGGCAGGTCTTCCAGCAGCAGATGGCCGCGGGCCAGCAGGCAGGCCAGGGCCAGGCGCACCTGTCTGTCCTTGCCGAGCAGAACCTGATTGACGGCGGCCAGGCAGCTGTCCAATTGGGTGCGCATGCGCGTACTCCCTTCGCGAAAAGCGCTGATCGTACTGGGCCAACCGCACGAGGCAAAGCGGATCGGTGCCGAATTGCCGGCGCGTCCACGCTTGGCGCAACCGGCGGCCCCCGCCGCAGGGCGAGCAGCCGCGGCCGGGCGGCAAAGACCGTGGTTTTATTGCGGGATATTACGAGGCCACAGCCCCCGTGAGCCGGGGGCTGTGGCGCAGTGTCCCGCAATCGTCACATCCATCGCGCAGCCTTGGCGCCAGCCCGGCGCGTGGACCCATCGCGCCAGCATGGGTTATGGTCGGGACACGGTCGGTCCGCCCGGACCAGCCACAACACATTGAACGCGCAGTCATTTTCCCCGGGAGTATGCGTATTCGGACAACAACAATCAGACACTCGAGGACATGGAAATTGAAGGTTGGATTGATTGGTTTCGGACGCACAGGCAAATCTGTCGCCTCCGTTCTGCTTGAAAGCGACGCCACTGCACTGCAGTGGGTCATCCGCGGCTCGGCCAATCCCGAGCGCAAGTCGGCCGCTGACTGCCTGGGCGTGACCTCGGACAACCCCGCGCTGATCTTCGGCAGAGACGAGATCGCCATGGACAGCCTGCTCGACCGCCATCCGGTCGATGTGATCATCGACTTCTCCAGCGCCGACGGCCTCGACCTGTATGCCCGCGAAGCAGGCCAGCGCGGCATCGCCATTATCAGCGCCATATCCCAGTATCCCGAGGAGCGCGTCGAGCAGCTGCGGGCACTGGCCGAGCACACCCAGGTGCTCTGGTCGCCGAACATCACCATCGGCATCAACTTCCTGATCCTGGCGGCGAAGATCCTCAAGCAGATCGCTCCCGAGGCCGACATCGCGATCATCGAGGAGCACTTTGCCGCCAAGCCGGAAACCTCCGGCACCGCCAGGGTCATCGCGGAAACCCTCGATCAATGCAGCGACGACATCAAATCGATCCGCGCCGGCGGCATCGTCGGCCGCCATGAGATCCTCTTCGGCTTTCCCTACCAGACCGTGCGCCTCAGCCACGAGTCCATCGCCCGTGAGGCCTTCGGCAATGGCGTGCTGTTCGCCGCGAAGAACCTGCTGGCGCGGGACAAGGGCTTCTACAGCATGCAGGACCTGATGGAGCCGTACGTCTACGAGCGCCCGGATGGCTGAGCCCCCATACTTGCCGCTGGCGACGCGAATCGCCCTTGATCGGTTACCACCAGGAGAACCCCCATGCCCCCGGCAGAGCCACAGGATTGGCACGCACGCAGCGCCCAGCAATGCCTGGAGCAGCTGCACAGCCACACTGCCGGGCTGAGTGCAGATGAAGCCGAGCGCCGCCTGCACCAACATGGCCCCAACCGCCTGCCGGAAGCGGCCGGGACGGGCTGGTTCCGCCGTCTGCTGCTGCAGTTCCACAACCTGCTGATCTACGTGCTGCTGGGCTCGGCACTGCTGGTGGGCCTGCTCGGCCACACGCTGGACAGCCTGGTGATCCTCGGCGTGGTGGTGATCAACGCACTGGTGGGCTTCATCCAGGAGGGCAAGGCCGAACAGGCCATGCGCTCGATCCGCAAGCTGCTGACCCTCGACAGCCGAGTGCGCCGCAACGGGGTTAGCCATTCGCTGCCGGCCGAGCAGCTGGTGCCCGGAGACATCGTCCTGCTCGAAGCCGGCGACCGCGTACCGGCCGACCTGCGCCTGGTCGACTGTCGCGAGCTGCGCATCGACGAGGCCATGCTCACCGGCGAATCGCTGCCGGCCGACAAGAACTGCGCCGCCGTCGAGCGCGCCGCCAGCCTGGGCGACCGCCACGGCATGGCCTACTCCGGCACCCTGGTCAGTGCCGGCAACGGCACGGGCGTCGTGGTGGCCACCGGCCAGTGGACCGAGCTGGGCCACATCAGTGGCCTGCTGGGCCGGGTGGAAAGCCTGCAGACCCCGCTGCTGGCCGACATCCAGCGCTTCGCCCGGCAGCTCACCGCGGCCATCCTCCTGCTCGCCGTGCTGACCTTCCTGATTGGCGTGTTCTGGCGCGACTACTCGCCCAGCGAGATGCTGATGGCCGCCGTCGGCCTGGCGGTGGCGGCGATTCCCGAAGGCCTGCCGGCGGTGCTGACCATCGTCCTCGCCCTCGGCGTGCAGCGCATGGCGCGCCATCGCGCGATCATCCGCCGCCTGCCGGCGGTGGAGAGCCTCGGCGCGGTGACGGTGATCTGCTCGGACAAGACCGGCACCCTGACCCGCAACGAGATGACCGTGCAGCAGGTGTTCACCACGGCGCACAGCTACCAGATCGGCGGAGTCGGTTACGAGCCCAGCGGCAGCCTGAGCCGCGAGGGCTGCCTGCTCGCAGCACCGCCGGCCGATGACCTGCTCGAACTGGCCCGCGCCGGCCTGCTCGCCAACAGCGCCAGCCTGCGGCAGGGCGCCGAAGGCTGGCAGATCAGCGGCGACCCCACCGAAGCGGCGCTGCTCACCCTGGCCGGCAAGCTGGGACTGGACGGCGCCCATGAGCTGGGCCGCCTGCCACGGGTCGACAGCATTCCGTTCAGCCCGGAATTGCGCTGCACCGCCAGCCTGCATCACGACCACTCCGGCCACGGCCTGATCTACCTGTTCGGCGCCCCGGAGCGGCTGCTCGAGCTGTGCAACCACCAGTTGCACGACGGCAACACCGAGCGTCTCGATCCGCGCGTCTGGCATGCCCGCCTGCACGAGGGTGCGGCCAACGGGCTGCGCATGATCGGCCTGGCCATGCGCCCGCTGTCGAAACCACAGAGCCAGCTCGACTACGCCGACCTGGAGGGCGACTTCATTCTCCTCGGCCTGGTCGGCATGCTCGACCCGCCTCGCAAGGAGGCCATCGCCGCCATCGCCGAATGCCGCAGCGCCGGCATCGCGGTGAAGATGATCACCGGCGACCATGCCGCCACCGCCGCGGTGATCGCCGAACGCCTGGGGCTGGGCGGCGGCACGTCGCTGACCGGCGCCGAAATCGACCAGCTCGACGATGCCGCACTGGATGCGCGCCTGGCCGACACCACGGTCTTCGCCCGCACCAACCCGGCGCACAAGCTGCGCCTGGTGGAGCGCCTGCAGGCCCGCGGCGAGCGGGTGGCGATGACCGGCGACGGCGTCAACGATGCCCCGGCGCTCAAGCGCGCCGACATCGGCATCGCCATGGGCATCAAGGGTACCGAGGCGGCCAAGGAGGCCGCGCAGATGGTGCTGGCCGACGACAACTTCGCCACCCTCACCCATGCGGTGGAAGAAGGCCGCACGGTCTACGACAACCTGCGCAAGTCGATCCTGTTCATTTTGCCGACCAGCGCCGGGCAGTCGCTGGTATTGCTGGCGGCCATCGCCATGGGGCTGGGCAGCCTGCCAATCACGCCACTGCAGATCCTCTGGGTCAACATGATCACCGCCATCACCCTGTCGCTGGCACTGGCCTTCGAACCGGCCGAGGACAACCTGATGCAGCGCCCGCCGCGCGATCCGGCCGAACCGCTGCTGTGCGGGCAACTGCTGTGGCGCCTGTTGTTCGTCGGCCTGCTGCTCAGCGGCGCCAGCCTCGGCCTGTTCCTGTATGCCCAGGGGGCAGGAATGTCGCTGGAGGTCAGCAGGACGCTGGCGGTCAACGCCCTGGTGGCCGGCGAGATCGGCTACCTGTTCTGCGCCCGCCGCCTGCAGGGGCCGGCGAGCTTCTCCCTGAGTGACAACCCGATGGTCTGGGCGATGGTCGCCGTGCTGCTGCCGCTGCAGCTGGCGTTCAGCCACTGGTCCCCGCTGCAGACGCTGTTCGGCACCGCCGCCCTGGACGCCGCGGGCTGGGCGCTGGTGGCGGCCTGCGGCCTGGCCGTGTTGCTGTTGGTGGAGCTGGAAAAGTGGCTGATGCGCCGGCTGTAACCGAAGCGGCGCCCACTCGCCATGGGCGCCGGGCCGCCGCGCAACCCGTGCGGCCGGCGGCCGCGGCAATCACTGCTCCTGCGCTTGTTCCTGCTGCTGGGGGACCACCTGCAACTGGGCGTGCATCTGCTCCTGACCGCCGCCGCGGCACATGCCGCGCACCGGGCAGGCGTCGAGATAGTCGAGGCCGACCGCGAGCTTGAGGTGGCGCTCGGGACGGGCCAGTTGGTTGGTCACGTCGAAGCTGTACCAGGCGCCCTCGAGCCAGGCCTCGGCCCAGGCATGGCTGACCAGTTGGTCGCTGCCCGCGGCGCACAGGTAGCCGGACACATAGCGCGCCGGAATGCCCAGACTGCGCACGCAGGCGAGGAACACATGGGTGTGGTCCTGGCAGACTCCGGCGCCCAGGGCGAAGGCCTGCGCAGCGGTGGTCTCGACGCGGGTCGCGCCCGGGGTGAAGGGCATGTGCTGGTACAAGCGCTCCATCAAGCCGATCAGTGCCGCGCGGTCGCGCGACTTGCCACACACGCTGCGCGCAAACGTGCGCAGGGCGGCATCGGCCGCGGTCAGGGCGGTGCTGCACAGGTAGGGTAGCGGCGAGCCCGGATCGCTCTCGCTCTCGCAGCTCTCGTCGATCTCCACATGGCCATGAGCCTTGATGACGATGGCCTGATGCGGCTCGTCGAGGGTCAGCACGTGCAGAATGTTGCCGTGGCCGTCGCGCTGTGCATGGGCCGACTGCGGCAGCTCCAGCGCCCAGTCGAGTACCCGCTGGCGCGGGCTGTCCTGCGGCGTCAGGCGCAGATACTGAATGCTGGCACGCACCTGGTCGGCGTAGCGATAGGTGGTGCCGTGATGGATGGCGAGCTTCATACGGCCTCCAGATAGGCACTGTGGACGGCGCTACCCAGCTGGCGCACCAGCAGGATGTAGTCGTGAATCCAGGCCTGCAGTCCCTCCTCCAGCACCTCCTCGATGCCGGTGAAGCGCAGGCGCGCCTCCAGCTCGGCGGCCATGCGCTGGGCAGGGCGTCCATTGTTGCCGGGAATCTCGGCGAGGATCTGGCTCAGGGCGCCGATGCAGCTGCGCAGCGAGCGTGGCACCTCGGGGCGCAGCAGCAGCAGCTCGGCCACCTGGGCGACCCTGGGCGAGCCGCGATACAGGGCGGCATGCGCCTCGTAGGCCGACAGCGCGCGCAGCAGCGCACTCCACTGGAAGTAGTCGCGTGCTGAGGAGTCGCCCGGCGGCTCGTCGCCCATCAGCTGGTTGCGGGCGTCGAGCAGACGCAGGGTATTGTCCGCGCGCTCGATGAAGGTGCCGAGACGGATGAAGCGGTAGGCATTGCCGCGCATGATGGTGCCCTCGGTGGCACCGCGGAACAGGTGCGAGCGCTCCTTTACCCACTCGCAGAAATGGCTGGCACCGAAATTCGCCGGCGACTGCGCGGCGATGTGGCGCATCTCCAGCCAGGTGGCATTGATGTTCTCCCAGACGTCGGCGGTGATCCGCCCGCGCACCGCGTGGGCGTTGGCCCGCGCCGCGCGCAGGCAACTGTAGAGGCTCGCCGGATTGTCGGCATCGAGGGCGAAAAAGTGCAGGATGCGCTCGGCGTCCAGCTCGCCATGGCGCTCCAGATAGGCATCCAGGGTGCCGGTGATCAGCAGCGGCATGGCCAGCTCTTCCAAGCCATCGCCGCGACCGCCCTGCGGCATCAGCGACAGCGAATGGCTGACATCCAGCATCCGCGCCATGTTTTCCGCGCGCTCCAGATAGCGCGACATCCAGTACAGATCGGCAGCAGTACGACTCAGCATGACGGTTCTCGCTCAGACTTCGCGTGATTCAGCGGCGACGGTCGGTTCCTCGACCACCCAGGTGTCCTTGGTGCCGCCGCCCTGCGACGAGTTCACCACCAGGGAGCCCTCGCGCAGCGCCACGCGGGTCAGGCCACCGGGGACCAGGCGCACCTCGCGACCGGACAGCACGAACGGCCGCAGGTCGATGTGCCGCGGCGCGATGCCGCTGTCGACGAAGGTCGGACAGGTCGACAGGCTGAGGGTCGGCTGGGCGATGTAGGCTGCCGGGTTGGCCTTGAGGCGGGCGCGGAAGGTCTCGATCTCCGCCTGGCTGGCGGCCGGGCCGACCAGCATGCCGTAGCCACCGGAGCCCTGGGTCTCCTTGACCACCAGTTGCTCGAGGTTGGCCAGTACGTGGGACAGCTCGGCCGGCTTGCGGCACTGCCAGGTCGGCACGTTCTGCAGGATGGGCTCCTCGTCCAGATAGAAGCGGATCATCTCCGGGACGTAGGGATAGATCGACTTGTCGTCGGCCACTCCGGTACCGATGGCGTTGGCCAGCACCACGTTGCCCTTGCGGTAGGCCGCCAGCAGGCCGGGCACGCCGAGCATGGAGTCGGGATTGAAGGCCAGCGGATCGAGGAAGGCGTCGTCGATGCGCCGGTAGATCACGTCGACCGGCTGCGGGCCGGCGGTGGTGCGCATGTACACGCGCTCGTCGCGCACGAACAGGTCGGCCCCCTCCACCAGCTCGACGCCCATCTCGCGGGCCAGGAAGGCGTGCTCGAAGTAGGCGCTGTTGTAGCGACCGGGGGTCAGCACCACCACGCTGGGGTGGTCCACCAGGCTGGAACTCTTCAGGGTATCCAACAGCAGGTTAGGATAGTGGTTGACCGGCGCGATGCGCTGCCCGGCGAACAGCTCCGGGAACAGGCGCATCATCATCTTGCGGTTTTCCAGCATGTAGGAAACGCCGCTGGGCGTACGCAGGTTGTCTTCCAGCACGTAGTAGGTGCCGTCGCCATCGCGCACCAGATCAACTCCGGCGATATGCGCATAGAGGTTGTGCGGCAGGTCGATGCCCTGCATCGCCAGCTGGTAGCCCTCGTTGGCCAGCACCTGCTCGGCCGGGACGATCCCGGCCTTGACGATGCGCTGGTCGTGATAGAGGTCGCTGAGGAACATGTTCAGCGCACGTACGCGCTGGATGCAGCCCTGTTCGATCTTGCGCCATTCGCTCGCCGGGATGCTGCGCGGGATGGTATCGAAGGGGATCAGGCGCTCGGTACCCTGATCGTCGCCATACAGGGTGAAGGTGATGCCCGCGCGATGGAACAACAGGTCCGCCTCGCGTCGGCGCTGCTCCAGCTGCTCGGCCGGCGTGGCGGCCAACCAGCGGGCGAAGGTTCGATAGTGTGCCCGGCAATCGCCCCGGACGTCGTACATCTCATCGTAAGTGCTGCGAACCATGCTCGCGGGCTCCCTGTTTGTGCCTCTTGCCATGGATAATGCAAGAGCCGCGCCATTCTTATAATTCCATTTAAATCAGATACTTATACAAAAAAACAGGCACCAGCGCGCCAAAATGGCGCACCGCGTTCCTGCGCCGGCAAAGTGCATGCCTCAAAACAACGCAGACCGGCCATCACTCACCGGGCACGTGCCCGGAAGTCGGGCAACAATAGAAATTCCCTCCGCCGCTGCTCCTGCAACGGCGAACGGGATTACCTTCCAGCAAGCCTTCAGGGTCGCGTTTCGACCACCTCCTGGGTCACGCCCCAGCCATCCAGTACGCCACCCAACGGAGCTACCAGCTCCTGTAGGTCATGCTCGAAATCATCGATGCCGGCATGGGTTGCGTACATCACCTTGCTCACCTGCAAGTGCCAGCCCCCCTCACGCTGACTGACCTGGGCATTCAGCGATTCGCCGCGGAAACTCCTTGCCGCCTGCCGCGCTTTCTCCTCGTCGGTGAAAATCGCATAAAACTCGATCGGATGAACGCGGGCAAAGTCGAAACCACCCTCCTTCATCCGGCGCAAAACGGTGCTGCTGATATCGTCTGGAGCGATCGTAGCCATTGCCCGCACTCCTTGGTTTTTCATCAGTTGAAAATCCACAGCGAGTTCAGCCTAGACCCAAAACATGGCTGCTGTATAGCGCTCTCCCACTTGCCGGCGAGCCTTTGGCAGGCACGGCTGCGCGCACCGTCCTTGATCGTGACGAGAGCCAATGCCGCTGGACGAAAGACCAGCCCCGTCGACGACAGAAAAACATCGCACCTAAACGTCAAAAAACAATATTCATCTCATAAACCCAACCGAAGCAGACAACGGCCAGATCAGCAGATCCTGCCGACCATCCGGCTTGCCAGGCGTCATCAGACTGACCTCGCCGACACCGTAAGTGCTGATAAACAAGGAAAACCCAACCGCCGCCGGTGTTCCCGGCCACATGCGAGTACGGACTCTTCGACGCGCAGCAAGTAGCCAAAAAAATTCCGACCATAACCAGCAACAACACCGACAACAACTTATTGCCGCCAACTAAACACATAATTAATTATTCAAAATAAACCTGCCAACCTGCAATCGCCGAATTTCATATAGAGAACTTCAAGAAGCCACCAAAACCCCTGCTAGCTTCAATATTGCAAGCACATTAATACATCAGAAAACAATTAACGCCATCCCGCACCGAGTCTTGTGCGCGCATTTGCGCACCCGGAAATAAGGATGCGGGTAGCCTGCAGGGGCACACCACCATGAGAAACCTCAACTGCACCAGCGCTTGCCAGCCAAGCCCGTCAGGCGTTGCCCGCAGGCTCAAGCAGGCCACTTTCCTCATGACGCTCGCCCTGATAGCGCCAATTGCCTCCGCCGAAATCACTGAATCACTCACCTATAGCGACTATGAAGTTCAGGCCAACAATTCCAGGTCACTGGCACGGGCGCTGAACAATACTTCGCCGATCCGGCATGACGGACAAACCTTCCATGCCTACACCAGCTGGCGGGTGAACTGGCGCTATCAATGGGCTACGGATGCCAATGGCGATTGCCGGATCAGTGAGGTTTCCACCGGATTGAACACCACGATTCAACTGCCACGCCTAGTCGGCGGCAGCGATATCCTGCGCGAACGATTCCAGCGTTATCTGACGGCGCTGAACCAGCATGAACTCGGTCATCATCAGATTGGTCGCAAGGCAGCCCTCGAGGTCAACCGCCAGTTGCAGGCGATGCCCGCCATGAAGGACTGCCAGCGACTGAGCAGCGCCGCTAACAAGCTCGCCTCCCGGATCGTCAATCAGCTCAAGGATGAGGAGCGCACCTATGACCTGATTACCGTGCACGGCCGACTGCAGGGCGCGCGTCTGGATTACTGATTGCGCACCGCATATCCCTGCGCCAGCGCACGGGGCATACTTGCCGGCGCCAATCTGGAATAATTGCGCTGCCGTGTCGTGGGGCGACAGCCCTTGCGCGTCGCCACCACTATCCACCGACTGGCCAGCCCCTTCCCTGCTCCCGCGAAAGCCCATCGATCGATCCCTGCCGAACTGCCCATGAATTACCACCTGCGCCTGATGAGCGAGGACGACATCCCTGCCGTTCTGGCAATCCAGGAAGAGTCCTACCCCCACGAGCTGCTTGAAAGCGCCGCGATCATCCGCCAGCGCCTGCACAGCTTTCCCGAACTGGCCTGGGTCGCCGAGGATGCGCACGGCCTGTGCGCCTACCTGTTTGGCTACCGCTCCCTGGCCGGCAAGGTCACGCCACTGGACGGCGCCTTCAGCGCGCCGAACAGTCCGGACTGCCTGTACCTGCACGACCTCGCCGTGGCGCGCCGCGCCGCCGGACGCGGCATCGGCCCGGCGCTGGTGCGGCGCAACCTGGAGCACGGGCGCAGCCCACAGATCAAATATTCCGCACTGGTTTCGGTACAAGGTTCGGAGGACTTCTGGGCACGCCTGGGCTATGTCGCCGAAACCGAACTGGAGTCCGTGCAGCAGCACAACCTGGCCTCCTACCGGGTGCCGGCGTTGTACATGGTCAAGCCGCTGCATTGAGGCCAGACTACGGACTGTCCAGGCTCCAGGAGGAAACGCCATGTCCGCACCCAACACGCCGTTCGCCACCCTCACCGGCGTACGCCATCCGCTGATCCAGGCACCCATGGCCGGCGGCGCGACCACCCCGGAGCTGGTCGCCGCCGTATGCAACGCCGGCGCCCTGGGCTCCTTCGCCGCGGCCACGCTGTCGCCGGCGGCGATGCGCGAGGGGGTGGCACGGGTGCGTGCGCTGACCGACCGCCCGTTCAACGTCAACCTGTTCATTCTCGAGAACCCCGATCCCAGCGACGAGGAAGTGGCCCGCGCCCAGGCACGCCTCGATCCGTTGCGCGCCGAACTGGGCCTGCCACCCGGTAGCCGGCCGGCGCGCTTCTGCGAGGACAACCGCGCGCAGATCGAAACCCTGCTGGAGCTGGCGCCGCCGCTGGTCAGTTTCACCTTCGGCCTGCTCGACGCGACCACCGTCGCGCGCTTCCATGCCGCCGGCTGCCGGGTGATCGGCACCGCCACCACGGTGGCAGAGGCCCTGGCGTGGCAAGCGGTCGGCGCCGACCTGATCTGCGCCCAGGGCAGCGAGGCCGGCGGCCATCGCGGCACCTTCCTCGGCGATCCGCAGCAGTCCTGCCTCGGCCTGCTGGCCCTGCTGCCGCAGGTGGTGGCGGCGGTGAACATCCCGGTGATCGCTGCCGGCGGGATCATGGATGGCCGTGGCATCGCCGCGGCCTTGCTGCTCGGCGCCCAGGCCGCGCAACTGGGCACAGCCTTCCTCTGCTGCCCGGAGTCGGGCATCCCCTCGATCTGGAAGGAGGCGATCCTCGCCGCCCGCGACGACAGCACGCGCCTGACCCGCGCCTTCTCCGGCCGCCTGGCGCGCGGCATCGCCAACGACTTCATGCGCCGCCTGGCGGCGGCGGAAGACGAGGTGCCCGCCTATCCGGTGCAGAATGCGCTGACTGGCGATATTCGCCAGGCCGCCGTCCGCCAGGGGCGCAGCGAATACCTGTCGCTGTGGGCCGGCCAGGCCGCCGGGATGGCCCGCACGCTGCCGGCCGGCGAACTGGTCCGCACACTGATGGAGGAGATGGCCGCCTGCCGCCCCTGAAGCCCGCAGACCGCTCGGCGGAATTTCCCGCCGCAAGGTGGCGGATGAACGTGGCGACCTATACTTAAAACAGAGCCAGACAGCCCCAGGCCAACAACAAAAAGCTCGGAGCTGTCGACTTCAGGGCCCTGACTCCCACCATAGCGGGAGGGAGGTCAGGCCAGTTGGGCCCTAGCGATCTGGAGGGCGCCATCATGTCCAGGTACTACATCGATTGCCGGGACCACCCGGGCGACGTGAAGTGCACAGTGGCACTGGCCGCCGACACCAAGGAGGAACTGCTGGAAGCCGTTGTCGAGCACGGACGTAGCGTGCACGGCTACGAAGACACTCCGGAGTTCCGCAATCAGATCATGCAAGGGATGAAGGAAGGCACGCCACCCATCAACCAGGCGGTGTGACCATCAACCAACCGGGAAGCCAGCCGCTCACCCGGACCTGTACCCTCGGCAATACGAGGGAGGGTCAAGGCACAGACTGCAGATGGCGGCAGCAATCCCGTCTCAAACGCGAAGGGGCCCTGATCGGGCCCCTTCGCTATTGCTGCCTGCTGCGTGCAGGTATCAGTCGTTGCTCGGCTTGTGGATCGCCTGCAGCACGTACTGCGGCAGGGCGAAGGCGCCCTGGTGGACGTCGGCGTTGTAGTAGCGGGTAACGATGCCGCTGCCGGCGAAGCGCTGGCGCAGGGTTTCCAGCGGCAGCTTGCGGTAGTCGGCGTTGGTGCTGCCCCAGGCGAAGGTCATCGCGCCGCCGATGTAGGTCGGCACCGCCGCCTGGTAGAAGTGCCAGTCGGCGAACAGGCCGTGCATGCGCTTGGCGGTGGTCTGCACTTCGCCCAGCTGCATGAACGGGGTGCCGTTCTGGGTGACCAGGATGCCGCCGTCGTTCAGGCAGCGGCGGCAGGCCTCGTAGAAGTTCTCCGAGAACAGCACCTCGCCCGGACCGATGGGGTCGGTGGAGTCGGAGATGATCACGTCGAACTTCTCCTCGGTGGTGGCGACGAAGCGCATACCGTCGTCGATCACCAGGTTCAGACGCGGATCGTCGAAAGCGCCCTTGGAGTGGTTGGGCAGGTACTGCTTGCACATCTCGACCACGGTGCCGTCGATCTCGACCATGGTGATGTGCTCGACGCTGCGGTGCTTGGCGACTTCGCGCAGCATGCCGCCGTCGCCGCCGCCGATGATCAGCACGCGCTTGGCCAGGCCGTGGGCGAGGATCGGCACGTGGGTGAGCATCTCGTGGTAGATGAACTCGTCAGCCTCGGTGGTCTGGATCACGCCGTCCAGCGCCATCACCCGACCCATGCGGGCGTTCTGGAAAATCACCAGATGCTGATGCTCGGTGCGCACTTCGTGGAGCATCTCGTCGATGCGAAAGCGCTGGCCGTAACCATCGTAGAGAGTTTCCTGGTAGTCGCTCATGGGCGTATTTTCCTTGCAAGTCATTGAAAATATAGCGAAACCTGGGTTTCGCAGAGAATCGGGATTTTAGGCAGCGAGCAGCCTTTGCGACAGTCTGGAACCGCCGTGTGACGGCCCCGTGGCAGACCAGCCGCCGCCGGGCGGCTGGCTGGCAAATTGCGCAAGCCCCGTCGGGTTGGGGTCAGAAGACGGCCGGCTCGATGGCGGCAAAGCTGGCCACCGTCCGGTGTCCGGCCAGCTCGCCGCCGTCGCGGGCCAGGCCGCAGGTGGCCATGCCGGCAGTCTGGGCGGCGTCGAGCTCCTCGACCACATCGGAGAGGAACAGGATCTCGCCAGCCGGGCGGCCGATGGCCGCGGCGATACGTGCGTAGGACTCGGCCTCGCGCTTGCCGCCGCTGGTGGTGTCGAAGTAGCCGGAGAACAGCGGGGTCAGGTCGCCGGCCTCGGAGCAGCCGAAGATCAGCTTCTGCGCCTGGATCGAGCCGGAGGAGTAGACATGCAGGTCGTAGCCGGCCGCTTTCCAGGCCTTGAGCGCGTCCACCGCGTCCGCATAGACGTGGCCCTTGAGCTGGCCGGCGCGGTAGCCCTGCTCCCAGACCATGCCCTGCAGTGCCTTGAGAGGGGTGGCCTTGCGGTCGCTGGCGATCCACTCGAGAAGGATGGCGATGACCCGCTCGACGTCGGCGTCGCCCTCGCCGCTCTCGGCGCGCACGGCGGCGAGCTGCTCGGCCACGGTCGGCTCTTCGGCATGTTCACGGACGAATGCCGGCAGGTGCTCGCGGGCGTAGGGAAACAGCACGTCGAAGACGAAGCTGACCGCGCTGGTGGTGCCTTCGATGTCGGTGAGGATGGCTTTGATCGGCACCGTCAGTCCTCCAGCGGCGGGAAGTTCTTGGCGATGGCGTCGCCGGTGAAGTTGGCCACCCAGCCCTCGGGGTTGTTGAACAGACGGATGGCTACGAAGTGCGGCTCCTCGCCCATGTCGAACCAGTGGCGGGTGCCGGCCGGCACCGAGATCAGGTCGTTCTTCTCGCACATCACCGCGTAGACGTGGTCGCCGACGTGCAGGGTGAACAGGCCACGGCCGGCGACGAAGAAGCGCACCTCATCCTCGCCGTGGGTGTGCTCGTCGAGGAACTTGGCGCGCAGCTCGGCCTTCTGCGGGTGGCTGCGGTCCAGGCTGATCACGTCGACGGTGACGTAGCCCTGCTCGCTCATCAGCTTGTCGATCTCGTGGCGGTAGGCGGCGATCACCTCCTCCTGGCTGGCGCCGGGGGCGATGGGCGCGCTGGCCTGCCAGCGCTCGAAACGCACGCCAACCTCGGCCAGGGTGGCGGCGATGTCCTCGGCGTGGGTCAGCACCTTGTTCGGCAGCTGCGGGGTGGACTCGTGGTAGACGCTCAGGCGGCTCATGGGCGGTTCCTTGTTAAGTCGGCTTGTCTGGTCGAGTAGGGCTCAGCGACCCAGCACCTGGCGGGTCTTCAGTTCGCATTCGAAGAGGAATTCGAAGGCTTCGATCTGGCGCAGGGCATCGCTCATCTGCGGACCCCAAGTGTAAAGGCCGTGGCCGCGGATCAGGTAGCCCACGCAGTCGGGATGGGTATCCAGCCACTGCTGCACCTTGCCGGCCAGGCGGGCGATGTCCTGGTCGTTGTCGAAGATCGGCACCAGCACCTGGCCCTCGTGGGTGGTCACCCCGCTGAAGGCCTTCTGCAGCTCGTAGTCTTCCAGCAGCAGTTGGTCGCCAGGAGTGAGGCGCGACAGCACGGTGGCGTTGACCGAGTGGGTGTGCAACACCGCGCCGATGTCGGCGCGCCAGGCGTACAGCTGGGTGTGCAGCAGGGTCTCGGCCGACGGCCTCTTGCCCGGCTCCAGGCTGTTGCCGGCAAGGTCGGTGGCCAGCACGTCGTTCTCGGTCAGCTGGCCCTTGTGCTTGCCGGACACGGTGAGCAACGCCTGGTCGGCGGCCAGGCGCGCCGAGTAGTTGCTGCTGGTGGCCGGCGACCAGCCGCGGCCGTAGAGGAAGCGGCCGGCCTCGATGATCTGCCGGGTGAGGAGTTCGCGCTGATCGGTCATCTTGGGGATCTCGAATATTCGGGTGGCGAAGAGCGGATTCAGGGTGCCAGCTCCGGCTCGCGCAGGCGGCGGGCGATGATCACGGCAGCCAGCAGGGCCGCCAGGCTGGCGAGGGCGAAGGTCCAGGCCGGGCCGAGGCTGTTCCAGCTGTAGCCGGCATACAGGGCGCCGAGCGCGCCGCCGACACCGGACAGCGCGGCATACAGCGCCTGCCCCTGCCCTTGCTGGCGGGCGGCGAAGCTGTGGCGCACGAAGTGGATCGCAGCGGCATGGAAGCTGCCGAAGGTGGCGGCATGCATGACCTGCGCCACCAGCAGCACCGGCCAGTGCTCGGCCAGGTTGCCCAGCAGCAGCCAGCGCAGCGCGGCCAGCAGCAGGCTGGCGAGCAGCACCTGGCGCACCGAGAAGCGCGCCAGCAGGCGCGCCATCACCAGGAACAGGACGATCTCCGCGAGCACGCCGAGCGCCCACAGCCAGCCGATCTGGCTGCGGCTGTAGCCGAGGCTTTCCAGGTGCAGGGTGATGAAGGTGTAGTACGGCCCGTGGCTGAGCAGCATCAGCGCCACCGCGACATAGAACGCCGGCACGCCGGGACGGCGCAGCTGCTGCAAAAAGCCGCCGCGCCCGGTTTCGCCGGCGTGTACCTGCAGCTGGGCGTTGGGAATCCACAGGCTGCTGAGGACGATGGCCAGCATGATGCCGATCAGCGTCCAGGGGTAGGCATCCAGACTCAGCCGCTCGAACAGCGCGCCGAGGCCGACCACCGTGCAGATGAAGCCGATCGAGCCCCACAGGCGGATCTGGCTGTAGCGCGCCGCCTGCTCGCGCAGGTGGGCCAGGGTGATGACCTCGAACTGCGGCAACACCGCATGCCAGAAGAACGCGTGCAGGGCCATCACCAGCGCCAGCCAGGCGTAGTCCTGGCGGTAGAAGATGCTGGCGAAGCTGACCAGGGTGCAGAGCGCGCCGAGGCGCACGATCAACAGGCGCCGGCCAGTGACATCGCCCAGCCAGCCCCACAGGTTGGGCGCCACGCAGCGCATCAGCATGGGAATCGCCACCAGCTCGCCGATGCGCGCCGCGGAAAAGCCCAGGTGATCGAAATACAGGGCGAGAAACGGCGCCGTCGCCCCAAGCAGGGCGAAGTAGCTGAAGTAGAAGCCGGACAGGCGCCAGTAGGGCAACGCGAAAGTCATGCTCGCCCCGCCGGCTGGCTAGCGCGCAGCGACAGCCGACAGTCCGCATGTTGGGTAGCGGCCAGGGCCTCCACCCAACCTACGCGGCGACTCACAGCTGCGGCAGCACCGGGGTAATCACCTGCACGTCGGCGTTCTGCGCGCGGTGGCGCAGCAGGTGGTCCATCAGCACGATGGCCATCATCGCCTCGGCGATCGGCGTGGCGCGGATGCCGACGCACGGATCGTGACGACCCTTGGTGATCACTTCCACCGGGTTGCCGTGGATGTCGATGGAGCGGCCCGGAGTGGTGATGCTCGAGGTCGGCTTGAGCGCCAGGTGGGCGACGATCGGCTGGCCGGAGGAAATCCCGCCGAGGATGCCGCCGGCATTGTTGGACAGGAAGCCGTCCGGGGTCAGCTCGTCGCGGTGCTCGGTACCGCGCTGGGCCACCGAGGCGAAGCCGGCGCCGATCTCCACGCCCTTGACCGCGTTGATGCTCATCAGCGCGTGGGCCAGTTCGGCGTCGAGGCGGTCGAAGATCGGCTCGCCCAGCCCCGGCGGCACGCCTTCGGCAACCACGGTGATCTTCGCGCCGACCGAATCCTGGTCGCGGCGCAGCTGGTCCATGTATGCCTCCAGCTCGGCCACCTTGTCCGGATCGGGGCTGAAGAAGGCGTTCTCCTCCACCGAGTCCCAGGTCTTGAACGGGATCTCGATCGGACCGAGCTGGCTCATGTAGCCGCGCACCTGAATGCCGAGGCTGGCCAGGTACTTCTTGGCGATGGCGCCGGCCGCCACGCGCATGGCGGTCTCGCGCGCCGAGCTGCGGCCGCCGCCACGGTAGTCGCGCAGGCCGTACTTGTGATGGTAGGTGTAGTCGGCGTGGGCCGGGCGGAACAGGTCCTTGATCGCCGAGTAGTCCTTGGACTTCTGGTCGGTGTTGCGGATCAGAAGGCCGATGGCGCAGCCGGTGGTCTTGCCCTCGAACACGCCGGAGAGGATTTCCACCTCGTCGGCTTCCTGGCGCTGGGTGGTGTGGCGGCTGGTGCCGGGCTTGCGGCGGTCGAGGTCGCGCTGCAGGTCTTCCAGGGAGATGTCCAGCCCCGGCGGGCAGCCGTCGACGATGGCGACCAGCGCCGGACCATGGCTTTCACCGGCAGTGGTGACGGTGAACAGCTTGCCGTAAGTATTGCCAGACATGCAGGATGCTCCGCGGCGGGAAAAGAAAAATAGAGAGCCGCAAAGTATACCCAAGCGTCCGCCTGCTGGGGAAACGCCGGCAAGCTGCCACCCCCGCACCGGCGCCCTCCCCGTTCCGTCAACCCTCACGTCCTTGCGAGCCGTCCCTGCATGTTCCGAGCGCTCCTGCTGCTGACCCTCCTGCTGTGTTCAGGCCTGACCCGGGCAGGCCTGCCGAGCATCCTGCAGTGGCCGGTCGATCTGGTCGTGCCCGGCGGCACCCTGCACGGCAGCCTGATGCTGCCCGCAACCGCGCAGCCGGCGCCGGTGGTGCTGCTGATCGCCGGCTCCGGCCCGACCGACCGCGACGGCAACAACCCCGCTGGCGGAAACAATGACAGCCTCAAGCGCCTGGCCCTCGGCCTGGCCGAGCGCGGCATCGCCAGCCTGCGCTACGACAAGCGCGGGGTGGCCGCCAGCCGGGCGGTGGCACCGCGCGAGGAGCAGTTGAGCGTCGAGGCCTACGTCGCCGACGCGGTGGCCTGGGGGCAGCTGCTCAAGACCGATCCGCGCTTTTCCCAGCTGATCCTGCTCGGCCACAGCGAAGGCGCGCTGATCGCCACCCTGGCCGCGGTGGACGCCGGTGCCGATGCGCTGGTCAGCGTATCCGGCATCGCCCACCCGCTCGGCACCGTGCTCCGCGAGCAGCTGCAGGGCCGCCTGCCGCCACTGCTGGCGGCGGAAACCGAGACGATCCTGCGCGAACTCGAACGGGGCCACACGGTGGCCGAGGTAGCGCCGAAGCTGCGGGTACTGCTGCGCCCGAGCGTGCAGCCCTACCTGATCTCGCTGCTGCGGCAGCGCCCGGCCGAGGCCTTCGCCCAGGTGCCGATCCCGGCGCTGATCATCCAGGGCAGCCACGACTTCCAGGTCGACGTGGAAGAGGCGCAGCTGCTGCTGCAGGCCAAGCCGGAGGCCCAGCTGCTGGTGATCGAGGGCATGAACCACATGCTGCGCATCGTGCCCGCCGACGCGCCACCACTGGCGTCCTACAACGACCCGCAGCTGCCACTGGCCGGCGAACTGCTCGACGGGCTGGCGCGCTTCATCCTGCCCTGAGCGCTTGCTCAGCCCTGCAGACGCGAGCGGAACAGCGCCTGGTGCCGACGGCACTGCTCGGCGCTGAGCACGAACACGCCGTGGCCGCCGCGAGCGAACTCGACCCAGGTGAATTCCACTTCCGGGTAGGCGGCCTCGACGTGCACCTGGCTGTTGCCCACCTCGATCACCAGCAGGCCATCCTCGGTGAGGTGGTCGGCGGCCTCGGCGAGCATGCGCCGCACCAGATCCAGGCCATCGTCGCCGCAGGCCAGGCCCATGGCCGGCTCGTGGTGGAACTCGGCCGGCATGTCGGCGAAGTCCTCGGCATCGACATAGGGCGGGTTGGAGACGATCAGGTCGAAGCGCTGCCCCGGCAGGCCGTCGAAGCCGTCACCCTGCACGCTATACACGCGCTCCTCCACCTCGTGACGCTCGATGTTGAGGTTGGCCACCTCCAGCGCGTCGAACGACAGGTCGGCGAGCACCACTTCAGCCTCGGGGAAGGCATGGGCACAGGCGATGCCGATGCAGCCGGAGCCGGTACACAGGTCGAGGATGCGCGCCGGCGTGCCCTTGAGCCAGGGCGCGAAGTGGCGTTCGATCAGCTCGGCGATCGGCGAGCGCGGCACCAGCACGCGCTCGTCGACGCAGTACGGCTGGCCGCAGAACCAGGCCTCGCCGAGCAGATAGGCGGCCGGGATGCGCTCGTCGATACGCCGCTGCAGCAGCGCACGCACCGCCTCCAGCTCGTCCAGCTCGAGACGGCAGTCGAGGTAGTCCGCCGCCATGTCCCAGGGCAGATGCAGGCCGCCC
This sequence comes from Pseudomonas linyingensis, assembly GCF_900109175.1. Lineage (GTDB taxonomy): Bacteria > Pseudomonadota > Gammaproteobacteria > Pseudomonadales > Pseudomonadaceae > Geopseudomonas > Geopseudomonas linyingensis. Next base: position 216,055 of record NZ_FNZE01000003.1, on the reverse strand, counting down.
AGCACCAGCGCTCGCGCCTCGTCCCAGGCGTTGTCGGTGCCGTGCCCGAAGAATAGCTCCGCGCCATGGAAGCGGCTGACACCCCAGCGGATCAGGTCACGGATGCTTTGCAGACGGCTGTGGTCGGCGCTCATGGCAGGGTTCCTCGGTGATGGGTCGCGCATTCTAGCCGAACGCCCGCCGCGCCGCCGCATCCGCTAAAATGGCCGCCTTGATGTGGAGAGCCAGCATGGCAGACGACGATTTTTCCCTGTTTCACAGCGAGATGCGCGGGGTCAAGCGCATCAAGGTCGAGGAGCGCGCCGACACCGGCAAGCCCAAGGCCGACCGCCAGCAACTCAGCAGTCGCCAGCAGAACGCGATCCTGACCCAGCAGACCACCACGGTGGACGGCCTGTCCGACCTGTTCGTCATCGACGTCGGTCCCGAGGACGAACTGTACTGGGCGCGCGACGGCGTGCAGGAAGGTCAGATGCGCAAGCTCAAGGCCGGGCAGATCGCCTTCGAGGGCAGTCTCGACCTGCACGGCATGAGCGTGGAGACGGCACGCGCTACCCTGTGGGAGTTCCTCGCCGAGGCGGCACGCTTCGAGGTACGCTGCGCGCGGGTGACCCACGGCAAGTCGGCACGCACCGACGGACGCCGACCGATGATCAAGAGCCACGTCAACACCTGGCTGCGCCAGCACCCGCAGGTGCTCGGCTTCACCTCCTGCCTGGCCAAGCACGGCGGCACCGGCGCGGTCTACGTGCTGCTCAAGCGGACCATGCTGGAAGGTCGCGACGAGTGAGCCCACGGGGGCTCGTCCCGCAGCAGATTGCGCTGTGCGCTGCGCCGGGCGCAGCGCACAGCGCAATGAGCAAGGCGGCCCCTCGAGCCGACATGCTCACTCCGGCAGCTCGCCGGCGGCGGTGAAGAACACCCAGGCCAGCGCCGCGCCGGCAGCCAAGCCAAGCAGCAGTGCCGGCACCAGCAGCACCACGCTGGCACAGGCGATGCCGGCGAGCAGCAACAGCCAGGCCAACAGGCGCAGCGCCGGATAGGGCTGGGGGATGCGCTGCAGGCACAGGGCGAAGCGCAGCACGCTCAGGCCCAGCGCGACGAACAGCGCGAAGCTGCCCAGATCCAGCCACAGCGGGTTCAGCACCTGTTCGTCGAGCAGCGCCGCGAAGCCGACCGCCAGCAGGCCCAGCACTATCTGCAGCGCCAGGGGCCAGTCCAGGCCATCGTGCAACCCGAAGCGGCTGGCCAGCAGCGCGCGCAGGCGCAGCAACAGGTAGCCCCAGAGCAGCGCCAGCAGCAGACCCAGCAGATGGGTGAGGGGCAGCGGTGCGAACTGCGGATGCAGCAGCTGCCACAGGCTCAGCGCCAGCAGGACGAACAGACCGAACAGGTAGCCCAGGGCCAGGGCACCCAGCAGACGCAGCTGGCTGCGGCTCCAGGCGCCGCCGACGAACGCGGCCGGCAGGTGCGGATCGAGCAGCGGTGCCTGCGGCGGTCGGTAGGGATCGAACTCGCTCATCGGCACCTCCCCGCCCGCCGCGTCAGGAACGAGAAATTCAGCCGTGCAGTTCGGCCACCACTGCAGCCAGCGCGGCGGCCGGGTCGGCGGCCTGGCTGATCGGCCGGCCAATCACCAGATAGTCGGAACCGGCTTCCAGCGCCTGGCGCGGGGTGAGGATGCGGCGCTGGTCGTCCTGCGCGCTACCGGCCGGACGGATGCCCGGGGTCACCAGCTGTAGCGCCGGCTGCGCGGCCTTCAGCGCCGGCGCCTCCTGGGCCGAACAGACCAGACCATCAAGACCGGCCTGCTGTGCCAGGGCGGCCAGGCGCAGCACCTGCTCCTGGGGCTGCACATCCAGGCCGATCCCCGCCAGATCCTCGCGCTCCATGCTGGTCAGCACGGTCACGCCGATCAGCAGCGGCTTGGGTCCGCTCATGGCATCGAGGGTTTCGCGGCAGGCCGCCATCATGCGCAGGCCGCCGGAGCAGTGCACGTTGACCATCCACACGCCCAGCTCGGCGGCAGCCTTGACCGCCATCGCGGTGGTGTTGGGGATGTCGTGGAATTTCAGGTCGAGGAACACCTCGAAGCCACGCTGCTGCAGGGTCTCGACCACGGCCGGGCCACAGCGGGTGAACAGCTCCTTGCCGACCTTGACCCGGCACTGCTGCGGATCGAGGCGCTCGGCCAGGGCCAGCGCGGCTTCACGGGTGGGAAAATCCAGGGCGACGATGATCGGGGTCTGGCAGGACATGGGGCTCTCTCGGCAAGTCGAATCGCCGCGCATTGTAGCGCAAGCCCGCGCCGCCCGGAGCGCTGACCGATCAGGCAAGACAGCCACCGCAGCCGGCGCTATGGTGAAGGCGACGTCAACTTATGGAGAAGATCATGCCTTGGTATGCCTGGTTGTTTCTGGCCCTGGCCTTCGGCACGGTGATCGGCAGCCTGCTGCTGCTGCGCGACAGCGCAGACAAGATGCCGCTCAGCGAGGAAGAGCTGGAGCGCATGCACAAACGCAACGCCGAGCAGGACGCCAAGGCGCGCAGGGAGGACGGCGAGGACGAATAGCCTCCCGCTTCAGCGGCGAAAGCGCAGTTCCAGCTCGGCGCCTTCCAGCTCGTGCCAGCTGTCCTCGTCGACAGCGGGGGGGCCCTCGTTGGTGATCAGCCTGCCGCCCAGCTCGAAGGACTGCGGCTGCGTCTTTTCACTGAACAATGGCGGCAGCAGGGGCTGCGGTTCGACGACCTGCTGCAGCGGCTGTTCGCCTGGCAGGCGCTCGAGCAGCTCGGCGGGCAGACTGAGGTCCAGGGGGACCACAACTTCCGGCGCGGTGGAGGTGGCAGCCCTGGGCGGAGGCGAAGAAACCGCGGGTTGCCGAGGCGCAGGCCGTGCCGGCTCCGGCGTGGCCGCCGGGGGCTCCACCGGAGGCGCGGCGGGGGCGGACTCGACAGCCTCCGGGGCGGCAACGGGCGGCGGCACGGCAACCGGCGCCGGCGACTGGATCTCCTTGCGCGCCGGCGCCTGCGGTTGCGGCGCCTCAGGCTTGTCGCCATCGCAGGCGGCCAGCACCGCCAGCAGCAGACCAAGGAAAACGCGCACGATGCTCATCGCAGGCCTCGCAGGAGTGGGCGCCGGCTACCCCGCCGCCGGCTCTGGCTGAGCACTATTCTCACCACATCGGCCGTCACGCACTACTCGCGCGGCGGCGCGAGGCGCCCCTGCTCGTCGGAAAACACGATTTCGACCCGACGATTCTGCGCCCGGCCACGGGACGAGGCATTGGCCGCCACCGGGAAGGCGGCGCCGTGGCCCTGCACCTTGATGCGCTCGGGAGCGATACCCAGGTCGATCAGCACGTCCGCCACCGCCTGCGCCCGGGCGCTGGACAGCGCCAGGTTATCGTCCGCCAGGCCACGGTTGTCGGTGTAGCCTTCGATGCGCACGGTGCGCTGCGGGTTGAGCTGGAGGAACTGGAACAGCTTGAGCACCGTGCGGTTGGCCGCCCCCTTCAGTTCGGCGCGGTCGGCGTCGAACAGCACGTCGCCGAGCGACATCACCAGGCCGCGCTCGGTCTCGGTGGTCGCCAGGCTGAGCATCTGTTCCTCCAGCCAGAGGCCCTGCTGCTGCACACCGATCAGGCGGGCCTCGCGCAGGGCCAGCTGCAGGCGTTCGCGCTCCAGCTGCAGACGCGCCAGCTGCTGCTGTTCCGCCGTCAGTACGCTGTGCTCGCGAGCGATCGCACTGTAGCGCTGGCTCAGGTAGGCATAGTGCTCGACATCTTCCGCACTGCCCCAGTAGCTGGCCAGACGCTCGGCCCGCTCCAGTGAGTCGCCGGCGCGCATCACATCCTTCGGCGCGCTGGCCAGCACCGCGGAGTCCGCGGCCAGCTGCTGGTAGCTGCTGCGCGCCTGCGTCAGTGCCGGCGGCGGTGTGCCATGCGCAGCACAGCCAGCCAGCAGGGCCAGGCTCGTCAGCCACAGGGAAACATGCTTGAGCGACGTCGTCATGGCTGCTCTCCCAGCTGGGTGCGCAGGCGCCGCAGCTCGCTTCTCAGCTCGGCGATCTGCGCGCGATTCTTCGCGGTGAGGGCCTGCGCCTCAGCCAGACGGGCATCCAGCTCGGCCCGCTCGGCAAGCATGCGCGCCTGCCGATTCTCCTCGCGCCCGGCCGCCTGGCGAGCGGCCTCCAGGCCAGCTTCGGCCTGGCCCAGTTCTGCCTGTTCGGCGCCGGCACCGACCGCGCGGGCCTGGACCAGCGCCGCCTCGGTGACCTGCAACTGCGCCTCGGGCACCGGATCGCTGGCACAGCCGGCCAGCAGCAACAGTGCCAGTACGGCACACATACGTTGTGTCATCGAAAACATCCTGCTCAGGGGGTCACCGTCTCTGGGCGCTGGGCTTTCCAGCGCTCCAGGTTGCGCTGCAGCAGGGTCTGCGGCAGGCCGGCGGTGCGAAATTCGGTCATTTTCCTGGCCAGCTTGCCGCGCAACCAGGGATCGTTGCAGGCCGAGTTATGCGACAGGGCCAGGAACAACGGCTCGCTGCCCAGTGCGGGCTCGAGGGGCTGCAGATCGGCAGCCATGCCCAGCCGCTCGACCAGCGCGGCGCCGGAGTGGCGCTCGAGCAGCAGATAGTCGACCTTGCCCAGCCACAACTGCTGCAGGGCCTCGCTCGCCTGGGTGGAGCGCTGGAGCTTGAACTGCTCGGCAGCCTGCTGCGCCAGCGGCTCGGGGAGATTGCCGGCCGCGACCACCAGCCCGCGATGGCGAGCCAGATCGGCCAGCTGGGTGAACAGCGGAGCCCGGTCGCGATGCGCCCAGACCTGCACCGGCACCTCGAGATAGGCCGGATGGATGAAGTCGAACTGCTCGAGACGCGCCGGCGTGAGGTAGCTGCCGGCCAGCAGATCGACCCGCCCGTTCAGCGCATCGGCCTCCGCGCTGGCGCGCTTGCCGGCGTAGATCACCTCGACCTTCACGCCCAGCGCCTTGCCCAACTCCTTGAGCAGGTCGGCACTGGCGCCGACCAGCTGCTGCGGGTTCTGCGGATCCCGCCAGAGATAGGGTGGCTGGTCCGGATTGCCGGTCGCCACCAGGCGCTCGCACTTGCCGGCAGCCAGCGCCTGGTTCGCGCCCGCCAGGACCAGCAGCGCCACAGCGAGGCGCGACAGGGTGGATCGGATGGTCATGAACACCTCGCAAGTCGATGGCCGGCGCTGCCGGTGGGCCCGCTAGTCTAAGGGACGACGGGTATTAAAGGGACAGCCGCGCGCCGGGGGTTTTCCGGAGCATAAAAAACCCGCTCCGAAGAGCGGGTTCTCGGCAGGAGCAAGGCTGCTTACAGGGCCTTTTCCAGCTCCGGAACGATGTCGAACAGGTCGCCGACCAAGCCGTAGTCGGCTACCTGGAAGATCGGCGCCTCCTCGTCCTTGTTGATCGCCACGATCACCTTGGAGTCCTTCATGCCGGCCAGGTGCTGGATGGCGCCGCTGATGCCGACGGCGATGTACAGCTGCGGCGCAACGATCTTGCCGGTCTGGCCGACCTGCATGTCGTTGGGCACGAAACCGGCATCGACCGCGGCGCGCGAGGCACCGACCGCCGCACCGAGCTTGTCGGCCAGCTTGTAGAGCAGCGCGAAGTTCTCGCCGTTCTGCATGCCGCGACCGCCGGAAACCACCACCTTGGCAGCGGTCAGCTCGGGTCGCTCGGACTTGGCCAGCTCCTCGCCGACGAAGCTGGAGATGCCGGCATCGCTGCCAGCCGCCAGCGCTTCGATGGCGGCAGCACCGCCTTCGGCCGCCACCGGGTCGAAACCGGTGCCGCGCACGGTGATCACCTTGATCGCCGCGCTGGACTGCACGGTGGCGATGGCGTTGCCGGCGTAGATCGGCCGCTTGAAGGTGTCCGGGCTCTCGACCTTGACGATCTCGGAGATCTGGTCGACATCCAGCAGCGCGGCGACGCGCGGCAGCACGTTCTTGCCGGTGGTGGTGGCGGCGGCCAGCACGTGGCTGTAACCCTTGCCCAGTTCGGCGATCAGCGGCGCGACGTTCTCCGGCAGCTGGTGGGCGAAGGCGGCGTTGTCGGCGACCAGCACCTTGCTCACGCCAGCGACCTTGGCGGCGGCTTCGGCAACGGCGGCGCACGCGCTACCTGCGACCAGCACGTGGATGTCGCCACCGATCTGCTGAGCGGCGGCCACGGTGTTCAGGGTCGCAGCACCCAGCGCTGCGTTGTTGTGCTCAGCGATAACCAGGATAGCCATCAGATCACCTTCGCTTCGTTCTTCAGTTTCTCGACCAGTTCGGCCACCGACTTGACCTTGACGCCGGCGCTGCGCGCGGCCGGGGCTTCGACCTTGAGGGTCTTCACGGTCGAGGCGGTGGACACGCCCAGCGCATCGGGAGTGACCACATCGAGCGGCTTCTTCTTGGCCTTCATGATGTTGGGCAGGGAAGCGTAGCGCGGCTCGTTGAGACGCAGGTCGGTGGTAACGATGGCCGGCAGCTTCAGGGCCACGGTCTGCAGGCCGCCGTCGATCTCACGGGTGACGTTGACCTGGTCGCCGGCGACCTCGACCTTGGAGGCGAAGGTGCCCTGGGCAAAACCGGTCAGCGCGGCGAGCATCTGGCCGGTCTGGTTGTTGTCGCTGTCGATGGCCTGCTTGCCGAGGATGACCAGCTGCGGCTGCTCCTTGTCGACCACGGCCTTGAGCAGCTTGGCCACGGCCAGGGAATTCAGTTCGTCGGCGGATTCGACCAGGATGGCGCGGTCGGCGCCGAGGGCCAGCGCGGTGCGCAGCTGTTCCTGGGCAGCGGTCGGGCCAACGGAGACGGCAACGATTTCAGTCGCCACGCCCTTTTCCTTCAGGCGCACCGCTTCTTCCACGGCGATCTCGCAGAACGGGTTCATCGACATCTTGACGTTGGCCAGGTCGACGCCGGAATTGTCCGCCTTGACGCGAACCTTGACGTTGTAATCGACCACTCGTTTGACAGCTACCAGAATCTTCATGGATTCCTCGTGTTCTCCGGTGAATTGATATGGTATCGCCGTGGCGTACCAGGCCGGGCTGCCCGTCGGGTGCAACCGACTTTCAGCGTTACCGCGACCAGCAAAAACACAATATCTTGACGACATCCCCTGGACCGGTCAATACGACAAAACTTCCACTGTGCCGGCGCCGCACCTTAAAATGCGCGCCGTTGAGCCAGCCTCGAACAAATGCTTGTATCGACCTTGCCGTACAGCGTAAATATATTGCGCTGCACAAAAAACCGCATTGCGGACTTCCAACAAGCAGATTGCCAGCCTTGAGTTAGGAGATTAGAGAGTGGAACGCGAATACATGGAATTCGACGTCGTCGTCGTCGGAGCGGGCCCCGCCGGTCTCTCCGCCGCCTGCCGCCTGAAGCAGAAGGCCGCCGAAGCCGGCCAGGAACTCAGCGTCTGTGTGGTGGAGAAAGGCTCCGAAGTCGGCGCCCACATTCTCTCCGGTGCGGTGTTCGAACCGCGTGCGCTCAACGAACTGTTCCCCGACTGGAAGGCCCAGGGCGCGCCGCTGCACACCCCGGTCAAGCGCGACGACATCTACCTGCTCAAGAGCGGCGAGACCGCCAGCAAGATCCCCGACTTCGCCGTGCCGAAAACCATGCACAACGAAGGCAACTACATCATCTCGCTGGGCAACCTGTGCCGCTGGTTGGCCCAGCAGGCCGAGAACCTCGGCGTCGAGATCTACCCGGGCTTCGCCGCCCAGGAAGCGCTGATCGACGCGCACGGCGTGGTGCGCGGCATCGTCACCGGCGACCTGGGCGTCGACCACGAGGGCAATCCGAAAGAGGGTTACTACACCCCCGGCATGGAACTGCGTGCCAAGTACACCCTGTTCGCCGAAGGCTGCCGTGGCCACATCGGCAAGCAGCTGCTCCAGCGCTACAAGCTGGACGCCCAGGCCGACGCCCAGCACTACGGCATCGGCATCAAGGAGCTGTGGGAGATCGATCCGGCCAAGCACGAGCAGGGCCTGGTGGTGCACACCGCCGGCTGGCCGCTGAACGACGAGAACCCGGGCGGTTCCTTCCTCTATCACCTGGAGAACAACCAGGTGTCGGTCGGCCTGATCGTCGACCTGTCCTACAGCAACCCGCACCTGTCGCCGTTCGACGAATTCCAGCGCTACAAGCACCACCCGGTGATCAAGCAGTACCTGGAAGGCGGCAAGCGCATCGCCTACGGCGCGCGTGCCATCTGCAAGGGCGGCCTCAACTCGCTGCCGAAGATGGTCTTCCCGGGCGGCGCGCTGATCGGCTGCGATCTGGGCACCCTCAACTTCGCCAAGATCAAGGGCAGCCACACCGCGATGAAGTCCGGCATGCTGGCTGCCGAGGCGATCGTCGAGGCGCTGGGCGCCGGCCGCGAGGGCGGCGACGAGCTGAACAACTACGTGAAGGCCTTCGAGGACAGCTGGCTGTACGACGAGCTGTTCCGCAGCCGCAACTTCGGCCCGGCCATCCACAAGTTCGGCGCCATCCTCGGCGGGGCGTTCAACTTCGTCGACCAGAACCTGTTCGGCGGCAAGATCCCGCTGACCCTGCACGACAACAAGCCGGACTATGCCTGTCTGAAGCCGGCCGCCGCGTGCGCGAAGATCGACTACCCCAAGCCGGATGGCAAGCTGAGCTTCGACAAGCTGTCCTCGGTGTTCCTCTCCAACACCAACCACGAGGAAGACCAGCCCTGCCACCTGAAGCTGGCCGATCCGAGCATTCCGCTGGGCAAGAACCTGCCGCTGTATGACGAACCGGCGCAGCGCTACTGCCCGGCTGGCGTCTATGAGGTGGTCACCCTGGAAAGCGGCGAGAAGAAGTTCCAGATCAACGCGCAGAACTGCGTGCACTGCAAGACCTGCGACATCAAGGATCCGGCGCAGAACATCAACTGGATCGCTCCGGAAGGCACCGGCGGGCCGAACTACCCCAACATGTAAGCGCCAGCTCAGCAGAAAGGCTCCCTCGGGAGCCTTTCTGCTTTCTGCACGCAGGGTCTACTCCGGCTGCGGCGCAATGGGGAAGAACTCGCCGCCGCTCCACACCCCCAGCCAGACCTGCCCCTCCAGTTCGCGCGGCACGGCCAGCTCGACCAGCTGATAGAACACGTTGCGATGGATCAGCGCCTCGAGGTTGGCACGCACATGGACATAGGGCGCAGGTTCGCCGGTCTGCGCGTCCAGCTCGACCCGCAGGGGATGCTCCGCACCGGCCGACACCTGATCCTCGACATTGGTACGAAAGCGCAGCTGCTGCGCCTCACCCTCGCCCTCCACCTCGACCTCCACCGCCACGAAGGGCGCATCGTCGACGCGAATACCCACCTTCTCCACCGGCGTCACCAGGAAGTAGGCGTCGCCGTCGCGGCGCAGGATGGTGGAGAACAGGCGCACCATCGGCTTGCGCCCGATCGGCGTGCCCATGTAGAACCAGCTGCCATCGCGGGCAATGCGCATGTCGATATCGCCGCAGAATGGCGGATTCCACAGATGCACCGGGGGCAGGCCCTTGCCGGCCGCCGGCGGAATCTGTTGCAGCAGGTCACCCGCCTTGTCCGAATCACTCATAGTCATCCCCTGTGAAGTCTGCGCTGGTGCACTTGCGCTTATCATTGACCCGACACTCGCCCCGCCATTGCGGCGCCAGCGGCCTTGCCGCCCCGCCATATTGCCCCACACGGAGCCCGACATGACTGCATGGCACGACGAATTCCCCCAGGAGCCCGGCCTGCGCTACCTCAATCACGCCGCAGTGGCACCGTGGCCGCGCCGCGCCAGCCAGGCGGTGAGCGCCTTTGCCGAGCAGAACATGCGCATCGGCGCCCGCGACTACCCGCTATGGCTGCAGGTTGAGCAGCGTCTGCGCGCGCGCCTGACCCGTCTGCTCAATGCGCCCTCGAGTGCCGACGTGGCGCTGGTCAAGAATACCTCGGAAGCGCTGTCCTTCGTGGCCTTCGGCCTCGACTGGCGCCCCGGCGACCAGGTGGTCATCAGCGACCAGGAATTCCCCTCCAACCGGGTGGTGTGGGAAGCGCTGCGCCCGCAGGGGGTCGAGGTGATCGAGGTGTGTCTCGCCGGCGACGATCCGGAGGCCAGCCTGCTCGCCGCCTGCACGCCACGCACCCGCCTGTTGGCGATCAGCGTCGTGCAGTACGCCAGCGGCCTGCGCCTGGACCTACCACGCCTCGGCGCCGGCTGCACGCAGCGCGGCGTGCTGCTGTGCATCGACGCCATCCAGCAGCTCGGCGCCCAGCCGTTCGACGTACAGGCCAGCCAGTGCGCCTTCGCCATGGCCGACGGGCACAAGTGGATGCTCGGCCCGGAAGGCCTCGGGGTGTTCTATTGCCGCCGCGACCTGCGCGAGCAACTGAGGCTGCACGAATACGGCTGGCACATGCTGGAGGATGCCGGCAACTACGACCGGCGCGACTGGCAGCCGGCGAAGACCGCCCGCCGCTTCGAGTGCGGCAGCCCGAACATGCTCGGCGCCATGGCGCTGGAGGCCAGCCTGGCGCTACTCGAGGAGGTCGGCATGGCGCAGGTGGCGACTCTGCTGGAGCAGCGCATCGCCCGTCTGCACGAGGGCATTGCCGGCCTGCCCGGCGCCCGTCTGCTCAGCCCTCAGGAACCCACGCGCCGCGCCGGGATTCTCACCTTCAGCCTGGCCGGACGGGACAACGGCCAACTCTTCGAGAGCCTGAAACAGCAGCAGGTGGTCTGCGCCCAGCGTGGCGGCGGCATTCGCCTGTCGCCGCACTTCTATACGCCGGAAGGGGTAATCGAGGAGACGCTGGGACTGCTGCGGCAACTGGCCTGAACAGGATCTGCCGCCAGCAGCGGGGGCAACAGTGGAGAGAATCGGCCCGATCTGGCATCTGCGATGCATGGACGCACTCAGCAAAGGCCGATCTATTTCAAATCTGTTTTAAAACAGGGGGATTCCTGCCGGCAAAACGCAGGATGCTGGTCAATACTCATCATTACTGATTGCGGCACCTCCCCCCAAGTGCCCGTCAGTCGGAGTGGCGTGGGAACGCTTCCTCCGGTTTCACTCCTAATGGTCTTGGCCCGGATTCCCCCCCAGAACCCGGGTTTTTTTTGCCTGTCACTTTTCGAGCGGTGTGGTCAGGGGAAACAGACGATGAAAGTTGGCCGTGGTCTGCGCCGCCAGCGTCTCGAAGCTCACCCCACGCACACCAGCGAGAAACTCAGCCACATCGCGCACGTACTCCGGCAGATTGGGCTTGCCACGATGGGGCACCGGCGCCAGGTAGGGCGCATCGGTTTCCACCAGCAGCCGATCGGCCGGCACGCGCCGCGCCACCTCGCGCAACGCCTCGGCATTGCGGAAGGTGACGATGCCGGACAGGGATATGTAGTAGCCCATGTCCAGGGCCGTGCGGGCCATGTCCCAGTCCTCGGTGAAACAGTGCAGGACTCCAGCCTGGGGCAGGTCGGCCTCGGCCAGCATCGCCAGGGTATCGGCGCGCGCCTCGCGGGTATGCACGATCACCGGCTTGCCGGTCTGCCGCGCCGCCTCGAGATGCAGGCGGAATCCGGCCTGCTGCAGGGCTGCCGCTTCGGGCTGGTAGTGGTAGTCCAGGCCGGTCTCGCCGATGGCGACCACCCGCGGGTGGTCCAGTTCGCGCAGCAGCCAGTCGAGCACCGGCTCGCTGCCCGGCTCGAGATCCAGCGGGTGCACGCCGATCGAGCAATACACGTCGTCGTAGGTTTCCGCCAGACGGCGCACCGCCGCGGCGTTGTCGGCACTCACGCCGATGCACAGGAAGCGACCGACGCCGCGGCTGCGTGCCGCCGCTAGCGCGGCGTCCAGGGAACCGCCGTGGGCCGCGAGGTCCAGGCGGTCGAGATGGCAGTGGGAATCTACGAGAGTCATCACATCGTCAGGGTCGGACGCTCGGACTTGAGGGCGCCGGCGAGGTAGGTTTCGATCTTGTTGCGGGTGCTGCGGTCGCTGTCGTTGAGCTGCACGCCGACACCGGCGGTACGGTTGCCCTGAGCGCCCTTGGGGGTAACCCATACCACCTTGCCGGCGACCGGGATCTTTTCCGGCTCATCCATCAGGCTGAGCAGCATGAACACCTCGTCGCCCAGGCGATAGGTCTTGCTGGTGGAGATAAACAGGCCACCATTGCGCACGAAGGGCATGTAGGCCGCGTACAGCTGGGCCTTGTCCTTGAGGGTAAGCGTCAGGATGGCGTTTCGTCCACCCAGGTTCGGGGGCATGCTCATGGGGATGTTCCGAGACTGATCCGGGAGACGATTCTAGCTCGCCCGCGGCAGGCTTGCCCACCGCACCAGCAGTGCTTCGAGAAGCAGTACGCGATTGAGGTTGGCCTTGCCGAGCACCTTCTGTCGCTGCGCCAGCAGCCAGTCCTGCAGCTCCAGCACCGCCGGCAGGGCTGTGCGCCCGGCGAGATAGCCGATCACCTTGCCCATCTGCGGCGCGCCCAACCCCGCTTCGTCGCCGCTCATCTGGAAGCGCAGCACCAGCAACAGCCACTCGCAGAACCAGTCCAGCAACAACGGCAGGGGGACAGCCTTCCAGCTCTCCGCCAGCTCGGAGGGCGTGACCTGCTGCTTGAGCAGCTTCTTCACCCCCTCCTCTACCTGGGTGCGCTGCTCGAGCACTCCATCGCGAAACAGCTGCAGGGCGCGCAGCGGCGAACCGGCCGCCAGCTCGAGCAGGCGCTGATGCACGACCGCATCCAGCTCCGGCAACTGACCAGCCAGCCAGCCACGGGCGGCAGCAGGCCCCGGGAGCGGGCAGGCCTGCTGCTGACAACGGCTCCTGATGGTCGGCAGCAGACGGCTGGGCTGGTGGCTGACCAGCAGCAGCACGGTATCCCCGGAGGGCTCCTCCAGGCTTTTCAACAGAGCGTTGGCGGCATTGAGGTTCATCGCCTCGGCCGGCTCGAGCAGGACCAGCTTGCGCCCGCCGAGCTGCGCGGTCTGACCGATGAAATCAACCAGCTCGCGAACCTGATCGACGCGGATCGGCTTGTCGGTATCCTCCGGCTGCAATTCAAAGAAGTCGGGGTGGCTGCCGGCGCGCAGCAGCAGGCAGGCCTTGCACTGGCCACAGGCCCCTGCAGCGGTGGGGGCACGGCACAGCAGCAGGCCGGCCAACCGCTCGGCCAGCGCCCGCTTGCCGATACCCGCCGGCCCGTGCAGCAGGTAGGCATGGGCATGCCGCTCGCGGCGGCTGAGCTGCTGCCACAACGCCGCCTGCCAGGGATAGGCCTCAGCCACGGGCGCGCTCCAGCAGTTCGGGCAACAGGCGGTCGAGCTGCGCCTGCACCGCGTGCAGCGGCTGCGCGGCATCCAGCAGCCGATAGCGTTCGGGGGCCAGACCGGCACGGGCCAGATAGGTCTGGCGCACCGCCTCGAAGAAGTCCTGCGCCTCCTGTTCGAAGCGATCCAGGCGGCCGCGGGCGGCGGCGCGGGCCAGGCCGATCTCCACCGGCAGGTCGAACACCAGGGTCAGGTCCGGACGCAAGCTGCCCTGCACGAAGTTCTCGAGCTGGGCAATGCGCTCCAGCGGCAGACCGCGACCGCCGCCCTGGTAGGCGTAGGTGGCATCGGTGAAGCGGTCGCAGAGCACCACCTTGCCCGCCGCCAGGGCCGGGCGAATGACCTGGGCCAGGTGCTGGGCGCGCGCCGCGAACACCAGCAGCAGCTCGGTATCGGCGGCCATCGGCTCGGCACTGGGCTCGAGCAGCAGCTCGCGGATGCGTTCGGCCAGCGGCGTACCGCCCGGCTCGCGGGTCAGCAGCACTTCGCAGCCGGCACTCTCGAGGCGTTCGGCCAGATAGTCGCGATTGGTACTCTTGCCGGCGCCTTCGGGGCCTTCGAGGGTGATGAACAGACCACTCACGGGATATTTCCTTGTGGCGCAGCGGCCGGACTGGATCGGTAGTCGGCACGCCGCTTGAGCTGGTATTCGCGCACCGCGCGGTTGTGCTCGTCGAGCGAACGCGAGAAAACATGGGTGCCGTCGCCGCGGGCGACGAAGTACAAGCTGTCGCCAGCGGCTGGATTGAGCGCGGCGTGGATCGCCTCGCGGCCAACCATGGCGATCGGCGTCGGCGGCAGACCCGGATTGGTGTAGGTGTTATAGGGCGTCGGCTCGCGCAGATGGGCGCGGTTCAGGTTGCCGGTGTAGCGCTCGCCCAGACCATAGATCACCGTCGGATCGGTCTGCAGCAGCATGCCCAGGCGCAGACGGCGGATGAACACCCCGGCGATTTCCTCGCGCTCGTGGGCCGCGCCGGTTTCCTTCTCCACCAGCGAGGCCATGATCAACGCCTGGTAGGGCTCGCGATACGGCAATCCCTCGGCGCGCTGCTGCCATTCCTCGTCGAGCACGCGGCTCAGCTTTTCATGGGCCTGACGCAGCAGGTCGATATCGCGCATGCCGCGCACGTAGCGATAGGTATCGGGGAAGAAGCGCCCTTCTGGATGCTGACCGCCGAGACCGAGACGCTGCATCACTGCCGCATCGTCCAGATCGGCCAGGGTCTGCTCCAGGCGCTCCTGGGCCGCCAGCGCGCTGCGCAGCTGGCGGAAGGTCCAGCCCTCGACCAGGGTCAGGCCGTACTGCACCACCTCACCGCGCTGCCACTGGGCCAGCAGATCACCGGCGGTCTGCCCGGGTGTCAGGCGGTATTCGCCACTGTGCAGACCCTTGCCGTCGAGATTGAAGCGCCAGTACAGACGCAGCCACAGCGCGCCCTCCAGCACCCCCTCGTCCTCGAGACGACTCAGCAGACCGCTAGGCGTGGATCCTGCCGGCACCTCGAGCAGGCGCTCCTCGCCGAGCACGAGGGGCTGTGTGAGCGCCACTTGCTGCTGCCAGCCGGCGAAGACCAGCAGCAGGCCTGCCAGCAGCAGACCACCTTCCAGCAGGTAGAGCAGAAAACGTTTCACGATCAGACATCCACCAGGTCGGCAAGCAGACCTTGCAGTTTACGGGTCAGCTTGCCGACCGGCCAGCCGTGGCTATCGAGCGCGACCACCGGCCAGATGCCGTATTGGCTGTTGCAGAGGAAGACTTCATCAGCCGCAAGCAGGGCCGCACGGTCGAGATCGCCGACCCTCGTCGTCACGCCGGCCGCCGCCGCACGAGCGATGACCTCCGCGCGCATCACCCCGGCCACGCCGCAACGCGCCAGCGACGGGGTGAGCAGCTCGCCATTGCGCACCACGAACAGGTTGCTGAACACGCCCTCGATCACCCGCCCGCTGCTGTCACACATCAGGCCTTCGGCGTAGGCCGGATCCTGCCATTCGGCACGGGCGAGGACCTGCTCGAGGCGATTGAGGTGCTTGAGCCCGGCCAGCAGCGGCTGCTCGGCCAGACGGGTGGCGCAGGGATACAGGCGGATTCCATCCAGGCGATTGCGGACAGGATAGGTCGGAGCCGGGCTGCCGCTGAGGATGCGCCGACAGTGGGTATCGACCGGCGGCGCGTAGCCGCGCAGGCCATCGCCGCGGGTGACGATCAGCTTGGCCACGCCGTGGCCGAACTCGCCGGCGAAGGCCAGCAACTCGGCGCGTACCAGCGCCAAGTCCAGCGGCAGCCCGAGGCGTTGCACACCGTCGGCCAGGCGCTGCAGATGGCGATCGAGCAGGTCCATCCGTCCCTGCCGTACGGCGATGGTCTCGAACAGTCCATCGCCGTAGGCCAGACCACGGTCGGTCACCGGCAGCAGCGCTGCCGGCCGACCGTCGATCCACACCAGCATCAGTCCACCAGACGGCGGAACACCAGCGTGCCGTTGGTGCCGCCGAAACCGAAGGAGTTGGACACCGCCACATCGATCGGCATGGCCTGTGCCTTGTGGGCGACGAAGTTGAGATCGCAGCCCTCGTCCGGCTCGTCGAGGTTGATGGTCGGCGGTGCCACCTGGTCCCGCAGGGCGAGGATGCTGAAGATCGCCTCGACCGCGCCGGCGGCGCCGAGCAGGTGGCCGGTCATCGACTTGGTCGAGCTGACCGCCAGACGATAGGCATGCTCGCCGAACACGCGCTTGACCGCCGCGACTTCGGCGAGGTCCCCGGCCGGGGTCGAGGTGCCGTGGGCGTTGATGTACTGCACCTGCTCCGGATTCAGCCCGGCATCGCGCAGGGCATTCTCCATGCAGCGTGCGGCACCTTCGCCGGTCTCCGGCGGAGCGGTCATGTGGTAGGCGTCGCCGCTCATGCCGAAGCCGACCAGCTCGGCATAGATGCGCGCGCCACGGGCACGGGCATGCTCGAGTTCTTCCAGCACCAGCGCGCCGGCACCGTCGGCCAGCACGAAACCGTCGCGATTACGGTCCCACGGACGACTGGCCCGCGCGGGATCGTCATTGCGGGTGGACAGCGCACGCGCCGCACCGAAGCCGCCAAGACCGAGGCCGCAGCTGGCCATCTCGGCACCACCGGCGATCATCACGTCGGCGTCGCCGTAGGCGATATTGCGTGCCGCCATGCCGATGCAGTGGGTGCCCGTGGTGCAGGCGGTGGTGATGGCGTAGTTGGGACCCTGTGCGCCCAGATGGATCGACAGGAATCCGGAAATCATGTTGATGATCGAGCCCGGCACGAAGAACGGCGAAATCCGCCGCGGCCCCTGCTCGTGCAGCGACTTGGCGTTGTTCTCGATATTGGTCAGACCACCGATGCCCGAGCCCATGGCCACGCCGATGCGCTGGCGATTGGCATCGGTGACTTCCAGACCGGCATCGCGCACCGCCTGGAAACTGGCTGCCAGGCCGTACTGGATGAAGAGGTCCATCTTGCGAGCTTCCTTGGCCGGCAGGTAGTCCTCGACATTGAAGCCCTTGACCGAGCCGCCAAAGCGGGTATTGAAGGCCGAGACATCCATATGCCCGATGGGACCGATGCCACTCTGCCCGGCCAGCACGCCCTGCCAACTGCTGGCCACATCCGGGCCGAGGGGTGACAGCATGCCGAGACCGGTGACCACGACGCGTCTACGCGACACAGCGCTCTCCTCTTGTTGATCCACTACAGCGGTGAAGCGTAGCCAGCTTGCCGCCACGCCTCCCCTTTACAAAAAGAAAAGCCGCACGTCTTTGTGGGACGTGCGGCTTTTTCCGGTCGGAACCGACGATTACTTACTGCTGACCATGAGCATTGATGTAATCGATGGCTTCCTGAACGGTGGTGATCTTCTCGGCCTGATCGTCCGGGATTTCGGTCTCGAACTCTTCCTCGAGAGCCATTACCAGCTCGACGGTGTCCAGGGAGTCAGCACCCAGGTCTTCAACGAAGGAAGCGCTGTTGGTCACTTCGTCTTCTTTTACGCCAAGCTGCTCGGCAACGATTTTCTTGACGCGTTCTTCAATAGTGCTCATATCTAGTTCTCACTCCTATGGAGAGTTCCATGTAGCTGGTGGCGGCTAGTGTATAGAAAGGGTTTTCAGCTTTTCAAGCAAAACCCTTGCCGACCTGTCGAACTGATTCACACGACGACCGCCGGAAGCACCAGTAAAAACAGCCACCTACCGCTACAGAGGTTGGACAGCAGCAATGGCCGACCCATGCCGGCCACCGTTTTCTTACATGTACATGCCGCCGTTGACCGGAATGGTCGCGCCGGTCACATAGGCTCCACCATCGCCGGCCAGGAAAGCAACCACGCTGGCGATTTCCTCGGCCTGGCCCAGGCGCCCCAGCGGAATCTGGGTCTGCAGGGCCTGGCGCTGGGCTTCGGGCAGCTCGCGGGTCATGTCGGTATCGATAAAGCCCGGCGCCACCGCATTGACGGTAATGCCGCGCGAACCCACCTCGCGCGCCAGGGCGCGACTGAAGCCCTCGACGCCGGCCTTGGCCGCCGCGTAGTTGGCCTGGCCGGCGTTACCCATGGAGCCGACCACCGAACTGATGTTGATGATGCGACCCCAGCGGGCCTTGGTCATGCCGCGCAGCACGGCCTTGGACAGGCGGTAGATGCTGGTGAGGTTGGTGTTGATGACATCGTGCCATTCGTCATCCTTCATGCGCAGCATCAGGTTGTCGCGGGTGATGCCGGCGTTGTTGACCAGGATGGCCGGCTGACCGAGATGCTGCTGGATGTGCTCCAGGGTCTGAGCCACGGATTCGTCATTGGACACATCCAGCACCAGGCCGGCGCCCTCGATGTCGTTGGCCTTGAGGAATTCGGCGATGCGCTCGGCACCGGACGCACTGGTGGCGGTACCGATGACGATGGCGCCCTGACGACCCAGTTCCAGGGCGATGGCCTGACCGATGCCGCGGGTGGCGCCGGTGACCAGGGCCACCTTACCTTGCAGACTCATGGGGTGATTCTCCTGATGTTCAGGCCAGCGCCGCACGAGCAGCGGCAAAGGCCTCGGGGGTATCCAGATTGTAGGTATTCACGCCCTTGGCGCAGCGCTTGTTGAGGCCGGACAGTACCTTGCCAGGGCCACACTCGACCAGTTCGGTCACCCCGCGTTCGGCCAGCAGCACCACCGACTCGACCCAGCGCACCGGACTGTACAGCTGCTCGAGCAGGTCGCGCTTGAGCACGACCAGGTCGGCCGGCACCTGGGCGCTGGTATTCTGCACAATGGCGATTTGCGGCAGCTGCCAGTCGACGGCCTCCACGGCGGCGGCGAATTTTTCCGCGGCCGGACGCATCAGTGCGCAGTGCGACGGCACGCTCACCGGCAGCGCCATGGCGCGCTTGGCGCCACGTGCCTTGCACGCCTCGATGGCACGCTCGACGGCCGCTGCGGAGCCGGCAACCACCACCTGGCCCGGCGCATTGAAGTTGACCGCGCTGACCACCTCACCCTGCGCCGCTTCGGCACAGGCGGCACGCACGGCATCGTCGTCCAGACCAAGGATCGCCGCCATACCGCCTTGCCCGGCCGGCACTGCCTGCTGCATCAGCTGACCACGCAGCTCGACCAGCTTGACCGCATCGGCAAACGCCAGACTGCCGGCCGCGACCAGCGCCGAGTACTCGCCCAGGCTGTGACCGGCAACGAAGGCCGGCTGCGCGCCACCCTCGGCCTGCCACAGACGCCACAGCGCCACAGACGCAGCCAGGATGGCCGGCTGGGTCTTGTCGGTCTGGTTAAGAAGCTCGGCCGGACCTTCTTGGGTCAGCGCCCAGAGGTCGTAGCCGAGAGCGGCAGAGGCTTCGGCGAACGTCTCGCGGATCGAGCCGTGTTGTGCACCCAGCTCGGCAAGCATGCCGACCGCCTGAGAGCCCTGGCCGGGAAAAACGAAAGCGAGGGAAGAAGACATGGAGCAAATCCCTTGTGTACTTGTTCATCAAGAGGGCTGCGCCGCCGGAGGCCGCGCAACGGACTGACTGTTGGATGACAGGTGCTCCCCACGGGTCACACCCGAACCACTAAAGCAGCAGATGCTCGAGGCGTCCATGCAGACGCTGCGGCAGGTTCTCTCCGACCTCCGTCAGCGCCCGCCGGATGGCCATGCGGAAACCTTCCAGCCCCGCGCTGCCGTGACTTTTTACCACGATCCCCTGCAGACCGAGAAAGCTGGCGCCATTGTGCCGCGCCGGACGCAGCTCGTTCTGCAGGCGACGCAGCAGCGGCAGCGCCAGCCAGCCGACCAGCCGGGCAGCCGGGCCGGAGCGGAACAACGCCTCGACGCGCGCCACGATCATCGCCGCCAGACCTTCACTGGCCTTGAGCACGATGTTGCCGACAAAGCCGTCGCACACCACCACATCCGCCTCACCGCGATACAGGCCATCACCTTCGACGAAGCCGACATAGTTCAGCGCACGCGCCTCGCGCAGTAGAGCAGCCGCCAGCTTGACCTGCTGATTGCCCTTGATCTCCTCGGTACCGACGTTGAGCAATGCGACGCGCGGATTCGACGTACCCAGCGCCTCGGCCGCGACCGCACCCATCACCGCAAACTGGTAGAGATGCTCGGCACTGCAATCGATGTTGGCGCCCAGATCGAGCAAGAGGCAGCTGCCATGCTGGGTCGGAATGGCCGTGACCATCGCCGGCCGATCGACACCCGGCAGGGTCTTGAGCACATGACGCGACAGCGCCATCAGCGCACCGGTATTGCCGGCACTGACGCAGGCCTGAGCCGCGCCGGAGCGCACCAGTTCGAGGGCCTGACGCATGGAGGAATCGAGCTTGCCACGCAGCACCTGCGCCGGACGTTCGTCCATCGCAATCACTTCACTGGCGGGATGCACAAGCAGACGCGACCGATCCACAGAGGGATGCTCTGCAATCAGCGGTTCGATAACGGAGGGCAAGCCGACGAGAATCAGCTGCAGGGAGGGATGTTCGGCCAGACTGGCAATGCAGGCTGGAACAATGCAGTGGGGACCGAAGTCCCCACCCATTGCATCAATCGCGATGACCGGAGCGGACAAGGATTACTCGTCAGCGCCCTTGTCGATCACCTTGCGACCACGGTAAACGCCTTCCGGGCTTACGTGGTGGCGCAGGTGAACTTCACCGGTGCTCTTCTCGACGGACAGCGCGCTAGCCACGAGGCCATCGTGCGAACGACGCATGTCGCGGGCGGAACGAGACTTTTTGTTCTGCTGAACAGCCATACTGATTAACTCCTAAACGTTTGGGTCACGTTTCAACTGCGCCAGTACATCGAACGGGTTGGACCGCGAAACCTCGTTGACGCTCGGTTCTGGTGCTGCCGCAAACCCTGCCGGGTGTTGGCATTTATCGGGGTCGTGGGCCGGGACGATGGGTAGCGCAAGCAGAAGCTCATCCTCGACCACAGCAATCAGGTCAAGCGGCTCCTCACCCACTTCCAGCGCATCGTAGCCTTTCGGCAAACCGTCCAGCGAAGCGCCCTCCTTGAGCACGGCGTAGATGAACTCGCTGTGCACGGGAAGGGTCGCCGGCTCCAGACAACGCTGGCAAACCATCTGCACCTCGACATCGAGCTTACCGCGCATGACGATCATCCGTTGCTCGTCACGCCCAAACTCGAAACGAGCATGAACATTTCCGGCATCGCTGACCAACTGCTCGCAGAGCCGTGCAAACTGCTTGAGCGGCCAATCACCCTCGAGGGTGTTGGCGCGATCGGCGAGTTTCCGCGGATCGATGTGAGATGGAATCGGCCCTTTCAACATAAGCGCGCCATTCTAGGGATACCCCTTTTAACTGTCAAAGAAATTTCCGTACGTGCAGCTGGCCGCAGGGACACCTAAAATCGCCGGCAAATTCCAAGGAGATCAACATGCTACCCCTGATTCTCGCCTCCAGCTCACCCTACCGTCGCGCCCTGCTCGAGCGCCTGCACCTGCCGTTCGCTTGCCAGGCGCCGGAGATCGACGAAAACCCGCTGCCGGGAGAAAGCGCCGAACGACTGGTCTGCCGCCTGGCCGAACAGAAAAGCCGCGCCCTCGCCAGCCGCCACCACCAGCACCTGATCATCGGCTCCGACCAGGTCGCCGCCCTCGACGGGCAGATCCTCGGCAAGCCGCACACCTTCGAGCGCGCCCGCGAGCAACTGCGCGCAGCCAGCGGCGCCAGCGTGACCTTCTATACAGGCCTGTGCCTGCACAACTCGCAGAGCGGCCACACACAAACCGCCTGCATACCCTTTACCGTGCACTTCCGTACACTCGACGACGCATGCATCGAGCGCTACCTACGCCTGGAACAGCCCTACGATTGTGCCGGCAGCTTCAAATCCGAAGGCCTCGGCATCAGCCTGTTCCGCAGCACCGCCGGTGAGGACGCCACCAGCCTGATCGGCCTGCCACTGATCCGCCTGGTCGACATGCTGCTCGCCGAAGGCGTGCAGATTCCCTGAGCGCCCTACCAGCAATTCAGCGCAGAACCGGGCCGCGCAACTCCGTCCACAGCGAAATCTGCTCGGCGACGCCAGCTCCCAGCTTCTTGGCAAAACGATCGATCGGCGATTCCTTGCGGGTGAAGTCGACCAGATTTTTTTCGCCCACCACCTCGCGCGCCACGTAGCTGGCACTACCCAGCCCGTCGATCAGCCCCAGCCCGAGCGCCTGCTCGCCGGACCAGACCAGCCCAGAGAACAGCTCGG
The DNA here is from genome assembly GCF_900109175.1 of Pseudomonas linyingensis. Lineage (GTDB taxonomy): Bacteria > Pseudomonadota > Gammaproteobacteria > Pseudomonadales > Pseudomonadaceae > Geopseudomonas > Geopseudomonas linyingensis. The sequence continues at coordinate 193,933 of NZ_FNZE01000003.1, read as the reverse complement.
GATGCTCCTTGTCCTTGAGGCGCTCGCCACGCCCCTGTTTGACGCTGGCAATGAACTGCTTGTGGGTGGTGTCGAGCACCTCAGCCCAGAAGCGGGTCTCCTCAACCTTCTGCGGCATGAACGGATCGAGGAAGGTCTTGTGCTCGCCGGAGGTGTACACGCGACGCTCGACCCCCACCTTCTGCATCACATCGACAAAACCGAAACCCGAAGCGGTCACGCCGATGGAGCCAACCAGGCTAGCCTTGTCGGCGTAGATGGCATCGGCCGCACTGGCGATGTAGTAGGCGCCCGAAGCCCCCAGATCGGTGATCACCGCGTACAGCTTGGTGTCCGGATACTCACCACGCAGACGGCGGATCTCGTCATAGATGTAGCCCGACTGCACCGGACTGCCGCCCGGACTGTTGATCCGCAGCACAACCGCGCGGGTATTCTTGTCCTCGAAGGCCGCCCGCAGACTGCCGACGATATTGTCGGCACTGGCCCGCTCCTCGTCGGCAATCACCCCCTTCACCTCGATCAGCGCGGTATGCGACTTCAGCGCAGCCGCCTTCTCCAGGCTCGACCAGGGTGAAAACAGGAACAGCACCACGAACACGTAGAGAAAGCCGAGGCTCTTGAAGAAGATTCCCCAGCGTCGCGACCGGCGCTGCTCGACCACCCCGGCCAGCACCGCCCTCTCCAGCAACTTCCAGGTCTTGTCATCCGACGGCGCCGACGCCGCCTTCCATTCATCCGACTGCATGCCCAGCCCCCTCATCCATAGAGTGATTACCTTGCGCCAGCCAGCACTCGAGCTCAGCAAAGCGCTGAATAGCCAAATGCGGACGATACCCCTGCAGCACTTCCAGCGGCTGCGCACCGTATCCCACCGCCACCGCCATCATGCCGGCGTTGTGCGCCATCTGCAGATCGAAAGGCGAGTCACCCACCATCAGCGCCTGCTCGGGCGCCAGCGCGCAATGTTCGAGAATCTCGCGCAGCATGCGCGGGTCTGGCTTGCTCGCCGTCTCATCGGCACAGCGCGTGACATCGAAGAAATCTTCCCAGCCGTGCCCGGCCAGCACCCGATCCAGGCCGCGCCGGCTCTTGCCGGTAGCCACCGCCAGGCGGTAGCCCTGTTCGCGAAACACCAGCAGCGACTCGCGCACCCCCTCGAACAACGGCGAGGGCGAGCTTTCCAGCTGGATGTAATGATCACTGTAGACTTGCCGGAAGCGCGCCACCTGCTGCGGATCCTCCAGCCCGGGATAGAGCGCGCGGATCGCCTCCGGCAGACCGAGGCCGATGATGCCGCGAATAGTCATCTCGCCCAGCTGCGGCAGCGCGCACTCGCTCGCCGCCACACGCATCGACTCGACGATCCGGGCAATCGAATCGACCAGGGTCCCATCCCAGTCGAACACCAGCAGCTGACGATCAGGCACCCAGACGCTCCAAGGTTTTCGCCCACACGTCGTCGACCGGCGCCTCAAGCTCGAGCACGCCGCCATCGGGCAGCGTCACGCGCAAGGCATGGGCATGCAGGAACAGGCGCTTGCCGCCCAGCTCGCGAATCTCGCGAGTGAACTCCTCGTCGCCATACTTGCTGTCGCCAGCAATCGAGTGACCGGCATGCTTGGCGTGCACGCGAATCTGGTGGGTCCGCCCGGTGATCGGGCTGGCTTCGATCAGAGTGGCGAAGTCGCCGAAGCGGCGCACCACGCGAAACTCGGTCAGCGCATCCTTGCCCTCCGGATTGACCTCGACCATGCGCTCACCCGAGCGCAGGTTGTTCTTCAGCAGGGGCGCACTGATGCGCTTCTTTGCGGTCGGCCAGCTGCCGCGCACCAGCGCCAGGTAACGCTTGTCCACCCCGTCACCACGCAGCGCCTCATGCAGATGCCGCAGCATGCTGCGCTTCTTGGCGATCATCAAAAGGCCGGAAGTGTCGCGATCGAGACGATGCACCAGCTCGATATCCTTGGCATCCGGGCGCAACTGCCGGAAGGCCTCGATCACCCCGTAGTTGAGCCCGCTACCGCCATGCACGGCAATGCCGGCCGGCTTGTTGAGCACGATCAGCGCCTTGTCCTCGTAGACGATGGCCGCCTCGAGCCGCTGCAGCAGCCCCTGCGCCAGCGGCTCGGGCTCGTCGCGCTCGGCCAAGCGCAGCGGCGGCACCCGCACCACATCGCCTGCCTGCAGCTTGTACTCAGGCTTGATCCGGCCCTTGTTCACGCGCACTTCGCCCTTGCGCAGGATGCGATAAATCAATGTTTTGGGAACACCTTTCAACTGGGTACGAAGAAAGTTGTCGATGCGCTGCCCGGCGATCTCCGGCTGCACTTCGAGCAGCTGGACGCCAGTGGAGATTTGAGAGGGAGTTGTCATGCGCGAATCATAGCAATTTTTCCCCGAATTGAAGCACTTAATGATTGCTGCTATAGTCCCGGCGCCGCCAAAAGCGGTATTAAGCCCGCGCCAGACCAGACAATCCGGCGCCGGACATACGATTACTGGACGTCAGGCCGTCCGACGGGGCATCCGCCAGTGCAAGTGGATGCCTCGGAAACCCAGCCTCGAGACATGACGTACGGGTCGCCAGGCGCTCCGTGCAAATGCTAACCCGCTGCGGATTCTGCGCGCGGCACCCGATTCTCACGGACATGTGCAGGGTGGAGATGCACAAACGACCGACTGCGTAGCACTCGACTTCCCAGACGCCAAGAGCGTCCGCAGTGTCGCTTGATTCCTCCTCCTGAATGAGTGCTTCTGTGCCTGACAGTTAGCAGGAGACGCCAGTCGCGCCAGGCCCGTGCCTGCAGCGCTTGACAAGGGCAACGGCCAGACCGTTCCCGGCGCACCTGACACCGCCCACGAGAGTCGTGTGTGCCAACCGCCGTTTCCGGCAGCCCGGAAACCATTGGTATTACATGAAAAGAATGCTGATCAACGCGACTCAACCCGAAGAGTTGCGTGTTGCCCTGGTCGACGGCCAACGTCTGTTCGACCTCGACATCGAATCGGGCGCTCGCCAGCAGAAAAAGGCCAACATCTACAAGGGCCGCATCACCCGCGTAGAGCCCAGCCTCGAGGCTGCCTTCGTCGACTTCGGCGCCGATCGTCACGGCTTCCTGCCGCTCAAGGAAATCTCCCGCGAGTACTTCAGCAAGACCCCCGAGGGTCGCGTCAACATCAAGGACGTGCTCCGCGAAGGCCAGGAAGTCATCGTTCAGGTCGAGAAGGAAGAGCGTGGCAACAAGGGCGCAGCCCTGACCACCTTCATCAGCCTGGCCGGCCGCTATCTGGTTCTGATGCCCAACAACCCGCGCGCTGGCGGCATCTCCCGGCGCATCGAGGGCGAGGAACGCAACGAACTGCGCGAAGCCCTCAACGGCCTCAACGCCCCGGGCGACATGGGCCTGATCGTGCGTACCGCCGGCCTCGGCCGTTCCAGCGAAGAGCTGCAGTGGGACCTCGACTACCTGGTGCAGCTGTGGACCGCGATCAAGGAAGCCTCCCAGGACCGCGCCGCACCTTTCCTGATCTACCAGGAAAGCAACGTCATCATCCGCGCCATCCGCGACTACCTGCGCCAGGACATCGGTGAAGTGCTGGTCGACAGCGTCGAAGCTCAGGAGGAAGCCCTCAGCTTCATCCAGCAGGTGATGCCGCAGTACGCCAGCAAGATCAAGCTGTACCAGGACAGCGTGCCGCTGTTCAACCGCTTCCAGATCGAGAGCCAGATCGAGACCGCCTTCCAGCGCGAAGTGAAGCTGCCGTCCGGCGGCTCCATCGTCATCGACCCGACCGAAGCCCTGGTCTCCATCGACATCAACTCGGCGCGCGCCACCAAGGGCAGCGACATCGAGGAGACCGCGCTGCAGACCAACCTGGAAGCGGCCGAGGAAATCGCCCGCCAGCTGCGCCTGCGCGATATCGGCGGCCTGATCGTCATCGACTTCATCGACATGACCCCGGCCAAGAACCAGCGTGCCGTGGAAGACAAGGTCCGCGAATGCCTGGAAGCCGACCGCGCCCGCGTCCAGGTCGGCCGCATCTCGCGCTTCGGCCTGCTGGAAATGTCCCGCCAACGCCTGCGCCCGTCGCTCGGTGAAACCAGCGGCATCGTCTGCCCGCGCTGCAACGGCCAGGGCATCATCCGCGACGTCGAATCGCTGTCGCTGGCGATCCTGCGCCTGATCGAGGAAGAAGCCCTCAAGGACCGCACCGCCGAAGTCCGCGCCCAGGTGCCGATCCCGGTGGCCGCCTTCCTGCTCAACGAGAAGCGCAACGCCATCACCAAGATCGAGCTGCGCACCCGTGCGCGCATCGTCATCCTGCCGAACGATCACCTGGAGACGCCGAACTTCGAAGTGCAGCGTCTGCGCGACGACAGCACCGATGCCCTGGTCGGCCAGTCCAGCTACGAGATGACCCCGACCGAAGTCGAGGAAGTCCAGCCGGTGGCGGCCACCCGCACCCTGGTACGCCAGGAAGCGGTCGTGAAGACCGTGACCCACGAGCGCCCGGCACCGCAGGTCGTCGAAGCACCTGCCGCGGCGGCCGCACCCGCTCCACTCGCCCACCCGACCCCCGAACCGAGTCTGTTCAAGGGCTTGATCCGCTCGCTGGTTGGTCTGTTTGCCGGCAAGGAAGAGCCCAAGCCGACCACCGCCAGTGAGCAGCCGAGCACCGGCGAGCGCCCGCAACGCAGCGAAGAGCGTCGCAATGGCCGCCAGCAGAACCGTCGTCGCGACGGTGAGCGCAGCGACCGTGGTGAACGCGGCGAGCGCAAATCGCGCGAGGAACGCAAACCGCGCGAAGAGCGCAAGCCCCGCGAAGAGCGTCCGGCCAGCGAGGAACGCCAGCCCCGCGAAGAACGCAAGCCGCGTGAGGAGCGTCAGCCCCGCGAAGAGCGTCAACCACGTGAAGAGCGTCAGCCCCGCGAGGAACGTCAGCCGCGTGAAGAGCGTCAGCCCCGCGAGGAGCGTCAACCGCGCGAAGAGCGCCAGCCGCGTGAAGAGCGTCAACCCCGCGAAGAGCGTCCTGTAAGCGAGGAGCGCCAACCCCGTGAAGAGCGCAAGCCGCGAGAGGAACGCCAGCCCCGCGAAGAGCTTCCGGCTAACGAAGAGGCTGCAACTGCCGAGGAAGTTCGTCCGGTAGAAGCCGCCGAGCAGGTCGAAGGTCGCCAGGAGCGCGCCGAGCGCAAGCCGCGCAGCGAGCGGGCACCGCGCGCCGCGCGTAGCGAAGAGACCGCCGAGCAGGCCAGCGCCGAGGAAGGCGAGACCCTCGAGGAAGAGCTGAACCAGGACGAGCAGGCGGAAGGTAGCGAAGGCGAGCGTCCGCGCCGTCGTTCGCGTGGCCAGCGCCGCCGCAGCAATCGCCGCGAGCGCCAGCGTGACGCCGGCCCCGACGAACTGCCGAGCGAGGAAGACAGCCTGGCACGCCAGGCCACCGCCGACGCCATCGCACTCGCTGCCGCCGGTACCGCCGCTGCCGTCGCCGTGACCGAAGTCGCCAGCGCCGTCACCCCCGAGGCCGCAGCCAGCGTCGAGCCGGCAGCAGAGGTTGCCGTCGAAACTGCAGTGGCTGTCAGCACTGAAAGCGCCGAACCGGTTGAAGCACCGGTGGTGAGCTTCGAAGCGCCGCAACTGGCTGTCGCTGCCCAGGAGGCTGAGACCGAAACCGTGGCCGCCGGCGTAACCGCCAGCAGCGAAGCCAGCGAAGAAGCCGCCGCAGCGGCCGGCTCTCGCGCACCGAACGATCCGCGCGAGCGTCGTCGTCGTCGCGAGGCCGAGCGCCTGGCTCGTGAAGCCGCGGCTGCCGAGCAAGCGGCACGCCAGGCGGCACAGGGCAGCGAAGCTGCGGCGAGCACCGAGAGCGCTCCGACCGTCGCCGAGGAAGCCCCGGTAGTAGCCTCAGCCAGCGAAACTGCGGCCGAAGCGACCAGCGAAGCGGAGGTAACCGAGCAGGCGCCGAGCGAAGCCGAACAACCTGCCCGCACCAGCGAGCCGGTTGCCGAAGCTGAAGTGCAAGCGCCGAGCCAGGAGCAGGCCCAGCCTGAAGAGGAGCGCAAGCCCCAGGCCTGACGGTCCGGCTAGCGCCCAACAAAAAAGGGGGAATGCTTCGGCATTCCCCCTTTTTTGTTTGTGGTGGCGACTACGCCAGCCGTGCCGCCAAGGTGCCTCGAGCGTCGCGCCCTCAGCAGACGACCGGCTCGATCTCCAGCTCGACATCGAAGCGCTCGCGGATATCCGCCTGGATGCGTTGCGCCAGCGCCAGCAGCTGACCACCACTGGCCGCACCGTAATTGACCAACACCAGTGCCTGCAGCGCATGCACGCCGGCATCTCCGTCGCGATAGCCCTTCCAGCCAGCCTGCTCGATCAGCCAGCCGGCCGCCAGCTTGACCTGCCCGGCACCGGCCGGATAGCCGACCAGCCCCGGCCACTGAGCACACAGCTGGGCGGCCTGAGCCTCGCTGACCAGCGGATTCTTGAAGAAGCTGCCGGCATTGCCCAGCACCTGCGGGTCCGGCAGTTTTTCCGCGCGAATGGCGCAGATCGCCCGGCTGACGTCCAACGGCGTCGGCGTGGCGATGCCCTGCTCCTGCAGTCGCTGACGCACCGGACCGTAATCCAGATGCAGGGCTGCGTCGCGACTCAGGGCAAAGCGCACCCTGAGGATCAACCAGCGCCCACCCTCGCGCTTGAAGCGGCTATGGCGGTAGGCGAACTCGCACTCGTCGGCGCGAAACTCGCGCAGCTCGCCGCTCGCGCGATCCAGCGCCACCAGGCTGTGCAGCACATCCTTGAGCTCGACGCCGTAGGCGCCGATGTTCTGCATCGGCGCCGCGCCGACCGTGCCGGGAATCAGGCTGAGGTTCTCCAGACCGGCCAGCCCCTGCTCCAGGGTCCACTGCACGAAGGGATGCCAGGGCTCGCCGGCCTCGGCCTCGACCAGCAGCTGACCGCCCTCCTCGCCCAGCAGACGCCGGCCACGGCTGGTCATGCGCAGGACAAAGGCATCCAGGTCGGCGGTCAGCAACAGGTTGCTGCCGCCCCCCAGCACCAGCAGCTCGGTGCCGCGCTGGCGGGCCGCCTCCAGCGCCTCACGCACCTCGCCATCGCTGGCCGCCTCGGCATACCACCGCGCCGCCACCGCCACGCCGAAGGTGTTGTAACGCTGCAGCGACTGCTGCTCATGCACGCTCAGGCTCACAGGCCCTCCCGGATCTGTTCGATCAGACGCTCACCGACCAGCTCGGTCGCTGCCACGCGGCGGATGTTGCCCGGCCAGACAAACAGCAGGCGCATGCTCAGGCTCCCAACAACTGGCGCACGCGCTGCAGGTCTTCCGGCGTATCGACCCCGGCCGGCGGCGCCTCTAGGGCGTCGGCGACATGGATGCGCACCCCATGCCAGAGCGCGCGCAGCTGCTCGAGACACTCGGTGTCTTCCAGCCAGCACGGGCCCCAGGCGACGAAATCATGCAGAAAGCCGGCGCGGTAGGCGTAGATGCCGATATGGCGGCGAAACGGCACGCCTGGCGGCAGCTGCTCGCGGCCGACGGCGAAGGCATCGCGTGCCCAGGGCAGCGGCGCACGGCTGAAGGTCAATGCCAGCCCCTGGGCATCGGCGACCAGCTTGACCACGTTGGGATTGAACAGCTGGGCGGCGTCATGCAGCGGCTCGCCAAGGGTGGCGATACCCGCTTCCGGATGGGCCGCCAGATTGGCGGCCACTTGGTCAATGATTGCCGGCGGAATCAGCGGCTCGTCGCCCTGCACGTTGACCACGATAGCGTCGCTGGCCAGGCCGAGCTGACTGGCCACCTCGGCCAAGCGATCGGTGCCGGAATTGTGGTCGACACGGGTCAGCAGCACCTCGGCGCCGAACGCCTGGCAGGCCGCGACGATGCGCGCATCGTCGGTGGCCACCACCACGCGGCTGGCCGCACTCTTCCTGGCCTGCTCCCAGACGTGCTGGATCATCGGCTTGCCGGCGATATCCTGCAGCGGCTTGCCGGGCAGGCGGGTGGAGGCGTAGCGGGCGGGAATGACGACGACGAAGCCCATGCTCATTTGTCCAGGCGCTCGTCGACGGTCAGGGTGCGCGCCTCGCCTTCGAGCATCACCGGAATGCCGTCGCGCACCGGAAAGGCCAGGGCGTCGGCCTTGCAGATCAGCTCGGACTTGTCGTCGCTGAGCTTGAGGGGGCCCTTGCACAGCGGGCAGGCGAGAATATCGAGAAGTTTCGGGTCCATGGTCCAGTCCTGGAGTGACACATCAGGGGGGACCGCCGGCGTCAGCGTGGCAGCAGGCGCTCGAGCTGTGCGTCGAACCAGACCACGAAGGCCGGTGACGGCAGACCATCGACCGCCAGATACCACCAGTCATCGGCGGCAAATGCCCGGCATTTCACCGCATCCTTCTCGGTCATCAGCAACGGCAGGGCCGGACTGAAGCGCAGATCCTCGCGACTGTAGCTCGCGTGGTCGGCAAAGGCATGCGGAACCGGGCGCCAGTGTAGCGCCTCGAGGGTCGTGAAGAAACGCTGCGGATTGCCGATACCGGCCACCGCGTGCACCGCCTGCCCCGCGGGCAGACTGTCGAGGGGGCGACGCTCGCCGCTGACCAGGTTGACCAGCGCAGAGGGACGCAGGTTGAAGGCGAAACCGGCCTCGCTGTCGCCGGCCGCACCGTTGAGCAGGCAGGCGTCCACTTCGGCCAGGCGCTCCAGTGGCTCGCGCAGCGGACCGGCCGGCAGGCAGCGGCGATTGCCGAGGCCGCGCGCGGCATCGATCAGCACCAGCTCCAGATCGCGGGCCAGGCGGTAGTGCTGCAGGCCGTCGTCGCTGAGGATCAGGTCCAGCGGCTCCTCGGCGAGCAACGCCTGCACCGCCCGCGAACGGTCGGGATCGATCATCAGCGGCACGCCGCTGCGCTCGACGATCATCAGCGGCTCGTCACCGGCCTCTGTCGCGCGCTGGCCGGGACGCACCCGCCAGGGCAGACTGGGCGGCGTGGAGCCATAACCACGACTGACCACACCGACACGCAGCCCGCGGGCGCGGCAGTGCTCGATCAGCCAGAGAATCATCGGTGTCTTGCCGGTACCGCCGACGGTGATGTTGCCGACCACGACCACCGGCACCGGCGCGCGCCAGGCCGGCTTGCGACCGCTGAGGAAGTCGGCGCGCCGGCGCCGCTGCACCCGCCGGTACAGGGCCTCCAGCGGGCGCAGCAGGACCAGGGCCGGATGGCCTTGATACCAGGCCGCCGACAGACGCTCGGCGAAACTCATCAGGGCTGGGCCGGCTGCGCTTCGACCGTGGTGATGCGCAAGCGGGAGAAGCCCAGCTTGCCGGCCGCATCCATCGCCGTGATCACCGCCTGGTGCGGGGTACGCGCATCGGCGCTGATCACCAGCGGCAGGCTGCTGTCACCTGCCGACTCCTTCTGCAGCGCACTGCTCAGGGTCGCCAGGTCGCTCTTGACCAGACTCTGGCCGTTGAGCGAATAACTGCCGTCGGCAGCGATCATGACTTCCAGCTGCTTGAGTTCGGTTTCCTCCACCGGCGTCGCGCTGTCAGCTTCCGGCAGGTCGATCTTCAGCTGGGTCTCGCGAGTGAAGGTGGTGGTCACCACGAAGAACAGCAGCAGGATGAACACCACGTCGATCAGCGGCGCCAGGCCGATCTCGACGTTTTCCCGTGGTTTGCGCCGGAATTTCACCGCTTGCCGCCCTCGCCCAGATCGACGTCACGGTCGCCCTGCACCACTTCCACCAGGCGGATGGCCTCCTGCTCCATACCCACCACCAGCTCGTCGACGCGCCGCTGCAGGTAGCGATGGAAGAACAGGGCCGGAATACCGACGAACAGGCCGGCCGCAGTGGTGATCAGCGCCTTGGAGATGCCGCCGGCGAGTACCGGCGCATTGGCCATGCCGCTACCCATGAAGCCGCTGAAGATCTCGATCATGCCCAGCACGGTGCCGAGCAGGCCGAGCAGCGGTGCGATGGCGGCGATGGTGCCCAAGGCGTTGAGGTAGCGCTCCAGTTCATGGATGACCCGGGCGGCTGCCTCCTCGATGCACTCCTTCATCACCTCGCGACCATGCTTGGAGTTGGCCAGGCCTGCGGCCAGCACCTCGCCCAGCGGCGACGAGGCCCGCAGTTCCTTGAGCTTCTGGCCGTCCAGTTGCTTGTCCTGAATCCAGCGCCAGACCTGGCCGAGCAGATTGGCCGGCGTGATCCGTGCCGGACGCAGAGTCCACAGGCGCTCGGCACTGATGCCGATGGCCGCGATAGAACAGAGAATGATCGGCAGCATCATCCAGCCGCCGGCTTTGACCAGTTCCCACACAGTTGCCAACCCCCTCAAAAAAGTGGCGCCACTCTAGCACAGCGTCGCAGACCTGCCGCCCGCCGCCGTTCTCATTTTTCCCGCCAGAAACGTGATTCACCACGCTCGCTGAGGAGCGCCACGCGACGCCCCAGTTGGATGCGCAGCGCACCGTCGCTGGCGGTATCGTGCAGGCGGGCACCCGCCGCCCGGTAACGCGCCACCACCGACGGATGGGGGTGACCGAACGAATTGAGCCAACTGCGGGAAAACACCACCGCCTGCGGCGCCACCGCGGCGACGAAACCCGCCGAGGAGGAGCTGCGACTGCCGTGATGAGCCGCCAGCAGCCAGTCGGCGCGCAGGTCGTGTCCACTGCCGAGCAGATGCCGTTCGCCAGCGACGCCGATGTCGCCGGTCAGCAGCAGGCGCTCACCCTGCGCCTCGACCAGCAGCAGGCACGAGGCATCGTTGGCATTCCCCGCCGCATCCCAGAACCAGGTGGTGAACTGCACGCCATCCCACTGCCAGCGCTCGCCATCCCGACAGGCCTCGGCGACACGGGGCAGCTGCAGGGCCGGCGCCTCGCCACTGAGCAGCCGCGCTACCGGCAGTCCGGCCAGCAGCGCAGCCGCTCCGCCGGCGTGGTCCTGATCGGCGTGACTGAGCAGCAGCAAATCCAGCTGCCGCACGCCGAGACCACGCAGGGTCGGCAGCACCACCTTCGCACCGCTGTCGAAGCCGCGAGCGGCAGGCCCCGCGTCATACAACACGACATGTCCGCGGGTACGCACCAGCACCGCCAGGCCCTGCCCGACATCCAGCACATGCACCTCGGCCTGCCCCGCGGGTACCGGCTCCACCGGCGGCGACAGCAGCGGCAGCACCATCAGCACGCCGAACAGGCGCACCGGGATGCCCACCGGCAACAATGTCAACAGCATGCCGAGGCCTCCAAGCAGCACCGCCCAACCCGGCGCAGCCGCCAGCTGCACGGCCGGCGCCAGTTCGGCCAGCCAGGCCAGCAGGGCGAACAGCAGTTCCAGCTGGGTGCCGGCCAGCCACAGCAGGCCGCTGCCTACGCCGGACAGCGGCAACAGCAGGGTGCCGAGCAGCGCCAGCGGCACCACCGCGATACCGACCCAGGGCACGGCCAGCAGATTGGCCAGCGGGCCACTGGCACTGACCGGCAAACCCAGAGCCAGCAACAGCGGCAACAACCCCAGCGCCATCGCCCACTGCGCACGCAGCAGCATCTGCCAGCCGGCCGGAGGCCCAAGCCGCCCACTGAAACACCAAGCCAGCAACGCCACCGCCGCGAACGACAACCAGAAGCCCGGCTGCAGGCTGGCCAGCGGCTCGGCCAGCAGCACCAGGCTCAGCGCCACCAGCAGTGGCAGCCAGACGCCCAGATGGCGAAAACGCCAGCGCCACAACAGCAGCACCGCGAGCATGGCGCAGGCCCGCTGCACCGGTACTTCAAAGCCGGCCAGCAAGCCATAACCCAGCGCGCCGAGCATCGCCAGCCCGCAGGCGAATGGCAGCCACGGCCACTGGCGCGGCCACCAGCCAAGACGGAACAACCCGAGCACCAGCGCATAGAGCAGTCCACCGAGCAGCGCCACGTGCTGCCCGGAGATCACCAGCAGATGGACGGTGCCGGTGGCCTGGAGAATCTGCCAATCGACGTCGCTCAACCCCGAGCCGTCTCCCAGCACCAGCGCCGCCAGGGTGCCTTCGCGGCCGCGCGCGTCCACCGCCAGCAGGCGGTGGCGCAAACTGTCGCGCCAACCGGCAGGCCCCTCGGCGACGTCCAGCCGCTCGCCAGCCTTCACCGTACCAGTGGCGCCGATACGCCGCGCGGTGAGCCAGGCTTCATAGTCGAAGGCATGTGGATTGACCTGACCGCGCGGCCGCTTGAGACGCACGGCCAGACGCCAGACCTCGCCGGCGACCAGCGCTGGCGGATCGTACCAGGACAGACGCAGGCGCTGCGGCAACTGCGCACGGCGCGACTCGGCCTGCTCCAGGTAGAAACGCACGACACCCGCCCCCTCCTCCGGCAAGCCGGCGACCCGCCCCTGCAGCCACAGGGTCTGGCCGTCCAGCTCGACGGGCAGACGGTCGTCCAGCGCCAGTTGCGCCGAGCCACAACCCCAGGCCAGACCGAGCAGGAACAGACCCAGCGGGTAGAGGCGCGACCCCAGCAGGACCGCACCCAGCACAGCCAGCATGAGCAGCACGCCAGTGGCCGGCAATTGCGGCAGAAAGCGCAGGCACAGCAGCCCGCCACAGAGCGCGATCATTCCCAATCGCATGACACTCATCCTTGAGCTGGCCGACAGACGGCGCTGGTGAAACCCTGTTACAGAATGACCGACAACCTGTCCGGAAATTTGTTCCGGCGGATCCATAGGCGGTGGATTCTGTGCATAATACTGGCGCTTAATCTCCGCCGAGAGCCCCTATGCCGCGCCGTATTTTCAAGCGATACATGCCTGACCCGGACAGCATCAGGAGCAACAAGTCCCTGCGCTTTCTCGGCCACCTGATCCACGACGCCAACCTCTGGCACCTCAACCGCCATTCGGTGGCGCGGGCCATGGCCGTGGGTCTGTTCGCCGCCTTCATTCCGATCCCCATGCAGATGCTGCTGGCCGCCTCGCTGGCCATCCCGGTCCGCGGCAACCTGCCGATCTCCATCGGCCTGGTCTGGCTGACCAATCCGATCACCATGCCGCCGGTGTTCTACTGCACCTACAAACTGGGCGCGTGGATGATGCAGCTGCCCGCGATCAGCCTGCCCGAGCACCTGAGCCTGGAGTGGATCACCAGCGAGCTGGGCGCCCTGTGGCAACCCTTCCTGCTCGGCTCGTTCGTGTCCGGCGTGGTCTGCGCCATCCTGGGCTACAGCCTGACCATGCTCTACTGGCGCTGGTGGGTTCGGCGCAGCTGGCAAAAGCGTCAGCTCCTGCGCCGCCAGCAACGCCACCCCTGAGCCGTCGGCGCGCCGACTACTCCACCGCCACCAGACGCCCGTCTTCCAGACGCAGGATGCGATCCATCTGCCGCGCCAGGGCAACGTCGTGGGTCACAACCAGGAAGGCCGTGTGCAGCGAGCTGCTCAGCTCCTGCATCAGCTCCTGGATACCCTTCGCAGTGTGCTGGTCGAGGTTGCCGGTCGGCTCGTCGAGCAGCACCAGCGCCGGCCGATTGACCAGGGCGCGGGCGATGGCCACACGCTGGCGCTCGCCGCCGGACAGCTCGGCCGGCTTGTGACCCAGGCGATGACCCAGACCGACCCGTTCCAGCAGCGCACGCGCCTTCTCGCGCGCCTCGCCGATCGGCATACGCCCGATCAACAGCGGCATGCACACGTTCTCCAGCGCACTGAACTCCGGCAGCAGGTGATGGAACTGGTAGACGAAGCCCATGGCGCGGTTGCGCAGCAGGCCGCGAGCATTCTCATTGAGGGCCGACAGCTCCTCCCCCGCCAGCCAGACGCTGCCCTCGCTGGGTGTATCCAGACCGCCGAGCAGGTTGAGCAACGTGGTCTTGCCGGAGCCTGAGCTACCGACGATGGCCACCCGCTCGCCGGGCTGCAGGGCCAGCTCGACGCCGGCGAGTACCTCCACCGACTGCGGGCCTTCCTCGTAACGCTTGCCGAGGTTGCGGCACAGCAGCACCGCCTTGTCATTACTCATAGCGCAGAGCCTCCGCCGGCTGGGTACGCGCTGCCCGCCAGGCCGGGTACAGGGTGGCGAAGAAGCTCATCAGCAGCGCCGCCGAGCAGATCAGCACCACATCCTCGACACGCAGCTGCGACGGCAGGTAGTTGATGAAATACACATCCGAGCTGAGGAACTTCTGCCCCAGCAGGTTCTCCAGCGCGGCGACCCAGGCGGTAACGTTGAGCGCGGAAATCACCCCGAGCACGCCACCGATCAGGGTGCCGACCACGCCGATCACCGTGCCCTGAACCATGAACACCAGCATGATCTGCCGCGGGGTCATGCCCAGGGTGCGCAGGATGGCGATATCGGCCTTCTTGTCGGTCACCACCATCACCAGGGTGGAGATGATGTTGAAGGCGGCCACCGCGACGATCAGCAGCAGCAACAGGCCGATCATGGTCTTTTCCATCTGGATCGCCTGGAACAGGCTGCCATGGCTGCGCGTCCAGTCGCGAGCGACGTAATCCTCGCTGCCGAAGCTGCCGGCAATCTCCCAGGCCACCTGCGGCGCCAGGAACAGATCCTTGAGCTTGAGGCGCACGCCCTCCACCTGGTTTTCCTGCCAGCGCGACAGGCGTGCGGCATCGCCAATGTGGATCAGCGCCAGCGAGCTGTCCAGCTCGGCGCCGACCTTGAACACGCCGACCACGGTGAAGCGCTTGAGGCGCGGGAACACCCCGCCCGGGGTCACCGAAGCCTCGGGCAGGATGAAGGTCAGCTTGTCGCCGACATTGACCCGGAAGCGCCGCGCGGTGATCTCGCCGATGATAATGCCGAACTCGCCGCTCTGCAGATCGTCCAGCCGGCCCTGGACCATGTGCTGATCGATGATCGAGACGTTCTTCTCCGCCTCCGGCAGTACCGCGTTGACCAGCACCGGCTGCACCCCGCCGCTGTGGGTGAGCATGCCCTGCAGCTGACTGAACGGCGCCACCGCCACCACCTCGGGATGCTTGGCCACCTGGGAGGCCAGCGCTTGCCAGTCGTCGATCGGCTGGTAACTGCTGATGGTCGCGTGCGGCACCATGCCGAGGATGCGCGTACGCAGTTCGCGGTCGAAACCGTTCATCACCGACAACACCAGGATCATCACCAGCACACCAAGGGCGAGACCGACCATCGAGGTGAGGGAAATGAACGAGATGAAGTGGTTGCGACGTTTGGCACGCGTGTAACGCATACCGATAAAGACGGATAAGGGTCTGAACATGCTTGGGCTGCTTTGCAGGCGAAAGGAAGACGTCCGTTTGTCACGGTGTGGGCTGCGACTGCTTACAGACCACGCCACTGGCCGGCAGTTCGCCGGACCGGCGGCAGTCTACCGCAACGCCGGGCGGCGCGCACCGCCACCCCGGGCAGCCCCTCCCCAAAGCCGGCGCGCCGTGATAGAAGACAACATCAGCCCATCGTTCAAGGAGCCGTCGTGCCCCTCATCTACGGCCATCGCGGCGCCCGGGGCGAGACCCCGGAAAACACCCTCGCCAGCTTCCAGCGCTGCCTCGAGCAGGGCGTGACCCGCTGCGAGCTGGACCTGCACCTGTCCGCCGACGACCAGCTGATGGTGATCCACGACCCCACCCTCAAGCGCACCACCGGTCAGCGCGGCAAGGTCGCCCGCTACAGCGCCGCCGAGCTAGAGCAGCTCGATGCCCGCGCCGCCGGACCCGCCTGGCCGCAACCCTGCCCGATTCCGCGCCTGCGCACGCTGTTCGCGCACTGCCCCTTTGAGCACTGGCAGCTGGAGGTGAAAAGCGCCTCGAGAGTTCGCGCCGAGCGCATGGTCAAGGCGATTGCCGCTCTGACCGGCGAGTTCGGCCTGGAAGACAAGGTGACCGTCACCAGCAGCTCGCGCAGCGTGCTACGCGCCCTGCAGGAACTGGCGCCGCAGCTGGCCCGTGGCCTGGTGGCCGAGTACGCCTGGCTCGATCCGCTGAAGGTGGCGCAGCGCTACGAATGCAGCATGCTGGTGCTGAACTGGACACTGTGCAGTCCGGAGCGCCTGCGCCGGGCGCAGCAGCTCGGACTGCACGTGTCGGTGTGGACGGTCAACGAACCGGTGCTGATGCGCCGGCTCGCCGACCTGGGCGTGGACAGCCTGATCACAGACTTTCCCGGTTTGGCCATAGCCACCCTCGGGAATCGCTGAGCGGCCACTCTCCGACCGGCTCAGGCCACCGGTCGGAGCCGCTCAAAAAAGCCGGTTGAGGCCATCGAACGCCGCCACCCGATAGGCTTCGGCCATGGTCGGGTAGTTGAAGGTGGTGTTGATGAAATACTTGATGGTATTCGCCTCGCCCTTCTGATTCATGATCGCCTGACCGATATGGACGATTTCCGAGGCCTGGTAGCCGAAGCAGTGCACGCCGAGGATCTGCAGGCTCTCGCGATGGAAGAGGATCTTCAGCATGCCGACCCGCTCGTTGGAGATCTGCGCGCGCGCCATCGACTTGAAGAACGCCTTGCCGACCTCGTAAGGGATCTTCTCCTTGGTCAGCTCCTGCTCGTTCTTGCCGATCGAGCTGATCTCCGGAATGGTGTAGATACCGGTCGGCACGTCATCGACGAAGTGCCAGCTGTCGTTGTCGACGATGTTGCCGGCGGCCGAGCGCCCCTGGTCGTAGGCGGCACTGGCCAGGCTCGGCCAGCCGATCACGTCGCCGGCGGCGTAGATGTTCGCCACACTGGTGCGGTAGTGCTGGTCGACGGCAATCTGCCCGCGGCTGTTGGCCTCGATACCGACGTTCTCCAGAGCGAGCTTGTCAGTGTTGCCGGTACGGCCGTTGCACCACAGCAGGGCATCGGCCTTGATCTTCTTGCCCGACTTCAGGTGTAGCACCACGCCGTGATCCTGACCCTCGATGCGCTCGTACTCCTCGTGGTGACGGATCAGCACGTTGTTGTTGCGCAGGTGATAGCTCAGCGCATCGGAAATCTCGTCATCCAGGAAGCTGAGCAACTGGTCGCGGTTGTCGATCAGGTCGACCAGCACCCCCAGGCCACTGAAGATCGACGCATATTCGCAACCGATGACCCCGGCTCCGTAGATGATCATTCGCCGCGGGGTGTGGCTGAGGTTGAGGATGGTGTCGCTGTCGTAGATCCGCGGATGGCTGAAGTCGACATCGGCCGGACGGTAGGGACGCGAGCCGGTGGCCACCACCACCTGCTTGGTCACCAGCTTTTCCACCACGCCGTTGTGGGTCACCACCTCGATGGTGTGCTCGTCGGCGAAACTAGCGGTACCGAAGAACACGTCGACGCGATTGCGTGCGTAGTAGCCGGTGCGCGAGGCGACCTGCTTGTCGATCACCAACTCGGCGCTCTTCAGCACATCGGGGAAGGAGAACCAGCGCGGCTCGCCGATCTGGCGGAACATCGGATTGGTGTTGAACTGCAGAATCTGGCGGACCGAATGACGCAGGGCCTTGGAGGGAATGGTGCCCAGGTGCGTGCAGTTGCCACCAACCAGCTTGCGGCTATCCACCACCGCCACCTTGCGCCCGCTCTTGGCGGCGCTCATCGCCGCCCCCTCGCCTGCCGGGCCCGAGCCCAGCACCACCACGTCATAGTTGTAGACGGCCATCTGTCACTCCTTAGGGACAAACTGCAACCCGCATCAGGCGGGCCTCACATCCGGCGCCGGATTCATGTCGCGAGCCCCGTGGCTCGCGGTCGGCGACCGTAAATAAAAACGGGGCAGTGATGGTCACTGCCCCGTCGGGGTTCAGCTGCGACGGGTCGCGTCGTAGGCCTGCACAGCGGACGGCTTGCCGTCACCTTCGCTGTTGGCTTCCTCGCACTTCTGGGTGTCACCACCGCAGATCGGACACTCGTCCTTCTCGATGCCCAGGTTGGCGATACCGCCACAGGAGCCGGCGATCGGCTTGCGCCCCATGATCACTCCGATAGCCATGCCGAATACCACCAGCAGCATGACCGCAAAAGCCAGTAACCAGGTCATGGTCGTTCCCCTTGCGCCGCGATCAGCGCGTCAAAAGCCTTGGTTGCGTGGGTGACGTAGCCTTCACCTTCGCGGGTCACGAAGAAGGCCGCGATCCCCTGCCGCTCCGCCCAGATTACGCCCTCTTCCGGCCCCAGCACCATCAACAGGGTGGACAGGCCATCGGCCAGCAGAGCCTTGGGGTGCAGCACGGTCACCGCCGCCAGGCGGTGGGTAATCGGTGCGCCGCTGCGCGGATCGAGGGTGTGCGAGT
This sequence comes from Pseudomonas linyingensis, assembly GCF_900109175.1. Classification (GTDB taxonomy): domain Bacteria; phylum Pseudomonadota; class Gammaproteobacteria; order Pseudomonadales; family Pseudomonadaceae; genus Geopseudomonas; species Geopseudomonas linyingensis. The sequence goes on along the minus strand of NZ_FNZE01000003.1, from coordinate 175,650 downwards.
AGCGCCGGCCATTTTCCTCGAAGTAGTTGCGATAGTCACCCGAGGTCGAGACGCCGTAGCCGTCCAGTTCAAGCACCTTCTGTGCCACCCGCTGATCGTCGCGCGGTTCCTCGACGGCGATACGCCAGGGCGAACCGTCCGGCTTACGCCCGCGCGCCTTGAGTTCGCCGGTGGCCTCCACCAGATAGCTGCCCACGCCCTGCTGCTCGAGCCAGGCGGCGATGCGGTCGACCGCGTGGCCGGCGGCGATGCTGTTGAAGTCCACCTGCAGCTTGACGTCCTTGCACAGCTGCTCGCCGTCGATGCGCAGGTGCCGATGGCCGACGCGCTGGCGCGCGGCGGCAATCGCTTCGGCGCTGGGCACCTGCTCGCCGCGCGACTTGGGCCCGAAGCCCCACAGGTTGAGCAGCGGCTCGATGGTCAGGTCAAAGGCGCCATCACTCTGCAGCGCCAAGCCCTCGCCCAGGCGCACCAGCTCCAGCACATCCTGCGGCATCGCCATGCAGGTACCGGCCGGCGCGCGGTTGAACTGCTCGATCAGCGAATCGTCGCGGTAGGTGGACATCTGACTGTCGACCTCGGCGAGGATCGCCTCGACGCCGGTCTGCAGGGTCGCGGCATCCGCCACTCCGTCGGCACGCACGTACTTGATCGCGTAGGTGCTGCCCATGGTTGGACCGCCGAAGGACTCCAGCGGATCGGAAAACAAACAGCCCGTCAGGGCTGTCGCACAGACGACAGCGATGACGGGCCGCAGCACTGCTGCCAGGGACATCGGGACTAGCCGCCGAAGTCGTCGAGCAGGATGTTTTCGCGCTCCACACCCAGATCCAGCAGCATCTTGATCACTGCCGCGTTCATCATCGGCGGACCGCACATGTAGAACTCGCAGTCCTCCGGCGCCGGATGGTCCTTCAGGTAGTTCTCGAACAGCACGTTGTGGATGAAGCCCTTGAGACCGCTCCAGTTATCCTCGGGCTGCGGATCGGACAGCGCCAGGTGCCACTTGAAGTTCGGGTTCTCGGCCTGCAGCTGATCGTACTCCTCGACGTAGAACGCCTCGCGCATGGAGCGCGCACCGTACCAGAAGCTGATCTTGCGGGTGGACTTCAGGCGCTTGAGCTGGTCGAAGATGTGCGAACGCATCGGCGCCATGCCGGCACCGCCGCCGATGAACACCATCTCGTTGTCGGTGTCCTTGGCGAAGAACTCGCCGAAGGGTCCGTACACGGTGATCTTGTCGCCCGGCTTGAGGTTGAACACGAACGAGGACATCTTGCCCGGCGGGATCTCGTCCTTGCCCGGCGGCGGCGTGGCGATGCGGATGTTGAACTTCACCAGTCCGCGCTCTTCCGGGTAGTTGGCCATGGAGTAGGCGCGAATGGTCGGCTCATCCACCTTGGACACGTAGCGCCACATGTTGAACTTGTCCCAGTCGCCGCGGTATTCGGGCTGGATGTCGAAGTCCTTGTAGTTGACCACGTGCGGCGGGCACTCCAGCTGCACGTAACCGCCGGCGCGGAAGTCGACGTTCTCGCCTTCCGGCAGCTTGAGGGTCAGCTCCTTGATGAAGGTGGCGACGTTGGGGTTGGACTGCACCGTGCATTCCCACTTCTTCACCCCGAACACTTCTTCCGGCACTTCGATCTTCATGTCCTGCTTGACCGGGGTCTGGCAGGACAGGCGCCAGCCGGCCTTGGCCTCGCGCTTGGTGAAGTGCGACTCCTCGGTCGGCAGCATCTCGCCGCCACCCGACTCGACGATGCACTTGCACTGCGCGCAGGTGCCGCCGCCGCCACAGGCCGAGGACAGGAAGACGTTGTTGTTGGCCAGGGTCTGCAGCAGCTTGCCGCCGGCCGGTACGGTAATGGTCTTCTCGCCGTTGATCTCGATGGTCACGTCGCCGCTGGACACCAGCTTGGCGCGTGCCGCGAGGATGATCACCACCAGTGCGAGCACGATGGCGGTGAACATGCCGATGGCGAGGAAAATCTCGAAATTGATCATCTGTTCATCCCTTCCTTAGAGCTGCACACCGGAGAAGGACATGAAGCCCAGCGACATCAGTCCGATGGTGATGAAGGTGATACCCAGCCCCTGCAGACCGGCGGGAACGTCGCTGTACTTGAGCTTCTCGCGCACACCGGCAAGCACGGCAATCGCCAGCGCCCAGGAGAAGCCCGAGCCCAGACCGTAGACCACGCTCTCGGAGAGGTTGTAGTCGCGCTCGACCATGAACAGCGAGCCGGCCATGATGGCGCAGTTCACCGTGATCAGCGGCAGGAACACGCCCAGCGCGTTGTAGAGCGAGGGCACGTACTTGTCGAGGAGCATCTCGAGAATCTGCACGATGGCAGCGATCACTCCGATGTAGCTGAGCAGGCCGAGGAAGCTGAGGTCGACTTCCGGCAGCCCGGCCCAGGCCAGCGCGCCTTCCTTGAGCAGGTAGGTATACAGCAGGTTGTTGGCCGGCACGGTGATGGTCTGCACCACCACCACGGCGATACCCAGACCGATCGCCGTTTCCACCTTCTTGGAAATGGCGATGAAGGTGCACATGCCGAGGAAGAAGGCCAGCGCCATGTTCTCCACGAACACGGCCTTCACGAACAGGCTGATATAGTGTTCCATCAGTAGGCCTCCTTGTTCAGCACTTGCGGAGCCATCTTGTAGCTGGGCGCCTCGACCTGCTCTTTCTTCCAGGTACGCAGGGCCCAGATGATCAGGCCGATCAGGAAGAATGCCGAGGGAGGCAGCAGCAGCAGACCGTTGGGCTGGTACCAGCCGCCGTCATTGACCACCGGAATGATCTCGAAGCCCAGCAGCTTGCCGGCGCCGAACAGCTCGCGAACGATGCCGAGCACGATCAGCATGGCGCTGTAACCCAGGCCGTTACCGATGCCGTCGAAGAACGACAGCACCGGCGGATTCTGCATGGCGAAGGCTTCGGCACGGCCCATCACGATGCAGTTGGTGATGATCAGACCGACGAACACCGACAGCTGCTTGGCCAGACTGAAGGCGTAGGCCTTGAGGACCTGATCGACCACGATCACCAGTGAGGCGATGATCACCATCTGCACGATCATGCGGATCGAGCTGGGGATCTGACTGCGCACCATCGAGATGAACAGGTTGGAGAAGCCGGTCACCAGGGTCAGGGCGATCGACATCACCAGCGCGGTCTTCAGGTTCGAGGTCACCGCCAGCGCCGAACAGATGCCAAGGATCTGCAGGCCGATGGGGTTGTTGTGGAAGATCGGATTAAGCAGGACTTCCTTGATAGTCGGTTGGGACATGATCAGGCCTCCCCAGCACGCAGATTAGCAATGAAGGAGCCGAAGCCGCCCTGGCCCAGCCAGAACTTCAGCAGATTGTCGACGCCCTTGCTGGTCAGGGTCGCACCGGCCAGACCGTCGACCTGATGAATCGCCTGCGCACTCTGCGGATCGACGCCGCCCTTGACGATCGCGATGACCGGCTCGCCCTGCTCGTTGAACAGGGTCTTGCCCGGCCACAGCGCCTTCCACTTCGGATTGTCCACCTCGCCGCCCAGACCGGGGGTCTCGGCATGCTGGTAGAAGCCGAAGCCGGCCACGGTATTGAGGTCGCCCTTGACCGCCATGAAGCCGTGCAGGGTCGACCACAGGCCGTAGCCGCGCACCGGCAGGATCAGGGTTTCCAGCTGCCCGTCGGCGGTCTCCACCAAATAGACGGTGGTAAAGCGCTCGCGACGCTTGATCGAGGCGATGTCCTGCTCGCCACCGAGCGCGTCGGACAACTTGGGATCCTTGGCTGCCTTGAGCGGATCGAAGGTCGCAGCATTCAGCTCGTCGGTGAACCGGCCGGTCTGCAGGTCGACCACGCGCGCACGGATGCGGCTGGCGAACAGCTCCTTGACCTGCTTGCCGGACATTTCGGCCTCACCCAGACCGGCAATGGCCAGGATGCTGCGCTGCTTGTCCAGTTGACGGTTCTCGATCTGGGTCGGCTTCAACGCCACGGCGGCGCCGGCGACGAACACCGAGCACACCAGGCAGACCACCAGCGCCACCATCAGGGTGCGGGCAGTCGACTCTTTTTGACTAGACATTGCGTGCCAGCCTCCGCTTGATATTGGCCTGAACGACGAAGTGGTCGATCAGCGGTGCAAACAGGTTGGCGAACAGGATCGCCAGCATCATGCCTTCCGGGAATGCCGGGTTGACCACGCGGATCAGCACCACCATCAGGCCGATCAGGGCGCCGAACAGCCACTTGCCGGTGTTGGTCATCGACGCCGAAACCGGGTCGGTGGCCATGAACAGCATGGCGAAGGCGAAACCGCCGACCACCAGGTGCCAGTGCCAGGGCATGGCGAACATCGGGTTGCTGTCCGAGCCGATGGTGTTGAACAGGGTGCTGGTGGCGACCATGCCGATCATCACGCCGGCGACGATGCGCCAGGAGGCGATCTTGGTCAGCAGCAGCACCGCACCGCCGATGAAGATGGCCAGGGTGCTGGTCTCGCCGACCGAGCCGTGAATGGTGCCGACAAAGGCATCCATCCAGGTGATGCCCTGACCGACGATCGCCTCCACCCCGCCGGCAGCGCCCAGGCTCAGGCTGGTGGCGCCGACATAGCCGTCCACCGCGGTCCACACGCCGTCACCCGACAGCTGCGCCGGATAGGCGAAGAACAGGAAGGCACGGCCGGCCAGCGCCGGGTTGAGGAAGTTCTTGCCGGTGCCGCCGAACACTTCCTTGGCGATCACCACGCCGAAGCTGATACCCAGAGCGACCTGCCACAGCGGAATGCTCGGCGGCAGGATCAGGGCGAACAGCACGGAGGTGACGAAGAAGCCTTCGTTGACCTCGTGACGACGGATGGAAGCGAACAGCACTTCCCAGAAACCGCCGACGATGAAGGTCACCAGGTAGATCGGCAGGAAGTACGCCGCACCCTGGATGAAGCAGTCCCACAGGCTGTTCGGATCGAAACCGGCCAGCGAGCCGATCAGCGAGAAGCGCCAGCCGTCCTGCGCCGCCAGCAGCTCGGGGCTCTGGGCGAAGATCAGGTTGGCCTGGTAGCCGACGTTCCACATGCCGAAGAACATCGCCGGGAAGGTGCACAGCCACACGGTGATCATCATGCGCTTGAGGTCGATGCCGTCACGCACGTGGGCGGTGGTCCTGGTCACGCTGCCGGGGCGATAGAAAAAGGTGTCCACCGCCTCATAGAGGGCGTACCACTTCTCGTATCTGCCGCCTTTTTCGAAGTTGTGCTCGATCTTGTCGAGATATTCGCGCACGCCCATGTTCAGCCCTCCTTTTCGATGCGGGTGAGGTTGTCCCGCAGGATCGGGCCGTACTCATACTTGCCGGCGCAGACATAGCTGCACAGCGCCAGGTCTTCCTCGTCCAGCTCGAGGCAGCCAAGCTTCTGCGCCATCTCGGTATCGCCGACGATCAGCGAACGCAGCAGCTGGGTGGCCAGGATATCCAGCGGCATCACCTCTTCGTAGTTGCCCACCGGCACCATGGCGCGCGGGCTGCCGTTGGTGGTGGTGGTGAAGGGGAACAGCTTGCCGCCCATCAGCTTGGAGACGAACACGTTGAGCACCGAGTGCTTGTTCACCCCGGCACGCAGGTAGTGCAGCATCTCGCGGTCGTTGCCTTCGCGCAGGCAGGACACCTGCAGGTGGTAGCGGCCGAGATAGGCACAGGCGCCACGCGCGGTGCGCCCGCCGAACACCGAGCCGGAGATCAGCCGGTTGTGACCGGCCTGCAGCTCGCCGGCGGTCAGCTCCTGCAGGCTGGCGCCCAGACGGGTACGCAGCAGACGCGGCTTGTCGACCACCGGACCGGCCAGGGCAACCACGCGCTCGGTCCACAGCTGGCCGCTGGTGAACAGCTTGCCGACGGCGATGACGTCCTGATAGTTGATGGTCCACACACTCTTGGTCGCACTGACCGGATCGAGGTGGTGGATATGGGTCCCGACCAGACCCGCCGGATGCGGGCCGGCGAAGGCCTCGGTGGTCACCCCGGCCAGGCTCTCGCCGGGCAGGCTGACGCCCTCGGCCTTGCACAGGAACACCTTGGCCAGACGACCGAGCACCTTGAGACCACTCTCGAAGTCGGCCGCATGCTCGGCGGTAATCACCGCTGGATCGGCGGCGAGCGGATTGGTGTCGATGGCGCTGACGAAGATCGAGCTGGGCGTCGCGTCGACCGCGGGCACCTTGCTGTACGGACGGGTCCGCAGGGCGGTCCACAGGCCGGAGTTCAGCAGGTTCTCGCGTACCTGGCCGGCATCGAGGCTGGCCAGCTGGGCGGCCGGATAGCTGGCGAAGGTGAACTGCTCGTCGCCTTCGAGGTCAATGACCACAGACTGCAGGACACGCTGTTCGCCACGATGAATGGCGCTCACCACACCGGAGGCCGGCGCAGTAAAGTTCACCCCAGGAGTCTTCTTGTCGGAAAACAGGACCTGGCCGAGCTTCACTCGATCACCGACCTGCACCTGCATCGTGGGCTTCATCCCGTGATAATCGAAGCCAACGAGCGCAACGCTGCGCACGGGCCGGGCGGCCTCGATACGCTGCGCGGGTGCGCCGGTGATAGGCAGATCCAGACCACGTTTGACTTTAATCATACGTATCGCCTAATCACTATTACTAAAGGGTTCAGGCCCGCCTCACCTGCCGCGCCGGAAAGTGCGGCAATATGCCCCATCCTTTGGCAACATCAGACGATTGCGAACCCGCGAAAAATTATCCGGACGATTATAAGGAGCTACTTTCCCACTGGCCACCTAACCGTTTGATTATTTCGGCCATTGGTAACACCCGGCGACACTTGCGCACTTGACCCACCCGGATCGGAGGGAAAACCACCGAGAAGGGCTCATACAGGCGCGCAGCCCCGCCCGCCGACAGGCGTTGATATCTCAGAAACGCAAAACGGGAGCCGAGGCTCCCGTTTTGGTTTTTCAGTACCCTGCGCGGATCAGCGCGGGAAGGCCGGCGGGTTGACCCCAGCCACGTCTTCCAGCACACGCACTACCTGGCAGCTGTAACCGAACTCATTGTCGTACCACACGTACAGCACGACGCGATTGTCGTTGCAGATGGTGGCCTCGGCATCGACCACACCGGCGTGACGGGAACCCACGAAGTCGGTGGACACCACTTCCGGCGAGTTGGTGAAGTCGATCTGCTTGTGCAGCTCGGAGTGCAGCGCCATGTGACGCAGGTACTCGTTGATCTCGTCGCGGCTGGTGGCCTTTTCCAGACTCAGGTTGAGAATGGCCATGGACACGTTCGGCGTCGGCACGCGAATGGCGTTGCCGGTCAGCTTGCCCTTCAGCACCGGCAGGGCCTTGGCGGCAGCGGTGGCGGCACCGGTCTCGGTGATCACCATGTTCAGCGCGGCACTGCGACCACGACGGTTGCCCTTGTGGAAGTTGTCGATCAGGTTCTGGTCGTTGGTGTAGGAGTGCACGGTCTCCACGTGGCCATGAACGATGCCGAACTTGTCGTAGATCGCCTTGAGCACCGGCACGATGGCGTTGGTGGTGCAGGAAGCGGCGGAGAGGATCTTGTCCTCGTCGCTGATCAGGCCGTGGTTGATGCCGTGAACGATGTTCTTGACCTCGCCCTTGCCCGGCGCGGTCAGCAGCACGCGGGCCACGCCCGGGCACTTGAGGTGCTGGCCGAGGCCTTCGGCGTCGCGCCACTTGCCGGTGTTGTCGACGACGATGGCGTCCTTGATGCCGTAGGCGGTGTAGTCCACGGTGGTCGGATCGTTGGAGTAGATCACCTGGATCAGGTTGCCGTTGGCGAGGATGGTGTTGTTCTCCTCGTCAATGGTGATGGTGCCGTTGAACGGGCCATGCACCGAGTCGCGACGCAGCAGGCTGGCACGCTTGACCAGATCGTTCTCGGCACCCTTGCGCACGACGATGGCGCGCAGGCGCAGGCCGTCGCCGCCGCCGGTCTTCTCGATCAGGATGCGCGCCAGCAGGCGGCCGATGCGACCGAAACCGTACAGCACCACGTCGGCGCCCTGATGACCGTTGCTGCCCTGCTTGCCAACCACCGCAGCCAGCTCTTCACGGACGAACTGCTCGGCGCTGCGGCCGCTGCCTTCGTGCTTGAACTTGACCGCCAGGCGACCCAGGTCAACGGAGGCAGCGCCCAGTTCCAGCTGGCTCATCGCCTGCAGAAGCGGGAAGGTATCGTGGACCGACAGCTCGGCATCGTCGATCTGGCGAGCGAAGCGATGCGCCTTGAGGATGCCGATCACCGAGCGATTGATCAGGCCGCGACCGTAGATCGAGGTCACCACTTTATTGTTGCGATAGAGCTGGCCGATCAGCGGAATCATGGCCTCAGCGAGGGCCTCGCGGTCAATCCACTCACCAAGGCACTGGTCGGTCTTCTGGTTCACGGGCGGTACCTTCCACATGTAGGAGATGACAAAAAGGGCTACATTATGACGGCCCCGGCGCTTTCGGGCAACGTGCCCCCGCGAGCACTGACAGCTGGCGCAGCCGCCCGCTACAATCCGGACTTTGTCGCCATCCAGAGTCGCCCGTGACCGTACTGCGTCTTCCGAGCCTGCCGGCCGCTTCCGGCAAACAACACTGGGGCAATCTGCCCGGCGCCGCCCAGGGCCTGGCCATCGCCGAGGCCGCCGCTGCCGCGCAGCGCTTCACCCTGCTGCTGACCGCCGACAGCCAGAGCGCCGAGCGCCTGCAGGAGGAATTGCGCTTCTTCGCCCCCGACCTGCCGGTGCTGCACTTCCCCGATTGGGAAACCCTGCCCTACGACGTATTCTCGCCACACCAGGACATCATTTCCCAGCGCATCGCCAGCCTATACCGACTGCCCGAACTCAAGCACGGCGTGCTGGTGGTGCCGATCGCCACCGCCCTGCACCGCCTGCCGCCGCCGGCCTTCCTGCTCGGCTCCAGCCTGGTGCTGGATGTCGGCCAGCGCCTGAACGTCGACACCACCCGCACGCGCCTGGAGGCCGCCGGCTATCGCTGTGTGGACACCGTCTACGAGCACGGCGAGTTCGCCGTGCGCGGTGCGCTGATCGACCTCTATCCGATGGGCAGCCCGCTACCCTATCGCATCGACCTGTTCGACGACGAGATCGAAACCCTGCGCACCTTCGACCCGGAGACCCAGCGCTCGGTCGACAAGGTCGACTCGGTGCGCCTGCTGCCGGCGCGCGAGTTCCCGATGCAGAAGGAGGCGGTGGCTACCTTCCGCGCACGCTTTCGCGAGCGTTTCGACGTCGACTACCGGCGCTGCCCGCTGTACCAGGACCTGTCCAGCGGCCTGGCCCCGGCCGGCATCGAGTACTACCTGCCACTGTTCTTCGAGCAGACCGCCACCCTGTTCGACTACCTGCCCGGCGATACCCAGGTATTCTCCCTGCCCGGCATCGAGCAGGCCGCCGAGCAGTTCTGGGGCGACGTGCGCAACCGCTACGAGGAACGCCGCGTCGACCCCGAACGCCCGCTGCTGCCACCGGCCGAGTTGTTCCTGCCGGTGGAAGACTGCTTCTCCCGCCTGAAAAGCTGGCCGCGGGTCATCGCCGACCAGCAGGATGTGCAGACCGGCGTCGGCCGCGAGCGTTTCGCCGCCCGCGTCCTGCCCGACCTGGCGATCCAGGCCAAGGCCGGCGAGCCACTGGCCGCCCTGCGCCGCTTCATCGAGGAGTACCCCGGCCGCGTGCTGTTCTGCGCCGAGTCGGCCGGCCGCCGCGAAGCCCTGCTGGAACTGCTCGCCCGCCTCAAGCTCAAGCCCCGCGAGGTCGACGGCTGGCCCGGTTTTGTCGCTACCAGCGAACGCCTGGCGATCACCATCGCGCCGCTGGACGAGGGTCTGCTGCTCGACGAACTGGCGCTGATTCCGGAAAGCCCGCTGTTCGGCCACCGGGTCATGCAGCGCCGCCGTCGCGACAAGGTCCGCGATGGCGGCGACAACGTGATCAAGAACCTCACCGAGCTGCGCGAAGGCGCGCCGGTGGTGCACATCGACCACGGCGTCGGCCGCTACCACGGCCTGGTCACCCTGGAAGTCGAGGGCCAGGCCGCCGAATTCCTCATGCTCGAATACGCCGAGGAAGCCAAGCTCTACGTCCCGGTGGCCAGCCTGCACCTGATCGCCCGCTACACCGGCGCCGACGATGCGCTGGCGCCGCTCCACCGCCTGGGATCGGAAACCTGGCAGAAGGCCAAGCGCAAGGCTGCCGAACAGGTGCGCGACGTCGCCGCCGAACTGCTCGACGTCTACGCACGACGCGCCGCCCGCGAGGGTTTCGCCTTCAGCGACCCGCGACTCGACTACGAAACCTTCAGCGCCGGCTTCCCCTTCGAGGAAACCCCGGACCAGCAGGCTGCCATCGACGCGGTCCGCGAGGACATGCTCGCCGCCAAGCCGATGGACCGTCTGGTGTGCGGCGACGTCGGCTTCGGCAAGACCGAAGTGGCCATGCGCGCCGCCTTCATCGCCGTGCACAGCGGCAAGCAGGTGGCGGTGCTGGTGCCCACCACCCTGCTCGCCCAGCAGCACTACAACAGCTTCCGCGACCGCTTCGCCGACTGGCCGGTGAAGGTCGAGGTGATGAGCCGCTTCAAGTCGGCCAAGGAAGTGCGCGAGGCCGAGCTGCTGCTGGCCGAGGGCAAGGTGGACATCGTCATCGGCACCCACAAGCTGCTGCAGGAGGACGTGAAGTTCCGCGACCTCGGCCTGGTGATCATCGACGAAGAGCACCGCTTCGGCGTGCGCCAGAAGGAGCAGCTCAAGGCCCTGCGCAGCGAGGTGGACATCCTTACCCTGACCGCCACGCCAATCCCGCGCACCCTGAACATGGCGGTGTCGGGCATGCGCGACCTGTCGATCATCGCCACCCCGCCGGCGCGCCGGCTGTCGGTGCGCACCTTCGTCATGGAGCAGCAGAACACCGTGATCAAGGAGGCCCTGCTGCGCGAGCTGCTGCGCGGCGGCCAGGTCTACTACCTGCACAACGACGTCAAGACCATCGAGAAGTGTGCGGCCGACCTGGCCGAACTGGTGCCCGAGGCACGCATCGGCATCGGCCACGGGCAGATGCGCGAACGCGAGCTGGAACAGGTGATGGGCGACTTCTACCACAAGCGCTTCAACGTGCTGGTGGCCTCGACCATCATCGAGACCGGTATCGACGTGCCCAGCGCCAACACCATCATCATCGAGCGCGCCGACAAGTTCGGCCTGGCCCAGCTGCACCAGTTGCGCGGCCGGGTCGGCCGCAGCCACCACCAGGCCTACGCCTACCTGCTCACCCCGGCGCGCAAGGCGATGACCGACGACGCGCAGAAGCGCCTGGAAGCCATCGCCAACGCCCAGGACCTCGGTGCCGGCTTCGTGCTGGCCACCCACGACCTGGAGATACGCGGCGCCGGCGAACTGCTCGGCGAAGGTCAGAGCGGGCAGATCCAGGCGGTCGGCTTCACCCTGTACATGGAAATGCTCGAGCGTGCGGTCAAGGCCATCCGCAAAGGCGAACAGCCCAACCTGGAACAGCCGCTGGGCGGTGGCCCGGAGATCAACCTGCGCCTGCCGGCGCTGATCCCCGAGGACTACCTGCCCGATGTGCATGCCCGACTGATCCTCTACAAGCGCATCGCCTCGGCCGAGGACGAGCGCGCACTCAACGAGCTGCAGGTGGAGATGATCGACCGCTTCGGCCTGCTGCCGGAGCCGGCGAAGAACCTGATGCGCATGACCCTGCTCAAGCTGCAGGCCGAGCAACTGGGGATCAAGAAGGTCGATGCCGGCCCGCAAGGCGGGCGCCTCGAGTTCACTGCCGACACCCTGGTCGAGCCGCTGACCCTGATCAAGCTGATCCAGAGCCAGCCGAACCGCTACAAGTTCGAAGGCGCCACCTTGTTCAAGTTCCAGGTGCCGATGGAACGCCCGGAACAGCGCTTCAATACCCTGGAGGCGCTGTTCGAGCGCCTGACTCCACCATCCGCCTGAAGGAAAACCCCATGCCCCGACTGCTCCGCCCCCTGCTGGTCGCGCTGCTGCTGATCGCCCCCACGGCCTTTGCCGAAGCGCTGTACCAGGTCGAACTGATCGTCTTCCGCCAGGCGGATAAGGCCGTGCACGCCAGCCAGCCGGCACCGGAAGACTGGGCCGGCAATGCCGCGGCGATCCCCGCGGAACGCGAGCGCAGCCCGGCACTGACCGACACCGCGGCCAAGCTGGAAGGCAGCCAGGGCTACCGGGTGCTGCTGCACAAGGCCTGGCAGCAGGGCGTCGGCACCAGCCCGGCGCCGCTGCGCTTCGCCACCGGCAAGCAAAGCGACGGCCACTTCCCGGTCGAAGGCGTGCTCGACCTGACCCAGGGCCGCCAGCTCGAGCTGAACCTGCAGACCTGGGTCAACCAGTTCAACGGCGACGGCTTCCTGACCTCCAGCGAACGCCTGCAGATCCAGCGCCGCCTGATTCCCGGCCAGCTGACCTACCTCGACCATCCGAGTCTGGGCGCCCTGATCCGCGTCAGCCCGCTCTGAAGCCAGCGCCAGACAGCAAAAAGGGCGGCAGATCGATGATCTGCCGCCCTTTTCCGTTGCTGGCGGTTATCAGGCTTGCGCCAGCACCCGCTGCAGCACAGCCTTGACCTTGCCCATGCCGTCGGCCAGGGCCTGCTCGATCTCGGCCATGGTGATCACCCCGGTCGACTTGCCGGCCGCCGGATTCACCACCAGCGCCAGGCAGGCGTAGGGCAGCGCCAGTTCGCGGGCCAGTACGGCTTCCGGCATGCCGGTCATGCCGACGATATCTGCGCCGTCACGCTCCATGCGGGCGATTTCCGCCACGGTCTCCAGGCGCGGCCCCTGACTGCAGGCATACACGCCATGCCCACTGTATGGATAGCCTTCAGCCTGCAGTGCGCCGATCAGCTTGGCGCGCAGGTTTTCGGCATAGGGATGGGTGAAGTCGACGTGGGTGACATGATCCAGCTCGCCTTCGTAGAAGGTGTGCTCGCGCCCCCAGGTGTAGTCGATCAGCTGGTGCGGCACGCAGAAGTGCCCGGTGCCCATGGCGGCATGAATGCCGCCCACCGCATTGACCGCGATGATCGCCTCGGCACCGGCCTGCTTCAGCGCCCACAGGTTGGCCCGATAGTTGACCTGGTGCGGCGGGATGCGATGCGGATGACCGTGACGGGCGAGGAACAGCACCTCGCGACCGCCGAACTCGCCGCGCAGGATGTCGGCCGAAGGCGCGCCATAGGGCGTTTCCAGCGATACTGCTTCGCGGATGCTGAGTCCTTCGAGCTGGGTCAGCCCGGTTCCGCCGATGATTGCTACCACTGCCATTGTGCTCTCCTTATTCAATCAATCCGGCCGAACGCAGTGCGCCCTGCGCTTCGAGCCAGCGCGGCTGGGCCCGATAATCCTGTCCCGGCCAGCGCCGTGCGCGCATGCCGGCCAGCTGCAGCGCGGGGCTGACGCCACGGCGCTGCAGGTATTCGAGGGCCAGTTCGGCGGCCCCGCGGTCATTGCACACCAGCGCCATGTCGCAGCCGGCATCCAGCGCCGCCGCCACCCGCGCATCGGCGGCGCCGGCCACGTGGGCGCCAGCCATGCTCAGATCGTCGCTGAAAATCACTCCACGGTAACCCAGCTCGCCACGCAGGATGTCATGCAGCCAGCGCCGCGAGAAGCCTGCCGGCTGTTCGTCGACCTGCGGGTAGATCACGTGCGCCGGCATGATGCCGTCGAGCAGCGGCGCCAGGCGCGCGAAGGGTTGCATGTCGCAGGCGCGGATCTCCTCCAGCGAACGCTCGTCGCGCGGGATGGCCACATGCGAATCCGCCTCGGGCCAGCCGTGACCGGGGAAATGCTTGCCGGTGGCGGCCATGCCGGCTTCGCGCATGCCGCCGATGAAGGCCGCCGCCAGTTCGCCGACCCGCAGCGGATCGGCACCGAACGAGCGCGAGCCGATCACCGTGCTGCGTCCGTGATCCAGATCGAGCACCGGCGCGAAGCTGAAGTCGAGGCCGACCGCCAGCACTTCGCTAGCCATCAGCCAGCCGCACTGCGCGGCCAGTTGCAGCGCATCGGGCGCCGCCGCCAGCGCCTGCATCGACGGCAGGCGCACGAAGCCCTGACGCAGGCGCTGCACCCGGCCGCCCTCCTGATCCACCGCCAGCAGCAGATCGGGGCGCTCGGCGCGGATCGCCGCGCACAGCTCGCGGACCTGCTGCGGGTGCTCGATGTTGCGGGCGAACAGGATCAGGCCGCCCACTTCGGGCTGGCGCAGCAGCTGCCGATCCTCGGCCGTCAGCCAGGTGCCGGCGATATCCAGCATCAGCGAACCAGACATTCGAACTCCTCAGTCAAGCGCCGCCAGCCGCCATTGCGGCTGCGGCGCTTCATCAATGATCACGGGACAGTGCAGCGGCACCTGCTCGAACAGCGCGAGCAGGTCGGCATTGCGCAGGCGGATGCAGCCATGCGAGCGCGCCTCGCCCATCGGCTCGCTGTCCGGGGTGCCGTGCAGGTAGATGTAGCGGCGGAAGGTGTCGACCGTACCGAGGCGGTTGCGCCCCGGCTCGCAGCCGCTCAGCCAGAGAATCCGGGTGAGGATCCAGTCGCGCTGCGGATGCTGCGCGGCCAGCGCCGGCGACCAGATCTCGCCGGTCCAGCGCCGCCCCACCAGCACCGCCGCCTCGGGCAGACCGGCACCGATTCTGGCGCGCACCTGATGGCGGCCACGCGGCGTGCAACCGGAGCCCTGCTGCTCGCCCGGCCCGTTGAGGGCGGTGGAGACCGGCAGGCGCAGGCATAGCTCGCCGGCAGCGAAGCTGTACAGGCACTGGTCGGCGATGGAAATATGCAGCAGATCGAGCATGGGCATGGCTTTTGGCAGGGATGCGCTAGCTTAGCCGATCCGCACGACCGGACGCACCCGTCAGCAGCGCGCCTTATTCCACAACACCGACTCGGCCCTGCAAACACGGGCGCGCGTCCAGCATCTCGTCGCTCAATGCACTGTCGGCACGCATGCCCGCCGCCATGAACGGCACCATCAGGCGCATCACCTGCTCGGTGGAGGTCTGCACACCGAAGTCGGCCTCGGCCATGCTCCGCAGAGTCCTGATCCCCGACATGCTGAAGGCCACCGCCCCGAGCATGAAATGCATGCGCCAGAACAGCTCCAGCGGCGGAATCCGCGGCGCCGCCTGATCCAGCAGCGCCGTGTAGCGGCGGAACACCTTGCCGTACATGATCTCCAGATAGCTGCGCACATGCCCCTGCCCCTGACTGAAGGCCAGCCCCAGCAGGCGCATGAAGATCGACAGGTCGTTACCGATTCGCGGCTTGAGGCTGAGCATCTGCTCCACCAGCAGCTCGAGCAGCTCCTCGAGCGTGGCCGCCGCCGCGGCGGGCGGACGCTGCCGGCGCTCCAGCTCGCGCTCGAGTCCCTGGCAGAATGGCCCGAGGAACCGGGCGAAAACCTCCTGGATCAGCGCCTCCTTGGAGCCGAAGTGATAGTTCACCGCAGCCAGGTTCACCCCGGCCTTGCTGGTAATCAGCCGCAGCGACGTTTCGGTAAAGCCCTTCTCGGCAAACAGCTGCTCCGCAGCATCGAGAATCCGCTCGACGGTTTCCGACTGGACCATGATCCCCCCACCTGGCGAACATGCATTTGAAACCAGAGTTTCAAGTGCTTGATCCAGTGAGTATGTACGCCCTGCCGCCCTCTCGCCAACCGGCCACGTAGGGCCCGGCTGGCAAAGTGGTTGCCAGAGCCGCAACCCTGTATATACTTCCAGCAACTGGATAAAAAGACAGAGCACGGTCCATGCAGAAACTGACACCGCGCCAAGGCGAGATCCTGGCCTTCATCAAGAGCTGGCTGGACGCGCACGGCTATCCGCCGACCCGCGCCGAAATCGCCCAACAGCTGGGCTTTCGCTCCCCCAACGCGGCCGAGGAGCATCTGCGCGCGCTGGCCCGCAAGGGTGCCATCGAGATGATTCCCGGCGCCTCCCGCGGCATCCGCATCCCCGACAGCGAGTCGGCGCTGCGCGAGGGCGAACTGCCGATCATCGGCCGGGTCGCAGCCGGCGCACCGATCCTCGCCGAGCAGCATATCGAGGACAGCTGCCGGATCAGCCCGGAATTCTTCCATCCACGCGCCGACTTCCTGCTGCGCGTGCACGGCATGAGCATGAAGGACGTGGGCATTCTGGATGGCGATCTGCTCGCCGTGCATGCCTGCCGCGAGGCCAGCAACGGGCAGATCGTGGTCGCGCGAATCGGCGAAGAGGTAACGGTCAAGCGCTTCCAGCGGCGCGGCAAGCGCGTGCAGCTGCTGGCGGAAAATCCGGAGTTCGCCCCGATCGTGATCGATCTGGACAAGCCGGATCAGGAGTTCGTCATCGAAGGCCTGAGCGTCGGCGTCATTCGCCGCTGAGTCCGGCTCTGAGAAGCTCGCAGCCTAAGCTGCGGGCTTCCGCAGAGCATTCGAACCACCCGCGGGTCAGTGCAGTACGCGCGACTCGCCGTTGTAATCCTGCTCGTAGTCGCCATCGGCCATGCTGCCGGCCATCTGCACGCCCAGATTGAACATGGCCTTGGCCACCTCGATGTGCAGCCCCTGCAGGAAGACCTTGGCATCCTCGGAAAACTCGAGAGTCACCAGCGCCTCCTCATCGTCGCCGCGACGCAGGACGATGCGGCCATCGGGCAATTCCACGATTTCCAGGAAGGATGTCGGCATGGGAAAGGTGCTCCGCGGAAAAAGGCCGGCATTGTAACAGCGCCGTGCGCCACACCCTAGCGCAGCGACAAGATCACCCCGCCATGCGTCGGACAGCCCCCTGCCCCGCAGCGGCGGCGATCAGTCCGGCCAACCGACCGCGGACGGAGCCACCCGGGCGGGCTGTCACCACTCGCTCATGCCTTCACGAAAGCGTGCCGCCAGCAGCCTGATCTGCTGCTGCCAGTCAGCCAGTGCCGGTAACTCCAGCTCGGCCTGCACGGGCTCGCCCACGCTGACCGCGGTGATCAACGCCAAGGATGGATCGACCTTGGCCCTCTTCGCCTCGCGCGGCGGCTCGAACAGCCCGCCGTAGGCACTCAGCAGCTGCCCCAACCAGCTCTGGCGATCCTGCGCCAGCTCGACCATCTCGGCCAACTCAGGACTGGGCGCAGCCTCCAGCACCTCGGCGGTCAGCAGTTGTTCGACCTGTGGCGCAGCCGCCTGGGGCAGGCGGTAGTAGCCGGCGATCTCGTGGCACAGGCCCAGCGCTGCGCCGTACAGATGGAACAGCGCGCTCTCGCGGGCCGCCTGGATCTGCGTCCGTGCATTCAACGCCTGGGCCGCCTCGGCAGCGCGCCAGGCTTCCAACGCCAGACCGGCAAAGTAGAGTTTCTGATTGGTACGGGTATACAGCTCGTTGGCCATGGCGGACTCCTCGACAGAATCCCGAGTATACGCCGCCGAGGCCAACCTCCGCAGCGCGCGCCATGCGCAGCCCCAACGCAGAACCGGCCGGGCGTCTGCACGCACCGGCCGGTTCCGTTAGAGCTTGCCGAGACTTCGGCTTAGCGCTTGTCTTCCACCGTCCACTTGCCGTCAGCGTAGAAGGCGCGCCAGCCGCTGGGCTTGCCCTCCACCTCGCTCTGCACGTACTGCTCCTTGGTCTTGCGACTGAAGCGGATCACCGCCGGGCGGCCGTCCGGGTCCTGCTGCGGTGCCTCCAGCAGGTAGTGGTACTTGGGATCGATCTCGTCGCGGTGCGGCAGCAGCTCGACCACCAGCGGTGCGCGGGTTTCGCGGTTCTTGGGGAACTGGCTGGCAGCGAGGAACAGGCCCGAGGCGCCGTCGCGCAGCACATAGACGTCGTCGACCTTGGCGCAGCGCAGCTCGGGCATCTTCACCGCGTCCATCTTGGGCGGTGCCGGCTCGCCGCTCTTCAGCAGCTTGCGGGTGTTCTTGCATTCACTGTTGGTGCAGCCGAAGAACTTGCCGAAGCGGCCGGTCTTGAGCTGCATCTCGCTGCCGCACTTGTCGCACTCGAGGCTCGGGCCCTCGTAGCCCTTGATGCGGTACTGGCCTTCCTCGATCTCGTAACCCGGGCAGTCCGGGTTGTTGCCGCAGATGTGCAGCTTGTGCTGCTCGTCGAGCAGATAGGCATCCATCGCCGTGCCGCACTTGGCGCAGCGGTGCTTGCCACGCAACACCCGCGACTCGGATTCGCCCTCGTCGTCGGCGGCGATCTCGTCGCCGGGGATCAGGTTGACGGTGGCCTTGCAGCGTTCCTTGGGCGGCAGCGCGTAGCCCGAGCAACCGAGGAACACGCCGGTGGAAGCGGTGCGGATCATCATCGGCCTACCGCAGTCCTTGCACGGAATATCGGTCAGGGTCGGCAGGTTGGCACGCATGCCGCCGTCGCTGACCTCGGCGGCTTCGAGCTTCTGCTTGAAGTCGGCGTAGAACTCGTCGAGCAGGTGCTTCCACTCGCGCTCGCCCTGGGCCACGTCGTCCAGGCGCTCTTCCATGCCCGCGGTGAAGCCGTAGTCCATCAGGTTGGCGAAGCTTTCCGACAGGCGATCGGTGACGATGTCGCCCATCTTCTCGGCGTAGAAGCGGCGATTGTGCAGGGTCACGTAGCCGCGATCCTGAATGGTCGAGATGATCGCCGCATAGGTCGACGGCCGGCCGATGCCGCGCTTCTCCATCTCCTTGACCAGGCTGGCTTCCGAGTAGCGCGCCGGCGGCTTGGTGAAGTGCTGGGCCGGGTCGAGCTTGAGCAGCTTGAGCTGGTCGCCCTGGGCCATGTCCGGCAGCACGTCATCCTCGCCAGGCTTGCTCTGCGGCGGCAGCACGCGGGTGAAGCCGTCGAACTTGAGGATGCGGCCCTTGGCACGCAGATCGAACTCGCCGGCCTTGACCGTGACGCTGGTCGACAGGTACTCGGCCGGCAGCATCTGGCAGGCGACGAACTGGCGCCAGATCAGCTCGTACAGACGCTCGGCGTCGCGCTCCATGCCGGTCAGCTGGGTCGGCTTGAGGTTGACGTCGGACGGACGGATTGCCTCGTGCGCCTCCTGGGCGCCCTCCTTGCTGCTGTAGACATTCGCCTGGGCCGGCAGGTATTGCTTGCCGAACTCGCCCTCGATGAAACCGCGCGCCATGTCGAGGGCATCGGCGGAGAGGTTGGTCGAGTCGGTACGCATGTAGGTGATGTAGCCGGCCTCGTAGAGACGCTGGGCCATCATCATGGTCTTCTTCACCCCGAAGCCCAGACGGTTGCTCGCCGCCTGCTGCAGGGTGGAGGTGATGAACGGTGCGGAAGGCTTGCTCGAAGTCGGCTTGTCCTCTCGCTTGGCCACCTGGTAGGCAGAAGCCTTCAGCGCCTCGACCGCAGCCATGGCCTGCGCTTCGGTGACCGGCTTGAAGGCTTCGCCGCCCTGGCGGGTGACCTCGAAACGCACCTGGGCACCGCTATCGGTGGCCAGGTCGGCGTGCACGTCCCAGTACTCTTCGGGAATGAAGGCGCGGATCTCGCGCTCGCGATCCACCACCAGCTTCGCCGCCACCGACTGTACACGGCCGGCGGACAGGCCGCGGGCGATCTTGGCCCACAGCAGCGGCGAGACCATGTAGCCGACCACGCGGTCGAGGAAGCGACGCGCCTGCTGGGCGTTGACCCGGTCGATGTCCAGCTCGCCGGGCTGGGAGAAGGCCTCCTGGATGGCCTTCTTGGTGATCTCGTTGAACACCACGCGCTTGTAGCGGCTGTCGTCGCCACCGATGGCTTCGCGCAGGTGCCAGGCGATCGCCTCCCCCTCTCTATCCAAGTCGGTTGCGAGATAGATGGTGTCGGCATCCTTGGCCAGACGGCGCAGCTCCTCGATCACCTTTTCCTTGCCGGGCAGGATCTCGTACCTGGCCTTCCAGCCGTGCTCGGGGTCGACGCCCATGCGGGTGAACAACTGGCGCTTGGCCTTCTCCTTCGGCGACAGCGCCGGCGTTTCGGCCGCTGCCGCCTTGCCGCGCTTGACCGGCTCCTTGCTGGCCGAGCCGCTGGTGGGCAGGTCGCGGATGTGGCCGATGCTCGACTTCACCACGTACTGGTTGCCCAGATACTTGTTGATCGTCTTGGCCTTGGCCGGGGATTCCACGATGACCAGAGATTTGCCCATGAATCGGAAAGTTCCTGAAAAGATGTCGAGATGAACGGTTGGCACCGTCGGCGCAGAATATGCAATTAAATGTAACTGCGCCCTGATAAGGCCACGCTATATATAGTGGCCGGTGTAACGAGGTCAAGCGCGCGACTATTACCGATTGCCCTCAGCGTAGCGAAATTCCACGCTTTCGCCGCGCACCAGGGCAAAGCGCGGCAGGGTTTCGCCATCCACCTCGACGGTTTCGAGAAACATCGCCAGCGGCCGCACCCACAGGCTGTAGTCGCCATACAGGGCCTGGTAGACCACCATCTGCTCTTCCGTCTCGGAATGCCGGGCCAGCCCGAACACGCGGTACTCACGCCCCTTGTAGTGACGGTAGAGTCCGGCTTGCAGCGTCATGTTCACCTCCCAGCCATTGCCCAGCCGAAACGCAAACCGGGGCGCACGGCCCCGGCTTGCGTCATGCAAAAAGGTCAGACGCGCTCAAACACCGTGGAGATACCCTGACCGAGGCCGATGCACATGGTCGCCAGACCGAGGGTGCCGCCGCGCTGCTTCATCACGTTGAGCAGGGTGCCGGAAATCCGCGCCCCGGAGCAGCCGAACGGGTGACCGAGGGCGATGGCGCCGCCGTGCAGGTTGACCTTGTCGTCCATCCGCTCCAGCAGCTTGAGATCCTTGAGCACCGCCAGGGCCTGGGCGGCGAAGGCTTCGTTGAGTTCGACATGATCGATATCGTCCAGACTCAGGCCGGCACGCTTGAGCGCCTTGCGGGTCGCCGGTACCGGCCCGTAGCCCATGACCGACGGATCCACCCCGGCCACCGCCATGGAACGCAGCACCGCCAGCGGCTGGATGCCGAGGTCGATGGCGCGCTGCCCGCTCATCACGATCATGCACGAGGCACCGTCGGTGATCTGCGAGGAGGTGCCGGCCGTCACCGTGCCGCCCTTGGGGTTGAACACCGGCTTGAGTTCGGCCAGTCCGGCCAGGGTGGTTTCCGGACGGATGGTCTCGTCGTAGTCGAAGACCTTGAGGAAGCCGTGCTCGTCATGCCCCTGCATCGGGATCAGCTCGTCCCTGAAGCCGCCACCCAGCGTGGCCTGCTGCGCCAGCTGGTGCGAGCGGAAGGCGAACGCGTCCTGCGCCTCGCGGCTGATACCGTGCATCTTGCCGAGCATCTCGGCGGTCAGGCCCATCATGCCGGCCGCCTTGGCCACATGTAGCGACAGCTGCGGGTTGGTATCGACACCGTGGGTCATCGGCAGGTGGCCCATGTGCTCGACACCGCCGACCACGAACACATCGCCGTTGCCGCTCTGGATCGCCTGGGCAGCGCTGTGCAGCGCGCTCATCGACGAGCCGCACAGGCGGCTGACGGTCTGCGCGCCACTGGTATGCGGGATCGGCGTCATCAGCGCGGCCATCCGCGCAATGTTCCAGCCCTGCTCGAGGGTCTGATTGACGCAGCCCCAGATCACATCCTCCACTTCGGCCGGATCGACCTTGGGGTTGCGCGCCAGCAGGCGGGTAATCAGTTCGGCCGACAGGTTTTCGGCGCGGGTATGACGGTGCATGCCGCCCTTGGAACGGCCCATGGGACTGCGACCGAAGTCGACGATCACCACGTCTCGCGGATTCAGGCTCATAACTTTTTCTCGCTCCAGTCGTTGCGCGCTCAGGCGAAGAACTTGCGGCCGGCTTTCGCCATTTCGCGCAGCTTCTCGGTCGGCTGGTACAGCCGACCGAGCCCGGCATGCCGATCAGCCAGGGCAACGAATTCGGCCAGGCCGAGGCTGTCGATGTAGCGCAGCGCACCGCCGCGGAACGCCGGGAAGCCGATGCCGTAGATCAGGCCCATGTCCGCCTCCGCCGCACTGGCGACGATGCCGTCCTCCAGGCAGCGCACCGCCTCCAGGCACAGTGGCAGCATCATCACCGCAACGATCTCCTCATCGGAGAACTCGCGCCGCTCGCCGACCACCGGCGCCAGCACCTCGTGCACGCCCGGATCGGCCATTTTCTTCGGCTTGCCGCTCTTGTCGGGGTGGTAGACGTAGAAGCCCTTGCCATTCTTCTGCCCGAGGCGACCGGCATCGAAGAGTGCATCGATGGCGCTGCGCCCGTCGTCCTTCATGCGCTCGGGGAAACCGGCCGCCATCACCGCGCGGGCATGGTGGGCGGTGTCGATGCCGACCACGTCGAGCAGGTAGGCCGGCCCCATCGGCCAGCCGAACGTCTCCATGACCTTGTCGATGCGTTGGAAGTCGACACCCGCCGCGACCAGGCGGGTGAAGCCGCCGAAGTAGGGAAACAGCACGCGATTGACCAGAAAGCCCGGGCAGTCGTTGACCACGATCGGCGTCTTGCCCATCGCGCGCGCATAGGCCACCGTGGTGGCGATGGCGGCCGGGCTGCTCTTCGCGCCACGAATCACCTCGACCAGCGGCATCATGTGCACCGGATTGAAGAAGTGCATGCCGCAGAAGTTTTCCGGCCGCTTCAGCGCCGTTGCCAGCAGATCGATCGAAATGGTCGAGGTGTTGGTGGCCAGGATGGTGTCCGCCCCGACCTGCCCCTCCACCTCGGCGAGCACCGCCTGCTTGACCTTGGGGTTCTCGACCACCGCCTCGACCACCAGGTCGACCTGGGCGAAATCGCCGTAGGACAGCGTCGGGCGGATCGCATTGAGCGCCTCGGCCATCTTCGCCGGGGTCAGGCGGCCCTTCTCCACCCGATTGCCGAGCAGCTTGGCCGCTTCGTCGAGGCCGAGCTGGATGGCTTCCTCGCGGATGTCCTTGAGCAGGATCGGCGTGCCCTTGACCGCCGACTGGTAGGCAATGCCGCCGCCCATGATGCCGGCGCCGAGCACGGCGGCCAGCTTCACCGGGCGGGCGTCCTTGTCATAGGCGCGGGCCTGGCGCTTGAGCGCCTGGTCGTTGAGGAACAGGCCGACCAGACTGCGCGCCACTTCGGTCTTGGCCAGCTTGACCAGCCCCAGCGCCTCGATCTCCAGCGCCTTGTCGCGGCCGTGGCTGGCCGCCTTCTGGATGGTCTTGACCGCCTCCACCGGCGCCGGATAGTGCGGCCCGGCCTGGCCGGCCACGTAGCCCTTGGCACTTTCGAAGGCCATCATCTGTTCGAGCTGGTTGAGCTTGAGCTTCTCCAGCTTGGGCTGGCGACGCGCCCGATGATCGAGCTCGCCAGCCATCGCCCGACGGCACAGATCCAGCGCCGCCTCGCGCAGCCGTGCTGGGGCGACCACCGCATCGACCACGCCGACCTTCAGCGCAGCCTGCGCATCGTTTTCCTTGCCGCTGGCGATCCACTCGATAGCGTTATCGGCGCCGATCAGCCGCGGTAGGCGCACGGTGCCGCCCCAGCCGGGATTGATGCCCAGCTTCACTTCCGGCAGGCCGACCCTCGCGCTGTCGGCCATGACGCGAAAATCCGCCACCAGGCACATCTCCAGTCCGCCGCCCAGGGCCAGGCCGTTGATCGCCACCACGGAGGGCAGCGGCAGGTCCTCGAAGGCATTGAAGATGCGATTGGTCGCGAGGTTGCCGGCCAGCAATTCGTCCTCCGGCAGGCCGAACAGCGTGAGGAACTCGCCGATGTCGGCACCGACGATGAAGGCTTCCTTGCCACTGGTGACGATCACGCCCTTCACTGCAGCCTCGGCGCCGATAGCGGCAATCGCCTCGTGCAGCTCGCTCAGGGTCAGACGGTCGAACTTGTTGACGGTCTCGCCCTCGCGATCGAAATTCAATTCGGCGATACCGTCCTCGAGCGCCGCAACGGTGATGGCTTTACCCTGGTAAATCATCGACTGATCTCCATCTATGGAAGCGTGAACCTGCACATCCGCCCCGGTTTGCGCACCCGACACGCCATCCGGCAAGGATAGCCGCCAGCACCGGGATCATTCAGGACAAACTACGCGCAGGCACCCGGCACGACCCAAACCGATTCATACGGGTGTTTGATCCGATTGCCACACCCTCGGGGAATTCCATAGGCTTGTCAATCGAGCACCGCGAGGCGACTGCCCGGGCGAGACGCGCCAGGAGCTGACCAATATCATGGCTTTCGCCCGCCACTGCTGCATCATGAACCAACAGCCGAGCTGCAAGCTGGGCCATACTGGAATCCATTCCCTGCCACGGAGAAGCGAAATGAACTACCAACACCTGCTGGTCGCGGTCGACATGACCGATGATTGCCACACCGTGATTCAGCGCGCGATAGAACTGGCCCACAGCTGCCAGGCTCGCCTGTCGCTGGTGCACGTGGTCGAACCGATGTCCATGGCCTTTGGCGGCGACGTGCCGATGGATCTGTCGGCGCTGCAGCAGCAACAGATCGACCAGGCGCGCGCCCAGCTGGACGGCTTCACCGCCAGCCACGCCGAACTGACCAAGGACAACACCCACCTGGCCTTCGGCCAGCCGCGCCAGGAGATCCACCGTCTGGCCAGCGAGCAGGGCTGCGACCTGATCGTGGTCGGCAGTCACGGCCGCCACGGCCTGGCCCTGCTACTCGGCTCGACCTCAAACGACGTGCTGCACGGCGCGCCCTGCGACGTACTGGCGGTGCATCTGAAGAAACCAGAGTAAAGGGTGTCAACTGCGTCACGCCGGGCCTTGCGCCCGGCATGACGCAACGAGTCAGAACACGCCCAGTTCGGTGCCGCTGCTCATCACCAGCGGACGGATCTTGCTGAGCTGGGCTTCCAGCGAATAGGACACGCTGGAGGCCATGGAGAAGAAGCTGAGGAAGGCCTTGAGGTTGGAGTCGTTCTCGCAGGTATCGTGGATGCGCTGCCAGAACGCCTGGTTGACCAGCTGCAGTTGCTGGTAGTTCTTGACCAGCCCCTTGAGTTCCCAGTCGGCATGCCGGCCTTCGCGCATGTTGTAGTACTGGCGCATCAGGTACAGCGAGACGGTACGCAGGATGAATTCCTGGTTGCTGGCGAACGGCAGGTGCTGCTGGGCCATCGGCTTGAGGCGGCAGAGCATCGGACAGGCGCTGGTGGCCATCAGCACGCCGAGCAGGGCACGCAGTCCGGCCTCCAGACTGACCTCCTTGTAGTACTCGCGCTCGGCGGTGATCACACGTACCTTGGCCTTCTTGAAGGCCGGCAGCCCACGGAAATCCTCGATCACCTGGTACAGGTCGACCGCCGCCGGGCAGTGCGTGTTGATGTCCTTGTTCAGCGGGCAGTTGCTGCACTGCTCGTGATCCAGGCGGGTCCAGCGCGGCGCATCGTTGGCGGCGGCCGGATCGTAGCTGCGATTCAGCTCGACCCGATAATTGAACTCATGGTTGTCATCCAGCGTGATCCTGTACTCGATGGTCATTCCCTACTCCGTGTCCGTATCCGTGTCAGTGCATCAACCTTCCAATTCGGCCCAGCGCTCCAGCAAACGATCCAGCTCCTGCTGGAGGAACTCCAGACGCGCCAGAGCCGCATGGGTCTGCTCCTGAGGCTGCAGATAGAAATCGGGATTGGCGATCTCCTCCTGCAGAGCGGCCTGCTCGCTCTCCAGCGCCTCCATCCGTGCCGGCAGTCCATCCAGCTCGCGCTGATCCTTGTAACTCAGCTTCTTGCGCGCGACCGCAGCGGGGGCGACCACCGCCGCCTCGACCGTCGCCGGCTTGCTGTCCTGGGCCGGCTTCTCACCCGGCTCCTTGCCAACCCCGAGCAGGCGCGGCGAACCACCCTGGCGCAGCCAGTCCTGGTAGCCGCCGACGTATTCGCGCACCCGGCCCTCGCCCTCGAACACCAGG
Organism: Pseudomonas linyingensis; assembly: GCF_900109175.1. Classification (GTDB taxonomy): domain Bacteria; phylum Pseudomonadota; class Gammaproteobacteria; order Pseudomonadales; family Pseudomonadaceae; genus Geopseudomonas; species Geopseudomonas linyingensis. Next base: position 149,660 of record NZ_FNZE01000003.1, on the reverse strand, counting down.
GTGCTGGTCACCACGTTGTCGAGGAAGGCCCGGTCGTGGCTGACCATCAGCACGGTGCCGGGGAAGCCGAGCAGCACTTCCTCGAGCAGCTCGAGGGTTTCCACGTCCAGATCGTTGGTCGGCTCGTCCAGCACCAGCAGGTTGGCCGGCTTGCTGAACAACTTGGCCAGCAAAAGGCGTGCCCGCTCACCACCGGACAGCGCCTTGACCGGCGAGCGCGCGCGCTGCGGGCTGAACAGGAAGTCGCCGAGGTAGCTGAGAATATGGCGATTCTGGCCGTCGATGGTGATGAACTCGCGGCCTTCGGAAATGTTGTCGATCACCGTCTTTTCGGTATCCAGCTGCAGACGCAGCTGATCGAAATAGGCCACCTCCAGCTTGGTGCCGACCTTGATGCTGCCGCTGGTCGGCTGCAGCTCGCCGAGCAGCAGCTTGAGCAGGGTGGACTTGCCGGTGCCGTTGGCGCCGAGCAGACCGATGCGGTCGCCGCGCTGCAGCACCATGGAGAAATCGCGGATCAGCGGCTCGCCGCCGGGATGGGCGAAGCCGACGTGCTCGGCGACGATCACCTGCTTGCCGGACTTGTCCGCCACATCCAGCTGGATGCTGGCATTGCCCTGGCGTTCGCGGCGTTCGCGACGCTCGCTGCGCATCTCCTTGAGCGCGCGCACGCGGCCCTCGTTGCGGGTGCGACGGGCCTTGATGCCCTGGCGGATCCACACCTCTTCCTGGGCCAGGCGCTTGTCGAACAGCGCGTTGGCCGCCTCTTCCGCCGCCAGCTGTTGCTCCTTGTGCACCAGGAAGCTGGCGTAGTCGCCGTTCCAGTCGATCAGGTGGCCGCGGTCCAGCTCGAGGATGCGCGTGGCCAGGCTCTGCAGGAAGGCGCGGTCGTGGGTGATGAACAGCACCGCGCCGTTGAAGCCGAGCAGCGCCTCTTCCAGCCAGGCGATGGCGCCGATGTCGAGGTGGTTGGTCGGCTCGTCGAGCAGCAGCAGATCCGGCTCGGCCACCAGCGCCTGGGCCAGCAGCACGCGGCGGCGCCAGCCACCGGACAGCTCGGCCAGGGTCTTCTCCGCCGGCAGCTGCAGGCGACTCAGGGTATTCTCCACCAGTTGCTGCAGGCGCCAGCCGTCGCGCGCTTCCAGCTCCTGCTGGACGCGGGACAGCTCGGTCAGGTCATCGTCGGTCTGGATGTGCTGGGACAGATGGTGGTACTGCGCGATCAGCTTGCCGACCTCGGCCAGCCCTTCGGCCACCACGTCGTACACGCTGCGCTCGTCGGCCGGCGGCAGCTCCTGCGGCAACTCGCCGATCTTCAGCGACGGTGCGCGCCAGACCTGGCCGTCGTCCGGACGCTGGTCGCCCTTGACCAGCTTGAGCAGGCTGGACTTGCCGGTGCCGTTGCGACCGATGATGCACACCCGCTCGCCCCGGGCAATCTGCCACGACACCTTGTCCAGCAACGGCGTGGCGCCGTAGGCGAGGGACACATCGGTGAACTTGAGCAGGGTCATGGGCAACGCTCTCCGCAGGAATGGCCGCGCATTCTACTCGCTGTTTGCCCACACGGGGCATAGTGGATTTCCTACAGACAGCAGTAATTTCGCCAAACCGCCGGTTTTCCAACGAGCGGCGCTTTGAGGGCCGTCTGCCGCGCGCTAAGCTTCACGCATTCAGCTCATCCCGCCCACGCCAGAAGTACCGGATTCCCCATGCGCGCCCGCCCGCTTGTCCTGATTGCCTGTCTGCTTGCCAGCCTCGGCCTGTTCACCCAGCCCGCGACCGCCGCCTCCCTGGCCCAGCAGCGCATCCTCTACGACGAAGCCAAGCGCGCCCTGGGCAAGAACGACCCTGCGCCCTACCTGCGCAACCGCCAGGCCCTGCAGGGCTACCCGCTGGAGCCGCATCTGGCCTACGACGAGCTGACTCTGCGCCTGAAGAACGCCAGCAACCGCGAGATCGAGACCTTCCTGGCCGAGCACGGCGACCTGCCGCAGATCGGCTGGATGAAGCTGCGCTGGCTGCGCTGGCTGGCCGAGCGCGGCGAGTGGCAGACCTTCATCAAGCACTATTCGCCGGCCCTGGAATTCACCGAGCTGGACTGCCTGCTCGGCGAGTACCAGTTCCGTCACGGCCAGGCCGCCGACGGCGCCATCACCGCCAAACGGCTGTGGCTGACCGGCAAGTCGCAGCCCAACACCTGCGACCGCCTGTTCGACCAGTGGCGCGCCCAGGGCGGGCTGACCGAGGACATGCGCTGGCAGCGCCTCAAGCTGGCCGCCCAGGAGCGCAACTATGGTCTGGCCAGCTACCTGCAGAAGACCCTGGGCAGCCTCGCCGGCCAAGGCCAGCTGCTGATCGAGGTGGCGCAGAAGCCCGAACTGCTGCAGCAGCGCCAGCGCTTTGCCGCCAGCGACCGCCACACTGCCGACGCCGTCGGTCTCGGCCTGCGCCGCCTAGCGCGGCAGAACCCGGAACAGGCCCTCGGCCTGCTCGAGGAATACAGCCGCCACCTGCCGTTCTCCAGCGAGGAGAAGGTAGCCATCGCCCGCGAGATCGGTCTGACCCTGGCGCGCCGCTTCGACGCCCGGGCCCTCAAGGTGATGAGCCAGTACGATCCTGAACTGCGCGACAACACCGTCAGCGAGTGGCGCGCCCGCCTGCTGCTGCGCCTGGGCCGCTGGGCCGACGCTCACCAGTTGACCCGGCAGATGCCCGGCGACCTGGCGGCCAGCAGCCGCTGGCGCTACTGGCAGGCGCGCAGCCTGCAGCTGGCCCAGCCCGGCAGCAAGGACCCGATCCGCCTGTACATGCCGGTGGCCGGCGAGCGCGACTTCTACGGCTTCCTCTCCGCCGACCGGATCAACGCACCCTATCAGCTCAACCACAAGCCGATGGCCATCGACCCCAAGGTGATGCAGAAGGTGCGCAACACCGCCGGCATCCGCCGCGCCCTAGAGTTCCACGCCCGCGGCCAGATCGCCGACGGGCGTCGCGAGTGGTACCACGTCAGCCGCCTGTTCAGCCGCGAGGAGCTGGTGGCCCAGGCGCGCCTTGGCTACGAGATGGAATGGTACTTCCCGGCAATCCGCGCCATCAGCCAGGCCCAGTACTGGGATGACCTCGACGTGCGCTTCCCCATGGCCCACCAGCACACCCTGACCCGTGAGGCGCGCAACCGCGGCCTGCACTCGAGCTGGGTGTTCGCCATTACCCGCCAGGAAAGCGGCTTCATGGCTGACGCGCGCTCGGGGGTCGGCGCCATGGGCCTGATGCAGCTGATGCCGGCCACCGCCAAGGAAACCGCGCGGCGCTACGGCATTCCGCTGCGCTCGGCGCAGCAGGCCTTCTCGCCCGAGGTCAACATCCAGCTCGGCGCCGCCTACCTGAGTCAGGTCTATGGCCAGTTCGGCGGCAACCGCATCCTCGCCTCGGCCGCCTACAACGCCGGTCCAGGCCGGGTGCGCCAGTGGCTGCGCGGCAACGAGCAGATGCCGTTCGACATCTGGATCGAGACCATACCCTTCGACGAAACCCGCCAGTACGTGCAGAACGTGCTGTCGTACTCGGTGATCTACGGGGAAAAACTCGGCGCTCCGCAGAAGCTGGTGGAGTGGCACGAGCGCGAGCTGGGGCAGCAGTAATACCGGCACGTCGCCCTTCGACGCACGACTGCAGGGGCGAATTCATTCGCCTTGGCTCGCCATTTTGGCGAATGAATTCGCCCCTACAGCCCCTAATCCAGCAGGACCACCGGCATGCCCACCTCCAGCACGCCCGTACCGCGCTGGATAAGGTTCTGACCGAAGTACACGCCGTCGGCATCGCGCCGGTAGGTCGCCAGCGTCCTCAGCGGCTCGCCGTCGGCCGCGCGCTCTCCGCTGTGCGGATCGAGGGTCGGGATCGCGCAGCGCGAGCAGGGCTTGACCCGCTCGAACTCGACCGCGCCGATGCGCAGTCGCCCCCAGCCATCCTCGGCGTAGGGCTCGGCGCCCTCGACCACCAGGTTGGGGCGAAAGCGCAGCATCTCCAGCGGCCGGCCGACCCGCGCCGCCAGGTCGTCCAGCGACGCCTGACCGATCAGCAGCAGCGGAAAACCGTCGGCAAAGCCCACCTGGTCGCCCACCTGCGCATAGGCGGTGTCGACCTGGCGGGCGCGGCTGGCTGGCACGTGCACCAGCCGGCAGTCGCGATCCAGGAAGGCGCTCAGCCACGCAGCGGCCGCGTCGCCGGCATCCGGCGCCTGCAGACTGTCGCCCCATACCGTCACCCCGCGCAGCGCCTCATCGGCCGGCGGCACCGCCACCGTCAGCGACGCCCGGCCGGCAACGCTCAACTCCAGCGTCGCGCCATCCAGCCAGCACGCGCCGATCTGCGCCATGCGCCCGACCTGACGCTGGGTGAGGAAGCGCCCGCTGGCCGCATCGACCACCATCCAGCGCCGATCGCCGGCCAGGCCGAGGCCGTCGACTGCGGCGCGCTGCAGCATCTCGCCGCCGAGGGATTTGACCGGGAAACGGTAGAGCGCGGAGAGTCGCAGCATGGGTCGCCATCCATATCGGGGAAAAGCGCTTTATAAAGCCCCGGCAGCGGGTCCACAAGGCAGCGGCCGAGTCTGCCGGTAATGGATCAGGTTGTGGAACAGCACCGGTTCACGGCCCGAATTGCGATAGGCGTGCGGCCGATCGGCGGCGAAGCGCAGCCCCTCGCCGCCGGCCAGCGCGTGCCAGCGGCCATCGACGCAGACCTCCAGGCTGCCGCTCACCGGGATCACGTGCTCGGTGACGCCGGCGGCATGCGCCTCCGACTGGTGACAGGCACCGGGCTGCAGCTCGATGACGAAGAACTCGATGCCCAGCGCCGGATCGTAGGGAAACAGCGAGCGCACCTGGATGCTGCCGTCATCGGTCGGCCAGTCGCCGCCGGCACTGCTGCGCAGCAGCACCCCGTCGGCCTGCGGCGCATCCTCCAGCAGCGCGGAAAACGAGATATCGAAGCCCGCGGCGATCTTCCACAGGGTCGCCACCGTCGGGCTCGACTCGCCGCGCTCGATCTGCCCGAGCATCGCCTTGCTCACCCCGGTCGCCTGCGCTGCGCGATCCAGGCTCCAGCCATTGGCCTGGCGCAGGGCGCGCAGGCGCCCGGCAATCCGCCTATTGATATCCGTCATCATCCACCCTCTCCCACCCTTGTGCGCTATAGCGCACAAGGGTAACGTAACCATTATGTGCGCAATAACGCACAGAACTCCCCATCACTCAAGCCCGAGGCTCCTGCCCATGTCCCGCTTCCCGGCCCCCAGCCACGTCAGCGCCGGCCTGATCGCCGTGCTGGTCGGCTTCACCAGCTCGGCGGTGATCATCTTCCAGGCCGCGGCCGCCGCTGGCGCCGATGCCGCCCAGGTCAGCTCCTGGCTGTGGGCGCTGTGTCTGGGTTGCGGGCTGACCAGCATCGGCCTGTCGCTGCGCTACCGTGCGCCGGTGTTCACCGCCTGGTCGACCCCCGGCGCCGCCCTGCTGGCCGGCAGCCTCGGCGGACTGAGCCTGGCCGAGGCGGTTGGCGCCTTCCTGTTCAGCGCGGCGCTGATCACCCTCAGCGGCTTCACCGGTCTGTTCGCCCGCCTGATGCAACGCATCCCCCAGGCACTGGCCGCCGCCTTGCTGGCCGGCGTGCTGCTGCGCTTCGGACTGCAGCTGTTCAGCGCCTTCGAGCAGCAGGCGCTGCTGGTCGGCAGCCTGTTTCTCGCCTACCTGCTGGGCAAGCGCCTGCTGCCGCGCTACGCGATCCTCATCGTCCTGCTGCTGGGCGTCGGCATGGCCTGGCAGCTGGATCTGCTGCACTGGCAACGGGTCGAGCTGGCCATCGCCGAGCCGCAGTTCATCGCCCCGGCATTCAACTGGCAGGCGCTGATTGGCGTCGGCATTCCGCTGTTCGTGGTCACCATGGCCTCGCAGAATCTGCCCGGCGTGGCGGTGCTGCGCACCTGCGGCTACGAGCGGGTACCGGTATCGCCGCTGATCGGCTGGACCGGCCTGGCCAGCCTGCTGCTGGCGCCCTTCGGTGGCTTCGCCATCAATCTGGCAGCGATCACCGCGGCCATCTGCGCCGGCCCTGAGGCCGGGCTGGAACCACAGCGGCGTTACTGGGCGGCGGTGTGCGGCGGCGCCTTCTACCTGCTGATCGGCCTGTTCGGCGCCACCGTGGCCAGCCTGTTCGCCGCCTTCCCGCCGGCCTTGATCCTCGCCATCGCCGGCCTGGCGCTGCTGGTCACCCTGAGCAACAGCCTGGCCGGCGCGCTGCAGGACGTGCGCCAGCGCGAGCCGGCACTGATCACCTTCCTGATCACCGCTTCCGGCCTCAGCCTGTTTGGCGTCGGCGCGGCGTTCTGGGGCCTGGTCGCCGGCGCGCTGGCCAGCGCCATTCTCAATGGCCGGACAGCCCAGCGCTGACGGTCACAACGCCAGCAGCCGCTCGCGCAGCTTCTGGATCTCGTCGCGCAGCTGCGCCGCGGCCTCGAACTCCAGGTCGCGGGCCAGCTGGTACATCTTTTCCTCCATCTGGCGGATGCGCTTGGTGATCTCGCTCGGCGAGCGCAGCTCGGCCTCGTAGCGGGCGCTCTCCTCGGCCGCCTTGGCCGCCGCGCCGCGCTTGCGGCTGCGCGAGCCGGGCACGGTGGCGCCCTCGAGGATGTCCTGCACGTCCTTCTTGACGCCCTTGGGCACGATGCCGTGCTGCTCGTTGAAGGCGATCTGCTTGGCGCGGCGCCGCTCGGTCTCGTCGATGGCGCGCTGCATCGAGCCGGTCATCCGGTCGGCGTAGAGGATCGCGCGGCCTTCGAGGTTGCGCGCGGCGCGGCCAATGGTCTGGATCAGCGAACGCTCGCTGCGCAGGAAACCTTCCTTGTCGGCATCGAGGATCGCCACCAGCGCCACCTCGGGCATGTCCAGGCCCTCGCGCAGCAGGTTGATGCCGACCAGCACGTCGAAGGCACCGATGCGCAGGTCGCGGATGATCTCCACCCGCTCCACGGTGTCGATGTCCGAATGCAGATAGCGCACCCGCACGTCGTGGTCGGACAGGTAGTCGGTGAGATCCTCGGCCATGCGCTTGGTCAGGGTGGTGACCAGCACCCGCTCCTCGGCGGCCGCACACTTGCGGATTTCCGAGAGCAGGTCGTCGACCTGGGTGGTCGCCGGGCGCACCTCGATCTGCGGGTCGACCAGCCCGGTCGGGCGCACCAGCTGCTCGATGACCCGCCCGGCGTGCTCGGCCTCGTAGGGGCCCGGGGTGGCGGAAACGAAGATGGTCTGCGGACTGGCCGCCTCCCATTCCTCGAACTTCATCGGCCGGTTGTCCAGCGCCGAGGGCAGGCGGAAGCCATACTCCACCAGGGTCTCCTTGCGCGAGCGGTCGCCCTTATACATGGCGCCGACCTGCGGCACGGTGACATGCGACTCGTCGATCACCAGCAGCGCATCGTCCGGCAGGTAGTCATAGAGGGTCGGCGGCGGCGCGCCGGGCTCGCGACCGGACAGGTAGCGCGAGTAGTTTTCGATGCCGTTGCAGTAGCCCAGCTCGAGGATCATCTCCAGATCGAAGCGGGTGCGCTGTTCCAGGCGCTGCGCCTCGACCAGCTTGTCGTGGGCGCGCAGGTAGTCCAGGCGCTGCTTGAGTTCGACCTTGATGTTCTCCACCGCCTCCAGCAGCGTCTCGCGCGGGGTGACGTAGTGGCTCTTGGGGTAGAAGGTGAAACGCGGCAGCTTGCGGATCACCTCGCCGGTCAGCGGGTCGAAGGCGGCCAGGCTCTCCACCTCGTCGTCGAACAGCTCGACGCGGATCGCCTCCAGCTCCGACTCGGCCGGATAGATGTCGATCACATCGCCGCGTACCCGGAAGGTGGCGCGGGCGAAGTCCATGTCGTTGCGCGTGTACTGCAGCTCGGCCAGCCGACGCAGCAGTTCGCGCTGGTCGAGTTTGTCGCCGCGGTCGACGTGCAAAACCATCTTCAGGTAGGACTCGGGATCGCCCAGGCCGTAGATCGACGACACCGTGGCGACGATGATCACGTCCGGCCGCTCGAGCAGCGCCTTGGTGGCCGACAGGCGCATCTGCTCAATGTGGTCGTTGATCGAGGCGTCCTTCTCGATGTAGGTATCCGAGGACGGCACGTAGGCTTCGGGCTGGTAGTAGTCGTAGTAGGAGACGAAATACTCCACCGCGTTGTCGGGGAAGAAGCTCCTGAACTCGCCGTACAGCTGCGCCGCCAGGGTCTTGTTGGGCGCCAGCACCAGGGTCGGGCGCTGCACCTTGGCGATCACGTTAGCGACGCTGAAGGTCTTGCCCGAGCCGGTCACGCCGAGCAGGGTCTGGTGCGACAGCCCCGCCTCGAGACCCTCGACCATCTGGCGGATCGCTTCCGGCTGGTCGCCGGCCGGCTTGAAGCGGGTAACAAGGTGGAATCTGGACATGGACGTACCCTGAGAGGACAAACTCCTGCGGCTGACGAGCACTGCAGGCAGGGGCTCGGCCTGGAGCGACACAATGTCGCACCAATGGCCATTTTCGCCGCACCTGCGTATCGCCGCACCGGGATGGTGCTGTCTATAATATCGCCCCGTTTGCGTAACCCCCTAGCCGCAATGACGGCAGGGTGTTGCATCGCCTCCCACCCTCATTCTCCGAGCTGCCGCACATGAGTCTGTTCTCCGCCGTCGAAATGGCTCCCCGCGACCCCATCCTGGGCCTCAACGAAGCCTTCAATGCCGACACCCGTCAGGGCAAGGTCAATCTGGGCGTGGGCGTCTACTACAACGAAGAAGGCCGCATTCCGCTGCTGCGCGCCGTGATCGAAGCCGAGAAGGCCCGCCTGACCGCCCAGTCGCCGCGCGGTTATCTGCCGATCGAAGGCATCGCCGCCTATGACAGCGCCGTGCAAAAACTGCTGTTCGGTGCCGACTCCGCCCTGCTGGCCGAAGGCCGCGTGGTCACCACCCAGTCGCTCGGCGGCACCGGCGCGCTGAAGACCGGCGCAGACTTCCTCAAGCGCCTGATGCCCGACGCCGTGGTGGCGATCAGCAACCCGAGCTGGGAAAACCACCGCGCGCTGTTCGAGTCTGCCGGCTTCCCGGTGCAGAACTACAGCTACTACGACGCCGCCAGCCAGGGCGTGAACCTCGCCGGCATGCTCTCCGACCTGCGCGCCCTGCCGGCCAAGTCGATCATCGTGCTGCACGCCTGCTGCCACAACCCGACCGGCGTCGACCTGTCTTCCAGCGACTGGAAGCAGGTGCTGGAGGTGGTGCGCGAGCGCAACCACGTACCGTTCCTCGACATCGCCTACCAGGGCTTCGGCGACGGCATCGCCGAAGACGCCGAAGCGGTGCGCCTGTTCGCCGACTCCGGCCTGCAGTTCTTCGTCTCCAGCTCCTTCTCCAAGTCGTTCTCGCTGTACGGCGAGCGCGTCGGCGCGCTGTCCATCGTCACCGCCTCCAAGGAAGAAGCCGGCCGCGTGCTGTCGCAGGTCAAGCGGGTGATCCGCACCAACTACTCCAACCCGCCGACCCACGGCGCCAGCGTGGTCGCCGCAGTGCTCAACAGCCCCGAGCTGCGCGCCCTCTGGGAAGAGGAACTGGGCGAGATGCGCCAGCGCATCAAGCAGCTGCGCAACGGCATGGTCGAGCAGCTGGCCGCCCTCGGCGCCAAGCGCGACTTCGGCTTCGTCAATGACCAGCGCGGCATGTTCTCCTACTCCGGCCTGACCAGCGATCAGGTCGAGCGCCTGAAGAACGAGTTCGGCATCTACGCCGTCGGCACCGGGCGCATCTGCGTCGCCGCGCTGAACAGCAAGAACCTCGAGGTGGTCACCCGCGCCATCGTCGAAGTGCTCTGAGACAGAATCGAGAAGTCAGCCTCAAGGGGTTGACTTCTCCTTCTTAATCAGTAACATACGCATCGTTGTTCCGCGATAGCTCAGTCGGTAGAGCAAATGACTGTTAATCATTGGGTCCCTGGTTCGAGTCCAGGTCGCGGAGCCAGAATTCAAAGCCCCAGGTGAAAGCCTGGGGCTTTTTTGTTGCCTGTCGATTTTTCGCCAAGGGCTGCGCCCCGACTCACTCTCCCAAGCCGAAAGCCCGCCGCCAGTCGCGCGCGAAACGCGCCTGCAAGCCCAGGCGGTCCATGCGCCAGCGCTCCGGCCAGGGCTCCAGCGACTCCACCAGCACCAGCAGGGTGCGGGCCGCCGAACCGAACGGCGGCTGCAGCTCGGCGGGCACCTGCGCGGTGTCGCGCACCTGGCGCACCACCCGCGCCGCCCGCGACGAACCGTCCGGCAGGCGCAGGGTCAGCGCCTGCCCGGGGCTGGCGTAGGCGGCATGCCGCGCCGGCAGATAGACCCAGATCTGTGCCGGCAGCTGGCGCTCCAGGCTCAGCAGCGGCAGGCCCGGCGCCACGCTCTCCCCCGCCGCCACCGCGACATCCAGCACCCGCCCATCCTCCGGCGCGCGTACCTCAAGGGCGGCCAGCCGCCGTTCGAGCCACTGCCGCTCCAGTCGACGCTGCCCGAACTCGGCCGGCTCCGTGCGCAGCAGGCGCTGCTCGAACTGCAGCAGATCGTGCCGGCGTGCCGCTCGCTCGACCTCGGCCTGGAACACCTCGCCGCGGGTCGCCGCCGCCAGGGTGTACAGGCGGCGTACCTCGGCCAGGCGGCGCTCGGCCAGCGCCAGCACCTCCTCCAGCACTTGCCGCTCGCGCACCGGCAGCTCGCCGCCGGCAGGGGCTGTACCAGCGGGCTCCGCCAGCAGCGCCAGGCGCTCTCGCCACTGCGGATTGTCCAGGCGCAGCAGCACTTCGCCGGCCGCCACGAGCTGCCCCGGCGCCACCAGCACCTCGCTGATCTGCGCGGTCTCGAACGCCCGCAGCTGCAGCATGGGCACATGCAGCCGCGCGGCTGCCTCGATGCGCAGCGCGGACCACAACCACTGGCCACCGAGCCAGAGCAGCGGGCTGGCGACCAGCAGCAGGATCAGGTACCAGCGCAAACGGAACGCCAGACGCTTGCCCGGCGCATAGAGCACCTGCAGCCCCTGTTCCTCGGTCGGACGACTTTCCTTGGGACTGTCGAAGCGGATCTTCATGGCGGCGCCTCAACGGGGTGGATAGTGCTGCCAGGCCTGCCAGTCGATGCCGCCCAGCGCGGCCGACTGCAGTTGCCGTTGCCATTGCCTTGCCTGGCGCTGCAGTGCGTCGCGACTGTGGCCGGCCAGACTTTCGCTCGCCGGCAGCTGCGGCTCGATGCTCTGCGCCAGGCGAAAGCGCAGCGCCGGCCAGCGCCGGGCGATCTCGCCGGCCAGGGCGGCGCTGCGCTCGGTGTTGGCGGTGTAAATCATCAGGCTCACCTGGTGCACGCCCAGCCCCGGCAAGGCACAGGGCACGCAGGGGACGCCTGCGTCGGCGGCGAACCAGCGGGGATGGCTGGACAGCTCCAGCGGCCACGGACTGCTGCGCACCGCCAGGGCCAGAGTGTCCAGCCAGTCGCGCAGGCGCTGCTCGGGCACCGGCCAGCCGAGCTGTTCCACCTCCAGATCCAGGTGCAGGCCGGCGAAGGGCAGATCGGCCAGCCGCTGCAGCAGGTCGGCCAGTTGCGCTCGCTGCGCCGGCAGCAGCCAGCCGGGCTCGCCGAGCAGCAGCAGCGGCTCCAGATCCGCGTCACGGGCCTCCCGCAGCAGGGCCTGCAGCGCCCCGCGCAACTCGGGCAGGCGCGCCACCTGCGCCGCGCTCAGGCCAAGGTACAACCGCCGCATGCCGGCCTCGCGCAACGCGCGCAGCTCGCCCGGCCGGCGCCGCGCGTCGAGCAGGGCGCGACTGTCCCAGATGTACACGCCCTGGCTCCAGTCGCCGCCCGGCTGCCAGCGCTCGTCCACGCCGCCCAGCAGGGCCGCGTCGGCATCGTCGGCGAACACCCGCAAGGCCGCCTCGCCGAGCCACAGCGCATGCCAGGCCGCGACCTGCTGCAGGGCCGCCTCGTGCACGTCCAGCTCGGCCTCCTGGCGCCGCGCCACGCCGGCCTCGCCTTCCAGGGCGCCGCGCAGCCGGCGCTCGGTATCGCGCCGGCGGGCGACCTCCAGCTCCGCGCGCTGTCGGCGCAGGTCTTCCAGCGCCCGCTGGTAACTGCGCAGGGCCGCCGCCAGGACGCGACGAAGACCGTGGCGCTCGTCCTCCAGTGCCGCCTCGGCGGCCCGGTAGCGCGCCTCGCCTTCACGGCGCCGGGCATCGCCGTAGTCGAACACGTCGAAGGGCGCAGAGACGTCCAGGCTGGCGACCCAGTCGCCGCCCGACTGATCCGTGCTGCTGCGCCGTTCGAAGTCGCGGCTCAGGCTGATGCTCGACTCCAGTAGCGCATACCAGGGCAGCTCCCGCTGCCGGCCGGCCTCGGCCAGACGGCTCTGTCGCTCGATCACCCGCGGATGGCGTTCCAGACTCTGCAGCCAGGCCGGCAAGGGTTGCGGCCGGCTGGCCAGCGGCTCGGCCATGGCCGTGCTCGCCAGCGGAATGTCCCGCCCGGCCAGCTCGGCCAGCCACTCGACGGCCTGCGCCTGGCTGTCGCCCACCGTGGCGCAGCGGCGCTGCAGGCCTTGCCAGCGGCTGCGCAGCCCGTCGGCCTCGGACGGCAGCATCCAGCCCTGGCCACGGCGCACCTGCAACATCCGTAGCGCCGCCGCTGCGGCCTCGGTCAGCGGCTGGCAGACGCGCCGTTCCTCCTGGGCCCGCCACCAGTCGGCATAGGCGCTGCGCACCTCCAGGCGCTGCTGAGCCTGCAGCAGGGCCAGGCGCAGACGCTGGCGCTCCTGCTCGTGCAGACCGGCCTGCACGAGCGCCAGCCGCCGCTGCAGGCTGCCGAGCAGCGGGTGACGCACGCCGAGGGCCAGGTTGCGGCCGTAGTAGTCGTCGCGCTGCTCGGTTTCGCCCAGCTCGTGGTAGCTGCCGGCCGTGGCCGAGCCGAACAGCTGCCAGCTGGCTTCGGCCCGGCGCTGCTCGATGGCGGCGCCCTGCGCTGCCAGTTCGGCGACGGCGAGGCGCTCGGCGGGAGCAGGCGGCAAGCCGAGCAGCAGGCTGTCCAGCGCCAGGGGCGCGGCCTGCAGCGAGCCGGCCAGGCCCAGCGCCGCCAGTGCGAGCGATGATCGCGACATTCAGAACCTTTTGCCCTTTTTCAGCACCCACCACGGCGCCATGCCGCTTTCCTCGTGGCCGCGGCGCAGCATCTCGTTGAGTATGGCCACGGCACTCCAGCAACGCATGCCCAGCATGCACAGCGGGAACAGCAGGATCACGGGGGCCAGCTTGAGGTCCTCGCGCGGGCGCTCGGAAACCGCCAGCAGCAGCACGCCGTAGAGCAGCAGGGTGACGCCCAGATAGACCAGATAGATCAGCGCGCCCAGACTCAGCAGCTGCGGCCAGGGCAGCACCAGCAGGCCGATCAGGCAGTAGCCGAGGATGATGAGGGGCAGCGCCAGCTGGAAGAGCAGGCCGGTGAGCAGCGTCATCAGGAAGTTCGGCCAGCCGAGCAGACGCGGCGCGATGCTGTGGCGGTGCTTGCGGATGTAGAGGAAGTACAGATCGCCATCCCAGCGCAGGCGCTGCAGCAGCAGCTGGCGCAGGCCGACCGGCACATCGGTATGCCCCACGGCCGCCGGCTCGAAGGGAATGCGCAGAGCCGCGCGACCGAAGTAGCTCTTGATCCGCAGGGTGATGTCGAGGTCCTCCGCGGTATGGGTGTCCCAGCCGCCGATCTTGTCGAGGAAGCTGCGGCGAAAGGCGCCAAAGGCGCCGGAGACGTTGTTCACCAGGTTCCACTCGCCCAGGCCGATCTTGGCCATGTGGATCGACAGCAGGTATTCCAGCGCCTGCACCGCCGTCACCCAGGAGGCGAACACGTTGCGCACCCGCAGGCTGCCGGCCACCGCTGGCACCTGCGGGTCGGCGAAGTGACGCACCATGGCCACCACCATGTCGTTGTCGAAGGAGGTGTCGCCATCCAGCGCCATGACGACTTCCCCCGAGCAATGGGCCAGCCCGGCATTCAGCGAGGACACCCGGCCGCCGCGCTGCCACTTGGCGATCGGCCGCAGGTGGCGGCGCGGATACAGCAGCGGGTCGACGCGAAACTCACGGATCGCGCGCAGGGTCTCGCGGTTGACCGCCGCACCGTCGACCACCGGGATCATCTCGATCTCCCCCGCGTAGACCTGCTCGCACAGGCTCTGCAGGGTCTTGCGCACATCCGGCCCCTCGCTGTAGCAGGTCACGATGCACGACACCCGTGGCCGGTAAGCGCTGGCGAACGGGCGCTGGAAGCGCTGGCGGGCGAACCAGCGCAGCACGCCGAGCAGGATCAGTAGGTTCAGCGGCACCTCGAACAGCAGGAAGGCCGGCAGCAGTGCAACCAGCAGCGCCGCCCCGCCGTCCTCGCGAGCCAGTTCGAGCGGCAGGGCGGCCAGCAGGGTGGCGAGGGCGTCCATCGGCTCAGGCCAGCTCGCCGGCCAGGCGCGCCAGCAGCAGCGCTCCATCTTCCTGCTCGAGCAGGTCCTGCGGCGCGGTAAAGCCCACCGTGCGCAGCTCGATGCCATGGGCGGCGGTTTCGGTAACCAGCTCGCTGGCCCTGGCGAGGCGCTGGCGGAGCCTGGCCAGACCCTGTGCGTCGGTATGCGGCAGCAGCAGCCAGAACAGATCCTCGCTGGCGCGGGTGCAACGGTCGGTTTCGCGCACCATTTCCAGCAGGCGCTCCACCAGGTTGTCGATCAAGGCATGGGCGCGCAACTCGCCCAGGGCGCCCAAGGTTTCGCTCAGGTTGCGCAGGCGCACCCCCAGCAGCGAGAAGGATGGACTGCCGTAGCGCCGGACCAGCTCGATCTGCCAACTGAGCAGCTCGGCGAACTCCTGCCCGCCGCGCAGATTGAGGCGAAACAGCGCCAGATCCGCCTGGCTGCCGTTGCCCAGGCGGCAGCGCAGGCGCCCGGCGTCGGTCAGCCGGTAGTGGCGCACCTCGCGCACCCGCAGCTTGTCCGGGGTCTGGATCTGGCCGCAGTCCAGGCAGCGCGCCTCGACACGCGCATCGACGAAGAACGCATGGCACTGGCGGCAGCCGTAGTTTTCCATCGGCCGGTCGTAGTCGCTGCCGATATGGCGCAGGCGGCTCAGGCAGTTGGGGCAGAGCAGAACCCCCTCCTTGACGAACTGCTCCTGCGGGCCGACATGACCGCAGGTGAAGCAGTGCAGCGACGGCTGGCGGGCGATGTCGAGGGCGCCGCATTCGGGGCACACATCCACATAGTTGATGCGACCCGAGCCGCAATGGCTGCACAGGCGCAGGCGATCGACCAGCTCGCCGGCCTGCAACCAGCCCTGCTGCACCATCAGCTGCAACCAGACGAAATCGTTGACCGCCTCCTCCCCCGCCAGCACTTCCAGCAGCGGGTAGCGGTAATGCTGGGCCACCGACGTATCGCGCAGTGCCCGGATCTCGCCGGGCGAACGCAGCCACAGCCACGCCAGCACCCGGCTGTCGAAACGCTCAGGCGCCGTGCCGCGGTTGAACAGCGAGAAGCGACCCCGCCACAGCCGCCAGTGCGCGACCAGAGCATCCGCCTCGGCCGGCGGCCCGCCGTCGCCCAGAGCCAGACACCAGGCATCCTGGTCGCGGCAGCAGTAGATCGGCACGAAGCGGCAGGCCTCGCTGCGCCGCAGACGCAGCAGAAGCTGGCCGGCCTGCGGCCCGGGATGGTCGAGCAGCACCACATCCCAGGGCGCACCAGCCAGCAGCGCATCGGGATCGCCGAAATGGTGAAGGTTCGAGTAGGGCGGCGCCCTGCCACCGGGCGCCGCCAGCACCGCAATTCGGGGAGTGGTGGCCGACATGCCTGGCTCCGCTGTGGCCGCGTGCGAGTGCTGTCAGCGTAGACCAGCCGGCCGCTGGCCGTGCCCCGGGTACGGCGCCAGCCTGCGCCGCGCCGAATCTGGCCTAAGGTTGTAGCTACGGCCAAACGGCCAGGCGGACCTCAGAGAAGGAGCAGCAACATGGCCATTCGAACGCTCAAGAAATCCTTGGGCCACACCGGCGATGCGCAGGACGAGTGGGAACAGATCACCGATGGCTGCATCGTGGTCAGCTACAACACCGTGCGTGCCAACGCCGATGTCAGTTGGCGCCCCTACGCCAAGGAGGACGACTGGCAGGATCTGCCCTATGTGTCCGCCGACCTGCCCGGCAGCGACGAGAAGATCATCGAGTTCGTGCTGGACTACCTCGACCTGAACGAGGAAGACTGACGACTTCACGGTGGCCTGTCTCAGCCCTTGAGCGCCAGAATGCGCCGCGCACCATCGAGCACCAGCAGGCCGACCACGCTGCCGATCAGCAGATCCGGATACGGCGAGCCGGTCCAGGCCACTAGCGCACCGGCGACGATCACCCCGAGGTTGGCCAGCACGTCGTTCGCCGAGAAGATCCAGCTGGCACGCATGTGCGCGCCGCCATCGCGATGGCCGGAGATCAGCCACAGGCAGGCGACGTTGGCGACCAGCGCCAGCAGGCCGATGCCGATCATCGACAGCGACTGCGGCTCGCTGCCGTAGAAGAAGCGCCGGCCGACCTCGACCAGCGCTCCCAGGGCCAGAATCAGCTGCAGCACCCCGGCGAAGTGCGCCGCCCGTACCTGCCACGCCAGCGCACGGCCGACCGCGAACAGTGCCACGCCGTACACCGCGGCGTCGGCGAACATGTCCAGCGAGTCGGCGATCAGTCCGGTGGACTGCGCCAGCCAGCCGCTGCCCAGCTCGACCACGAACATCAGTGCATTGATCGCCAGCAACCACTTGAGCACGCCGGCCTGCCGGCTGCTCTGCTCGGAGTCCCGGCGTTGTTGCTGCTCGAGCGCGGCGCCATGCACCGCTTCGCTGGACTCCAGGCGCGCCCCCAGCCCCAGGCTTTCCAGGCGCGCGGCGATCGGCGCGATCTCGCCGTCATGGAACACCTGCAGGCGCCGGCCAGGCAGATCGAAGGCCAGCGCCGCCACTTCCGCCAGCGGTTCCAGAGCCAGACGGATCATGCGTTCCTCGGCTGCGCAGTCCATCTTCGGGACCAGGAAATGGCTAACCCGGCCGGCCTCGCCCGTCTCGACCGCCGGGCTGGCGGACGCCGCCCCGCCGCTGCAACTACAAACACAGCTGCCCTTGCACTCAGTCATCGATGGCCCCCTCGGCCAGTTGCAGCAGGCGCTGCACGCCCACCGGCTCCTGCTCCAGCAGCGGCACCACCGCATAGCGCCGGGCATGGCGGTTGGCCACCGCCTCGATCTCGCCCAGCTCGTTGCGGGCGCGCTGGCGCAGCAGTAGCGAGCGCGGGCGGGCGGCGGCGACGCTGTTGTTGATCACCCAGGCCCAGGGCTCGATGCCCGCGCGGCGCAGGTCGGCCTGCAGGTTGGCGGCCTCCAGCACCGGCGTGGTCTCCGCCAAGGTCACCAGCAGCACCTTGGTCTGCTTAGGATCCTGCAGCTGCATCATCGGCGTGGAGAAGCGCATGGCGCTGCCCTCCATCTGCCGGGCGATCTCGCGGTGGTAGGCGCCGGTGGCGTCCAGCAGCAGCAGGGTATGGCCGGTCGGCGCGGTGTCCATCACCACGAACCTGCGCCCGGCCTCGCGGATCACCCGGGAGAAGGCCTGGAACACGGCGATCTCCTCGGTGCACGGCGAGCGCAGGTCTTCCTCCAGCAGCGCGCGGCCCTCGGCATCCAGCCTGGCGCCCTTGCTCGCCATCACGTGCTGACGGTAGCTCTCGGTGACGGTGTGCGGGTCGATGCGGCTCACAGTGAGGTTGTCCAGCGTGCCGTCGAGGGTTTCCGCCAGGTGCGCGGCGGGATCGGAGGTGGTCAGGTGCACCGGCAGGCCACGGTGGGCCAGCGCCACAGCCACGGCGGCGGCCAGGGTGGTCTTGCCCACCCCGCCCTTGCCCATCAGCATCACCAAGCCGTGGCCGTCGGCGGCGATGGCATCGACCAGGCTCGCCAGGCTGGGTGCCTCCAGCATGTCCGCCTGCTCGACCACCCGGGTCGCCGGCATCGGCGTTTCGTCGAGCAACTGGCGCAGGGCGTCGAGACCGACCAGGTTGAACGGCTTGAGTGGCAGCTGGTCGCAGGGTAGCGCGCGCAGCACCTCGGGCATGCTAGCCAGCGCCGCCGCTTCGCGATCGCACAGAGCCGCGGCCAACTCGTCGCCGTCGGCCTCGCTGCACGGCAGCACGCCGTTGATCACCAGGTACTGCTGGCACAGGCCGATGGCCGCCAGCTCCTCGTGGGTGCGCGCCACCTCGCGCAGGGTGGCCTGCTGGGCGCGGGCCACCAGCACCAGGCGGGTGCGCTCGGGATCGGCCAGTGCCGCCACTGCCTCGCGGTACTGCTCGCGCTGCTTGTCCAGCCCGGCCAGCGGACCGAGACAGGAGGCATCGCCCTTGCCGGCCTCAAGGAAGCCGCTCCAGGCGCCTGGCAATTGCAGCAGGCGGATGGTGTGCCCGGTCGGCGCGGTGTCGAAGATGATGTGCTCGTAGGCGGCGGTCAGGCTGGGGTCGACCAGCAGCGCGGTGAACTCGTCGAAGGCGGCGATCTCGGTGGTGCAGGCGCCGGACAGCTGCTCCTCCATGCCGCGCACCTGGTCCGCAGGCAACGTATCGCGTGCCGGGCCTACGATGCGCTCGCGATACAGCTGGGCAGCGGCCTGCGGGTCGATCTCCAGAGCCGCGAGATTCGCAACTGCCGGCACCGGGGTGATGCGGTTGCCGATGGCGATGCCGAACACTTGGCCGACGTTGGAGGCCGGGTCGGTGCTGACCAGCAGCACCCGCCGCCCGCTCTCGGCGAGACGGATGGCGGTGGCGCAGGCGATCGAGGTCTTGCCCACCCCGCCCTTGCCGGTGAAGAACAGGAAGCGCGGCGCTTGCTTGAGAAATTCCATCCGGGGTCTCCCGAGTTCAACAATCGACAGGCGCTACGGTCTGCCGGTTTCCATGGCTCACTGCCATCCTGCCCGCTGCAGCAGCGCAGGCACAAGCTCGCCCGCCGGCCCCACCAGGGAATGCTCGCGGGGACTGTTCGGGGCAAAGGCCTGCTGGTTGATATGGGCAACCACCGCGCCGCTGTCCAGCGCCAGCTGCGGCACATGCGCCGCCGGATAGACCACGCCCGAGGTGCCGATGGACAGCAGCAGATCGCAGGACTCGGCCGCAGCGAAGGCCTGCTGCAGGGCCTGCTCCGGGAGCATCTCGCCGAACCAGACCACTCCCGGGCGCACCGGGCCGCCGCACTGCAGGCAGCGCGGCGGCTCGATGCGCCGCCCCTTGGCCGGCTCCTGCGGATCGGCGGCCAGCCGGGTGAAGGGCCGCTGGCAGTCGAAGCAGCGCGGCTGGTGCAGGCTGCCGTGCAGGTGGATGACCGCCGGGCTGCCGGCCCGCTCGTGCAGGTCGTCGACGTTCTGGGTGACCAGGGTCAGCTGCGGCACATGCCGGGCCAGTTCGGCGATGGCCAGATGCGCCGGATTGGGCCGGGCCTTGAGCACCTGGGCGCGGCGCCATTCGTACCAGCCCCAGACCAGCGCCGGATCGCGCCGAAAGGCCGCCGCCGTGGCCAGCTCGCCCGGATCGAAGCGCTGCCACAGGCCGCTCAGCGCATCGCGAAAGGTGGGGATGCCGCTTTCCGCCGAGACGCCGGCGCCGGTGAATACCACCAGGTGCCGGGCGCGGCGCAGGGCGTCGGCTACTATCTGCAAGTCACTCATCGATACCACTCCTTCCGACCATACGCACGCAACTCACCCTGTGGGAGACGCGACCTCGCGGCGATGCGGGCCGCAGGCCCGCCCGAAGAGCAAGAGCATCGCCCCGGGGTCGGGCCTCCCACAAGAGCGACGGCCGACCCTCAACGCCCGCCCAGCAAGCCCTCCAGCAAGCCGCTGCGCCGCTCCACCTTGCGCCGCACCGCCTCGTCGAACACCCCGCCGCGGCTCTCGATCAGGCTGAACCAGTTCCGCGCGCGGGTGATGCCGGTGTAGACCAGCTCCTTGGTCAGCACCGGGTTGAGGCTGTCGGGCAGGATCAGCGCGGTGTGGGCGAACTCCGAGCCCTGCGACTTGTGCACGGTCATGGCGAACACAGTTTCCACCGCACTCAACCGGCTGGGCAGGATGAAGCGCAGACCACCCGAGCCATCGTTGCGCGGGAACACCACGCGCAGCACGGTACGCGGCGGCTGGTCCGGCGCGTCGGCCGGCTCGGGCAGGCGCAGGGCGATGCCAATGTCGCCGTTCATCAGGCCTAGGCTGTAGTCGTTGCGGGTCACCAGCACCGGACGGCCCTCGTACCAGCCCTGGTCGCCTTCCAGCAGGCCGCGCCGATGCAGGGCGGCGGCGATGCGCGGATTGAGGCCTTCCACGCCCCACGGCCCCTTGCGCACGGCGCAGAGCAGCTGAAACGCGTCGAAGGCCTTGAGCACCCCGCCGGCCCAGTCCTGCCACCGCTGATTGTCGGGCGGGCAATCGCCAGCCGGACGCGAGTCACGCAGCACGGCCAGGTAATGGGCATAGCCCTGCGGCTGGCCGGCCTCCGTCGCCGGCAGGCCGTCGAGCAGCAGGCGCTCCAGCGCCGCATCCTGCTCGCCGCGCAGGCGCAGCACCTGCAGGTCGCTGCCGCCGGCGGCGAGGATCGCCCGCGCCTCGGCGGCAGCGCCGGCGTTCACCGCGCGGGCCAGCCGGCCGATGCCCGAGCCGCTGCCGAAGCGCCGCGAATGACGCAGCATCACTGTCTGCTGGGCCAGCGGCTGGCGCGCCGCCGCCCCTTCGCGCAGGGCCGGGTCGGCGAGGATCTCGCCGCTGACCTGCTCCAGCCAGCCACGGGTGTCGGGACTGTACAAGCCGGCCTCGGCGTCGCGGCACAGGTCGCCGAGCAGCGCGCCGGCCTCCACCGAGGCCAACTGGTCCTTGTCGCCGAGCAGGATCAGCCGGGCGTGGCGCGGCAGGGCGGCGAGCAGGCAGGCCATCATTTCCAGGTCGATCATCGACGCCTCGTCCACCACCAGCACGTCGAGCGGCAGCAGGTTGCCGGCGTGATGGCGGAAGTGGCGGCTGTCCGGCAGGCTGCCGAGCAGGCGGTGCAGGGTAGTCACCTCGCTGGGAATCGCCTTCTTCACCCCGTCGTCCACCTCCAGCGAGGCCACCTGGGCGCCGATGGATTCGGTCAGCCGCGCGGCGGCCTTGCCGGTCGGCGCGGCGAGACGGATGCGCAGCGGCTGGCCAGCGGCCAGCGCCGGTTCCTGCAGCAGCGCCAGCAGGCGCACCACCGTGGTGGTCTTGCCGGTGCCGGGACCGCCGGTGATCAGGCTGAAGCTGCCGCGCGCGGCCAGCGCGCAGGCGACCTTCTGCCAGTCGGTCTGGCGCTCGCCGTCCACCGTCAGTGCTGTGGGGAACAGCTTGGCCAGCCGCTCCGAGAGCTGCGCCGGCACCACCGAAGGATCGCCCAGGCGCGCGGCGATAGCGGCGGCCACCGCCCGCTCGTAGCTCCAGTAGCGGCGCAGGTATAGACGTCCGCCGCACAGCACCAGCGGCGCCTCGTCCTGCGTGTCCGCGCCGGCCACCAGGCGACTGGCCTGCAGCGCCGCCAGCCAGGGCGCCAGCTCCAGGCCGGCGAGCACCTCGGAGGGCAGCAGGGTGGCGCGCGCCGCGTCCTCGCCTTCCGGCGGCAGCGACAGGGCGAAGTCCGGATTGGCCAGGGTCGCCGCCAGATCGAGGCAGACATGGCCGTGGCCGAGCTGGTGGCTGGCCAGCGCGGCGGCCAGCAGGGTCAGCGGCGGGCTGGTGTCGTCCAGTTCGAGCAGGAAGCCTGCCAGCGCGCGGTCCAGCGCGCGCAGCCAGCCCTTCTCGACCCAGGCATCGAGCAGCCCAAGCAGGCGGCTGCAGTCATGCAGTTCGGCCGACGGGGCGGCTGCCGCCGTCAACAGGGACAGTTGTTCGCTCATGCCACGGCCTCCGCTTGTATTTCCCTGGATAGTTCCCCTTTGAACAGCGCATCCAGCGCCTCGATCAGCTGGCGCGGCGGACGGGCATGGTGGATGCCCAGCCCCGCCGCGCGGCTGCCGCGCAGGAACAGGTAGAGCGCGCCGCCGACGTGGCGGTCGTAGTCGTAGTCCGCCAGGCGCAGCTTGAGCTGGCGGTGCAGCGCCAGCAGGTAGAGCACGTACTGCAGGTCGTAGCGATGGCTGGCGACCGTCGCCTCCATCGCCTCGGGCGTGTAGGCGCTGTCGTCGTCGCCCAGCCAGTTGGACTTGTAGTCGACCACGTAGTAGCGCCCGCCGTGTTCGAACACCAGGTCGATGAAGCCCTTGAACATGCCGTTGAGCGTGTCGCGCAGCAGCGCCGGGCGCGCCAGGCCGGGCAGCACCTGGCGTTGCACCAGCGCGTCGATGCGCCGCACGTCGACGTCGCGCGCCTCGAACCAGAACTCCAGTTCCGGCTGGTAGGTGGTCAGTTCGGCAAGGGCGACACTGCCGCCCTCGCCCAGCGCCAGCGGCGTGCTCAGCAGGTCCAGCAGCCAGTCGCCCAGCGGCGCGATCCACTCGGTCATGCCGCGCAGCTGGCAGCGCCGGGCGATCTGGTCGCGCAGCCGCGCGGGCTGGGCGGCCAGCGCGGCGAAGCCTTCGCGGCCGGCCAGCTCGAGCAGGCCGTGGAGGAAGGTGCCGGGGTTGGGGCCGCGCGGGAAGCGGTGCAGGCTCGGCACGTCGCCCGCACGCAGCGGCACGAACACGTTCTCGCGCTCGTCGTCGGCGGCCTTCTGCGCCGCCGGGCTGTCCGGCGCGGCATCGTCGAAACGGCTCGGCGTGGCGACCTCCTCGATCTCGCCGGTGCGCAGGGCGCTGTACGAGGCGATCCACCAGTGCTCGGCAGCCTTGCGCGCCGGGGTACGCCAGTGCAGCTGCGCCTGCTCGGGGCTCGGCGCCTGGAACCGCTGCGCGCTCGGCTCAGGCGCGGCCAGCACCGCGCACTGCCCGGCCACCGCCAGCGGCTCCAGCCACTGGGCCAGCGCGGGACTGGCCTCCAGCGCCGCGCCGCCGCCGAGCAGGTAGCCCAGCGCCGATTCGTGCAGGCGCGACTTCTTGCCGTTGCCGATCTTCAGGTCGGCGATACCCAGCCAGCAGGCATGCCGCGCGCGGGTCAGCGCCACGTAGAGCAGACGCAGCTCCTCGCCGAGGCGCTCGCGGTCGGCACGCTGCAGGGTGTCGGCGTCGGCGGCCAGCACCAGCCGGCGGCGCTCGCCGTCGTGCACATGCACTGGCTTGCCGCCGTCCACCGGACGGAAGGCGCAGATGAACGGCAGGAACACCAGCGGATACTCGAGGCCCTTGGACTTGTGGATGGTCACCACCCGCACCAGCGCCTCGTCGCTTTCCAGACGCAGCACCTGCTCCTCGGCGGCCTGGATCTCGCCGGCCAGCAGCTCGGCAAGATGGCGCAGCAGCGCCTGCTCGCCGTCCAGCTCGGCAGCGGCCTGCTGCAGCAGTTCGGCGAGATGCAGCAGGTTGGTCAGCGCCCGCTCGCCGTCGGGGCGGCTCATCAGCGCCTGCGGCAGCTGGAAGTCGTGGAGCAGCTGGCGCAGCATCGGCAGCACGCCCTGGCGCTGCCAGCGCTGGCGATAGCCGCGGAACTGCATGACCCGCCGCTCCCAGATGCGCTCGTCCTGGTTGAGCTGCTCCAGCTCGGCCAGCTCGAGGCCGAGGGTGCGGCTGGCCAGCGCGGCACGCAGCGGGCGGTCGACGTCCGGCTCGGCGCAGGCGCGCAGCCACAACAGCAGGTCGCGCGCCTCCTGGCTGGCGAACACCGAGTCCTTGTCCGACAGGTAGACGCTGCGCACCCCGCGCGCGGCCAGCTGGCTGCGTATCGCCTCGGCTTCCTTGAAGTCGCGCACCAGCACGGCGATGTCGCCGGGGCGCAGCGGCTGGAACGCCTCCGGCCCGGCGAAACCGGCGCGGCCCTGCTGGCCGAGGTCGAGCAGGCGGGCGATCTCCCCAGCGGCGCGCTCGGCCAGCTGCTGGCGGTAGGTCCCGCCGGCCAGCGGCTCCTCGCTGGCCAGCTGCCAGATATTGAGCGCCGGCTGCTCGCTGCCCTCGACCTGCCAGACCTCCTTGCGCCCCTGCGCCAGCACCGCGTGGAACGGCAGCGGGTTGCCGCCCAGCGGGTTGTCCGCGCCTTCGCGGAACAGGAAGGCACCGCGGCCGAGCGGACGCTGCTCGGCCAGCTGGAACACCCGGTTGACCGCCGCCACCATCGCATGGCTTGAGCGGAAGTTGGTGTCCAGGTCGTAGTGGCGGCCGT
The DNA here is from genome assembly GCF_900109175.1 of Pseudomonas linyingensis. Classification (GTDB taxonomy): domain Bacteria; phylum Pseudomonadota; class Gammaproteobacteria; order Pseudomonadales; family Pseudomonadaceae; genus Geopseudomonas; species Geopseudomonas linyingensis. Next base: position 125,264 of record NZ_FNZE01000003.1, on the reverse strand, counting down.
CGGTCGCGCGCCGCGCCCGCAGGTAGGTGTGGATGTCGGCGCCGCGGAAGGCGTAGATCGCCTGTTTGGGGTCGCCGATCATGAACAGCCCGCAGTCGGCGCGGTTGTCCGCCACCGTGTAGATGCGGTCGAAGATGCGGTACTGCTGCGGGTCGGTGTCCTGGAACTCGTCGATCAGCGCCACCGGGAACTGCGCGCGGATCACCTCGGCCAGGCGCTCGCCGTTGTCGCCCTGCAGCGCGGCATCCAGGCGGCTGAGCATGTCGTCGAAGCCCATCTCGGCGCGCCGGCGCTTCTCCGCCTCGAAGCGCTCGCACACCCAGGCGGCGGCGTGGCGCTGGGCCGGCTCGTCGGGACCGGCCAGTCGCCTGAGGGCGGCCTGCAGGTCGCTCATGGCGTCCAGCGCCGGGTGCCGGGGCGGCTCGCCCTTCTTCCAGGCCTCGAACAGGCCGTCCGGGGTCAGGCGGGTGAAACCGGTGCCGAGGTCCAGCGCCGCCTCCTCGCCGCTCCCCCATTCGCGCAGCTTGGCGAACCATGGCTGGTAATAACGCGCCTGGATCTTGCGTCCGTCCACCTGCTTGGCGGCCACCGCAGCGTCGAGCAGCTGCTCCAGCTCGTCGGCCCAGGTCGCCCACGGCGCCTTCAGCTCGGCCAGCCCGCGCGCCTGCTCGGCCAGGGACTGCTCGAGCAGCGCGCCCAGCGCCTCGCGCGGCGCCGCGCCCGGCTCGCCGAGCAGCGGGCGCACCTTGTGCTTGAGCAGCTGGTCCGGGTGCTGCCAGTTGTCGATCACCCACTGCAGCGCCACGCCGCTCAGCGGGTAGCACTGCTGGCGCCAGTAATCGCGCACCACCTCCGCCATCAGCTCGCCGTGGTCGGTTTCCAGGCTTTGGGTGAACAGGCTGCCACTGTCGAAGGCGTGCTCGCGCAGCATGCGCTGGCACCAGCCGTGGATGGTCGACACTGCCGCCTCGTCCATCCACTGCGCGGCGATGTCCAGGCGCCGCGCGCAGGCCGGCCACTGATCGGCGCCGAAATCGGTGCGCAACTGCTGAAGCAGGCCGTCGCCCGGCTCTTCGGCGCGAAATACCCTGGCCGCCTCGACCAGCCGGGCGCGGATGCGGTCGCGCAGCTCGCGGGTGGCGGCGTCGGTGAAGGTCACCACGAGGATTTCCGGCGGCAGCAGCTCGCGACTGAAGCCCTCCGCGCCGCCGTGGCCGAGCACCAGACGCAGGTACAGGGCGGAGATGGTAAAGGTCTTGCCGGTGCCGGCGCTGGCCTCGATCAGCCGGCTGCCGTGCAGCGGGAAGCGCAGCGCCAGCGGGCGCCCGTTGCTGGTCGACTGGCTCATGCGGCGTCCTCCTGTTGGTCCTTCAATACCTCGAAACTGCAGGCCAGCAGCGACTGGTAGAGGTCGTGGCTCCATGCGTAGAACTCGCCGTCGGCGACCAGGGCGGCGAAGTTCGGGTACTGGCGCGCCAGGCTGGCGCTGCCCTGCACTTCGCCGCCGTGGTTGTAGTCGCCTTCGTAGGTCTTGCGCGCGGCCTCCTCGGCCTTCGCCTCGTCCTCCGCGCCGTCGCCACCAGAACTCAGCCAGGCGATGGCGGTCTTCAGCGCCACCGGCAGCGGCGCCTCCAGGCCGGCGCGCCAGCCTTCCAGCCACTGGCGCAGGATCTTTTGCGCCGCTTCGCGCTCGAGCGGAGCGAAGGCGAGGCTGACGTCCTCGCCGACCAGCAGACTGCTCAGCGGCAGACCGCAGGCGCTGGCCGCCACATGGCTGACCCAGGGTCGCAGCAGGCGGTGCCACTTCCAGCTCTTGCCCTGCGCGAGGGCGCCGGGCAGCAGTTCGATGTGCGCCAGCAGCGTCTCGCCGTCGCGGCTGCGCAGGCCGCCGAGCCAGCCCTGCAGGTCGATGCCGGCATGCTGGAACTGCAGCGGCTTGGGCGACTCCAGCCGCTCGGGCCACAGTGCGCAGAGCGCCTGGAAGCGCTGCAGCTGCACCGGCAGCTTGTCGACGATCTGCTCGCGCAGGCGCTCGCCGAAGCCGGCCAGCGGCAGCCAGCCACTGCGTTGCAGACGCAGCGCGGCGGCCTGCAGCGCCGGCTCGACCTGCGCCGGGTCGGCGTCGAGGGCGCGGCTGCCGGCGGCCAGCAGCTCCTGCTGAAGCTGGAAGCGCTGCAGGCCGTCGAGGCCGAACGGTTCCTCATCCAGCTGGGCTTGGACGTCCTCGTCGAGGTGGACCTTGAGGCGCTGGGTGAAGAAGTGCTTGACCGGGTCGCGCAGGAAATTCTGCAGGCTCTCCGGGGTCAGCTCGGCGTCCGCCTGGAACGGTGGCAAGGCGCCCGCCGCCCTGGCCGGCGCCTGGCGGTGCAGCGCCGCCCACTCGCGGGCGTAGCTGAACAGCCCCTCCTCGCCGGCGAAGTAGCGGCGGCTGAATGGCTGCAGCGGGTGCTCGGTGGTCAGCGCCTTCAACAAGGGCGGCGTTTTGTCCTCCGGATTTTTCGTCCAGGCTGGATGCCCAGGCACCAGCGTCCAGCCGCTGGCCAGATGGTCGCGCAGCTGGCCGAGCAGCACCGAGGCCGGACGCTCGCTGTTGTCGCGGATGCTGCGTCCCACCCAGCTGACGTACAGCTGCTCGCGGGCGGCGAGCAGCGCCTCGAGCAGCAGGTAGCGGTCGTCCTCGCGGCGCGAGCGGTCGCCGGGGCGGTAGTCGCCGGCCATCAGGTCGAAGTCCAGCGGCGTCACGCTGCGCGGGTAGTCGCCGTCGTTCATGCCGAGCAGGCAGACCACGCGGAACGGGATGGCGCGCATCGGCATCAGGGTGCAGAAGTTCACCGCGCCGGCGAGGAAGCGCTGGCTGAGGCGACCCTGGTCCAGGGTGCCGAGCCAGGCCTCGCGCACCACGGTGAGCGGCAGCGGCTCGTCGAGCGCGACGCCGGCGCACAGCTCCAGCCAGTCTTCCAGCGCCTCGACCAGCTGGCCAAGCAGGGTTTCGTCGCGCTCGTTCTGCGCCACGAAGAAGTCGCCGAGCATGGCGTGCAGGGTCGCGTCCCACGCGGCGGGAGCGGCAGGCTGCGCCAGGCGCCGGTGCAGGGTGTCCAGCGCATCGAGGAGCTGCACCAGCGGGCCGATCAGCGCGGCGTCCAGGCCGCCGATCTCGTCGTAGGGCTCGATGCCGGCGCAGGCCGCGCCGCTGCCCACCGCGTAGCCGAGCAGCATGCGGCGCAGACCGAAGCGCCAGGTGTTCTGCTCCAGGCCGTCCGGCAGGCCCAGCGCGGCGCGGCGTTCGGCGTCCAGTCCCCAGCGGATGCCGGCTCCCTCGATCCAGCGGTGCAGGGTCGGCAGCTCGCTCTCGTCGATTTTGAAGCGGGCGCGCAGCGCCGGCACGTCGAGCAGGTCGAGCACCTCGCTGACGGTCAGGCGCCCTTCCGGTAGCTTGAGCAGGTGCTCGACGGCGATCAGCAGCGGCTCGCAGCCGCGCTGGCCCTGGTCGGCCAGGGTGAAGGGAATCCAGCGCGGATCGTCCTGCGCGTACTGGCCGAACACCGCCTGGATGTGCGGCGCGTAGGCGTTGACGTCCGGCACCATGACGATCACGTCGCGCGGGCGCAGCTCGGCATCGGCGGAAAAGCGCGCCAGCAGCTGGTCGTGGAGGATCTCCACCTCGCGCTGGGCGCTGTGGGCGATGTGGAAGCGCAGCGACTGGTCGGCGTTAGGATCGAGCGGCGGCCACTGCTCACGGGTTTCCGCCAGCGGGCGCAGGTCGAGGATGTCGCTCTGCAGCTGGCCGAGCAGATGGCTGGTGTCGCCCTCGCCGAACAGGTCGATGCGCTGGCCGAAGGCGGCGAAGCGCTCGCGGTACACCGCCGGGTCATCGTGCATGTCGAGCAGGTTGATGTAGTCGCGGCCCTGCTTGCCCCAGGCGGCCAGCAGCGGATGGGCGTGCTGGTGCAGCTCGTCGTCGTGGATGCCGGCCGGCAGGCCGTGCTTGCGCTGCTGGCGGCGGTATTCGTGGCGCAGCAGGTCCTTGTCGGCGACGATGTCGCCCCAGTGGTGCTGGCAGGGGTTGTGCACGCAGAGCAGCACCTGGCTGAAGCGCGCCAGGGCGGCCAGCGCCTCGAGAGTCTGCGCCGGCAGCGAGGAGATGCCGAAGACGATCACCCGCCGCGGCAGGCCCTGGGGCCTTTCGTCCACGTTGCGCAGGTGCGCGACGAAGCGCGGATGCACGCCGGCGCGGCTCTCGGCCAGCTGCTCGCGACCGACGTCCTCGAGCAGCGCACGCCACAGCTCCGGCTGCCAGCGCACCGCGGCGTCCAGCGACTTCACCTCGCCGCGCGCGTTGCGCAGCTGGTCCAGCCCGGCGGCCCAGTCGGCCAACCAGTCGGCGCGGTACACCTGGTACTGGTCGAACAGGTCGGCGAGGCGCTCGGCGAGCTGGTGGCGCTTGCGCAGGTCGCGGTCGTCGGCCAGGAAGCGGCTCAGCGGGGCGAACGCCTCGCCGGCCAGCAAGCCGGGCAGCAGGCGCATCAGCCGCCAGGTCAGCGGCGCCTTGTCCAGCGGCGACTCCAGCGGAATGCTGTCGCTGCCGAGCACTGCACGGTAGGTCTGCCAGAGAAAGCGCGCCGGCAGCTCGACCTGGAGCGCTGCGGCGATGCCGCAGCTGTCCTGGCCGGCCAGCGCCAGCTTCAGCCACTGGGCGATGCCGTTGCTCTGCACCAGCACCAGCTCGTTCTCCAGCGGCGCCAGCGGATGGCTGTGCATCCACGCCACCGCCAGCTCGCGCAGCTCCTCCAGGCGGTTGCCGTGCACCACCATGAATCCGGGCGTCAGCTCGTTGTCCTGCATGTCACGCTCCATTCACCGACAGAGCGCGCATTGTGCCAGCTGGGTGCGACAAAAAGTGTCGCGGCCGGCGGGCTCCTTCCGGGAACCAGCCGGCCAACCGATCAGCTCTCCGAATCCTTGCTCGCGGCGAGGATCGATGCCACCCGCTGCGGCTTGCAGTTGAGGTAGGCGGAGGAGCGCATCCACTTCTGGTCGGGGTACCAGGAGAACATGAACTGCCCGCCCTTGAGGCTGTCTACCACCATACGAGCCACCTGCGGACGCACCGCCGGGCAGCCGTGGCTGCGACCGATGCGACCGTGGCGCTTGATCCAGGCCGGATTCACGTAGTCGGCCGGATGGATGACGATGGCCCGCTCGCGGGCACGGTCGTTGATGCCGGGCTCCAGGCCATCCATGCGCAGCGAGTAGCCGTGCTGGCCATGGTAGGTTTCCGAGGTGCGGAACAGGCCGATGCTCGACTGGTGGCTGCCTTCGCGGTTGGAGAAGCTGGTGGCGAAGTTTTCGCCGGATCCCTGCCCATGGGCGACCAGCTCGCGCAGTAGCAGGCGCTTGCTGCTCAGGTCGAAGATCCACAGGCGGCGCTGGGTAGAAGGCAGCGAGAAGTCGATGACCGCCAGGCGCTCGGCCGGCTGCGAGCCGTTATTGATGGCGCACTGCATGGCTGCCAGGGCGTGGCGCAGGACCTCGCGATTGAGGGTCGGCGCGGCCTTGGCCAGGCTGTCGATCAAGGCGGGAGTTCGAGGCGTGTTGGCCAGGAGCGAAGACGAGAAAGCTGCAAGACCTGCAGCCAGCCAGAGCGAACGAATCAGCCTGGTCATGAATAAGGTGTCCTCTGTTGTACTGACAGAACGCACAACCACCGACACACGCCATAGCCTGTGCGCTGGTTTCACGCTCTGTCTGTCCGCGACGCCCTGTCGTTGATTCTGCCGCCCTGCATACGATCGAGCCTGCACAACCAGCCTTCTGCCATGCGACTGCCCACAAAGTCGGGCATTCTAACAAGCAAACGACGGACCGGAGTGACACGCTTGTCTAAAAAACATACACCGTGGTTGGCGATTCTGCTGTTGGCCAGCCCATTTTCTTTTTCTTCCGCCGCCGCGCAGGATGCCGAAGCGGGGGAAGTCATACGCCTGGAACTCGAGCAGCCGCAACTGAACTGCGCTGCGCCGGTGCTGCGGCTGTCCGCGACGGACCGGGCAACCCTGCAGGACTTCTACCAGCAGCAGGCGTTCGCCCCCGTCTGGCGCCGGGGATCGCGACTCGAGCGGCTGGTGGAGCAGCTTGAACAGCTGGCCGATGACGGCCTCGACCCGCACGGCTATCAGGCAGCCACGCTGCGGCGCCTCGCGCAGAGCCGTGCCGAGCGCCAGTCGCCCTGCACCGACGTGCTGGCCAGCCATGCCTACCTGCAGGCCCTGCAACACCTGAGCTGGGGGCGACTCGATGCGGCCCAGGTGGAGCCGATCTGGCATTCGCCGCGCACCCCGGCACCGGTCCGACCGGTTGCTCCGCCGCCTTTCGCCGTGAGCGGTCTGGACGATCTGGCCGGCGCCTTCGCGCAGGCGCGCCCGCAATTCGAGCTGTACCGCAAGCTGCGCAGCACCTGGTCCGAAGTGCGCCGCCAACCACTGCCGCAGTGGCAACGCGTGCCCGGCGGCCCCCTGCTGCGCCCCGGCAGGCACGATCCTCGCGTGCTCGCACTGGCCCAGCGCCTGGCCAGCGAGGGCTTCCTCAGCGAGGCGGCGGTCGAGGCTCGCGCGCAAAACCCGGATATCGATCCCTATGACCCGCTGCTGGTCGACGCCGTGGAAGCCTATCAGCGCGCGCATTTGCTCAAGGACGACGGCATCGTCGGCCCTGCCACCCTGACCGAGCTGAACGTCAGCCCGGCTGCTCGCCGCGACCAGCTGCGCGTCAATCTCGAACGCCTGCGCTGGCTGGCCCGCGAGGCCGAACCGACCATGGTGCTGGTGGATATCGCCGGGGCCAAGATCAGCTACTACCAGAACGGCCAGCGCCGCTGGCAGGCGCGCACCCAGGTGGGCCGCGCCGAGCGGCAGACACCGCTGCTCAAGTCGCGGATCAGCCACCTGACCATCAACCCCACCTGGACGGTGCCGCCGACCATCTTCCGCGAGGACAAGTTGCCGGAGATTCGCCGCGACATCGGCTACCTGTCCAAGAACCGCATCCGCGTACTCGACCCTGCCGGCAACCAGCTGGACCCGCACCAGATCGACTGGAGCAATCCACCCGGCATTCTGCTGCGCCAGGATGCCGGCCCTGACAGTGCGCTGGGGGTGGTCGCCATCCGCTTCCCCAACCCCTTCTCGGTCTACCTGCACGACACTCCCAACCAGCACCTGTTCGACAAGCTGCCACGGGTGTTCAGCTCAGGCTGCGTGCGGGTCGAGCAGGTCGCCGAGCTGCTCGACTTCCTGCTCGCCGACGCCACGCCGGCCGAGCGCGCGCGCATCGCCACCATCCAGGCCAGCGGCACCACCAAGGATGTCAACCTGCCCCGCCCGGTGACCATCCTGCTGGCCTACTGGACGGTCGAGGTCGGCGACGACGGCCGCCTGCACTACCGCCCGGACCTCTACCACCGCGACGCGGCGCTGCTGACCGCACTGGAACAGGCGGAGCGCCGCCTGGGCGTTGTGCCCTAAGCTGAAATGAGTCGAAAAGGGAGATGACCATGGACCTCACAACCTACCTGCGCGCCCTACCCAAGGCCGAACTGCACCTACACATCGAGGGCACCCTGGAGCCTGAGCTGATGTTCGCCCTGGCCGAGCGCAACCAGGTCGCCCTGCCCTGGCACAGCGTCGAGGAAACCCGCGCGGCCTATGCCTTCGCCGACCTGCAGAGCTTTCTCGACCTGTACTACGCCGGTGCGGCCGCGCTGATCCACGCGCAGGACTTCTTCGACCTGGCCATGGCCTACTTCGCCCGCGCCCATGCCGACGGAGTGGTGCACGCCGAGCTGTTCTTCGATCCGCAGACCCACACCGCCCGCGGCGTGGCCTTCGCCAGCGTGCTCGACGGCCTGGAGCGCGCCTGCAGCGAAGCGCGCGAGCGCTACGGCATCAGCTCGCGACTGATCCTCTGCTTCCTGCGCCACCTCAGCGAGGAAGACGGCTTCGCCACCCTCGAGCAGGCGCTGCCGCACCTGGCGCGCATCCACGGCGTCGGCCTCGACTCCTCGGAGCAGGGCCATCCGCCGAGCAAGTTCGCCCGCCTGTTCGCGCGCTGCCGCGAACTGGGCCTGCACTGCGTCGCCCATGCCGGCGAGGAAGGTCCGCCGGCCTACATCGTCGAGGCGCTGGATGTGCTCAAGGTCGAGCGCATCGACCACGGCGTGCGCGCCGCCGAAGACCCGGCGCTGCTCGCTCGCCTGGCCCGCGAACAGGTGCCGCTGACCGTCTGTCCGCTGTCCAACGTCAAGCTGCGCGTGTTCCCGACCCTGCAGCAGCACAACCTCAAGGCCCTGCTGGACGCCGGGCTCAAGGTGACGATCAACTCCGACGATCCGGCGTATTTCGGCGGCTATGTGCTGGAGAACTACCGGCAGACCGCCGAGGCGCTGCAACTGAGCCGTGCCGAACTGCAACGCCTCGCCCGCAACAGCCTGGAGGCCGCCTTCGTCGGCGACGCCGAGCGGGCGCTCTGGCTGGCGCGGCTGGAAGCGCTGGCGGATTAAGGGGCAGCAGGAGCGCCCGTGCGGATCTAGTCTGTAAGGCGTCATCCGTTGAGCGAGCGAGAGAGTGACCATGGACAGCAAACCCGCCGGCGAACGCTTCCGCCTGTATTCGGCGCTCCAGCTTGAGGCCGTGATCGAGCAGATGGCGCGACAGGCGGCCGCACTGTTCGATGGCCGCCGCGAGGTCGTGCTGGTCGGCATCCTGCGCCGCGGCGAACCGCTGGCGCAGCGCCTGCAGAGCGCCCTGGTGGAGCACTGCGGGTTGCCCCGCTGGCCGTTGTACCCACTGCACCTCAAGCGCTATGCCGACGACCTAAGTCTGCTCCACGCGGAAACGGCGCTGATCGAAAACCCCGAACTGGCGGCGCTGGATCTCTCCCGTACCTGCCTGCTGGTGGTCGATGACGTGCTCTACGAGGGCCATTCGCTGTTGCGCGCCAGCGCCTGGCTGGCGCAGATGGGCGCGCTGGAGACACGCACGGCGGTGCTGGTGGACCGCTGCGTGAACCGCCAGCCGGTGCGCGCCGACATCACCGGACTGCGCCTGCAGGTGGCGCCGACCGACATCATCGAGTGCAACGTACCGCCCTACGAGACCGAATTCTGCATCGAGGTGCTGCGCCGGGCGCTGAATTGAGACGGCCGCAGGTGCGGCGCACTCTTTTCGATCGATGACGGCTGGCAAGTGGCGGGCTCGGCCGTATAATGCGCCGCTTCGCAGGAGAGTGAGCGTTGCGGCCACCCCGAACGCTCCGCCGAAGGCGCAAACTCCCATAATCGCTCAGGCTCAGGAACTGCGAACACCCATTTACGCCATCTGGAGAGCGGTTGCTGCGGGCAACCCACCGAAGGGGCAAGCAGCCAACGGCTGCGTAAACTCTCAGGTACACAGGACAGAGGGAGAGGCGACCGGACCAAGGAGTCCTCTCTTGCTGCTCTACATCTACCTCATCGCCATCACCGCCGAGGCCATGTCCGGCGCGCTGGCGGCTGGCCGGCGCAACATGGACATGTTCGGCGTCAGCCTGATCGCCTTCATCACCGCCCTCGGTGGCGGCACCGTGCGCGACATGCTGCTGGGCAACTATCCGGTCGGCTGGACCCAGCACCCGCCCTACATCTACCTGACCATCGGCGCCGGCCTGTTCACCATGCTGGTCGCCCGCTTCATGCACCACCTACACAAGATCTTCCTGGTGCTCGACGCCATGGGTCTGATCGCCTTCACCGTGATCGGCTGCAACGTGGCGCTGGAGCTCAAGTACTCGACCCCGGTGGTGATCATGGCCGGCATGATCACCGGCATCTTCGGCGGCATCCTGCGCGACATCCTCTGCCAGCGCGTGCCGGTGGTGCTGCGTCACGAGCTGTACGCCAGCGTGTCGATGCTGGTGGCCATGCTCTACCTGCTGCTGGAGCGACTGGGCGTCAACCACGACATCACCCTGCTGGCCTCCTTCAGCTTCGGCCTGGCCCTGCGCCTGGCCGCCATCCGCTGGTCCTGGTCGCTGCCGGTGTTCTCCTACCAGCCAGGCCGCTGGGAGTAGCGGCCCCGCCATGCGCTGCGGGGCCGAGAGCGTGAGCGCACGCTAGCGACTCCAGGCCTCGCGCAGCAGTTCCTGCACCTCCTCGTCGCTGGTCTGGCCAAAGTGGCGATACCACTCGCCGATGGACGACAGCCAGTCCGGCACCAGCGGACAGACCACTTCGTCGACCAGTGGGCGCAGGCTGGCGATGGCCTCGGTGGAAGCTACCGGGGCGATCAGGACGATGCGCGCCGGCGCCTGCTGGCGCACCGCCTGCGCCGCCGCGCGCATGGTCGAGCCGGTGGCCAGGCCGTCGTCGACCAGCAGCACCTGACGATCGCGCAGCTCCGGCTGCGGGCGCTCGCCGCGGTACAGGCGGTCGCGACGCTCCAGCTCGCGCCTTTCCCGCGCCGTCACCGCCTCCAGAGTGCTCTCGCTGACCCGCCCGAAACCCAGCGCCTCCTGGTTGAGCACCCGCACGCCGCCGCTGGCAATCGCCCCCATGGCGTATTCCTCGTGCCCGGGCATGCCGAGCTTGCGCACCAGCATCAGATCCAGCGGCAACGCCAGCTCACGGGCAATCTCCCAAGCCACCGGCACCCCGCCACGCGGCAATGCCAGCACAATGGCGTCCGGCTGGTTGCGGTAGGCATCGAGCAAGCCGGCCAAGGTCTTGCCCGCCGCCACCCGGTCGGGAATCGGTACCTCTATCTGCGCCTTGCGCATCATGGCAACCTCCTGGACAACCCCACTCTGCAAGCCTATACCGGACTGCCGGACCTGCAAGACGGACTCGTCTGAAGACCAATAGCTATCTACAGTCTGCTGCAAACAGCAAAAGCAACTAAGGTTGCCCAACCCGGCTTGACCATAATCAATCTGTCCCCCGGTGCACTTTTCAAAACTGGAAAGGACATGCGATCACCACAGGCAGACTGTGGTCGACAGACGAATTCTTTCAGTGGGAGTCGGTCATGGACAAACATCAACAGGGCCACAAAGACACGCTGCTCCAGCCTCAACACCATGATCGGGACATGGAGACCCGCCATTTCGCCGGAGCCGCCCACTGCCCTGGCTGCGGCGCCAACTTCCATGCCGGGCGCTGGTCGTGGCAGGCGCTGGATGCCGGCACCGCCGCGGAGGAAGCCACCTGCCCGGCTTGCAAGCGCATCGCCGAAAAAGCCGCGGCCGGCACCGTCATTTTGTCCGGCACCTTCGTCCAGGCGCATCGCGAGGAAATCCTCAATCTGATCCGCAACACCGAGGCGATGGAAAACAAGGAGCATGCCCTGGAGCGGCTGATCGGCATCGCCGACGAGGGGGATGCCGTGGTGGTGACCACCACCGGCATGCACCTGGCCAATCGCATCGGCCATGCCCTGGATTCCGCCTACGACGGCACTACCCGCTACACCTACAGCGACGACAAGACCCATCTGGACGTGGATTGGGAACGCGATTGAGCTAGCGGAGCCGGCACGCGACTCAGGGATTGTGCGCCAGGCGCGCTTCCCCGAGTACGCGGCGGGCGTCGAGGTAGCGCTGGTGCCAGTAGCCGTTGCTCAGGCTGTCGAGCCGCACGGTGCCGCCGCTGCTGGGCGCGTGGACAAAGCGGCCCTCGCCGACGTAGATGCCGGCATGGCTGACCTGACGGCCGCCGTTGGTGGCGAAGAACACCAAATCGCCGGAACGCAACTGCTGGCGCGGCACCTGGGGCACGCGCAAGGTGCTCATTTCACGGGTGGTGCGCGGCAGTTGCAGGCCGGCGGCATCGCGATAGACGTAGCCGATCAGGCCGCTGCAGTCGAAACCACTCTCCGGCGTGTTGCCGCCCCAGCGATAAGGCGTGCCGACCAGGCCGATGGCGCGCAACAGCACCTCGTCGGCGTGCAGGGGCGACGCTGGCAGGGAGGCGGCAGGAGGAAGCGGCGCCTGCGAGGAGCAGGCAGCGAGGAGAAGGGCAAAGGCGATACAGGCGAAACGGGCCGGCATGGTCATCGGTAGCAAATCCTTGCTGAAACTCTTTGACCCTAGCCGTGCCCACCCTGAGTGCGCAAGTCAGTACTCGATTGTCAGTCGATAACGCGTTTGGCCATCAGATAACGGCTGTTCCAGTAACTGCTGGACAGCTTGTCCACCCGCACCCCACCGCTGCGGCGGCTGGCGGAATGGATGAATTCGTCGTCGCCAATATAGATGCCGGCATGATTGACGCGACCACGCCCGCTGGTGGCGAAGAAGATCAGATCGCCGGGCTGCAGGTCGTGGCGAGCCACTTTCGGCGCAGGCAGGTTGATCATCTCGCGGGTCGAGCGCGGCAGCTTGATACCCGCCTCTTCGCGGAACAGGTAGCCAATGAAGCCGCTGCAGTCGAAACCGGTCTGGGTCGAAGAGCCGCCGAACCGATATGGCGTGCCAATCAGCGAGAAACCGCGCACCAGCAGGGAGTCGAGGGCCGGCAGTTCGTAGGGCTTGTCGTCGAGCAGCTGCTGCTCGACGCTGCTCTCTTCCGCCTTGGCGGCACTGGCCGCGTCCAGTTCGAAGGACAGGCTGTGATGGGAGCTGTTGTAGCTGCTGTAACTGTGCGGCTGCGAGGTGCTGGCGCAGGCAGTCAGCAGGAGGGCCAGGGTGATTGGCACGAGGGGTGCAAAGCGCTTGAGCATGGGCACAACCGTGTCGATGAAAGTTGATGAGCGGCGACTATGCCGACCAACGACCCCATTTGCAAATTTTATCGCGCAGAATGTGACTTCATCTGCTATCAGTGCCGTCCGCGCCCCTGGCCGTCGCCGACGAAAGGCAAAAAATCCATGTGCGTCAATGATTTACCGTGAAGGCCAGCATCATCGACAACTGGCACAGCGGCCGCCCGCTCTGCGCCTGCCAGGCGTTGAAGGCGGCCTGCACGGCGGCCAGATCGCGCTGGCTGCTCGGCGCCTTGTCGACGATGCCCTGGGCCTGGAGCGCGGCGACCACGTCGTCGGTGGGAATGAAGGTGTCCTTGCCGGCCATGCGCAGGAAGCGCGGCGCGGAGAGGCCACCGAGCTGGCTGCCGTGCTTGGCCAGGTAGCGCCACAGGCCGGTGATGTCGCTCGCCGGCCAGTCGGCCAGCCAGGCGCCGAAGCTGCCGTGCTCGCGAGCCACGTCGAGGACGAACTGGGCGTTGCGCGGCACGCTCCTGAGCTTGGCCAGGTGGCGGATCAGGCGCTCGTCCTGCATCAGCCGCTCGAGGTGTTCGGCGCCCATCAGCACCACCTTGTGCGGATCGAAGCCGAAGAACACTTCCTCGAAGGCCGGCCACTTGGCGTCCACCAGGCTGTGCTTGAGGCCGGCGCGGAACACCCGCAGGCTGAGCAGCGACAGGTAGCGGTCGTCACCGACGGCGCGCAGTTCCTCGGCCGACCTGGCCTGCGGCAGGCGCGCCTCCAGTTCGGCGACCGAGCCGAAACGGTTCAGACAGTACTCGTGCAGCCAGCGGTAGTCATGCATGTCGGCTTCCTCGTGATACGACCGCAGCGGTGGCCCGCCCCGGCCTGATCGGCGAAATCAGAGACTCATCACGTCGATGAAGCGTGGCGTAGCGGTGTCGTCGATCTTCAGGCTCTGGAAATCGAACAGGTTGCGGTCGGCCAGCTGCGAGGGCACCACGTTCTGCAGGGCGCGGAACATGATCTCGGTGCGGCCCGGCGACTTGCGCTCCCACTCGTGGAGCATCTCCTTGACCACCTGGCGCTGCAGGTTTTCCTGCGAGCCGCACAGGTTGCACGGGATGATCGGGAACTGCTGGAGCTGGGCGTAGGCCTCGATGTCCTTCTCGCTGCAGTAGGCCAGCGGACGGATCACCACGTTGCGGCCGTCGTCGGACAGCAGCTTGGGCGGCATGGCCTTGAGGGTGCCGCCGTAGAACATGTTGAGGAAGAAGGTCTCGAGGATGTCGTCGCGATGATGGCCGAGCGCCATCTTGTTCGCGCCGATCTCGTCGGCATAGGTGTACAGGGTGCCGCGGCGCAGGCGCGAGCACAGCGAGCAGGTGGTCTTGCCCTCCGGGATCTTCTCCTTGACCACCGAGTAGGTGTCCTTCTCGATGATGTGGTAGTCGACGCCGATGGACTTGAGGTACTCGGGCAGCACGTGCTCGGGGAAACCCGGCTGCTTCTGGTCCATATTCACCGCCACGATCTCGAACTTGATCGGCGCGACCTTCTGCAGGTAGAGCAGCACGTCGAGCATGGTGTAGCTGTCCTTGCCGCCGGACAGGCAGACCATGACCTTGTCGCCGTCCTCGATCATGTTGAAGTCGGTGACGGCTTCGCCGACCTGGCGACGCAGGCGTTTCTGCAGCTTGTTCTGGTTGACCGAAAGGGTGCCCATGGTGGTGTGGAGTCCGGGGGATTTGAGAAAAAGGAGTTGCGAAAAAGGCGCTCATTTTACGCGCAAACGCGCGATCACCCCAGCCCCTGAAATGTGCGACCCGATTCCCTGCCCTGCGAAGCCGCTCACGTCTGCGCTGGCGCGCCGAAAGTCGCCGGTCAGCTGCGTGCTAGGCTGGCCAACATGAACACCACATTCGACCCCGCCCTCGACCTGACCGAGCACCTGCTGGCGCTGCTGCGCCAAACGCCGGCCGGCCTCAGCGAGCACCAGATCATCCGTCAACTCAAGGATGGGCACTGCTCGCACATCCCCCAGCTGCCGCTGAGCGACAAGCTGGTGCTGTTTCGCATCCACTTCATGCTGTTCAACGCCCTCTACCGCCTGCGCGACCGCCTGTGGGCCGAGAGGAGTGCGCACCTGGAAATCAGCCCCCTGCGGGTACGCCTGTTGTCCTACCAGGATGGGCAACAGGGCCTGACCGAGCATGATCCGCTGCGCGCCTACTATCTCGACGAGGCCCATCTGCGCGACACCAGCGAAGCGGATGTCGCGCATCTGCTGCAGAGTTTCTGGACCCGCATGCACGGGGGCGAGGAACAGCAGGCCGCGCTGGAGCTGTTCGGCCTGGAGGCGCGGACCGACTACCCGGCCATCCGCCTGCGCTATCGCCAGCTGGTCAGCCAGCACCACCCGGATCGCGGGGGCAGCACCTCACGCCTGCAGTCGATCAACAAGGCGATGGAAATTCTCGAACGCTATTACAACCGCGGCTGAGAGGCTAAATCGCTCTATGCCCTCGTACGGCAGCTTGTCGGGACGACGCCTATACTGCGGCATAAGGTCGCAGAGGACGACCCGGCACCGGATGGCACTGGCCATGTGCCTCCGGCGCCTTGTCAGCGGCGATCCGCCTATAACGATGAGGTGTCCGATCATGATCCACCACGTTTGGGGGCTCTTCGCCCATCCTGATCAAGAATGGCAAGAGATTCGTGGCGATAAAGAAACCATCAGCCATATGTATTTGAGTCATGTACTGATCCTGGCCGCTATCCCGGCCATCTCAGCCTATATCGGTACGACCCAGGTCGGCTGGTCGTTCGGCAGCGGCGATGCGGTACGCCTGACCGAGGCCAGCGCCCTGCAGATGACCGTGCTGTCCTACCTGGCCATGCTGGCCGGCGTGGCCGCCATGGGGGCATTCATCCACTGGATGGCGCGCACCTACGACGCCAGACCGAGCCTGACCGACTCGGTGGTGTTTGCTGCCTACTGTGCCACGCCCCTGTTCATCGGCGGCCTGGCCGCGCTGTACCCGAACCTGTGGCTGGCCATGGGCGTCGGTACGCTGGCGGTGTGCTACACGGCCTACCTGCTGTATGTCGGCATCCCGGCCTTCATGAACATCCCGAAAGACGAGGGCTTCATGTTCTCCAGCTCGGTGCTGGCGGTGGGACTGGTGGTACTGGTGGCGATGATGGCCATCTCGGTCGTGCTGTGGGGCTTCGGTGTAGGTCCGGTCTACACCAGCTGAGTGAGATCGCAACGAAACAACTTGGCGTAGGTCCGGTCTATTCTCCAACAACAATCACGGACCATCCCACCTGAGGCCGCCTGCGGGCGGCCTTGCTGTTTGTGCCGCACACGACTGGCATAATCGGCACACGCTCCCCTGCCCCGACTCGCCCATGCCCGATCAGCTGCTTGCCCGTGTCGAAGCCTGCTACCAGCAGGCCGAGGCCTTCTTCGACTGCCGCTTTCTCCGCCCGCAGATCAGCCTGCGCCTGCGCGGCCTCAAGGCCGGCGTCGCCCACCTCACGGAAAACCGCCTGCGCTTCAACGCCCAGCTGTATCGGGAGAATCGCGAGCACTTTCTGCGCCAGACCGTGGCCCACGAGGTCGCACACCTGGTCGCCCACCAACGCTTCGGCGCCGGCATCCGCCCGCACGGCCGCGAATGGCAGCAGATCATGCTCAAGGTCTACGGCCTGCCCGCCGAGCGCTGCCACAGCTATGAAGTGAAACGCCGGCAGCGGCCCTACCTGTACCGCTGCCAGTGCCCAGACGGGGAGTTTCCCTTCACCCCGCAGCGCCATGCGCTGGTGCTGCGCGGGCGCAGCTACCTGTGCCGGCGCTGCCGGGCGACCCTGGTATTCAGCGGCGAACAGCGCCAGCCGTAACCTCCGCCGGCTCGGCCACCAGCGGCAGCTCCACGGCGGTGCGGCTCGGGTTGGCCAGTTCGCGCTGCAGCTGCTCGTTGTCCAGCTGGCCGCACCACTTGGCCACCACCACGCTGGCCACGCCGTTGCCGATCAGGTTGGTCAGGGCGCGCGCTTCCGACATGAAGCGATCGATACCGAGGATCAGCGCCAGACCGGCCACCGGCAGGCCGCCCACCGCAGACAGGGTGGCCGCCAGCACGATGAAACCGCTGCCGGTCACGCCGGCTGCCCCCTTGGAGGAGATCAGCAGCACGGCGAGCAGGGTCAGCTGCTGGGTCAGGTCCATCGGCGTATCGGTGGCCTGGGCGATGAACACCGCAGCCATGGTCAGGTAGATCGAGGTGCCGTCGAGGTTGAACGAGTAGCCGGTCGGGATCACCAGGCCGACCACCGACTTGTGGCAACCGAGCTTCTCCATCTTGTTCAGCATGCGCGGTAGCGCCGACTCGGAGGACGAGGTGCCTAGCACGATCAGCAGCTCCTCGCGGATGTAGCCGATGAAACGCAGGATGCTGAAGCCGTTGGCGCGGGCGATGCCGCCGAGCACCATCAGCACGAAGAACGCGCAGGTGATGTAGAAGCACAGCATCAGTTGACCGAGCTGCAGCAGCGAGCCGACGCCATACTTGCCGATGGTGAAGGCCATGGCGCCGAAGGCACCGAGTGGCGCCAGCTTCATGATCACACCGATGATGCCGAACATCACATGGGCAATGTCGTCGATGAACTCGAGCACCGGCTTGCCGTGCTTGCCCATGCGCTGCAGGGCGAAGGCGAACAGGATGGCGAAGAACAGCACCTGGAGGATGTTGCCTTCGGCAAAGGCGCCGACCACGGTGTTCGGGATCACGTTCATCAGGAAGGCCACGGTGCTCTGCTCTTCGCCGGCCTTGGCGTAGGCGGCGATGCTGCTGGCATCCAGGGTGGACGGATCGACATGCATGCCGGCCCCCGGCTGCGCCAGGTTGACCACCACCAGGCCGATGACCAGAGCCACGGTAGAGACGATCTCGAAATACAGCAGGACGATGCCGCCGGTCTTGCCCACCGCCTTCATGTCCTGCATGCCGGCGATGCCGCTGACCACGGTACAGAAGATGATCGGCGCGATGGCCATCTTGATCAGCTTGACGAAGCCGTCACCCAGCGGCTTCATCGCCGCACCGGTTTCCGGATAGAAGTGGCCCAGCGCGATACCAACGGCGATCGCGACCAGCACCTGGACGTACAGGCTCTTGTACAGCGGTTGACGAGACATGCAGTCTTCCTCACAGGCAACGCCGACCTTTCCCTGTCGCCGAACGTCACCGAACGCGTTAGCCCCCTCTCCGGGAGACTTCTTGTGTGCCCCTCGCCTGGAGGGGTAACGCGTCATTGCAAGCCTCGGGCCAACCCTGAAAAAAACAAATACTCCTTATAAATCAGCACCATGGGATAGATTTATAGCCGCCGAAGGCGGCTTCGCGGCGGGAATCCGCCGCCTGCCCGGGGGGATTCTCGCCACCGCCGGCGACGCCCCCCGTGCATGACTCAGCCCTGCATCGTCTCCGGTCCAGCCCGGAGGCCGCCATCCAGCCGGGGCTGGTGGGCCAGGAATTCCTGTGTCGACACCTGCCACGATTGGCGCTGCGCCTCGGCGGCGCAGGCGCGCCGATCCAGGTTCAGCGCCTGCAGGCAGGCGCGCTGCAGATCCTCGTCCATCACCCCGCTGACGCCCTGGCGCAGCACGTCCAGCGGCCCCGCCACCGAAAAGGCCGCCACCGGCGTGCCGCAGGCCAGCGCCTCGAGCATCACCAGGCCGAGGGTGTCGGTTCGCGAGGGGAACACCAGCACGCTGGCGCCGCGATAGGCCTCGGCCAGTTCGTCCTGGCTCAGGTAGCCGCAGAAGCGTACCTGCGGATAGCGGCTCTCAAGTTCGGCGCGCAGCGGGCCGTCGCCGACCACCTGCTTGTCGCCCGGCAGGTCGAGGTCGAGGAAGGCCGCGAGATTCTTTTCCGGGGCCAGGCGCCCGGCATACAGGAACCGCGGCGCGCCCTCCCCCGGCTCGAGGCGCGGCTGGAACTGGCGCAAATCCACGCCCTTGCGCCACAGCGCCAGGCGCTTGAAGCCATGCCCGGCGAACTCGTCCTGCAGGCGCTCGGTGCTGACCAGCACCGTCCGGCTCGGCTGGTGAAAGGCACGCAGCCAGGCATAGCCCCAACCCAGCGGAATCCACGGCCAGCGCCCGCTCACGTATTCGGGAAAGCGCGTGTGGATCGCCGTGGAAAACGCCAGTCCACGGCGCTTCAACCAGCGCCGCGCCGCCCAGCCCAGCGGCCCTTCGGTGGCCAGGTGCACGGCGTCCGGAGCGAAGGCGCGGATCTTCTCCGCCACCGTCCAGACATCCCAGGCCAGCGGAATCGCCGCATAACCCGGACAGGGCAACGTGCGAAAGTCCTGCGGCGACAGCACGCCGACCTCGTGCCCCAGCAGCTCCAGCTCGGCCACCAGCGCGCGCAGGCTGGTGACCACGCCGTTGACCTGGGGCGCCCAGGCATCGCTGACGATCAGCAGTCTCATGTCGAAGACTCCACCAGGGACTCGGCGACTTCGTCCTCCAGCGCCAGCCCCGCCGTGGCGTCGCCCGCCAGACGGTAGAGCTCGATGCGGCCATCGGCATGCTCGATCAACGCGCTGCAGGACTCGACCCAGTCGCCGCAGTTGAGGTATTCGATGGCGCCCACGCGGCGGATCTCGGCGTGGTGGATATGCCCACAGACCACGCCGTGGAAGCCGCGTTTGGTGCACTCGTGGGCCAGCGCCTCCTCGAACTCGCTGATGTAGCTGACCGCGCCCTTGACCTTGTGCTTGAGCCAGGCCGACAGCGACCAGTAGCCGTAGCCCCAGCGCTGGCGCCAGTGGTTGAGCCAGCGATTGAGGGTGAGGGTGAACTCGTAGGCCGAGTCGCCGAGGAAGGCCAGCCAGCGGTGGTAGCGGGTGATCACGTCGAACTGGTCGCCGTGCAGGACCAGCAGGCGGCGGCCGTCGGCGGTCAGGTGCTCGGCTTCGTCGACCAGGCGGATGTTGCCCAGCACCAGATCCGCATAACGGCGCAGGCACTCATCGTGGTTGCCGGTGACGTAGATCACCTCGGTGCCGCGCCGGCTCATGTTGATCAGCCGGCGGATCACGTTGGTGTGGCTCTGCGGCCAGTACACGCCGCTGCGCAGCTTCCAGCCGTCGATGATGTCACCGACCAGGTAGACCCGCTCGGGGGCATAACGCTTGAGAAAGGCATCCAGGCGTTCGGCCTGGCAATCGCGGGTTCCGAGATGCACGTCGGAGATCCACAGGGTACGCACGGATTGCTTGCGTTTGGGCGGGAGCGGCTGGGCACTGGTCATCGACGGCCTCCGACGGGTTTCCCCGATGGTGCGGCGGCGCCGTGTAAACGGGATGACAGGGCGAAGGCAGGGCGATGACAGACGACGGCGGGCAGGTACACTGGTCGCCTTTGCCAAGGAAACCCGCATGTACCCGCTCCGCGCCCTACCGCCCGCCCTTCGCTCCCCGAGCCGCCAGCCATGACCCCGCGCAATGCCCTGCTCGCCGTGCATCTCGGCGCGCTGCTGTTCGGCCTGACCGGGGTGTTCGGCAAGCTGGCCGAGGCCGCGCCGCTGGCGATCACCGCCGGCCGAGCGCTGTTCGCGGTGCTCGCCCTCGGCCTGGTCCTCGCCTTCGCCCGCAACGCCAGCAGCGGGCGCCCCGACCTGCGCCAGCTGGGTCTGCTGGCCCTCGGCGGGCTGCTGCTGGGCAGCCACTGGCTGACCTTCTTCCACGCTGTGAAGGTTTCCGGCGTGGCCATCGCCACCCTCGGTTTCGCCAGCTTCCCGGCCTTCACCCTGCTGCTCGAGGGACTGTTGTTCCGCGAACGACTAAGGGCGGCGGAGTTCGCCGTGGTCGGTCTGGTGTGCCTGGGGCTGGTGCTGGTGACCCCGCAGTTCGAGCTGGCCAGCCAGGCCAGTCAGGGGCTGCTGTGGGCGGTGCTGTCCGGGTTGCTGTTCGCCCTGCTGTCGCTGGTCAACCGGGTCAGCGCCCGCGGCATCAGCCCGGTGCAGGCGGCGCTGTGGCAGAACCTGACCATCGCCCTGTGCCTGCTGCCGCTGGCCGCGCCGCAACTGGCGGTCATGGCGGCGCTGGACTGGCTGTGGCTGGCCCTGCTCGGCGTGCTCTGCACCGGCCTGGCCCACAGCCTGTTCGTCGCCAGCCTGCGCATACTCAAGGCGCGCACCGCGGCGGTGGTGTTCGCCATGGAGCCGGTCTACGGGATCTTCTTCGCCTGGCTGCTGTTCAGCGAAATACCCAGCCTGAGCATCCTCGGTGGCGGCGCGCTGATCGTGCTGGCCACCTTCGTCAGCGCACGGCTGGGACGCTGAACATTCAAGGCGCGGCGCGCTCGGCCCTCAGCTGCTCGGCCGACACGCAGGGCCCGCCGTCCAGGCGTGGCTGGCGGGCGAGGAACTCCAGCGCCGAGGCCTGCCATGACTGGCGTTGCGCCTCGGCCACGCACTGGCTGCGATCCAGGCTCAGGGCCTGCAGGCAGGCGCGCTGCAGATCCTCGTCCATCACCCCGCTGACGCCCTGACGCAGCACATCCAGCGGCCCGCTCACCGGAAACGCCGCCACCGGCGTGCCGCAGGCCAGTGCCTCGAGCATCACCATGCCGAGGGTATCGGTGCGCGAGGGGAACACCAGCACGCTGGCGCTGCGATAGGCCTGCGCCAGCGCTTCGCCGCGCAGGTAACCGAGAAACCGCACGTGGGGATAACGTCGCTCGAGCTCGGCGCGCAGCGGGCCGTCGCCCACCACCCGCATCTCCCCGGGCAGGTCAAGCTCGAAGAACGCCTCCAGATTCTTCTCCGGGGCCAGACGGCCCACATAGAGAAACACCCGCTCGTGCTCTGCCTGCGGCTCGACACGCGGCTTGAATTGACCGATGTCCACGCCCTTGCGCCACAGCACCAGCCGGGAGAAGCCCAATTGGGCGAACTCGAGCTGCATGCGCACGGTGCTGACCAGCACCGCCCCGCTTGGCCGATGAAAGGCGCGCAGCCAAGCATAACCCCAGCTCAAGGGAATCACCGGCCAGCGCGCATGCACGAACTCGGGAAAGCGGGTGTGCATGGCGGTCGAAAACGCCAGCCCATGGCGCTGCAGCCAGCGCCGCGCCGCCCAGCCGAGCGGACCTTCGGTGGCCAGATGGACGGCATCCGGAGCGAACTCGCGGATCTTGTCGGCCACTCGCCAGAGATTCCAGACCAGCAGAATCTCCGGGTAGCCCGGACAGGGCACGGCGTGAAAATCCAGCGGCGACAAGACACGCACCTCATGCCCGAGCGCTTGCAGTTCGTCGGCCAGCGCACGCAGGCAGGTGGTTACCCCGCTCACCCGCGGCTCCCAGGTATCGCTGACGATCAACAGCCGCATAGGTGCGATCCGCCAGCCCCATCAGCGGGCGCCGCAGACGCTGATGCCAGCCGCGGACAGATCAGCCACGGCCTGCTCGTCGACGGGCAAAGCTGGGCACAGTCCATCTGCCACCTCCGGCTGGGATTGAGCGAACTGTACGGACGTCACACAGTTTCACGCCCGCGTAACGCGAATGACGCAAAGCCTCGTTACCGCAGCATAGCCCAGTCGCGCACCGCTGCCGGTCGTCGGCGCAAGCAGAGGCGTGTACCGCCGCTCAGCTGCTGCGCGGGCGGTCGCTGTGGCCGAGGTCGCGGCCCGGGTCGATGCGGTCGCGCACCCGCTGCTTGAGCACCTTGGCCTCGGGGAAGCCGCCGTCGGCCTTGCGCTCCCAGATCTCCACGCCGTCGCAGGTGATGCGGAACACTCCGCCGGTGCCGGGTTCCAGGCTCACCCGGCCCAACTCGTCGCTGAAGGTAGACAACAGCTCCTGAGCCAGCCAGGCGGCGCGCAGCAACCATTGGCACTGGGTGCAGTAGGTGATGACGATCTCGGGTTTGGACGTGGACATGCCGACGACATCCTCAACGTGATAACGGGCGGGACGCCATCATAGCGCCCCGCCCGCGCCGCACGTCAGCGATTGCGCAGCAGCCAGGCCGGCCAGATGGCCAGGGCAAACAGCACGGTCAGCAGCCAGAAGCTCTGCTGGAAAGCCATGGCATTGGCGGCCGCATCGGCACCTTCGGCCGCGTGACGCCACTCGAGGAAGAAGGTCAGCAGGTTGATGCCCAGCGCACCGCCGAGCTGACGCATGAAGCTGATGGTGCCGGTGGCCGGCGCCAGCTCCTCGGGCGGCAGGTCCTGCACCGCGCCGGTACTCACCCCCGGCATGAGGCCGCCGATACCGAGGCGACCCAGCGAGGCCCAGGCACAGATCGCCCAGAATCCCGCGCCGCTGCCCATCAACGCCTGGCCGGCGGTGGACAGGGTGAGCAGCCCCAGGCCACCGACCAGCAGCCAGCGCGCCGCCACCTTGTCGCTCAACCAGCCGCCGACGAACACGGCGGCGCCCAGCACCATACCGGTGGGCAGCAGCAACAGACCGGCGTCGCTGGCGCTGTAGCCCTCCACCGTCTGCACGTACAGCGGCACCAGGTAGGTGATGCCGAACAGGCTGACCCCCAGCACCATCGACACCCAACTGGTGTGGCGGAAACTGGCGTTGCGCCACAGGCGCAGCGGAAGCAGCGGCGCCGGGTGATGGGTGCAGCGCCAGAGGAAGGCGACCAGGCCGAGCAGGCCGAGCGCCCCGGGCAGCAGAGTCGCGCTGTCCAGCCAGCCGAAGCGCTGCGCCTCGGCCAGGGCGGCGAGGACGCCGAACAGCGCCAGGTTGAGCAGAACGAAGCCGGGCACGTCGAGGCGCGGCGGAGTCAGCGAACGCAGGGTAGGCAGCAGCAGCGCGCCGCCGATCAGGCTGATGACGCAGACCGGCGCCGGCAGCCAGAACACCGCGTGCCAGCCGAAATGGTCGACCAAAAAGCCCGCCAGGGTCGGCCCCAGGGCCGGCGCCATCATCGCGCCCAGGCCGAACAGGCCCAGGGCCAGGCCGCGCCCCTCGCCCGGATAGGTGCGGAAGATCAGCACCATGGACAGCGGCTGGGCGATGCCCGCGCACAGGCCCTGAACGATGCGGATGGCGATCAGCGCCCAGATCGAGGTGACGAAGGGTGCCACCAGCGAGGTGATCAGGAACAGGCCGAAACTGGTCAGCAGGGTCGCACGAGGACCGAAGCGCGCCTGCGCCCAGGACGACAGCAGCAGGCCGGAGGTCATCGCGGCGAGCACGCCGGTGACCAGCCACTGGGCCAGCGGCCGGCCGATGGCGAAGTCCGCCATGATCGCCGGCAGGGCCACGTTGATGCTGGTCGACGACAGCACCATGGTCATGGTGGAGATGATCAGCAGGGCCAGCAGCCAGCGCGGGTAATGCTTGCCGAAACGCGCCGCAAGGACGTCGAGGTCGTGGCCCATGTCAGCGCCGCTCCAGGTTGGCCTGCATCTGGCTCAGCACGCGCTGGCACACCTCCAGCTCCTGCTGGTCGATGTCGACGAGGATCTCGCCACGCAGCTCGCTGGCGATGGCTTCGATCTGCGCGATCAACGTCTCGGTGCCCGGCAGCAGCTCGATGCGCTTGGCCCGCCGGTCCTCGGCCACCGTCACCCGGCGCACCAGCTGCTGCGCCTCGAGACCATCGAGCAGACGCGCCAGGGTCGCGCACTCGACGCCGACCTTGGCCGCCAGCTCGCTCTGCGTCGGCGCCTGCGCATATCGCGCCAGGTGCAACAACACCAGCCAGCGGGCCTGCGACAGGCCGAGATGGCTGAGGCGGCGATCCAGCTCGGCGCGCCAGGTGCGCGCCAGCAGGGCGATGTCGGCACCGAAACGGTGATCGGAATGGGCCATGGTCGAACTCCAGATACTTAATGAGCTAATTATTAGCCTGCTAAGTATATGCTTGCAAGCAGTCCCTGCCGATCACGACGGAAGACTGGGAGCGCCGGAGACGGCGCCCGTAGAGAGGGAAATGAGCCGGGCTCAGGCGTCCAGCTCGGACTCCAGCGCCGCGCGCACGCAGTGCAGCACGCCGAGCGCCACGCGACCGTCGAACAGCTCGGCAATCGCCGCCACCGGCGGCAGCTCGGCGTCGCCATCGAGGAAGGCATCGTGGATCTCGCCGAGCAGCTCCTCGGGCAGATCCAGCGCCTGCTCGAGGCTCAGCTGCTGGCGGCCGATGGCCTCGGCCAGCAGGCTGTAGACGTTCTTCTCGCTGCAATCGAGCTGGCGGGCGATCTGCTGCGGGGTCATGCCGGAGCGGGCCAGGCTGACCAACTCGTGGCGCAGGTCGGTAACCTTCGGCGGCTCGGCAGGTGCGGCCGGGCTGTCGATGAGCACGTCGAGGAAGGCCTGGCCGTAGCGCTCCAGCTTGCGGGCGCCGACGCCACTCACCTGAGCCATGTCGGACAGCGACTGCGGCTGGCTGCGCAGCATCTCCAGAAGGGTGGCGTCGGGGAAGATCACGTAGGGCGGCACGCTGTGCTCCTCGGCCAGCTTGCGGCGCAGGGTGCGCAGCGCCTCCCACAGCGGCCGCTCGTCGCCGCGCACCAGCTGGCTGGCCTGGCTCGCCCCGCCGGAACTGCGCTGGGCACGCTGCGGCTTGAGATCGCGACGCAGCTGGAGATTCACCTCGCCACGCAGCAGCGGCCGGCAGCTGTCGGTCAGGCGCAGGCCGCCATAGCCGTCGAGATCGACGTCGGCCAGACCGCGCGCCACCAGCTGGCGGAACAGGGTGCGCCAGTCAGCCTCGGCCAGCTCCTTGCCCTTGCCGAACACCGACAGATGCTGGTGACCGAGCGCACGGATCTTGTCGGTCTCGCGGCCGAGCAGCAGGTCGATCAGGTGGCCGACGCCGTAGCGCTGGCCGCTGCGGTAGATCGCCGACAGCGCCAGACGCGCCGGCTCGGTGGCGTCCCAGGTTTCCACGCCGTCGACGCAGTTGTCGCAGTGCCCGCAGGGCTTGGGCAGCTCCTCGTCGAAGTAGGCCAGCAGCGCCTGGCGGCGGCAGCGGGTCTCTTCGCAGAGGGCCAGCATGGCTTCCAGCTTGTGGCGCTCGACGCGCTTGTGGCGCTCGTCGCCCTCGGAGTTCTGCAGCATCTGGCGCAGGAACAGCACGTCC
The DNA here is from genome assembly GCF_900109175.1 of Pseudomonas linyingensis. Taxonomy (GTDB): domain Bacteria; phylum Pseudomonadota; class Gammaproteobacteria; order Pseudomonadales; family Pseudomonadaceae; genus Geopseudomonas; species Geopseudomonas linyingensis. Next base: position 99,400 of record NZ_FNZE01000003.1, on the reverse strand, counting down.
TGCAGGCCGTAGGCCATCCACACCTCGGAGGGCAGGCCGTCGCGGCCGGCGCGGCCGGTTTCCTGGTAGTAGGCTTCCAGCGACTTGGGCAGATCGAGGTGGGCGACGAAGCGCACGTTGGGCTTGTCGATACCCATGCCGAAGGCGATGGTCGCCACCATGATCAGCCCTTCCTCGTTGATGAAGCGCTTCTGGTTGTGCGCGCGCAGCTCGCTGGGCAGGCCGGCGTGGTACGGCAGCGCCGGGTAGCCCTGCTCGCTGAGGAAGGTGGCGACCTCCTCGACCTTCTTGCGCGACATGCAATAGACGATGCCGGCATCGCCCTTGCGGTCGGCGAGAAAGCCCAGCAGCTGCTTGCGCGGCTGATCCTTGGGCACGATGCGGTAGAAGATGTTCGGCCGATCGAAACTGGACAGGAACAGCTCGGCCTTTTCCAGATGCAGGCGCTGGGCAATCTCCTCGCGGGTGCGCATGTCCGCGGTGGCGGTCAGGGCGATGCGCGGAATCTGCGGGAACAGCTCGGCGAGCTGGCCGAGCTGCAGGTATTCGGGGCGGAAGTCGTGGCCCCACTGCGACACGCAGTGCGCCTCGTCGATGGCGAACAGGGCGATCGGCAGGCTCTGCAGGAAAGCCAGCATGCGCGGCTGCACCAGGCGTTCGGGAGCCAGGTAGAGCAGCTTGATTTCGCCGCGGCGCAGGCGCTCGGCGATCTCGCGCTGCTCCTCCGCCGTCTGCGTCGAATTCAGCGCCACCGCCGCCACACCCAGCTCGTCGAGGGTGGCGACCTGATCGTCCATCAGCGCGATCAGCGGCGACACCACCACCGCCACGCCGTCGCGCAGCAGCGCCGGCACCTGGAAGCACAGCGACTTGCCACCGCCGGTGGGCATCAGCACCAGGGCGTCGCCCCCCTCGCTCAGACGCTGGATGATGCGCGCCTGATTGCCGCGAAAAGCGTCGTAACCGAATACGTCTTTGAGGGTGCGCAGGGCTGAATCGAGCATGGTGCCTCCTGGTGAAGCCGCGCATTATACGTCAGCCACGCGGCGCTACCGTGCGCCACTTGCCTAGCGGCGGCAGTGCGGCTCGTCTACAATCGACGCGCATCCGTCTTGAGGTAGTGTCCCGATGTCCTTCGCCGAGCAACTCTCCCGCCTGCAAGCCTTTCTCGATGCCGACGATCTGCATGAGGAAGCGCTGGACTACGTGGCCGCCCACGGTTACCTGACCGCCCTGTCCATCTGCCCCGAGCAGGTTCCCGAGCGCGAGTGGATCGACGCCCTGTTCGCCGAGCCGCCGCATTACCGCAGCGATGCCGAAAAGGCCGAAATCGAGGAAACCCTGATCCAGCTGAAGACCCACATCGGTCGCCAGCTGGCCAGCGACGAGGACATGGAGCTGCCCTGCGACCTCGATCTGGGCGACGAGCCCGACGCCTCCGACCTGCGCGGCTGGTGCATCGGCTTCATGGAGGGGGTGTTCCTGCGCGAAGGCGTGTGGTTCGAGGACGCCGAGGACGAAGTCAGCGAACTGCTGCTGCCGATCATGGTCGGCTCCGGCCTGTTCGACGAGCAGCCCGAGTTCGACGAGATTGCTCGCGACCGCGACCTGGTCGACGACATGATCGACCAGATCCCCGAGCTGCTGACCGCGCTGTTCCTGCTCTGCCAGGCCCCGGACGAGAAGCCCGCACTGCTCAAGCCCCGCCAGCACTGAGTCGCGCCGCATGGCGCCACGCGAACCGACCGAGATACGTCATGCCTGGCTGCGCTGGCTGCTGCTGGGCATCGGTTGGCTGAGCGTGGCGCTCGGCGTCATCGGCATCTTCCTGCCGGTCCTGCCGACCACCCCCTTCCTGCTACTGGCCGCTGCCTGCTTCGTGCGCAGCTCGCGCCGGGTGTACATCTGGCTGGTCACCCATCCCCGCCTCGGCCCCTGGATCCGCGACTACCTCGACGGTGAGGGCATTCCGTTCAAGGCCAAGGCCTGGGCCATCGGCCTGATGTGGGTGAGCATCCTGCTGTCCTGCTATCTGGTCCCCCTGCTGCCGGCGCGCCTGTTCATGCTCACCAGCGCCGTGCTGGTCACTGTCTACATCCTTCGCCAGAAAACCCTGGGCCGTCCCTGATTGGCGGACAGGCAGGCGATGACGATTGCGCCTATCCTCAACAGATAACGGCAAGACATGGGCAGTCGATGGAGCCGCAAGGGATGATCCCGCTGCAGTTGGAGGGCAAGCATGTCTTGGCCCTATTGTGCCTGCTCGCCGGCCTGCTGCTGGGTTTCCGGGCGCAGGCGTGGGGGGAGTTCGCGCGGATCATCCAGCTGGCCGAGCAGCAGCACGGCCCCCTCGGCCCAGGCCGGGACCGTCTGCAGGAGTGGGCCGACCTGATCGGCACAGGCGTGAGCCTGGAGGAACAGCAGCAGCTGCACGCAGTCAACGCCTTTTTTAACCGCACCCTGCTGTTCATCGACGATGTGCGTACCTGGCAGCAGATCGACTACTGGGCAACCCCGGTCGAGGCGCTGATCAAGGGCGCTGGCGACTGCGAAGACTATGCGATCGCCAAGTACCTGACCCTGCGCCGCTTGGGTGTGCCCAGCGACAGACTGCGCATCACCTACGTCAAGGCGCTGGAGCTGAACCAGGCGCACATGGTGTTGACCTGGTATGCCACACCGACCAGTGACCCGCTGGTGCTCGACAACCTGACCACCGACATCCGCCCCGCCTCGCAACGCCGCGACCTGCTGCCCGTGTATGCCTTCAACGCCGAAGGCCTCTGGTTGCCCGGTCCCGGCGGCGGCAGGCAAGGTGGCGACAGCAAGAATCTTTCACGCTGGCAGGATCTGCTGAAGAAGATGCACGCCGAAGGTTTTGCCTCGAACTGAGGCTAGGAGGCCCCATGTCCCTGTTGAAGCAACTGTTCATCGCCATCTGCCTGTTTCTGCTGGCGGCCTTCACCGGCAGCTTCGTCACCAGCCTGGAAAGCTCGCGCGCGCAGACGATCAGCCAGTTGCGCTCGCACGCCCAGGACGCCGCCACGGCGCTGGGCCTGTCGCTGACCCCGCACGTCGACGATCCGGCGATGGTCGAGCTGATGGTCAACTCGATATTCGACAGCGGCTACTACGCCAGCATCCGCGTGCGGCGTGTCGGTGACGACAGCATCATCGTCGAGCGGCAGATGACTCCTGGCAACGACGCCGTGCCGAGCTGGTTCAGCAGCCTGGTCGATCTCCACCCCGAAGGCGGCGAAGCCCTGATCATGCGCGGCTGGGAGCAGGCAGCCAGGGTCGAAGTGGTGAGCCATCCACAGTTCGCCCTCGCCCGCCTGTGGGACAGCAGCATGGGCAGCCTGTCCTGGCTGCTGCTCTGCGGCCTGCTCAGCGCCGCCCTCGGCGGCTGGCTGCTGCGCCTGCAATTGCGCCCGCTCGACGACATGGTGCAACAGGCGCAGGCGATCAGCCGGCGCGAATTCATCAGCTTGCCGCAGCTACCGCGCACGCCCGAACTGCGCCGCGTGGTACTGGCGATGAACCAGATGGTGGAAAAGCTGCGCAGCCTGTTCGCCGAGGCGGCGCAGCACAGCGAGCACCTGGCCCGCGAAGCCTACCAGGACAGCCTCACCGGCCTGGCCAACCGGCGCCGCTTCGACATGCGCCTGGGCAGCCAGCTGGTCGCCGGCGAACAGACCGCAGCCGGTTATCTGCTGCTGCTGCGGGTCAATGATCTGGCCGGCCTCAACCAACGCCTGGGCGGCACGCGCAGCGATGCACTGTTGTGCGCCATCGGCGAACTGCTGCAGCGCCTGAGCGCCCGGCAAGGCCACCCCGACTGGCTCGCCGCGCGCACCCGCGGCGGCGAATTCGCCTTGATCATGCCCGGCCAGAGCAGCAGCGAAGCCGATCAGCTGGCCACCGAGCTCAATGCGGCACTGGAGAGTCTGCGCAGCACCGAGGCCAGCGACTGCGCCCCGCTGGCCCATATCGGCCTGTGCGTGTTCCATCCCGGCGAAACCGAGCAACGGGTGCTCGCCCGCGCCGACCAGGCACTGGCCCAGGCCCAAAACAGAGCGGACAAGCCATGGGAGCGCCTAGACAGCTACGAAGGAGGCGGAGACCTCGATCAGCACGAATGGCGCACCTGGCTGGATGACGCCATCGGCCAGGGCAAGTTGCAGCTCTACTTCCAGCCCGTCGTGCGCTGCGCAGACCATACGGTGATCCTGCACCACAAGGTGCTGGCCCGCCTGCTCGACGCCCAGGGCAAGGCCATCCCCGCCGGCATATTCCTGCCCTGGGTCGCCCGCTTCGGCTGGATGCCCCGGCTCGACCAATTGATGCTCGAGCACACCCTGGCCCATCTCGGCCAGCACCCTCAGCCACTGGCGCTGAGTCTGTCCAGTGCGACCCTAAACGATCAGGTCAGCATGGCCCTGATTCTCCACACCCTGCGCGAGCACCCACAGGCGGCTCACCTGCTCACCCTGGAGCTGGACGAGCGCAGCCTGCCGGCTGCAGAGCAACTGCTGCCACTCTGCCAGTCGATCCGCGACACCGGCTATGCACTTGGCCTGCAGCATTTCGGCGGACGCTTCAGTCTGATCGGCAATCTGGCCCATCTCGCCCTGGCTTATCTGAAGATCGACGGCAGTTTCATCCGCAGGCTGGATCGGGAGACGGACAAACGGGTGTTCATCGATGCCATCCGCCGCGCCACCCACAACATCGATCTGCCACTGATTGCGGAAATGGTCGAGCACGAGGGCGAGGCACTCGCCTTGCGCGAACTGGGAATCCACGGGGTGATGGGCCGGCTGATCGGCGCGCCGGTACCCCGACCGGGGCACCGGGCAGCGTCGCACTCGGGCAGCTTGCCGTCCGACTCGCCGGAGGAGTTCAGATAAGAAGAGCTCGGATGAGAAGAGTTCAGATGAGCTGCTGCTCATCCTCGTCGCCGAGCAGTCCGCTCAAGCAGCCCAGGCTGGAACGCACCTCGGCACGCGCCTGCAACTTGCGCTGCGCCGCTTCGGGCAGATCGGTGTAGCGGATCACCCCGCGCTCGACCAGTACCGAAACCAGGTCCTCCAGCACCCGAATCAACTCGAGGTCGGAATCCTTCAGCCGGCTCAGGCGCGTGCGCAGCTCCTCGCGGGTGAGCCAGGCCTGCACCTGTTCATCCATCACGGGCAGTGCCGTGGTCATGCCGGCAAACGGCTCCATCTCGACTCGCAGCAGCTCACCCTGCTCATCATGTTGCACGTAGATCATCCCTTCCCCTCCCCTGATCCGGACCTGACCGGAGCGCCCGGCGCCATTTCTGGCGTCGAGCTTATCCCCGAAGCTTTCTCCACCACCACTACCTGTCGCTCATTGCCGAAACAGCAACACAAAAAACCGCCCCTTCCACGCAGGCAAGGGGCGGTGGCGATCGTAGGACTCAGACGACTTTCAGCGAACCGTCGTCGAGCATGCCCTGGATGATGGTGGCCTCATCGCTGGAGCCATAGGCCTGCGACAGGTCGATACCCTCCAGCACAATCGACTGGTTCGCCGGCAGCGGCCCGGCCGCATCCGGGTTGACGGTGATGGTGGTGCTGGCGCCGAAGGCCATGCTCAGATAGTCGGTCAGCGAGCTGGCCAGTTCCGGTGAATCCAGAGCGCCGTCGACCCCCATCAGCAGGTCGGACAGGTCCAGTTGATCCTCGCCTGGGGTGAAGTCGGTGATGCGGTCAACCCCGGTGTCGCCGGAGTTCCAGACAAAGCTATCCGCGCCGGTACCACCCGACAGCAGGTCGTTGCCCTGCCCGCCATCGAGGATGTCGTTACCGCCACCGCCGGACAGCGCATCGTCGCCGATCAGCCCACTCAGGCTGTCGTCACCGCCATGACCGAAGATCCAGTCCGCGGCAGCGGTACCCACCAGGCTGTTGCTGCCATCATCACCCTCCAACGTACTGGCCTGCGGATAGAGGGTGGCCTGCAGGTTGCTGAAGATCGTGTCGCCATCGCCGTCGGTGGCCTCGATCTGATAGGACAGCTCGATCGGCTGCTCGGGCAGCACCTGCGTGTAGCTGAAGCCGCCGAGGGCGAACGGCGAAGAGTCCGATGCACTCGATACCTGCAGCGCGCTGAACTGGGTGGCCGAGCTGACTTCGTAGCTCCAGTCGTCCAGAAGCCCACGAATGGTGATCGAGTCGCCGTTGTCGACCAAGGTCACCGAGCTGGTGACGTCGTTGCCCAGCTTGTCATACACATGGATATTGCTGGTCGAGAGCGGCACATAGCTCTCGCCGACATCTCCCGAGCCGAACACGTTATCGTTGTCGGCGATGATCGCCAGGATCGTCAGGCTGACGGTGCCATTGCTGCTCTGCACCTGAGCGATGCTCTGGCGGAAGCTGGAAAACAGGTTGTGGCTGCTGTAGCTGAAGCCCGTGCTGCTCTGCGCGTTGACCACCAGACCGTTGAGAAAGTCGAAACGAATGTTGTCAGCAGGATCGATCCACTGGTTGCCGATGGCAACGTCGGTCGGGGTACTGTTGATGCTGCCGGAGGTGGATGACATCAACACATCCTGCTGGGTGCCGCCGACATCGATCAGTCCTTTGAAATTGATGTTACCCGCGCTGCCCACACCCGACAGGTTGCTCAGAACGGTACTGGTGTGATTGGACAGCACGCCGTAGGTCGTGAGGCTGTAGCTGTCGGTTTCCGGATCGATATCGATGACGAAGCCGACATCCCCATTCGGTCCGGTCTTGGCCACCAACTGAGTGTTGTCGTCGCCGTAATACAGGTACAGCTGCTGATCATCCAGGGTGATCCGGTTGCCATTGGCATCCAGCGCCAGGGCCCCTTCGGTGAAGGTAAAGCCCACATCGCCCACACCATCGGCACCGGCCGCATCGGCGAAGCGCAAGTCGCCGCTGATGGTCCGGGTGTCGCTCACCTGGTCGATCAGCATGCCGTACTCGGGGAGGAAAGCCTGCGGCACGTCATCGAGGATGGTGACGTCCAGACTCTGGCCGATGGTGGTACCACTGTCGTCGACCAGCACCACCGCGAAGCTTTCGCTCAGCGCGGTGTCGTTGGCCGGCTGGGTGTGCATTTCGTTGTCCAGCAGGGTGTAGCTGTAGAAGACCGTGCCGCTGCCGGTCGCTGGATCGTAGTCGACCCCGGTGATGGTCAGCGTGTTGCCCAGCCCGCTGGTCAGGGTCGGCA
>NZ_FNZE01000003.1:0-90299 GCF_900109175.1 Pseudomonas linyingensis | reverse complement strand
GCGCTGAAGGTGAAGCTGCCCGTCTGCGTCAGCAGCGCCGGATTCGCGGCACTGCCGTCACTGAGGTTCGCATCGTCGACGACGATCTCGCTACCCGTGCCATCCAGGCCGCCCAGCACGACGCCGTCGGCCGTGCCGGTCACGCTGAGGGTCAGGGTCGCGGTGTCCGTATCGCCATCGCCGTCGACGATGGTGTAGGTGAAGGTTTCGCTTACCACCTGCCCCGCATTGAGTGCCTGGGTGGCTGCCAGCGTGTTGTCCAGGGTGAAGCTGTAGCTGCCATCCGCCCCCAGCACCACGGTGCCGTAGGCCGATAGTACGCTCGACTCAGGGGTATTCCAGACGCTGAAGGTCTGACCGTCCGCACCGATCTGGCCATTCGGATGCTCGTCGTTGAGCAACACGTTGCCCGCGACCAAGCTAACGCCATCTTCGACAAGGCTGGATGGCTCATCGTCCATCGCGTTAGGCACATCGTCTGTGATATCGATTACCAACGACACAGTAGGGGATACATCTGCATCGCCGTCGATCACCCGCACCGGGAAGATCTGCTGGCTCTGGTCATCGGCGCCATGTGAAGCGCTGCGGTCGAGGGTAAACACCCAACCGCCTCCCGGGGAGACGATCAAGGTGCCGTACTCACCACGAACAATGCCGCCGCCGGTGACATCCACCCAGTTGCCATCCTTGTCGAGGACCTGCAACGCGGCGATACCATCCGGTGAGCTGATGCTCACCCGGCCATGGGAAACCTGCGCAACGCTCCCTTGCTGGCTGCCCCCCGGAAGTGCGGCCTCATCCACGAAACCGCGCTCCGTCAGAACCTGCCCCGTAGGGTCGGCAAAGTATTCGACTCGAAGCGAGGGAATGGTATCCGGCGTCTCATCCGCCCCCTGCGGGAAAGTCTCTGGGAACAGCGGGGCAAACTCCAGCGGCCCCGTCGGATAGCCTATATTCGGATCTACCCGGTTGGCCGTCTCGTCCAGCAGCACGAAGGAGATACCGCCCCCGCCACTCCCAGCTCCTCCGGCACCGGCACCGGCGGCAGTGGCTGGCAGGCTGAGGCTCGGGTCGACACCGGCGGCGATGGCTTGCTGAACCTCCTCGACTTCGGCCAGGTCCTGGGCAGTGGGTGCATATTCGGGGGTAGCGGGTTGAATCGCGGCGCGAGCGCCCTCGCCCGCCAGCAGCTGGTTATCCAGCAGCAGCGAACTGTCACGCCCCACGGTGAGCTCGCCGCCATTGACCAGGCGAATGGCTACGGCGCCCCCGGCACCGGTGAGCAGTTGCTCACCGGCATAGACTCGATCCCCCTCACCCAGCTCACGCTTGCCCCCATCCGCGGCTACGGCAAAAACCTCTCCGACCACCACCCTGACAATACCGATCAACGTAGCCATTACCCCACCCTCCATACAGCCGCAACTGGCGGCTGTCATGCGTCGCTGAATGCCCGAACAGGGCCGAACAGCTGCTTACAGGGTGGCTACTGCAGAGGTTTGTGGTCGTGCGTCCCGTCTAGCGCAGCAAAAATGACGTAAAACCGTCATTCCCGTGACCGTTTTCTCCACGCTGCAGCTTTCCCCCTGTTTGCGCTCTCCCTGCATCCGACCGCTCTTGTGAAATCTGCAAAATCAAAATCTGGCTTAACCGGACTTCCATTGATTGATTGTTCCCCTTAAACAATGTGGTGCTTTTTTCAGGGCATATCAGACTGTTTGGTCATATCTATTATGAGAAATCGCTCTAAGCAAACACTGATAGATGTTCTTAGATCTTAGTAGGAACATAAAAAAGCGCCGGCCTGCAGTGGAAGTCATTTATTTGGCGCACGACCATTAAGCAAGTGGACACCAATGGAAAAGGAGATACCCATGCGCCTCTCATCTATGTGGGTGGGACTGCTGCTGGCAGCAGGTTTCAACCCAGCTTCGGCCATGACACTCACGGAAGCGATCCAGAGCACCATCGACAGCCACCCTGAGGTCCATGCCGGCAGCAACAGCCGCTTGGCGGCTGATGAGTCGCTGAAGATTGCCAAGGGCGGCTATCTGCCAACGGTCGACATGTTGGCAAGCTATGGGCGGGAGCAGAGCGACAGCGTAAGCACCCGGGCTTTCGGCGATCACAACACGGAAACCCTGAATGCTCGCACCGCAGAATTGCGCTTGCGGCAGATGGTCTTCGATGGGTTCAACACCCCCAATGAAGTGGCGCGCAACGAAGCAGTGGTCAACTCACTCGCCTACCGTCTACTGGGCGCCACGGAAAGCCTGGCTCTGCGCACCGTCGAGGTGTACCTGGATGTGCTAATGCGCCGCGAGATGGTGGCCCTGGCGGAAAACAACCTGCAGGCGCACCGGCGCATCCACGACCAGATCAGCCTGCGCTCCGAGCGGGGAGTTGGCAGCAATGCCGACCGTGACCAGTCGCAAGCCCGCTTGGCCCTGGCAGAGAACAACCTCTACACCGAGCAGGTGAACCTGGCCGATGCCGAGGCCAACTTCTTCAGCGCCGTCGGCCGCATGCCCGACGAGCTGGAAACCCCGGCCTCGATTCGCAGCCAGATGCCCGCCAGTCTGGCCAGCGCTCGCGACCAGGTCATGGCCAACAACCCGCTGCTCAAGTCGGCCCAGGCCGATGTACATGCCGCCGAAAAACAGTACGAGGCGGCCAAATCCAAGTTCTATCCGCGCTTCGATGTCGAGCTGTCGGGCAATGCCGACGACAACATCAGTGGCGACGAAGGTCACTACAATCGCTGGTATGCCGGCGTGGTGATGAACTACAACCTGTTCAACGGCATGCGCGACAAGGCTCTGCTGCAGTCAGGCGCTCACCAGATCAACGAATCGATGGACATCCGCAACAATGCCCTGCGGGTGCTCAACGAAAACCTGATGCTGTCGTGGAACGCGATGGAAAACGCCCGTCTGCAGACCCCCATAGCCCTCGATTACGCCAGCAATACCACCAAGGTACGTGGGGCGTATCAGGAGCAGTTCTCCCTGAGCCAGCGCACCCTGCTCGACCTACTCGACAGCGAGAACGAGCTGTTCACCGCCAACCGCCGCTATACCGAGGTGCGCTACACCGAGGAGTTCTCCATGTACCGGGTCCTGGCGGTCATGGGCGATCTGCTGCGCAAGCACAACGTCGTCCCCCCAAGCGAAGCGCTGGCCCTGACCGAGGTGAGGAGCGAAGCACGTCTGCCCAGCATGAAATAGAGAATAACAATGATGACTCACTTGCTGTACGGGGGAAGTTGCCGTGACGACCATGGAACAGGTGGGCCTAGCCAATGAGCAGCGACAAAGCTTCGATGATCCGCTGCTCGACGGACTGCTGATACTCAGCAAACTGCATGGACGCACGACCAGCCGGGCCAGCCTCAGCGCTGGCCTGCCCTTGCCCAACCAGCGCCTCACCGCCGACTTGCTGCCACGAGCAGCCGCCCGCGCGGGTCTGCAGGCCCGCCTGCTGCGCCGGCCGCTAGCCGCCATTTCAGCGCTCAACCTGCCGGTACTGCTGCTGCTCAAGAACGGGCGCAGTGCCGTGCTGTGTCGCTGGGACGAACAGGGCAGCGCGCTGATCCTGCCCTGCGAAACGGCCGGTGGCGAACAGTGGGTGGAGCGCGAGGAGCTGGCCGGCGAATACGCCGGCCAGGCACTGTTTGCCCGCCCGCGCCACGAGCTGGAGGAGCTGCGCTCGCCTTTGGTCCCCCGCGTCAAGTCGTGGTTTCGCGACACCCTCAAGCTGTCGCGCTGGCTGTACACCGACGCCCTGCTCGCCAGCCTGCTGATCAACCTGCTCGGCCTGATGGTGCCGTTGTTCGTCATGCAGACCTACGACCGCGTGGTACCCAACCAGGCGCTCTCCACCCTGTGGGTGCTGACCATCGGCCTGCTGGTCGGTACCCTGTTCGAACTGCTGCTGCGCGTCCTGCGCTTTCGCCTGCTCGACATCGCCGGCAAGAAGACCGATGTGGTGCTCTCCGCCACCCTGTTCGAACGTATCACCGGGATGATGATGAAGGCCCGGCCCGCCAGCATCGGCGGCTTCGCCCAGAGCATTCACGACTTCCAGGGCCTGCGCGAGTTTCTCACTGCGGTAACCCTGACCAGCCTGATCGACCTGCCCTTCGCCCTGCTGATGACCGTGGTGATCGGCCTGCTCGGCGGCTGGCTGGTGGTCATTCCGCTGCTGGCCTTCCCCATCACCGCCCTGTTCGCCTTCGTCATCCAGCGCCGCCTGCGCGACACCGTACAGCGCAGCCTGGCGCTGGGAGCCGAGCGACAGGCCCTGCTGATCGAAACCCTCGGCGGTCTGGAAACCCTGAAAAGCTGCGGCGCCGAGAGCGAGCGCCAGCACCAGTGGGAAAGCACCCACGGCGCCCTGACCCGGCTCGATGCCCACGCCCGCCTGCTCTCGGCCATCGCCCTCAATGGCACGCTGTTCCTCCAGCAGATGGCCGGGGTGGCCATGATCGTCGGCGGCGTGTACGGCATCATCGCCGGCAACCTTAGCGTGGGTGCTCTGATCGCCTGTTACATGCTCAATGGCCGGATCATGGCGCCGCTGGGGCAGATCGCCAGCCTGATCACCCGCCATCAGCAGGCCCAGCTGACCATGAAGAGCACCGATGCGCTGATGTCCCTGCCGCAGGAACGCGACAGCCAGCAACGGCCGCTGGAACACACCCGTCTGAAAGGCGCGCTGGAACTGCGCCAGGTGAGCTTCAGCTACGCGGAGCAGAGCACTCCGGCGCTGCAGGGCGTCAACCTGCGCATCGCCCCCGGCGAGAAGATCGGCATCATCGGCCGCAGCGGTTCGGGCAAGAGCACCCTCGCCCGCCTGCTGATGGGCTTCTACAGCCCGAGCGAGGGACAGATCCTGTTCGACGGCCTCGACCAACGGCAGATCGACGTCGCCGACCTGCGCCACCAGATCGGCTACGTCGCCCACGACCTGCCGCTGCTTGCCGGCACCCTGCGCAGCAACATGACCTTGGGCGCACGCTACATCAGCGACGAGCGCCTGCTCGAGGTGGCCGAACTGAGCGGCGTCAGCGAGCTGGCCCGCCAGCATCCGCAAGGCTTCGAGCGCCCGGTCGGCGAGCGCGGACAACTACTCTCCGGCGGCCAGCGCCAGGCTGTGCTGCTGGCCCGCGCCCTGCTGCTCAATCCGCCACTGCTGCTGCTCGACGAGCCGACCAGCTCGATGGACAACAGCAGCGAGGAAGTACTGCGCAGCCGCCTGCGTGACTGGAGTCGCAACAAGACCCTGCTGCTGATCACCCACCGCACCGCCATGCTCAGCCTGGTCGATCGCCTGATCGTGCTGGATGGCGGCAAGATCGTCGCCGACGGACCGAAGGAAGCGGTCATCGAAGCTCTGCGCAAGGGCCGCGTCGGTCCGGCATCGGTCTAGGAGACGATCATGGGTAATCTCAACGCATTGAGCGACTACCTGAAACCGCTGCGCCAGGTGCGCGACACCGAGTTCATGCCGGAGGTCCAGGGGGCGCTGGTGGAGGACTCCACCGCACTGACCCGCCTGACCGTCTGGCTGATCGCCCTGTTGCTGTTCGCGGCGCTGCTGTGGGCCTACTTCGCCGTGCTCGATGAAGTCACCACCGGCGAAGGCAAGGCGATTCCCTCGAGCAAGGTGCAGACCATCCAGAACCTGGAAGGCGGCATAGTCGCGGAGATCTTCGTCCGCGAAGGGCAGATCGTCGACAAGGGCGACCGGCTGCTGCGCCTCGACGACACCCGCTTCGTCTCCAACATGAGCGAAAGCGAAGCCGACCGCCTCGCCCTGCTGGCCCGTGTCGAGCGCCTGAGTGCCGAGGGCGAAGGCCGCCCGCTGCAGCTGCCGGAAGAAATCGCCAAGGCCGCTCCGGGCCTGGCCGCCGATGAGGAGGCCCTGTACCGCTCGCGCCAGCAGGGGCTGACCAGCGAGGTCAGCATCCTGCAGGAGCAGCTGCAGCAGAAGATCCAGGAGTTGGCGGAGTTTCGCTCCAAGGTCCAGCAATACCGCTCCAGCCTCGGCCTGATCCAGAGCGAGCTGAACATGTCCGAGCCGCTGGTGGCCAGCGGCGCCATTTCCCAGGTCGAGGTGCTGCGCCTGCGCCGCAGTGCGGTGGAAACCCGCGGCTCGCTGAATGCCACCACCCTGGCCATCCCGCGGGCGGAGGCCGGGGTCAAGGAGGTCGAACGCAAGATCGAGGAAGCCCAATTGCGCTTCCGTACCGAAGCCCTGAGGGAACTCAATGAAGTGCGTACCGAACTGAGCAAGATCACCGCCTCCAGTCGCGCCATCGAGGATCGGGTCAGCCGTACCGGCGTGGTTTCCCCGGTGCGCGGCATCGTCAAGCAGCTCAAGGTCAACACCATCGGCGGCGTGGTGCAGCCCGGCAGCGACCTGCTGGAAATCGTGCCGCTGGAAGACAACCTGCTGATCGAGGCGCGCATCCGTCCGCAGGATGTCGCCTTCCTGCACCCCGGCCAGGAAGCGATGGTCAAGTTCACCGCCTATGACTACACCATCTACGGCGGCCTCAAGGCCAAGCTGGAGATGATCGGCGCCGACACCATCACCGACGAGGACGGCAACAGCTTCTACCTGATCCAGCTGCGCACCGATCAGAGCCATCTGGGCAGTGCGGACAAGCCGCTGCTGATCATCCCCGGCATGGTCGCCAACGTCGACATCATCACCGGCCAGAAGAGCGTGCTCGACTACCTGCTCAAGCCGGTACTCAAGGCGCGCGCCGAGGCGCTGCGCGAGCGCTGAAGCTCAGTCCGCCGGAGTCTCGCCCAGATGGTTGCGTCGGTAGGTTTCCTCACCCATCGCGGCGATCTGCGCGTCGATCAGCGCCTCGAACGGGCGCAGCAGCGCATCGAAACGCCCGGCCCCCTCCAGCGTATTCAAGCAATGCACGATGGCCTCGAGAGTCGACAGCGCACCCGGCCCCGGCGCCTTGCGCAGCCGATAACGGCTGACCAGCCCCTCGCCCAGACTCAGGCGCGGCAACTGGGCCAGCCACGGATTGCAGTGGAGGATGCGCCGCGCCTTGCGCCAGGTGCCGTCCGGCACGATCAGCAGCCGCTCGGCCGGGGTTGCCGTGGCGACCAGTTCGCCAACGCACAGCGCCTGCTCGCCGGGAAACAGCAGCCAGGCCTCGCGACCGGCCAGCTCGGCCTCCAGCTCGGGGAAATGTTCGCCGACGCGCAGTTCGACATTGGCCAGGCCGAGGGCAGCCAGTCGCGCCGTATTCAGCGCATGGCGCACCTCGTCCGGGTGCTGCAGGATCAGCACCCGGGTGTGGTTTTCCAGATCGGGAATCAGCGGGCACAGGCAGTGGCTCTGTGGCCGCATGCAGCGGGGGCATTGGGCTCGGGACATGGCGCGCATTGTCGCACGCCCCGCTTGCCTCAGCCCAGCGACTGGCGGGACGGCTCCCGGCGCAGCACGCGGCGCCACCAGCCGTCGGCGCTGACCATGGTGATCCCCAGCAGCACCAGCACCCCGCCGACCACGAAGAAGACGTCGATACGCTCGTCGAGCAGCCAGACACCGAATACCACGCCGAACAGCGGGGTCATGAAGGAAAACACCCCCAAGCGCGAGGCCAGGTAGCGGCGCAGCAGCCAGAACCAGGTGAGGAAGGCGACGAAGGACACCAACACGCTCTGGTACAGCAGGCTGCCCCACACTACCGGAGTCAGACGCACCGTCTCCACCTGGCCGCCCAACCAGGCCAGCGGCACCAGCAGACAGGCACAGAGCAGCTGGTAGAGCAGAGTCTTGGCCGGCGCTGCCCGGGACAAAGAGCTGCAGCGCACGGCAACCGTGGTCATGCCCCAGAACAGTCCGGCCAGCAGGGCCAGGGCGTCGCCGAGCAGCACCTCGCTGGAGATGCGCTGCTGCAGCGCGCCGGCACCGAAGGCGATCACGATGCCGCCGAAGGCCAGGCCGATGCCCAGCCACTGCAGGCGGCGCAGGCGCTCGCTGGGCAGCAGCAGGTGCAGGCCGAGGGCGGCGAAGATCGGCGCGGTATACAGCAGTACCACCACGTGCGCGGCACTGGTGTAGCGCAGCCCCTCGGCGACGAACAGGAACTCCAGGGCGAACAGCAGTCCGGCCAGCAGCCCCGGGCGCAGCGTGCCGTCGCCCAGGGCCAGCGGCTGGCGCTGCCAGAGCATGAACACCACCACCAGCACGGCGGCCACCATCGAGCGCAGGCCGATCTGCAGCATCGGCGCCATGTCCGGCGCGGCCAGCTTGATCACCACCTGCTGCAGGCCCCAGATGACGCACAGCACCACCATCAGCTGGACGGCAAAGCCGTCCACGCCCTGTCGCGTATCCGTCATTTTCCTCTCCCAAAAAATGCAACAGCCCGCAGCGACTCGCTGCGGGCCCGATCCAGCCGCTGCCGGCCACGAAAGACTTCAATTGGCGGCGAGAAAGCGCATGCCCTCCTCCAGACCCGCCGGCGTCAGCGGATACATCCGCTCGTGCACCAACTCGCGCACCAGATTGGTGGAAGTGGTGTATTTCCACACGTCCTGCGGATAGGGGTTGATCCAGATGAGCTTCTTGTAGGTCGCCATGAAGCGCTGCATCCAGACATAACCCGGCTCCTCGTTCCAGTGCTCGACGCTGCCGCCGGCATGGGTGATCTCGTAGGGCCCCATCGAGGCGTCGCCGACGAACACCACCTTGTAGTCCGGACCGTACTTGTGCAGCAGGTCGACGGTGGAGAGGCGCTCGCTCATGCGCCGCTGGTTGTCCTTCCACACGCCCTCGTAGATGAAGTTATGGAAGTAGAAGTACTCAAGGTGCTTGAACTCGGTGCGGCAGGCGGAGAACAGCTCCTCGCAGACCTTGACGTGGCTATCCATCGAACCGCCGATGTCGAACAGCAGCAGGAGCTTCACGGCGTTGCGCCGCTCGGGGCGCATGCGGATGTTGAGCAGGCCGGCATCGCGCGCGGTGTGCTCGATGGTGCCGTCGAGATCGAACTCCTCGGTCGCCCCTTCGCGGGCGAACTTGCGCAGCCGGCGCAGGGCCAACTGGATGTTGCGCGAGCCCAGCTCCATCTGGTCGTCGAGATTGCGGTACTCGCGCTGCTCCCAGACCTTGGCCGCCCGGCCCTGGCGCTGTCCGGCATCGCCGACGCGAATGCCCTCGGGATGATAGCCGCCGGAGCCGAACGGGCTGGTGCCGCCGGTACCGATCCACTTGTTGCCGCCGGCATGGCGCTCCTTCTGCTCGGCCAGGCGCTGCTTGAACGCTTCGAGCAGTTGGTCCAGGCCGCCGAGACTCTTGAGCTGGGCCTTGTCCTCCTCACTGAGAAAGCGCTCGAACTCCTTGCGCAGCCAGTCCTCGGGGATCAGCGCCTCGAGCGCCGCATCGAGACTCTGCAGGCCGTTGAAGTAGCTGGCGAAGGCGCGGTCGAACTTGTCGAAATGCCGCTCGTCCTTCACCAGCACCGTGCGCGCCAGATAATAGAAGGCGTCCATGTCGGCGAACACCACCTGACGCTCGAGCGCCTCGAGCAGGTCGAGCAACTCGCGCAGCGACACCGGCACCCTGGCCGCGCGCAGTTCGTTGAACAGGTTGAGCAGCATGAAGGTGCCCTCAGCGCCCGGCGCGCCGGCTCATGAACGCCAGTCGCTCGAGCAGCTGCACGTCCTGCTCGTTCTTCACCAGCGCACCGGCCAGCGGCGGGATGGCCTTGGTCGGATCGCGCTCGCGCAGCAGCGCCTCGCCGATCTGGTCGGCCATCAGCAGCTTGAGCCAGTCGACCAGCTCGGAGGTGGACGGCTTCTTCTTCAGCCCCGGCACCTTGCGGATGTCGAAGAAGATCTCCAGCGCCTCCTGCACCAGTTCCTGGCGAATGCTGGGGAAGTGCACGTCGACGATCCGCTGCAGAGTGGCGCGGTCGGGGAAGGCGATGTAGTGGAAGAAGCAGCGGCGCAGGAAGGCATCCGGCAGCTCCTTCTCGTTGTTGGAGGTGATCAGGATGATCGGCCGCTGCGCCGCCTTGATGGTCTCGCCGGTCTCGTAGACGAAGAACTCCATGCGGTCGAGTTCCTGCAGCAGGTCGTTGGGGAACTCGATGTCGGCCTTGTCGATCTCGTCGATCAGCAGCACCACCCGCTCGCCGCTCTCGAAGGCCTCCCACAGCTTGCCCTTGCGGATGTAGTTGCGCACGTCGTGGACCTTGTCGACGCCCAGCTGGGAATCGCGCAGGCGGCTCACCGCGTCGTACTCGTAGAGGCCTTGGTGAGCCTTGGTGGTCGACTTGATGTGCCAGGTGATCAGCCGGGTACCCAGCGCCTCGGCCAGCTGCTCGGCGAGCAGGGTCTTGCCGGTGCCCGGCTCGCCCTTGACCAGCAGCGGGCGCTGCAGGGTGATGGCGGCGTTGACCGCCAGCTTGAGGTCGTCGGTGGCGACGTAGGAGGCGGTGCCTTCGAACTTCATCGGGAGTCATCCTCGTGCAATGCGTGGCCGGCCGTGCCGGCGGCGAATTTCCGACTATAGCGCGCGGGCAAGCGGGCTGGGAACGCCATTGCCCACCGATGGTGCACACGCGCACCCCTGCGGGCGCTGGACGCTCCCGCGCCGACGGCATAGGCTGATGCGGTTTCGCTTTTCATCGGAGGAGAAAGCCCGACCATGAGCCGCATCTACGCAGACAACGCCCAAGCCATCGGCAATACGCCGCTGATCCGCATCAACCGCCTCGGCCCGCAGGGCGTGACCATCCTGGCCAAGAACGAGGGGCGCAACCCGGCCTACTCGGTCAAGTGCCGGATCGGCGCCAGCATGATCTGGGATGCCGAGGAAAGCGGCCGGCTCAAGCCGGGCATGACCATCGTCGAGCCGACCTCGGGCAACACCGGCATCGGCCTGGCCTTCGTCGCCGCGGCCAAGGGCTACAAGCTGGTGCTGACCATGCCCGCTTCGATGAGCCTGGAGCGGCGCAAGGTGCTCAAGGCGCTCGGCGCCGAACTGGTGCTGACCGAGCCGGCCAAGGGCATGAAGGGCGCCATCGACAAGGCCAGCGAACTGG
This sequence comes from Pseudomonas linyingensis, assembly GCF_900109175.1. Taxonomy (GTDB): domain Bacteria; phylum Pseudomonadota; class Gammaproteobacteria; order Pseudomonadales; family Pseudomonadaceae; genus Geopseudomonas; species Geopseudomonas linyingensis. The sequence continues at coordinate 79,210 of NZ_FNZE01000003.1, read as the reverse complement.
CCGCCGCCAATCCGGAGCAGTACCTGCTGCTACAGCAGTTCGAGAACCCGGCCAACCCAGCGATCCACGAGGAGACCACCGGCCCGGAAATCTGGACCGACACCGACGGCGCCATCGACGTGCTGGTGGCCGGCGTCGGCACCGGCGGGACCATCACCGGCGTGTCGCGCTACATCAAGCACACCATGGGCAAGCCGATCCTCTCGGTGGCGGTCGAGCCGGTCGGCTCGCCGGTGATCAGCCAGACCCTGGCCGGCGCCGAGGTCAAGCCCAGCCCGCACAAGATCCAGGGCATCGGTGCCGGCTTCGTGCCGAAGAACCTCGACCTGTCGATCGTCGACCGGGTCGAGACGGTCAGCGACGATGAGGCCACGGAGATGGCGCTGCGCCTGATGCGCGAGGAAGGCATCCTCTGCGGCATCTCCTGCGGCGCCGCCATGGCCGCCGCGGTGCGCATCGCCAACGAGCCGGCGATGCAGGGCAAGACCATCGTGGTGATCCTCCCCGACTCCGGCGAGCGCTACCTGTCCTCCATGCTGTTCGACGGTCTGTTCGGCGAGCAGGAACTGCAGCAGTAACCCCTCCGAATAGCTGCCGGCCAACACCGGCAGCTAGTCCGCTCGACAACCGCGCCCGGCCTTCCGACGTTTTGCCTGCCGAGCAGTACCATTGCAGGCTGTTCCTCCCCCCGGCCTCTGGCTAAGCTCGCAGATCTGACCGTCCGCCGAGAGACTCCGCCATGCCCCAGCACTGGCCCGCCGCCGAAATCGCCCAGAGCATCCTGCAAGGCTTCGACGACTACCGTGATGGCTTCCGCCGCATCACCGACGGCGCCCGCGCGCGCTTCGAACAGGCCCAGTGGCAGGAGGCCCAGCAGGCCTCGGCACAGCGGATCAATCTCTACGAGGACAAGGTCAACGAGGTGGTCGAGGGCCTGCGCCAACGCTTTGCCGGCGGGCAGCTGCTCGACGTGCAGCACTGGCCATTGATAAAGAGCGCCTACATCACCCTGATCGACCCGCGCTTCGACGACGAGCTGGCCGAGACCTGGTACAACTCGATCTTCTGCAGCCTGCTCAGCCACGACTGCATCAACGACGGCAACATGTTCGTCCACACCACGCGACCGGCATTGCGCTCCCAGCCGCTGCTGCCACAGGTGCGCAGCTACGCGCCGCAGGGCAACCTGCGCGGCACGCTGGAGCAGATCTTCCGCGACTACCCCTTCGACGTCGCCTACGACGACCTCGAACGCGACCTCGTCAAGCTCGAGCAGGTGCTGCGCAACAACCTGCCCGACTGGGTGTGCAAGGACCCGCAACTGACCCTCGAACTGGTCAATCCGGTCCTGTATCGCAACAAGGGCGCCTATCTGGTCGGCCGCCTGCATACCCGCGACGAACGCTGGCCACTGGTGATCCCGCTGATCAATGTGGAGGGCAAGGGCATCCAGATCGACACCATCATCACCGACGAGGCGGAGGTGTCGATCATCTTCTCCTTCACTCGTTCGTACTTCATGGCCGACATCGCGATTCCGGCCGAGTTCGTCGCCTTCCTGCGGCGCATCATGCCGGGCAAGCACATCGCCGAGCTGTACACCTCGATCGGCTTCTACAAACACGGCAAGTCGGAGTTCTTCCGCGCCCTGCTCAACCACCTGGCCGGCACCGACGACCGCTTCGTCATGGCCCTCGGGGTGCGCGGCATGGTGATGACCGTGTTCACCCTGCCCGGCTTCAACACCGTGTTCAAGATCATCAAGGACCGCTTCTCGCCGTCGAAGACCGTCGACCGCAACACGGTGATCGACCGCTACCGTCTGGTGAAGAGCGTCGACCGCGTCGGGCGCATGGCCGACACCCAGGAGTTCGCCGACTTCCGCTTTCCGCGCAGCAAGTTCGACCCCGAATGCCTGGCCGAACTGCTGGAGGTGGCCCCCTCCACCGTGGTGGAGGAAGGTGACATGGTGCGCATCCGCCACTGCTGGACCGAGCGGCGCATGATCCCGCTGAACATGTACCTGGAAACCGCCAGCGAGGCGCAGACCCGCGAGGCGCTGTACGACTACGGCATGGCGATCAAGCAGCTGGCTGCCGCCAACATCTTCCCCGGCGACATGCTGCTGAAGAACTTCGGCGTCACCCGTCACGGTCGCGTGGTGTTCTACGACTATGACGAGATCAGCTACCTGACCGAAGTGAACTTCCGGCGTATTCCGCCGCCGCGTTATCCCGAAGACGAGATGTCGCTGGAACCCTGGTATTCGGTGGCGCCCAACGACGTGTTTCCCGAGGAGTTCCCCACCTTCCTGTTTGCCGACAAGGCGCAGCGTCGACTGTTCGCCGAGTTGCACGGCGACCTCTATCAGGCTTCCTACTGGCAGGGACTGCAGGCGGCAATTCGCGCCGGCAAGGTGATCGATGTATTCCCCTATCGCCGCCCGGACAGCCCGCAAAACCAGCCCTGAGCCGCGCCCCGTCTGGGCTTGAGGGGATTTTTCGCGGCATGGCAAAAAATTGTTTGCCATGCCGGAGCGGAACGGGCAAAGTGAAGGCGTTGGTCAAGGCGGAATACGTTAGCTGTGAACGCACTGATTCAGTACGTCAGTTCGTCATTCTCGATATCTTGATTCCACACCCATGAACTCCGGTTCAGCTCCAAATCAACACCTAGGAATTACACGAAATGGCAACTGGCACTGTTAAGTGGTTCAACGACACCAAAGGCTTCGGTTTCATCAAGCCGGACGACGGTGGTGACGACCTGTTCGCCCACTTCTCTGAAATTCGCGCTCAGGGCTTCAAGACCCTGGCCGAAAACCAGAAAGTGTCCTTCGAAGTGACCACCGGTCCGAAGGGCAAGCAAGCTTCCAACATTCAGATCATCGGCTAATCGCTGCTGACCTGACTGTTAGAAAAAACCCGGCTCTCGAGCCGGGTTTTTTTATGCCTGCGGTTTGCCGAATCGACGCGGCCATCCTGTCGCGACAGCGGCCGGTCAGGCCTCGACCTGCCCCTCGGCGACCATCTCGCCACGCCGCCACAGCACCCACTGCCCGGGCTGATACAGCGCCCAGGCCTCGTTGGCGGTCAGCGGGTCGGTGGCGATCACCGTCACCACATCATTGGGCGTGGTTTCGGCGTGGAAGTCCACGGCCACATCGGCATCCTTGAGCTGGGCCGGACCGAAGGGCGCGCGACGGGTGATGTGCGCCAGCCTGGTCGAGCAGAAGCTGAACAACCAGTCGCCATCGCTGAGCAGGACATTGAACACACCAAGGCGGCGATAGTCGCTGCAGGCCTGCACCAGCGTCGGCAGCAATTGCTCGACCTCCACCGGCTCGGGGAAGGCCTGGCGCACGCGGTTGAGCAGGTCGCAGAAGGACGCCTCGCTGTCGGTATCGCCCACCGGCCGGTAGAACCCGGGCACGGCCACGAAACCCGGCAACTGGCCATTGTGGGCAAGACACCAGTTGCGCCCCCACAGTTCGCGCACGAACGGATGGGTGTTGGCCAGACTGACCTTGCCGACGTTGGCCTGGCGGATATGGCCGATCACCACCTCGCTCTTGATCGGATAGCGCTGCACCAGCCGCGCCACCTCCGACTCGCTGCTCGCCTGCGGATCCTGGAACAGGCGCAGCCCGCGCCCCTCGTAGAAGCCGATGCCCCAGCCGTCGCGGTGCGGCCCAGTGCGTCCGCCGCGCTGCATCAGCCCGGTGAAGCTGAACACGATATCGGTCGGCACGTTGGCGCTCATGCCCAGCAGTTCGCACATACGGCAGCTCCTAGCGACGCACGCCTGCGCATCGGCGCAGGCCACGGAGAATTACAGACCCGGTTCGCGGCGCCCGCCGGCAGGTTGCTCGAGCAGCTCGCTCATGGTCGGCTCGCGCACGGCTTCGGCCGCCGCGCGACGTGCCCGGCTGCGCCGCTGCAGCGGCCAGCGGATGGCGACGAACAGGAAATACAGGGCAAAAGCCGCCATGCCGAAGGTGGCCAGATCGGTGACCGCCCGCCAGACATTGCTGCCGACCTTGAACAGCAGATCGAGCGCGGTGATGGCGACCGCCGGAGCATGCAGGTCGCGCACCGGATCGACCAGGGTCGGGGTGAACAGCAGTACGGCCATCACCACCCGCAAGGGTTCGCGCAAGCCGCGCCACATCCATCCGGTGATGCGGAAGCCGACCAGCAGGCAGCCCAGCGCAGCAACGGCGTAGATGGCCCAGGCGAGGAGATAATCTTGATCAGTCATCGGTGCGTGGCAGCAGCGGAATAAGGGCGCTTATGATAGCGGCTTTTCCCTGGAGCCGCGCGTCAGCTGCGGCTGGAGTCAGTCGATGTCCCTCACCCCGCCCCTTGCCCGCCGCCAGGCTGGCGCCGATCCCTATGCCTGGCTGGAGCAGCGCGACAGCGCCGAGGTCCTCGAATACCTGCAGGCCGAGAATGCCTGGCTGGAACAGCAGCTCGCCGACCAGGGTGAACTGCGCGAGCAGTTGTTCGAGGAAATCCGCGCGCGTATCCGCGAAACCGACCTGTCGCTGCCGACACCCTGGGGTCCATGGCTGTACTACCAGCGCACCACGGCTGGCGAGGAGTACCCGCGCCATTACCGCTGCCCGCGTCCGGCCGACGGCTCGCTGGACATCGACGCAGCCGGCGAGGAGCTGCTGCTCGACCCCAACGTGCTGGCCGGCGATGGCTACCTGGATCTCGGCGCCTTCAGCATCAGCCCCGACCACAGCCGCCTGGCCTACAGTCTGGATAGCGAAGGCGACGAGATCTACACCCTGTACGTCAAGGAGCTGGCCAGCGGCGCTGTCACCGCGCTGCCCTTCGCGGATTGCGACGGCAGCCTGACCTGGGCCAACGACAGCCGCACGCTGTTCTTCGGCGAGCTGGACGATACCCATCGCCCGCACAAGCTGTATCGCCATCGCCTGGGCGAGGCGGATGCCGAACTGGTATTCGAGGAACAGGACGGCCGCTTCTTCCTGGGCTGCCACCGCTCCAGCTCCGAGCGTCAGCTGATCCTGCTGCTGGCCAGCAAGACCACCAGCGAAGCCTGGGTGCTCGACGCCGAGCAGCCGCAGGGCGAGTTCCGCTGCCTAGCTCTGCGCGAGGAAGACCACGAGTACTACCCCGACCACGGCCAGGTCGACGGCCAGTGGTGCTGGCTGATCCGCAGCAACCAGGCCGGCATCAACTTCGCCCTTTACCAGGCCGACGAGTCCACACCGACCCGCAGCCACTGGCAGGAGCGGGTGGCACACCGCGCCGAGCTGATGCTGGAGGGCGTCACCCTCAACAGCGGCGCCATCACCCTCGAGCTGCGCGACAACGGCCTGCCGGTGATCGAGGTGCTGCCCCAGGGCGCGGCGCCCTATCGCGTGCAGCTGCCGGATGCCGCCTACAGCCTCGACGTCTACGACGACCTGGAGTTCGACAGCCCGGCGATCCGCCTGCGCTACGAGGCGCTCAACCGCCCGGCGCAGATCCGCCAGCTGGAGCTGGCCAGCGGCACGCAGACGGTGCTCAAGCAGACCCCGGTGGAGGGCCCGTTCGATGCCGACGCCTACGAGAGCCGCCGGCTGTGGGCCAGCGCGGCGGATGGCACCCAGGTGCCGATCAGCCTGGTCGGTCGCCGCGACAGTTTCGTCCAGCCCGCCCCGCTGTACCTGTACGGCTACGGCGCCTACGGCGAAAGCCTCGATCCGTGGTTCTCCCACGCGCGCCTGAGCCTGCTGGAGCGCGGCTTCCTGTTCGCCATCGCCCATGTGCGCGGCGGCGGCGAGCTGGGCGAGGCCTGGTACCGGGCCGGCAAGCTGGAGCACAAGCCGAACACCTTCGGCGACTTCATCGCCTGCGCGGAACAGCTGATCACCGACGGCTACACCACGCCGGCGCAACTGGCGATCAGCGGCGGCAGCGCCGGCGGCCTGCTGATCGGCGCGGTGCTCAACCAGCGCCCCGAACTGTTCGCCGCGGCGATCGCCGAGGTGCCCTTCGTCGACATCCTCAACACCATGCAGAATCCCGAGCTGCCGCTGACGGTGACCGAGTACGACGAATGGGGCGACCCGAACGAGCCTGAAGTGTACGAGCGGATCAAGGCCTATGCGCCCTACGAGAACGTCGCCGCCCAGGCCTACCCGGCCATCCTCGCGGTGGCCGGCTACAACGACAGCCGCGTGCAGTACTGGGAAGCGGCCAAGTGGGTGGCCAAGCTGCGCGAGCGCAAGACCGACGATCACCTGCTGCTGCTCAAGACCGAGCTGGGCGCCGGTCACGGCGGCATGAGCGGGCGCTATCAGGCGCTCAAGGATGCGGCGCTGGAATATGCCTTCCTGCTCAAGGTGCTGCACCTGGCCTGAACAGCCAAAAGGGGCGCCCGCGGGCGCCCCTTCTCACTCAGGCACGCGTCCGGTCAGGACAGCTCGCGCGCCATCACCTGCTGGCTGTGCGCCACGCCGTAGCGGCGTCGCGAGTAGACGTAGAGCACCAGGCCGATGGCCATCCAGGCGACGAACAGCGCCCACTCCACCGGCACCAGCGCCGACGGGCTGAACGGCATGTACATGGCCGCCATGGCCAGACTCAACAGCACCGACACCACGCCGACCAGCATGCCGGCACGCACCCTGAACGGACGCGGCATGTCCGGCTCGCGCACGCGCAGCACCACGAACGACAGGGCGACGAACAGGTAGGCGATGACGATGGCCAGGCTGCCGGCATCGACGAACCACACCAGCGCCTTGCGCCCCAGCAACGGTGCGGCGGTGCTGAGCATACCGATCAGCAGGATGGCGTTGGTCGGGGTCTTGTAGCGCGGGTGCAGCTTGGCCAGGAAGGCCGGCAGCATGCCGGCATGCGCCAGCGCATAGATCGCCCGGCTGCCGCCGATGTAGAAGGCGTTCCAGCTGGTGACGATACCAGCGACACCGGCCATGATCATCAGCTTGGCGGCCCAGGGCGCACCATAAATGGTCCCCATCGCCTGCGGCACGGTCAGCACGTCGGCGCTGATGGCACCGGCCGGGATCGCCAGGCTGACGCCAAGGATGATCAGCGCGTAGAAGGCCACGGCCATCAGCACGGAGAAGATCAGCATCTTGCCGATCTCGCGCGGCGGCAGGTTGACCTCCTCGGCCGCCTGGGGGATCACGTCGAAACCGACGAACATGAACGGCACCATCATCAGCACCGTGAGCACCCCGGCGCTGCCGCCGACCAGCAGCGGGTCCATGTTGCCGGTTTCGCCCTCGAACAGCGCGCCGGTGATGAACATCACGCCGACCGCGAGGATCAGCACAGTCACCACCTTCTGGATCAGCGAGGCGGTCTGCACGCCGAAATAGTTGACCGCCGTCATCATGATCGAGCCGAGCATGCCGACCGCCACCCAGGAGGCCATCACGTCCCAGCCGGCTACCGTCCACAGGTAGCCGACCTGATAGCCCGGTATCAGGTTGTCGATCACGGTAGGCAGGGCCACCGCCTCGAAGGCCACCACCGATACGTAACCCAGCACGATGGCCCAGGTACACACGAAGGAGGCGAAGTGGCCGAGAGCCCGGTAGCTGTAGACGTGCTCCCCCCCGGACTGCGGCATGGCGGCCGCCAATTCGGCGTAGGTCAGGCCGATCAGCACGATGGCGAGACCGCCAACGAGGAAGGCGAGGATCGAGCCCAGACTGCCGGCGGACTGGATCCAGCTGCCGGTCAGGACGATCCAGCCCCAGCCGATCATCGCGCCGAACGACAGGGCCAGGACCTCCTTGCGCCCGAGGACACGGGCAAAACTGGTAGCGGAAGATTGATTGCTCATCGGGTTAACGATCTCCATCGGAAGGCGTTGTTTTTTTTGATCACCCAACCAAAAGCACAAAGCGTTCCACATTCAGCACAGATCCGTTAAATAAAACGATACAGCACCTCAACCCCGTCAAGACCGGCGCGCCCGCAGGAACCCAGCCAGAAAACCTGTAAAAACAGCCACTTCAAGAAGCCAGCGACGTCAAACCGACTGTTACCGACAGTGACGCCCTGTGCAACATCCGAGTGCGCCTGGAGAATATTTTGCACAAAAACGGATCGCCCAACTGCAACCATGTGCGACAAAACAGACAGCAGGCCCCGTAAAAGCCAAAAGGCCCCGCGCTTTCGCGCGGAGCCTGTTTGGAATCGGCAACAGATGAAGTGAAAGGCGACGCGACTCAGCGCAGCAGACGGGTATCCAGCACCTTCGACTTGCCGCCGAGCACGTTCTCGCTGATCTGCACGAAGTCCCCGGTGCTCACCTTGTCCAGGCGCATCAGGCCGCGGGTCACGTCATCCAGCGAGCGCTGGCCCGCACTGACCTTGCGGATTTCAGCATCGAGATCCTGCAGCAGCAGCACCGCCCGCGCAGTGATCGGCCCGCTGGACTGCTCGCCGCGCAGCGAGGTGACCTTGCGGCTCCAGCGGGCCAACTGCTCGCGGACCTTCTGGTAACGGTCGTCGCTCATGCCACCGGCGCGGCGCATCAGCTCGATGGCGTAGAACTCGGCCAGGCCCTCGGTGATCCAGTCGCTGCGGTCGGTGTCGCTGATCCGGCTGAACACATGGACCAGTTCGTGCACCAGCGAGCTGGTGCCATTCTCGCTGACCAGAGGACGGTCGCTATGCATGTACAGTGAATTGGGCCCGGACAGGCCACCGCGCCACATCGGATCGCCAGCGCCGACGATCAGCAGCTTATCCGGCTCGCGCGGGAATACCGCCTGGGCATGCGGCCAGACGAAGGTCAGCAGGGTAAGGATATCCATGCGCCGCACGCCCTCGCCCACCGGCGCGGCCACGGTCACCTCGGTCTTGCCCAGGGTGGCGCGGCGCGTGCCGAGCTTGCCAGCCAGGATCCAGCCGGTCGGACGGTCGAGGCGGCGCTCGGGATTGTCGATGCGGAAGCGGTTCTTGCCGATCCGTGGCCAGCCAGTCTCGACCCCCTGCCAGCCCTCCGGCAGCTCGAACTGCAGGCGACTGACCAGCTCGACGCCCGACTCCACGCTGATCTTCGCCGCCGGCACCAGATCATCGCCGCGCAGCAACGCCCAGTCCGGGGTCATGCGCGCATCGAAGCGGCCGTTGGCGCGCGGATGACTGATCTTCACCCGGTAACTCAGCTGCGCCTTGCCTTCCTGCGGACGCCAGACGCCACGCTCCGGGCTGGTCTGCTGCCACTCGCCCTGAGCCTGGAAATCGCTGTAGTAGCCCTTGTCGCCGAGACTGAAGTCCAGATAGTTCAGCACCTGGCCACGCTCGAGGGTGAGAGTGACTTCGGCCTGATCGCTTTCGGGCAGGAAGCGCACCTGATAGTCGAGATCGACCCGCTGCGCCGCCGCGAGCGGCGCAGACAATCCCAGCAACAACACGGCCCATGGCCGCCTGAAGCGTTCAAACATGGCAAGTTCTCCTGTGCTGCGGGGTTGGATCCATCCAGTCTCGACAGGTTCAGCCAGCGCGGAAAATCAGATGGTCTTCCCAATCTTCCTCGGCGACGCTGGCCTCGGCCAGCATGCGCCCGGCCTGGGAGATGCGCGCATCGTGGACCGCCTGCGGGTCGCCGCAGACCAGGTGATGCCAAGGCAGCAGGTCCTTGCCTTCGGCTACCAGTCGGTAGGCGCAGGTCGGCGGCAACCAGCGGAACTCGCCGGCATCGGCCGGGGTGAGCTGGATGCAGTCGGGCACATGCTGCTTGCGTTCAGCGTAGTTGCTGCAGCGGCAGGTCTGCAGATCGAGTAGTTTGCAGGCGATGCGCGTGTAGTAGACGCCGCCATCCTCCTCGTCCTCGAGCTTCTGCAGACAGCACAGACCGCAGCCGTCGCACAGCGACTCCCATTCGTCCGGGTCGAGTTGCTCGAGGGTCTTGCGTTTCCAGAAGGGTTCGGTCTTGGCGGTCATGGCAGGTCTCGGTACAGGGGTGCGGCAGTCTAGCGATCCGCCCCCGCACGGCCAAGTGCAGGAGCGACCGGTGGCCGCTCTGCCCAGCTAGCCGAGCCGCGGCTCAACAGTTCACACCGGATCGTTGCGACGCAACAGCTCTTCCGGCAGGTGCTCGATGTAGTCGTCCTCCGGCGGCGGCATCTGCAGGTGGTAGCCCTGCTTGTCGATGTTGTCGAGCACCTTGAGCGCATCTTCGCGGGCCAGCTTGCGCTCGGGAGTGAGCAGCATGTCGAACACGTGCTGCGGCGCACCGAAGGCACTGAGCAGGCCTTCCGGCACGCGCTTCAGGGCTTCTTGCTTGTCGACATACAGGTACATCTCGCGCTTGCGCGGGCTTCTGTAAATGGAGCAGATACGTTTCATCATCAACCTCAAGCCAGGGTATCGAGCAGTGCCTGGCCCATCAGCGCACGGCGCCAGCCGCGCAGGGAGTCCGGCAGGGTGTAGGGACCGGAGGGGTAGCCGGTTTTCAGCAGGGCTTCGAGCACCTTCTTGCGCAGCATCAGCTCGGGGACGATCTGCAGTCGCTCGCCCTCGCGCTGACCGACGGCACGCAGCTTCTTCAACAGTGCCGAGGCTTCCAGCGGTAGCGGCTCGGGCAACGGCTGCGGCCACTGCTCGGCCGGCAGGGCAGCGGCCTCGGCGATCAGCCGCAGCAGTGTCTCGCCATCCTGACGCACGGTGCGCGGATGCATGTCCTCGATGCGCGCCAGGCTGACACTATCGCGCGGCTGGGTACGCGCCAGCGGCCACAGCGAGCGCTCGCGCAGGATGCGGTTGCGCGGCTGGTCGCGCTGGCGGGCCTGCTCCTCGCGCCAGGCACACAGAGCGCGCAGCACGGCCAGCTGCTGACCATTGAGGCGCCAGGCCAGCTTGACCTCGCGCCAGGCGTCCTGCGGGTCGTGCACCTCGCGCTGGGCGGCGACCAGTTCGGCGCCATCTTCCAGCAGCCAGGCACGCTTGTCGGCGCTCAGTCGCCGATCCAGCTCGTGATAGACCTCGCACAGGTGCTGGACATCCTCGGCGGCGTAGCGCACTTGCATCTCGCTCAGCGGACGCTGCAGCCAGTCGGAACGGGTTTCGTCCTTCGGCAGCTCGATGCCCAGCAACTCCTTGACCAGGCGCGAGTAGCCCATGGAGAAGCCGATGTTCAGGTAACCGGCGGCGATCTGGGTGTCGAACAGCGGTTGCGGCAGGCTGCCGGTCAGACGCCGGAACACTTCCAGATCCTCGCTGCAGGAGTGCAGCACCTTGACCACGGCTGGGTCGTCCAGCAGCGCGGCAAAGGGTGCCCAGTCGCCAATCTTCAGCGGATCGATCAGCCACACCGTCTCGCCGTCGCCCACCTGCAGCAACGCAGCGATCGGATAGAAGGTGTCGACCCGCATGAACTCGGTATCCAGGGCAACGAACGGCCGACCGCGCCAGGCACTGCAGCAGGCGGCAAGGGTCGCGTCGTCCAGGATCCAGCGGATATCGATAGCGGGCACGGGGCTCTCCTGCAAAAGATCGCATTATAGCCTGAACACCCTGCCAGCCGGGCCTGCGCAACGCGCTCGGCGCGCGTTAAGCTGTGTTACCCGCGGGCATTGCCACGCCCGCCAGCTCCCGTACCGAGGTATTCCGAATGTCGCTCGCCCGCCTGATCGGCCCGCAGGACCTGGCACAGCGCCTGGGTCAGCCCGGCCTGACGATTCTCGATTGCCGCTTTGCCCTGGAGGACCCGCTCCATGGCCAGCGCGCCCATGCCGCCGGCCATCTGCCCGGCGCCTGCTTTGCCGACCTGGAGCGCGACCTGTCCGCCCCGGTGCTGCCAGGCAAGACCGGCCGCCACCCGCTGCCTGACCCGCAGCAACTGTGTCAGCGCCTGCGCGACTGGGGCGTGAACAACGACAGCGAAATCGTCCTGTATGACGACGGCGCGGGAGCCTTTGCCGCCCGCGCCTGGTGGCTGCTGCTGTGGCTGGGCAAGCGCGAAGGCATCTACCTGCTGGATGGCGGTCTGACGGCCTGGCAGGCGGCCGGACTGCCGCTGGATGACCAGCCACCACAGCCGGCCCCGGGCAGTTTCGAGGGGACGCCGGACAACAGCCTGGTGATCGAAGTCGGCGCACTGCTGCAGCGCCTGGCCGAGCCGGACCTGATCCTGCTGGATGCTCGCGGCTTGCCGCGCTTTCGTGGCGAAGTGGAGCCGATCGACCCGGTGGCCGGACACATTCCCGGCGCACAGTGCGCGGCCTTCATCGACAACCTCGGCAATGACGGCTGCTTCCTGCCGCCCGAAGCCTTGCGCCAACGCTTTGCCGAACTGCTCGGCGCGCGCCCGCAGGACCAGCTGGTCGCCTACTGCGGCTCAGGGGTGACGGCCTGCCACAACCTGTTCGCGCTGTGCCTGGCGGGCTACCCGTTGGGCCGCCTGTACGCTGGCTCGTGGAGCGAGTGGATTATCGACCCGGAGCGACCGGTGGTGTGCGAGAAGAACTGAGGCCGCGACCCGAGCCATTCGGCGTATCCCGGCTGGGATAGCGCCCCGCGACGCAGGGCGCTACAAAAAACGCAGGCAAAAAAAAGGGCGGGTTGCCCCGCCGCTCTTTTTTTCCCTATTCACCTTCCTGGTGTGCCGCCTCCGGCGACGTCCTGACCGGCTTCCTGCCAGCTGCGTTATTCCCTGAACGCATTGAGATAATAGCGCCCACAGCAGCTCACGCAAGCCGACACCCGGTTTTCGCCGACAGCGAAAAACACCCGAGCCTGAAAAATTAACGCAATAAAAACAACAGCTTAGGAAGTAATCAGCTTTGAAGAGACAAAAGCCGGCAGCATCCACAGCGACTGTCCTACACGCCGCGTAAGCAATGGCTTACACGCCCTTGCGGCAATCGCCCGGAACTTGTCGCAACCCCCTCCGCGAGGCTGGGCCGAGCTGCCGCCCACAAGCACGAAACCCGGCTGGCGCCGGGTTCGCATGCAAGACAATTTGTATTGTTGTTGATTGGAGAGCTGGAACGCCCTACTGGAACAACGACTCGCTGGAGAGGCCGTTGTTTTCCAGGATCTCGCGCAGGCGCTTGAGCGCCTCGACCTGGATCTGTCGGACCCGCTCGCGGGTCAGACCGATCTCCCGGCCGACTTCCTCCAGTGTGCTGCTCTCGTGGCCGCGCAAGCCGAAGCGACGAATCACCACTTCGCGCTGCTTTTCCGTCAGTTCGGACAACCACTGGTCAATGCTCTGCCCCAGATCCTCGTCCTGCAGCAGCTCGCACGGGTCGGTCGGATGATCGTCGGTCAGGGTATCCAGCAGGGTCTTGTCGGAGTCGGGACCAAGGGCGACATCCACCGAGCTGACCCGCTCGTTGAGGCCGAGCATGCGTTTGACCTCCGCCACCGGCTTGTCCAGCAATGTGGCGATTTCCTCGGCGGTGGGTTCGTGGTCGAGCTTTTGGGTCAGCTCTCGCGCAGCACGCAGGTAGACGTTGAGCTCCTTGACCACATGAATCGGCAGACGGATGGTGCGCGTCTGGTTCATGATCGCCCGCTCGATGGTTTGACGGATCCACCAGGTGGCGTAGGTGGAGAAGCGGAAGCCGCGCTCGGGGTCGAACTTCTCGACGGCGCGAATCAGACCGAGATTGCCTTCTTCGATCAGATCGAGCAGGGTCAGCCCGCGATTGACGTAGCGGCGGGCGATTTTCACCACCAGACGCAGGTTGCTTTCGATCATGCGCTTGCGCCCGGCCGCTTCGCCGCGGCGGGCCATGCGTGCGAAATGGACTTCCTCTTCCGGGCTGAGCAAGGGAGAGAAGCCTATTTCATTGAGATAGAGCTGGGTCGCATCCAGCGCCCGGGTGTAGTCGACGAACTTGTGCTGCCGTGCCCCCACCGCCTTGGTCGAGCTGACGACCGCCTCGCCGCTCTCTTCATCGCCATCGGGCAAAAGCATTTCCGGGACGATGCCTGCCTCCAGCAGGAGCACCTCATCGTCACTGTCAAACTCCGGCGTTTTTTTTGTAATTGCCATCGTGCTGCTCCCTTTGCTGAGTTCAACAACAGGCCACGCCACAGCTTGTCTCACTGCGCCCCGAAGCCTGTTTACCTCACGCTATCGGCAAAGGGTGACAGTTCAGCGACGCGGCAGATATTGCAAGGGGTCAACTGGCTGTCCCTGACGGCGAATCTCAAAATGCAGTTTCACCCGATCAGCTCCGGACGACCCCATCTCTGCAATTTTCTGGCCGGCCTTGACCTGTTGCCCCTCCCGAACCAGCAGCCTGCGGTTGTGTCCGTAGGCACTGACGTAAGTGTCGCTATGCTTGATGATAACCAGCTCACCGTATCCCCTGAGCCCATTACCGGCGTATACCACACTCCCGGTAGATGCCGCCACAACAGGCTGGCCTAATTCGCCGGCTATATCAATGCCTTTGTTCAAACTGCTGTTTGAAGAGAATAAACCGATCAACTGGCCATTGGCCGGCCAGGCCCAACCCTTGGCGGAGATGGCCGGCGGGGCCGCCTGCCCCGCCGCTGGCGTTACCGGGGTTGCCTGTGGCAGCGGAGCCGTCACCGGCACCGCAGTCGCCAACGGAGTGCGGCCAGCGCTGGCCGCCGAGGGCGCCGGAGTCACCCTGGATACCTGCGCACCGCTGTCGCCGAAGCGGATCACCTGGCCCACTCGAATGGTGTAGGGCGGGGCGATGCCGTTGCGTCCCGCCAAGGCCTTCCACTCCCAGCCATATCGGCTGGCGATCGAATAGAGGGTGTCGCCACGCTGTACCCGGTATTGCCCCTGAGTCACTGGCTGCCGCGCCGGTACGCTCGCCGGTCGGCTGCCGATGGACTCACTGGTGCCGCTCGACGTCGCGCAGCCGCCCAGCAGGCCCAACAGCAGGCTCGCCCCCAGGCACACCGACAGCCGCAAACTACCACTCAACATAACCGCCCCACATCGCCGTCCTTCCTGCTCGCGCAGATTACCTTGTTCATTGCCTCTACTCAGGCCTGTTGTCCGGAAAGGCGCTGCTGCCGCTTGGCCACCCACTCCAAACCCAGCACCAGCGCCACACCTCCCAGCGCCAGCAATACCGCCAGCAGCAACTGCGGATCCTGACCACTGATGTCGGCATAGCTGCCCGGTAGCAGGTTGCTCTGCAGCACGGGCTGCAACTGGCCATGGCTGTCGGTCCGCCAGGTCAGGGTTTCCTTCCACGGCCAGACCTTGTTCAGCGAGCCGAGCATCAGGCCGACCAGAAAGGTCAGGGTCAGGTTGCGCAGATGGTTGAGCATCCAGCTCAGCAGGCGGGCGAAGCTGAGCAGGCCGCAGACACAACCCGCGGCGAACACCAGCAGCACCGCCAGATCCAGACCTTTGACGGCATCCAGCACGAAGCTGTACAGCCCCATCAGCACCAGCAGGAAACTGCCGGAAATGCCCGGCAGGATCATTGCGCAGATGGCGATGGCACCGGCGAAGAACAGGCTCAGTGGGTCATGCCCCCACTGCATCGGCGCCGCCACGGTGATCCACCAGGCAAACAGGGCCCCGAGGGCGAAGCTCAGCCAGCTCGGCCAGTTCCAGCGGCTGATCTCGCGACCGACCAACCAGGTCGACACCACGATCAGGCCGAAGAAGAACGACCAGATGGCGATCGGCTGATGCTCCAGCAACCAGGTGATGCCCCGCGCCAGGCTGAACACGCTGCCGAGGATGCCGGCGAACAGCACCAGCAGGAAATTGGCGTTGGCGGTCTGCCAGGCCTGGCGCAGATTGCCGCGCACGAGCTCGCGCAAGGCACTCGGCACCGCGGCAATCGAGCGCAGCAGTTCATCGTAGATGCCGCTGATGAAGGCGATGGTGCCCCCGGACACCCCCGGAACCACGTCGGCGGCGCCCATCGCCACGCCCTTGGCAAACAGCAGGAAATAATTTCGCATCGGTCTTTTCCGTAAAACAGACGAGGGGCTCAGAATACCGAGCCATTCAGCAAGGGAACGAAACGCACCGGATCCAGCACCTGGCGGGAAAACCCGCTGCCCTCGCGCACGATGAGCATCAGCTGCTGCTCGTCGCCACTGCCGACCGGGATCACCATCCGGCCACCCGGCGCCAGCTGGTCGAGCAGCGCCTGCGGCACCTGGGCCGCGGCGGCGGTGACGATGATGCCGTTGTAGGGTGCCAGTGCCGGCCAACCTTCCCAGCCATCGCCCCAACGAAAGACCACATTGCGCAGGTTCAGTTCGAGCAGACGCTCCTTGGCGCGATCCTGCAGCGACTGGATGCGCTCGACCGAGAACACCCGCTCGACCAGTTGGGCCAGCACTGCGGTCTGGTAGCCGGAGCCGGTGCCGATCTCCATCACCTTGTCCAGCGGCCCGCCGGCCAGCAGCAGCTCGGTCATGCGCGCGACCATGAACGGCTGGGAAATGGTCTGGTTGTGACCGATCGGCAGCGCGGTGTCCTCGTAGGCCCGATGCGCCAGTGCCTCGTCGACGAACAGGTGGCGCGGCGTGCGACGGATCACCTCGAGCACCTGGTCGTTGCTCAGGCCTTCGTCGTACAGGCGCTGGATCAGCCGCTCGCGGGTACGCTGCGAGGTCATGCCGATCCCGCGGCGCTGCAGATCGTCCTTTATCACAGCAGATTCTCCAGAATGCTCAGGCCGCGGAAGGCCTCGTGAAAGGTCCTGTCCAGCTGCAGCGGGGTGATCGACACGTAGCCCTGCATCACCGCGTGGAAGTCGGTACCCGGCCCGCCATCCTCTGCATCCCCGGCCACCGAAATCCAGTAGCCCTCCTTGCCACGCGGATTGACCGACTTGACCGGCGCCGCTGCCCGCGCCCGATGGCCAAGGCGGGTCAGCTGCACACCGCGGATGCGCTCCAGCGGCAGGTTGGGGATATTGATGTTGAGCACGGTGCGCGGCGGCAGTTCGAGCTGGTCGTGCATCTCCACCAAGCGCCGGGCGATATGCGCGGCGGCCGGCAGGTTGTCGGTCAGCCGCGACAGCAGCGAGAAGGCGAACGCCGGCTTGTCGAGGAAGCGGCCCTCCAGGGCGGCGGCCACGGTGCCTGAATACAGCACATCGTCACCCAGGTTGGCGCCCAGGTTGATGCCCGAAACCACCATGTCCGGGGTATGTTCGAGCAGGCCGTTGAGGCCCAGGTGCACACAGTCGGTAGGCGTACCGTTGATGCTGATGAAGCCATTGTCCAGCCGCTGCGGATGCAGCGGGCGGTCGAGGGTCAGCGAACTGCTGGCCCCGCTGCGGTCGGCATCGGGCGCGATCACCACGCACTCGGCGTAATCCGCCAGCGCCTGGTGCAGCGCAACTATCCCGGGGGCGTACACGCCGTCATCGTTGGCGATCAATATTCGCATGGGGTGTCCACAGGTCCTGTCGGCAAGAGGCGGACGAGCTCGCGCACCAGCACGGTAGCGAAGCAGCCGGCCGGCAGGACGAATTCCAGTTGCAGGATGTCAGTGGCGGGATAATGCCACGTCAGCCCGCCGATGGGGAGGCGCAGGATGCGCCGCGCCTGCTCCAGCCCGGCCTGCTCCAGCCAGCTGACCAGGACGGCCTCGTCCACCTGCAGCTGCTGTTCGAACACGCGCACCGCGCCACCGGTCTCCAGCTCGCCGCCGCCGAACAGCGGCCCGGTGGGATGCAGATCCAGCGCGGTCAGGCGCGGATCGCTGCACTCGGCCTCGCCGGCGGGGAAGAAGCTGCGACTGTCGGTGAAGGCCAGCAGATCACCGGGCTGGGCGCGGTTCCAGCTGCCATCGGCCACCCGCGCGGCCAGCACACGGTTGAACAGGTAGCTGCGCGCCGCCGACAGTACCCGCGAGCGACGGTTGCGCTGCTCCGGCAGGGTCTTGCGCTCGGCCCAGTGACGCGCCTCGTGCAGGTTGCCGCCGTCGAAGCCGAAGCGCTGCAAACCGAAGTAGTTGGGCACCCCGCCCGCGGCGATCTGCTGCAGGCGCTGCTCCAGTGCCTCGCGCTCGGCCTGCAGGGCGGTCAGGCGGATGATGAAGCCGTTGGCGGCATGGGCGCCGCGCTGTAGCTTGCGTGAGTGGCGCGCGCGCTCGAGGATGCGCAGGTCGTCACCCTCGGCGGCAGCCAGATCCGGATCGGCCTTGCCCGGCAGGTGCAGGCTGAACCACTGACGGGTCAGCGCCTGGCGATCCTTGAGGCCCGCGTAGCTGATCGCCTTGAGCGGCACGCCGGCGGCGCGGGCAATGCGCTTGGCCGCATCCTCGGTGTTCAGGCCGCGCTTTTCCACCCACAGCCAGAGGTGCTCGCCGGCACCGGACAAGGGAATGTCCAGCACCTCGTTGACCTGAAAGTCCTCGGCCGTGTGCTTGAGCACAGCCTGGCCGCAGGGCTCGCCCCAGGCGGTGGGACCGAGCAGGTCGAGTTCGCCGAGCATGCCACTCATAACGCGACCAACAGGGCGACCGCATGCACGGCGATGCCCTCTTCGCGACCGGTGAAGCCGAGTTTCTCGGTGGTGGTGGCCTTGACGTTGACCTGGTCCAGCTCGATGCCGAGATCGGCGGCGATATGCGCGCGCATCGCCTCGACATGCGGGGCCATCTTCGGCGCCTGGGCGACGATGGTCGCGTCGACGTTGCCGACCCGCCAGCCCTTGGCCTGGACCAGGGCGAGGACATGGCGCAGCAGTGCACGGCTGTCGGCGCCCTTGAACTGCGGGTCGGTATCCGGGAAGTGCCGGCCGATATCACCCAGTGCCGCCGCACCGAGCAGCGCGTCGCTCAGCGCATGCAGCAGCACGTCGCCGTCGGAGTGAGCGATGAGCCCGAACGTGTGGGGAATGCGCACGCCGCCGAGAGTGATGAAGTCACCCTCGCCGAAGCGGTGCACGTCGTAGCCGTGGCCGATACGCATAAGGAAAACGCCCTGAAAAAGTCAGGGCGCGATTCTACAGGACTCGCGCCCTGAAGGAGGCCCATCACCGTTGCCGGGTGAAAGAGCGCACAGCGTTACCCACCTTCGCGCGGTTACTGCCGAGTCAGGCGTTCAGCGCCTGGGCGTGATGACGCAGATGGTCGTCGATGAAGCTGGCGATGAAGTAGTAGCTGTGGTCGTAGCCCGGCTGCAGGCGCAGGGTCAGCGGGTGACCGACCGCTGCGGCGGTAGCGCGCAACATCTCCGGTTTGAGCTGCATGGCCATGAAGCTGTCGGCATCCCCCTGGTCGACCAGGATTGGCAAACGCTTGCTGGCGGTGGCCAGCAGTGCACAGGCATCCCACTGCCGCCAGCTGTCGCGATCCGCGCCGAGGTAGCGGCTAAACGCCTTCTCGCCCCAGGGGCAGTTGCTCGGGTTGGCGATCGGCGCAAAGGCAGACAGCGAACGGTAGCGCCCCGGGTTGCGTAGCGCACAGACCAGCGCGCCGTGACCGCCCATGGAGTGGCCACTGATGCCACGGCGGTCGGAGACCGGGAAGCTGGCCTCAACCAGCGCCGGCAGCTCGTGCACCACGTAGTCGTGCATGCGGTAGTGCGCAGCCCACGGCTCCTCGCTGGCATTCAGGTAGAAGCCGGCACCGTGACCGAAATCCCAGGCGCCGTCCGGATCGCCCGGCACCCCGGCGCCGCGCGGACTGGTATCCGGCGCGATCAGCACCAGCCCCAGCTCGGCGGCCAGGCGCTGCGCGCCGGCCTTCTGCATGAAGTTCTCGTCGGTGCAGGTCAGGCCGGACAGCCAGTACAGCACCGGCAGCTTCGCCCCCTCCCGCGCCTGCGGCGGCAGATAGACGGCGAACACCATGTCGCACTGCAGGGTGGCCGAGTGGTGACGGTAGCGATGATGCCAGCCGCCGAAGCTTTTCTGGCTGGAGAGCAGTTCGAGGGGCATGGCTGGGTTCCTGGCAGACGCGTGCGGCGCGGGTAATGGCTCGTTCTTGTGGGAGGCCCGCCCCGGGGCGATGCTCTTGCCCTGCTGGCGGACCTGCGGCCCGCATCGCCGCGAGGGCGCGCCGCCACAGGAGCGGGGCGCAGCACGCCCCGCCCCGCGATCAGAAGTGGATGACGGTACGGATGCTCTTGCCCTCGTGCATCAGGTCGAAGGCCTTGTTGATGTCTTCCAGGCCCATGGTGTGGGTGATGAAGGTATCCAGCGGGATTTCGCCCTTCTGCGCCTTCTCCACGTAGCCCGGCAGCTCGCTGCGGCCCTTGACGCCGCCGAAGGCGCTGCCGCGCCAGACGCGACCGGTGACCAGCTGGAACGGCCGGGTGCTTATCTCCTGCCCCGCCGGCGCCACGCCGATGATGGTCGACTCGCCCCAGCCCTTGTGGCAGCACTCCAGCGCCGCGCGCATCAGCTGCACGTTGCCGATGCACTCGAAGGAAAAGTCCACGCCACCGTCGGTCATCTCGACGATCACCTCCTGGATCGGCTTGGCGTGGTCCTTCGGGTTGACGAAGTCGGTGAGGCCCAGCTCGCGGGCCACGGCCTCCTTGGCCGGATTGATGTCGATGCCGATGATCCGGCTGGCCTTGGCCATCTTGGCGCCGATGATCGCCGCCAGACCGATACCGCCCAGACCGAAGATGGCCACGGTGGAGCCCTCGGTGACCTTGGCGGTATTGAGCACCGCGCCGATGCCGGTGGTCACGCCGCAGCCGAGCAGGCAGACCTTCTCCAGCGGCGCCTCCTTGGGGATCTTGGCCAGGGAGATTTCCGGCAGCACGGTGAACTCGGAGAAGGTCGAGCAGCCCATGTAGTGGTAGATCGGCTGGCCGTTGTAGGAGAAGCGGGTGGTGCCGTCCGGCATCAGGCCCTTGCCCTGGGTGGCGCGCACCGCGCCGCACAGGTTGGTCTTGCCGGAGGTGCAGAACTTGCACTGGCCGCACTCGGCGGTATACAGCGGGATCACGTGGTCGCCGACCTGCAGGGAGGTGACGCCCTCGCCCACCGCCTCGACGATGCCGCCACCCTCGTGGCCGAGGATGCACGGGAACACGCCTTCGGAGTCCTGCCCCGACAGGGTGTAGGCATCGGTGTGGCACACACCGGTAGCGACGATGCGCACCAGCACTTCGCCGGCCTTGGGCGGCGCGACATCCACCTCGACGATCTGCAGCGGCTGATTGGGAGCGAAGGCTACGGCGGCACGCGACTTGATCATGCGGAACTCCTGGAAACGATGGCAGCGGCGCACAGCCACGGGGACTGCACACAAATGGAATGGCATGAAGTGTAGATCAGCGCCGAATGGCGAGTAATCGGCGCTCAGGCAAAATATTATTGCCGTACAGGGATAATCTTCTTCGCCAACCACTCTGCCCAAGGAAAAACCATGAACCGCTGGGAAGGACTCGACGAGTTCGTCGCCGTGGCCGAATGCGGCCAGTTCACCGCTGCCGCCGAACGCCTTGGCGTCTCGTCCTCGCATGTCAGCCGGCAGATCGCCCGCCTCGAGGAATGCCTGCAGGCCCGCCTGCTCTATCGCAGCACCCGCAAGGTCAGCCTGACCGAGGCCGGACAGACCTTCCTGCAGCACTGTCGCAACCTGCTGGACGCCCGCGACGAGGCCTGGCGCGCGGTCAGCGACCTGTCCGCCGAACCCAAGGGCCTGTTGCGCATGACCTGCGGGGTGGCCTACGGCGAGCGTTTCGTGGTGCCGCTGGTCAACGAATTCATGGCCCTGCACCCGCAGCTCGGCGTGGAGATCCAGCTGACCAACCGCACCCTCGACCTGCTGCACGAGGGCCTCGACCTGGCCATCC
The DNA here is from genome assembly GCF_900109175.1 of Pseudomonas linyingensis. GTDB lineage: Bacteria > Pseudomonadota > Gammaproteobacteria > Pseudomonadales > Pseudomonadaceae > Geopseudomonas > Geopseudomonas linyingensis. The sequence goes on along the minus strand of NZ_FNZE01000003.1, from coordinate 57,474 downwards.
GTCTCGGCCGCCTGAGCGACGAGCGCCTGGTGGCGACCCGTCTGGCGCCGCGGGTGATGTACCTGTGTGCGACGCCCGCTTATCTCGCGCGCAGCGGCGCGCCGCAGAGCCTGGGCGAGCTGACGCGGCACAACTGCCTGATCGGCAGCAGCGATCTGTGGACCTTCGTCGAGGACGACCGGGAAACCCAGCTGCGCGTGCAGGGCAACTGGCGCTGCAACAGCGGCGCCGCGGTGCTCGACGCCGCCCTGCGCGGTTTCGGCCTGTGCCAGTTGCCCGACTACTACGTGCGGGAGTACCTGCACAGCGGCGCACTGGTCTCCCTGCTGGAGCAGCACCGCCCGCCGAACACCGCGGTGTGGGCGCTGCATCCGCCGCAGCGCAACCTGTCGCCCAAGGTGCGCCAGCTGGTGGACTTTCTCAAACAGCGCCTCGGCGAGTTGCCGGAGTACCGCCAAGTGGACTGCTCCCGCTGAGGGCGACTACTGCGCCTGCTGCACCTGGCGATCCAGCTCGCTGCGCAGCCCCGGATCGAGGCGCAGCTGACGGGACAGCTCGTCGAGGTAGGCGCGCTCCATGAAGTTCTGCTCGTCGACCAGCAACAGGCTGGCCAGGTACATTTCCGCCGCCATCTCCGGGGTCTGCGCGGCACGCGCCACAGCCGCGGGATCGAGTGGCTGGTGCAGCTCGCGGTCGATCCACGCCAGCAACTGCGGGTCGTGGCTGAGCTTGGCCACCTCGGCGTCGATCAGCTGACGCTCGCGCTCGTCGATATGCCCGTCGGCCTTGGCCGCCGCAATCACCGCCTGCAGGATGGCGTGGCTATGCTGCTCGATTTGCGCCGGTGGCAGACGGTCCACGGTCTGCGGGGCACCGAGGGCCGCACCGGCAGCGGCGCCCTGCTGTTGCTGCTGCCAGTTGCCGTAGGCCTTGTAGGCCATCACCCCGAGCGCGGCCAGACCGCCGTAGGTCAGCGCCTTGCCGCCGTACTTGCGGGCCTTCTTGCTGCCCAGCAGCAGGCCGATGGCACCGCCCGCCAGTCCTCCCCCGGCCGCTCCAGAGAGCAGGCTACCCAGCCCGCTGTCCTTGCCAGCCGGCCGTTCTTCGTTGCGCAGCTTCGATTGGTTGCCAGCGTTGCCCAGCAGGCCGGGAACGGCCTTGAGCAACTGATCGAGCAGACTGCGGGTATCCATGAACATTCTCCGCCGATGAAAGCATCGATTCTGCACCAAGGGAGGCTGTCTCCTCCGGCTACTGTGCAAGCGAATGTAACCGCTCGCCCCCGTTCTCAGTCCAGCTGCTCGCTGATATCGCGGATCGGCGTGTCGCGCTGGGCGGCCCGCACGTACTGCGGCGGCCAGGGCAGGCGATGGCCCAGAGCCTCGGCGGCACGCAGCGGCCAGTAGGGATCGCGCAGCAGCTCGCGGGCGAGAAACACCAGGTCGGCCTGCTCGCTGCGCAGCACGTGCTCGGCCTGGGCCGGCTCGGTGATCAGGCCCACCGCCCCGGTGGCAATCCCGGCCTCGCGGCGCACCCGCTCGGCGAAACGCGCCTGGTAGCCCGGTCCGATCGGGATCTGCGCGCTGGCCGCCAGCCCGCCGGAGGACACGTCGACCAGGTCGACGCCATGCTCCTTGAGCAGGCGGCAGACCTCGACCGTCTCCAGCTCGCTCCAGCCGCCATCCACCCAGTCGGTGGCGGACAGGCGCACGAACAGCGGCAACTCGGCCGGCCACACCGCGCGCACTGCATCGACCACTTCCAGCAGCAGGCGCGTGCGGTTGGCGAAGCTGCCGCCGTACTCATCGTCGCGGGTATTGCTGAGCGGCGAGAGGAACTGGTGCAGCAGATAGCCGTGGGCGGCATGCACCTCGACCACCTTGAAACCGGCCTGGAGGGCGCGCTCGGCGGCGCGGACGAAGTCCTCCACCACACCGGCGATCTGCTCGCGGCTCATGGCCTGGGGGACGTGATGGTGTTCATCGAAAGGAATGGCCGAAGGCGCCAGCGGCGTCCAGCCGCCCTCCTCCAGCGGCACCGAGCCCGTCCTGCCCGACCACGGCCGCCAGGTGCCGGCCTTGCGTCCGGCATGCGCCAGCTGAATGCCGGCGACCGAACCCTGGCTGTCGATGAAGCGGGTGATGCGCCGCTGCGGCTCGATCTGCTCGTCCGTCCACAGGCCCAGACACTGCGGGCTGATCCGCCCCTCGGGAGTGACGCCGGTAGCCTCGACGACGATCAGCCCGGCGCCACCGGCGGCGCGGCTGCCCAGATGGACCAGATGCCAGTCGTTGGCCAGGCCGTCGCGGGCACTGTACTGGCACATCGGCGAGACCCCGATGCGGTTGGGCAGGGTCAGTTGCCGCAGGGTCAGCGGCTGGAACAGCTGGATCATGGCGAAGCTCCGCAGGTCGTCCGTTATCCGAAAGATATGGCGCCGTCCAGACGGAGAATCAAGGGGGCATCCCATCGCAGGCACGCCGGTCCAGGCGGCGGATGGACGCGAAGCGTCCAAGGCCGGGTTCCCACGCAGGAGCGAGGGAACCATCAGGGATCAAGGGGCGCTCAGCGCGCTTCGAGATGGGCGACCAGCAGCTGCACGCTCTCCTGACCGCGGTACTCGTTGACGTCAAGCTTGTAGGCCACCTCGGCCCAGCGCACGTTGGGGTTGGGCCAGACTTCGCGGTCGACGTTGAAGGCGATGGCATCCAGTTGGGCGCCGCCGCATTCGGACTTGAGCACCAGCTTGAGGTGCCGCTCGCCGACGATGCGCTGCTGGACGATCTCGAACACGCCGTGGAACAGCGGCTCGGGGAAGTGCTGGCCCCAGGGCCCGGCATGGCGCAGCTGTTGGGCCAGGTCGAGGCGGAACTCGTCGGCGGCCAGTGCGCCGTCGGTGAGCAGGCGGCCGGCGAGGTCGTCCTCGACCAGTTGGCGGCGCACCTCGGCGTCGAAGGCGGCGGCAAAGGCACCGAAGTTGGCCTGCGGCAGCGACAGGCCGGCGGCCATGGCGTGGCCGCCGAATTTGCTGATCAGCCCCGGATGGCGCGCCGCCACCGCGTCCAGCGCGTCGCGGATGTGGAAGCCGGGGATCGAGCGCGCCGAACCCTTGAGCACGCCGTCGCCGGCGTCGGCGAAGGCGATGGTCGGGCGGTGATAGCGCTCCTTGAGGCGCGAGGCGAGGATGCCGATCACCCCCTGGTGCCAGTCGGCGTCGAACAGGCACAGACCGAACGGCAGCTCCTCGACCTGCAGGTCCTTGAGCTGGGCCAGCGCCTCGCGCTGCATGCCCTGCTCGATGGCCTTGCGGTCGTGGTTGAGCTGATCGAGCTGCTGGGCCATGTCGCGAGCCAGCGCCTCGTCCTCGCAGAGCAGGCATTCGATGCCCAGGCTCATGTCGTCGAGTCGGCCGGCGGCGTTCAGGCGCGGGCCGAGGATGAAGCCCAGATCGGTGGAGGTGATGCGCCGGTGGTCGCGGCCGGCCACTTCGAGCACCGCGCGCAGCCCCGGCCGAGCCCGGCCGGCGCGGATGCGCGCCAGGCCCTGGTGGACCAGGATGCGGTTGTTGGCGTCCAGCGGCACCACGTCGGCGACGCTGCCCAGCGCCACCAGGTCGAGCAGCTCGGCCAGGTTCGGCTCGGCAATGCCGCGGCGGGCGAACCAGTCCAGCTCGCGCAGCCGCGCGCGCAGGGCCAGCATCACGTAGAAGATCACCCCGACCCCGGCCAGCGCCTTGCTGGGGAACGAGCAACCTGGCTGGTTGGGATTGACGATGGCGTCGGCCGCCGGCAGCTCCGGCCCGGGCAGGTGGTGGTCGGTGACCAGCACCGCCAGCCCGGCCGCCTTGGCCGCCGCCACGCCGTCGAGGCTGGAGATGCCGTTGTCGACGGTGACCAGCAACTGCGGCTGCTTGTCCAGCGCCACCGCGACGATCTCCGGGGTCAGACCGTAGCCATACTCGAAGCGGTTGGGCACCAGATAGTCGACGTGCGCGGCACCCAGCATGCGCAGCGCCAGCACGCCGACCGAGCTGGCGGTGGCGCCGTCGGCATCGAAGTCGCCGACGATGACGATGCGCTGGCCCTGCTCAAGCGCGGTCACCAGCAATTCGACCGCCGCGTCGATGCCCTTCAGCTCGCGATACGGAATCAGCCGCGCCAGCGCCTTGTCCAGCTCGGCGGCGGACTGCACGCCACGGGCGGCGTACAGGCGGGTCAGCAGGGGCGGCAGATCGCCGAGATCGGGCAGGACGGACGGCAGGGAGCGGGGAACGATATGCATCGGGGCTTCGCTTCAGGACTCGGCAAGGGACAGATGGATCACAGCGAGGTCGCCGCACGGGCGGCCTGGTCGTAGACGCCGGACAGGGTCCGCAGCAGGCCGGCCAGGCGGTGCAGTTCGGCGGGGTCTATCTTCAGGCTATCGAACGAGGAGATCAGACATTCGCCGCGAATCTCGGCGTACTCCTGGCACAGCGCCCGGCCCTGCTCGGTGGTGCGGTAGAACATCTCCTTGCCCTGCTTCTCGCCCTCCACCAGGCCGAGCTTGATCAGCTTCTTCAGCGCGTAGGTCACCGTGTGGGTGTCCTCGATGTTGAGCAGCAGGCACAGGTCGGCCTGGCGCTTGGCGCGGTCACGGCTGGTCAGGTTGTGCAGCACCATCACGTCGAGGGCATTCAGCTCGGTGCCGCCCGCGGCCTTCATGCAGCGCTCCATCCAGCGCATGAAGGCATGGCTGGCGATGATCAGGCCGAACTCGAGCTCGGACAGTTCCTGCGACTGCGCAGCCAAGTGGGCAGAGGCCACTATGGGCGAGCGCGGCGACCGGGTGCTGGGTAGATCAGCCATCGTGCATTCCATCGGTGCGGGCAATTGAGGCGGGCAAGCATAGCAGGAATGCACCGCTCATCCGCAGGGCTGCCACATAGCAAATTTATGTTGACGTTTTATCAACGTTTTATCATTGTTTTGCCAAGGACGCTGCCCGCGCCCACCCTTAGCCACCAATAACAATCAGGGGAACCCAGCCATGAGTCGCCTGCTCCTCAACTGCGATATCGGCGAAAGCTTCGGCGCCTGGACCATGGGCCTCGATGCCGAGGTCATGCCGCACATCGACTGCGCCAACATCGCCTGCGGCTTCCACGCCGCCGACCCCTCGATCATGCGCCGCACCGTGGCCCTGGCGGTGCAGCACAAGGTGCGCATCGGCGCCCACCCCGCCTACCCCGACCTGGTCGGCTTCGGCCGCCGCTCGATGGCCTGCAGCGCGCAGGAAGTCGAGGACATGCTGCTCTACCAGATCGGCGCGCTGGACGGCATCTGCCGCGCCGAGGGCACCCGGGTCAGCTATGTCAAGCCGCACGGCGCGCTGTACAACGACATGATGCGCCAGCCCGAGCTGCTGCGCGCGGTGCTGCGCGCGGTGCGCCTCTACGATCCTTCCTTGCCGCTGATGCTGATGTCGGTGCGCGACAACAGTGCCGCCGAGGCACTGGCCGCCGAGCAAGGCGTTCGGCTGTGGTTCGAGACCTTCGCCGACCGCGCCTACGACGCCGCCGGCTTCCTGGTCGCACGCAGCCAGCCCGGCGCGGTGCACCACGACAGCGAGCAGGTGATCGCCCAGGCGCTGGCCCTGGCCAGCGGCCAGACGCTAACCGCCAGCGACGGCAGCGCCCTGCTCCTGCGCGCCGACAGCCTGTGCGTGCACGGCGACAACGCCGGCTCGGTGGCTGCGGTGCGGCGCATCCGCGAAGCCCTGGACGGGTTGCCGGCATGAAGCTGCGCATCGAGCCCGTCGCCGTCGACTGCCTGATGCTGCGCCTGTTCGACAGCATCGACGAGACACACATGCCTTGGCTGCTGGCCGCCACCCAGCGCCTGCGCGAGACCTTCGGCGCGGCGCTGATCGACCTGGTGCCCTCCTACACCACCCTGATGCTGCACTACGACCTCGCCCAGCTGGACGACGACCAGGCTCGCACGCTGATCCACCAGGCTCTGCACCACCTCCAGCCTGCCAGCGCCGGCAGCGGCACCCTGCACCGCCTGCCGGTGTGGTACGACGCCTCGGTGGGGCCGGAACTGCCGCTGCTGGGCGAGCGCAGCGGTCTGGGCAGCGCCGGGGTGATCGAGCGCCACAGCCAGCACGAGTACCAGGTGTTCGCCCTCGGTTTCGCCCCCGGCTTCGCCTTCATGGGCCTGGTCGAGCCGCAGCTGGCCTCCCCGCGCCTGGCCACCCCGCGCCAGCGCGTGCCCGCCGGCAGCCTGGGCATCGCCGACCGGCAGACCGCCGTATATCCCTCCGTCTCTCCCGGCGGCTGGAACCTGATCGGCCGCATGCCCATCCCGCTGTTCGACCGCGAGCAGGGCCGCAGCCTGCTGCAGCCGGGCGACCGGGTGCGCTTCGAGCCGGTCGAGCGCGGCGAATTCCTCCGCCTGGGCGGCGACGACACGCCCTTCGAGGTGCAGCCATGACACTGCTGATCGAACGCCATGGCCTGCTGGCTACCCTGCAGGACGCCGGCCGCTTCGGCGTGCGCCACCTAGGCGTCGGCCAGGGTGGCGGTGCCGACTGGATCGCCCTGCGCTGGGCCAACTGGCTGCTCGGCAACCCGCTGGACGCCGCGGTGATCGAGATCACCCTCGGCGGTTTCGCCGTGGTCGCCGAGCAGGACTGCTGCCTGGCCCTGTGCGGCGCCGACCTGGACGCGCGCCTCGACGACGCGCCGCTGGCCCCCTGGCGCAGCTTCGTCATCCGCAAGGGCCAGCGCCTGAGCCTCAACCAGGCGCGTCTTGGCGTGCGCGCCTACCTCGCCGCGCCGGGTGGCTTCCAGGCCCCCGCGGTGCTTGACAGCTGCGCCACGGTGGTCCGCGAGGGCCTCGGCGGCCTGCACGGCGACGGCCGCCCGCTGGCCGACGGCGAGCGCCTGCACTGGCGCGCCGCCGCCTCCCCGGCACCGTGCGCGCTGCCCGCCGAGCGGATTCCCGACCTGGCCAGCCGCGCCCTGCTGGAGGTGGTGCTCGGCGCGCAGATCGGCGACTTCTCCGGGCAGAGCCTGTTCGATGCCTTCAACAGCGACTGGAAGGTGGACAACCGCGCCGACCGCATGGGCGTGCGCCTGCTCGGTCCGCGTCTGGAGTGCCGGCGCCGCGACATGATTTCCGAAGGCATCCCGCTGGGCGCCATCCAGGTGCCGACCGACGGCCAGCCCATCGTCCTGCTCAACGACCGCCAGACCATCGGCGGCTACCCGCGCCTCGGCGCACTGACCCCGCAGGCGGTGGCGCGGCTGGCGCAGTGCGCGCCGGGCACCGTCCTGCGCCTGGCGCCGCTCGGCCTGGAAACCGCCCAGCGCCAGCAGCGGCAGTTGCTGGCGCAATGGCAGCACAGCCATGCAGCGGCCTCCGCTCCGGCCAGGCGCACCGCCTGACCGGCACGGAAGGCGGAAGACCGCTGCGACAAGCAACGCCCACGGCCGGGACGCCGTGGCACTGGCCCCCGGGGATCCCGCTCCGAAGGCCCTGAACCACCTACCCTCGCCCCAACAAGAATTATGAGAAGGTACCGAAAAATGCAGTCCACCCAAGTGTGTTCCAGCATGCCCCAGACCTCGCAACGCAGCGTACTGCGCGGCGCCATCTTCCTGATGGCGACCTCGTCGATCGGCCCGGCGTTCCTCACCCAGACCGCGCTGTTCACCGAGAAATACTTGGCCAGCTTCGCCTTCGCGATCCTGATCTCGCTGCTGATCGACATCGGCGCCCAGCTCAACATCTGGCGGGTGATCAGCGTGTCCAACCTGCGCGGTCAGGACGTGGCCAACCGGGTGCTGCCCGGCCTCGGCCACCTGCTAACCGGCTTCATCGTCCTCGGCGGCATCGCCTTCAACATCGGCAACATCGCCGGGGCCGGCCTGGCGCTCAACGTGATCTTCGGCGTGGCGCCGCTGGTCGGCTCGCTGATCGCCGCAGTGGCGACCATCGCCATCTTCCTGGTGCGCAACGCCAGCCGGGTGATGGACGCGGTGACCCAGCTACTCGGCCTGCTGATGCTGGTCATGGTCGGCTACGCCGTGTACTCGGCCAATCCGCCAGTGGCCGCGGCGCTGAGCCATACCTTCGCCCCGGACGACCCGCTGATCCTGATGCTGCCGATCATTACCCTAGTGGGCGGCACCGTCGGCGGCTACATCTCCTTCGCCGGCGGCCATCGCCTGGTGGAGGCCGGCATCACTGGCGTTGAGAACGTCGGCGTGGTGACCCGCGCCGCCGTGACCGGCATCCTCACCACCGGCGTGGTGCGCATCTGCCTGTTCCTCGCCACCCTCGGCGTGGTCAGCCAGGGCGTGAAGCTCGATCCGGGCAACCCGGCTGCCTCGGTGTTCGCCCATGCCCTCGGCGACTTCGGCTACAAGGCGTTCGGCCTGGTGCTGCTGGCCGCCGCAGTGTCCTCGGTGATCGGCGCCGCCTACACCAGCGTGAGCTTCCTGCACTCGGTGCACAGCAGCGTGCGCAGCCACAGCCAGCGCTGGGTGATCGCCTTCATCGTCTGCTCCACCCTGATCTACTGCCTGGTCGGCAAGCCGGTGCAGGTGCTGGTGGTGGCCGGCGCACTGAACGCCCTGGTCCTGCCGCTGGCGCTCGGCTGCATCCTGTGGGCGGCGCACCAGAAACGCATCGTCGGCACCGACTACCAGCACCCGCGCTGGATGCTGGCGTTCGGCGCGGTGGCGATGGTGGCTACCGCGGTCGGCGTGGTGATGTCGTTTCAGTCGCTGCTGCAGTTCTGGCAGAGCTAAGCGGCCTGCTCGGGAGGGTGCGGCTCAGCCGCGCTCGCCGGCCAGCCATTCAAGCGGCACTTCGTGCTGGCCGCGCTCGTCGGTGATGAACAGCGAGCCATCGCTGATCATCACGCTCCAGCTGATCGAGCGCGGCATGTCCTTGGCCAGATTCTCCAAGGCAGCCTGGTCGACGGCCACCACATTGATGTTCTTCAGGCTGCGCACGCCATCGAGCACCTTGGTCTGCCAGACCCGCAGGTTGCCGTAGGCGACCAGGCTGAAACGCTCGCAGCGCCGCGAACACCAGGTGATGCGCTCGGCATCCGGCTGGCCGACTTCAATCCAGTGCAGCACGCGGCCGTCGAGGCTCTTCTCCCACAGCGCCGGCTCGTCGACATCCGACAGGCCACGGCCGAACGACAGCTGCTCGTGGTACCACAGCACATAGGCAATCAGGCGCGCAGCCATGCGCTCTTCGGTTTCCGAAGGATGCTTGGCAACGGTGAAGCGCAGGTTCTCGTAGACGTTGCGGTCCAGATCGGTGAGGTTGAGTTCGACTTTGTAGGGCGTTGACTGCAGGGCCATGGACGGGTTCTTGGCTGATCGGGAAAGACCGTCAGTGTAACCCGAATCGCCGCTCAGCCCGGCATCGGCTGCTCGGCGTAATGCTCGACCCGGTTGCGGCCGTTGGCCTTGGCCCGGTACAGCGCCTGGTCGGCCAGTGCCAGCAAGCGCGGCAGCTCGTAGCCGGCCTGGGCCACCCCGGCGACGCCGATGCTGACGCTGCAGCACTGCGCCTGACCGGGCATCAGCGCATGGCACTCCCGGCGGATGCGCTCGGCCACCAACTCGGCCTGCGCGGCGTCGGCATCGGGCAGCAGGCAGGCAAACTCCTCGCCGCCGATGCGCCCGCAGACATCGGACTGGCGGATGCTCTGCGCCAGCACGCGGCCGAAGCCGATCAGCGCGGCATCGCCCATGGCATGGCCATAACGATCGTTCAACTGCTTGAAGTGATCGAGATCGCACATCAGCAGAGCCACCGGACTCCCGACGCGCTGGCAGTGCGCCAGCAGCACCTGCGCAACGTCCATGAAGGCGCGGCGATTGCCGATGCCGGTCAGCGGATCGCAGTTGGCCATGGCGCGCAAACGCAGTTCGGCCCGCTCTCGCACCATGGCCAAGGTGACGAAGGCGATGCCGATGGCGAACAGGAAGGCCTCCAGCAACCGCCAGGTCACGAAGCTGTCGTCCAGCCCGCTCCATACCCGCTCGATGGCCTGGCCACTATCCACCAGCAGCAGGCTGGCGCAGAACAGCGCATGCATCAGGGACAGCGCCACGGCCGGCATGATGGCCGCCTGCAACTGTCGGCGCGCGCGCCACAGCTCCCAGGCCGCCATGGCGCTGTAGAGGACGGAGAGCAGGGTGACGACCGTCACCCGCAACGGCGGCGAACTCATGAAGTGCGGCCACAGGCACAGCAGAACCCACAGCAGTGCACCGCCGACGATACCCGGCCAGCAGGGCCGCCGACCGGCGAACACTCGCATGGCGGTCCAGCCCAGCCCCGCCGCCAGGCGCAGCAGCGCCTGGCCGAGCACGATGGACAGGTTGTCCACGCCTACGCCGCGCAGGCTCACCACCAGAGTGCCCAGCGACGCCAGCACAAGCATGCCGGCCATCCAGCCAAGGGTCGCCTCGCCCTCGCTGCGCCGCGAGGCATGCAGCATCAGGCCGCCGAGCAGGGCGAGCACGCAGATGTCGAGCAGCAGCAGGGTCGGCAGATGCAGGGTCATGACGGCTCGCGTGATGGGTTGATCCCCGGGACGGCCTGGAATGGCGCCTGCCCACGGAAAGCAGGTGAACCAGAACACACTCTACGTGCGCAGCCCCCCGCGACGCCAGAGGCCCACGCCCCTGTCATGATCGGCGCTCCAGCAATCGGCCCCTCAGCCAGGCATTCCCTCCGTCTCATCGCGGACCTCGCGGCCGCGGCGCAGCCCCAGCGCGCGCATGTCGCGAGACAGCTCGTGCAGGTGCTTGTGGATGCGCAGGCCGATGTCGCCCTTCTTCTCGATGGTCTGGATCAGCGGCAGGAAACTCTCTTGCAGCGATTGCGCCAGCCCCTCGAGCAGCGCGGTGAAGTCCGGCTGCGGCGCCGCCGCCACTTCCACCGCGACCTGCGGGCGCTGTTCGGCCAGCGCCTGCAGGCGCGCGAGCAGTTCGTCCCAGGGCACCGGCACTGCAGCAGCGCCGAGCCCCTGCACGGCGTCGGCGAGGTCGCGCAGCTGGGCCACCACGCGCACGCCGACGTCGGCCTCGCCGCCGCCCATGGCCTTGGTGCGGCGGAAGTCGGCGCGGATCTGTTCCCAGCGTGCGGCCTGCTCGGCGGTCAGGTTGCCGCGCAGTTCGGCGAGCTTGAGCAGGTTCTCCTCGGCGCCGGTGGTAAGCAGCTGCGCCTCACCCTGGTAGTGGTCGGCGATCAGCTGCAGCAGCTCGGTGTCGTTCATCACCGCGCTGATCTTCTCGGCCATCTTGTTCATGTTGCGGTAGCTGCCCTGCAGTTTGAACGGCGGCTCGCTGCGGTACTGGTCGGCCTGGGCGGCGCTGGCGATGTACTGCTGGTTGACCCGCAGTACCACGTCGCGCACCTGCATCAGGCGTTGCAGGGTGGCGGTGATCTCGTCCAGCTCGGCGCCGCTGTAGGCGTGCGACAGCTCGTTGGCGGAGAACTCGCGGCCCTCGGCCCTGGCCACCAGGCGATAGAGGTCGGCCATCTCGCGGGTGGCCAGCGGCGCCAGCACCGGGTTGGAGGTCAGCGCGTTCTCGATGTAGCTCAGCGCGAAGGCCTCCTGCATGCCGCCGAGGGTGTCGCCGAGGTTGTAGATGTCGGCGCGGTTGGCCAGCATGTCGGGGATGCGGAACACCTCGCCGGACTCGGTGTAGGGGTTGCCGGACATCACCACGCAGAACTTCTTGCCGCGCATGTCGTAGGTGCGCGTGCGGCCCTTCCACACGCCCTCGATGCGCCGGGTGCCGTCGCACAGCGAGATGAACTTCTGCAGGAATTCGGGGTGGGTGTGCTGGATGTCATCGACGTAGAGCATCACGTTGTTGCCCATCTCCAGCGCCAGATTGAGCTTCTCCAGCTCCTGGCGGGCGGTGGCGTCGGGCGCCTGCGCCGGGTCCAGCGAGCGCACCTCGTGGCCGAGTGCCGGGCCGTTGATCTTCATGAAGATCAGCCCGAGGCGGTGGGCGACGTACTCCATCAGGGTGGTCTTGCCGTAGCCGGGCGGCGAGATGAGCATCAACAGGCCCATCAGGTCGCTGCGCTTGTTATCCCCGGCGCTGCCCATCTGCTTGGCCAGGTTGTCGCCGATGAAAGTCAGGTAGACGTCGTTGATCAGCTTGTTGCGCACGAAGGAGCTGAGCGGACGGGCCTTGAACTCGGCCAGGCGCAGCGCGGCGCGCTCGCGGGCGATCACCGCCTGGCGCAGCGCCTGGTAGCGTAGAAGACCCGGCAGGTAGTGCTCGCGGTGCGCGCGCAGGCGGGCGAACAGGTCGTCCAGCGCCAGCTCCAGGCGCTGCTCGCGGATGCGCGGGTACTCGCCGAGCAGGCCCTCGACGCTGAAACGCAGGTCGGCCTCGGTGACGCGGCGCGGCAGGTCCTCGGCCAGCAGCTCGAGCGCCATCGCCTCGGGCGCGTAGGCGGCCATCGCGGCGAACTCGGCCTGGCTGCACAGGCCGTGCAGCCAGTCAAGCGCCAGCGTCCACTGCGCCGCCGGGCGTTCGGCCAGCCGCGCCAGCGCCTGGCGGTAGTCGTCCCACATGCGCGCCTCGACCAGCCGCGCGCGCAGGGCTTCCTGCAACTGGCGGGCGTACTTGCTGAAGGTGAACTCGATGCGCTCGGCGGCCAGTTCCTGCACCAGATACTCGGCGGCCTCGGCCACCACGGCGTCGTCCAGTCCCAGCGGCTGTTCGGCGAGGAAGGCGTGCAGGGCGGCGGCGATCTCGCCCTGCAGGGTGCGCAGGCCGTCGTCGCGGCCGAACAGCTGGCGGATGTGCCGGCTAGTGCGCGCCCGCTCCGGCCACTGCGCCGGCTGCTCCTGGCTGCGGAGGCGGTCCCAGCACAGGCAGGCGAAGGCGCGCGGCAACGGCGCGTGACGCAACAGCCCGGCGCTGCCGGTCAGCGGCAGCAGGCGGGCGAGGATGGCGGCGGCGTCCTGGTCGTGGATGCCCTTCTCGTAGCCTTCCTTGTAGCGCGGCGCGGCGAACTCGCGCACCGCGCGGACCAGTTCCTCGGGCTGTGCGAGCAGCTGCCTGAGGCGATCCAGATCGAGGCCGCCCTCGCCGGCCTCGGCAGCGGCGAGCACCTCGCCGGCCAGGTATTCGCCGCGGTACAGCTCGGCCGATTCCGACTCCAGGCTGGCCGGCCAGAACTCGCGCAGCGCCTCCAGCTCGGTGTCCTGCAGCGGTTCGAGAAAATCGGTGCCGGTCAGGTGCAGACACAGCTGATCACCGCGCGGCAGCAGGGTCAGGTCCAGCTCCTGGGTGTTGACGCTGAAGCGGTGACGCGGACCGAGGCGGATGACGTTGCCGCCGGCCTCGAACAGCTCGCTCTTGTCGCGCAGGGCGCGCACCGCCTGGTCGCGGGCGCCCTTCAGGCGCGCCTCCAGGTCGTCGGCCTTGACGCTGTCCTTGAGCTCGCGCAGGCGCTCGGCCAGGTCGCGCAGCTTGAGGATCAGCGGGTCGGCGGCGAAGAAGGCGTTGAGTTCCTCCATGATCGCGAGGCGCGCGGTGCGCCGACCAAGGCTGTCGAGGATGCGCCGGGCGGCGTCCTGCAGGCCCTGGGCCTTGCGCTGGCGCTCGTCTAGCAGCGCCTGCTTGTGCGCCTCGAAGGTTTCCAGCAGCTCCTCGCGCTTGCCGAGGATGTCGGCGAGGAACTGCTCCTGCTCGCCGAAGCGGCTCTCCAGCTCCTCCAGCTGCAGCAGCAGGCGCGCCAGCTGCTCGTCGCAGCGCTCCGGGTCGCTGGCCTGGCCGAGGGCGCCGGTGATGCCCTGGCCGAACAGGCGGAACTGGGCGCCGAACTGGGCGACCGTCTCCGCCGAACCGAGGCTCTTGCGGCGCTGCTCGGCGCGGGCGCGCGCCTGGTTGAGGCGCGCGTACAGCTCGGAGATCGCCTCGACGATGCGCGTGCGCTCGGTGGCATCGTCGATCTGCAGGCTAGCCATCAGGTTGGACAGCATGTCGAGGTCGGCGGCCATGGCCTGCAGGCCGGCCAGCGGCTCGGCCAGCTGCGCCACGCTGGCCGCCTGCTGCGCCACCGCATCGAGCTGCACCAGGCGCTCGGCATAGGGGTGCAGGGCCTGCTCGCCGGCGAGGAAGCGCGCGGTGGCCGCGGCAACCTGCGCCTGGGCGTCGAGCAGCGCCGTCTCCATGACGTCGATGCGCGCCACGTCGATGTAGCGGTAGTCGCGAATGGTCAGCAGCAGGCCACGCTGGGCGGTCAGATTGTTCAGCGCCTCGACGAAGGACGCCACCGCGTCCCAGCCGTCCAGGTGCAGGCCGGACAGCAGCGCCTTCTGGCGGGTCTCGGCCTCGGCCATGGCGCGCGCCGACTGCTGGCGGATGCTCTCGACCTTCTCGAATTCGTCGAGCACCAGCTCGGCGGTGGCGGCGATCTCGCGCAGCAGCGGCGCCAGCTCGCCGACCTCGGCGGCGCCCAGCCAGTGGTGAGCGTCGAACAGGCGGCGCACGTCCTGGCACAGCTGGCTGTAGCGCTGCACCGACACCTCCTGGGCGTCGATCTCGCGGCACAGGTTGCGCAGCTCGGACACCCCGCGCACCAGCTCGGCGTTGCCGATGCGGCCGAGGAAGCCGCTGCGCGTCGGCTGGCGGGCGGCGAATTCGTCGCTGGCGAACGGCGTCTGCCAGATTTGCATGGGGTGGATGCGCGTCGGCTCGGCGCCCTCGGCGGCGAAGATCACCATGCGCCCATCCTCCAGGCGCGCATAGCCGTGGCCGAAGATCGGGCTGTGCAGCTGGCGCTCGATCAGGTTGTAGGTGAACAGTGCCGAGCGGCCCTCCTCTGGCTGGTAGAACACATAGAGCACGTCCTCGCCGTTGGGCGAGCGCACCGCGCGCTTGAAGCGCATGCCGGCCATCGGCTGCTCGAAGGTCCTGGACTCGCCGCTCTGCAGGTAGTAGCCGCCGGGAAAGACGATGCCGTGGTCCTCGGGCAGCTGTACGCAGGCCAGGCCGATGGCGTCGATGCGCTCGACCCGGCGGGTCAGGCAGTTGAACACCAGGTAGCGCCACTGCTCCTCGCGGTACGGCAGCACCTTGAGCAGGATCAGGCTGCCCAGGCGGGCGAACTCGATCTGCGCGTCGTCCAGCGACTGGGTCTTGTCCACCACCGCCTCGCGGTAGATGCCCAAGCCATCCTCGGTGTTGTTCTCGACCTTGATGGTCAGATCGCCGCCGATGGTCTCGACGAACACCGTGTCGAGGATGTTGAGGTGCGGATGGCGGCCGTTGACCACCATCTCGCGCCTGGTTTTCTGCCACTCGAAGTCGTGGGGCTGCGGCAGGGCGATGTCGCGCTCGCCGCGGTTGTCGATGTAGCGCACCTCGCGGCCATCCACCGAGATCGACCAGCGGAACACGCGGATGTCGGTCAGCCGCTCACCGATCTGGAAGCTGGCCAGCAGCTTGCCATCCCGCACCACCAGCTGCAGCAGGCGGGTGTTCTTGTAGTAGGTGTACAGCTCGCGGAAGTCCTGCACGAAGCTGGCCTGACCGAGGAAGCTGGTCTCCAGCAGCTGCGCCTCGGCCTCATAGCCTTCCTCGGCCTCGCTCAGGCGATACAGGGAGAACACGTCCTCGATGCGGGTTTCCTGCTTGAGGCCGAGAAACACGTTGTAGCCGAACAGCAGGCAGTCGCCGACCTGGACGATGTCGCGGGCGATGCAGTTGTTCTCGGTGCGGATACGCACCCGGCCGAGCACCGCCATCTCGCTGGCGCCGAACTCGGCCAGGCGCTGGGCGTTAAGCGCATCGCTGCCTTGGCGCAGGCGCTGGCCCTGCTCGGCCAGGCGCCGCTGCAACACCTCGTAGGCGCCGCCTTGGGCGACGGCCTGATCCACCATGTCCTGTTCGAGGCTGGCGTCCTGGGCATCCGACATCGTTGTGCTTCCTGAAGGTGACATGGCCGGACGTGACGAGGCCGCGCCAGGTGAGGAGTTCGTGTCGTAGGAGCGAAGTCATTCACGACCAGTCGCAGATAAATCTGCTCCTACAGGGTGGCATGCGGCCCCGGGCCGGGGCCGGGGCCGCCGCGGTCAGGCCGGGGTCTTGTCGACCGGCGCCGGGACACTCTTGGCCTCGGCGGCCTTGCCGGACATCAGTCGCGCCAGCACGTCCTGGACCACCGGGCTCTTGCCGACCACGCCCTCGATGGCCTTGCCCACCGACAGCGACTTGGCGAAGGAGTTGAAGAAATCGCCCTCGCCGCCGACGATCTCGATCTTCGCCTTGGACAGCGCGGCGGACAGCACCTCGGCCTGCTCCTTGGCGATCTCCTGGTTGGCGGCAATGCCGGCCATCGAGGCCTCGAAGTCCTTCTCCAGCTGCATGCGGAACTCCTCGTGCTGGCGGGCGCTGTCGCTGAGCTCGTCGAGGGCGCCGAACTTCTTGCCCAGGCCCTCGGCCTCGGCATTGAAGCGCTGCAGCAACACCTCGGCCTCGGCCAGGCCGAGGTCCTTGGTGGCCTTGGCCTTGGCGCTGCCCAGTTGCTCCTCGCCGCGCGCCTGGGCGCCGAGCTTCTCCTCGAGCACCTTGGCCTCGGCCAGGCCGTCCTTCTCCTTGGCCTGCGCCTGGGCTTCGATGATGCGCGCCTCGGCCAGGCCCTTCTCCTGCGCGCCACGCGCTTCGGCAATCAGCTGCTCGGCCTTCACGCGCGCGTCGGCCAGACCTTCCTTCTCCATGGCCGCCGCGGTCACCTCGCGCACCCGCGCATCGGCCAGCCCCGGCGCGGCGCGCTCGGCCTCGATGCCCTCGGCCAGTTTCTTCTTCGCCTCGGCCTGCTTGGCCGCGGCTTCCAGTTCGGCCTGGGCCAGGGTGTTGATTTCCACCGCCTTGTGCCGCGAGCGGGTCTCGTCCGCTTCGGCCTGCTTGACCTGGCGCACCAGCTCCTGCTCGGCCTCGGCCTGGGCATTGAGCACGGTGACCTGCTTGAGGCGTTCGGCCTCGGACACTTCACGCACCTCCTTGATGCGCTCCTCCTCCTGGGCCACGGTCTTCTCCACCGCCACCCGCTCGCGGATCACGCTGGCGATGTTCTTGCGCTCTTCCTCCAGGGCCTTTTCCTTCTCGATGCGCTGCAGCTCGACTTCGCGCTCGCGGGCGACGATTTCCAGATCCTTGGCACGGGTGACCTTTTCCACCTCGATCACCACCGCACGCTGGCGGTTCTGCTGGGCCACTTCCACCTCGCGCTGGTGGTTCTCGGCGCGGATGTCCAGCTCCTGCTGGGTCTGGATGCGCGCCTGCTCGGCCTTGAGGCGCTCCTCCTCCTGCACCTTGAGGGTCTCGGCCTGCTCGCGGGCACGCAGGGTGGCGATCTCGCGCTGCTGGCGCGCCTCGGCGTCGGCCTGCTGGCGTTCCAGGGCCAGGGTCGCCTCGCGGGTCTCGACGTTCTTCTTCTTGATCGCCAGCTCCTCGTTGCGCTCCAGATCGTTGGTGATCACGTTCTGCGCCGCGGTCAGCTCGGTGATCTTGCGGATGCCCTGGGCGTCGAGAATGTTGGTCGGGTCCAGCGAACTCTTCGGCGTCTGCTCCAGATAGTCGATGGCCACGTCTTCCAGCACGTAGCCGTTGAGGTCGTTGCCGATCACCTCGACGATGCGGTCGCGGAAGTTCTGCCGCTCCTCGAACAGCTGGACGAAGTCGAAGCGCTTGCCGACGGTCTTCAGCGCCTCGGAGAACTTGGCGTTGAACAGGTCGTTGACCGCGCCGCGGTCGGAGGCACGCTCCGCACCGATGGCCTTGGCCACCTTGAGCACGTCCTGCTGGGTCTCGTTGACGCGCAGGTAGAAGGCCACGGTGATGTCGGCGCGCAGGTTGTCCTGGCAGATCAGGCCGTCCTTGCCGCGGCGGTCGATTTCCAGGGTGATCAGGGAGATCTGCATGAACTCCTTCTTGTAGATCACCGGGTAGACCAGCGCGCCGGTGAAGTGCACCTTGGGCTGCGCCGACATGTCGTTGACGATCAGCGCGGTGCCCTGCGGGACCTTGATGTAGAAGGCCTTGAACAGCACGAAGAAGCCGAAGATCAGCAGGAAAACCACGCCAACCCCGATGGCGAAGGGCATCAGAATCTCGAACATACAATCATCTCCTTGATAGGCGGCTCAGAGGCCCTTGAATTCGTCTTCGCTGACCACCCGGTAGGCATGCTCGCCTTCCAGATACTGCAGCAGCACCACGCGGTCGCCACGCTTGAAACCCTGCGCCGCGTCGGCGCGGACGCGCAGGATCAGCCCGGCGCCCTGGTCGTCCAGATCGGCCTCGCCGAACTGCGCGGTCACTGTGCCGCTGCGCACCCGCGCCACCTGACCGAGCAGCGACCGCGCGCTGGGCGCCTCGACCTTGCGGAACAGCCGGCGCAGCGGCCGGCACAGCGCAGCGGTCAGCGGCACCGCTGGCAGCAGCGCCAGGGCCGCCACCGCCACACCCAGCGGATAGCGCAGCCAGCCCAGCGGCAGGTGGCGCAGCAGCAACAGCTCGATGAAGTAGCTGGCGAACCAGGCGAAGAACACCAGCAGGGTCAGCACCAGGGTGACCGGCACCCCGCCCAGGCCGAGCTTGAGCAGCAGGCCGGCCAGGCCCTCCAACTCCGGGCCCTCGCCGTCGGGGGCGAAGTCGCCGTCGAGCACGTCAACCTCGAGGATGCCCAGCGCGGCGACCAGCCAGTAGAGAATCGCCACGCTCAACAGGAAGCTGAACAGCGCGGTGGGAAACGCCAGGGCGCTTTGCAGGAAGAGTTCCATCGTGTTCCATCCCTGAAACCGGAAAGGCCGCGCGCAGGGTGGATCGGCGCGCGGCGAGGCCTTGCGTGAGCGTCAGGAGGCGTCTTGCGCTGCCTTGCCCTTCAGCCGTGCCAGCACGCTGGCGGCACTGGCGCTGTCCGGCACGATGCCGGCAGCGCGCAGCTTGCCTTCGAGGCTGTCCTGCGGCTGCTCGGCGGCCAGTTCGGCCTCGGCCTCCAGGCGGGCGCCGCGCTCGGCCTGGCGCTGCTTGATGCGCTCCAGCGACTCCACCGCAGTGTGCAGCTTGGCCTGCGAGCCACCGTGCCTCTGGGCCACGGCAAGCTGGGCGCGCTGCACAGTCTCGGTGGCCTTGACCGTGTCGACCTGCTGCTTGAGGCGTCTGATGTGGCCCTCAGCCTGGCTCACCGCCTGGCGCAGACGCGCCACGCTGGCGGCGAAGCCCGCGGCCTGCTCGCGGTCGACGGCCAGCTCGGCCTCCAGGGCGGCGATTTTCTCCGCCACCTCGGTGGCCAGCGCCTCGTTGTCGGCGGCCAGCGCCTTGAGCGCGTACTGCTCGTACTCGGCGACCTTGGCCTCGCCCTTGCTCACCCGCTCGGCGGCCAGCTTCTGCTTGGCCATGATCTCCGCCAGCGCTTCGCGCGACTGGCGCAGCTCCTGATCGGCGTCGCGGATTTCCTGGTCGAGGATGCGCAGCGCCTGGCTGTCCGCCAGGGCCTCGCCCACTTCGTTGGCACCGCCGCGCAGGGCGGTCAGCAATTTGATCCAGACGTTCATGCGCGACTCTCCTCGACGCTGGGGATCAGGAAACCTTCGTAGGCTTCGGTGGCCTTGATCACGTTGTCGGCGAGCATCTCGATCTCGCACACCACGCTGGCCAGCTCCGAGGCAGCGCTCAGGGCACCGAACATCAGGTAGCAGCTGCGGCCGTCAGGCAGGGTTTCCAGACCGATGCTGGAAAGCGGGAACAGCTTGTGGGTGCGCAGCACCTCATCATTGAAGGCCGCCGGATCGCGCACGTCCGCCTGCGGCCAGAGCAGCGCCTCGACCACGATCTGCTCGCCGAACACGGCGAGAAACAGTGGCAGGTCGCCATACTCGTGCAGGGTCACATGCAGACTGGGCTCGGCGCCCTGCAGCAACTCCATGCTCGCTCGTCCGTCCCTGAACAGATCGGCCTGTGCCAGCGCAGCGCACAGCTCGCCGGTGGTCCATAACCTGGACATGCTCATACCTCCCTCCTCCCTTGAGGCCAGGCCCTCGCCGGGCTGGCGCAGTTTGCGTTCCATGGCCGCGAGCACTGCGGCATGCTCGGGGCGTATCCACACTTCCTTCTTCACCAGGCCCTGCTCGCGCAGGCGCTGGCGGTACAGACGCTGGTAGTACGCCGACGATTTGCTGTCCATGCCTTGAGGCTAGAACATCACATGTGTGATAGCCATGTCTTACATGTGGGATTTTCGCCAAGCCGCGCACAGAATCGGCACAAGGCTTCAGCCCCTCGCCGCAGCACGCGCAATCGCCTAGGCTTGGCCATCCCTTCCGCCACGGAGTCACCATGTCCCTGCCCGCCAAACCCCTCGCCGGCCTCAAGGTCATCGAACTCGGCACCCTGATCGCCGGGCCGTTCGCCTCGCGCATCTGCGCCGAGTTCGGCGCCGAGGTGATCAAGATCGAGTCGCCCGACGGCGGCGATCCGCTGCGCAAGTGGCGCAAGCTGTACGAGGGCACCTCGCTGTGGTGGTTCGTGCAGGCGCGCAACAAGCAGTCGCTGACCCTCAACCTCAAGCACCCGGAGGCGCAGGCCATCCTCAAGCAGCTGGTGGCCGAGGCGGACATCGTCATCGAGAACTTCCGCCCAGGCGTGCTGGAGAAACTCGGCCTCGGCTGGGACGTGCTGCACGCGCTCAACCCGAAGCTGGTCATGGTGCGCTTGTCCGGCTTCGGCCAGACCGGACCGATGAAGGACCAACCGGGCTTCGGCGCGGTGGGCGAGTCGATGGGCGGGCTGCGCTACATCACCGGCTTCGAGGACCGCCCGCCAGTACGCACCGGCATCTCCATCGGCGACTCGATCGCCGCGCTGTGGGGGGTGATCGGCGCGCTGATGGCGCTGCGCCACCGCGAGGTCAACGGCGGCCAGGGCCAGGTGGTGGACGTGGCGCTGTACGAGGCAGTGTTCGCCATGATGGAGAGCCTGGTTCCGGAGTTCGACGTCTACGGCTTCATCCGCGAGCGCACCGGCAACATCATGCCCGGCATCACCCCCTCCTCCATCCACACCACAGCCGACGGCAGGCACGTGCAGATCGGCGCCAATGGCGATGCGATCTTCCGGCGCTTCATGCTGGCCATCGAGCGCAGCGACCTGGCCGAGGACCCGAGCCTGGCCGACAACGCCGGGCGCGATGCGCGGCGCGACGAGCTGTACGGGGTAATCGACCGCTGGGTGCAGTCGCTGCCGCTGGATGAGGTGCTGGCGGTACTGCAGCGGGCCGAGGTGCCGGCCAGCCGCATCTACAGCGCCGAGGACATGTTCTCCGATCCGCAATTCCTCGCCCGCGACATGCTGCAGAGCGCGCGCCTGCCAGACGGCAAGGAGTTCAGGATGCCCGGCATCGTGCCGAAGCTCTCCGAGACCCCCGGCAGCACCGAATGGATCGGCCCACAACTGGGCGAGCATACCGCCAGCATCCTGCAGCAGCTCGGCTACGACGCCGAGTGCATCGCGGGCCTGAAGGCACAAGGCGCCATCTAGCCGTCCATCCCCGGTCGGTTCCGCCGACTGGTATTACCCGCGCCGGGAACGGTATCGTGGTGGCGCCCCACGGCATGAGGACTACCGCCATGCACGCCAACAACTCCGACGAACTGGGCCAACGCTGCCTGCAGGCATTCACCCAGCTGGTCCCCGCCGCCGTGAGTGCCTTCTATCGCATCGACGCACAGCTGGAGGCCTGCGACTTCCAGCTGCATCGCATGCGCGCGGACATGCACGACAGCTACCTCGCCCACTATCGCCATCTCGATCCGCTGCAACCGCGTCGCTGCGTGGCCACCGGCCTGCCGGTGGTGCCCCTGCAACTGGGCATGGCCCGGCAAAGTCTCCGGGAAACCCGGCAGTACCAGGGCTTCCTGCAGCAGCACGGGATGATCGACGTGGTGGAAATCATCGCCAGCGCCAACGGTCGCCCGCTGGCCGGACTGTCCATGTTGCGCAGCGCCGAACAGGGCCACTTCAGCCCGCACGAGCTGAGCAACCTGCAGGCCCTGCAGGGCCTGCTGGAAATGGCCGCCCGCGCCCTCCCACTTCCCGCCGCCCACCCGGCACTGGCGTCGCTGACCCCGCGGGAACGGGAGATCGCCCTGCTGCTGCGCGAGGGCATCAGCAACAAGCTGCTGGCCAGGGAGCTCGGCGTCGGCCTGCCCACGGTGAAGACCCACCTGATCAACCTGTTCCGCAAGCTCGGGGTCAGCAGCCGCACCGAGCTGGTCGGCACGCTGTTTCTCTGAATCGCAGCCACCCGCCGCTCGACCGCGCAGCCACGCGTCCATCTCAACCTTCCGGTTGATAGGCGCGCCGCGCCCTGCCCGCCAACATGACTCGGCCTTTCAACAACAGCCGAGGATTTCCCCATGAACACCCAATCCGACTGGATCACCGTAGGCGCCCTGGCCGAGGGCTTCGCCCCCGAGGCGTTCATCCTGCCGCAGCTGGCCGACCTGGCCGGCGAGCACTTCACCCTGCATTTCGCCAACGGCTGGGTGATCGACCACCGCTTCGAGGCTGACCGCCTGAGCTGGAGCGCCGCGGACGGCCACTCCACCGGCAGCGCGCCTTACCGTGCCACCTCGGTACGCCCGGGCATCTATCTGGTCGACTTCATCAAGAGCGAGAAGGGACAGGACTGGTCGATCAGCCTGGTCATGGACATCCTGACCCAGTCGTTCACCGCGGTGATCGGCCGCATGCCTGAGGAAGCCGACACTCGGGAAGGCCTCTACGCCCGCGCCCTGGCCGGCAAGAACCTGACCTCCGTTGAGGTCGAGTTCTATCACGGCAGCCTGGACAAGCCCTGGCAGGACGGCGCCTGCCCACACGCATTGAGCCGCGAGCTGGTGGGCATGCGCAACCTGTACCGCTACAGCCCCAGCGAGGTCTACGAGCACATCTACCTCAACGACAACTTCTACAGCTGGCAGTGCCTCAAGGGCGTCGAGCAGGGCCTATGCGACACCGACCGCTGCCACTACTACAAGATCGCCGACCAACTGTACCTGTTCGTCTGGCGCGAAAAGATCGTGCCCACCCTCGGTCTGGTCATGATCGATCTGCAGGCCCACCGCAGCGACGGCAAGATCTTCGGCTACGCCGGGGGCAGCTTCGACGAGCTGGCCAACTTCCCGGTGGCCTCCCACTGCAGCATCCTCAACATCACGGAGTACCCGAATGACTGAGCTGCGCACCATCGTCATCACCGGTGCCGGAACCGGCATCGGTGAGGCCTGCGCCAGGCGCTTCGCCGCCGAGGGATGCAACCTGGTGCTGATCGGCCGACGCCGCGAGCCGCTGGAGCGGGTTGCGGCCGAGACCGGCGGCCAGGTGCTGGTCGGCGACGCTGCCAGCAGCAGCGCCTGGGCCGGCTTCATCGAGCGCATCCGCGAGAGATTCGGCGGCATCGACGCCCTGCTCGCCTGCGCCGGCGGCCATGGCCTGGGCAACGCCACGCAGACCAGCGACGACGCCTGGCAAGCGGCCCTGCGCAGCAACCTCGACAGCGCCTTCCACAGCGCACGCGCCTGTCTGCCGCTGCTGAGCGAGCGCCGCGGCAGCATCGTGCTGCTCGGCTCCATCGCCTCCCTGGCGGCGGGTCCGGAAGTCTGCGGCTACACCACCGCCAAGCATGCCCTGCTCGGCCTCAACCGCTCGCTGGCGCGCGACTACGGCCCCAGGGGCGTGCGGGTCAACTGCGTGTGTCCCGGCTGGGTGCGCACGCCGATGGCCGACGAGGAGATGCAGTCGCTGATGCAGCACCACGGCGAAAGCCTGGACGCCGCCTATGCCCGGGTCACCGCCGAGGTGCCGCTGCGCCGCCCGGCCACCGCCGAGGAGATCGCCAGCGTGTGCCGCTTTCTGATCAGCGCCGAGGCGTCGATCATCACCGGCGCGACCATCGTCGCCGACGGCGGCTCGAGCATCGTCGACGTGCCGACCCTGAGTTACGCCCGCATGGAGGATGGCCGATGACCCGCTTCGACTTCAGCGGGCAGACCGTGCTGGTCACCGGCGGCGCCCAGGGCATCGGCCGGGGGATCGTCGAGCAGTTCGCCGCCAGCGCCGCGCAAGTGCTGATCGCCGACCTGCGCCAGGCGGAAGCCGAGGCGCTGGCGAGCACACTCCAGCAGCGCGGCCAGCGCGCCCACGCGCTGGGCGTCGACCTGGCGGAGCCGGCGGCGGTCGAGGCACTGGTCGCCGGGATCGACCGGCAGTTCGGTCGGCTGGACGTGATCGTGCACAACGCCGGCTATTTTCCGCTCACCGATTTCGCCTGCATCACCCCGGCGATCCTCGAGCGCACCCTGGCGGTCAACCTCGGCGCACTGTTCTGGCTGACCCAGGCCGCCCTGCCGCTGTTCGAGCGTCAGGGCGGCGGCTGCGTACTGGTCACCTCGTCGGTCACCGGCCCCCGCGTGGCCTACCCGGGCCTGACCCACTACGCAGCCTCGAAGGCCGGGGTCAACGGTTTCATCCGCAGTGCCGCCCTGGAGCTGGCACCCAGAGGCATCCGGGTGAACGGGGTCGAACCGGGGATGATCCGCACGCCCGCCATGGACAACCTCGGCGATGCCGAGCTCAGTAGCCGGATAGCCGGCCGCGTGCCGCTGGGGCGACTCGGCGAACCGGCCGATATCGCCGGAGCAATGCTGTTCCTGGCCTCGGATGTTGCCAGCTACATCACCGGCCAGACGATCGTCGTGGATGGCGGCGCTACCTTGCCGGAAACCACGATTCAACTGGACGGGGCAGCCTGAAAAAACGGGGAGGGAGAATCAGAAAGAGGACAGGAGGCGCCATTCCGGCGCCATCCACGTCATCGGCACGCTGCGCGCGGGCCGCAGCCCTTTGGCCAGCCTACTGGCTCTTGGCGGAAAGCTGCTCGCGCAGGCTGTCGAGTTCCTTGCGGCAACGGCCGAGTTCACTGCGATTGCGCGCCAGGGCGAACTTGAGTCGGGCGCGCAGGTAGAGGCTGAGCAGCACGCCGGCCAGGCCGCCAGCGATGAAGCCCATGGCGACGAAGAAGGCCACCGGCAGCTCCGGGCTTTGCAAGGTCATGAACTGCAATCGCGCCTGGCTCTGGTTCTCGAGGATGAATACCAGGGTAACCGCCGCCACCAGCAGAGCGGCGGCGACAACCAGAATGCGTTTGATCCAGAGCATGTCGATTCCTCAAACAGGTACAGCCGACGGAACCCAGGTCATTGCAGCTCGTTGACGCGGTCGCGCAGTTCCTTGCCAGGCTTGAAGTGGGGGACGAATTTGCCATCCAGACGCACCGACTCACCGGTTTTCGGGTTGCGTCCGACACGTGGCGCGCGGTAGTGCAGGGAGAAGCTGCCGAAACCGCGAATCTCGATGCGGTCGCCCGCGGCGAGGGCATGCGCCATCTGCTCGAGCATGGTCCTGATGGCCAGCTCGACATCGCGCGACGACAGTTGCCCCTGATGGGTAACGATGCGTTCGATCAACTCCGACTTGGTCATGGTTTTCCCTTGTGTTTCAAGCGGCTAGATCACTTCTTAAATGGTTTTAGCATGCTCCGCGGGGTTTGACCAGCCCATTGCTATTGACAGCGCAAGGCCGTTGTGAAAACGCGTGTTTCCACCCACCGCGGCTTGTCGCCGCAAATGCCGACGATTACCGTGGCAGCCATTCTGCTATGGAGAGTTGTCATGCGTATTGCACCCGTGCTGGCCCTCGGCCTGCTCCCCCTACTGGGCGGCTGCCAGTGGCTGCCGTGGACGGCGGAACCCTCAGCGCCGACTCCGGTGCGCCTGCAGGGCGAGCTGAGTCGCGCCGGCGAGATGCTGATGCTGGTCACCTGCAACCAGCAGCATCGGCTGCTGCTGCTCGACGCCGGCCAGCTCGGACTGGACGAGGCCGCTGTGCGGCTGCAGACAGGCTCGACACCGCTGTTCGCCGATCTCGGTGGGCAGCTCGATGCCGCCCCGCAGAGTGGTGATGGCCTCTACGCCGTCGAGCGGCTGTATCGTCTGCAGGCCGAGGGGCGTGGCTGCGACGACGCCAGCTTCAAGCGGTTGATCGTGCATGCCAGCGGCAACGAACCGGGCTGGTCGGTGCGGGTGAGCGGCGGCGGCATGGTACTCGAGCGGCCGAACGCACCACCGCTCGCCCTGCCCTATCTCGAGGAAAGCCTGCCGGACGGCAGGCTGAGCTTTTCCAGTGAGGCCGACGGCCAGCGCATCGAGCTGTGGCTGACCCCGGAGCGCTGCGAGGACAGCATGAGCGGCACCGTCAGCCACCTGCAGGCCCGCCTGCGCGTCAACCGCGAGGCACCGCTGAGCGGCTGCGCCGCACTGGGCGGCGCGCGCAACTGATCCCACGGCACGCTGCGGACAATTGCCGGCCGCTGGCTCAGCTCAGCAGCGCAATACGCGGCTCACTGCTGCCAGGGCTTGCCGCGCGTGCTGTCGTGCAGGCGCAGCTTCTGCTGCATCGCCGCCTTGGCCAGCACGTGGGCGCTGACCGGGGCGGTGATAAACAGGAACAGGGTGATCAGCAGCTCGTGCAGGCTCAGGCTGCCGTTGCGCGCGCTGAAGTAGATCATCGAGGCGATCACCATGCCGCCGACGCCCAGGGTGGTCGCCTTGGTCGGCGCGTGCAGGCGGGTGAAGAAGTCCGGCAGGCGGTACAGGCCGATGGCGCCGATCAGGGCGAACAGGCTGCCGGCGACAAGGAACAGCGCCACCAGCGCCTCGATCCAGGGATTGAGCGGCATGGTCTACCTCACTCGATGATGTCGCCGCGCAGCAGGTACTTGGCCACCGCGACGGTACTGACGAAACCCATGACCGCGATCAGCAGCGCGGCCTCGAAGAACAGCCCGGAGCCGAGCCAGATGCCGAACAGCACGATCAGCGCCAGGGCGTTGATGTACAGGGTATCCAGCGCCAGCACCCGGTCCGGCAGGTCCGGCCCCTTGATCAGCCGCACCACGGTCAGCAGCACGGACAGGCTCATGAGCACCAGGCACAGCGGGATCACGTAGTCGAGCATGCGAAGATCTCCTTCAGCGGCGCCTCGTAGCGGCTCTTGATCGACGCGGCCAGCTCGGCCTCGTCGCCCACGTCGAGGCCATGCACCAGCAGGGTGCGCCGATCGTCAGACAAGTCGGCCGAGACCGTACCGGGCGTCAGGGTAATGACGCTGGCGAGGATGGTCAGCGCCAGTTCGTCATCCAGCTCCATCGGCACCTCGACGAAGGCCGGGTGCAGGCGGCGGGTCGGGCTGAGGATCAGTCGCGCCACCTGCAGGTTGGCGACGGCGATGTCGCCCACCACCATCAGCAGGAAGCCGACCAGCTTCAGCGGCCGACTGACCCGCGGCGTGCGCACCCAGAACGCCTGGGTCAGTTGCGGAATGGCCCAGCCGAGAAAGCCGCCCAGCAGCCAGTGGCCGATGCCGAGGTCGTTGACCAGCAGCAGCCAGGTGGCCAGCAGGAACAGGCTGAGCAGGGGATGGGGCCAGCAGCGCGCCATCATTGGCCACCTCCGTGCAGGATCAGGGTCTGGTAGTCCTCGACGTCCTTGAGCTGGAGCACCGTGGCGTCCAGATAGCCGGTCACCGGCTGGGCGAACAGCACCAGCAGCGGACTCAGCGCCAGCAGGCCGACCGCGGCGAACAGGCGGCCGCCGTCACGCTCGGCACTGCCGAGGGTGATCCGTCCGGCGCGCCAGAACAGCACGCTGCCGGCGCGACTCAGCGCCACCAGGCTGCCCAGGCTGCCCAGCAGCACCAGCGCCCACAGCCAGGCGCCGTCCATGCCCGGTGGTACCGCGCGCAGCAGCATGAGCTTGCCGAGGAAGCCGGAGAACGGCGGCAGACCGACGATGCCGATGGCGCCGAGGAAGAACAGCCCGCCGAGCAGCTGCGGTTGCAGCAGCGCCGGCCCCGCTTCCAGGCGCACCCCCTTGCCGCCGCGCTGGCGGGCGATCATGTCGCTGAGCAGGAACATGCCGCCGGCAATCCAAGTGCTGTGCAGCAGGTAGTACAGGGTGGCGCTGAGCGCCTGCGGCGTATCCAGCGCCACGCCGGCCAGCAGGGTGCCGACCGAGACCACCACCAGGTAGGCCAGCAGGCGCGACAGACTGCAGGCGGCCAGCGCCCCCAGCACGCCGAGCACCAGGGTCAGCAGAGCCAGCGGCCACAGCCATTCCTGGGCCAGCTGGGTGAGCAGCCCGGCGCGCTCGCCGTAGATGAGGATGAACACCCGCAGGATGGCGTAGACGCCCACCTTGGTCATGATCGCGAACAGCGCCGCCACCGGCGCACAGGCGCTGGCGTAGGCGCGCGGCAACCAGAAGTACAGCGGCAGCATCGCCGCCTTGAGGCCGAACACCACCAGCAGCAGCAGACCGGCGGCGCCGAGCAGGGGCGCCTGCTGAGGACCGGCCTCGGCCACGGCGCGCGCCAGGTCGGCCATGTTCAGGGTGCCGGCGATGCCATACAGCAGGCCGAGGGCGATCAGGAACAGCGAGGAGCCGACCAGGTTGAGCACCACATAGTGCAGACCCGCCCTCACCCGCTCGGCCCCGCCGCCATGCGCCAGCAGCGCGTAGGAGGCAATCAGCAGGATCTCGAAGAACACGAACAGGTTGAACAGGTCGCCGGTGAGGAAGGCACCGTTGATGCCCATCAGCTGGAACTGGAACAGCGCGTGGAAGCTGGCGCCGCGCTGATCGTCGCCACGCACGGCGTAGAGCAGCGCGAACAGCGCCAGCAGCGCAGTCACCAGCAGCAGCAGCGCGCTCAGGCGGTCGAGCACGAGGACGATGCCGAAGGGTGCCACCCAGTTGCCCAGGGCATAGACCTGCAGAGGCCCGGTCGCCGCCTGCGCCACCAGCACGCCGGCCAGCGGCAGCAGTGCGAGGGTGGCGAGCAGCGACAGGGTCCGCTGCCCGTTGATGGCGAGCAGGCGGCCGCCGAGCAGCAGCAGGCAGCCGCTGAACATCGGCAGCAGGATCGGCAGGATCAGCGCGTGATTCATGGCCTGCGCTCCTGGCCGTCGACGTGGTCGGTCTTGGTCTCACCGACACTGCGCAGCGCCAGGACCACGACGAAGGCGGTCATGGCGAAGCCGATGACGATGGCGGTCAGCACCAGCGCCTGCGGCAGCGGATCGGTATAGCTCTGACTCTGACCGATGATTGCCGGAATACCGGTACTCAGCCGGCCCATGGCCAGCAGGAACAGATTGACTGCGTAAGAGATCAGGGTCAGGCCCATGACCACCGGAAAGGTCCGCGCACGCAGCAGCAGGTACACGCCGCTGGCGGTCAGGATACCCAGGGTGAGGGCGAACAGCGCCTCCATCAGACCACCTCCTTGCCGGGGTCAGGCTGGGCCAACTGGCCCAGGTTGGCGAGAATCAGCAGGGTCGCGCCGACCACGGTCAGGTACACTCCCAGATCGAACAGCATCGCCGTGGCCAGCTCGAACTCGCCGACCAGCGGCAGGTGGAAATGACCGAACGAGGTGGTCAGGAACGGATAGCCGAACAGCCAGCTGCCCAGGCCGGTGAGACCGGCGACGAACACGCCGAGACCGGCCAGGCGGTGGTAGTCCAGCGGCAGCCGCGACTGCGTCCAGCGCACGCCACTGGCGATGTATTGCACGATCAGCGCCACCGAGGTCACCAGGCCGGCGATGAAGCCGCCGCCCGGCAGGTTGTGACCGCGCAGGAAGATGAACACCGAGACCAGCAGGGCCAGCGGCAACAGCACCCTTGAAAGGGTGGCGAGGATCGGCTGATGCCGCTCGCGGCCCCAGTCGCGGCCCTCGGCATCGACCGCCGGCGGCGGCAGGCGCAGCCCCTGCAGCAGGGCATGGATACCGATGCCGGCGATTGCCAGCACGCTGATTTCGCCGAGGGTATCGAAGCCGCGGAAGTCCACCAGGATGACGTTGACCACGTTGGCGCCACCGCCGCCCGGCACGCTGTTGTCGAGGAAGAAGCCGGCGATGCTCTCGTAGGGGCGGGTCAGCACGGCGAAGGTCAGCAGGCCGACCACTCCCCCACTGGCGGCGGCGAGGATGAAGTCGCGGAAGCCGCGCAGGCTGCTCGACTCGCCGGGGGTCGCCGGCGGCAGGTAGTAGAGCGCCAGCATCAGCAGGATGATGGTGACCACTTCCACCGACAGCTGGGTCAACGCCAGGTCGGGCGCCGAGAAGCGCGCAAAGGCCAGCGACACCAGCAGGCCGACCACACTGAGCATCATCAGCGCGACCATACGCCGGCGGTGGAAGATCACCGTCAGCAGCGCACTCAGGCACAGCAGGACCAGGCCCAGGGCGGTCACCGGATCCGGCCGGGTCAGCGCCAGCGATCCGGCCAACTCCGGCAGCCCCCACAGACCGACGACCACCGCCAGCAGCGCAGCCAGCAGCATCAGCACCAGGTAGCGCTGCAGCGAGCCACTCTCGAGTATCCCGGTGAGGCGCTCGGCCACCGCCACCAGCTGGCGGACGCCCAGCTCGAACACGGCCTTGGCGTCGACATCCGGCAGCCCGGCATACCAGCGGAACAACGGCCGGCGGCTGGCGTAGACGATGATGCCGCCGATCAGGGCAATCACGCTCATCAGCAGCGGCAGGTTGAAACCGTGCCAGATCGCCAGGCTGTAGGACGGCAGCACGCCACCGACAGTCGCCGAGGCCGCGGTCGCCAGCAGCGGGGCGACGGTGTAGCCGGGCAGCATGCCGACCAGCAGGCAGAGGAACACCAGCACCTCCACCGGCACCTTCATGTAGCGCGGCGGCTCGTGCGGCGGGAACTTGGGCAGGTTGATCGGCTCGCCGTTGAAGAACACGTCATGGATGAAACGCAGCGAATAGGCGACCGAGAAGATCCCCGCCAGGGTCGCCCCGACCGGAATCACCCAGTAGAAACTGCCGAACAGGTGGTGCTCGAAGGCCAGCGTCTCGCCGAAGAACATCTCCTTGCTGAGGAAGCCGTTGAGCAGCGGCACTCCGGCCATCGCCAGCGACGCCACCATCGCCAGCGCCGCGGTATGCGGCATGTACTTGAACATGCCGTTGATGCGCCGCATGTCGCGGCTGCCGGTCTCGTGGTCGATGATCCCCGCAGCCATGAACAGCGATGCCTTGAAGGTGGCATGGTTGATGATGTGGAAGATCGCCGCCACCGCCGCCAGCGGTGTGTCGAGGCCGAACAGCAGAGTGATCAGGCCGAGATGGCTGATGGTCGAGAATGCCAGCAGGCCCTTGAGGTCGTGCTGGAACAGCGCCATCACCGCACCGACCAGCAGGGTCGCCAGCCCGGTGAGGGTGACCAGGTAGAACCACCACTCGGAACCCGCCAGTACCGGGTACAGGCGCGCCAGCAGGAACACCCCGGCCTTGACCATGGTCGCCGAGTGCAGGTAGGCCGACACCGGGGTCGGCGCCGCCATCGCATGCGGCAGCCAGAAATGGAAGGGAAACTGCGCCGACTTGGTGAACACGCCGAGCAGGATCAGGCAGAGCGTCAGCGGGTACAGCGTGTGGTTGCGGATGAAATGACCGGATGCAAGCACCTCGCTCAGCTCGAAGCTGCCGACGATGCTGCCCAGTAGCAGGATGCCGGCCAGCAGCGCCAGACCGCCGGCGCCGGTAACCGTCAGGGCCATGCGCGCGCCCCGGCGCGCGTCGGAGCGGTGCCCCCAGAAGCCGATGAGCAGGAACGACGACAGGCTGGTCATCTCCCAGAACACCATCATCAGCAGCAGGTTTTCCGACAGCACCACACCGAGCATGGAGCCCATGAACAGCAGCAGGAAGGCATAGAAACGCCCGCTGCGTTCGTTCTTGCCCAGGTAGTAGCGGGCATAGAGGATCACCAGCAGACCGATGCCGAGGATCAACAGGGCAAACAGGAAGCTCAGGCCGTCCAGACGCAGGCTGAGGTTGAGCCCCAGATCCGGCAGCCAGGGCTGTTGCAGGTAAAGTACCTCGCCGGCGAATACTGCCGAACGTTGCCCAAGCAGCAGTACAAGGCCCAGCAGCGGTGCCAGGGCTGTAGCAGCTGCGCACAGCGAGCGACCGTAGCGCTCGGTCAGCAAGGGCACCACGGCACCCAGCAGTGGCAGCGCAATCAGTAGCGCCAGCATCATCTCTTCCTCACTATTCCATTCCCATACCGACAGCCCTCCCGTTACCGCCCGCCTTGCAGAGGGCGACGACAGCGGTCGTGCTCACGTACAAAATGCCGGATTTAGGCCAAGGGGCACCCGTATCCCTGCACAGAAGCCGCACAGCATAATGCCCAGCGCGACTAGCGCCCCCGTAAAAATGTTTGCAAAGGTTTTAAGAGCACGATTGCCCGACTCTCGGCACTGGCCGAAAAGCCGGGCATGGGCAGGCTGGACTCAGCAGCAGTGGGCTTCAGTGAGCCACGCGGCTGGTGCCATTGACGGTCAGGACGCGGACCCGATCGCCGACGCGGAAGATTTCGCCTTCGGAGACTTCCTGCACGTAGGCGCGCATGGCGCCGTCGTCTTCACGGATGGTGATTTCCACGCCCTGGGTGCGGGTGAAGCCCTCTTCGGTCGCCGCGCCCAGCAGGCCACCGGCCACGGCACCGATCACCGCGGCCACGGCACTGCCACGGCCGCTGCCAACCGTGCTGCCACCGATGCCGCCGACCACGGCACCAGCGCCGGCACCGATCGGCGTCTTGGTTCCCTCGATGCGCACCGGCCGCAGCGCGGCGATGGTCCCCATGCGCACGGTTTGCACGGCGCGCGCCTCGTCGCGGCTATAGGTATCGCCAGTGAGCTTGGAAGCGCAGCCCCCTGCCGCGAGGGCTGCAATGGCCAGACCCAGGAACACTGCTGATTTGCGCATGACTGCTCTCCAATATACTTGTCGTCCCACCGGCCTCCCCGGCGCTTTTCCGCCGCGATGCGATCGGCTAGGGTGAGCACGCCTTCCAAGGAGCCCGATATGGACTACTTCATCATCTTCATTACCACTGTAACCGGTTTGTACTTCCACTGGTGGCTGTACAAGCGAATCCAGCGCTGGACCGACCGCGATCTGGCCTTGTCGCTGGCCGGCAACGACCCGGCCAAGCGCGACTACATGCTCGCCCGCCTGCAGGATGCCAAGAGCCAGGGCATCAAGCGCAAGGCACTGGCGGCATGGCTGGAGCAGGCTGCCGCGGCATATCGCCCGACCGCCTGACACGGCCAGCTCGGCGCCCGCGCTCGTCAGGGCGCCAGACGCTCGCGCAGCCAGCCGCCCTCCTCCAGGCGATAGTTGAGGCGGTCGTGCAGCCGGCTCGGTCGCCCCTGCCAGAATTCGATGCGCTGCGGCAGCAGACGATAGCCGCCCCAGTGCTCGGGACAGTGCGGCGCGGTCTCCATGAAGCGCTGCTCGGTTTCGGTCATCAGCCGCTCAAGCTCGCCACGCCCATCGATCACCCGGCTCTGCGGCGAAGCCCAGGCACCCAGGCGGCTGCCCAGCGGACGCACCTTGAAGTAGGCATCGGACTCTTCCGCCGTCACTTTCTCCACCACTCCCTCGATACGCACCTGGCGCTCCAGGGTCGGCCAGAAGAAGGTCATCGCGGCACGCGGATTGCTGAGCAGCTGCTCGCCCTTGGCGCTGTCGTAGTTGGTGAAGAAGGTGAAGCCGCGGGCATCCAATGCCTTGAGCAACAGCACGCGACAATGCGGCTGGCCCTCGGCATCGACCGTGGCCAGGGTCATCGCATTGGCCTCCACCGGCAGCTGCTCGGTCTGCACCGCCTCGGCGAACCAGCGGTGGAACAACGCGAACGGCTCCAGCGGCGCCAGCTCCTCGGACAAACCGTCCCGGGCATAATCGCGGCGCATGTCGGCAAGCGACTGGGTCATTGCAGAACTCCTTGAGCGATGAATGCTTCTAGCTTAACCGTTGCCCGGCCCTGCCGCACGCCAGCGACAAGGCCGACGACGCCACTCAACGCTCGTTCTGCGCCACCAGCGCCGACAGGCCGTCGCGCACGGTCACCAGCACCTCGACGCGTCGATTGCTGGCGCGGCCAGCGACGCTGTCGTTGGTGGCCCGCGGCTTGTCCGAGCCGACGCCACGCAGCAGCATGCGATCCCCTTTCAGTCCGCTCATGCGGAAAATCGACGCCATCGCCTGCGCCCGCTCCAGACTCAGCTTGCGGTTGAGCACGGCGTCACCACGGCTGTCGGCATGACCGACCACCAGCACCGCCATCTGCGGCTCTGCCGCGACCAGCTTGGCCAGCCGGCTCAGCGGCCCGAGGGTGACCGGCAGCAGCATGTGCGGGCGGTCCGGATTGAACGAGGGGTCGACCGGTGCCACCACGACCAGCACATCGCCACGCCGCTCGACCTCGAACTTGCTGCCCGCCATCGCACTGCGCAGGCGCTTCTCGTAATCATCCAGCCAGGCCTGACTGACCTTGGCGCTCTCGGCCTTGTTGGCCGTCTTGGTCTGGGCGGCCTTGTCCTTCTCCTTGTCCTTGCCGCCGAACGACCACCAGCTGCTCTCCTTTTCTGCCGGTGCAGTCTTCAACTTGTCGATCTGAGCTGCCTGCTCCGCCTTGCCCTGCTGCGCGCCACCCTCCTTCAGCGAAGTGGCGGCCGGATCGGACTTGCCGGCACAACCAGCCAGGGCAACACACAGGAACAAAGCTGCAGGTTTGAAGAGAGACATGATCAATTCCAGTTAAGCGAAACGAAATGCCGCTTGCAGGCGGCACCTTTCAAATCAAAGCCGGCAAAGCTACCAGCGCCCTTCGCTTCCAACCAGCCCGGCCGTCACAAACCAAGCCATCGCGATAGTTCAAGCATAGGCGCCGAAGGGAAATCGGGGGGAAATACCCGCACAACGAGCCGGGGAAATCTATTTGCCTGCGCGCGCAGCCCAACTCTGCCGCAACCACTCCAGATCCTCCGGGCGGGTGATCTTCAGGTTGTCGGCGCGCCCTTCGATCAGCCGCGGGGCGTGACCGGCCCACTCGAGGGCGGAGGCTTCGTCGGTGATATTGGCGCGCGACACCAGGGCATCGGCCAGACTGCGGTGCAACTGGCCAAGACGAAACATCTGCGGGGTATAGGCCTGCCAGATCACGCTGCGATCGATGGTTTCACGCACGCGACCATCCTTGCCGGCCCGCTTGAGGGTATCGCGCGCGGGCACGGCCAGCAGACCGCCCACCGGGTCCTCGGCCAGCTCGCCGAGCAGCAGGTTGAGGTCGTCGCGCGATAGGTTGGGCCGGGCGGCGTCGTGCACCAGCACCCAGTCGTCCTCGCGGGCGCCCAGGGTGAGCAGGTGCAGCAGGCCTGCGAGCACCGAGTCGGCGCGCTCGCAGCCACCGGCGGCACGCGCGATGCGCGGATCGCCGGAGCAGGCCAGCGCGGGCCAATAGGGGTCGTCTTCCGCCAGGCAGAGCACCAACCCCTTGAGGGTTGGATGGCCGAGAAAGCAGTCGAGGGTGTGTTCCAGCACCGTGCGCTCACCGAGGCGCAGGTACTGCTTCGGGCGATCGGCACGCATGCGCGCACCCACGCCGGCAGCCGGGATGACTGCCCAGAATTCGGGAAGGGGGGTCAGGCTCATTGGCTCAGCAGATACAGGGTTTCGCCGTCCTTGACCATGCCGAGCTCGTGCCGCGCACGCTCCTCGACGGTCTCCATGCCGCGCTTGAGCTCCACGACCTCGGCCTCAAGAATGCGATTGCGTTCGAGCAGCTGCTTATTCTCGCTCTTCTGCTCGGCAATCTGCGCCAGCAACAGACGGTTCTGGGTGATGCTGCCATCCCCATACCACAGGCGATACTGCAGACCGCCCAGCACCAGCAGGAGCACGACAAGCAGCCAGTGGGCTTTTTGCATTCGAGTCAGGCCCCCTATGAACAACAGCTGTTGGCGGCCGGGCACCCGAGGGCGACCCGACCGTCAGCAAACAGCTTAGCCGCGGAACTCGGCACGGCCCTTGTACGGCGCCTTGGCGCCCAGCTGCTCTTCGATGCGCAGCAGCTGGTTGTACTTGGACACGCGGTCAGAGCGGCACAGCGAACCGGTCTTGATCTGGCCGGCAGCGGTACCCACGGCCAGGTCGGCGATGGTGCTGTCCTCGGTCTCGCCCGAACGGTGCGAGATCACCGCGGTGTAGCCGGCGGCCTTGGCCATCTGGATGGCTTCCAGGGTCTCGGTCAGCGAACCGATCTGGTTGAACTTGATCAGGATCGAGTTGGCAATGCTCTTGTCGATGCCTTCCTTGAGGATCTTGGTGTTAGTCACGAACAGGTCGTCGCCGACCAGCTGCACCTTCTCGCCGATCTTGTCGGTCAGCACCTTCCAGCCGGCCCAGTCGGACTCGTCCATGCCATCTTCGATGGAGATGATCGGGTAGCGCTGGGTCAGCCCGGCCAGGTAGTCGGCGAAACCTTCGGCGCTGAACACCTTGCCTTCGCCGGCCAGGTCGTACTGGCCAGCCTTGAAGAACTCGCTGGAAGCGCAGTCCAAGGCCAGGGTGACGTCCTCGCCCAGCTTGTAGCCGGCGTTGGCCACGGCTTCGGCGATGGCGGCCAGGGCGTCTTCGTTGGAGGCCAGGTTCGGCGCGAAGCCGCCCTCGTCGCCGACGGAGGTGCTCAGGCCACGGGCCTTCAGCACGGCCTTCAGGTGATGGAAGATCTCGGCACCCATGCGCAGGGCATCGGCGAAGGTCTTGGCGCCGACCGGCTGGACCATGAATTCCTGAATGTCGACGTTGTTGTCGGCATGCTCGCCGCCGTTGATGATGTTCATCATCGGTACCGGCATGGAGTACTGGCCGGGGGTGCCGTTCAGGTCGGCGATGTGCGCGTACAGCGGCACGCCCTTGGCCTGGGCTGCAGCCTTGGCGGCGGCCAGGGACACGGCGAGGATCGCGTTGGCGCCCAGAATGGCCTTGTTCTCGGTACCGTCCAGCTCGATCATCGCCTGATCCAGCGCTTTCTGCTCGACCGGGTCCTTGCCCAGCAGCAGCTCGCGGATCGGGCCGTTGACGTTGGCCACGGCCTGCAGCACGCCCTTGCCCAGATAACGGCTCTTGTCGCCATCACGCAGTTCCAGCGCCTCGCGCGAACCGGTGGAAGCACCGGACGGCGCGCAGGCGCTGCCGATGATGCCGTTGTCGAGGATCACGTCGGCTTCTACGGTCGGGTTACCGCGGGAATCCAGGACCTCACGGCCTTTGATGTCGACGATTTTTGCCATTGCTGGTAGTACTCCAGAGGGTTTGACGAACACGGTTGCCACCCTTGCGGGCAGGTGCCGCAACGGCGGCAACCGGGAGGAAACGGATCGGGCGCCCACGGTGGGCGCCCGCCACTTTACCGCAAGCCGCTGCCCTCAGGCAGTCTCGAGCGGCGGGAAACGCTTGACCAGGTCGTCCAGCGCCTTGAGCTGGGCGAGGAACGGCTCGAGCCGGTCCAGGCGCAGCGCGCAGGGACCGTCGCACTTGGCATTGTCCGGATCCGGATGGGCCTCGAGGAACAGACCGGCCAGACCCTGGCTCATGCCGGCGCGCGCCAGCTCGGTGACCTGGGCACGGCGACCGCCGGCGGAGTCGGCACGCCCGCCCGGCATCTGCAGGGCATGGGTCACGTCGAAGAACACCGGGTACTCGAACTGCTTCATGATGCCGAAGCCGAGCATGTCGACGACCAGGTTGTTGTAGCCGAACGAGGAGCCGCGCTCGCAGAGGATCAGTTGGTCGTTGCCCGCCTCCTCGCACTTGCGCAGGATGTGTTTCATCTCCTGCGGGGCGAGGAACTGGGCCTTCTTGATGTTGATCACCGCGCCGGTCTTGGCCATGGCCACCACCAGGTCGGTCTGCCGCGACAGGAAGGCCGGCAACTGGATGATGTCGCAGACCTCCGCCACCGGCTGCGCCTGGTAGGGCTCGTGCACGTCGGTGATCACCGGCACGCCGAAGGTCTTCTTCACTTCCTCGAAGATCCGCATGCCCTCTTCCAGGCCAGGACCACGGTAGGAAGTGATCGAGGAGCGGTTGGCCTTGTCGAAGCTGGCCTTGAACACGTAGGGGATGCCGAGCTTCTCGGTGACCCGCACGTACTCCTCACACACCTTCAGCGCCAGATCGCGCGACTCCAGCACGTTCATGCCACCGAACAGCACGAACGGCAGCTCGTTGCCGATCTGGATGTTACCGACGCGGATGATCTTCTGCGCCATGGTCAGGCCTTCTTCGCTTCGTGCTGCTTGAGCGCGGCGTTGACGAAGCCGCTGAACAGCGGGTGGCCGTCACGCGGGGTGGAGGTGAACTCCGGGTGGAACTGGCAGGCGACGAACCACGGATGCTGCGGCGCCTCGACCACCTCGACCAGCGCGCCGTCGCCGGAGCGGCCGCTGACGCGCAGACCGGCTTCCTGCAGTTGCGGCAGCAGGTTGTTGTTGACCTCGTAGCGGTGGCGATGACGCTCGACGATCACGTCCTTGCCGTAGCAGGCATGCACCGTGGAGTCACGCTCCAGCTGGCACTCCTGGGCACCGAGACGCATGGTGCCGCCCAGGTCGGAGCCTTCGCTGCGCTGCTCGACGGCACCGGTGGCGTCCTGCCATTCGGTGATCAGGCCGACCACCGGATGGGTGCTGGCGTGGTCGAACTCGGTGGAGTTGGCGTCCGTCCAGCCCAGCACGTTGCGCGCGTACTCGATCACCGCCACCTGCATGCCGAGGCAGATGCCGAGGTAGGGGATCTTGTTCTCGCGGGCGTACTGCACGGCGGTGATCTTGCCTTCCACGCCACGCAGGCCGAAGCCGCCCGGCACCAGAATGGCATCGACGTCCTCGAGCAGGCCGGTGCCCTGGTTCTCGATGTCTTCCGAGTCGATGTAGCGCAGGTTGACCTTGGTGCGGCTCTGGATGCCGGCATGGCTCATCGCTTCGATCAGCGACTTGTAGGCATCCAGCAGTTCCATGTACTTGCCGACCATGGCGATGGTGACTTCATGCTCGGGATGCAGCTTGGCGTCGACCACGCGGTCCCACTCGGACAGGTCGGCCGGCTCGCACTCCAGCGCGAAGCGCTCGACGACGATGTCGTCCAGGCCCTGGGCGTTGAGGATGCCCGGAATCTTGTAGATCGTGTCGGCGTCCGGCAGGCTGATCACCGCACGCTCTTCGACGTTGGTGAACAGGGCGATCTTGCGCCGCGAAGACACGTCGATGGCGACTTCCGAACGGCAGATCAGCACGTCCGGCTGCAGGCCGATGGAGCGCAGCTCCTTGACCGAGTGCTGGGTCGGCTTGGTCTTGGTCTCGCCGGCGGTGGCGATGTACGGCACCAGGGTCAGGTGCATCAGCATCGCGCGCTTGGCGCCGACTTCGATGCGCAGCTGGCGGATCGCCTCGAGGAACGGCTGCGACTCGATGTCGCCGACGGTACCGCCGACTTCCACCAGGGCGACGTCGGCATTGCCGGCGCCCTTGATGATGCGGCGCTTGATCTCGTCGGTGATATGCGGAATCACCTGCACGGTGGCGCCCAGGTAGTCGCCGCGGCGCTCCTTGCGCAGCACGTTCTCGTAGACCCGGCCGGTGGTGAAGTTGTTGTCCTGGGTCATCCGCGTGCGGATGAAGCGCTCATAGTGGCCCAGGTCGAGGTCGGTTTCCGCGCCGTCATGGGTGACGAACACTTCACCATGCTGGAACGGACTCATGGTCCCCGGATCGACGTTGATGTAGGGGTCGAGTTTCAGCATGGTGACCTTCAGCCCCCGCGCCTCCAGGATAGCCGCCAAGGAAGCCGAGGCGATGCCTTTCCCCAATGAAGAAACAACACCACCCGTGACGAAGATGTAGCGCGTCATGAAAAACCCTAGAAGTTTGCGTTTAGGCGGTAAGCCGCCGGGGAATGCGAAGGGAGGCCGAAAGCCTCTTGAAGACGGGAGAATAGTTTACGGCAAAGCCCTTTTCAGCTCAAACCCGGACCGCCGGTCGGCGGCAACCAGCGCAGCCGCAGCGGCGTTGCGACAGCCATCTGCAGCTGCGGGAGATTGGCCACCGCGACCAGCGCCTCGCCCGCATACAGCAGCGGCAGACGCCCGCGCACGAAGGCCGGCAGCGCGCTTTCCTGCAGCAGACGCTTGAGGTCGCGATGGCCACGAGCGGGCAGATCGAGCACCTCGCCACCCTGGCGGTAGCGGATCTGCAGTCGCCCCTCGGGCACCTGTCCTTCCAGCCTAACCTGGCCATTGCCCGGCAGCGCCAGCGGCTGCTCCGGTGCCAGCCAGTCGACCACCGGCTCCGCCGGCGGCAGCAACCAGTCGCCGCTCAGCCACCACAGCCGTCCGCCGGCGCGGCGCAGCTCGCCGCCCGCCAGACGCCAGAGCGGCGCGGCATCGACCGCGGCGTCGCGCAGGTCACGCCAGCCGGCCCAGTGCTCGCGCTCGGGCGGCAAGGTCAGCGCACGCAGCCACTCGCGCAGGGCATTGCGCTGGCGCGCCTCGGACAGCGCCAGCAGCGGCGCCAGCTGCAGCGACGGCAGCCTCAGCCAGTCCGGCTGTGCCGGCGCAGCGGCCGCCTGCAGATCGAGCGCGGCCAGCTCGCCGAGCAGCGCAGCGGCCTCGGCCAGCTGCTCGGCATCGCGCGCCAGCACGGCACTGACCGCCGGCCAGCACTGGGTCAGTCGCGGCAGGATCTCGTGGCGCAGGAAGTTGCGCGCCAGGCGCGTGTCGCGATTGCTCGGATCCTCGATCCACTGCAGCCCCTGCGCCCGCGCCCAGGCCTCCAGCTCGGCGCGAGCGACACCCAGCAGCGGACGCAGCAGGGTTCCGCTCGCCAGCGGCCGACTTGCCGGCATCGCCGCCAGCCCGCGCACGCCGGCGCCGCGCAGCAGGCGCAGCAGCAGGGTTTCGGCCTGGTCGTCGCGATGCTGCGCCACCAGCAGCACATCGCCCCCCCCCAGCGCTTCGGCGAAGGCCGCATAGCGCGCCTCGCGCGCCGCCTGCTCGATACTGGCGCCGGCGGTGACCTGCACATGCCGCACCACGAGCGGGATATTCAGCGCGGCGCACTGGGCACGGCAGTGCTCGACCCAGGCGTCGGCGACAGCCTGCAGGCCGTGATGGACATGGATGGCGGAGATCGGCGGCAGCGCCTGCCGCTCGCGCAGACGCGCCAGCAGGTGCAGGAGGACGGTGGAGTCGAGGCCCCCGGAGAAGGCGAGCGTCCAGCCCGGCGCCTGGCGCCAGGGTTCGAGAGCGTGCAGCAGGCGGGTTTCGAGAGACATCGGGGCAACCCCGGAGAGATGCAGTCTGAAGCCCCTCCCCCAGGCATGAAGGAGGGACCAAGCAAGAGGATAAGGGCGACAACACCTATCCTCCCCCTCCACCGCAGGCGGGAGAGGGGGCAGCGCATCAGGCCACGCCGTAACTCATCAGGCGCTGATAGCGGCGATCCAGCAGCTCCTTGGTGTCGTACTTGCCGAGCATCTCCAGCTGCTGG
This sequence comes from Pseudomonas linyingensis, assembly GCF_900109175.1. Lineage (GTDB taxonomy): Bacteria > Pseudomonadota > Gammaproteobacteria > Pseudomonadales > Pseudomonadaceae > Geopseudomonas > Geopseudomonas linyingensis. Next base: position 15,873 of record NZ_FNZE01000003.1, on the reverse strand, counting down.
TTCAGCGACTGGCGCAGGGTCTCGGCCATCGCGGCCGGGTTGCTGTGGGCACCCCCCAGCGGCTCGGGGATGATCTGGTCGACAATGCCCAGGTTCTTCAGGCGCTCGGCGGTCACGCCCATTGCCTCGGCGGCTTCCGGCGCCTTCTCGGCGGTGCGCCAGAGGATCGAGGCGCAGCCTTCCGGCGAGATCACCGCGTAGGTGGAGTACTGCAGCATGTTCAGCTGGTCGCAGACGCCAATGGCCAGCGCACCGCCGGAGCCGCCTTCGCCGATCACGGTGGCGATGATCGGGGTCTTCAGGCGCGCCATGACGCGCAGGTTCCAGGCGATGGCCTCGCTCTGGCCACGCTCCTCGGCATCGATGCCCGGGTAGGCGCCGGGGGTGTCGATGAAGGTCAGGATCGGCAGCTTGAAGCGCTCGGCCATTTCCATCAGGCGGCAGGCCTTGCGGTAGCCTTCCGGACGCGGCATGCCGAAGTTGCGGCGCACCTTCTCGCGTACGTCACGGCCCTTCTGGTGACCGATGATCATCACCGGCTTGTCGTCCAGACGGGCGACGCCGCCGACGATCGCGGCATCGTCGGAGAAGTGGCGATCGCCATGCAGCTCGTCGAACTCGCCGAAGATGTGCTGGATGTAGTCCAGGGTGTAGGGACGACGCGGATGCCGGGCCAGGCGCGCGATCTGCCAGCTGGTCAGATTGCTGAAGATGCTCTGGGTCAGCGACTGGCTCTTGTCCTGGAGACGGGCAATCTCGTCGCTGATGTTCAACTCGTTGTCGTTGCCCACCATGCGCAGGCCTTCGATCTTGGCTTGCAGGTCGGCGATCGGCTGTTCGAAATCCAGATAATTCGGGTTCATGCAGGCATCCGTGGAGAGCTGGTTGCGGGTCGGCTCATGGAACAAACGCCCGACTTTACGGGATCGGGCGTCGCGGGTCGAGCCACACGAGGTTCCGGGCCAGGGCCTGGAGCACTCGCTTAACGATATTGCAGGAAGACGTTGTCGCGGCCGAACTGGTCACGCAAAGTCTGAATCAGTGCATCGGTCGGGTCGATTCGCCATTGGTCGCCGAACTGCAGCAGGGCACGCGCCTGGCTGCCGCTGTAGTCGAGGGTGAGCGGGCAGGCCCCGCGGTGCTGGCCGCACAGCTCGGCCAGCCAGCGCAGGCGCTCGCCGCGGAGCTGCTCGCCAGCGACCCGCATGCGCAGGCTCTCGGCCAGACCGGTGCGCGCCTCCTCCAGGCTCATCACCCGCTTGGCGCGCAGGCGCAGGCCGCCGGAGAAGTCGTCCATACTCACCTCGCCTTCCACCACCACCAGCGCGTCGGTCTGCAGCAGCGACTGCGCGGCGGCGAACGCTTCAGCGAACAGCGAGGCCTCGATGCGCCCGGAGCGGTCGTCGAGGGTCACGAAGCCCATCTTGTCGCCGCGCTTGTTCTTCATCACCCTCAGGTTGACGATCAGGCCGGCCACGGTCTGGGTGTCGCGCGCCGGGCGCAGGTCATTGATGCGCTGGCGGGCGAAGCGGCGCACCTCGCCCTCGTACTCGTCGATCGGGTGGCCGGTGAGGTACAGGCCGAGGGTTTCCTTCTCGCCGCGCAGGCGCTCCTTGAGGGTCAGCTCGCGCACCTTGCGGTAGTTGGCGTAGACGTCCGCCTCCGGCTCGGCGAACACGCCGCCGAACAGGTCCATGTGCCCGCTGTCGGCGCTGCGCGCGGTCTGCTCGGCCGCCTGCACCGCCTCCTCCATGGCCGCCATCAGCACCGCGCGATTGAGGTCCAGGCTGGCCTGGTAGGCCTTGGGTTCGTCGTGGTAATGGGGACCGAGGCGATCCAGCGCGCCGCAGCGAATCAGCGCCTCGAGGGTGCGCTTGTTGATGCGCTTGAGATCGACCCGTGCGCAGAAGTCGAACAGGTCCTTGAACGGCCCCGCGGCGCGCGCCTCGACGATGGCTTCCACCGGCCCCTCGCCGACGCCCTTGACCGCCCCCAGGCCGTAGACGATGCGCCCGTCGTCGTTGACGGTGAACTTGAACTCGGAAGTGTTGACGTCGGGAGCATCGATGCGCAGCTTCATGCTGCGGCATTCCTCGATGAGGATCACCACCTTGTCGGTGTTGTGCATGTCCGCCGACAGCACCGCCGCCATGAACGGCGACGGATAGTGGGCCTTCAGCCAGGCGGTCTGGTAGGAAACCAGGCCATAGGCGGCCGAGTGCGACTTGTTAAAGCCGTAGCCGGCGAACTTCTCCACCAGATCGAAGATGTTGCCCGCCAGATCGCCATCGATGCCGTTGTTGGCGCAACCCTCGATGAAGCCGCCGCGCTGCTTGGCCATTTCCTCGGGCTTCTTCTTACCCATCGCCCGACGCAGCATGTCGGCGCCGCCGAGGGTATAGCCGGCCATCACCTGGGCGATCTGCATCACCTGTTCCTGGTACAGGATGATGCCGTAGGTCGGCGCCAGTACCGGCTTGAGACCCTCGTACTGGTAGTCGGAGTGCGGGTAGGAAATCTCCGCGCGGCCGTGCTTGCGGTTGATGAAGTCGTCCACCATGCCCGACTGCAGCGGACCGGGACGGAACAGCGCCACCAGGGCGATGAGGTCTTCCAGGCAGTCCGGCTTGAGCTTCTTGATCAGCTCCTTCATGCCGCGCGATTCGAGCTGGAACACCGCGGTGGTCTCGGCCTTCTGCAGCAGCGTGTAGGTCGGCTTGTCGTCCAGCGGGATGAAGTCGATGTTCAGCGGCTCCAGGCCCTTCTTCGCCTGTTCGCGGTTGATCGTCTCCAGCGCCCACTTGATGATGGTCAGGGTGCGCAGGCCGAGGAAGTCGAACTTGACCAGGCCGGCGGCCTCGACGTCGTCCTTGTCGAACTGGGTCACCAGGCCACCGCCCTCGTCGTCGCAGGCGATCGGCGCAAAGTCGGTGAGCTTGGTCGGCGCGATCACCACGCCGCCGGCGTGCTTGCCGGTGCCGCGGGTGATGCCCTCGAGCTTGAGGGCCATGTCCCAGATTTCCTTGGCATCCTCATCGACGGACAGGAAGTCGCGCAGCGGCTCCTCCATCTCGTAGGCTTTTTCCAGGGTCATGCCGACTTCGAAGGGGATCATCTTCGACAGGCGGTCGGCCAGGCCGTAGGACTTGCCCTGCACCCGCGCCACGTCGCGCACCACCGCCTTGGCCGCCATGGTGCCGAAGGTGATGATCTGGCTCACCGCGTTGCGCCCGTAGGCCTCGGCCACGTAGTCGATCACCCGGTCACGGCCGTCCATGCAGAAGTCGACGTCGAAGTCGGGCATCGACACCCGCTCCGGGTTGAGGAAACGTTCGAACAGCAGGTCGTAGGCCAGCGGGTCGAGGTCGGTGATCTTCAGCACGTAGGCGACCAGCGAGCCGGCACCCGAGCCGCGGCCGGGGCCGACCGGAACGCCGTTGTTCTTCGCCCACTTGATGAAGTCCATCACGATCAGGAAGTAGCCGGGAAAGCCCATCTGGATGATGGTGCCCAGCTCGAACTCGAGACGATCGATGTAGACCTGCTTCTTCGCCGCGTAATCCGGCGTGTCCTTGGGCAGCAACACCTCCAGGCGCTCTTCCAGGCCCTCAAACGACACCTGGCGCAGGTAGTCGTCGATGGTCATGCCCTCGGGCACCGGGAAGTTGGGCAGGAAGTGGGTGCCCAGGCGCACCTCGATGTTGCAGCGCCGGGCGATCTCGACGGTGTTTTCCAGCGCCTCGGGCAGGTCGCTGAACAGCTCGGCCATCTCTGCCGGGGTCTTCAGATACTGCTGGTCCGAGTAGGTGCGCGGTCGGCGCGGATCGTCGAGGGTGCGTCCCTCGCCGATGCACACGCGGGTCTCGTGGGCCTCGAAGTCTTCCTGCTTGAGGAAGCGCACGTCATTGGTCGCCACCAGCGGCGCCGCGCAGCGCGTGGCCAGCTCGACCGCCGCGTGCAGGTACTCCTCGTCGTTGACCCGACTGGTGCGCTGCACCTCGAGATAGAAGCGCCCGGGGAACACGCCCTGCCACTCGTGCAGCAGCGCCTCGGCCTCGGCCGGATTGCCGTTGAGCAGCGCCTGGCCGACCTCGCCCTCGCGGGCGCCGGACAGGGCGATCAGTCCCTCGGCCGCCGCCTTCACCCAGTCGCGCTGGATGATCACCAATCCGTTGTGCTGGCCCTCGGTCCAGCCGCGCGAAACCAGCTCGGTGAGGTTGCGGTAGCCGCCGCCATCCATCGCCAGCAGGGTGAGGCGGCTGAGCGGGCCGTCGTCCTCGCGGCTGGCCAGCCAGATATCCGCGCCACAGATCGGTTTGATCCCGCCGCCCATGGCCGCCTTGTAGAACTTGACCAGCGAGCACATGTTGCTCATGTCGGTCACCGCCACCGCCGGCATCCCCGCCCCGGTCACCGCCTTGACCAGCGGCTTGACCCGCACCAGGCCGTCGACCAGGGAGTATTCGGTGTGCACGCGCAGGTGAACGAAGGAGGCAGTCATGGCAATTCCGTGGGGCAGATACGACAAGACCCGGAATTGTACCGGGCCTTGTCGCCGAGGACAGGTGGGTTTCAGCGTTTTCCGTCGCCACCCCAGACTCCCGGCGCGATCTTGCCGCGAATCTCCGGATAGCGACGGGCATCGAAGGTGGGCAGTTGGCCGGCCTTGCGCTGCTCGTTGTAGTCGCGCGCCAGCTTCAGCGCCAGCCCGGAGAGCAGCAAGATGGCCACCAGGTTGGTGATCGCCATCAGTCCCATGGACACGTCGGCAAGATTCCAGACGAACGGCAGCGAGGCCAGCGAACCGAACATCACCATGGCCAGCACCAGCAGGCGAAAGATCAGCAGGCCGGCCGGGTGGTTGTGCTCGAGGAACACCAGACAGTTTTCCGCGTAGAAGTAGTTGGCGACGATGGAGGTAAAGGCGAAGAACAGAATCACCACTGCGAGGAAATAGCGCGCCCAGCCGCCCACCTCCGCCGTCAGCGCGTTCTGCACCAGCGCCGCGCCCTGCGCCTCGCCGACCGGCACGCCGGAGAGCAGGATGATCGCCGCCGAGGCGGTGCAGATCAGCAGGGTGTCGATGAACACGCCGGCCATCTGCACGTAGCCCTGGGACGCCGGATGCGGCGGATAAGGCGTGGCCGAGGCTGCGGCGTTGGGCGCCGACCCCATGCCCGCCTCGTTGGAGAACAGGCCGCGCTTGAAGCCGTTGAGGATCGCCGCGCCCAGACCTCCGGCCGCCGCCTCCTCGAGGCCGAAGGCGCTTTTCACGATGGTCGCCAGCACACCGGGCAACTCGCCGAGGTTCATCAGGATCACCGCCACGGCCATCAGCAGGTAGGCCACCGCCATGAACGGCACCGCCAGCTCGGAGAAGCGCGCGATGGAACGCAGGCCGCCGAAGATGATCAGCCCGGTAAGCAGCATCACTGCCACCCCGGTGATCCAGGTGTCGATACCGAAGGCGCCCTGCATGGCGCCGCTGATGGTGTTGGCCTGCACCGAGTTGAACACGAAGCCGAAGGCGATGATCAGGAAGATCGAGAACAGCACGCCCATCCAGCGCGCGCCCAGCCCCCGCTCCATGTAGTAGGCCGGACCGCCACGGAACTGCCCCTTGTCGTCGCGGATCTTGAATACCTGGGCCAGGGTCGCCTCGACGAAGGCGGTGGCCATGCCGACCAGGGCGATCACCCACATCCAGAAGATCGCCCCCGGACCACCGAGGGTGATGGCCACCGCCACACCGGCGATGTTGCCGGTGCCGACCCGGGCGGCCAGCGAGGTGCACAGGGCCTGGAACGAGGAGATTCCCGAGCTGTCACCGTGGCGACTGCCGCGCAGCACACTGAACACATGGCCGAAATGACGAATCTGGATCAACCCCAGGCGCAGGGTGAAGTACACGCCCGCTCCCGCCAGCAGCCAGATCAGGATCTTCCCCCAGATCAGGCCGTTGAGCAGGTCGACGACCTGATTGGCAATCTCTTGCATACGCACCCCCAACCGCGGCTGGCGGCCAGCTGTCATCGGGCCTGGCCATGGAAGCGGCATCGCCAACGGCAACAGCAACAACGCCGCCGACGACAACCATCGACAGTCAGTGTAGACAGCGGCGAGAGGAAGCCCTGTTCAGTCGTCGAGCAGCGCACGCACCGGCGCAAAGGAGCGGCGGTGGATCACCGTGGGGCCGAGGCGGCGCAGGGCCTCGAGGTGCGCGGGGGTTGGGTAGCCCTTGTGCCCGGCCAGCCCATAGCCGGGGTAGATCAGGTCCAGTTCGGCCATCTCGCGGTCGCGACTGACCTTGGCGAGGATCGAGGCGGCCGCAATCGCCGGCACCTTGGCGTCGCCCTGGATCACCGGCGCGCTGGGTACCGCCAGCTTAGGGCAGCGATTGCCGTCGATCAGAGCCAGCCTCGGCTGGATGTGCAGCCCCTCGACGGCGCGCTGCATGGCCAGGAAGGTGGCCTGGAGGATGTTCAGGCGGTCGATCTCCTCGACTTCGGCACGGCCGATGCACCAGGCCAGCGCCTTGTCGCGAATCTCGTCGAACAGCTTCTCGCGACGCGCCTCGGTCAGCTTCTTCGAGTCGTTGAGCCCCAGGATCGGCCGCAGCGGATCGAGAATCACCGCAGCGGTGACCACCGGGCCGCACAGCGGGCCGCGACCGACCTCGTCGACGCCGGCGACCAGCTCCTCGACCAGGGTGAAGTCCAGTCCCAACTGCATCAGGCGCGCTCCGCCAGTTGCAGCACCGCTTCGGCGGCACGCTCGGAGGCACCACGGCGCAGGGTGCGGTGGATGGCATCGAAGCCCTCGGTCTGCACCTGGCCGTCGTCGAGCAACGGCGACAGCGTCGCGGCCAGGGCCTCGGGGGTCGCGGCATCCTGGATCAGCTCGGGCACCAGCAGGCGCCCGGCGAGCAGGTTGGGCAGCGAAATGTACGGGCTCTTCACCAGACGGCGCAGAATGCGGTAGGTCAGCGGCGCCACGCGGTAGGCCACCACCATCGGCCGCTTAAACAGCAGGGCTTCGAGGGTCGCGGTACCGGAAGCGATCAGCACCGCATCGCAGGCTGCCAGCGCCTCATGGGAGCGACCGTCGAGCAGCATCACCGGCAGCTCGCGCCCGACCAGCATGGCCTCGACCTGGGCGCGGCGTTCGGCATTGGCGCACGGCAGCAAGAAGCGCAGCCCCGGGCGCAGGGCGCGCAGACGCTCGGCAGCATCGAGGAACAGGCTGCCCAGACGCTCGACCTCGCCGCCGCGACTGCCGGGTAGCAGCGCCACCACGCCACCCTGCTCCGGTAGGTCGAGCGCGCTCCGCGCGGCAGCGCGGTCGGCATCGAGGGCGATGGTATCGGCCAGTGGATGGCCGACGAAGCACACCGGCACCTGCTGTGCCTCGTAGAATTGCGCCTCGAAGGGGAACAGGGTCAGCATCAGGTCGCAGGCCTGGCGGATCTTCAGCACGCGCTTCTGCCGCCAGGCCCACACCGAGGGACTGACGTAGTGCACGGTACGGATCCCCGCCTGGCGCAGCTTGAGTTCAACCCCGAGATTGAAGTCCGGAGCGTCGATGCCGATGAACACGTCCGGACGCTCCTCGATCAGGGTGCGGATCAGTCGGCGCCGACGACCGAGCAGTTCGGGCAGGCGGCCGAGCACCTCGACCAGGCCCATCACCGCCAGGCGCTCCATCGGGAAGTACGAGTCCAGCCCCTCGGCCTGCATGCGTGGACCGCCGACGCCGATGAACTGCACATCAGGGTGACGTGCCTTGATGGCCTGCATCAGTCCGGAGCCGAGGATATCGCCGGACGCTTCGCCGGCGACCAGGGCGATCTTCAATGGACGCGTCATGGATTCAGCGGGTGATGCCGCGGGTAGAGCCGCGAACCGAGTCGCAGAACAGCGCCACTTCCGGGTATTGCGCGGCGTCCGCGGCCAGTTCGGCCAGCGCTTCCTCCACGGTCATGCCCTTGCGATAGATCACCTTGTAGGCGCGACGCAGGGCGTGCATCACCTCGTCGCTGAAGCCGCGACGGCGCATGCCCTCGAAGTTCATGCTGCGTGCCTCGGCCGGACTGCCGAACACGGTGACGAAGGCCGGCACATCCTTGCCGATCGCCGTGCCCATGCCGGAGAAGCTGTGCGCGCCGATGTGGCAGAACTGGTGGACCAGGGTGAAGCCGGAGAGGATCGCCCAGTCGCCGACATGCACATGGCCAGCCAGCGCGGTGTTGTTGACCAGAATGCAGTGGTCGCCGATCACGCTGTCATGACCGATGTGCACGTAGGCCATCAGCAGGTTGTGATTGCCGATGGTGGTCTCGTAGCGGTCCTGCACGGTACCGCGATGGATGGTGACACCCTCGCGGATCACGTTGTGATCGCCGATGACCAGGCGGGTCGGTTCGCCCTTGTACTTCAGATCGGGGGTGTCTTCGCCTACCGAGGAAAACTGGTAGATGCGGTTGTGCCGGCCGATCACCGTGGGGCCCTTCACGATCACGTGCGGGCCGATCACGGTACCCTCGCCAATTTCCACGTTCGGCCCGATGATCGACCAGGGGCCGACTTCGACAGTGTCGGCCAGCCTGGCACTCGGATCGATGATGGCGCGAGGGTCGATCAAACTCATTTTTTCTGTTCCGCGCAGATGATCTCGCCCGAGCATACCGCCCTGCCGTCGACGCTGGCCTGGCACTCGAACTTCCACAGGCCGCGCTTGGCGCTGAGGACACGGGCCTCGAGGGTCAGCTGATCGCCCGGGGTCACCGGCGAGCGGAAGCGCAGGTTGTCGGAGCCGACGAACAGATACAGGGTGTCGGCGGCCGCCTTGGCGCCCATCAGACTGAAACCGAGCAGACCGGCCGCCTGGGCCATGGCCTCGATGATCAGCACGCCCGGCATGATCGGATGGCCCGGAAAGTGGCCGTTGAAGAACGGTTCGTTGATGGTGACGTTCTTGTAGGCGCGGACGCGCTTTTCCTCGAGATCCATCTCCACCACCCGATCCACCAGCAGGAACGGGTAGCGGTGCGGCAGGAGTTCGCGAATCTCGTTGATATCCATCATGTTGTGGGGGGCCTTGATCAAAATAGGGAACGCGGGGAAGCACGCATCAGTCATCTGATGCCGCTTCACCGCTGGAGGTCACGACAGCCAGACGCTTTTCCAGCTGCTGCAGGCGCTTGGCCATGTCGTCCAGATGGCGAAGGCGTGCGGCACTCTTCTTCCATTCGGCGGCCGGCTGCATCGCGGTACCCGAGGAGTAGGCCCCCGGCTCGGTGATCGAGCGGGTGACCATGGTCATGCCGGTGACGAACACGTTGTCGCACACCTCGATATGACCCACCATGCCGACGCCACCGGCGATCATGCAGTGCTTGCCGATCTTCGTGCTGCCGGAAATGCCGCAGCAGCCGGCCATCGCGGTGTGGTCGCCGATCTGCACGTTGTGGGCAATCATGATCTGGTTGTCGAGCTTGACGCCGTTGCCGATCACGGTGTCAGCCAGCGCGCCACGGTCGATGGTGGTGTTGGCGCCAATTTCGACGTCGTCGCCGATGCTCACCCCGCCGATCTGGGCAATCTTGACCCACACACCCTTGTCGTTGGCGAAGCCGAAGCCCTCGCCACCGAGCACCGCGCCGGACTGGATGACCACCCGCTTGCCGATATGCACATCGTGATAGAGGGTGACGCGCGGGGCCAGCCAGCCATCCTCGTCGATCACGCTGCGCGCACCGACCACACAGTAGGCGCCGAGACTCACCCGCGCACCGATCCGCGCGCCGGACTCGATGACCACACCGGGACCGACCATGGCACTCGGATCGACCAGGGCATCCTCCGCAACCACCGCACTCGGGTGGATGCCGGAAGTGGCTACCGGCTTGCGGTCGAACAGGTGGGAAAGCTGGGCAAACGCCAGGTAGGGATTGGCCAGCACCAGGGCATTGCCGGCATAGCCTTCCGCGTCCGCCGGGGTCAACAGCACCGCACCGGCCCGGCAGCCGGGCAGGTACTTGCGGTACTGGGCGTTGGCCAGGAAGGTCAGCTGCTGCGGACCAGCCTCCTGCAAGGCGGACAGCCCGCTGATCGGCAGGTCGGCCGGTCCACGCAGTTCGGCGCCGGCACGCTGGGCCAGCTCACCCAAGGTAAATACGCGAGCACTCATGGGATCAACGCAACTGGTTCATGCGCTCGATCACCTGCTTGGTGATATCGAACTGCGGCTTGACCTCGACCACCGCACCGCGTTCGAGCACCAGGTCGTAGTTGCCCTTCTTGATCACTTCCTCGACCGCCTTGTCCAGCTTCGGCTTGAGCTGCTTGAGCATGTCGCGATCGGCGATGGCCTTGGCTTCGTTGAGTTCCTTGGACTGGAACTGGAAGTCACGGGCCTTCTGCTTGAACTCCAGCTCGAGACGCTCGCGCTCGCTGGTGGCGAGCTTCTCGCCGTCCTTCATCAGGCGATCCTGGATGCGCTTGGCATCGCTTTCCAGGGTCTTCAGGCGGGTCAGCTGCGGACCGAACTTCTTCTCCGCATCCACCGCATACTTCTTGGCTGCGTCGGACTCGAGCAGGGCCATTTGATAGTTGAGTACCGCCACCTTCATTTCGGCAAAGGCTGGCATGCTCGCCAGGGCGGCAACAAACAGGACAACTTGGGTCAACTTGCGCACGATGAACTCCTGCTACGAATCGCTTGGATAATCAGCCCGACGGGCTTAGAAAGTTTGTCCCAGGGAGAACTGGAAGACCTGGGTATCGGAGTTCTCGGGCTCCTTGACCGGCATGCCGAGACTGAAGCTCAGCGGGCCGAGGGCGGTCAGCCAGGTCAGGCCGACGCCCACCGAGCTGGCCATGTCGCTCAGGCTCAGATCGCAGCCCACCTCGCCGCGCGCTTCCTGAGCCGCACTGCAGTTGGTATCGAAGGCGTTGCCCACGTCCCAGAACAGTACGGTGCGCAGGGAGCGCTGATCCTTGACGAATGGCATGGGGAACAGCAGTTCGACACCGCCCTGGACCAGGATGTTACCGCCGAAGGGTTGCGGATCCTGATCCGGATCGGCCGCGTTGGGCGTGCTGCGCGGACCCAGACTGTTGTCCTCGAAGCCGCGCACCGAGCCGAAGCCGCCGGCGTAGTAGTGCTCGTAGAACGGCAGGCTGCTGGTCGAACCATAGCTGTCGGCATAGCCCAGGCGGCTATGGAAGCGCAGGGCGTAGTCCTTCTTCCACAGCGGGGCGAAGATCTGCCCGCTGTAGTCGATGCGGTAGAACGACAGGTCGCTGCCCGGCACGGTGACCTCGCCGACCAGGCTCTGCGAGTGGCCGCGATTGGCAAACACGCCGCGGTTGAGGGTCGATTCGGACCAGCCCATCGAGGCCTTGAAGTTGGTGTAGCTATCGCCTTCGGCGGTGATGAACTCGTTGATCTCGCCGACCGTGTAGTCGCCGGGGCTGATCTCGTCCTGCTGGGCCGACAGGCCGTAGGTCAGGCGCGAGGTCTCGCTGATCGGGTAGCCGAGGTTGATGCCGGCGCCGAGGCTGTCCACCGAGTAGCTCGACACATCGACATCGAGGTCGTCGTAGTCGGTGGTGCGGTAGAACATGTTGTAGCCGAGGCTGACGCCGTCCTCGGTCCAGTACGGATCGGTGAAGGCGAAGTTGTAGCGGGTCTGGTACTCGCTGCGGTTGAGACCGATGTTGACCTTGTTGCCGGTGCCGAGGAAGTTGTTCTGGCTGATCGAGCCGCCGAGGATCAGGCCAGCGCTCTGGGCGAAGCCGACACTGGCAGTGATCGAGCCGGAAGGCTGCTCTTCGACGCTGTAGTTGACGTCGATCTGATCGTCGGTGCCCGGCACCTGCGGGGTCTCGACGTTGACTTCCTTGAAGTAGCCCAGACGCTCGAGGCGGGTCTTCGACTGGTCGATCAGGTAGGTCGACGCCCAACCGCCTTCCATCTGGCGCATCTCGCGGCGCAGCACCTCGTCCTCGGTCTTGGTGTTGCCACGGAAGTTGATGCGGTTGACGTAGGCACGCTTGCCCGGATCGACGGCGAAGGTCAGGGACACGGTGTTGTCTTCGTCATGCGGCTCGGGAATGCCGTTGACGTTGGCGAAAGTGTAGCCCTCGTTGCCCAGGCGACGGGTGATCAGCTCGGAGGTGCTGGTCATCACCTTGCGCGAGAACACCTGACCTTCCTGGACCAGCAGCAGCTTGCGCACTTCCTCTTCGGGCACGCGCAGGTCGCCGGCCAGCTTCACCTCGCGGATGGTGTACTTCTCGCCCTCGTCGATGTTGACGGTGACGTAGACGTGCTTCTTGTCCGGGGTGATGGACACCTGGGTCGAGGCGATGTCCATGTTGATGTAGCCGCGGTCCAGGTAGTACGAGCGCAGGCGCTCGAGGTCGCCGGACAGCTTTTCGCGCGAATACTTGTCGTCGTTGCGGAAGAACGACAGCCAGTTGCTGGTGCGCAGCTCGAACAGGCCGGTCAGCTCCTCGCTGGAGAACACCTTGTTGCCGACGATGTTGATGTGCTGGATCGCGGCGACCGAGCCTTCGTTGATCTCGATCTTCAGCGCCACGCGGTTGCGCGGCTGGGTCTCGACCTTGGTCTCGATGGTCGCGGTGTAGCGGCCCTGGGCCACGTACTGGCGCTGCAGTTCGTTGCGCACCCCTTCGAGGGTGGCCTGCTGGAAGATCTCGCCTTCGGCCAGACCCGACTGCTTCAGACCCTTGAGCAGGTCCTCGGTGGCGATGGCCTTGTTGCCCTCGATCTCGATCGCGGAAATCGACGGGCGCTCGACCAGATCGACCACCAGCACATCGCCGTCACGGCCAAGGCGGATGTCCTGGAAAAAGCCGGTCTTGAACAGGGAGCGAGTGGCGTCCACCAGACGACGGTCGTCGACCGCATCGCCGACGTTGAGCGGCAGCGCACCGAACACGCTGCCGGCAGATACCCGCTGCAGGCCGTTGACACGAATATCGGTGATGGTGAAGGACTCGGCGTGAACTTCGGCGGTGATCAGCGCGGCAATTACCGCCGGTAGCAGCAAGCGTTTCATGAAGTCCTTTCTATCTTTTTCAGACTGACTAAAAAGGAACTGCCGCCCCTGGCGGCAGCTCCGCAATACGTAGCAAATTACAATCGGCTGATGTCATTAAACAGCGCGAGGAGCATCAGGCCTACCACCAGGCTGATACCGATCTGCACACCGATTGCCTGCACCCGCTCGGAAAGGGGTCGACCACGCACCCACTCGACCAGGTAGAACAACAGATGCCCGCCATCGAGGACCGGGATCGGCAGCAGGTTGAGCACCCCCAGGCTAATGCTCAGATAGGCGAGGAAGTTCAGGAAATCCCCTACCCCAGACTGGGCCGAAGCGCCGGCCACTTTAGCAATCGTTATCGGGCCGCTCAAGTTTTTTACCGAGAGCTCGCCGAACAGCATCTTGCCGATCGAGTCGAGGGTCATCAGGCTCATCGACCAGGTGCGCTTGACGCTCTCGCCCACCGCAGCCAGCGGGCCGTAACTGACCTCGCGCAGCATCTCGGCCGGCCACTCGCCCCCCTCGACGCCCGCACCGAGGTAGCCCGTGCGCGCCTCGCCCTCACCACGCGCCGCCAGGGTGAGACTCAGCTCGAAGGGCTGCCCATCGCGCTCGACCCGGAAACCGACCCGCTGCCCCGGACGCTCGCGCACCACGTCGACCACCTGCTGCCAGTCGTCCAACGACCGCCCCTCGAGACTCAGCAGACGGTCGCCCAACTGCAGCCCGGCGGCCTGCGCGGGCCCCTCGGGATCGAGATGGGCGAGCACCGGCTCGATCTGCGGACGCCACGGGCGAATGCCCAGCGAACCCAGCGGATCGGGATCCTCGGCCCCCTTGAGCCAGCGACTCAGCACCAGGCTGCGCTCGCTCTCCACCGTCGAGCCCGGCTCCAGCAGGCGCAGGCGCAGACTGCCGGTCTCGCCGAGACGGCGGATCAGCTGCAGGTTGACCTCGCTCCAGCCGGTGACGGCCCGGCCATCCACCGCCAGCACTTCCGCCCCGGCGACCACGCCGGCCTGCTCGGCCAGGCTGCCCGGCGCGATGCTGCCGACGATCGGCCGCACCTGCTGGCTGCCGAGCATGGCGAGAATCCAGAAGAACAGCAGGGCCAGCAGGAAATTGGCGATCGGCCCGGCCGCCACTACGGCGAAGCGCTGCTTGACACTCTTGCGGTTGAACGCCTGTTCGAGCAACGCCGGCGGTACGTCGCCCTCGCGCTCGTCGAGCATCTTCACGTAGCCGCCCAGGGGAATGGCCGCGATGACGAATTCGGTGCCGTGACGGTCATGCCAGCGCAGCAGCGGCGCGCCGAAGCCCACCGAGAAGCGCAGCACCTTGACCCCGCAGCGGCGTGCCACCCAGAAGTGGCCGAACTCGTGAAAGGTGACCAGCACGCCCAGTGCAACCAGGGTGCCGACAATCATGTACAGCGCGCTCATCGGGAAACCTCGGGGCTCAATGCCCGTAGCGGACCAGCCAGTCCTGCGCGACGGCGCGCGCCTGCGCATCGGCCTGCAGCACGTCGTCCAGCTGTTGGACCGCGATAGCGGAAATACGGTTCAGCACCGCCTCGATCATCCGGGCAATCTCGTCGAAACGAATGCGTCCGTCAAGGAAGGCCGCCACCGCCACTTCGTTGGCCGCATTGAGCAGGGCCGGTGCCGTGCCGCCCGCCTCGGCCGCCTGACGGGCCAGCTTCAGGCAGGGAAAACGCCGCTCGTCGGGCGCCTCGAAATCCAGCCGGGCGATGGCGAACAGGTCCAGCGGCGCCACCCCGGAATCGATGCGCCGCGGCCAGGCCAGGGCATGGGCGATCGGGGTGCGCATGTCGGGATTGCCGAGCTGGGCCAGCACCGAGCCGTCGACGTAGTCGACCAGCGAGTGGATCACGCTCTGCGGGTGGATCACCACCTCGACCTGGGCCGGCCGCGCATCGAACAGCCAGCAGGCCTCGATCAGCTCCAGCCCCTTGTTCATCATGCTCGCCGAGTCGACCGAGATCTTGCGCCCCATCGCCCAGTTCGGGTGGGCGCAGGCCTGCTGCGGTGTCGCTTCGGCCAAGCGCTCCAGCGGCCAGTTGCGAAACGGACCACCGGAGGCGGTGAGCAGGATGCGCCGCACGCCAACCTGACCCAGACCGCGGGCATAGTCGCCGGGCATGCACTGGAAGATCGCGTTGTGCTCGCTGTCGATCGGCAGCAGCACGGCGCCATGCGCCTGCACCGCCTGCATGAACAGCGCGCCGGACATCACCAGCGCCTCCTTGTTGGCCAGCAGCACGCGCTTGCCGGCCTGCACCGCGGCGAGGGTCGGCTTGAGGCCGGCAGCACCGACGATGGCCGCCATTACCGCATCCACCTCGGGATGCGCGGCCACTTCGCACAGGCCCTGCTCGCCGACCAGCACCCGGGTATCCAGACCGTTCGCCTCCAGCGCCGCCTGCAGCGGCCGCGCCGCCTCGGCCGTCGGCACCACCGCGAAGCGCGGACGGTGCAGCAGGCACAGGCGCTCCAGCTCGACCAGCCGGCTGAAGCCGGTCAGGGCGAACACCTGGTAGTCATGGGGATGACGGGCTATCACATCGAGGGTGGACAGGCCGATCGAGCCGGTCGCTCCCAGTACGCTTATCTGCTGTTTCACAAACTACCCCAGCCGTGCAGCCAGAGCAGCACGGCGAACATCGGCACCGCCGCCGTCAGGCTGTCGATGCGATCGAGCACGCCGCCGTGCCCCGGCAGCAGGTTGCTGCTGTCCTTGATGCCGGCCTGGCGCTTGAACATGCTCTCGGTCAGGTC
>NZ_FNZE01000025.1 GCF_900109175.1 Pseudomonas linyingensis | reverse complement strand
GCTCGCCGATCTTCAGGCCTTCTGCGCCGGCCTTCAGGCGGGCGACGAACTCGTCGAAGATCGACCGCTCGACGTACACGCGCTCGGTGCCCAGGCAGACCTGGCCGCAGTTGGCGAAGGCCGAGCGCAGGGTGCCCTCGATGGCCTTGTCCATGTCGCAGTCGGCGAACACGATGCCGGCGTTCTTGCCGCCCAGCTCCAGCGACACCTGGCGCACGCCCTTGGCGGCGGCGCGCATGATGGTCTCGCCGGTGCCGGTTTCGCCGGTGAAGGTGATGGCGTCGACGTCCGGGTGGGCGGTGAGGAAGGCGCCGGCTGAGTTGCCGCCGAAGCCGTGCACCACGTTGTAGACGCCGGCCGGCACGCCGGCGGCGTTCATCACCTCGCCGAGCAGGGCGGTGGTGGTGGGGGTTTCCTCGGAGGGCTTGACCACCACGGTGTTGCCGCAGGCCAGCGCCGGACCGACCTTCCAGGTCATCAGCAGCAGCGGCAGGTTCCACGGGCTGATCACGCCGATCACGCCCTTGGGGCGGCGCACGCCGTAGTTGAGCGCGCCGCTGCCATCCGGGGTGGCCATCTCGAAGGCCTCGGTGGGCACGTTCTTCACCAGGTCGGCGAACACCGAGAAGTTGGCCGCGCCGCGCGGGATGTCGATGTGCGAGGCGAGGGATTTCGGCTTGCCGGTGTCCAGGCACTCGGCTTCGAGGAACTCGTCGAAGCGCGCGGTGATGCCGGCGGCGACGCGGTGGAGGATCTCGGTGCGCTCGGCCACAGTCATACGGCCCCACGGGCCTTTCAGCGCTGCGCGCGCGGCCTTGACCGCGGCGTCGACCTCTGCCTCGCCGGCCTCGTGAATCTTGGCGATCACCTGGCCGTTGGCCGGGTTGACGTTGTCGAACAGCTTGCCGCTGGCCGAGCCGACGTATTCGCCGTTGATGAAGTGCTTGATCTCTTTCATGGATGCGGTCTCGGGATCAGGTCAGGACGGTGAGGAAGCGCTCGTTGAGCTCGCGGTCGTGATAGAAGATCGCCTTGCCCAGCTGGTCGGCGGTCCAGGTCACCGGCGGGTGGTCCGGGTAGTGGTAGTCGCCGCCGCAGAACACCTCGTTGCGGTTGCCGGACGGATCGAAGAAGTAGATGGTCTTGCCGTGGGTCAGGCCGTGGCGGGTCGGGCCGATGTCGATCGAGGTGTCGGTCATGCTGATCAGGTCGGCGGCGCGCAGCACGTCGTCCCAGGTCTCGAGGAAGAACGAGGCGTGGTGCAGCTTGCCCTGCTCGGCGTGCAGGATGAACGCCACGTCGTGGGCCTTCATGCCGACGGTGAGGAACTGGGCGACGCGCTTGCCCTCGGGGTCGATCACCTGCTCGGCCAGATCGAAACCGAGCACCTCGCTGAACAGGCGCAGGGTTTCATCCAGGTTGCCGCCGTAGAGCAGGGCGTGATCGAAGCGGGTCGCCTTCATGCCCTTGAGGCCGCGCGGCCAGGCTTCCGGGTTGATCTCGGCGATGCCCCACTTGCCGGTCTGCTCCTTCTCGGCGAACAGCTCGAAGCGGTGGCCGGTCGGCGCGCTGAAGCGGATGCGCCGGCCACAGCCCTTCAGCTCGCCGGCGGGGATGCTCTCGACCATGCAGCCGAAGGCCACCAGGTCCTCGCTCAGACGGCCGAGGGTGGCGTCGTCGAGCACCTTGAAGGCCATGAAGTCCATGCCGGCCTCGTCGGCCTCGCGCAGCACCACGGAGAACTTGTCGACCTCGGTCCAGCCCTTGAGGTACACGCGGCCCTTGTCGTCACGGTCGACCTCGATCAGACCGAGCAGCTCGACGTAGTGCTCGAGGGCCTTGGCCATGTCCAGCACGCGCAGCTGAATGTGCCCGGGGCGCATCACACCTTTTTTCATCTCGACACCTCTGTTGTCTTTTTTGTTGGGTCAAACGGGTTGCCCGGCCGTGCTAGCGCAGCGGCAGGGATGTCACGACCGGCCCGATGGAGCCGGCTGGATGGCCAGGTCGCTGCGCGGAAACAACCGGCAGGCGAGGACCAGGCCCTGCTCACGGTCGATGGCGTTGACATGGCGGCTGCTCATGCGCCCGCAGTCGAACTCGCCACTGACCACCTGCACCTTGCACAGGCCGCAGCCGCCGCCGCGGCAGCCGACCGGTACGCAGCGCTGGTGCTGCTGCTCCATGGCGGCAAGCACGCTCTGCTCATCGCTGCAGGCGAAGCTCTTGCCGCTGCGGGTTTCGGTAATGCGGAAGGATTGGCTCATGGGTCACCTCAGCTCCGCTTGGGCAACGCGGCAGGCGCGGCTGCCGAGCCGTCGAGGTCGACGCCCGTGGTCACTGGGGAAGTCAGGCCTGGCCGCAGGTTGCCCAGCGCGCCAAAGACAATGACGAGGGCGAGGACAGCGATTTCCAGCAGGCGGGCTCGGCGCCTTACGCGGGCGCCGCAGGGGGAAGGCTGGCGGATTGACCCCAGCGCATGGATCTTGGGTTGAATGCTCATGTCGACCGTACCGTTTTGTTTTTGTATCGGTTGGCGGCAGCAGGCTGATCAGTCTTCAGGCAGCTCTGCTTGTACGGAACACTGGAGCAATGGCTGTGCCAAGGCCGCCGCCGGCCTCGAGAATCGAATCTAAATAACTGATTTATATGAATTTTTTATCGAATATCGACGTACGGCGACGTCGTCACGATCAGCGGGCCGGCAGCGGGAGAGGATGGCCAGGCAAGAAAATTCACGATTTGATCAACTTCTCGCCACGCTCCCAAGCCAAAGGCCCAGCCCATGCAGGGCAGGGCGCTGCCGCGGCAAATTGCAGCAGATGATCAATTTCCGTCGTTTTTGACCATTTGATTGATTTTTTGCCGGCAACCCGGTTCCATGCCGATATCGGCCGCGCGCGCGCGCCACCTCCCCCCACAACAACAAGCAAGGGGCCCGCCCGATGGCGATCAAGTACAAGCCGCAACTGCAATACCCGGACATCCAGGACCTCAGCAACCAGATCCGCTTCGTCAGCCAGGAGGGCAAGATCTGGCTGGGCGAGCAGCGCATGCTGCTGATGCCGCTGTCGGCGCTGGCCAACTTCCGCCGGGAGATGGTCGACCTGCTCGGCGTCGAGCGCGCCAAGGGCTTCTTCCTGCGCCTGGGCTACCAGTCCGGCCTCAAGGACGCCGAGCTGGCGCGCAAGCTGCGCCCCGACTCCAGCGAGCTGGACATCTTCCTCGCCGGCCCGCAGCTGCACATGCTCAAGGGCATGCTGCGCTCGCGGCCGATCGAGGTGGACATCGACGTCGATAAGGGCCGCTTCTACGCCGAGATCGACTGGCTGGACTCCTTCGAGGTGGAGACCGAGCTGGGCCTGATGGACCAGCCGGTCTGCTGGACCCTGCTCGGCTACGCCTGCAGCTATACCTCGGCGTTCATGGGCCGCGAGATCATCTTCAAGGAGATCAGCTGCCGCGGCCGTGGCGACGACAAGTGCCGGGTGATCGGCAAGACCGCCGAGGAGTGGGAGGACACCGCCGAGTTCAAGGCCTACTTCAAGAACGACCCGGTGATCGAGGAACTCTACGAGCTGCAGTCGCAGGTCGCCACCCTGCGCAGCCGCCTGCAGACCCACGACGGCCAGTACTACGGCGTCGGCCAGTCGCCGGCCTACCAGCGCATCTGCCAGACCATCGACAAGGCCGCGCGCGGCAAGGTCTCGGTGCTGCTGCTCGGCGAGACCGGGGTGGGCAAGGAGGTGATCGCACGCAGCGTGCACCTGCGAAGCGCGCGCGCCGAGCAGCCGTTCGTGGCGGTGAACTGCGCAGCCATCCCGCCGGACCTGATCGAGGCCGAGCTGTTCGGCGTGGAGAAAGGCGCCTACACCGGCGCCACCCAGTCGCGCGCCGGGCGCTTCGAGCGCGCCCACGGCGGCAGCATCTTCCTCGACGAGGTGATCGAGCTGACCCCGCGCGCCCAGGCCACCCTGCTGCGCGTGCTGCAGGAGGGCGAGCTGGAGCGGGTCGGCGGCCAGCGCACCCACAAGATCGACGTGCGGGTGATCGCCGCCACCAACGAGGATCTGGCCGAAGCGGTGCAGGCCGGACGTTTCCGCGCCGACCTGTACTACCGTCTCAACGTGTTCCCGGTGCAGATCCCGCCGCTGCGCGAGCGCCTCGAGGACATCCCGCTGCTGGCCGAGCACTTCCTCAAGAAGTTCCACGAGCAGTACGCCAAGAAGACCCTCGGCCTGTCCGACCGCGCCCTCGAGGCCTGCCAGCACTACGCCTGGCCGGGCAACATCCGCGAGCTGGAGAACGTCATCGAGCGCGGGGTGATCCTCACCGACAGCAACGAGAGCATCAGCGTCGAGGCGTTGTTCCCCGGGCTGGTGCTGGAAGGCGAGAACAGCGGCGTGCGCCTGTCGCGGGCCGGCGAGCTGACCGCCGGCACCGCGGCGGCGGCGGCGGTGCACTGGGTCGAGCAGATCCTCGAGGGCGGCATCAGCCTCGACGAGGTGGAGGCCATCCTGATGCGCGAGGCCATGCGCCGCAGCCAGAACAAGGTGTCGCGCGCCGCGCGCCTGCTCGGGGTGACCCGCCCGGCGCTGGCCTACCGGCTGAAGAAGGCCGAGGGCGACATGCCGGCCGGCTGATGCCATCCGGCCGCCCCTGTTCCACGTGGAACACTCACAGGCGCAGCAGCACTTCCTCGGTCGGCACGTACGGCAACTTGTGCGCCTGTGCCACGCCGGCATTGTTGATCGCGCCGCTGGCGACGTTGAGGCCGTTGCGCAGATGCACGTCCTCCTCCAGCGCCCGCCGGATGCCCTTTTCGGCCAGGGCGACGACGAAGGGCAGGGTGGCGTTGTTGAGCGCCAGAGTGGCTGTGCGCGCCACGCCGCCGGGCATGTTGGCCACGCAGTAGTGCACCACCTCGTCGACCACGTAGGTCGGATGGGTGTGGGTGGTCGGCCGCGAGGTCTCGGCGCAGCCGCCCTGGTCGATGGCCACGTCGACCAGCACCGCGCCGGCCTTCATCTGCCGCACCATGCCGGCGCTGATCAGCTTGGGCGCCGTCGCGCCGGGGATCAGCACGCTGCCGATCACCAGATCGGCCGCCAGCACCAGCTCGCTCAGCGCCGCGCGGGTCGAGTAGCGGGTGGCGATGCGGTTGCCGTACTGCGCATCCAGACGGCGCAGGGCCTCCATGTTCTTGTCGAGGATGGTCACCTCCGCGCCGAGGCCGATGGCCATCGCCGCGGCATGACTGCCAACCACACCGCCGCCGACGATCACCACCTTGCCCGGCGCCACCCCGGGTACGCCGCCAAGCAGCACGCCGCGCCCACCATGGACCTTCTCCAGGCAGCTGGCGCCGACCTGGATCGACATGCGCCCGGCCACCTCGGACATCGGCGCCAGCAGCGGCAGGCGGCCCTTGGCATCGGTGACCGTCTCGTAGGCGATGCAGGTGGCGCCGCTGGCCAGCAGCTCGTCGGTCTGCGGCCGATCCGGCGCCAGGTGCAGGTAGGTGAACAGGGTGTGTCCGGCATGCAGGCGGGCGCGCTCCGAGGCCAGCGGCTCCTTGACCTTGACGATCAGCTCGGCCTCGGCGAACACCTGCTCGCCATCCGCGGCGATCCGCGCCCCGGCCTTCTCGTAGTCGGCGTCGCTGAAGCCGATGGCCGCCCCCGCCTGGGTCTCCACCCAGATATGGTGACCGAGCGCGCGCAGCTCGGCGACCGACTGCGGGGTCAGTCCGACGCGGTACTCATGATTCTTGATTTCCCTGGGGACACCGATACGCATGGCAGTTCTCCGTAGCCGCACATGGACTTTTCCTGAGCGTAGCACGGTGCCAGCACCCTGCCGCCGACCGGCGGCGGGGCAGCGGCGGGGCGCAAATGGTCGCGCACTTTTGACGGCGGCGACCGCCTGCGGCCTAATGCACTCCATCCAGCAGCCCGAGTGTCGCCATGTCCCTTCCGTCGTCCAGCGCCGTCATGCGTCCGAGTACCCTGCACCTGCCGCAGGGCGCCTGGGCCACGGTGCTCGACTGCCTGTGCGAGCATTTCCCGGCCATCGACCGCGCCACCTGGCTGGCACGCATGCAGCGCGGCCGGGTGCTGGACGGCGACGGCGCGCCGCTCAACGCCGCGCATCCCTACCGGGTCGGCCTGCGCATCCACTATTTCCGCGAGGTGGCGGAGGAGACGCCGATCCCCTTCGAGGAATGCGTGCTGCATGCCGACGAGCACCTGCTGGTGGTCGACAAGCCGCACTTCCTGCCAGTGATGCCGGCCGGCGCCTGGGTCGAGCAGACCCTGCTGGCGCGCCTGGTACGCCGCCTCGGCAATCCGCAGCTGGTGCCGCTGCACCGCATCGACCGGCCGACCGCCGGGCTGGTGCTGTTCTCCACCAACCCGGCCAGTCGCGGACGCTATCAGGCACTGTTCCGCGAGCGGCAGATCGACAAGCACTACGAGGCCATCGCTCCGGCGTTGCCGCAGCTGCAATTCCCGCTGCAACGCGCCACCCGCCTGGTGGCCGGCGAGCCGTTCTTCCGCATGCAGGAGGGCCCCGGCACGCCGAACAGCGAAACGCGCATCGAAGTGCTCGAGCGCCGCGGCGCGCTGTGGCGCTACGCGCTGTATCCGGTCACCGGCAAGAAGCACCAGCTTCGCGTGCACCTGGCCGCCCTCGGTGCGCCAATCTGCAACGATCCCTTCTATCCCGAGCTGACTGCCGCCCTCGACGCCGCGGACGACTTCGAGCGTCCGCTCAAGCTGCTGGCCCGCGGCCTGCACTTTCGCGACCCGCTGAGCGGCGAGCCGCGCACCTTCACCAGCCGCCTGCAGCTGGACTGGTAAACCGGAGTCCCCGATGCCCGCCAACCTGTTCCAGCCGCTGCCCGATGCGCGCAGCGGCGAGTGCTTCGACGACCTGCTCGAGCGGCCCGGCTGCCGGATCGAGCGCATCGTCTCCCACGGCCAGGCCAGCCCGCCGGGCTTCTGGTACGACCAGGCCTGGGACGAATGGGTGCTGCTGCTCAGCGGCAGTGCCGTGCTGCGCCTGGAACCGCAGGCCGAAGCCGTCGCGCTGCAGCCCGGCGATCACCTGCTGATCCCGGCCGGCGTACGCCATCGCGTCGAAGCCACCGCAGCGGGACAACCGACGGTGTGGCTGGCGGTGCACTGCGGCGCAGCGGCCACGCCCGTGTGGCCGCGCGAATCGCCAGCCGCGCGACCCGAACAGCAAGGAAACCCTCTCCCGTGAACACGCTGGATGTCGTCTCGCCCCTGACCGCCTACCGGCAGGCCATCGACCAGCACGGCTTCGTCGCCGATGCAGCGCAATGGCAGGCCGTGCAGCAGCTGGAAGCCTGCCATCAGGCCCTGCATCGGCAGTTTGATCCGCTGTCGCCGCCGCGCGGGGTGTACCTGTGGGGGCCGGTCGGGCGCGGCAAGACCTGGCTGATGGACCGCTTCCACCACAGCCTGCGCATCCCGGCGCGACGCCAGCACTTCCACCATTTCATGCGCTGGGTGCACCGCCGCCTGTTCCAGCTCACCGGCACGCCCGACCCGCTGCAGGCGCTGGCCGGCGAGCTGGCGGCGGAAGTGCGCGTGCTGTGTTTTGACGAACTGTTCGTCAGCGACATCGGCGACGCCATGCTGCTCGGCCCGCTGCTGCAGGCGATCTTCGCCGCCGGGGTGACGGTGGTCGCCACCTCCAACCAGCCGCCCGAACAGCTGTATGCCGACGGCTTCAACCGCGAACGCTTGCTGCCGGCGATTGCCGCCATCCAGCGCCACATGCAGGCGCTCGCCGTCGACGGCGGCCAGGACCACCGCCTGCATCCCGGCGCGCAGCAGCCGCGCTACTGGGTCGCCGAGCCGGCCAGCAGCAGCGCCCTGCACACGCTATTCGACCGCCTGAGCGCGGGGCAGCCGCTATCCACGGCACCCATCGAACTGGGCCGGCGGCACATCGCCGCCGTGCAGCACAGCAGCACGGTAGTCTGGTGCCGCTACGCCGAGCTGTGCGAGCAACCGCTGTCGGCCTTCGACTTCATCGCCCTGTGCGACCGCTTCAGCGCCATCCTGCTCGGCGAGGTGCCGCGCCTCGGCGGCCAACAGCGCGCGGCGAAGATCGCCCGCGGCACCGAGGACGGCAGTCAACGGGTGGTCGCCGGCGACCGCCAGCTGCCGGCGCTCGCCGCCCACGACGACAGCGTGCGCCGCTTCATCGCCTTGGTCGACGAATGCTACGACCGCCGCGTGCCACTGTACCTGGAGGCCGCCGTGCCGCTGGAAGAGTTATACACAGAGGGTTATCTGGAGTTTCCGTTCCGCCGCACCCTGAGCCGGCTACGGGAGATGCAGCTGGCGCGATTCGGCGACAGCTGTGGATAACTACCCGACAACACCTCAGCTCACTTGCCCAACAGACGATCGGCCGCCGCAATGATCCGGCGCATCTGGCCCACCGTCCGTGCGGTCAGCGCCATGACGATATGCTGGCGCAGCTGGCCCTCGAGAATCTGCGAGTTGTAGACCCTGAGCGCAAACACCACGCTGGCCCGCAGCGACATATCCACAGCCCTGCCGTCCGGCAGGCTCAGCCCCGCCGCGTCGACCAGCACGCTGGCGGCGCAACCATCCGCCGGGCGGGAATCGTTCATGTTGTCCATAGCTGGCGCATTCTCCAAGAGTTACCCACATTGTCGGCAGCATGTAGCTCGCGCTTGAGCACGTTCGGCGCCCAGAAAAACGAAACCCCCGGCAGACGTTCATCCACCGGGGGTTTTGCTAGCCTCACCTGTGGATAACAATCTTATCCACTGTTTTTTCTGTCACACGTCCAGATTCGACACCGCCAGGGCGTTGGTCTCGATGAACTCCCTGCGGGGCTCCACCGCATCCCCCATCAGGGTGTTGAAGATCTGGTCGGCGGCGATGGCGTCCTCGATGGTCACCTTGAGCATGCGGCGCACCGCCGGGTCCATGGTGGTTTCCCACAGCTGCTCGGGGTTCATCTCACCAAGACCCTTGTAGCGCTGGATGCTGTGGCGCTTGGTGCTTTCGGTCATCAGCCAGTTGAGCGCTTCCTTGAAGGTCGCCACCGGCTTCTTGCGCTCGCCGCGCTGCACGTAGGCGCCTTCCTCGAGCAGACTGTTGAGCTGCATGCCGAGATCGGTGACGGTGCGGTAGTCGTTGCTGGCGAAGAAGTCGCGGTTGAAGGTGACGTAGCTGGACAGGCCGTGGGCGACCAGCTCGACTTCCGGCAGCCACAGGTGGCGTTCGCGATCCTCGTGCAGGCTGAGCCGGTAGCTCTGCCCGGACTTTTCCACCGCCTTGAGACGTTCGCCCAGGCCGGCCAGCCAGGTCTGCATGGCGGCATGGTCGGCGAGCTGCTCGACATCGACGCGCGGCAGGTAGACGAAGTGCTCGGTGATCTCCTGGGGATAAAGTCGCGACAGGCGGGCGAGGGTCTTCATCACCGTGCGGTAGTCGTTGACCAGGGTCTCCAGCGCGGTGCCGGACAGACCCGGGGCGCTCTCGTTGACGTGCAGGCTGGCGTCCTCGAGGGCCGACTGGGTCATGTATTCCTCCATGGCCTCGTCGTCCTTGATGTACTGCTCCTGCTTGCCCTTCTTGACCTTGTACAGCGGCGGCTGGGCGATGTAGATGTAGCCGCGTTCGACCAGCTCGGGCAGCTGGCGGAAGAAGAAGGTCAGCAGCAGGGTGCGGATGTGCGAACCGTCGACGTCGGCATCGGTCATGATGATGATGTTGTGGTAGCGCAGCTTGTCGATGTTGTACTCGTCGCGGCCGATGCCGCAGCCCAGCGCGGTGATCAGCGTGCCGACCTCCTGCGAGGAGATCATGCGGTCGAAGCGGGCGCGCTCGACGTTGAGGATCTTGCCCTTGAGCGGCAGGATCGCCTGGGTCTTGCGGTTGCGGCCCTGCTTGGCGGAGCCGCCCGCGGAGTCACCCTCCACGATGTACAGTTCGGAGAGGGCGGGGTCCTTCTCCTGGCAGTCGGCCAGCTTGCCGGGCAGCCCGGCGATGTCCAGCGCGCCCTTGCGGCGGGTCATCTCGCGCGCCTTGCGCGCAGCCTCGCGGGCGCGGGCGGCGTCGATCATCTTGCCGACCACGGCCTTGGCCTCGTTGGGGTTTTCCAGCAGAAAGTCGGCGAACTGCTTGCCCATCTCCTGCTCGACCGCGGTCTTCACCTCGCTGGAGACCAGCTTGTCCTTGGTCTGCGAGCTGAACTTGGGGTCCGGCACCTTGACCGAGATGATCGCGGTGAGGCCTTCGCGGGCGTCGTCACCGGTGGTCGCCACCTTGAACTTCTTGGCCAGGCCCTCGGCCTCGATGTAGTTGTTCAGGTTGCGGGTCAGCGCCGAGCGGAAGCCGGCCAGGTGGGTGCCGCCGTCGCGCTGCGGGATGTTGTTGGTGAAGCAGAGGATGTTCTCGTTGAAGCTGTCGTTCCACTGCAGCGCCACTTCCACGCCGACGCCGTCTTCCTCGCGCTGCACGTTGAAGTGGAACACCTGGTTGACCGGGGTCTTGTTGGTGTTCAGGTAGTCGACGAAGGCCTTGAGGCCGCCCTCGTAGCGGAATTCCTCTTCCTTGCCGCTGCGCTCGTCCTTGAGGACGATGCCCACCCCGGAGTTGAGGAACGACAGTTCGCGCAGGCGCTTGGCGAGGATGTCCCAGCTGAAGTGGATGTTGTGGAAGGTTTCGGCCGAGGGCTTGAAGTGGATCTGCGTGCCGGTGCTGTCGGTGTCGCCAACTGGCGCCAGCGGGGCCTGCGGCACGCCGTGCACGTAGGTCTGCTCCCAGACCTTGCCGCTGCGGCGCACGGTCAGCACCAGCAGTTCGGACAGCGCGTTGACCACCGACACGCCGACGCCGTGCAGGCCGCCGGAAACCTTGTAGCTGTTGTCGTCGAACTTACCGCCGGCGTGCAGCACGGTCATGATGACCTCGGCTGCGGAGACGCCTTCTTCCTTGTGGATATCCACCGGGATACCGCGACCGTTGTCGCGTACGGTGATCGACTCGTCGGTGTGGATGGTAATGCTGATGTCGTTGCAATGACCGGCCAGCGCCTCGTCGATGGAGTTATCCACAACTTCGAAGACCATGTGGTGCAGACCGGTACCGTCGTCGGTGTCACCGATGTACATGCCGGGGCGCTTGCGTACGGCGTCCAGACCTTTCAGCACCTTGATGCTGGAGGAGTCGTACGTGTTGTTCTCGCTCATGCCTTAACTCCCGAGTATTCAATACGGCCATGCTCCACGTGGAACATGGCGACCGGCGTATCCGTGCGCCAGCCGTCTTTGAGGGTTGCGCCATCGACGCCGGTGATGAATACCTGGCAGTCGAGGTCTTCCAGCAGGCGGCACAGTGCGTGCCGGTGCTGTTCGTCGAGTTCCGAGGGCAGGTCGTCCACCAGGTAGACGCACTGTCCGTGTTTGGCCTGGTTGACCAGGTGACCCTGGGCGATGCGCAGGGCGCAGACCACCAGCTTCTGCTGGCCGCGCGAGAGGATGTCGGCGGCGTTGTGGCTGCCGATGCGCAGGCGCAGGTCGGCGCGCTGGGGTCCGGCCTGGGTATGGCCGAGCTGCTGGTCGCGCAGCAGGCTGGCCGCCAGCACCTCGTCCAGGCTGCGTTCGCGGTCCCAGCCGCGGTAGTAGCTGAGGGTCAGTTCCGGCAGTTCGACCAGCTGCGCCAGGGTGCGTTCGAACACCGGCTTGAGCGCCTGGATGTAGGCGCGGCGGTACTCGTCGATCACCTCGCTGGCCAGGGCCAGTTCGCGGTCCCAGGCGGCCTGCGCAGCGGGGTCGATTCTACCATGGCGCAGCCACGAGTTCCGCTGCCGCAGGGCTGCCTGCAGGCGCTGCCAGGCAGCGAGAAAGCGTGGTTCCACGTGGAACACGCCCCAGTCGAGAAACTGTCGGCGGATCTTCGGGGCGCCTTCGAGCAGGCGGAAGCTGTCCGGGTTGATCAGCTGCAGCGGCAGCACCTCGGCCAGCTGCGCGGCGCTGCGCGCGTTCTGCCCGTCGATGCGGATCTGACAGTTGCCGTTGCGCTCGCGGGCGATGCCGAGACTGCTCTGCCGGCCGTCGGCCAGCTGCACCAGGCCGAACACCACCGCGCGCTCCTGGTCGTGCTGGATCACCGGGGTGAGGCGGGTGCTGCGAAACGAGCGGGCCAGGCCGAGCAGGTGGATGGCCTCCAGCACGCTGGTCTTGCCGCTGCCGTTGTCGCCATGCAGCAGGTTGATGCGCGGCGAAGGCGTCAGCTCCTGGGCCTGCAGGTTGCGGATGGCAGTGAGGTTCAGGCGGATCAGCGACATGGGCAGCCGCCATAACTGTGGATAAACGGGACTGACAGCTTGTGCACAGCGTTATCCACAGGTCTATCCAGCCACATGCTGCACAGCCCGGGGTGGGGCAGACCCTGTGGCGGGTACATCCACATCTTATCCACAGGATCCGCCCGGCAGGTCACAGACGCATCGGCATCACGACGTAGGACGAATCGTCGTTGTCGGCTTCCTGCAGCAGGGCGCTGCTGTTGGCGTCGGCGAGGGTGATGCGCACCTGGTCGGCGGTCATCACGCCGAGCACGTCGAGCAGGTAGCTGACGTTGAAGCCGACTTCCAGGGCATCGCCGAAGTAGTTGACCTGCACTTCTTCCTCGGCCTCTTCCTGCTCCGGGTTGTTGGCCTGGATCTTCAGCTGGCCGTTGCTCAGCTGCAGGCGGATGCCGCGGTACTTCTCGTTGGAGAGGATGGCGGTGCGGCTGAACGCCTCGCGCAGCGCCTGGCGGTCGCCGAGGACCAGCTTGTCGCCATTGCGCGGCAATACGCGCTGATAATCGGGGAACTTGCCGTCCACCAGCTTGGAGGTGAAGGTGAACTCGCCGGTGGTGGCGCGGATATGGTGCTGGCCGAGGACGATGCTGATCGCCTCATCCGGCGCCGTCAGCAGGCGCGCCAGCTCGAGGATGCCCTTGCGCGGCACGATGACCTGGTGCTTGTCGGCCGCTTCGATGCCGGCCTCCAGCGAGCACAACGCCAGGCGGTGGCCGTCGGTGGCGACGGCGCTGAGACGGCCGGCGTTGACCTCCAGCAGCAGGCCGTTGAGGTAGTAGCGCACGTCCTGCTGGGCCATGGCGAAGCTGGTGCGCTCGATCAGCCGGCGCAGCTTGCTCTGCGCCACGGCGAAGGTCAGCGAACCCTGGCTTTCCTCCACCGAGGGGAAGTCGTTGGCCGGCAGGGTGGACAGGCTGAAGCGGCTGCGCCCGGCCTTGATCAGCAGTTTCTGCTCGTCGACGCGGATGTCGACCAGCGCGTCGGACGGCAGGCTCTTGCAGATGTCCATCAGCTTGCGCGCCGGCACGGTGATCTCGCCGGCTTCGGCGGGCTCTTCCAGCTGCACGCGGCCGACCAGCTCGACCTCGAGGTCGGTGCCGGTCAGCGACAGCTGCTGGCCCTGCACCACCAGCAGCACGTTGGACAGCACCGGCAGGGTCTGCCGGCGTTCGACGACACCGGCGACCAGTTGCAGCGGCTTGAGCAGGGCTTCGCGTTGAATGGTGAAATGCATCTTCAGTCTCGGCTTCCGGGGCACGCCTGTCAGGTAGTCAGGGTGCGCAGCAGGTTCTTGTAGTCTTCACGAATGTCGGCGTCCTGCTCGCGAAGCTCGGCGATCTTGCGGCAGGCGTGCAGCACGGTGGTGTGGTCGCGACCGCCGAAGGCATCGCCGATTTCCGGCAGGCTGTGGTTGGTCAGCTCCTTGGACAGGGCCATCGCCACCTGGCGCGGACGGGCCACCGAGCGCGAGCGGCGCTTGGACAGCAGGTCGGAAATCTTGATCTTGTAGTACTCGGCCACGGTGCGCTGGATGTTGTCGATGCTGACCAGCTTGTCCTGCAGGGCGAGCAGATCCTTCAACGACTCGCGCACCAGCTCGATGCTGATCTCGCTGCCGGTGAAGTGGGCGTGGGCGATCACCCGTTTCAGCGAGCCTTCCAGTTCGCGCACGTTGGAGCGGATGCGCTGGGCGATGAAGAAGGCGGCGTCGTGGGGCAGGTCGACCTTGGCCTGCTCGGCCTTCTTCATCAGGATCGCCACGCGGGTTTCCAGTTCCGGCGGCTCGACGGCGACGGTCAGGCCCCAGCCGAAGCGCGACTTCAGGCGCTCCTCCAGGCCCTCGATCTCCTTCGGGTAGCGGTCGCTGGTGAGGATCACCTGCTGGCCGCCCTCGAGCAGGGCGTTGAAGGTGTGGAAGAACTCCTCCTGGGAACGCTCCTTGCGGGCAAAGAACTGGATGTCGTCGATCAGCAGGGCGTCCACCGAGCGGTAGAAGCGCTTGAAGTCGTTGATCGCGTTGAGCTGCAGGGCCTTGACCATGTCGGCGACGAAGCGCTCGGAATGCAGGTAGACCACCTTGGCATTCGGGTTCTTCTTCAACAGGTGGTTGCCCACCGCATGCATCAGGTGGGTCTTGCCGAGGCCGACGCCGCCATACAGGAACAGCGGGTTGTAGCCGTGCTTGGGGTTGTCGGCCACCTGCCAGGCGGCGGCGCGCGCCAGCTGGTTCGACTTGCCCTCGACGAAGTTCTCGAAGGTGAAGTTGCGGTTCAGGTAGCTGGTGTGTTTCAGGCCGCCCTCGACTTGCACGGTGCGCTCGGTACGCACCAGCGGCGCGCTCTGCACTTCGGTCACCGCCTTGGCCGCCGCCGATTCGGCGCTGGCCACCGCGCTGTCGGCCACCGTCGGTTCAAACATCGGCGCGGACGCCACCTGGGCCATCTGCGCCGAGGGGGCGGCAGGCGCCGGGCGCGGGGCAGCGGGACGCTTGCTGCCGATCAGCAGGGACAACGCCGGCGTCTGGCCGTTGCCGCGCTCGCCCATCAGTTCGAGCAGGCGACCGATGTATTTCTCGTTGACCCAGTCGAGCACGAAACGGTTGGGCGCGTACACGCGCAACTCGTCGCCGTGCGTCTCGACCTGCAGCGGACGGATCCAGGTGTTGAATTGCTGGGAAGGCAGCTCGTCGCGCAGAACCTCCACGCATTGCTGCCACAGTTCCACGGACACTCGGTTTCCCTCGCTAGGAAAGCGTCTTGATAGACAGGGCAAAGGACGCATTGTAGCGGCGCGTTGCAAAGTTATCCACATGCCCGAGCAGCTTCCAGCGCCTGACGGAGGGCAAATCCGACATTTTTTGCCGCCTCCCGCCACCCGACCGTCCAAGGCATGTGGATAACCGGGCCGCAAAGTGCCCCGCAACCCTCTGGACAAGCTGGTCGATAATCCGTCTGTGGATAAAAGCGCCTTTCATCCCCAGCTTTCCCCAAGGGCCCACACACCCGCAGCCCACCTTCTCGACAGCCTTTTGTTTTTGGCAAAGCCTTGTGGATAAAGGGCTCCATAGGGTTATCCACAGAAAATGGCCTGTGTATATATCATTACCAGAACTATCTTTTAAGAATTCTTCTTCGTTTATGTTGTTTGTGGACAGTTCGAAACCCGTGGCGAGCCGACCAGATCGCCCGCTCATCGCCAAGCGCTGGGCAAAGACAGCCCTGACGAGCAACGTCGACAAACCGAGCCGAACGCCGCCTGTGGATTACCGTAGCAACCTGCTGGTTGGAAATTGACCTATGGCGCCGCTTTCAATAGAATCGCCGGTCTCTTTAACTGCGGACCCCTGTCGGGTTCCTGTGATCACTAGGTAAATGACCCATGAAACGTACCTTTCAGCCCAGCAATCTGAAGCGCGCCCGCACCCACGGCTTCCGTGCGCGCATGGCAACCAAGAACGGTCGTGCAGTCCTGTCGCGTCGCCGCGCCAAGGGCCGCAAGCGTCTGACCACCGTCTGACTTGCCCGGGAAGGGTGGTGAGTCGGAGTTTCGGCCGGGACAAGCGTCTGCTCACGTCCCGACAATTCACGGCAGTCTTCGACTCCCCCACCGGCAAGGCTCCCGGCAAGTCCGTTCTACTGTTGGCCCGTGAAAACGGCCTCGATCATCCGCGCCTCGGCCTGGTGATCGGCAAGAAGAGCGTCAAGCTTGCCGTCGAGCGCAATCGCCTGAAGCGCCTCATCCGCGATTCCTTCCGTCTGCATCAGGAGATGCTCGCCGGTCTGGATATCGTGATGGTCGCGCGCAAGGGTCTCGGCGATCTGGACAATCCCGAGCTGCACCAGCAGTTCGTCAAGCTCTGGAAACGCCTGGCGCGCAACCGGCCTGGTCCGCAAGCCCGCCCCGAACAGCCCCTGGCCAACGGATCCCATGCGTAAACTGGCACTCGCACTGATCCAGTTCTATCGCTATGCCATCAGTCCCCTGATGGCCAGCCGCTGTCGCTTCTATCCCAGCTGTTCCTGCTACGCCCACGAAGCCATCAGCACGCATGGCTTTGCTCGTGGTGGCTGGCTGACCCTGCGTCGGCTGTCACGCTGCCACCCCTGGCATGCCGGTGGTTATGACCCGGTGCCAGCCTCCCGCACGTCCCGACCCTCATCGATGGCCGAATAAAATCATGGACATTCAACGCTCGATACTGATCGTCGCTCTGGCAATCGTGTCTTATCTGATGGTTCTGCAGTGGAACCAGGACTACGGACAACCGCAGATGCCGCCGCCGGCCGTGGCCGCCACTGCCGCTCCGGCACTGCCGACAACCGATGTCCAGGGCAATGCCGGCGTCAACGCCGATGTGCCCAGCGCCAGCAACCAGCAGATCGAACCGGCCAGCCAGGTTGCCGCCAGCAGCCGTGCGCTGATTCAGGTGGAAACCGATGTACTGAAGCTGGCCATCGATCCGCAGGGTGGCGACGTGGTGCAGCTGGCGCTGCCGGCCTACCCGCGTAGCTTGCAGAACAGCGACGTGCCTTTCGCGCTGTTCGACAACGGTACCGAGCGTACCTATATCGCCCAGAGCGGTCTGGTCGGCGACGGTCCGGATGCCCGTGCCAGCGGTCGTCCGCTGTACAGCGCGGCGCAGCAGCAGTACCGCCTGGTCGACGGCCAGGACGAGCTGGTGGTCGAGCTGAAGTTCAGCGAGGCCGGCGTCGACTACGTCAAGCGCTTCAGCTTCAAGCGTGGCGACTATGCCTTCGCGGTCAGCCATCGCATCGCCAACCACAGCGACAAGGCGTGGAGCGGCAACCTGTTCGCCCAGCTCAAGCGCGATGCCAGCGGCGACCCGTCGCAGACCAGCGCCACCGGCATGGCCACCTATCTAGGCGCCGCGCTGTGGACCGCCGACTCGCCGTACACCAAAGTCCCCATGAAGGACATGGACGACAAGAACCTGCGCGAAAGCGTGCAGGGCGGCTGGGTCGCCTGGCTGCAGCACTACTTCGTCACCGCCTGGGTGCCGAGCAAAGACGACACCAACCTGGTCACCACCCGCAAGGACAGCCAGGGCAACTACATCATCGGTTTCGTCGGCCCGCAGCTGAACGTGGCGCCCGGCGCCAGTGCTGAAACCAGCGCCACCCTGTACGCCGGTCCGAAATCCCAGGGCAAGCTCGAAGAGCTGTCACCGGGTCTCGAACTGACCGTCGACTACGGCTTCCTGTGGTTCATTGCCCAGCCGATCTTCTGGCTGCTGCAGGTTATCCACAGCATCGTCGGCAACTGGGGCTGGTCGATCATCTTCCTCACCGTGCTGATCAAGCTGGCGTTCTTCCCGCTGTCGGCGGCCAGCTACAAGTCCATGGCGCGCATGCGCGCAGTGGCGCCCAAGCTGCAGGCCCTCAAGGAGCAGTACGGCGACGACCGCCAGAAGATGTCCCAGGGCATGATGGAGCTGTACAAGAAGGAGAAGATCAATCCGCTGGGCGGCTGCCTGCCGATCCTGGTGCAGATGCCGGTGTTCCTCGCCCTGTACTGGACCCTGCTGGAAAGCGTGGAGATCCGCCAGGCGCCGTGGCTGGGCTGGATCGTCGACCTATCGATCAAGGATCCGTACTTCATCCTGCCGATCATCATGGGCGCCACCATGTTCTTCCAGCAGACCCTCAACCCGACCCCGCCGGATCCCATGCAGGCCCGGGTGATGAAGCTGATGCCGATCATCTTCACCTTCTTCTTCCTGTGGTTCCCGGCCGGTCTGGTGCTGTACTGGGTGGTCAACAACGTCCTCTCCATCGCTCAGCAGTGGTACATTACCCGGAAGATCGAGCGGGCCGCACAGGCCTGAATCAGTCGCTGAATGCAGACGCCCCCTCGTGGGGCGTCTTGCTATCCGCCATCCGGAGACCGCCATGCAACCCGTCCGTGACACCATTGCCGCCGTCGCCACCGCGCAGGGTCGCGGCGGGGTCGGCATCGTCCGCGTTTCCGGTCCGCGCGCGCGGGCCATCGCCATCAGCCTCAGCGGCCGCGAGCCCGAGCCGCGCCACGCCTACTACTGCGAGTTCTTCGCTGACGACGGCGAGGTGATCGACCAGGGCCTGCTGCTGTTCTTCCGCGGCCCCAACTCGTTCACTGGCGAGGACGTCCTCGAGCTGCAGGGCCACGGCGGCCCGGTAGTGCTCGATGTGCTGCTGCGCCGCTGTCTGGAACTGGGCGCGCGCCTGGCGCACCCCGGCGAGTTCAGCGAGCGCGCCTTCCTCAACGACAAGCTCGACCTGGCCCAGGCCGAGGCCATCGCCGACCTGATCGAGGCCAGCAGCGAACAGGCGGCGCGCAATGCCGTGCGCTCGCTGCAGGGCGAGTTCTCGCGCAAGGTGCAGCGCCTGTCCGACAAGCTGATCGAGCTGCGCATGTACGTCGAGGCGGCCATCGACTTCCCCGAGGAGGAGATCGACTTTCTCGCCGACGGCCACGTGCTCGGCCAGCTCGACGGCGTGCGCGCCGAGCTGCTGGCGGTGCAGCGCGAGGCGGGGCAGGGCGCCCTGTTGCGCGACGGCATGACCGTGGTGATCGCCGGGCGGCCGAATGCCGGGAAGTCCAGCCTGCTCAACGCCCTGGCCGGGCGCGAGGCGGCGATCGTCACCGAGATCGCCGGCACCACCCGCGACGTGCTGCGCGAACATATCCACATCGACGGCATGCCGCTGCACGTGGTCGACACCGCCGGCCTGCGCGCTACCGAGGACCAGGTCGAGCGCATCGGCGTGGAACGCGCGCTCAAGGCCATCGGCGAGGCCGACCGGGTGCTGCTGGTGGTCGACGCCACCGCGCCGGAGGCCGTCGATCCGTTCGCCCTGTGGCCGGAGTTCCTCGACCAGCGCCCCGACCCGGCGAAGGTCACCCTGATCCGCAACAAGGCCGACCTGTCCGGCGAAGCGGTGCGTCTGCAGACCTGCGCCGACGGCCACGTCACCCTCAGTCTGTCGGCGCGCCACGGCGCCGGCCTCGAGCTGCTGCGCGAGCACCTCAAGGCCTGCATGGGCTTCGAGCAGACCACCGAAAGCAGCTTCAGCGCCCGCCGCCGCCACCTCGACGCCCTGCGTCAGGCCGCCGCCTGCCTCGACCACGGCCGCCAGCAGCTGACCCTGCTCGGCGCCGGCGAACTGCTCGCCGAGGACCTGCGCATGGCCCACCAGGCGCTCGGCGAGATCACCGGCGCCTTCACCCCCGACGACCTGCTCGGGCGGATCTTCTCCAGCTTCTGCATCGGCAAGTAAGTCCTCCTCCCGGCCCGCCGACGAACGTCGGCGAGCAGTCTTTTCCTGCATTGTGCTGCCAGCACCGGTCTTGCCATCGGCGCTGCGCCAGCGTGCGCCGGTTTTTTGCCTTCCCTGCAGCCGTCAGGGCTTGTCCACAGAATAAATCCGTGCGGATAAGCTCTGTGGACAACTCATCACAAGCTCCGTAGACAAGACGGCGCGCCAGCTGTGGATAAGCGCGCCTGTGGATAAGTCACTTGTCCACACACAGGCTCAGGCTGCTTGTCCAGAGCCCTCAGAGCTGCCTGTATACAGCCTTATTCAGTGCATAACTGCTTGATTTTAAATGGCTATATGAAACTATCCACAGATTCTGTGCACACCTATAACAAGCTCTAAAACAAGCCTTTAAAAAATCCTTCTCTCTATTTTCTTGTTGATCACTCGTTCCGTGCAGCCTCTCGACCGACTGGCTATTTTTTGTCCACACAGCTTCATTCACCCCGGATAAGCCTCTATACTGCGCGGCTCTCTGAATTCCCTTCCTGAACAGGCACGAGGTGCGTGGTGGATTTCCCTTCCCGTTTTGATGTGATCGTCATCGGTGGCGGCCATGCCGGTACCGAAGCGGCACTGGCAGCAGCACGCATGGGGGTGAAAACCCTGCTGCTTACCCACAACGTGGAAACCCTCGGCCACATGAGCTGCAATCCGGCCATCGGCGGGATCGGCAAGAGCCATCTGGTCAAGGAAATCGATGCGCTTGGCGGCGCCATGGCCGAAGCCACCGACAAGAGCGGCATCCAGTTCCGCATCCTCAACAGCCGCAAGGGCCCGGCGGTACGGGCGACCCGGGCGCAGACCGACCGCGCGCTGTACAAGGCCGAAGTACGTCGCATCCTGGAAAACCAGCCGAATCTGTGGATATTCCAGCAGTCCGCCGACGACCTGATCGTCGAGGGCGAACAGGTGCGCGGCGTGGTCACCCAGATGGGCCTGAAATTCCATGCCGACAACGTAGTGCTGACTGCCGGCACCTTCCTCGGCGGACTTATCCACATCGGCCTGCAGAACTACTCCGGCGGTCGCGCCGGCGATCCTCCGTCGCTGGCCCTGGCCAGACGCCTGCGCGAGCTGCCGCTGCACGTCGGCCGTCTGAAGACCGGCACTCCGCCGCGCATCGACGGCCGCTCGGTGGATTTCTCGCGGATGACCGAGCAGGCTGGGGATAACCCGGTGCCGGTGATGTCGTTCCTCGGATCGCGCGAGCAGCATCCGACCCAGGTCAGCTGCTGGATCACCCACACCAACGCGCGCACCCACGAGATCATCGCCGGCAACCTGGACCGCTCGCCGATGTATTCGGGGGTGATCGAGGGCATCGGCCCGCGCTACTGCCCGTCGATCGAGGACAAGATCCACCGCTTCGCCGACAAGGACAGCCACCAGGTGTTCATCGAGCCGGAAGGCCTGAGCACCCACGAGCTGTATCCCAACGGCATCTCCACCTCGCTGCCGTTCGACGTGCAGCTCGAGATCGTCCGCTCGATCCGCGGCATGGAGAACGCCCACATCGTGCGCCCCGGCTACGCCATCGAGTACGACTTCTTCGATCCGCGCGACCTGAAATACAGCCTGGAAACCAAGGTGATCGGCGGGCTGTTCTTCGCCGGACAGATCAACGGCACCACCGGCTACGAGGAGGCCGGCGCCCAGGGTCTGCTCGCCGGCGCCAACGCCGCGCTGCGATCCCAAGGCCGCGAGGCCTGGTGCCCGCGCCGCGACGAGGCGTACATCGGCGTGCTGGTCGACGACCTGATCACCCTCGGCACCCAGGAGCCGTACCGCATGTTCACCTCGCGCGCCGAGTACCGGCTGATCCTTCGCGAGGACAACGCCGACCTGCGCCTGACCGAGAAGGGCCGCGAACTGGGCCTGGTCGACGACCGCCGCTGGGCGGCGTTCTGCGCCAAGCGCGAGGGCATCGAACGCGAGGAACAGCGCCTGAAGAGCACCTGGGTGCGCCCGGGTACCGCACAGGGCGAGGCCATCGTCGCGCGCTTCGGCACCCCGCTGACCCACGAGTACAACCTGCACAACCTGCTGGCGCGTCCGGAGATCGACTACGCCGGTCTGGCCGAAATCACCGGCGCGGCTGTGGATAACCCGCAGGTGGCCGAGCAGGTGGAAATCCGCATCAAGTACGCCGGCTACATCGACCGCCAGCAGGAGGAGATCGAGCGCCTGCGCGGCAGCGAGAACACCGCGCTGCCTGACGACCTCGACTACGCGGGGATTTCCGGGCTGTCCAAGGAAATCCAGGGCAAGCTCGGCGCCGCCCGTCCGCAGACCCTCGGCCAGGCTTCGCGGATTCCCGGGGTCACCCCGGCCGCCGTGTCGCTGCTGCTGATTCACCTGAAGAAACGCGGCGCCGGCCGCCAGCTGGAGCAGAACCTCTGATGTCCGCCGTGACCCCGGCGCACGCCGCCGAACTGGCGCGCGGCGCCGCCCAGCTCGGTGTCGAGCTGAACGACCACCAGCAGCAACAGCTGCTGGCCTACCTGGCCCTGCTGATCAAGTGGAACCAGGCCTACAACCTCACCGCGGTGCGCAATCCCGACGAGATGGTGTCTCGGCATCTGCTCGACAGCCTGAGCCTGGTGCCGTTCGTCCGCGCGGCCGGCGACAACTGGCTGGACGTCGGCAGCGGCGGCGGCATGCCCGGCATCCCGCTGGCCATCCTGTTCCCCGAGCGGCGCTTCACCACCCTGGACTCCAACGGCAAGAAGACCCGCTTCCAGACCCAGGTCAAGCTGGAACTCAAGCTGGCCAACCTCGAAGTTGTCCACAGCCGTGTGGAAAACTTCCAGCCGGCGCAGCCGTTTGCCGGCATAGTGTCGCGGGCGTTCAGCTCGCTGGCGGATTTCGCCCACTGGACCGGTCATCTGGGCGACGCCGAGACCTGCTGGCTGGCGATGAAGGGCCAATATCCACACGAGGAACTCGCCGCGCTGCCGGCGGATTTCCGCGTCGAAGCCGAACACGTGCTGCAGGTGCCCGGTTGCCAGGGCCAGCGCCATCTGCTGATACTGCGCCGCAGCGCCTGAAGGGAGACTGCCGAGCATGGCTAAAGTATTTGCGATCGCCAATCAGAAGGGCGGGGTGGGCAAGACCACCAGTTGCGTCAACCTCGCCGCCTCGCTGGTGGCCACCCAGCGCCGCGTGCTGCTGATCGACCTCGATCCGCAGGGCAACGCCACCACCGGCAGCGGCGTGGACAAGCTCAACCTCGAGCATTCGGTCTACGACGTGCTGGTCGGCAACTGCGATCTGGCCCAGGCCATGCAGACCTCCGAGCACGGCGGCTACCAGCTGCTGCCGGCCAACCGCGACCTCACCGCCGCCGAGGTCACCCTGCTCGATCTGCCCAACAAGGAGCAGCGCCTGCGCCAGGCGCTGGTGCCGATCCGCGACAACTACGATTTCATCCTGATCGACTGCCCGCCGGCGCTGTCGATGTTGACCATCAACGCGCTGGTCGCCGCCGACGGAGTGATCATCCCCATGCAGTGCGAGTACTACGCGCTGGAGGGGCTGTCCGACCTGGTCAACAGCATCCAGCGCATCGGCCAGCTGCTCAATCCGAGCCTGCGCATCGAGGGCATCCTGCGCACGATGTACGACGCGCGCATCGGCCTGACCAACGAGGTCACCGCGCAGCTGCAGGCGCACTTCGGCGAGACCCTCTACGAAACCACCATTCCGCGCAACGTGCGCCTGGCCGAGGCGCCCAGCCACGGCATGCCGGCGCTGGTCTACGACAAGGCCTCGCGCGGGGCCAGGGCCTACCTGGAACTGGCCAAGGAACTGGTCACCCGTCAGCGCCGCGTCAAGCGCGCCGTCACCGCTTGAGGAGTAGCACATGGCTGTGAAGAAACGCGGTCTCGGCCGCGGCCTGGACGCCCTGCTCGGCGGTACCAGCGTCAGCGCCCTGCAGGAGCAGGCGGTCAAGGTCGATCGCCAGGAGCTGCAGCAGCTGCCCCTGGACCTGCTTCAGCGCGGCAAGTACCAGCCGCGCCGCGACATGAATCCGCAGGCACTGGAGGAGCTGGCGCAGTCGATTCGCCGCCAGGGCCTGATGCAGCCGATCGTGGTGCGCCCGATCGATGGCGAGCGTTACGAGATCATCGCCGGCGAACGACGCTGGCGGGCCAGCCAGCTGGCCGGCCTGGAGCGCATCCCGGCGCTGGTGCGCGAGGTCAGCGACGAGGCGGCGATCGCCATGGCGCTGATCGAGAACATCCAGCGCGAGGACCTCAATCCGATCGAGGAGGCCGCCGCCCTGCAGCGCCTGCAGCAGGATTTCCAGCTGACCCAGCAGCAGGTCGCCGACGCGGTGGGCAAATCGCGTGTGACCGTTGCCAACCTGCTGCGTCTCATTGCCCTGCCGGATGAAGTAAAGACCCTGCTCGCCCATGGCGATCTGGAGATGGGCCATGCCCGTGCACTGCTCGGCTTGCCGGCTGCGCAGCAGGTGGAAGGGGCGCGACATGTTGTCGCGCGTGGGCTGACCGTTCGTCAGACCGAGGCGCTGGTGCGCCAGTGGCTGAGCGGCAAGCCCGAGACGCCGGCGGCCAAGGCCGATCCGGACATCGCCCGCCTCGAACAGCGCCTGGCCGAGCGGCTGGGCGCGGCGGTGCAGATCCGCCACGGCGACAAGGGCAAGGGCCAACTGGTGATCCGCTACAGTTCGCTGGACGAGTTGCAGGGTGTGCTGGCGCATATCCGCTGACATATGCGGACATGTAGCGAATGGTTTTTTTTGACTACCTGACAGTTGAACGGGGGAATTTACCCCCCTATACTCCCGGCGCAATTTTTGCCGGCACAGAGTCTGCACTGCAGACGGTCCAGCAACACGGAAGCGGGGCAACGCGGTGAAAATTCGCAACAAGACCCCCCTGCATCGCCTGGCGGTGTTTCCGTTGCTGCTGACCCAACTGGCGGTCGCTCTGCTGGCTGCTACAGTCGGCTGGCTGTGGAAGGGTCCGCTTGCCGGATACTCCACGCTGCTCGGCGGCATGATTGTGCTGGTGCCGAACCTGTACTTCACGTACAAAGCGTTTCGCTACTTCGGAGCGCGTTCGGTCAACGCCATCGTCCAGTCCTTCTGGTCGGGCGAGATGGGCAAACTGATTCTGACGGCAGCGTTGTTTGCGCTGGTGTTTGCAGGAGTGGAGCGGTTGAACGTGGCGGCGCTGTTTGTCGGCTACGGACTGGTGCTAGGCACCTCCGCCTGTTCCCTCCTGCTGGTGAAAGGCTTTCCAAAGCATTAGAGCATTGAGGCGTTTATGGCTAACACACCGGCTGAATACATTCAGCACCACCTGCAGAACCTGGTCTTTGGCTCCCATCCGGTAAACGGCTGGAGCTTTGCCCAGAACCACGAACAAGTTAAGGAAATGGGCTTCTGGGCCATCCATGTGGATACCCTGGGCTGGTCGGTCTTCATGGGCCTGATCTTCCTGTTCCTGTTCAGCCGCGTCGCCAAGCATGCCAACGCCGGTGTCCCCTCCGGTCTGCAGAACCTGGTGGAAATGGTCATCGAGTTCGTCGAAGGCGTCGTCAAGGACACCTTCCACGGCCGCAACCCGGTGGTAGCCCCGCTGGCGCTGACCATCTTCGTCTGGGTGTTCCTGATGAACAGCCTGAAGTGGATCCCGGTCGACT
Organism: Pseudomonas linyingensis; assembly: GCF_900109175.1. Taxonomy (GTDB): domain Bacteria; phylum Pseudomonadota; class Gammaproteobacteria; order Pseudomonadales; family Pseudomonadaceae; genus Geopseudomonas; species Geopseudomonas linyingensis. The sequence goes on along the minus strand of NZ_FNZE01000025.1, from coordinate 25,684 downwards.
ACATCCCGGGCCTGGCCCACCTGATGGGCGTGCCCTACTTCAAGATCGTGCCGACCGCTGATCCGAACGGCACCTTCGGCCTGTCGCTCGGCGTGTTCATCCTGATCCTGTTCTACAGCGTCAAGGTCAAGGGTCTCGGCGGCTTCACCAAGGAGCTGGCGTTCACCCCGTTCAACCACTGGTCGCTGGTCCCGTTCAACCTGTTCCTCGAGATCCTCGGCCTGCTGACCAAGCCGCTGAGTCTTGCCCTGCGTCTGTTCGGCAATATGTATGCCGGTGAGGTGGTGTTCATCCTCATCGCCCTGCTGCCGTTCTTCGTGCAGCCGGTACTGAATGTGCCGTGGGCGATCTTCCACATCCTGGTGATCCCGCTGCAGGCCTTCATCTTCATGGTGCTGACAGTGGTGTATCTGAGCGCCGCCCACGAAGACCACCACTGACCAGTGGCCCCAACCCTAGTCTTAACCACTAAACGTAACCTTTAGAAAACCTCAGGAGCTGTTATGGAACTCGTTATCATCGCTGCCGCCATCATGATCGGTCTGGGTGCCCTGGGCACCGGCATCGGCTTCGCCCTGCTGGGCGGCAAGCTGCTGGAATCCACCGCGCGTCAACCGGAGCTGGGTGCCCAGCTGCAAACCAAGACATTCCTGATGGCCGGTCTGCTCGACGCCGTACCGATGATCGGCGTTGGTATCGCGATGTACCTGATCTTCGTTGTTGCCCCTGGCATGGCTGGCTGATTGACCGGTTCCGGTACCTGGCAGGGTTCGCCCTGCCAGATCAATCGTCATCCCCCGGGACTCAACGGAATAGCACGAGGTAAATCGCTGTGAACATTAACTTGACGCTGTTCGGTCAAACGATTTCCTTCGCTATTTTCGTCTGGTTCACCATGAAGTTTGTGTGGCCGCCGATCACCGCTGCCATGCAAGCCCGCCAGAAGAAAATTGCCGAAGGTCTGGATGCCGCCGGCCGTGCCCAGCGCGACCTGCAACTGGCCCAGGAAAAAGCTGCCCAGACGCTCCGTGAAACCAAGGAGCAAGCTGCCGAGATTCTCGACAAGGCGAGCAAGACCGCCAACGCGATCGTCGAGGAATCCAAGCAGCAGGCCCGTAGCGAAGGCGAGCGTCTGCTTGTCGCCGCCAAGGCCGAAATCGAGGTTGAAGTGAATCGCGCCAAGGATCAACTGCGCGCCCAGGTTGCGGCTCTTGCCGTCGCTGGTGCCGAGAAGATCCTGGAGTCCTCCGTGGACGCCAAGGCACACAACGATCTGGTCGCAAAACTGGCCTCCCAACTCTAAGCGAGGCGAGCGATGGCAACTATCAATACGCTTGCTCGGCCTTATGCGAAAGCCGCTTTCGAGTTCGCTTCCGCCGCCAAACAAACCGATGCCTGGTCGAACATGTTGGCTCTGAGCGCCGCCTTCGTGGAGTCTCCCGAAGTCATCGCCCAGCTGCATAACCCGGCCCTGACCCACGACCGCAAGGCCGGGGTTCTGGTTCAGCTGTGCGCTGAAAGCATCGACGAGTCGTTCCGCAACTTCGTGGCGGCCCTGGGTGAAAACGATCGCCTGGAGCTGCTGCCGACCGTGCGCGACCAGTTCGAGCTGCTGAAGGCGGAAGCCGAGCGTTCGATCGAGGTCGAGGTCGAAACGGCTCACGAACTGAGCGCCGAACAACTCCAAACTCTGGCTGCCGCCTTGTCGAAGCGGCTAGATCGTACCGTCCAGCCTACCCCGATCGTCAATCCCGCCCTTATCGGCGGTTTGATCATTCGTGCGGGTGACCTGGTTATCGACGGTTCGGTCCGCGGCAAACTGAACCAGTTGGCCGAAGCGTTGAAATCCTGATTTGAGGGGCATGGCATGCAGCAACTGAATCCTTCCGAAATTAGCGAAATCATCAAGCAGCGTATCGCCAAGCTTGATGTGACCGCGCAGGCCCGTAACGAAGGCACCGTCGTCAGCGTATCTGACGGCATCGTGCGCATCTTCGGTCTGGCCGATGTAATGTACGGCGAAATGATCGAGTTCCCGGGCGGCGTCTACGGTATGGCGCTGAACCTGGAGCAGGACTCCGTTGGCGCCGTGGTTCTGGGCAGCTACCAGAGCCTGAACGAAGGCATGAGCGCCAAGTGCACCGGCCGCATCCTCGAGGTTCCGGTTGGTCCGGAACTGCTGGGTCGCGTGGTCGATGCCCTGGGCAACCCGATCGACGGCAAAGGCCCGATCGATGCCAAGGAAACCGATGCGGTCGAGAAAGTCGCTCCGGGCGTGATCTGGCGTAAGTCGGTCGACCAGCCGGTACAGACCGGCTACAAGTCGGTCGATGCGATGATCCCGGTAGGCCGTGGCCAGCGCGAGCTGATCATCGGCGACCGTCAGATCGGCAAGACCGCGATGGCCATCGACGCCATCATCAACCAGAAGAACAGCGGCATCCGCTGCGTGTACGTGGCTATCGGTCAGAAGCAGTCGACCATCGCCAACGTGGTGCGCAAGCTGGAAGAGCACGGCGCCCTGGCCAACACCATCGTGGTGGCTGCGTCGGCTTCCGAATCCGCTGCCCTGCAGTACCTGGCGCCGTACTCCGGTTGCACCATGGGCGAATACTTCCGCGACCGCGGCGAAGACGCCCTGATCGTGTACGACGACCTGTCCAAGCAGGCCGTGGCCTACCGCCAGATCTCCCTGCTGCTGCGCCGTCCGCCGGGCCGCGAAGCCTACCCGGGCGACGTGTTCTATCTCCACAGCCGTCTGCTGGAGCGCGCTTCCCGCGTTTCCGAAGAGTATGTCGAGAAGTTCACCAACGGTGCCGTGACTGGCAAGACCGGTTCGCTGACCGCTCTGCCGATCATCGAAACCCAGGCTGGCGACGTTTCCGCGTTCGTTCCGACCAACGTGATCTCGATCACCGACGGTCAGATCTTCCTGGAATCGGCGATGTTCAACTCGGGTCTGCGTCCGGCCGTCAACGCCGGTATCTCGGTATCCCGTGTGGGTGGTGCCGCCCAGACCAAGATCATCAAGAAGCTGTCCGGTGGTATCCGTACCGCGCTGGCCCAGTACCGTGAACTGGCGGCCTTCGCCCAGTTCGCCTCGGATCTGGATGACGCGACCCGCAAGCAGCTCGACCATGGTCAGCGCGTTACCGAGCTGATGAAGCAGAAGCAGTTCGCGCCGATGTCCATCGCCGACATGTCGGTGTCCCTGTACGCCGCCGAGCGTGGCTTCCTGGCCGACGTCGACGTGAAGAAAGTTGGCGCCTTCGAGCAGGGCCTGATCGCCTTCTTCAACCGCGAGTTCGCCGACCTGATGGCGAAGATCAACGTGAAGGGCGACTTCAACGACGAAATCGACGCAGGCCTCAAGGCCGGCATCGAGAAGTTCAAGGCCACTCAGAGCTGGTAAGCCGCAGCGGGAGCCGCAAGGCTCCCGCCTGCTAACCCGAAAGGTGTCACATGGCAGGCGCAAAAGAGATTCGCAGCAAGATTGCGAGCATCAAGAGCACGCAGAAGATCACCAACGCCATGGAAAAAGTGGCGGTCAGCAAGATGCGCAGGGCTCAGCAGCGCATGGCCGCCGGCCGTCCGTACGCGGTGCGTATCCGTGAGGTGATCGGTCACCTGGCCAAGGCCAACCCGGAATACCGCCATGCCTTCATGGTGGAGCGTCCGGTCAAGCGTGTCGGCTACATCCTGGTATCCAGTGACCGTGGTCTCTGTGGTGGCCTGAACATCAACCTGTTCAAGGCCCTGATCAAAAACATGAAGGACTGGTCCGATGCGGGCGTTGAGGCAGAGTTCTGCGTCATCGGCAGCAAGGGCGCCAGCTTCTTCCGCAGCTACGGCGGCAACGTGGTTGCTGCGGTCAGCCACCTGGGTGATGCGCCGTCGGTCAATGACTTGATCGGCAGCGTCAAGGTCATGCTGGATCGGTTCAACGAAGGTCAGCTGGATCGCCTGTACCTGGCGTCCAACAAGTTCGTGAACACCATGACCCAGAAGCCGGCGGTTGAACAATTGCTCCCCCTGGCTCCCGCTACCGATGCCGACGACGGCGCGAAGCAGGGCCTGTGGGATTACCTGTACGAACCCGACGCCCAGCAACTGCTGGATGCCCTGCTGGTTCGCTATGTCGAATCGCAGGTGTATCAGTCCGTGATCGAGAACAACGCCTGTGAGCAGGCGGCGCGGATGATCGCCATGAAGAATGCCACCGACAACGCCGGTCAGCTGATCAAGGATCTGCAGCTGATCTACAACAAGGCGCGTCAGGCTGCGATCACGCAAGAGATCTCGGAAATCGTCGGCGGCGCTGCCGCGGTTTAACAGGTTCAAATATTCAGAGGAACCAGATATGAGTAGCGGACGTATCGTTCAAATCATCGGCGCCGTTATCGACGTGGAATTCCCGCGCGATCAGGTGCCGAGCATTTATGACGCGCTGAAAGTCGAAGGCGCGCAGACCACCCTGGAAGTCCAGCAGCAGCTGGGCGATGGCGTGGTTCGTTCCATCGCCATGGGTTCCACCGAAGGCCTCAAGCGTGGCCTGACCGTGAGCAACACCGGTGCCGGCATCTCCGTGCCGGTCGGCAAGCAGACCCTGGGCCGCATCATGGACGTCCTCGGCAACCCGATCGACGAAGCCGGCCCCATCGGCGAGGAAGAGCGCTGGAGCATCCACCGCGCTGCCCCGTCCTACGCGGAGCAGGCCGGCGGCAACGAGCTGCTGGAAACCGGCATCAAGGTCATGGACCTGGTTTGCCCGTTCGCCAAGGGCGGCAAGGTCGGTCTGTTCGGTGGCGCCGGTGTCGGCAAGACCGTGAACATGATGGAACTGATCCGCAACATCGCCATGGAACACAGTGGTTACTCCGTGTTCGCCGGCGTGGGTGAGCGTACTCGTGAAGGTAACGACTTCTATCACGAGATGAAGGACTCCAACGTTCTGGACAAGGTAGCCCTGGTCTACGGTCAGATGAACGAGCCGCCAGGCAACCGTCTGCGCGTGGCACTGACCGGTCTGACCATGGCCGAGAAGTTCCGTGACGAAGGCCGCGACGTTCTGCTGTTCGTCGACAACATCTACCGTTACACCCTGGCCGGTACCGAAGTGTCCGCGCTGCTGGGTCGTATGCCGTCCGCGGTGGGTTACCAGCCGACTCTGGCCGAGGAAATGGGCGTTCTGCAGGAGCGCATCACCTCCACCAAGAACGGCTCGATCACCTCCGTGCAGGCCGTATACGTTCCCGCGGACGACCTGACCGACCCGAGCCCGGCGACCACCTTCGCCCACCTCGACGCCACCGTGGTACTGTCCCGTGACATCGCCTCCCTGGGTATCTACCCGGCAGTCGACCCGCTGGACTCCACCTCCCGTCAGCTGGATCCGCTGGTGGTTGGCCAGGAGCACTACGACACCGCCCGCGGTGTGCAGTACGTGCTGCAGCGCTACAAGGAACTGAAGGACATCATCGCGATCCTCGGCATGGACGAACTGTCCGAAGCCGACAAGCAGCTGGTATCTCGCGCTCGTAAGATCCAGCGCTTCCTGTCCCAGCCGTTCTTCGTGGCCGAAGTCTTCACTGGCGCCCCGGGCAAGTACGTCCCGCTGAAAGAGACCATCCGTGGTTTCGCCGGCATCCTCAACGGTGATTACGATCACCTGCCGGAGCAGGCGTTCTACATGGTCGGCACCATCGACGAAGCCGTCGAAAAAGCCAAGAAACTGTAACTGGCGCGCCCGCTAGCGGGCGCTCGATCAGGCGGCGGCTACCCCGGTAGCGCCGCCTGCTTACCGAGGCATGAAGTATGGCTATGACAGTCCACTGCGACATCGTCAGTGCGGAAGAAGAGCTGTTCTCGGGGCTGGTGGAAATGGTCGTCGCCCACGGCAACATGGGTGATATCGGTGTTCTGCCGGGCCACGCCCCGCTGCTGACCGATCTCAAGCCGGGTCCGGTGCGGGTGATCAAGCAGGGTGGCGAGCAGGAGGTGTACTACATCTCCGGCGGTTTCATCGAAGTGCAGCCGAACATGGTGAAGGTTCTCGCCGACACCGCGATCCGCGCTGCCGACCTCGACGAAGCAGCGGCTCTCGAAGCCCGCAAGGCGGCGGAGAAGGCCCTCAACGAGAAGAGTGCCGAGTTCGACTACTCCACCGCTTCCGCTCGTCTGGCCGAGGCTGTCGCACAGCTGCGGACCATTCAGGAACTGCGCAAGAAGTTCGGTGGTTCGGCGCACTGATCCGCATTGCGGCGCAGTCGTCCGGTTCACGGGAAAAGGGGGTAGCCTTGGCTACCCCCTTTTTTTATTGCCGGCTCGCCGTGCGTTGCGCTGCTGCCGCCCATACTATTCGTGTCCATTTCGCTCCAGCCCGGCGCTGGGGCTGCATAGGGAAGTACACCAATGAGTCTGGAAATCGTCATCCTCGCCGCCGGTCAGGGCACCCGCATGCGTTCGGCGCTGCCCAAGGTCCTGCACCCGGTGGCCGGCAAGGCCATGCTTGGCCATGTCATCGACACCGCTCGTGAGTTGAATCCGCAGCGCATCCATGTGGTCATCGGCCACGGCGCCGAGGCGGTGCGCGAGCGCCTGGCGGCCGACGACCTGAATTTCGTCCTGCAGGAACAGCAACACGGCACCGGCCACGCCGTGGCCCAGGCCCTGCCGTTCATCAGCGCCGAGCAGGTGCTGGTGCTGTATGGCGACGTGCCGCTGATCGAGGCGCCGACCCTCGAGCGCCTGCTGGCCCATGCCGGCCCCGCGCAGCTGGCGTTGCTCACCGTCGCCCTCGACGATCCCACCGGATACGGACGGATCATTCGTGACGCCCGGGGGCAGGTCACCGCGATCGTCGAGCAGAAGGACGCCACGGAAGAGCAGCGCGCGATCCGCGAGGGCAACACCGGCATCCTCGCCATGCCCGGCGCGCGCATGGCCGAGTGGATGGGCCGGCTGTCCAACAGCAATGCCCAGGGCGAGTACTACCTGACCGACGTGATCGCCATGGCGGTGGCCGACGGTCTGGCGGTGGCCACCGCCCAGCCGGAAGACGCCATGGAAGTGCAGGGTGCCAACGACCGTCGCCAGCTCGCCGAGCTGGAGCGCCATTACCAGCAGCGTGCTGCGTGCCGGCTGATGGCCCAGGGCGTGACCCTGCTCGATCCGGCGCGCTTCGATGTGCGCGGCGAGGTGAGCGTCGGCCGCGACGTGGTCATCGACATCAACGTGATCCTCGAGGGCAGGGTGGTCATCGAGGACGGTGTCGAGATCGGTCCCAACTGCGTGATCCGCAACAGCACCCTGCGCTGCGGCGCGGTGGTCAAGGCCAACAGCCACCTGGAAGGCGCCGAGCTGGGCGAGGGTGCCGACTGCGGTCCGTTCGCCCGTCTGCGTCCGGGCAGCGTGCTGGGCGCCAGGGCCCACGTCGGCAACTTCGTCGAGCTGAAGAACGCGGTGCTGGGCGAGGGCGCCAAGGCCGGTCACCTGGCCTACCTGGGCGACGCCGAGATCGGTGCGCTGAGCAACATCGGCGCCGGCACCATCACCTGCAACTACGACGGCGCCAACAAGCATCGCACGGTGATCGGCGTGGACGCCTTCATCGGCACCAACAACTCGCTGGTGGCGCCAGTCACCATCGGCGACGGCGCCACCACTGCGGCCGGTTCGGTGATCACCAGCGAGGTGCCGGCCGCCACCCTGGCGGTGGGGCGTGCGCGCCAGCGCAATATCGATGGCTGGCAGCGCCCGGTGAAGAAGCCCAAGGCCTGAAGCTCGTACTGTGGCGGTGTGCGGCGCTCGCTTGTGGATAACCATTTGATGCAGGCGCCATGCCGGCCAGGTGCCCATTCCTCTGTGGACAAGCTGATACAGACTTTTCCACAGAGGGCAAGTATCGTCATCCTATCTGGCCCTGTGGATAAACATAACTTCTCGCTTGGATGTTTTTATCCACAAGCCTTTCAACCTCCATGTATGAACAGACCATCCATCATTCTGTGGATAGTTCTGTCCACAGGTGCTTGACGCTCGTCCGTTCCTGAGTTTTGATTCACACCTATAAAGTTACGAATCGAAACTTAGGCATGTCGAAACGCAACACACCGCAACGTCGCCACGCCATCCTCGCCCTGCTCGCCGAGCAGGGCGAGGTGCACGTGGACGCGCTGGCCCGCCACTTCGAAACCTCGGAAGTGACCATCCGCAAGGACCTGGCTGCGCTGGAGAGCAATGGTCTGCTGCTGCGTCGCTACGGCGGCGCTCTGCCGATGCCCCACGAGCTGGTCGCCGAACCGAGCCAGCCGGTGTCGCCGTACAAGCAGGCCATCGCCCGTGCCGCTGCGGCCTGCATCCGCGAGCATGCGCGGATCATAATCGACAGCGGCAGCACCACCGCCGCGCTCATCCCCGAGCTGGACCGCCGCCCGGGCCTGGTGGTGATGACCAACTCGCTGAACGTGGCCAACGCCCTGCGCGAGTTGGAGCAGGAGCCGGTGCTGCTGATGACTGGCGGTACCTGGGATCCGCATTCCGAGTCGTTCCAGGGCCAGGTCGCCGAGCAGGTGCTGCGCTCCTACGACTTCGACCAGCTGTTCATCGGCGCCGACGGTCTCGACCTGGCGCGCGGCACCACCACCTTCAATGAGCTGCTGGGCCTCTCGCGGGTCATGGCCGAAGTGGCCCGCGAAGTGATTGTCATGCTCGAGGCCGACAAGGTCGGCCGGCGCATGCCCAACCTGGAGCTGCCATGGGGCAGCATCCATACGCTGATAACCGACGAGCGCCTCGAGCCCGAGGTGCGTGAGCAGATTCTGGCGCGCGGGACCAAACTGGTCTGTGCCGCCGTTGAAAACCGATAAGGAGAGCCCGCATGTGCGGAATTGTTGGCGCCATCGCCGAGCGTAATGTCAGTGCCATTCTCATCGAGGGCCTCAAGCGCCTCGAATACCGCGGCTACGACAGCGCCGGGGTGGCGATCTATAGCCAGGACGGCGGGCTGCGCCGCAGCCGCCGCATCGGCAAGGTCGCCGCGCTGGAGCAGGCGCTGGCCGAAGAGCCGCTCGCCGGCCGTCTGGGCATCGCCCACACGCGCTGGGCGACGCACGGCGTGCCCAGCGAGGCCAACGCCCACCCGCATTTCTCGGGCAGCGACCTGGCGGTGGTGCACAACGGCATCATCGAGAACCACGAACAACTGCGCGAGCAGCTCAAGGCCCTCGGTTATGTGTTCAGCTCGGAAACCGACACCGAGACCATCGTCCACCTGCTGCACCACAAGCTGCAGGGTCTGCCGGAGCTGGCCGACGCGCTGAAAGCAGCGGTCAAGGAGTTGCACGGCGCCTACGGTCTGGCGGTGATCTCGGCCGCGCAGCCCGACCGCATCCTCGCCGCCCGCAGTGGCAGCCCGCTGGTCATCGGTCTGGGCCTGGGCGAGAACTTCCTCGCCTCCGACCCGCTGGCCCTGCGCCAGGTCACCGACCGCTTCGTCTACCTGGAGGAGGGCGACATCGCCGAGATCCGCCAGGCCAGCCTGCAGATCTGGGATGCCGAAGGCCGCAGCGTGCAGCGCGAAACCGTGCAGTTCCACGAGGGCGCCGAGGCGGCGGAGAAGGGCGAGTATCGCCACTTCATGCTCAAGGAAATCCACGAGCAGCCGAAGGTGGTGCAGCGCACCCTCGAAGGCCGCCTGGGCAGCGACCATGCGCTGGTGCAGGCCTTCGGTCCGCAGGCCGCCGAACTGTTCGCCCGGGTGCGCAACGTGCAGATCGTCGCCTGCGGCACCAGCTACCACGCCGGCATGGTAGCCCGTTACTGGCTGGAGGAGCTGACCGGCATCCCCTGCCAGGTCGAGGTGGCCAGCGAGTTCCGCTATCGCAAAGTTGCGGTGCAGCCCGATTCACTGTTCGTCACCATCTCCCAATCCGGCGAGACCGCCGACACCCTGGCCGCCCTGCGCAACGCCAAGTCGGCCGGCTACCTGGCCAGCCTGGCGATCTGCAACGTCGGCACCAGTTCGCTGGTGCGCGAGTCCGACCTAACCCTGCTGACCCAGGCCGGTCCGGAGATCGGTGTGGCCTCGACCAAGGCCTTCACCACCCAGCTGGTCGGCCTGCTGCTGCTGACCCTGTCCCTCGGGCGGGTGCGCGGCACCCTGGCGACCGACGTCGAGGCCAAGCTGGTCGAGGCGCTGCGCCATCTGCCGGGCAACCTGGAGGAAGCCCTGGCCATGGACAAGACCGTGGAGCGGATCTCCGTGTTGTTCGCCGACAAGCACCACACCCTGTTCCTCGGCCGTGGCGCGCAGTATCCGGTGGCGATGGAGGGGGCGCTCAAGCTCAAGGAAATCTCCTACATCCATGCCGAGGCCTACCCGGCCGGCGAGCTCAAGCATGGTCCGCTGGCGCTGGTCGACAGCAACATGCCGGTGGTCACCGTAGCGCCCAACAACGAGCTGCTCGAGAAGCTCAAGTCCAACCTGCAGGAGGTGCGCGCGCGCGGCGGCGAGCTGATCGTTTTCGCCGACCGTACCGCCGCCATGGACAACGGCCCCGGCGTGCACGTGGTCAACATGCCGCCGATCCACGACCTGCTGGCGCCGATCCTCTACACCATCCCGCTGCAGCTGCTGTCCTACCACGTCGCCGTGCTCAAGGGCACCGACGTCGATCAGCCGCGCAACCTGGCCAAGTCGGTCACGGTGGAATAAGGCGTTTCGGCTATTTTGCGGTTACCACAATGCCCGGTCCAAGCCGGGCATTGTCGTTTTCGGCGGAGCGATTTCCGGGGCACGAACCCGGCGGACAATCCCCAGTGTTCCACGTGGAACATCGGCGTCGCCCCGGCGTCCGACAATCCCGCCGAACTGGTCTACCCTTGACATGGCTTCCATGAAAGGGGATTGGACATGCTGGCGATGCTTCCGCCCGTCCTGCGCAATCTGCAACTGCCATTGCGACTGCGGCTATGGGACGGTCATCAACTGGATCTCGGCCCCGAGCCGCAGGTGACGCTGGTGGTGCGCGATCCGCAACTGCTCAGCCGGCTCGGTAGTCCCAGCCTCGACCTGCTGGGCAGTGCCTATGTCGAGGGAGCGATGGATATCCAGGGGCCGATCGACGCGGTGATGCGCATCGCCGATGCGCTCAGTGGGGCGCTGCTCGGCGAGGCGGATGCGGCTGCGCCCCAGCGGCCGGCCCACGACAAGGCCAGCGATGCCGAGGACATCCACTACCACTACGACCTCTCAAACGACTTCTACCGGCTGTGGCTGGACCGTGACATGGTCTATTCCTGCGCCTACTTCGAGACCGGCACGGAAGACCTGGATACTGCCCAGCAGGCCAAACTGCGTCACCTGTGCCGCAAGCTGCGTTTGCAGCCCGGTGAGCGGCTGTTGGACGTCGGTTGCGGCTGGGGTGGGTTGGCGCGCTTTGCCGCCCGTGAGTTCGGTGCCGAGGTCTACGGCATCACCCTCAGCGGCGAGCAGCTCAAGCTGGCGCGCGAGCGGGTGGCGGCCGAGGGCCTGCAGGATCGCGTGCAGCTGGAGCTGCAGGACTACCGCGACCTGCCCAGCGATGGCCGTTTCGACAAGGTGGTCAGCGTCGGCATGTTCGAGCACGTCGGTCACGCCAATCTGGGCCTGTACTTTCGCACCCTGTATCAGGCGGTGAGACCCGGCGGACTGGTGATGAACCACGGCATCACCGCGAAGAACACCGATGGCCGGCCGGTTGGCCGGGGGGCCGGCAAATTCATCGACCGTTATGTGTTCCCCCATGGCGAGCTGCCGCACCTGGCCACCGCGGTGGCGCGGATGAGCGACGAAGGGCTGGAGGTGGTGGACGTGGAAAGCCTGCGTCTGCACTACGCGCGCACCCTGCGCTTCTGGAGCGAGCGCCTGGAGCAGCATCTGGAGGAGGCGGCCCGGCTGGTTCCGGAACGGGCCTTGCGCATCTGGCGGCTGTATTTGGCCGGCTGCGCCTACGGCTTCGAGCGCGACTGGATCAATCTACACCAGATCCTCGCAGTGCGCCCGCGCGCGGACGGCTCCCACGATCTGCCGTGGAGTCGGGCGGATCTGTACCGCTGATCCGCGGGCGAAGAAACAGGGTGTCGACGACGGCGATGGCACTGGCTGGCGGTGCAGGTCTATGTCGCTACTTTTGGGATCTGTCGTCAAAATAACGGCATAAGGCACCGATTTTCGCGCTTTCCTCGTGCGCGCAGACAATCATTGACGCCTGCCGGGCAGACAGGCACAGTCGCGCGTCACATTGGTGCCGCGGACAATCGTCACACTGGCGATTTTCGACAGCCAACGGGCTGGCGGCGCTTCTCATGGATAGGGGTAGTGAGCGCGTGCGATTGGGCTTGAAGCGGGTTCACCCGCAACACCGGGAATTCCTCGGCCAGCCACTGGCGGTTCTGGTCCTCCTGCTGGCCGGCGTGCTGCTGACGACTCAGTTCGGCGGGGCGCTGCCGCATGTCGACGGTTACCTGGCCTGGCACATGCTGCTGGAAACCACGGCCATCGCCGTGGCGGTCCTGGTCTTTGCCGTCGGCTGGAACACCCACAGCCTGCACCCGCAGCGCAACATCCTGCTGCTGGCCTGCGGCTTTCTCGGCGTGGCCATCCTCGATTTTTCCCACATGCTGTCGTACCGGGGGATGCCTGACTACGTGACCCCCAGCGGGGTGGAAAAGGCCATCCACTTCTGGCTGGTGGCCCGCTACCTGGCCGCCGGCGCCCTGTTGCTGGTGGCCTGGCTGCCCTGGTCGGCGATCGGCGTCGCCCAGGACCGGCGGCTGGCGCGGCGACGCTGGCTACCCCTGCTGGGCGTGCTGTCCGGCGTGGCCGTGGCTCACTGGGTGTTTCTCTACCACCCGCAGTGGCTGCCGTCGACCTTCGTGGCCGGGCAGGGGCTCACCGCCTTCAAGCTGGGTGCGGAGTACGGGGTGATCGTCGTGCACCTGCTGACCGTCGGCGTGCTGCTCGGCCGCCTGCGCCAGGCCGGTGACTTCAACGTTTCGCTGCTGCTCGGCGCTGTGCTGGCGATGATCCTCAGCGAGGGATTCTTCACCCTGTACGCCTCGGCCACCGATGTGTTCAACCTGATGGGCCACGTCTACAAGGTGCTGGCCTACCTGCTGCTGTATCGCGCCGTGTTCGTCGAGATGATCGCCGCCCCCTACCGGGCGCTGAGCGAAGCCCGCCAGCACGCGCAGGCGATTCTCGAGGCGATTCCCGACCTGCTGTTCGAGTTCGACGCGGACGGTCGCTATCTGCAGGTGCACGCACCGCGCAGCGAGCAGCTGGCCGCAGCGGCCGCCCAGTTGCTCGGCCGGACTCTCTACGAGGCATTGCCGCTCGAGAGCGCGCGGACCTGCATGGCGGCGCTGCAGGAGGCGCTGGCCCACGGCTATTCGACCGGCCGGCAGGTGCAGATCCCGCTGGACGACGGCAACCACTGGTTCGAGCTGTCGGTGTCGCTGATGCGCCAGGCGCCACATCAGGCGCCGCGCCTGGTCATGCTGTCGCGCGATATCACCGCGCGCACCCGCGACCAGGCCACCCTGCGCAAGCTGAGCCAGGCCGTCGAGCAGAGCGCGAGCACCATCGTCATCACCGATCTCGCCGCGCGCATCGAATACGCCAACCAGGCCTTCACCCGGGCGACCGGCTACAGCCTGGAGGAGGCCATGGGCTGCAATCCGAAACTGTTGCACTCCGGCAAGACGCCGCAAGCCACCTATGACGACATGTGGCAGCAGCTCACCAGCGGCAATACCTGGCGCGGCGAGTTCGTCAACCGGCGCAAGGACGGCAGCGAGTACACCGAGTCGGTGCTGATCTCGCCGGTGTTCGACGATGCCGGCCTGCCCACTCACTACCTGGCGATCAAGGAAGACATCACCCAGCGCAAGCTGGACGAGCAGCGCATCGAGCGCCTGGCCCATTTCGATGCGCTGACTGACCTGCCCAACCGCAAGCTGTTCGCCTCCCGTTGCGAACAGGCACTGAGCCTGTCCGAGCGCAGTCACCAACCGCTGGCGGTGCTGTACCTGGATCTCGATCACTTCAAGCACATCAACGATTCTCTGGGCTACCGGGTGGGCGACGCCTTCCTGGTCGAGGTCGCCCAGCGCCTGAAGTCGGTGCTGCGTGACGAGGACACCCTGTCGCGCCAGGGCGGCGACGAGTTCGTGTTGGTATTGCCCTACACCGATGCCAAGGGCGCCGCGCATGTCGCCGAGCGGCTCAAGGCGCTGCTGGCCACGCCCTGCCGGATCGAGGAGCACGGTCTGGTGGTGACCACCTCGATCGGCATCGCGGTGTTCCCCGAGGACGGCCGCGACTTCGAGAGCCTGGCGCAGCGCGCGGACATCGCCATGCACCGTGCCAAGCAGGAGGGCCGCAACGGTTACCGCTTCTTCACCAGCGAGATGCAGCGCCAGTCCACGCGCATCCTGCAGCTGGAAAGTGCCTTGCGCCAGGCGCTGGACAACCGCGAACTGCACCTGTGCTTCCAGCCGCAGGTGAGCATCGCTGGACAGCGACTGGTCGGCGCCGAAGCCCTGCTGCGCTGGACCCACCCGCAACTGGGGGTGATCAGCCCGAGCGAATTCATCCCCATCGCCGAGGGCAGCGGGCTGATCCTGCCGATCGGCGAATGGGTGCTGCGCAGCGCGGTGCGGCAGATGAAGGCCTGGCTGGACCAGGGCTATCCGCCGGACATGACCATTGCGGTGAACCTGTCGCTGGCCCAGTTCCGCCACCCGGGGCTGGTCGAGCTGGTGGTGGATGTCCTGCAGGAGAGCGGCCTGCCGGCCCACTGCCTGGAGCTGGAGCTGACCGAGAGCGTGGCCATGCACGATCCGGCGGCGGCCATCGCGGTGGTGCGCCGCCTGCATGCCCTCGGCGTGCTGCTGTCGGTCGACGATTTCGGTACCGGCTATTCGTCGCTCAGCTACCTCAAGAGTTTTCAGGTCCACAAGCTGAAGATCGACCAGTCCTTCGTCCGCCAGATCAGCGAGGACGGTCACGACCAGTCGATCGTGCGGGCGATTCTGGGCATGGCCGGGAGCCTGGGCATGCTGACCATCGCCGAAGGGGTCGAGACGGCCGCGCAGTTGGCCGAGCTCGAGCGCCTCGGTTGCGACGAGGTGCAGGGCTACCTGTTTGCCAGGCCGCTGTCCGCCGCGGAGTTCGAGAACTTCGTGTGCCAGCGCCGGCAGGTGACAGCCGGCGGTCGGACGCCCGCCATGTCCTGAGTTGGCGGCTGCCGGTCGGTGCGCGTGGCGGCATCTGCGGTACATTTAGCCGCAGATCCGTTCAGTCACCTTCGTGCAGGAGTTCCCGATGATTTACCGCCCTCTCGGCAGAACCGACATCCAGGTCAGCGCGCTGGCGCTCGGCAGCATGACCTGGGGCGAGCAGAACAGCGAAGCCGAAGGCTTCGAGCAGATCCGCCGCGCCCAGGCGGCCGGCATCAACTTCATCGACACCGCCGAGATGTACCCGGTGCCGCCGAAGGCCGAGACCTGTGGTGCCACCGAAACCATCATCGGCCACTACTTGCAGCGTCACGGCGGGCGCGACCAGTGGATCATCGCCAGCAAGGCGGCGGCGCCGGGCAACGGCATCAACCACATCCGCGGTGGCCGTCCGCACCACGACCGCGCCAACCTGATCGCTGCGGTGGAGGGCAGCCTCAAGCGTCTGCACACCGACTACATCGACCTCTACCAGCTGCACTGGCCGGACCGGCAGACCAACTACTTCGGCCAGCTCGGCTATCGCCACGATCCGGAGGCGCACATGACGCCGATCGAGGAGTCGCTGGAGGTGCTCGCCGAGCTGGTGCAGAGCGGCAAGATCCGCCACATCGGCCTGTCCAACGAGACGCCCTGGGGCGTGCATCGTTTCCTGCACCTGGCCGAGACCCGTGGCTGGCCACGGGTGGTGTCGATCCAGAACCCCTACAACCTGCTCAACCGCAGTTTCGAGGTGGGTCTGGCGGAAATGGCCATTCGCGAGCAGGTCGGTCTGCTGGCCTACTCGCCGCTGGCCTTCGGTCTGCTCTCCGGCAAGTACGAGAATGGCGCGCAGCCGCCCAAGGGGCGCCTGACCCTGTTCGAGCGTTTCCAGCGCTACAACAACCCGCAGGCCCGCCAGGCGGCCAGCGCCTACGTCGCGCTGGCCCGCGAGCATGGCGTCGATCCGGCGCAGCTGGCGCTGGCCTACGTCAGCAGCCGGCCGTTCCTGACCAGCAACATCATCGGCGCCACCAGCCTCGAGCAGCTGGACAGCAACCTGGCCAGCCTCGAGTTGACCCTCAGCGACGAGCTGCTGGCCGGTATCGAGCGTATCCACAGCGTGCAGCCCAACCCGGCACCCTGATGGTGTGCCTGGTGCGCCGGCCGGCGGGGGGGCAGACGCTTTTTTGGCGCATGCCTATACCCCTTGGCGCGGGCGCACTGCACAATGCCGCTTTTGCCGGCCGTAGCGCTGGGCGGTGGATACGACGGGGGCGGGGGGACATTCATGGCGGCGAACTGGGGGCTGCGCAGCAAGTCGGTACTGGCCTTGCTACTGGCGTGCGTGCTGGCACTGATCCCGGCGGTATTGCTCGGCTGGCGGGCCATGGAGGACATTCGCCAGCACTTCGGCGAAGCCTATGCGCGCAACTTCACCCTGTTGCACCGCGAGCGTATCCTCGCCCCGGTGACACGCGAGCTGGCGCTGGCGCGGCGACTGGCCGATGCGCAGCTGACCCGGCGCTGGCTGCAGGACGAGGACGACCCCGAGCGGCGGGCGCAGTTCTTCGCCGAGGCCGCAGGCTATCAGCGCGACTTCCACGACCACTCCTGGTTCGTCATCGCCAATGCCAGCCGCCACTACTACTTCAACGACGCCCTGCAGCCACAAAGCGTGCAGCCGCGCTACGTGCTGGATCCGCATGACCCGCAGGACGCCTGGTTCTTCGCTAGCGTGGCGGGGGCGGCCGACTACAACCTGAACGTCAATGTCGACGACAAGCTCAAGGTCACCAAGGTGTGGTTCAACATCCTGGTCCGCGACGGCGCCCGGGTGCTCGGTCTGGCCGGCACCGGGCTTGACCTGAGCGGTTTTCTCGACAACTTCATGGTCAGTCGCGAGCCGGGCGTGACGCCGATGATCCTCGCCGCCGACGGTGCCATTCAGGCCCATCCGGATCGGGCGCGGATTGCCTTCAACTCGGGAGTCGATGGTAGTGGCGGCGGCTCGCGGGTGTTCGAGCTGCTGTCCCGGCCGGACCAGCGCGAGACGCTGCAGGCGGCCATGCGCCGCGCCGAGGCCGAGCCGGAAGGGGTGCAGATCGTCAAGGCAACGTTGGAGGGCAAGCCGCAACTGCTGGCCCTCAGCTATATCGCGCCGCTGCGCTGGCACTTGCTCACCGCCGTCGACCTGCATGCCGCGCAGGTGCTCGACAACCGCTGGCTGTGGCCGCTGCTGGGCACCCTGGTGGTTTTGCTGGCCGCGCTGCTGCTGGGCTTCGCCTATGCGGTGGATCGTCTGCTGCTGCAGCCGTTGCGCAGCCTCAAGCACTCGGCCAAGGCGATTGCCGCCGGCCACTATGACACCCGCCTGCCGCCGGCGCGCGGCGACGAGATCGGCGAGCTGTCGGCGGCCTTCGCCAGCATGGCGGCGCAGGTGCACCGGCATACCGTCGAGCTGGAGGGCCGGGTGCGCGAGCGTACCCACGCGCTGGAGCAGGCCAACCGCGAGATGGCCGCCGCCCACAAGCAGATCGACGACTCGATCGACTATGCCAGCCTGATCCAGCGCGCCGTCCTGCCGGATCGCCAGCTGGCCGCCTCGCTGGGCGAGCACCACTTCGTTCTGTGGAAGCCGCGTGACGTGGTCGGCGGCGACTTCTACGTCTACCGCGAGCGCGCCGGCGGCTATCTGCTCGGCGTGGTCGACTGTGCCGGCCACGGCGTGCCTGGTGCGCTGATGACCATGCTGGCGCAGGCGGCCATCGACCATGCCATCGGCGTGGCCGGTGTCGACGATCCGGCGGCCATTCTCCGCGAGACCGACCGCACCGTGCGTGGCATGCTGCGCGAGGAGCAGGTGTCGCGGGGGCTGGCGACCAACATGGACGCCGGC
Organism: Pseudomonas linyingensis; assembly: GCF_900109175.1. Lineage (GTDB taxonomy): Bacteria > Pseudomonadota > Gammaproteobacteria > Pseudomonadales > Pseudomonadaceae > Geopseudomonas > Geopseudomonas linyingensis. Next base: position 7,524 of record NZ_FNZE01000025.1, on the reverse strand, counting down.
CTGGTGTGGGTCGACCCTGGTGGCCGGAAGCTGCGCTTCGCCGGGGCCAAGATCGCCCTGTTCGCCAGCGACGGCAGCGAGGTGCGTGAGTTCAAGGGCGCACGGCGGGCGCTGGCGGACAAGCGTCAGGGCGACTATGCCAACCTCGAGGTCGAGCTGCCGCCGGGTTGGACCTTCTACCTGTGTACCGACGGTTTCCTCGACCAGGCGGGCGGTGAGCACGGATTCGGCTTCGGCAACCGGCGCTTCACCGAACTGCTGCGCGAGCATGCGCGGCGACCGCTGGCCGAGCAGGCCGATCTGTTCGTTGCCAGCCTCGCGGCCTATCAGGGCGAGCTGCCGCAGCGCGACGACATCACCATTCTTTCCTTCCGCTTCGACTAGGGGTGCTCATGGAGACCTACGACCTGCTGGCCATGCGCGAGAACTACAACCGCCAGCGCATCATGCTCTGCTTCAATGGACCGATTTCGCGCAGCCTGATCGAGGAAATCGGCAACGCCCTGCGCAACTACCTGACTGCCGAACAGGCACAGCCCTCGGCGGCGATGGATGTGTTCGCCGTGTATATCGAAATGACCCAGAATATCCGCCACTATGCTACCCGGATGAACTACGCCGAGTCGGATGCGGCGGCCACCGTGGCGATTTCCCGCGATGAGCAGGGGCGCTACGTGGTGGCGGCCGGTAACCTGGTCGAGCGCGAGGATGGCCGGCAGCTGGTGGAGTGGGTCGAGAGCCTGGCGCCGCTGGACAAGGCCCAGCTCAAGGCCGCCTACAAGGAGCAGCTGCGCAAGCCGCGCAGCGGCGAGAGCGCCAGTGGCGCGGGCCTCGGCCTGCTCGATATCGCCCGCAAGTCGAGTGTGCCGCTGCTGGCCTCGCTCAGCGAGCAGGCGGAAGGACGCGCCTTTTTCAGCCTGCGCGCTGTCATCTGACCCTTTGCACGAGTGACACCATGACAGAATTGAACATCAACGGAACCCAGTCAACGCCGGCGATTCAGGGCGACTGGCTCGCTGGCGTGCTGGCCATGCAGGGCGACTCCTATCCGGAAAACTCCTTCGAGCTGTTCGGGCAGGTGATCGACTGGGTCGAGCGTTTCCTGCACGAAGCGACCCGGCCGCTGGCCCTGGAACTGCGCCTGCTATACCTCAACACCAGTTCGATCAAGGCGCTGATGGACATCCTCGACCTGCTCGAGGAGGCACACCGCAAAGGGCAGCCAGTCAGCGTCAACTGGCACTACGACAGTCGCAACGAGCGGGTCGCCGAGCTGGCCGAAGAGTTCCGCGAGGACTGCAGCTTCCCCTTTGCCATCCTGCCCTACAGCGAGTGATCGAACGATGAGCTGCGAGCGCGAGCTGGACCTGCTGGTGGAAGACCTGCTGAGTGACCCCCAGCACTACGGGCATCCGTTGCGCGAGGGGCTGGCGCGTCTGCAGCAGCAGAACCTCGACCAGTTGTCGCGACTCGAGCGCATCGCCCGGATCTCCGACGGCTACCAGTCGCTGGCGCGCGAGGAGAGTCTCTCGCTTTCCGAACGCTACCACCGGCAGTTGCGTCAACTGGAGAAGGTTGCGCGCATTTCCGACCGTTACCAGGACATGCTGCGCGATCTCAATCATGCGCTCCAGGAAGCCTCGCTGCACGACGCTCTGACCGGCCTGCCGAATCGACGCATGCTGATGGAGCGCCTGCGTGCCGAGGAGTTGCGCAGCCAGCGTGGAGAGCGGCCATTCGTGCTGGCGATGATCGATGTCGATCACTTCAAGCAGATCAACGACACCTGGGGACATGAGGCCGGCGACCGCGTGCTCAGCGCGATCGCGGCGCTGCTGCAGGCTGAACTCCGTGGCTCCGATCTGTGTGGCCGCTGGGGTGGTGAGGAGTTCCTGCTGCTGTTGCCGGAAACCACGCTGGCCAGATCGGAACCGTTCATCGAGCGGCTGCGCGGCGGCCTGCGCAACCTGCGGGTGACGTTCGGCAGCGATGTGTTATCGATTACCGCCAGCTTCGGTGTGGCCGAACGCCTGCCCGAGGAGGGCTACTCGCAGACCCTCAGCCGCGCCGATGCGGCCCTGTTCGAAGCCAAGCACAATGGTCGTGACCGCTGCGCCAGGGCTCTCGGGAGCTGGTGCGAGTTCGGACAGCCGACGCCCTGGCCGGCATGAGTCGATCGAGGCCGAGGTGAGCAGGGATGCTCCGCTCCGCGGATCTGCTCGCGGTCAGTGATTGCACTTCACACCCACGCCGGGGCGGCCGTGAGTCGGCCGCCCTGTCGCCGGGGTGTTCAGACCTGGTGGCGCAGGATGAATTGCCGGTCGCACAGATCGCGCCACCAGCCGCACAGCCGGCCGCCGGCGGACCAGCCGTTCCAGTCGAGCAGGGCGCCGCCGTCGCCGGTGGCGACCAGCAGCGCTCGCTGGCGGGGCGGCCGGTAGCGGGCCAGCGGTCTTTCCTGTAGCACCGCGCTGAGATTGGCGGCCAACTGCGAGGCCTGGCGCGTGGCCTGCCAGGCATTGCGGGGAGCGTCGGGCAGGCTGGCGCAGTCGCCACTGGCGAAGATCCGCGGATGGCTGTGGCTTTGCAGGGTACGTCCGATCTGGATGAAGCCGTCGTCGGCGCAGACCAGGCCGCTGTGGGTCAGCCAGGGCAGCGGCTGGCTGCCGCTGGCCAGCAGCAGGCGCGGGCCGTGCCACACGGCGCCGGCGTCGCTGTACAGGGTTTGTCCCTCGATATGGCTGATCGGGCAGTGCTCGCGACCGCTCACGCCGCGCTGGCGCAGGTGGCCGAGGGCGCGCAGGCGCAGGCCCGGCGAGCCGCCCTCGAGCAGGGCGCCGGCGCAGAACTGACTGAGTTCCGGCACCTGCCCGGCCAGCGCCAGCGCCAGTTCGACCCCCGCCGCACCGGCGCCGACGATCGCCAGCGGCTGCGGATCGCGTTGCCATTCGCTCCAGGCGGCGAGAAATGCCGCGAAGGGTTTTACTCCTAGCACCTGCATGCCCCCGCCGCGCTGCTCGGGCGCCGGTGGCGCCGCGCCGACATTCAGCGACAGCCAGCTGGCCTGCAGGGTGCGTCCGTCGGCCAGCGCCAGGCGGCGCTCGTCGGCGTCCAGGCCGGTCACCACACCCTGCAGCAGCTCCACTCCGGCGGCGTGGCACAGCGGCGCCAGCTCGATCCGGCAATCGGTTTCTGTATAGCGTCCGGCCAGCAGTCCCGGCAGGCGTCCGGCATACCAGGCGTGCGGACTGTCGCTCAGCAGCGCCAGGCGGCCCGGTGGTCGCTGGCCGCGCGCCCAGCGGCGCAGCACACCGAGATGGCTGTGGCCGGCACCGACCAGCAGAAGGTCAGGGTTGCTCATCGACGCCTCGCGGGGCGGCGGAAGGGGCGGGCATGACGGGGCGGCTCCGTGGGGTCCGGGTGCGGTGTGCGCTGGCCGGTTGGATCGGCTGCCGGTCGGGAGGTTCCACATCGCACCGGCCACAGGTACTACGGCCTGTTGTAGCACAGGCGAGCGTGCTTCCGGTGATGAGGAGCGGCAGAAATGGCCAAGCCCGCGACCATGATGGTCGCGGGCTTGGCGGTACAGACTGCCGGTCGCTGGATACCATGCACAAGCATGGAGCCGCGACCGGCTGGGGCGTCGAGAGGGTTCAGGCCAGCTCGTCGAAGCACTCGGCGATGATCGCCATGCCGCGGTCGAGCAGCTCGTCCTCGGCGGTCAGCGGTACCAGGATGCGCAGCACGTTGTAGTAGGGGCCGCAGGACAGCAGGATCAGGCCCTTCTCGCGGGCGCGGGTGACAACCTTGCCGACCAGCTCGGCGTTGGGTTTTTCCGGGTTGCCCGCGTCGAACAGCTCGATGGCGATCATCGCGCCGAGACCGCGCACGTCGCCGATCACCGGGTGCCGGGCCTGGATGTCGCGCAGACCCGCCTTCAGCCGCTCGCCCACGGCCTGGCAGCGCTGCAGCAGTTGCTCCTCTTCGAATACCTCCAGTACCGCCAGCGCCGCGACACAGGCCAGCGGGCTGCCGGCGTAGGTGCCACCCAGACCACCGGGGGCGACGGCGTCCATGATCTCGGCCTTGCCACATACGCCGGCCAGCGGGAAGCCACCGGCGATGGACTTGGCGAAGGTGGTCAGATCGGCGGCCACCCCCATCTGTTCCATGGCGAAGAAGGTGCCGGTACGCCCGGCACCAGTCTGCACCTCGTCGGCGATCAGCAGGATGCCGTGCTGGTCGCACAGCGCACGCAGGCGCTGCATGAATTCCTTCGGTGCGGCGTAGAAGCCGCCCTCGCCCTGCACCGGCTCGATGACGATGGCGGCGATGTCGCGCGGCTCGGCATCGTTCTTGAACACCCGCTCGATGCTGGCGATGGACTCGTCAACGCTGACCCCGTGCAGCTCGCAGGGATAGATGGCGCGGTACACGCCGCCCGGCATCAGGCCCATGCCGGCGGCGTAGGGCACCTTCTTGCCGGTCAGCGACAGGGTCATCATGGTGCGGCCGTGGTAGCCGCCAGTGAAGGCGATCACCCCGCTGCGGCCGGTGGCGGCGCGGGCGATCTTCACCGCGTTTTCCACCGCCTCCGAGCCGGTGGTGACCAGCAGGGTCTTTTTGGCGAAGTCGCCCGGCACCAGGGCGTTGATCTTCTCGCACAGCTCGATGTACGGCTCGTAGGCCAGCACCTGGAAGCAGGTGTGGGTCAGCTTGCCGAGTTGCGCCTGCACTGCGGCGATCACCTTGGGATGCAGGTGGCCGGTGTTGAGCACGGCGATGCCGCCGGCGAAGTCGATGAACTCGCGACCCTCGACGTCGACCACGGTGCTGTTCTTGGCGTGGTCGGCGACGATCGGGTGGATCGCGCTGACGCCACGGGCAACTGCCGCCTGGCGGCGCTGCATAAGGGATTCGTTGCTCTTGCTCATGGACAGTTCTCGCAACTGAGGTTCGTGGGTTGGGCGGGGCCTGTCAGGTTGCAGGCGCCGCCGGAATAGAGGGGTGAAGGACCATCGCCGACAAAAACATGGCCTTCACCCACCCCAGGCCGTGGCCCGGAGTTCGTGCAGTCAGATGCCGCCCAGGCACAGGTATTTGAGCTCCAGGTACTCGTCGAGACCGTACTTGGAACCCTCGCGACCGAGGCCGGACGCCTTCATGCCGCCGAAGGGCGCCACCTCGGTGGAGATCACCCCGGTGTTGATGCCGACCATGCCGTATTCCAGCGCCTCGGCGACGCGGAACACCCGGCCCAGGTCGCGGGCATAGAAGTAGGCCGCCAGGCCGAACTCGGTGTCGTTGGCCTGCTGGATCACGTCGGCCTCGTCGTGGAAGCGGAACAGTGGCGCCAGCGGGCCGAAGGTTTCCTCCTTGGCCACCCGCGCGCTCGTCGGTACATCGATCAGGATAGTCGGCTCGAAGAAGTTGCCGCCCAGCCCGTTGCCGCCGGCCAGCACTCGTGCGCCCTTGCTCACGGCATCGTCGAGGTGCTGGCGCACCTTGGCCACGGCGTTGCCATCGATCAGCGGACCGGTGGTAATGCCCGGTTCGGCACCGTTGCCGATCTTGAGCTTGGCTACGGCGTCGGCCAGCTTGGCGGCGAAGGCGTCGTAGATCTTGTCCTGCACGTAGAGACGATTGGCGCAGACGCAGGTCTGCCCGGCGTTGCGGTATTTGGAGATGATCGCGCCCTCGACCGCGGCATCCAGATCTGCATCCTCGAAGACGATGAAGGGCGCGTTGCCACCCAGCTCCAGCGACAACTTCTTCAGGGTTGGCGCGCACTGCTCCATCAGCTTGATACCGACGCCAGTCGAGCCGGTGAACGACAGCTTGCGCACCACCGGGTTCTCGCACAGCTCGGCGCCGATTTCGCGACTGCTGGCAACATCCGCCGGCAGCACGCTGAGCAGCCCGGCCGGGATGCCGGCGCGATCGGCCAGTTCGGCCAGGGCCAGGGCGGAGAAGGGGGTTTGCGGTGCCGGCTTGAGCACCATGGCGCATCCCGCCGCCAGCGCCGGGCCGGCCTTGCGGGTGATCATCGCGCTGGGGAAGTTCCACGGCGTGATCGCGGCGGTGACACCGACCGGCTCCTTCTGTACCAGGATGCGCTTGTCGGCGGCATGCGCCGGGATCACGTCACCGTAGGCCCGCTTGGCCTCCTCGGCGAACCACTCGATGAAGGAGGCGGCATAGGCGACCTCGCCGCGAGCCTCGGCGAGCGGCTTGCCCTGTTCGGCGGTCATGATCTGCGCCAGGTCTTCCTGGTTGGCCATGATCAGCTCGAACCAGTTGCGCAGCCTGCCGGCGCGCTCCTTGGCGGTCAGGCGGCGCCAGGCCGGCTGCGCGGCCTGCGCCGCGAGGATGGCGCGGCGGGTTTCCGCGCGCCCCATGTTCGGCACGCTGCCCAGCTTGTCCCCGGTGGCCGGGTTGAAGATGTCGGTCCGCGTGCCGTGGTCGGCCTCGCACCATTGACCGTTCAGATAGGCTTGCTGGCGGAACAGGCTGGGGTCTTTCAGTTCCATCGCGGTCTCCGGTGGAATGTTCGAAATGTCAAACAATCCTAGGGCAGGATTTCAGCTTATGGCAATACCTTGTGCGAAAAAAACAACAAAAAACGGCTTTAGCGTAAATTTTTCGATTCCATGGCCGTTTTGTGGAGTGTGCTCGTTCGAGATCATGCACGAACGCTGGGCGGATGGACGACGTCAGCCAAGATGCGTATCATGGCGCCGCACTGCATCCGTAGCTCAGCTGGATAGAGTACTGCCCTCCGAAGGCAGGGGTCGTGGGTTCGAATCCCGCCGGGTGCGCCATACACGAAAGGGCCTGCGTGAAAACGCAGGCCCTTTTTGTTTGTCGCTCCTGAGCTCCTGCGCGTGGACGCGAGCTGGATCGCTGCGGGCAATTGCTCCGGCCTGGTGGATTGTCATCGCCGGGTGGGACGCCACAAGCTTGTTGAAAGGCAGTGTGTCGATATCCACCAGGGCGACGGGACTCTGCACAATCCATGGCCGCAGCCGAGGGGCTCTGCGGTTATCAGGTGCGTTGCTTATATAGGACGCGCGGAGAAGTAACCTGTTGATCGCTATCGCGTGAAGCATGCCCATCCGTATCTAGGTATGGGCGCAGGGGATGCCGGTGTTAGCCGGCGAACTGCCGAAGCAGGAACTTTTGCAACAAGTTGAACGGAGGTGTTGACAGCGTTTTTCAAGGCTGTATTATTCGCCTCCTCGCTGCAGCGGCCTCCGGGTTACGGCAGCGAGAGAGTTACGCAAGTGGTTGAGTAGAAAAGAAAATTTCGAAAAACGCTTGACAGAATGCAAGGCTGCTGTAGAATTCGCGGCCTCGGTTGAGACGAAAGACTTGATCGAAACGCTCTTTAACAAGTTGAATCAAGCAATTCGTGTGGGTGCTTGTGAGATAAGACTGACAGTCGCAAGATTATCAGCATCACAAGTAGTCTCGTGAATTCATGAGTTTATTTGCGATTGCTGAGCCAAGTTTAGGGTTTTCTCA
>NZ_FNZE01000026.1 GCF_900109175.1 Pseudomonas linyingensis | reverse complement strand
CCAGCAACCCGAACCTCACCGACTCCGGCTCCCTGTCCATCACGGACGCCGACACGGGCGAAGCCACGTTCCAGACCTCCGGCATCGTCGCCAGCCAGGGCGCCCTCGGCAGCCTGAGCATCGACGAGAGCGGCGCCTGGACCTACAGCGTCGCCAACGCCGCCGTGCAGTACCTCCAGGCCGGCCAGACCAAGGTCGAGACCTTCACCGTCAAGGCCCTCGACGGCACCGGGCACGAGGTGGTGGTCACCATCACCGGCGTCAACGACGCCGCCGTGATCGGCGGCAGCGGCAGCGGCAGCGTGCAAGAGGACACCACCCTGGCGACCGCAGGCCGGTTGCAGGTCAACGATGCCGACAGTGGCCAGGCTGCCTTCGTCGCCCAGCAGGCCGTCGCAGGCAGCTATGGCACCTTCGCCATCGATGTCGACGGCAACTGGACCTACCTCCTGGATAACGACGCCCGCCATGTGCAGCGCCTGACCAGCAGCGAGACGATGAGCGAGCGCTTCACCGTCCAGACTCTCGACGGCACCTCGCGAGTGGTCGAGGTCAGCGTCCGCGGCCTGGATGACGTGCCGCCCGCTCAGCCTCAGGCGCCGGCGCCGATCACGCCGCCGCAGGCTAGCGAACCGCCTGCCGCGCCCAGCAGCCCGAATCCGGCTCCCATTCCGGCTCCGGCCATCGTCAACAGCCCGGCACTGCAGGCGGCGCTGGCGGATGCCAAGCCGATGGTCACCGGCCTCGGAGCGCTGGACCTCGGCTCGATGCAGAGCGCCGCCTTCAGCGACGTCTACACCAGCACTACCGGCTTCCGCGTGGTTGTGATGGATGCGCCCGAGCCGACACTGACGATCTACCGCGGCATGGGCGACCAGTACGCTGATGCGGGGGCGGCGAGCAGCTTCTCGATCCCCTACGACGCCTTCGTGCATACCGATCCTCAAGCACGCGTGGTGCTGGCAGCCATGCAGGCCAATGGCGAGCAATTGCCACCCTGGGTGATCTTCAACCCGATGACCGGAAAGTTCGAGGTAATGGCACCTGATGGCTTCCATGGTGATCTGACCGTCAAGGTGATCGCCCGCGACAGTCAGGGCCGCGAAGTGAGCGCGTTGTTCCGCATCAGCGTCGGCGAGAAACCGAGCGCAACCACCGGCAATGGTCGCGCGGGGCTCAGCGAGCAACTGCGCATGGCCGCCAAGCGACCGGCATTCGCTCTCGCCGACCTGCCGGCCGCCAAGACCGCGGCCAAGGTGCAGGCACTTTGATGGAGCACGTCGTGCAGGAAACCAACCCGTTGGCGGTACTGCTCGAGCTGGGACGCCGGGTGCGGCATGCCGCATCCGTACGCGAGCTTGAGTTCATCGCGGTGAACGACAGCCACCAGCTGGTGCCCTATCGCCAGGCGGCGCTGTGGTCGTCCAGGCAAGGCATCGCCAGTCTGTCCGGGGTGATCCAGGTCGAGGCCAACGTGCCCTACGCACAGTGGCTGGCCAAGGCCTGCCGGCACTTGGCCGACAACGCACCGGCGGTTGCCCGGGTCGATGCCGCCTCGCTGCCCGAGCCGCTCGGCACGGAGTGGGCCGAATGGCTGCCGCGCCACGCTCTGTGGCTGGGGCTGGCCGACGACAGTGACGAGGGCGGGCGGGCACCTGCCGACGGCGGATTGCTGCTGGCCCGCGACCTGCCGTGGACGGATCGGGAGCAGGCCCTGCTGGCCGAATGGGCGGATATTTGGCGGCATGCCTGGCAGTCGCGCCAGGTACCGGCACGCTGGCCATGGGGCCGTCACAAAGCGCAGGTTGCCGAAGCCAGGCGGCGCTGGTGGCGGTCGACGCCGTTGCGCTGGACCTTAGCGGGCGTGCTTATCGCTATGTTGCCCGTGCGCCTGAGCGTGCTCGCCCCCGGCGAGCTGGTTCCGGCGCATCCGGCGGTGATCCGCGCGCCCCTGGAGGGCGTGATCGACACCTTCCATGTCCAACCCAACCAGGAGGTCAACCAGGGTCAGCCGCTGTTCGGTTTTGACGAGGCACTGATCCAGTCGCGCCTGGAGGTCGCCCGCCAGGCGCTGGCGACGGCCGAAACCGAGTACCGGCAGACCATGCAGCAGGCGCTGCTCGATCCCAAGTCCAAGGCTCAACTCGCCGTGCTCACCGGCAAGATCGAGGAGAAACGCACGGAAGTGGTGTTCATCACCGATCAATTGAGTCGTGCACGGGTACTGGCGCCACGCGACGGCATTGCGTTGTTCGACGACCCCTCCGAGTGGATCGGCCGGCCAGTCACCGTGGGCGAGCGCATCATGCGCATCGCCACGCCCGGAGATGTCGAAGTGGAAGCCTGGGTGCCGCTGGCCGACGCCATTCCCCTGGAGGAGGCCGCAGCGCTCAGCCTGTACCTGAACGCCAGCCCGCTCGATCCGGTGCAGGCGAACCTGCGCTATCTGGCCCATGACGCCGTGCAACGCCCGGACGGAAGCTACGCCTACCGCCTGCGTGCCCGTCTCGCCGAGCCGACCGGGCACCGCGTCGGCCTCAAGGGCAGCGCCAAGTTGCGTGGCCGCTGGGTGCCGCTGGCCTACTGGATGCTACGCCGACCGCTGGCTAGCATTCGCACGACGATCGGGTGGTAACCGTGGGCCTGCCGCAACTGCGCGAGGAGCTGGACCTGCTGCCTGGTCCCATCATGGCCGATGGCCAGCCGAGCTGGACGCTGCACGACCCGGTGCGCAATCGTTTCTTCAGCATCGACTGGCCCACCTTCGAGATCCTGCAGCGCTGGTCGTTCGATGACCCCGCGGCGATTGCCGAGGCGATCGGGGTGAGTACCACTCTGCAGCTGAGCGGCGAGGACGTGCAGCAAGTCGCACGCTTCCTGCTCGATAACCAACTGCTCAAGCCCGCCGGCCGGGACAGCGCGCGCCACCTGGCCGAGCGGCGGGCACGCCAGGAGGGCAGCCGCCTGAAGTGGCTGCTGCACCACTATCTGTTCTTCCGCGTGCCGCTGTGGCGCCCGGATGCCTGGCTCGGTCGCTGGCAGCACCTGGCCGGCCTGCTCTATACCCGCAGCTTCGCTCTGCTGACGCTGCTGGCCCTGACCCTGGGTCTGTCCCAAATCGTGCGCCAGTGGGACGGCTTCTTCGCCTCGCTGGTCGATACCTTCAGTTGGGAAGGCCTCGCGGCCTATGGCGTGGCGCTGGTGCTGGTCAAGCTGTTGCATGAGCTGGGCCATGCCTTTACCGCCAAGCGCTTCGGTTGTCGCGTGCCGACCATGGGCGTGGCCTTTTTAGTGCTGTGGCCGATGGCCTATACCGACACCAACGAAACCTGGCGGCTCACCAGTCGCTGGCAGCGCCTGCAGGTCGCCGCAGCCGGCATCCTAACTGAGCTGGTGATCGCCGCTTGGGCCACCCTCGCCTGGGCGCTGCTGCCCGACGGCGAGTTGCGCTCGGCAGCCTTCGTGCTGGCCACCACCAGTTGGGTCGCCACCCTGGCAATCAACGCCAGTCCGTTCATGCGCTTCGACGGCTACTTCATCATCGCCGACTGGCTGGACATGCCCAACCTGCATGAGCGCAGCTTCGCCCTGGCACGCTGGAAGCTGCGCGAGTGGCTGTTCGCACTCGGCGAGGAGCGTCCCGAACATTTCTCCCGGCCGCGCGAAATCGGGCTGATCGCCTTTGCCTGGGCGACCTGGATTTACCGACTGGTAGTGTTCCTCGGCATCGCCGTACTGGTCTACCACTTCTTCATCAAAATTGTCGGGATCTTTCTCTTTATCGTGGAAATCGTCTGGTTCATCGCCATGCCCATCCGCCATGAACTGCAGGCCTGGCACCAGCGCTGGCCCCTCATCCGCACCCACCGACGCGGCCGGCTCAGCTTCGTGCTGCTGCTCGGCCTGATCGCCCTGTTGCTGGTGCCCTGGCCCGGGCGGGTGCATTCCAGCGGCGTGCTGCGGCCGGTCGAGATCTGGCCATTGTTCGCTCCCGGCCCCGCTCAGGTTGCACGCTTTGCCTTGAGCGAAGGCCAAGCGGTGACGGCCGGCGCGGAGCTGATCCGCCTGGCCACCCCAGAACTGCAACTGCGCCGCGAGGGTCTGCTGGCTCGCATCGAGGCGCTGCGCTGGCAGGCCGCCTCGGCCGGCTTCGGCGCCGAGTCGCGCGCACGCCTGCAAAGCAGCCAGGAAGAACTGGCCACCGCCACGGCAGAACTGGCCAGCCTCGACGAGGAGCTGAGTCGCTACGCGCCCAAGGCTCCCTTCGCCGGGCGCCTGCGTGACGTGGACCCCGACCTGCATGATGGGCAGTGGCTAGCTGCCAAGGAGCCGATTGCCCTGCTGGTCGGCCAGCAAGGCAATCTGGTGGAAACCTATCTGGACGAGTCGGCCGTCAAGCGTATCCGGGACGGCGATCGCGGGCTGTTCATGGCCGATGCCGGAGACGGCCCACTCCTTACCCTGCGGGTCACCAACATCGATACGGATGCTTCGCGGGTGCTGAACACAGGCATGCTCGCGGCCGACGCTGGCGGACACATTCTGACCCGTCCGCGTAACGACCAGTTGGTGCCTGAGCATGCCGTCTATCGCGTCACGCTGGCCGTCGATTCGCCACTGGGCAGTCTCGACGGACAGTCCTGGCGCGGCCACGTGGTGGTGCATGCACGCTGGGAGGCACCGGCATGGCATTACCTGCGCAATGCGCTGGCGATCGTGGTGCGCGAGGCCAGCTTCTGAATCGACAAAGGCCGCCATGCCGACAGACATGCGGCCTTTGTGCAGGAGCGACTCAGTCGGCGCGGTATGGTTACGACAGCTCGACCTTGTCGCCGATAGTCCTCCAACTACTCCCATCGATGAACAAAAACTCATTTGCCCCGCAGCCCGGCAGGCGCGCAAAGCGTCCGAACGCCTACCTGGGCAACCGTTCGCCGCTCCAGGCATGGAGCTGCCCGCTGGCCTGCGGACCCAAGCCGTCGATCACCACCAGCATCTGCCGTGCCGCCAGCGCCAGCGCACGACCGATCTCGGTGCCCCGAAATGGCTGCGACAGCCGCGAGTGCACAATTAAGCTCACGAAATCACGGCCGTCCCAACGGGAAAAGCAGCATAAGGCGCGTGCCGTGCGCGTCGCTTTCGACCCGCACGCTGCCGCCATGCAGCTGCATGATCGAGCGCACGATCGCCAGACCCAGACCGCCGGAATCGCCGGGCTGGGCGCGCGAAGGGTCGCAGCGATAGAAACGCTCGAACAGCCGCGGCAGATGCTCGGCGGCGATCGGCTCGCCCAGATTGTGCACGCCGACTTCGAGCCGCCCGTCGCACAGCTGGCTGGCAATGCTCACCGGGCTGCCCGGCGCGGCATGGCGCAGGGCATTGGCCAGCAGGTTGGCCAGGGCGCGGCGCAGCAGGCCCGGGTCGGCCTGCAGGGTGCCCTCGGCCCGGTTGACCAGCTGCAGTTCGCGCTCCTCGGCCATGCCCTCGAAGTACTCGCACAGCTGCTCGACCAGCCCGTGCAGGTCGACCGCCTCGCGGTTCACCGAGGCTTGTGGCTGCTCGGTGCGGGCGAGGAACAGCATGCTGTCGATCATCCGCGCCAGACGCTCGTACTCCTCCTGGTTGGAGGCCAGCAGGTTCTGGTAGTCCTCGACCGAGCGGGGGTGGCGCAGGGTCTGCTGGGTGTGACCCATCAGGTTGCTCAGCGGCGTGCGCATCTCGTGGGCGAGATCCTCGGAGAAGCGCGACAGCTGGGCGAAGCCCTCCTCCAGGCGGGTGAGCATCTGGTTCAGCGCCGCGCTCAGGCGGCGCAGCTCGCTTACCTGCTGGACCTCGTCGAGACGCAGGTGCAGGTGCTGCACGTCGATGGCCTGCGCCCGCGCCGCCAGCTCGCGCACCGGACGCAGGCCGCGCAGGCTGACCAGCCAGCCGAGCAGGAAGGCCAGCACGGCCCCGGCGGCCAGCGCCAGCCAGAGTTTCAGCCGGTAGGCGGCGAGCATCTGGCTGCGCTCGGCGAGCAGCTTGCCGGCGATCAGGGTCAGGCCGCGGCCCTCGTGCTCGACGTGCAGCCAGGCCAGCCGCGCCGGCTCGGCCGCCAAGGCGTCGCGCAGCTGCACCGCCGGCCCGCGCGGCAGCTGCGGCACGGCCAGTGCGGCGGGGTTGATCTCGATCAGCACCTGCCCGCTGTCGCTGACGATCCACAGCAGACTGTCGCGATTGCCCAGCATGTTGGCGTACAGCTGCGGCCGCTGGCGCAGCGCCTCGATGCTCGCGCTGTCATCGAGCAGCGTGCGCATGCGTTCCAGGCGCCCGAGCAGGGCCTGGTCGTCGCGCCAGGCGATTTCCCGCTCCAGCGACTGGTACAGGTAGAAGCCGATGGCGCCGAGCAGCAGCACGCCGACCAGGGCGAACAGCAGCGCCAGACGCAGGCTCAGCGCGCGCGGCCACAGGCTCACGGCTGCACTTCCAGCACATAGCCCATGCCGCGCACGGTATGGATCAGCTTGCACGGATAGGGATCGTCGATCTTGGCGCGCAGGCGGCGGATGGCCACGTCGACCACGTTGGTGTCGCTGTCGAAGTTCATCTGCCAGACCTGCGAGGCAATGTAGGCGCGCGACAGCACCTCGCCCTCGCGGCTGAGCAGCAGGTGCAGCAGGGCGAACTCCTTGTTGGTCAGGTTGACGCGCTCGCCCGCACGGGTGACCCGGCGGCGCAGCAGATCCAGCTCGAGGTCCGCCACGCGGAACTGCTCGACCTCGCGCGGCGGCCCGCGGCGCAGCAGGGTGCGCACCCGCGCCAGGAGTTCGGCATAGGAGAACGGCTTGACCAGGTAGTCGTCGGCACCCAGCTCCAGGCCCTTGACCCGATCCTCCACCGCGTCGCGGGCGGTGAGGAACAGTACCGGCGTCTGCAATTTGCGGCGGATTACCTGCAGCAGCTGCCAGCCATCCAGCCCCGGCAGCATCACGTCGAGGATGATCAGGTCGAACTCGCTTTCCTGGATCAGGTGCAGCCCGTCCAGGCCATTCAGCGCCACCTCCACCAGATAGCCGGACTCGCCCAGCCCCTTGCGCAGGTAGTCCGCGGTCTTCAGCTCGTCTTCCACCACCAGAATGCGCATCGCTGCCTCCCCCAAAGTCCCGCATAGGCTAGGCCGATCCCAGGCTTTCTCCCATTACAAATTGGTAATCCGCCGGCAATCGGTTTGACGGGCGGGCGCAGGCACCATGGCCGCCACTCGCTCCCCGGAGCCCTTTGAAGGAGAAGCCCATGTCCATCCGTACCGCCCGGCTGTCGCTGCTTGGCCTGGCCCTGTGCGCCGCGAACGCCTTCGCCGCCCCGGCCCAGATCGAACAACGCAGCGATGTTTCGCTGGCACTTGCCAACCAGCTGCTCGATGCCACCCTGGCCGCCTGCCATGCCGACGGCCGCAGCGCCGTGGCGGCGGTGGTCGACCGCGGCGGCAACCTGGTGGCGGTGCAGCGCGACGACAACGTCGGCCCGCACAACACCCTCGCCGCCCAGCGCAAGGCCTACACCGCGCTGTCGACCAAGACCGCCACCCGCCTGCTGGCCGAACGGGCGCGCAGCAACCCGGAGGCGGAAAACCTCAACACCCTCGACGAACTGCTGTTGCTCGGCGGCGGTGTGCCGCTGCAGGTCGGCGGCGAAGTGATCGGCGCCATCGGCGTGGCCGGCGCCGGCGGCGCGGCCATCGACGAAGGCTGCGCCCTCAAGGCCATCTCCCAACTGCTACCGCAAACCCACTGATCCGGAGAATCCCATGAACACACTCAAGTCCCTCTTCGTCGGCGCACTGCTCAGCGGCCTGTCGTCCCTGGCTCTGGCCGCCGGCAACCCGCTCAGCGTGCATGTACTCAACCTCGAGGACGGTCTGCCCTCGCCGGGCGTCGAGGTGACCCTGGAGAAGCAGGCCGGCGGCGCCTGGCAGGCACTGAACAGCGCCACCACCAACGAGCAGGGCCGCATAACCGCGCTGTTCCCGGAAGGCAAGACACTGGAGAAGGGCAACTACCGGGTGACCTTCAAGACCGGTGAGTGGTTCGCCGAACACAAAGCCTCGACCTTCTTCCCCGAGGTGCCGGTGATCTTCAGCGCCGACGGCAGCGTGCCGCACTACCACATCCCGCTGCTGCTCAGCCCCTACGGCTACTCGACCTACCGCGGCAACTGATCCCTTTCACCACGGTGCCCTGCCCCGTCCGCGACGGCGGCAGGCGCCCTGTATTCCACAGGTTCGACCATGAATATGCGCCTCATCGCCCTTCCCCTGCTGCTGGCGGCCGGCCTTGCCCAGGCCAGCGACAACGACGTGCAGCCCTACCGCTACGGCAACCAACTGGATGTCGAGCGGGTGCTGCGGATCGACACCCCAGCCAGCCTTCGCTGCGAACTCGTCACCGCGGTAATGACCTACCGCGACTCCAACGACAGCCTGCGCAAGCTGTCCTACCTCACCACCTCCGAGGCCTGCACGCGGCAGAACTGAGCGGCCGCCCCGAAACAACGAAGCCCCGCACATCTGGCGGGGCTTCGTCGTTTCGGGGCGGTCAGTCCTTGCGATGCGGCGACAGCAGCTCGATCTTGTAGCCGTCCGGATCCTCGACGAAGGCAAGGATGCTCGAGCCGTGCTTCATCGGCCCCGGCTCGCGGGTGATCTTGCCACCGCGGGCGCGGATGTCCTCGCAGGCCTTGTAGACGTCCTCGACTTCCAGGGCGATGTGGCCGTAGCCGGTGCCCAGCTCGTAGCTGTCCACGCCCCAGTTGTAGGTCAGCTCGATCACGCTGTTGTGCGCCTCGTCACCGTAGCCGACGAAAGCCAGGGTGAACTGGCCATCCGGGTAGTCCTTGCGGCGCAGCAGGGTCATGCCCAGCACTTCGGTGTAGAAGGCGATCGACTTGTCCATATCGCCGACGCGCAGCATGGTGTGCAGCAGTCTCATCAGGGATCTCCTTGGCTTTTCACGGTGCAAAAAGCATGACCCCGGCACGCGGCCGGGGTCATGGTCAGGCTTGGTACAACCAGCTTATCAGAGCGGGCTGCGGCCCTTGCCTGCAGCGATGCGCATGCGCAGCGCGTTGAGCTTGATGAAGCCACCGGCGTCGGCCTGGTCGTAGGCGCCGGCATCGTCCTCGAAGGTGGCGATGTTGGCGTCGAACAGCGAGTCGTCGGACTTGCGGCCGACCACGATGACGTTGCCCTTGTACAGCTTCAGGCGCACTACACCGTTCACGTTGACCTGGGAGGCGTCGATCATCTGCTGCAGCATCAGACGCTCCGGGCTCCACCAGTAGCCGTTGTAGATCAGGCTGGCGTATTTCGGCATCAGCTCGTCTTTCAGGTGGGCCACTTCGCGGTCGAGGGTGATCGACTCGATGGCGCGGTGGGCGCGCAGCATGATGGTGCCGCCGGGGGTCTCGTAGCAGCCGCGCGACTTCATGCCGACGTAGCGGTTCTCGACGATGTCCAGACGACCGATGCCGTTCTCGCCGCCGATCTTGTTCAGGGTGGCCAGCACGGTCGCCGGGGTCATCTCGACGCCGTCGATGGCGACGATGTCGCCGTTGCGGTAGGTCAGCTCGAGGTAGGTCGGCACGTTCGGCGCGGCTTCCGGGGACTTGGTCCAGCGCCACATGTCTTCTTCGTGCTCGGTCCAGGTGTCTTCCAGCACGCCGCCTTCATAAGAGATGTGCAGCAGGTTGGCATCCATGGAGTACGGCGACTTCTTCTTGCCGTGGCGCTCGATCGGGATCTCGTGCTTGGCGGCGTAGTCCATCAGCTTCTCGCGCGACAGCAGGTCCCACTCGCGCCAGGGAGCGATCACCTTGACGCCCGGCTTCAGCGCGTAGGCGCCCAGCTCGAAACGCACCTGGTCGTTGCCCTTGCCGGTGGCGCCGTGGGAGATGGCGTCGGCGCCGGTCTCGTTGGCGATCTCGATCAGGCGCTTGGCGATCAGCGGACGGGCGATGGAGGTACCCAGCAGGTACTCGCCTTCGTACACGGTGTTGGCGCGGAACATCGGGAACACGAAGTCGCGGACGAATTCTTCGCGCAGGTCGTCGATGTAGATTTCCTTGACGCCCATCGCCTGTGCCTTGGCACGGGCCGGCTCGACTTCCTCGCCCTGACCCAGGTCAGCGGTGAAGGTCACCACTTCGCAGTTGTAGGTATCCTGCAGCCACTTGAGGATCACCGAGGTATCCAGGCCGCCGGAATAGGCCAGAACTACCTTTTTTACGTCCGCCATTCGTTACTCCACGGGGGGTTGCTACGAAAAAAAGCATTCTAGCCGCCCCTACCGCGAATTTACAGGGGGCGCGCTGCCCCGCACGGCGGCCGGCCGGCGCTGCAGCGTGACCGTCCGGCGGCTTTTCGGTAGCATCACACCCCACGAGTCACCCCGCCTGGAAATTCCCCGCATGTCCGACCGCCTGACCCTGCTGCGTCCCGACGACTGGCACATCCACCTGCGCGACGGCGCCGCCCTGGCGCACACCGTGCCCGATGCCGCACGCACCTTCGGCCGCGCCATCATCATGCCCAACCTGGTGCCGCCGGTACGCAACGCAGAGCAGGCCGCGGCCTACCGCGAGCGCATCCTCGCCGCTCGGCCGGCCGGCAGCCGCTTCGAGCCGCTGATGGTGATCTATCTCACCGACAAGACCACTGCCGAGGAGATCCGCGCGGCCAAGGCCGGCGGTCTGGTGCATGCCGCCAAGCTGTACCCGGCCGGCGCCACCACCAACTCGGACTCGGGCGTCACCTCCGTCGACAACATCTTCGCGGTACTGGAAGCGATGGCCGAGGTCGGTCTGCCGCTGCTGGTGCACGGCGAGGTGACCCACGCCGACATCGACGTGTTCGACCGCGAGAAGCGCTTCATCGACGAGAACCTGCGCCGGGTGGTCGAGCGTTTCCCGACCCTCAAGGTGGTCTTCGAGCACATCACCACCGGCGATGCCGCGCAGTTCGTCCGGGAAGCGTCGGCCAACGTCGGCGCCACCATCACCGCCCACCACCTGCTGTACAACCGCAACCACATGCTGGTCGGCGGTATCCGTCCGCACTTCTATTGCCTGCCGATCCTCAAGCGCAACACCCACCAGGAAGCCCTGCTGGACGCCGCCACCAGCGGCAATCCGAAGTTCTTCCTCGGCACCGACTCGGCGCCGCACGCCCGTCACGTCAAGGAAGCCGCCTGCGGCTGCGCCGGCTGCTACACCGCGTTCGCCGCCATCGAGCTGTACGCCGAGGCCTTCGACCGCCGCGGCGCGCTGGATAAGCTGGAAGGCTTCGCCAGCCAGTTCGGCCCGGACTTCTACGGCCTGCCGCGCAACACCGACACCATCACCCTGATCCGCGAGGACTGGGTCGCCCCGACCGAACTGCATTTCGGCGACCACCAGCTGGTGCCGCTGCGCGCCGGCGAGAAACTGCGCTGGCGCGTACAGGAGAGCAAGGCATGAGCGAGCAGATCGATTACGAAGAGTACGAACTGGAACCCAGCAGCAGCGGCTTCAAGCCGCCGATGGCGCGCCGCTTCCGCGGCTTCCTGCCGGTGGTGGTGGACGTCGAGACCGGCGGCTTCAACTGCGCCACCGACGCCCTGCTGGAGATCGCCGCGACCACCATCGCCATGGACGACGACGGCCTGCTCTACCCCGAGCACACCTCGTTCTTCCGCATCGAGCCGTTCGAGGGCGCCAACATCGAACAGGCGGCCCTGGACTTCACCGGCATCAAGCTCGGCCATCCGCTGCGCATGGCGGTGGGCGAGGAGCAGGCGCTCGGCGAGATCTTCAAGAGCGTGCGCAAGTCGCTGAAATCCAGCGGCTGCAAGCGCGCGGTGCTGGTCGGCCACAACAGCAGCTTCGACCTCGGCTTCCTGAATGCCGCGGTCGCCCGCACCGGCATCAAGCGCAACCCGTTCCATCCGTTCTCCAGCTTCGACACCGCCACCCTCGCCGGCCTGGCCTACGGGCAGACGGTGCTGGCCAAGGCCTGCCAGGCAGCGGACATTCCGTTCGACAACCGCGAGGCACACAACGCCCGCTACGATACCGAGAAGACTGCCGAGCTGTTCTGCGGCATCGTCAACCGCTGGAAGGAAATGGGCGGCTGGATCGACTTCGACGAGTGATCCCCGGCGCCCGCGCCGCCCGACGAACCCGGCCCCGGCCGGGTTTTTAATGCCTGCAACCCCGACGCCAACCGCTGCAGCCACACGACAAATGGTCATTGCTCGTGTTTGACAATACTTCTCATTAAAACTAGGATCGACAGCATCAACTGACTGCTTGCGGGTAGCGCCATGTACGTCTGTCTTTGCCTCGGTGTAACCGACCACCAGATTCGCGATGCCATCTACGAGGGCTGCTGCAGCTATCGCCAGGTACGTGAAGCCACCGGTGTCGGCACCCAGTGCGGCAAGTGCGCCTGCGAGGCCAAGAACCTGGTGCGCCACACCATCCACGACGTGCACCAGTCCCAACTCGCCCTCGCCCATCCGGCCGCCTTCGCCGCCGCCTGAGACCGGCCACAGCCGCTGTTCGCCGCGCTGCGCTGCACTCCTCAGCACGGCGGGGCTGCCCTACCCCGCTCGCGCGAAGCCATCCCCGCCCTTTTCACGCAGCCAGCCCCGCTTGCAACAAGTTGCATTTGACAGCCACCCAGAGCCAGCCAGACTTCATATCTGGCAACCACTGGCGAGGCGGGCTAAGGCATGAAAGGCGACAAGAAAGTCATCCAGCACCTGAACAAGATCCTTGGCAACGAACTGGTCGCGATCAACCAGTACTTCCTGCACGCGCGCATGTACGATGACTGGGGCCTGGAGAAGCTCGGCAAGCACGAGTACAAAGAATCCATCGACGAGATGAAGCATGCCGACAAGCTGATCAAGCGCATCCTGTTTCTCGAGGGCATTCCCAACCTGCAGGATCTCGGCAAGCTGCTGATCGGCGAGAACACCAAGGAAATGCTCGAGTGCGACCTGAAAATCGAGCAGAGGGCCATGGTCGACCTCAAGGAAGCCATCGCCTACTGCGAGGGCATCGGCGACTACGGCAGCCGTGACATGCTGGAGGAGATCCTCGAGGCCGAGGAAGACGACATCGACTGGCTGGAAACCCAGCTCGACCTGATCGGCAAGGTCGGTCTGGAGAACTACCTGCAGTCGCAGATGAGCGAATAAGCGCCAACAACGAAAAAGCCCCTCATTGCGAGGGGCTTTTTCATTACGGCATATGTAGCGTGCGCGATCACTCGCCCTTGCTTACCGCCGCCTTGATCAGCGGCTGCAGCTCGCCCTTCTCGTGCATTTCGAGAATGATGTCGCTGCCACCAACCAGCTCGCCGTCGACCCACAGCTGCGGGAAGGTCGGCCAGTTGGCGTACTTCGGCAGGCTGGCGCGGATTTCCGGGTGCTGCAGGATGTCGACATAGGCGAACTTCTCGCCACAGGCCATTACCGCCTGCGAAGCGCGGGCGGAAAAGCCGCACTGCGGCGCGTTGGGCGAGCCCTTCATGTACAGCAGCACGGGGTTGCTGGCGATCTGGTCTTTGATGGTTTCGATGATGTCCATGGTCTACCTCAACTGAAGGTTTTCCGGTCCCTGACCGGCGGGATGCGCCGATTGTAACGGAAAGCCAAGCACTGCGCTCGGTCTCTCGAGGATCGTGGCGAGGCCATTCTGGTGCCCGGCTGATGGGCAGCACCGCCCCGCTGCCGGTTTGCGCAGTCGCATTATTTCCTTATAAGATCGGTTTCTTTTTCGAGTACCGCACAGTGCGGTCCCGCCGCAGTTTTCGCCCGTTCTTAATAAAACCGGACATTTCTGCGGCCTGTCTTACAGGTAGTGAATAATGAGTGTACGGCACTTTCTCTCGCTGATGGACTGCACGCCCCAGGAGCTGGCCAGCCTGATCCGCCGCGGCATCGAGCTGAAAGACCTGCGCAATCGCAGCGTACTCTACGAGCCCCTGAAGAACCGCGTGCTGGGCATGATCTTCGAGAAGGCCTCGACCCGTACCCGCGTATCCTTCGAAGCCGGCATGATCCAGCTCGGCGGCCAGGCCATCTTCCTGTCGCCGCGTGACACCCAGCTCGGCCGTGGCGAGCCGATCAGCGATTCGGCCATCGTCATGTCGAGCATGCTCGACGCAATCATGATCCGCACCTTCGCCCACCAGAACGTGCTCGACTTCGCCGCCAACTCGCGGGTGCCGGTGATCAACGGCCTGACCGACGATCTGCACCCCTGCCAGCTGCTGGCCGACATGCAGACCTTCCACGAGCATCGCGGCTCGATCCAGGGCAAGACCGTGGCATGGGTCGGCGATGGCAACAACATGTGCAACACCTACGCCCAGGCCGCCGTGCAGTTCGACTTCCAGCTCAAGATCGCCTGCCCGGAAGGCTACGAGCCCAAGCAGGAGTTCCTCGATCTGGCCCAAGGCCGCGTGACCGTGCTGCGCGATCCGCGCGAAGCCGTGGCCGGCGCCCACCTGGTGAGCACCGACGTGTGGGCCTCGATGGGTCAGGAAGAAGAGGCCGCGGCGCGCATGCAGCGCTTCGCCCCGTACCAGGTCAGCCGCGCGCTGCTCGACCAGGCCGCCAGCGACGTGCTGTTCATGCACTGCCTGCCGGCCCACCGCGGCGAGGAAATCAGCGTCGATCTGCTCGACGACCCGCGCTCGGTCGCCTGGGACCAGGCGGAAAACCGTTTGCATGCACAGAAGGCCCTGCTGGAGTTCCTCGTCGAACACGCCTACCCCGCATAGGACGCGCCGCTGCCATGAACCACACCCTGCTGCTCAAACTCCGCGACCTCGCCTGCGGCTACCGTGAACAGCGGGTGGTGCAGAATCTCAATCTGCACCTCAACGCAGGCGACATCGGTTGCCTGCTCGGCCCCTCCGGCTGCGGCAAGACCACCACCCTGCGCGCCATCGCCGGTTTCGAGCCAGTCCATGAGGGCAGCATCGAGCTGGCCGGCGAGACCATCTCCCGCCCCGGCTTCACCCTGGCCCCGGAAAAACGCCGCATCGGCATGGTGTTCCAGGACTATGCGCTGTTTCCGCACCTGACCGTGGCCGAGAACATCGCCTTCGGCATCCGCCAGCATCCCCAGCGCGAGCGCATCGCCGAAGAGATGCTCGAGCTGGTCAAGCTCGGCGCATTGGGCAAGCGCTATCCGCACGAGCTGTCCGGCGGCCAGCAGCAGCGCGTCGCCCTGGCCCGCGCACTGGCTCCCGAACCGCGCCTGCTGCTGCTCGACGAGCCGTTCTCCAACCTCGACGTCGAACTGCGCCGCAGCCTCAGCCAGGAGGTCCGCGAGATCCTCAAGTCGCGCGGCACCAGCGCCATCCTGGTCACCCACGACCAGGAGGAAGCCTTCGCCGTCAGCGACCAGGTCGGCGTGTTCAACGATGGCCGCCTCGAGCAGTGGGACACCCCGTTCAACCTCTACCACGAGCCGCTGACCCCCTTCGTCGCCAGCTTCATCGGCCAGGGCTACTTCGTCCGCGGCCAGATGCTCAGCCCCGACACGGTACAGACCGAGCTCGGGGTGATCCGCGGCAACCGCGCCTACCAGTGGGCTCCCGGCACCGCAGTGGACATGCTGCTGCGCCCGGACGACATCGTCCACGCGCCGGGCAGCGCGCTGAAGGCGCGCATCGTCGGCAAGTCGTTCCTCGGCGCCTCCACCCTCTACCGCCTGCAGCTGCCCACCGGAACCCGCCTCGAATCGCTGTTCGCCAGCCATGACGACCATCTGGTCGGCGAGGAAATCGGCATCCAGGTCGCCGCCGACCATCTGGTCGCCTTCGCCGCTCAGGGCAGCGTCGCCGCCCAGCAGGCGCGCGCTGAACCCCACGCTCACGCCTGACCCTGAACCCCAGCGGAGCCACGCCGCAGGCTCCGCCCTGCAGCCCTGCCCCCGGACAAGGCGGGCGTGGTCAAATCGGTGCACCCCCGCCGGCACCGCCCTCATTCCAGCACCCTGCATCCCGCGAACCCAGCGCCTCCGGCCGACTGGCATGCCCCTTGCTTGACCAAGCCCCGGTCAGCACAACGGCGTGTCTGCCAACTTCCGACAACGACGTCACCGCATCCCCCTCATCCAGAGCGGGAGGCTGTGGCGTTTTTTCGTTTTGGGTCATAAGGAACGCTTGGAATGCGCATGATGAAACCCTCGCTGCTGTCGCTTGCCATCGCCGCCAGCACATTCAGCCACGCCACCTTCGCCGCCGAAGACTTCGGCAACCTGTTCACCGAGGGCAAGGTCGGCATCGACGCCCGTTACCGCTACGAACACGTCGATCAGGACAACCCCCTCGGCCACGCCAACGCCCAGACCCTGCGCACCCGCCTGAGCCTGCAGAGCGGCAAGTGGTACGGTCTGTCCGCCCTGGTCGAGGCCGACAACGTCGCCCGCCTCGGCGATGCCGCCTACAACGACACCCGCAACGGCCAGACCGACTACTCGGTGGTCGCCGATCCGGACGGCAGCGAGATCAACCAAGCGCTGCTGCGCTACGACCACAGCCGCGGCAGCGCGGTGGTCGGCCGCCAGCGCATCAACCTCGACAACCAGCGCTTCGTCGGCGGCGTCGCCTGGCGGCAGAACGAGCAGACCTACGACGCGTTGCTCGGTCAGCTCAAGCCGCTCGACGGCCTGACCCTCACCTACGCCTATCTCGACAACATCAACAGCATCTTCGGCCCGGACAACGGCCGCTTCGACAATCGCAGCAACCCGGCCAACATCGAGGGCCACAGCCACCTGCTCAACGCCCAGTACATCGTGCGCCCGGAGCTGACCGTCACCGCCTACCACTACCTGCTCGGCCTCGACAACCTCGCCCTGAGCGCCGCCGGCGCCTACGGCACGCTGTCCAGCAAGACCAGCGGCGTGCGCCTGAACGGCGCCGTGCAGGGCATCAGCTACGTCCTCGAGTACGCCCAGCAGCAGGACTACGCCGACAACCCCCTCGAGCTGGACAGCGACTACTACCTGGCCGAGCTGGGCTATACCTTCGCGGGTGTGCAGCTCAAGGCCGGCTACGAGGTGCTCGGCGGCGACGACGGCCCCGGCAACCGCGCCTTCCAGACCCCGCTGGCGACCAAGCACGCCTTCCAGGGCTGGGCCGACGTGTTCCTCACCACCCCGGCCGACGGCATCAAGGATGCCTACCTCGGCGCCAGCACCGCGCTGCTCGGCGGCACCCTGCAGGCTTGGTACCACGATTTCCGCGCCGAGGAAGGCTCCAGCCAGTACGGCGAGGAACTCGACCTCTCCTATGGCCGCGCGATCCCCGGGATCAAGGGACTAACCGGCCTGGTCAAGTACGCCCGCTACGCTGCCGACGAGTTCGCCGTCGATACCGACAAGTTCTGGGTGCAACTGCAGTACAGCTACTGATCCAGCGGGCTCCGGAGGAGCCCGTCACCTTGTGGGCGGCGGTCTCCGCCGCCACGTTCCACCAAAGGAAAACCATCATGATCAAACGCCTTGCCCTCCCCCTGCTACTCGTACTCGGCCTGTGCAGCCCGGTGACCCAGGCCGCCATCGGCAACGCCGAAGCGGTCAACCTGTCCGGCATGCAGCGCATGCTCAGCCAGCGCATCGCCAAGAGCTACCTGATGATCGGCACCGAGGTGCGCGCCGACGAGGCCAACGTCCAACTCGACCAGAGCATGGCCACCTTCGAGAAGAACCACCTGGCGCTGGTCGAATACGCGCCCAACGACACCATCCGCAGCGAACTGGGCAAGGCCGGCGGCCTGTGGCAGCGCTATCGCGAGCTGGCCCTGAGCAGCCCGGACAAGCAGCGCGCCGTCGAGCTGCTGGGGCTGAGCGACGAGCTGCTGGCGCAGTGCGAGAAGGTGGTGCAGCTGATCGAGCGTCACACCGGCAGCAGCAGCGCCTGGCTGGTCAACCGTAGCGGTCGCCAGCGCATGCTCAGCCAGCGCATCGCCAAGCTGTACCTGGCGCGCAGCTGGCACCTGCCGGTCAACAGCCTGGACGAGCAGTTCAAGCAGGCGGTGAACGAGTTCGGCCAGGCGCTGGGCGAGCTGCAGAACGCCAAGCAGAACACCCGCGAGATCAGCGCGGCGCTGAGCAAGGCCGACGCCCAGTGGCAGTACTCGCGGGTCGGCTTCGAGCTGTCCGCGGAAGGCCGCTACGTACCGACGGTGATCGCCATCACCACCGAAAGCCTGCTGACGCAGATGCAGGAGCTGACGGTCGCCTATACCGCGCAGATGCAGCGCGAGTCGTAATCCCCGGCAGCGGCGACGCGCTCACCCCACGTCGCCGCTGCGCACCCGGCGCACGGCATCCTGCCAGCCGGCATACAGCGCCTGGCGGCGCACCTCGGCCATGCCCGGAAGGTAGCGCTGGCTCGCCTGCCAGCGCGTCGCCAGCTCGTCGAGGTCCTGGTACACCCCGCTTTGCAGGCCGGCCAGACTGGCCACGCCGAGGGCGGTGGTCTCGATAACCTGCGGTCGCTCCACCGCTACGCCGAGGATGTCGGCAAGGAACTGCATCAGCCAGTTGTTGGCCACCATGCCGCCATCCACACGCAGCGCGGTCAGCGCGCCGGCGCCGTCCAGGCGCATGGCCTCGAGCAGGTCGCGGCTCTGGTAGCACACCGCCTGCAGCCCGGCGGTGACGATCTCCTTGATCCCGGTGTCGCGGGTGAGGCCGAGGATCGCCCCGCGCGCCTGCGGGTCCCAGTAGGGCGCGCCGAGACCGGTGAAGGCCGGCACCAGGTACACGCCGCTGGCCGCATCGGTCTGCTCGGCCAGCGCCTCGCTGTCGCTGGCGTGCGCGATCAGACGGATGCCGTCGCGCAGCCACTGCAGCGCCGCACCGGCGACGAAGATGCTCCCCTCGAGGGCATAAGTGGTCTCGCCCTGCAGGCGGTAGCCCACCGTGGTCAGCAGGCGATGGTGCGAGACCAGCGGCGTGGCTCCGGTGTTGCGGATCATGAAGCAGCCGGTGCCGTAGGTGCTCTTGAGCATGCCCGGGGCGAAGCAGGCCTGGCCGAACAGCGCGGCCTGCTGGTCGCCGGCCATGCCGCGGATCGGGATGGGCGCGCCGAACAGGGCCGGATCGGTGCTGCCGAACTCGGCGGCGCAATCGAGCACCTCCGGCAGCAGGCTCGGCGGAATGTCGAACAGCGCCAGCAGCTCGTCGTCCCAGCGCTGGGTGTGGATGTCGAACAGCAGGGTGCGCGCGGCGTTGCTGGCGTCGGTGCGGTGCACCCGGCCGCCGGTGAGGCGCCAGAGCAGGAAGCTGTCCACGGTGCCGAAGCGCAACTCGCCACGCTCGGCGCGCTCGCGGGCGCCGGGCACCTGATCGAGGAGCCAACGCAGCTTGGTGGCGGAGAAGTACGGATCGAGTAGCAGGCCGGTCTTCGCCGCTACCCGTGGCTCATGGCCGGCGGACTTGAGCGCGGCGCACGCGGCGGCGGTGCGCCGGTCCTGCCAGACGATGGCCGGATGGATCAGCGCGCCGCTGGCCGCCTCCCATACCAGGGTGGTCTCGCGCTGGTTGGTGATGCCGATGGCGGCGATCTGCCGGGCCTCCAGGCCGGCCTGGCTCAGCGCCGCCCGGCACACCTGCAGCACGCCCTGCCAGATCTCCTCGCCGTCGTGCTCGACCCAACCGTCGCGGGGGAAGTGCTGGCGGAACTCCTGCTGGGCCTGGGCCAACACCCGGCCGGCGGCATCGAAGACGATGGCGCGGCTGCTGGTGGTGCCTTGGTCGATGGCGAGCAGATGGGCGGGCATGGCGGAACCTCCGTGTGGCGGCAGGCCCCACGGTCCGCACAACCAGCCGGGGCACCTGCATTCACGATGTGTCCTTACAGCATCGCAGATAAATCCCGCGCCAGTGCCTGTGCGGCTAGTTGTCAGCCGCGGCCGATGGGCGCAAAGCCGGCCTGGGTGTGCTGCGCCAGCACCTCGGCGGCCAGCTCCACCTCCAGGCCACGACGACCGGCACTGACGAAAACGGTCGGGAACGCCCGCGCCGATTCGTCGATGAAGGTGCGCAGGCGTTTCTTCTGGCCCAGCGGGCTGATGCCGCCGAGCAGGTAGCCGGTGGCGCGCTGCGCCGCCGCCGGGTCGGCCATCTCGGCCTTCTTCACGCCCGCGGCCTGGGCCAGCGCCTTGAGGTCGAGGCTGCCGGCCACCGGCACCACCGCGACCAGCAGCTCGCCCTTCTCGCTGGCGGCGAGCAGGGTCTTGAACACCCGCTCCGGCGCGAGGCCGAGCTTCTCCGCCGCCTCCAGACCGTAGGACGGCGCCTTGGGATCGTGGCTGTAACTGTGAACCATGTGAGGTGCGCGAACTTTCTTCAACAGATCTATGGCAGGGGTTATGCTGGCTTCATGAAAAGGGTCGAGAATGAAGTCAAAGGTAACGCAAAAGCCAACAGTCGGGCAGTCAGGCCCAGAGAACGGGCAATGGACTCCAGACACACAAGAAAAGGCGCAGCCATCATGACAGCATCCCTGTACGGCACCGCCCCGCTGGCCGAGGTCTACGACCTGGCGGTGATCGGCGGCGGCATCAACGGTTGCGGCATTGCCGCCGACGCCGCCGGACGCGGCCTGTCGGTATTTCTCTGCGAGCAGCATGACCTCGCCGCGCACACCTCCTCGGCGAGCAGCAAGCTGATCCACGGCGGCCTGCGCTATCTGGAGCACCACGAGTTCCGCCTGGTGCGCGAGGCCCTCGGCGAACGCGAGATACTGCTCGGCATGGCGCCGCACCTGGTGCGGCCGATGCGCTTCATCCTGCCGCACCGCCCACACCTGCGCCCGGCGTGGATGATCCGCGCCGGCCTGTTCCTCTACGACCACCTGGGCGCCCGCCACAGCCTGCCCGGCTCGCGCCACCTGACCTTCGGCGCCGGCTGCCCGCTCAAGGCCGAGATCAGCGAAGGCTTCGAATACTCCGACTGCTGGGTCGACGACGCACGCCTGGTGGTGCTCAACGCCATGAGCGCCCGCGAGCACGGCGCGCACATCCACACCCGCACCCGCTGCATCGGCGCGCGACGCAGCAAGGGCCTGTGGCACCTGCAACTGGAGCGCGCGGATGGCAGCCGCTTTTCCCTGCGCGCCAGGGCGCTGGTCAACGCTGCCGGGCCCTGGGTCGCGCAGGTCCTGCGCGACACCCTGCACCAGCCGGGCAAGCAGCAACTGCGCCTGGTGCAGGGCAGCCACATCGTGGTGCCGCGCCTGCACGACGGCGAGCAGGCCTACATCCTGCAGAACCGCGATGGCCGCATCGTCTTCGTCATTCCCTATCTGCAGCGCTTCAGCCTGATCGGCACCACCGACCGCGAGTACCAGGGCGATCCGGCCGACGTGCGCATTAGCGACGAGGAGATCGACTATCTGCTAGAGGTGACCAACGCCCACTTCCGCAAGCAGATCGAGCGCCGCGACATCGTCAGCCACTTCTCCGGCGTGCGCCCGCTGTACGACGATGCCGAGGACAACCCCTCGGCGGTCACCCGCGACTACCACCTGAAGCTGAGCAGCGAGCACGACGGCACGCCGCTGCTGTCGGTGTTCGGCGGCAAGCTGACCACCTACCGCAAGCTGGCCGAGGCGGTTTTGGAGCAACTGGCGCCGTTCCTGCCGCCGATGGGACCGACCTGGACGGCGAGCAGCAAGCTACCCGGCGCCGAGGAGTTGGACTCAGTGAGCACCCTGGCCGAGGCGCTGTGCGATGCCCACGGCTGGCTGGCCAGCGACCTGGCGCGGCGCTGGGCAAACAGCTATGGCACCCGCGCCTGGCAACTGCTGGAGGACGTGCACTGCCTGATGGATCTGGGCGAGAACTTCGGCGCCGGCCTGTACGCCCGCGAGGTGGACTATCTGTGCGAGGAGGAGTGGGCCGTCACCTTGGAGGACATCCTCTGGCGGCGCAGCAAACTCGGCCTGCTGCTCGGCCCGATGCAGCAGCAGAAACTGGCGCGCTACCTGCAAACGCAGAAAACCGGCGGCAGCGAGGCTGCCCCGGTTGTCGTGCACGAACGGCTGGCGCCGCGTGCCCTGCTGCCGCAGGCCGGGGACGAAGGCACCTCGCCCCGACCGCTGCAGCGCTAACTTGCCTGCCCGCGACGGTCCCTGACCGGGTACCGCCGCTGGGCCGACGATCAGTTCGCCAACGGGTTCTTGCGCGAACGCACGAACAGGTAGAACACCGCGATGCCGGCGACCACCAGGCCCGGAGCCGAGGCAATCATCACCCCGGCGGTGCCGGTGCCCAGCGCCAGCATCTTGCCGGCTACCAGCGGGCCGCTCATGGCGCCCAGCCGCCCAACCGCTACCGCGCTGCCGACGCCGGTGGCGCGCACTTCGGTGCGGTAGAACAGAGGTGCCAAGGCATAGAGCACGCCCTGCCCGCCGGTGGCGAACACCCCGGCGGCGAATCCGGCCACCAGCATGCTGGCGAAGCTCTCGGCGATGCCGAGGGCAGCCAGCGCGGCGAGCAGGCCGATATAGATCAGCCCGGCGATCGCCAGCGGACGCAGGGTGTTCATCAGCACGCCGAGCATCAGGGTGCCGAGCGTGGCGCCGATCTGCAGGGAGAAGATCACCCAACTGGCCTGCACGCCGCTGAAACCCTGGCCGACCAGCAGGCTCGGCAGCCAGCTGATCAGCATGTACACCACCATCAGGGTGAAGAAGTAGGCCACCCACAGCAGCACGGTCGGCAGCGCCGCGCCGTTGTGGAACAGTCCCTGAACCACCGGCACACGTACCTGCTGGGAGGACGACGCTTGTTTGGCACGGAAGGCGGCGGATTCTGGCAGCCACAGTACCAGCAGCGGCAACACCAGCAGCGGCAATACGCCGCCGACATAGAACGGCACGGTCCAGTCGTCGAAGAAGCCGACGATGCCGATCATCGCCGCCGAGGCCGCGCCCAGCGGCACGCCGCAGTACATCAGACTCACCGCAGTACCGCGCAGGCGCTCGCCGGCAGCCTCCGAGCACAGGGCAATCAGGTTGGGTAGCGCCGCACCGAGGCCAACGCCGGTCAACAGACGCGCGCCCATCAGACTGTACAGCTCCCAGGCATGGGCGGTGGCGATGGAGAAGATGCCGAACAGCGCCACCGAAGCGATCAACACCCGCTTACGGCCGATGCGGTCGGCCATCCAGCCACCGACCAGCGCGCCGGGCAGCAGGCCGAGAATGCCGGCGCTGAATACCCAGCCCATCTGTAGCTTGTCCAGCTCGAAGGCGGCGGCCATGCCGCGCGCGGCGATGCCCGGCGCCTGGAAGTCGATGCCTTCCAGCACGGCGACAGCAAAGCACAGGGCGATGGTCAGCCAGGTACGGCGACTGTCTTGATTCACGGCAGTGACCTCGGTGTGTTGCGCAGTGTAGGTCGTCATTATTGTTGTGCCTCTCATTTGGGGGGACGACGACAACCGGCTGCCTTGCGGCAGCCGAGATGGTTCTTTTCCGCAGACTCAGCGCTTGAGCAGATCCAGGGCGACGTCGACGATCATGTCTTCCTGGCCGCCGACCATGCGGCGCTTGCCCAGTTCGACGAGGATGTCCAGGGTCTTCAGACCGTACTTCTCGGCGGCCACTTCGGCGTGGCGCAGGAAGCTCGAGTAGACGCCGGCGTAGCCCAGGCCGAGGGTCTCGCGGTCGACGCGCACCGGACGGTCCTGCAGCGGACGCACCAGGTCGTCGGCGGCGTCCATCAGCCGGTACAGGTCGGTGCCGTGGTTCCAGCCCATGCGCTCGGCGGCGGCGATGAATACCTCCAGCGGCGCGTTGCCGGCGCCGGCGCCCATGCCGGCCAGCGAGGCGTCGATACGGTCGCAGCCCTCTTCCACCGCGGTGATCGAGTTGGCCACGCCGAGGCTGAGGTTGTGGTGGGCGTGCATGCCGGTCTGGGTCTGTGGATCGAGCACGGCCTTGAACGCGCGCATGCGGTCGCGGATGTCCTGCATGTTCATCGCGCCGCCCGAGTCGGCCATGTAGATGCACTGCGCGCCGTAGCTTTCCATCAGCTTGCCTTGGGCGGCGAGCTGCTCGGCGGGGATCATGTGGCTCATCATCAGGAAGCCGACGGTGTCCATGCCCAGGCTGCGCGCGTACTCGATGTGCTGCTTCGACACGTCCGCTTCGGTGCAGTGGGTGGCGATGCGCACCGAACGGGCGCCGGCGTCGTAGGCAGCCTTGAGGTCGTGGACGGTGCCGATGCCGGGCAGCAGCAGCACGGTGATCCGCGCGTGCTTGATCACGTCGGCGGCGGCCTCGATCCACTCCAGGTCGGTGTGCGCGCCAAAGCCGTAGTTGAAGCTGGAGCCCTGCAGGCCGTCGCCGTGGGTGACTTCGATGGCGTCGACCTTGGCCTCGTCCAGGGCGCGGGCGATGTCCTGCACGTTCTGGATCGAGTACTGGTGGCGCACGGCATGGCTGCCGTCGCGCAGGGTCACGTCGGAGATGTACAGCTTCTTGCTCGGGTCGAAGGTCATGGCGGGTCTCCTCAGGCGTTGATGATGGACAGCGCCATGCGCTCGGCGGTAGCCAGCGCGGCGGAGGTCATGATGTCGAGGTTGCCGGCGTAGGCCGGCAGGTAGTGGGCGGCGCCTTCGACTTCGAGGAACACGGAAGTCTTGAGGCCGGAGAACTGGCCGTGGCCGGGGATGGTCAGCGGCGCGTCCTCCGGGATCACGTCGAACTGCACCTTCTGCTTGAGGCGGTAGCCCGGCACGTAGGCCTGCACGGCGGCAGCCATTTCCTCGACCGAGGCTTCGACCTTGGCCTGGTCGACCAGCTCGGACAGCACGAACACGGTGTCGCGCATGATCAGCGGCGGCTCGGCCGGGTTCATGACGATGATCGCCTTGCCCTTGGCGGCGCCACCGATCACTTCGATGGCTTGGGTGGTGGTTTCGGTGAACTCGTCGATGTTGGCACGGGTGCCCGGTCCTGCCGACTTGGAAGCGATCGAGGCGACAATCTCGGCGTAGTGCACCTTGGCCACGCGCGATACCGCGGCGACCATCGGGATGGTGGCCTGGCCGCCGCAGGTGACCATGTTGACGTTCAGCGCATCCAGGTGCTCTTCCAGGTTGACCACCGGTACGCAGTACGGGCCGATGGCCGCCGGGGTCAGGTCGATCAGGCGGATGTTTGGCTTGAGCGAGCGCAGGAAGGCGTCGTTCTTGACGTGCGCGCCGGCGCTGGTGGCGTCGAAGACGAAGTCGATGTCCTTGAACACGTCCATGCGGGTCAGGCCTTCGACGCCCTCGTGGGTGGTGGCCACGCCCATGCGCGCGGCGCGGGCCAGACCGTCGGAGGCCGGGTCGATGCCGACCATGGCGCCCATTTCCAGGTTCTTGCCGTTACGCAGGATCTTGATCATCAGGTCGGTGCCGATGTTGCCGGAGCCGACGATGGCGACTTTGAGTTTTTTCATTCTGGTTCTCTCTACTGCACCCAGGTGGGGCGAGGAAATCACTCGGCGCTGAAACTGACGCCGACCTGGCCGATGCCTTCGATTTCGGCCTCGAAGCGGTCGCCCGCGGCCACGCCCACCATCGGCCCGAGGGCGCCGGTGAGGATGACGTCGCCGGCCTTGAGCGGCTCGCCCAGACTGGCCATGGTGCGCGCCAGCCACACGGCGGCATTCAGCGGATGGCCGAGGCACTCGGCGCCGCTGCCGCTGGAGACCTCCTCGCCATTGCGGGTCATGCGCATGGCGGCCAGACGCAGGTCGACATCGGCGATGCGCCGCGCCGGACCGCCGAGCACGTAGCAGCCGCTGGAGGCGTTGTCGGCCACGGTGTCGACGAAGCGGATGTTCCAGGCCTGCACGCGCGAACCGACGATTTCCAGCGCCGGCAGCACCCAGCCGGTGGCCGCTACCAGTTCGGCGAAGGTGGTGTCGGCGCGCGGCAGGTCGCGCTCGAGGATCAGGGCGATCTCGGCCTCGATCTTCGGCTGCAGCACGCGGTTGAACGGCACCACCTCGTTGTCGCCGTAGCCCATGTCGGCGAACAGGGTGCCGAAGTCCGGCTGGTCGACGCCGAGCTGGGCCTGCACCTTGGGGTTGGTCAGGCCGATCTTGCGGCCGACCACGCGGCGGCCGTTGGCGACGCCGTGGGCGATGTTGAGGCGCTGGATGGCGTAGGCCGCCGCGCCGTTATCCACGCCGATCAGCTCGCGCAGCGGCTCGACGGCCACCCCGCTCGCCTCGGCGCCGCGCAGGGCGGCGGCCAGTTGTTCCAGGGTCTGTTGGGTCACGCTCATGGCTTACCTCGGGTGCGCGCAATTCGGGTGCCGCCGTCGAACCGTGAGCGGATCGTGGACCGGTGGCTGTCGGTGGCCGGGCAGGGAGCGACGGGGCGAAGCCCGCAGGCTTGGCCGCACCTGCCGTGGGGCCTTTGTTGTCGCCGCGAGTATAGGAACGGCCGGAAAACCCCGACAATGAAAAACAAGCCAAGCGTGCACTTAGTGCACGCTATTGTTTTTAAAGGATTTTTAACAATAAAAAGCCTGTACTGGCCCGCGCTCCGGTGTGCCGGCGGACGGGTGGTACAGGCAGGAGACCCGGCTTCGGCCAGAGGCCGGGTAGACCGATAAACGGAGCCGGCAGCGAGGCGCCGGCCGCAAGCGGATCAGTGGCTCAGGAAGTCCAGCACCATGCGGTTGAACTTGTCGGCGTGCTCCCACTGCGCCCAGTGGCCGCAACGGTTGAATACGTGCAGCTCGGCGTTGGGCAGGCCGGCGAGCAGGCGCAGGCCGGTGTCCATCGGCACGAAGCGGTCGTTGCTGCCCCAGATGACCAGGGTCTGCGCCTTGATCTCGGCGAGACGCGGGCTGAAGTCGGGGAACTGCTTGGGGTTGGCCGCCAGGCTCTTGACGAAGTTCTCCAGGTGATCGCGACGGTTGAGCATGTTATCGAGACGAGCCTGGAACAGCTCCTCGGTGAGGTCGCTGGTGTCGTAGACGAAGATGTTCATCATCTTCTTCAAGTTTTCGATGGTCGGCTCGCGGTACAGGCCCTGCAGCAGCTTGATGCCTTCGCTCGGCATCGGCACGAAGGGGCTCATGCCGCCGGTGCCACCGCCCATCAGCACCAGCTTGCCGACGCGCTCGGGGTTGGCCAGGGCGAAGGCGACGGCGCTGTGGCCACCCATGGAGTTGCCGAGGATGTGCACGCGATCCAGCTCCAGCGCGTCGACCAGGCCCTTGAGCACGCGGGCGTTGAGGTCGGAACGCGAGCCGGTGCAGACGATGCTGTCGCTCTTGCTCCAGCCCGGGCAGTCCATGAGGATCACCCGGAAGCCGGCGGCTACCAGCGGCTCGATGTTGCGGTTGAAGTTGGCCCAGCCGCTGGCGCCGGGACCGGAGCCGTGCAGCATGACCACGGTTTCCGCACCTTCCCCGCAGTCGTTGTAGTGGATGTTGAGGTCGAGCTCGCCGTCCTGGATGCGGACGAACTTGCTGGTGGAGGCTTCGCTCAGGGTGATACTGGTCATCAACGTGTTCCTCGAAATCAGGCTTGGGGGGCGAGGCGGCGGAAGGCGCCGTTCAGGTACAGGAGCGGCTCGCCGCCCGGCTGGCCACGGGTGGCCAGGACCTCGCAGAGGAAGGCGTGGTGGGTGCTTTCATCGAAGACCTTGACCACGCGGCAATCGAAATTGGCCACGGCGCCGTCGAGCACCGGCACACCGCTGGCCAGGTCATGCCACTGGCCATGCTGGAAGCGCGCCTCGCCATGCACGCCCTCGACCATGCCGGCGAACACCTTGGCTTCATGCTCCTGGTCGCCGGACAGCACGTTGACGCACAGGGCGCCGCTCTTGAGGATGGCCTCGCTGGCGGCGACCTTCTTGTTGACGAACACCACCAGGCGCGGCGGCTCGGCGGTCACCGAGCACACCGCGGTGGCGGTCAGGCCGAGATGGGTATCGCCGTCGCGCGCAGTGATGATGGTGACGGCGGCGGCCAGGTTGCGCATGCCGACGCGGTGGTCGTCGGCGCTCACCACCGGCAGGGCGGCCAGGTCGGCGTTGGGAATCCAGTCCAGCAGCTGGTTGATCTCTTTGCTCACGGCTTTATCTCTCACGCAGCAGGCAGGTGCGGGCGGACTACATGGTCCGCCCATCGATGGCGACTCAGGCCTTGACGCCGAACGGGTTAGCCGCCGGCATCGGGTTGCCAAGCAGCTGGCCGCCGAGCAGGTCGCCGATGTTGTCCTGGTTCTGGGTGATGTGGTTGGCACCGACCAGGATGTCGCGCATCTGGCGCTGCATCGGGCTGCTCAGCCACACGCCACGGGTGGCGGTCTTCTTGAAGATCATGTGCGCCGCATCGAAGCACTCGCCGCCGGTGAACTGGTTGGTGGCGAAGTGGCGCACGCGCACCTCCAGCGGCACCAGCTGGCCCTGGGAAGCATAGCTCCAGGCTTCCTCGGTGTTGTGCAGCACGCGGGTGGTGGCGCCGAGGATCTTGGCGTAGGCCTCGCCCAGGCGGCTCTTGATGAACGGGTCGTTGACCGCGGCACCGACGGCCTGGTTGAGGTTCTGACGCGGCTTCATGTGGTCAACATAGAGGTCGACCATGCCACGCGCCATGCCGATGATCACCGAGGACACCGCGGCGTAGAACACGTAGAAGAACGGCATCTTGAACAGGTTGTTGACGTGGCCGTGAGAGTGCTCGTCGTAGTCGCCGATCACGTGGCTGCGATAGGTCGGTACGAACACTTCCTTGATGATCAGCTTCTTGCTGCCGGTGCCGGCCAGGCCGACCACATGCCAGTCGTCAACGATCTCGAAGTCGCTGGCCTGCACCCAGAACGAGCGGAACTCCATCTGACCGGCATCGTTGACCACGCGGCCGCCGAGGAAGGCGCCGCCGGCGGCGTGGTCGCAACCGCTGGAGGTCAGCCACTCGCCGTTGAGCTGGTAGCCGCCGTCAACGCGGGTGACGGTGCCGAAGGGCGCGTAGGAAGAGGACACCAGACGGGTGTTGTCCTCGCCCCACAGCTCGTCGCCGCAGCGCGGGTCGAGCAGGCCGATCTCGAAGGGATGCACACCGAGCACCATCACGTTCCAGGCGCTGGACGGGCAGCCGCGGGCCAGTTCCATCAGCACCTTGTTGAGCACGTTGGGGTGCATCTCGTAGCCGCCCCAGCGCTTGGGCTGCAGGATTTTGAAGAAGCCGGCTTCCTGGAAGGCCTGGATGGTCTCGCGGGAAACCATGCGCGCCTTCTCGCAGGACTCGGCCTTCTCGCGCAGCCAGGGGATCATCGCCTCGGCACGGGCGACGATTTCGGCTTCGCTGGGGATCTGGGTGTCGATGTTGCTCATGTTTCTAGTCCTCTCTCTCCGCTGCACACGCGGCGGGTGACGCATTCTTGTGGTGGACGGCTGCAACCCGCGCAGGGGCTCAGTTCTGCTCGGCGCTTACCACGCCATAGCCGGCAATCCATTCGTTGATCGCCCGGTAGTAGTCCTGGCGGGCGGTGTAGGCGCCGGTGGCAGCCAGCGCCGCGAAGGCGGCGACCCAGGTGCGCACTTCATGGGCCGAGCGGCCGGCGGCCTTGGAGATCTCGTCGATCTTGAACTCGTCGATCTCGTCGAGGCGGCCCTGCACCAGCAGGTCGATGAAGGCCAGGTCCCAGTCGGCGTTGAGCGGGGTCTGCAGCGACTCCGAGGTGCCGTAGATCTTGCCGGCGGCGATGGTGCGCGCCTGGCGGGCGGCACGGGCTTCCGGAGTCGGGTTGCGTCCGGCGATCAGGAACTCGGCGATGGCCTCGGGAGCATCGGCCAGCAGCGGCACGGGCGGCTCGTGGGACAGACCGCCGGTACCGAGGATCAGCACGCGCTTGTCGAGCTTGGCGATGAAGCGACCGACCGCCTCGCCCAGCTTGCGCACCCGGCGATAGGGGGCGAACGGCGGGGCCACCGAGTTGATGATGATCGGGATCACCGGGTAGCGGTCGATGCTGCCGGTCAGCTCTTCCAGGGTCTGGGTGCAGCCGTGGTCAACCTGCAGGCGGTGCGACAGGGCGATATCGACGTCGCTGTCGAGCACGTGGCGAGTCAGCTCCAGGGCCAGACTCCGGTCCACCGACAGCGGGCCGGGCTGGGTCAGGTAGTCGCCCACCGAGTCGGCGGCGGTGGCGATCACGAACGGAGGCATCAGGTCGTAGAACAGGCCGTTGTAATGGTCCGGCGCGAAGATCACGATCAGCTCGGGATCGAAGGCCTCGACCTCGGCACGGGCCTTGGCCAGCGCCGCATCGACTTCGGCGACGACAGCGGCGCCCGGGTCATTCAAGCCACGCAAGGGGGTATGCGACAGGCATTTGAGTTTTACAGTCATGAAACCTCCGTGATCGTTGGAGACCACCCGCCTCCGCCGACCAAAGCGCAACGTGTCAGGAAATTTGCCGTGGACTACCGGTAGCACCGCGCATGCGAGCCCGCCATCCATTCGTCCTCAGGCCGGTCTATTCCCTGGTTGTTTTTTGTTCAGAACGTACGCTGGCCATTCTAGGGGCGTGACTCGGGAAGGAAAAAAACTATCTGCCCTTCCGTGCACTATGTGCACGCCATTGTTTTAAAAAGATTTTTCATGAAGCGCGGGGCGTTTTGGAGGTGTGCAGCCCCAGCGCGGCGTCTGCCGCCGGCGCAAAGACCCTTTTTTGCCTGTGGAAAACCGGCCGCGCGACGCGCCTCGGCTCTGGGCCGGCAAGCGGCCGGCGTGTTTGAATATTGGGAAACCGGACCTTCCCTTGGTAACCGCAAGATGAGCAGCACGCGCGAGACCGAATACAAGACCGTGCGCGGCCTGACCCGTGGCCTGCAGATCCTCAACGCCCTCAACCGCGTGGACGGCGGCGCCAGTCCGGCGCAGCTGGCCGAGCTGACCGGGCTGCACCGCACCACGGTGCGCCGCCTGCTGGAAACCCTGCAGGACGAGGGCTACGTGCGGCGCAGCGAGTCGGACGACAGCTTTCGCCTCAACCTCAAGGTGCGCGAACTGAGCGAGGGCTTCCGCGACGAGCAGTGGATTTCCGAACTCGGCGCACCGCTGCTGGCCGAGCTGCTGCAGGAGGTGCACTGGCCGACCGACCTGTGCACCCTGGACGTGGACGCCATGGTGGTGCGCGAGACCACCCACCGCTTTAGCCGCCTGTCGTTCCACCGCTCGATGGTCGGCCGCCGCCTGCCAATGCTGATCACCGCCACCGGCCTGGCCTACCTGGCGTTCTGCCCGGACGCCGAGCGCGAACGGATCGTCGAGCTGCTGGCCAAGCGCGACGACGAGGAGAGTCGCCTGGCGCGCAACCCGGTGGCGCTGGACAACCTGCTGCGCCGCACCCGCCACCGCGGCTACGGCGAGAACTACGGCAGCTGGAACACCGAGGAACGCATCGCCTCCATCGCCGTGCCGATCCGCGGCGAACAGCGCGTGTACGGCTGCGTCAACCTGGTCTACGTGCTCAAGGCGATGACCATCGAGCAGGCCGCCCAGCGCTACCTGCCGGCGCTGCAGCGCTTCGCCGCCACCATCGAGCAGGGCATCCGCGAGCGCGAGCAGGCCGGGCCGGTGCTGTCGTGACCCCCCGCGCAAAGCCTAGGGTCTGTCGATGGATGCGCATGATTTGTCGGTGGGGTTCGAAATCGCTGGTGGGCAGATCAATGATCTGAGCCGCGGCACCTGAGCTGATCGAGCAGCTCCCCGCAACTGAGGTGATCGTGGCCGACAAAGGCTGACTGTGGTGAAGTTTGGTGCTCAAAGGGCTGCGTCCACCACCGTCTGATACGTAGGGCAGCCATCCGGTCGATCAAGTCTCCTGTCAGCTTTCCTCTGGCGTGACTATACGTATCGGACGAGTCCCGATCCTTGCCCCGGTCACTTCATCCACTGCCACCGCCTTGATTTCTGTTCCTGTTTCAGCGTCGAAGAAACGAACCAGCTT
This sequence comes from Pseudomonas linyingensis, assembly GCF_900109175.1. Classification (GTDB taxonomy): domain Bacteria; phylum Pseudomonadota; class Gammaproteobacteria; order Pseudomonadales; family Pseudomonadaceae; genus Geopseudomonas; species Geopseudomonas linyingensis. The sequence continues at coordinate 10,225 of NZ_FNZE01000026.1, read as the reverse complement.
GCCGCCCCCCCGGTATTGGCGTCCCCACTCGCCAATCATGAAGAGCACCGGCAGAAAATCGCGACCGGCAGCGGTCAGAAGATACTCCTCTCGCGGCGGATGCTCCGAGTAGCGCCTTTTCTCCAGCAATCCCTCCTCAGTCAACGTCGCCAGCCGCCGGGTCAGCATCGTCGGTGCGATGCCCAGGCTTTTCCGGAATTGGTCGAAGCGCGTGAGGCCGGCATGGGCGTCCCGCAGGATCAGCAGGCTCCACGCGTCACCAGCGAAAGCCAGGCTGCGCGCGATCGGGCAGGGCTCATTGCAATTATTTTCGCCGTTCATACGTTTTTGATAGTGACTCACTCTCAAATCGATAGTACCGTTAGTTTCAATTTGATAGTAACACCTCGACAACAGGCAATCCACCCGCACGCCGCAAGGCAAGCGCGTTGCGAAAGACTACTTCGCCGGGTTGAAGGAACGCACCAAGGACTGCGACGAGGCCATCTCGCTCCAGGCTCGTCATGCCCAGCTGACGATCTACCCGGACTCCGGGCACGGCGGCGTTTTCCAGCACCACCAGGACTTTGTGTCCGAGGTTCTGGACTTCCTCGCTGACTGAACCGACCAGATGAAAACGAAAGACCAAGAGATGAAAAATCAAATCATGAAAGCACTCATCTTCAAACGTTATGGCAAGTCGCCCGAGATCGGGCTCGCCAATGTTCCCCGCCCGACGCTGAAGCCCAACGAGTTGCTGGTAAAGGTCCACGCTGCCGGCCTGAACCCGATCGACAACATGATTCCGACCGGGACCTTCAAACCGGTCCTGCATTTCCAACTGCCGGCCACGCTGGGCAGCGATCTGGCCGGTGTGGTGACGGAGGTCGGCAGCGACGTGACTCGCTTCAAGGTAGGTGATGCCGTCTTCGCCAGCATCTTCGGCCTTGGTACGGGGTCGATTGCCGAACTCGCGGTGGTACCGGAGAACGCTGCCGCGCTGAAGCCGGCCAATCTGGACTTCGTGCAGGCGGCCTCGATCCCGATGGTCGGACTCACCTCGTGGCAAGCGTTGAAGGAGCGCGCCAATCTTCGGGCCGGCCAGAAGGTGTTCATCCCTGCGGGGTCCGGCGGTATTGGCACGTTTGCCATCCAGCTGGCAAAGCACCTTGGCGCCAAGGTGGGAACGACCACCAGCACGGGCAACGTCGAACTGGTGCGTAGTCTGGGTGCAGACGAGGTAGTCGACTACAAGAAGCAAGCATTCGAGAACGTGCTGAGCGGCTACGATGCTGTGCTTGGTACCGTCAGGGGTGACGCGATTGAAAAATCCATCGGCATCCTCAAGCCGGGAAGCAAGATCGTCTCCCTCGTCGGGCCGCTGGACGCAGCGTTCGCTCGCGCTCGACGGCTGAACTTGTTCCTGACGTTCGTATTCGGCCTGATGAGCCGCAAGGTCATGCGGCTCGCCAGAAAGCGGGAAGTCACCTACTCATTTCTCTTCGTCCATCCCGATGGCGCTCAACTCGCCGAAATCGGCAAACTTCTCGAAGCCCAGCGCATCAAGCCAGTGATCGACAAGGTGTTTCCGTTCGAGGAAGCAAAGGATGCGCTTGAGTACCTTGCCCAGGGACGATCCAAGGGCAAGGTCGTGGTCAAGATGTGATGGCAACCGTGTTTGCCCCCCCCACCAGAACGACTGATACAAAGGAAAAATCCATGACCACGCTTCCGACTGTCTTCATCACCGGTGCCTCCAGCGGCATCGGCGCCACCTACGCCGAGCGCTTCGCCCGCCGGGGCCACGACCTCGTCCTTGTAGCGCGCGACAAGTCGCGCCTGGATAACCTGGCCGCGCGCTTGCGCGAGGCAAGCGATGTGGCCGTTGAAGTGCTGCAGGCCGACCTGACAAGCCCCGCCGACCTGTCCGCGCTGGAAACTCGACTGCGCGATGACGCCCGTATCGGCGTCTTGATCAACAACGCGGGCACGCCTCAATCGGGGGGCTTCCTGGAGCAATCCGCTGAGACCATCGAACGCCTGATCACACTCAACACCACAGCGCTGACGCGGCTCGCTGCGGCGATCGCTCCGCGCTTCGCACAGTCCGGTACTGGCGCGATCGTCAACATTGGCTCGGTGGTGGGTTTCGCGCCCGAGTTCGGTATGTCGATCTACGGAGCCACCAAAGCCTTCGTTCTATTTTTGTCACAGGGTCTGAACTTGGAGCTGTCACCCAAGGGGGTTTACGTGCAAGCAGTGCTGCCGGCATCGACCCGCACCGAGATTTGGGAGCGTGCCGGCATTGACGTCAACACCCTCCCCGAGGTGATGGAAGTGGGTGAACTGGTCGATGCGGCACTGGTCGGTTTCGACCGTCGCGAGTTGGTCACGATCCCGCCGCTTCATGTTGCCGAGCGCTGGGATGCGCTGGATGGTGCGCGTCAAGGGCTGATGTCGGACATTCGACAAGCACATGCGGCTGAACATTATCAGCCACAAGCCAGGGGCGACCGCAAAAACTGAGTGCAACCGCCCTCAGGATGCCTGCGAGGAATGCGGACACTCAGACTGTCCGGCGTTCATGCGATTGCCCTGGACAGCCGACCAGGGCGCGGGAGCACCCGTCATGGCACTCCCACGCCGGAGCGTGGGAACGATCGAGCTGCAGATCACGCCGCCACCCTCACCCTCTCACGCAGCTGACGCGCCGCGGCGACCATGTGCTCCAGCGCCGCGAAGGTTTCTCCCCAGCCGCGGGTCTTCAGGCCGCAGTCGGGGTTGACCCACAGCCGCTCGGCCGGGATACGCTCCGCCGCTTTCTCGATCAGCGCGACCATCTCCGCCACCGTCGGCACCCGCGGCGAGTGGATGTCGTAGACACCCGGGCCGATCTCGTTGGGATACTCGAACGCCTCGAAGGCTTCCAGCAGCTCCATCTGCGAGCGCGAGGTCTCGATGGTGATGACGTCGGCGTCCATCGCCGCGATCGCCTCGATCACGTCGTTGAACTCGCTGTAGCACATGTGGGTGTGGATCTGCGTGGCATCGGCCACCCCGCTGGAACACAGGCGGAAAGCGTCCACCGCCCAGTCCAGGTAGTGTTGCCAGGCGGCGCGGCGCAGCGGCAAGCCCTCGCGGAACGCCGCCTCGTCGATCTGCACGATGCCGATCCCGGCGGCTTCCAGGTCCTGCACCTCGTCGCGGATCGCCAGCGCCAGCTGGCGCGCCTGCACCTCGCGGCTGACGTCCTCGCGCGGGAACGACCACATCAGCATGGTCACCGGGCCGGTCAGCATGCCCTTCATGGGCTTGGCGGTGAGGCTCTGCGCGTAGGCGATCCACGCCACGGTCATCGCCTGCGGGCGGCTCAGATCACCGACGATCACCGCCGGCTTGACGCAGCGTGAGCCGTAGCTCTGCACCCAGCCGAAGCGGGTGAAGGCGTAGCCGTCGAGCTGCTCGGCGAAGTACTCGACCATGTCGTTGCGCTCGGCCTCGCCGTGCACCAGCACGTCCAGGCCCAGCTTCTCCTGCACGCTCACCGCATGGCGGATCTCGGCCTGCATGGCCTCGATATAGTCACTCTCGCTCAGCTTGCCCAGCTTGTACGCCTGGCGCGCCAGGCGGATCGCCCCGGTCTGCGGGAAGGAGCCGATGGTAGTGGTGGGAAACGCCGGCAGGTCGAGACGGGCGCGCTGCTGCTCGATGCGCGCGGCGAACGGCGAAGCGCGGCGGCTGTCGGCCGGTGTCACCGCGGCCAGGCGCTGCTCCACCGCCGGATTGTGGATGCGCGGCGACTGCGCGCGCGCCTGCTGCACGGCGCGGCTCTGCGCCAACGCGGCCTGCACCTCGGGCGCGTCCGGCTCGTTCAAGGCGCGGGCGAGCGTCGCCACCTCCGCGCACTTCTGCACGGCGAAGGCCAGCCAGCCCTGCAGTTCGGCGTCCAGCTGGTCTTCACGACCGAGATCCACCGGGCTGTGCAGCAGCGAGCAGCTCGGCGCCACCCACAGGCGTTCGCCGAGACGCTCGTGAGCATGGCGCAGCACGTCCAGGGTCTGTTCCAGGTCGCAGCGCCAGACGTTGCGGCCGTTGACCACGCCCAGGGAGAGCACCTTGTACGCCGGCAGGCGGTCGAGGATGGTCGGGTACTGCTCGGGGGCGCGCACCAGGTCGATGTGCAGGCCGTCCACCGGCAGATTGGCGGCCAGGCCGAGGTTGTCCTCCAGGCCGGCGAAGTAGGTGGTCAGCAGCTTCTTCGGCAGCGTCTGCTGCAGCAGGTTGTAGGCGCGCTCGAAGGCGGTCTTCCACTCCTGCGGCAGGTCGAGGCCGAGGATCGGCTCGTCGATCTGCACCCACTCGACACCGAGCGCCGCCAGGCGGCCGAGCACCTCGCCGTACACCGGCAGCAGGCGCTCGAGCAGTTCCAGCTTGTCGAACTCATCTCCGCGCACCTTGCCCAGCCACAGGTAGGTCAGCGGACCGATCAGCACCGGCTTGACCCGGTGGCCCAGCGCCAGCGCCTCCGCGGTCTCCTCGAACAGCTGCTCCCAGCTCAGCTGGAACTGCTGGTCGCGGCTGAACTCGGGGACCAGGTAGTGGTAGTTGGTGTCGAACCACTTGGTCATCTCTTGCGCCTGGGCCCCGCTCCCCCCGCAGCAGCCGCCACTCACGCCGCGGGCCATGGCGAACAGGGTGTCGAGGGTGACGCGGCCTTCGCCGTCGCGGAAGCGATCCGGCACCACACCGAACATCAACGAGTGGTTGAGCACCTGGTCGTACCAGGCGAAGTCGCCCACCGGCAGCAGCTCGATGCCGGCGCCCTTCTGCACCTGCCAGTGCTCGGCGCGCAACTGGCGGCCAACCGCGCGCAGGCCGGCCTCGTCCAGCTCGCCCTTCCAGTAGGCTTCGAGGGCCTTCTTCAGCTCGCGGTCGCGGCCGATGCGCGGGAAGCCGAGGGTGTGCGCCAATGCCATTTGTCTGTCTCCATGTGGGTGATGGCCGTCATTCTCGACAGTCGGCGCCACATGAGACAAACTCAATAAATTCGTGATGATCTGTATTTTTATTCACACTGCAGCGTGAGAGGCCCGACCGCCGGGTGACGCCCGGTTTCCGGCAGGCCTGCGGCCCGCATCGCCGCGAGGGCGCGCCTCCCACACGCGCAAAGCCTGCCCCGGACATTCCGCCATGATCGAACTGCGCCACCTGAAAACCCTGCACGCCCTGCGCGAATCCGACAGTCTGGTCGAGGCCGCCGAGCGCCTGCACCTAACCCAGTCCGCCCTCTCCCACCAGTTCAAGGAACTGGAGGAGCGCCTCGGCCTGTCGCTGTTCGTGCGCAAGACCAAGCCGGTGCGCTTCACCAGCGCCGGCCTGCGCCTGCTGCAGCTGGCGGACGCGATTCTGCCGCAGCTGCGCAGCGCCGAGCGCGACCTGGCGCGCCTGGCCGGAGGGACGGCGGGAAGGCTGCACATGGCCATCGAATGCCACAGCTGCTTCCAGTGGCTGATGCCGACCATCGACCAGTTCCGCGACGCCTGGCCGGAGGTGGAGCTGGACCTGGCCTCGGGCTTCTCCTTCGCCCCGCTGCCGGCGCTGGCGCGCGGCGACCTCGACCTGGTGGTCACCTCCGACCCGGTCGAGCTGGCCGGCATCACCTACGTGCCGCTGTTCACCTACGAGGCGCAGTTGGCGGTGGCCAACCAGCATCCTTTGGCGAGCAAGGCCTATGTCAGCGCCGAGGACCTGGCCGGCGAGACGCTGATCCACTATCCAGTGGAACGCGACCGCCTGGACATCTTCACCCGCTTCCTCGACCCGGCCGACGTCGAGCCGGCCGGCGTGCGCACCGCCGAGCTGACGGTGATGATGCTGCAGCTGGTGGCCAGCGGCCGCGGGGTGAGCTGCCTGCCCAACTGGGCGCTGCACGAATACAGCTCGCGCGGCTACGTCACGGCGAAGAAGCTCGGCGAAAAGGGCCTGTACGCGACCCTCTACGCCGGCATCCGCGCCGACATGCTGGACGCGCCGTTCATGCGCGACTTCCTGCTCACCGCCAAGGACACCTCGTTCGCCACCCTCGAGGGGGTGAGTGCGGCGCGGGGCTGAGCGTCCTCCGCCGTCCCCGCGAAGCGCTACATGCCCAGCGCCTTCGGCAGCCAGGTCGACAACGCCGGCAAGGCGTTGATCACCGCCATCACGGCCAGCATCATCGCCAGGAAGGGGATCATCGCCTTGAACAGATCGCCCATCTTCATCTGGTTCTGGCTCATTACCACGAACAGGCCGGGGCCGACCGGCGGGGTGACCAGACCGACCAGGGTGGCCAGCGCGGTGACCACGCCGAAGTGCACTGGATCAACGCCCATGGCGACGGCTGCTGGCAGCAGGATCGGCACCAACACGATCATCACCGCGATCGACTCGAGGAAGATGCCCAGCACGATCATCAGCAGGTTGACCAGCAGCAGGAACATCAGCGGCGAGTCGCTGAACTCGCGGATCCAGCCGGCCAGCAGGTCCGGCACTTCCTGGAACGACAGCGCCCAGCCGAGCACGGTCGCCGCGGCGATCAGGCTGGTGATCATCGCGGTGCTCTTCGACACCTCCAGCAGGATCGCTGGAATGTCCGCGAACTTCAGGTCGCGGTAGATCACCCCGCCGATGAGGATCGACAGCAGCGCCGCCACGGCACCCGCCTCGGTCGGCGTCATCGCCCCGGAGACGATGCCGGCGATCACCGCGAAGGGCACCAGCCCCGGCAACAGGCCCGGCGCCAGCTGGCTCCAGACGCTCGCCTGCGCGCCGTCGTCCGCGGCGGCCGCGGCGCCGCCGGCGGGCAGCTCGACGAACAGCCCGGTGATGATGATCACCGCGGCAAAGCCCATCACCATCAGCACGCCCGGCAGGATGCCGGCGACGAACAGGGTGGCGACCGGCTGGAGGGAAATCACCCCGTAGATGATCATCAGCATGGATGGCGGGATGATCGGCCCGAGCAGTCCGCCGGAAATGGTCACCGCTGCGGCGAACGACTTGTCGTAGCCCTGCTTCTCCATGGCCGGCACCATCAGCCGGCTCATCACCGCAATCTGCGCGATGGCCGAACCGAGGATCGACGCCGCCATGGCGTTGGTCAGCAGGTTGACGTAGGCCAGGCCGCCCTTGAAGCGGCCGACCAGCACGTTGGCGGCGGCGATCAGCCGCTCGGTCAGGCCGCCCTTGTTCATCACCTCGCCGACCAGCATGAACACCGGGATTGCCAGCAGGCCATTCTGCTCCAGCGCGCCGTAGAACTGGGTCGGCAAGCTCTCGGCGAGCACGAACACGTCCTCGACATAGATGAACAGCAGGGTCGCCGCCAGCAGGGTGAACAGGATCGGCAGGCCGCCCAGCAGCAGGGCGAGGAAACTCAGCAGCACGCTCATTTCGCCGCTCCGGCCAGCAGCAGCTCGACGCGCTTGAACAGTGCGACGACCTGGTGGAACAGCATCAGACACAGGGCCGCCAGCAGGAAGCCGTAGTTCAGCCAGCGCGGCAGGCCGGTAGTGGCCGACATTTCCATACGGACTTCCGGCGCCGCCACCCATGCGTAGCTGAGCCAGCAGAGGAAGCCCAGCAGCGCCACGCCGAGCAGCGCATTGACGCACTCGACCAGCGCCCGCAGCGGCGCCTTCAGGGCCACCAGCACGAAGTCGATGTTGATCAGCTTGTTTTCGTGCAGCAGATAGCTCATGCCGAAGAAGGTCACCCCCAGCAGCAGGAACAGGGCCACTTCCTCGGCCCAGAACAGTGGCGCGCTGAACACGTAACGCAGTGTCGCCTGGGCAATCAGCAGCAGCGCCAGCGCGCCACACATGATCACCATCAACAACTTTTCCAGCGACGCGACGGCGTTATCCAGTTTGTAGAATAAGGACAGCATGGCGGATCACCTTATCGGTTGGCACAAGCCCGCTCGCGCAAGCGCGCAGCGGGCATCGCAGCAAGATCAATGCGAGCGGGTCAGTTCGCGAGTGCAGCAGCCTGCTCGGCGAAGGCCTTGATGGTCGGGTTGCGCGCGGTGTACTTGGCCGCGATGTCCTTGCCGACGCTCTGGAACGGCGCGAGGGCGATCTCCTCCACATTCACTCCGGCGTCCTTGAGGGTCTTGAGGTTGGCGGCCTCGGCCTCGACCTGCTTCTGGATGCCCCAGGCTTCCGCCTCGGCGAACACGCGGCCGATCAGCTCGCGATCCTCGCTGCTCTGGCGCTCCCACCACTTCTTCGACACCACCATCACGCCGGGGAAGGCCATATGGTTGGTCAGTGCCAGGTTGCCGGCCTGCTGGTAGAACTTGAGGCCCACCACCACATCCAGATCGACGTCCACCGCATCCAGCAGGTTGGTGGTCAGCGACGGCGACACCTCGCTCAGCGGCAGGGCGGTCGGCGCCGCGCCGTTGGCCTGCCACCAGTCGCTGTAGATCTCGTTGGGGAAGGAGCGGATCTTCTTGTTGTGCAGGTCGGCCGGCGAGCGCACCGGCTTGGTGGAGAGCACATGGCGCATGCCGGCGAAGGCGTAGCCGAGGCCGACCATGCCGTGACCATCGAGCTGCTGGAGCATTTCGCGGGCCGCCGGCGTGCGGGCGGCCGCACCGGCGTGGGCCACATCGGTGAAGGTGTAGGGCAGGAACCAGGCCTGCATCGACTCGCTGCGGTTGGACAGGTCGCCGGCGGTGAGGATGGCGAACTGGATGCCACCCGATTGCAGCAGCTTGATCAGCTGCGGATCGCGGCCGAGCTTGGCCTGGGGGCTGATCCTGGTGGCGAAGCGGCCGGCGCTCTCCTTGTCCAGCTGTGCGGAAAAGCGTTCGGCAATCTGATGCCAGACATGGCTGGGCGGCACGATGTGGGCCAGGCGCAGGTTTTCCGCCTGCACAGCGGCGCTACCCAGGATACCTGCCACGGCCAGCGCCGCTGCAGTCAGTGCCTTGTTGAACAAAGCCATGATGTCCACCTCTCTCGTTGTTGTTATGGGTTGTGAAGCAGGCGGACTGGCCGCAACAGGCTGCGGCCAGTCCGCTGGCGCCCATCGGCGCGCTGACCAACGACTAGAACAGCGCCAGGCTGTAGCTGACGATCAGACGGTTCTCGTCGATATCGGGACGGTAGTTGGAACGCGCGACCACATTGCGCACGCGTACGCTGACGTTCTTCAGCGGGCCGCTCTGCACCGTGTAGCCGAGGTCCAGGTCGCGCTCCCAGTCCTTGCCTTCCTCGGCGCCACCGGTATCGACGTTGTCGCCGGTGATGTAGCGCACGGTGCTGATCAGGCCCGGAATGCCGAGGGCGGCGAAGTCGTAGTCGTAGCGCGCCTGCCAGGAACGCTCGTCGGGCGCGGCAAATTCGAAGGTCGGCACTTCGTTGCCCAGCGGCGTCACGTTGGCGAACACCCGCGGCAGACCGTGCTCGCCATACATGGCCTGGTAGCCGATCAGGAAGTTGTGGCCGCCGCGCTTGGCCGACAGCTGGGTGTAGAACGCCTGGTTGTCGATCTCGCCGGCCAGTTCGTCGCCATCCTCGGCGGAGTCGAAGTAGCCGAGGTTGGCGCCCAGGGTCCAGGCGCCCAGCGGCTCGCTGTGCTTGAGGCTGAAGAAGCGCTGGTTGTAGATGTCTTCCAGCTGGGCGTACCAGGCGCCGACGCTGGTGCGGTTCTGGTTGAAGGCGTAGTCGGCGCCCAGATAGTTGAAGCCGTCGCTGGTGGTTGTCGGGCGGTAGCGCGTGCCGGTGGGGATCAGGGCGCGGATGTCGTCATCGCCCGCCTCGTTGCGCAGGCTGGTGGCGCGCATCTGGCCGCCCTGCAGGGTCAGCCCGGCGATTTCCTGGGAGACGATGCTGGCGCCACTGTAGGTCGGCGGCAGCAGGCGGATGTCGGAGAAGGTCAGCACCGGCAGGTTGGGCTGCAGCTCGCCGATCTTCAGCTCGGTCTTGGAGACCCTGACCTTGAGCGCCGCCCCGGCACGGCTGTAGTCGTCGGGCGCCTCGTCACCGAATGCCCCCGGCAGCAGGCCGGTACCGGCGCGATCCGCGCTGCTGTCCAGCTTGATGCCGAGCAGGCCGATGGCGTCGACGCCGAAGCCGACCGGGCCCGGGGTGTAGCCGGACTTGAAGTTGAGGATGAAGCCCTGGGCCCACTCTTCCTGCTTGGACTGGGCCGTCGCGGGAACGTCGCGGAAGTCGCGGCTGAAGTAGTAGTTGCGCGC
>NZ_FNZE01000030.1 GCF_900109175.1 Pseudomonas linyingensis | reverse complement strand
TCAGCTCGCGCAGCGGCTCGACGGCCACCCCGCTCGCCTCGGCGCCGCGCAGGGCGGCGGCCAGTTGTTCCAGGGTCTGTTGGGTCACGCTCATGAGTTGCCTCGAATAGTGACGAAGGAAGGAAAAGCGCGGCGGCCGGCTCAGTGGCCGAGGAAATCCAGCACCAGGCGGTTGAATCTGTCTGCGTGCTCCCATTGCGCCCAGTGGCCACAGCGGTTGAACACGTGCAGCTCGGCGCTGGGCAGGCCGGCGAGCAGGCGCAGGCCGGTGTCCATCGGCACGAAGCGGTCGTTGCTGCCCCAGATGACCAAGGTCTGCGCCTTGATCTCGGCGAGACGCGGGCTGAAGTCGGGGAACTGCTTGGGGTTGGCCGCCAGGCTCTTGACGAAGTTCTCCAGGTGGTCGCGACGGTTGAGCATGTTGTCGAGACGGGCCTGGAACAGCTCCTCGGTGAGGTCGCTGGTGTCGTAGACGAAGACGTTCATCATCTTCTTCAAGTTTTCGATGGTCGGCTCGCGGTACAGACCCTGCAGCAGCTTGATGCCTTCGGTGGGCATCGGCGTGAACGGGCTGGCGCCGCCGGTGCCACCGCCCATCAGCACCAGCTTGCCGACCCGTGCGGGGTTGGCCAGGGCGAAGGCCACCGCACTGTGGCCGCCCATGGAGTTTCCGATGATGTGCACGCGGTCCAGGTCGAGGGCGTCGAGCAGGCCCTTGAGAGCGGTAGCGTTGAGGTCGGAACGCGAGCCGCTGCAGACGATCGGGTCGCTCCTGCTCCAGCCCGGGCAGTCCATGAGGATCACCCGGTAGCCGGCCTTCACCAGCGGCTCGATATTGCGGTTGAAGTTGGCCCAGCCGCTGGCGCCGGGACCGGAGCCGTGTAGCATGACCACCGTTTCGCTGCCCACGCCGCAGTCGTTGTAGTGCAGCTGCAGGTCGAGGTCGCCCTCATGGATGCGGACGAATCTGCTGGTGGATGCCTCGGTCGGTGCCTGGGTGGTTGCCGTCATCGCGTGCTTGCCTCAATCCGGATTGTGGCGCGCAGCGGCCAGGCCGAGGCATGGCCGCTGCGCGCAGTTGGGAACTGCTCGTGCCGCCTCAGCTCGCCGGCCGGGCGCTGAGCGAGCCAAAGCCGGCGATCCATTCGGGGATCGGCCGGTAATAGCGGTCGCTGGCTTGATAGGGACCGAAAGCGGACAGGGCGGCGAAGGCCGCCACCCAGGTCTTCACCTCATGGGTGGACCTGCCGGCTAGCGCAGACAGCTCGGCGTTGCCCAGCGCATCCAGTTCGGTGATACGCCCCTCGCTCAGCATGTCGAGAAACTGCTGATCCCACTCGGGGTTGAGCGGATGCAGCGTGTTCGGGTCGCGGCTGAAGCGCTGGGCGGCAAGGATCACCCGCTGCTGGCGGGCTTCGCGCTCGTCGGCAGGCAGGTGGCGGCCGCTGCCCATCAGCCGGTCGGCCATGCGGGCGTCGACCTTGGCCAGCTCCGGTACCGGTGGCTGATGCGACAGTCCTCCTGAACCGAGGAACAGCACCCGCTTGTTCAGCGTGCGAGCAAAGCGACCGATGGCCTCGCCGAGCAGGCGGGCGCGCTGGAAGCCCGGTAGCGGTATGGCCACTGAATTGATGAAGACGGGAATTACCGGACACCGATCCAGCCCGCCGAGCAGTTGCTCCAGCGGCTGGGCGAAACCGTGGTCGACCTGCATGCGGTAGGACACGGCGGCATCCACCCCCGCCGCCAGCACCGCATCGGCGCACGCCTCGGCCAACTCGCGCGGCACGTCGAGCACGCCGGCGGCAGTGCCAAAGTCGCCGATGGCATGGGCTGCCATGCCGATACAGAACGACGGCATCACGTCATAGAAGAAGCCGTTGAAATGGTCCGGCGAGAACAGGATGACCAGCTCCGGCGAAAAATCGGCGATCCGCTGACGAGCCTTGGTCACCACGTCAGCGATCTCGGCCAGCACGACCGGCTCAGGGTCGAAATGCCCCATCAATGGCGTGTGCGACAGGCATTGCAGATAGGCGCTCACTTCAACGCCCCCTGCCCGCCCACACCGCAATGGCTAGCGCAGATTTCACTGGCGATGCGGCCCAGACCGCGCTCGGCGCCAGCAAACTTCAGGACAACGTGATGCATCGCGTCTTTCACGGGCGAATCTCCCCAGGCTGATGACGGCAGGCTGCCGTTGGTTGCACCGGACGGTGCCGGGCTCGCTGAGCATCGCCCCGAACGTTTCGCCTGGTGCAACACCGACTCGGCGGCCGCCCCTGCTGATCGCTCGTTGGCGCTGACATGCCCGCAATCTTAGGGAGGGCGTTCGGGGCCAGCGCTCCCCTGAGTCACGGCGCTATCCCGTCAGCGCAAAATCCTGCCCGCCCGAAGTGTCGGAGCGCGAGCCCTGGCCATGCCGGGATGGACCGGCAAGCGGAGGTTGCGGATGGGTGCTCGGGGGTGGAGTGGCAGACGGTCGAAGCAGGTTCCTGCACTTCTCGGATAGCGGCAGCGGTCATGGGATAGCCCTGCGCTGAAGGCGCCTCTAGGTTGAGCCGTCACCAAGCCGTAAAAACAACAACAAAAGGCCTGAGCACGCCAGCGTGCTCCTCCTGGATGTCAGTATTTGACAGAGGGAATCCATCATGCCCGACCACACCGCCAGACACTTTCCGTCGGAAATTCAGCGATCAGCCGCGATGCTGCGCCATAAAGCGCGCAAGTCTGCAGAGTTCGCCGCACAAGCAAGCCTCGATCACCATTGGCACAACGCTTGCTTTGCTGCCAGTGACTCCTGATCGCGCTTTAGCGCGAGCAGGTTCTCCCTCCGATTGGCTGAAGCACACAAACTCCGTGAACAACGCTATCGATAGTCTCGCCCTGGACTTCAGTTGCCACCAATCCGGCGATCTGGATGAGACCCGGCAACTGGTGGCAGGCATCTTCTGCGACCACAGACTTCATCAGCAGTCTGGCCTGGAGCACTTGTCCTATCACCATCAGCATTGGAAAACCGAACACTTGAGCTTCAGCCAGATGAGCTACGGTGCAGCGGTGAACATCGAGCCGGGGAGTCTTGAGCGCTTCTTTTTGGTGCAGATTCCGTTGGCAGGCTCGGATCAGCAACAGGCCGGTAGCGACTATTTGCTCAGCCACGCGGGATACGCCACGGTGCATTCGCCCGAAGACCATCTCGCCATGAACTGGAGTAGCGACTGCCGGAAAATCGTGGTGCGTATCGAGCGCAATGCCCTGGAACGGCATGCAGTCAGCCTGCTGGGACGCCGCCCTCGCCAGCCGCTCGGATTTCAGGTGGGCATGGATTTGTCGAGAGCCGCGGGCCGCGCCTGGAGCAACATGGCTCATTGCGTATTCGAAGAGCTGCAACGTGCTCCCCACTTGTTCGAGGCGCCGCTGATTCGCACGCAGTTCGAACAGACGCTGATGACCACGCTGTTGCAATGGCAGCCGAACAATCTGCAGGGCGAAGGGCATGAGCACAAAAACAAGGTGCTGCCGCGCTACGTCAAACTGGCCGAAGAGTACCTGCAGGCCCATCCGGAGCAGCCCATCACCGCGGAGATGCTGGCGAACCTGACCGGTGTCAGCGCTCGCTCACTGTACAGCGGATTCCAGAGCTTTCTCGGCATGAGTCCCATGCGTTACCTGCGCGATATCCGCATGGAGCGGGTACGCCAGGACCTGCTCGACCCGCACAAGCCGCGCAGCGTCACCGAAATAGCCACCCACTGGGGCTTCTTCCAGCTGGGCCGTTTCGCCACTGAATACCGTAATCGCTTCGCTGAGGCGCCCCGCGAGACCATCCTCAAAAGGCACTGAAAGTCGTCAAATCTGCTCAACATGACGATAAACGCAGCCTGAACACCCTCCCGGCAAATAACTGCACTTTGCGCATACTCTCTGCATTGCACGCATAGTTGCCGTCCTTCCCGTTGCTCCACATTGGCATCGCCCTCCCGCAGGGGGGCTCCACCAATAGCCGTCAACGGAGCAACGAAGCATGCGCAAGATCACCATCATCGGAGCCGGCCAGGCCGGCCTGCAACTCGGCATCGGCCTGCTTGGCCAGGGCTATGCAGTCCGCATCGCCTCCAACCGCAGCGCCGAACAGATCGGCGCAGGCCGCGTCATGTCCAGCCAGTCCATGTACGACATGGCACTGGCCTTCGAGCGTGAACTCGGGATCGCCTTCTGGGACCAGGAGTGCCCGCCCACCGACGGCGTGCACATGCGCGCAGGCAGCGGCGATCAGCTGCTGATCGACTGGCGCGGACTGATGTGCGCACCGGGGCAATCGGTGGACCAGCGCATCAAGATGCCGGTGTGGATGGCCGAGTTCCAGCGTCGTGGCGGCGAACTGGTGATCGAGGATGCCGGCATCCCGGAGCTGGAGCGCTACGCGCAGACCAGCGACCTGGTGATCGTTGCCACCGGCAAGGGCGAGATCGGCAAGCTGTTCGAGCGCGACAACGAGCTGAGCCCGTTCGACGCCTCGCTGCGCACCATTTCGCTGACCTACGTGCACGGGATGAAGCCGCGCGAGGACTTCTCCGCACTCAATATCAGCATCAACCCGGGCATCGGCGAACTCGTCAACTTCCCGGGCATGACCCTGTCCGGCCCCTGCGACATCATCAACCTCGAGTGCATTCCGAATGGTCCGATGGATCGCTGGCACGAGGTGAAGACCCAGGAAGAACACTTGGCGCTGGCCGTACAGATGATCGAGGAGTACTTCCCCTGGGAAGCCGAACGCTGCCGGAACCTGCGCCTGACCGACGACCAATGCACGCTGGTGGGGCGCGTAACCCCGACCGTTCGCAAGCCGGTCGGCTACCTGCCCTCCGGACGTACCGTGCTCGGCATGGCCGATGTCCTGGTCCTTAACGATCCCATCACTGGCCAGGGCTCCAACAACGCCAGCAAGTGCGCCAACGTCTACATGCAATGCATCCTCGACCAAGGTGAGAAGGCCTTCGACGACCAGTGGAAAAACGCCACCTTTGCGCGCTATTGGGACTACGCCCAATGGGTGGCCAAGTTCACCAACACCCATCTGCTGCCGCCTACCGAGCCGGTACTCAAGGTGCTCAGCGCCTGTGGCCGCCTGCCGCAGCTGGCAGCGCACTTCTCCAACGCCTTCAACGATCCGAAGATGCTCACACCCTGGTACTACGACAACGAGGAAGCCGAGCGCTTCATCGCCTCCTTCGCCAGCCAAGCCGCCTGAGGGGGAGCCATGACCATAAAAGAATATAAACGGCACGGCCTGCGCATTGCGGCCAGCGCCGTAGCCCTGTGTGCGCTTCCCTGCAGCATCGCCCAGGCGACCCAGGGCACCATGCCCCACGGCTACGGGGTGAAATCCGAAGGCATGGGCGGCGTGGTGATGGCCCTGCCGCAGGACGCCCTGGTTGGCGCATCCAACCCTGCGGGCATGGTGCAGGTAGGGGATCGCCTTGACCTCGGCGTAGCGTTCCTCAAGGTCGACCAGGGCGCCGAGTTCGCCGGCACGGACTACGAGGCCTCCCACGACCGGGATCTGTATGTGATCCCCCAGCTCGGCCTGAACAAGATGCTCGACGAGCGCAGCAGCATCGGCCTCAGCCTGGTGGGCAATGGCGTGGGGACCGGCTACGCCAGCTCGGACAATATCGGCGGCCTGCAGAGCCCCGGCTCGGAATTCCAGCAGATGGTCGGAACCCTGAGCTATTCGCGGCAACTGAATGAGGTGCACAGCGTCGGTGTGGGACTGCTGCTGATCCGCCAGGCGCTGGATATCGACGGCACCGGCAGCATCGGCCTGCCCGAGGGGCGCGACGTGGCCTATGGTACGGGCTTGCGCCTGGGCTGGATGGCCAGGCTCAACGATGAACTCACCTTCGGCGCCAGCTATGCCACCCGTGGCTACATGTCGAAGATGGACCGCTTCGAGCATCTGCTGGCCGAAGACGGCGACATGGATATGCCGGAAACCTATGCCATGGGCCTGGCCTATCGAAAGGGCCGGCTGACGCTTGGGCTGGATGTGCAACGCATCATGTGGGGCGACGTCAAATCCCTCGCCAATCCGGGCGTCGGGTCCGCAACCGGCGCCCCCGGCAGCTCCAACGGCCCCGGCTTCGGCTGGCAGAACCAGACGGTGTGGCGTGCGGGTGCGGCCTACGACGTACTCCCCGAGCTGACACTGCGTGCCGGCTACAACCACGGCAGCAAACTCATCGACAGCAAGGACACCTACCTCGGCCTGCTGGCGCCGTCCGCCAACCGCCGGCATGCGACGGCGGGGGCTACCTATCGCCTCAGCAAAGACCACGAACTGTCTGTGGCCTACGCTCGCTCGTTCAAGGAGAAGGTCAAGGGCGACGGCCCGGGGCCGGACGGCCTGACCAACGTCTACATGGGGCAACACTGGCTGTCCCTGAGTTACGGCATCGCGTTTTAGGGGGTGGTATGAAGATGATCGCAGATAAAGAGTTACGACTGGCATTGGGCAACTTCGCGACCGGCATCACCATCGTGACCACCCAGGACGACCGGCAGCAACCGATCGGCGTGACCGCGAGCAGCTTCAACTCGGTGTCGCTGAGCCCACCACTGGTGCTCTGGAGCATCGCCAAGAGCGCCTACAGCTACACCAGCTTCGCCCAGGCCGAGCACTTTGCCGTGCATGTGCTGGGGGCGGATCAGGCAGCACTCTCTGACCGCTTCGCGAGAGCCTCCACCGACAAGTTCGCCGGGCTCAATACCGCTACGGGACTTGGCGACGTGCCACTGCTACACGGCTGCCTGGCGCGGTTCGAGTGTGCGACCGAGCATCGCTACGATGGCGGTGACCACATGATCATCGTCGGTCGGGTGCTACGTCTGAATCTGCCAGACCCTCAACGCGAACCATTGGTGTTCTTCAAAGGGAATTACGCGACCTTGAGAGGAAGTAATCAGGCCGCCTGAGGAAAACACGTGCGCCCCTGTGCATGGTGCAGGAGCGCATGCTCAGACCTGAATAGTCAGCACCGGCTATCCGGCGCAGTTCAGGAGTGCGCGATGATGCGTAACCACATCAAGAAACGATGCGCGGGAAGCCGCGCATCGTCTGGCGGGCGGGCGGGCGGGCGGGCAACGTGACCCCAGACAACCGCGCTGATCGATCAGTGCAGCTTTGCCATTGACGAACACCCCAACGGCCTCAGTGACGCTCCAGCGCGGTCACCAGATCGCGGAAGGCTTCGCGATTGTGCTCGTTGAGTCCCATGAGGATGCGGTGCGCTTCCAGTACCTTGGCCTTCACCTGCTCTTCGGAAACATCCTGCGGCGGCAGGTCGCTCAGACACTCGGGACAGGGCAGCGGCGTCCCCAGGATATTGAACACCTGATCGAAGCCCATCGATTCCAGCAGGCGAGTGATGTCCGGGTTGGTGGTCACCAGGGCCGGCAGCAGGCCGACCTTCTGCCGCGAGAGGATGGACAGCTTGGCCAGCAGACCGAGGGTGGTGCTGTCGATGCTGGACGTCTCCGTCAGATCGATGACGATCGACGAAAAGTTGCGCGCGCCGAAGATCTTCTCGATGGTGGCATCGAGTGCCGAACACAGGGTCAGACGGACTTCACCGACAAACTTGAGAACGAAAGTGCCTTGCTGCTCGGCAAACTGGATCTTACCCGTACTCATGCAAACTTCCTGCTCAGCACCAGCAAGGCGATATCATCCGGCATCTCGCCGAGGTTGGCCAGCCCGAACACCCGGCGCAAGCCTTCCAGACTGCCGCCTGCCTGGCAGACCAGTTGCGGCAGGATCGCCTCCTTGTCCTTGAGCGTCTCGCCCGGCAGCAGGTCGAAGATCCCGTCGGAAAACAGGGTGAGGCTGAAACGTTCCGGCAACATCAGTTCGCGATCCTCGTAGGTCGCCTGTTCGAACAGACCGACCGGCAACCCGCGCCCCTCGAGATAGCGCGCCTGTCCATCACTGTAGAACACCGGCAACGGCAGATGCCCGCCAACGCTGTAGGTGAGCTTGCCGGTACTCTCGTCGATCACCCCGCCGAGCATGGTCACATGCTTGCCCAGCTTGCAGTTGATCAGACCACGGTTGATGTGGCCAAGCACCTGGGAGGGATGGAACTCCGGCAGCGGGCGATTGCGGTAGCGCCGCGACTCGTAGAGCAGGCGCGTGGTCATGAACTTGAGCAGCACGGTGACGAAGGCCGAGGAGGCTCCGTGTCCGGAGACGTCGGCCAGGTAGAAGCCGATTCGCCGCTCGTCGACACGGAAGTAGTCGACGAAGTCGCCGGACAGGTACAGCGAAGGAATGATCTGGTGGGCAAAGTGGAATTCACCGGCCTCCCAGGGCGTCACCGGCAACATGTTCATCTGCACATGACGCCCGGCATTCTGGTCTTCCTGGAGCAGGCTCAGGCTGGCCTGCAGCTCCCGATTGGTCGACTCGAGGCGCTCGCGGTAGCGGCGATTTTCCTGACGCAGACGTGCGCGGTCCAGCGCCCGGCGCACCGAATGCTCGAGCATGCCCGGATCTTCCAGTGGCTTGACCAGATAGTCGGCGGCGCCCAGGCGCAGGGCCTCGACCGCATCGCTCATCACCCCGGCCGCGGAGACCACGATGACCGGCACGTCGCTGTCGAGTTCGGCAATCCGCTGAATCAACCCCCGACCATCGAGCTCCGGGGTGTTCAGGTCGCAGATCACCAGATCCGGCTGCTCCTGCTCGAACAGCTCCAGGCCGCGACGGCCGGTGGCCGCTTCCAGCAGGCAGAAACCCGCATCTTCGAGGCAGGCGCACAGGCTGGCGCGCACCTTTTCGTCGGCATCAATGACCAGCAGCTTGGCACTGATTGTGTGCATGAATCATCCAGGCAAACGGCGCCGCATGCGGCTCAGAAGACAGGTTGAACACATCGGTCGCCTGCGGCTGCCGATATATGGCGCGACACTACTCGCATCGGCATCGGCGTTCAAGCCGGGCGCCGGGTGCGGATATATATGCTTACAGTGTCCTTATGCCGCATCCCTGCAGGCTGCTACGCCCCATCCTTAGAAGTCGTCCTCGACCTGGCCATCCTGCACCTTGAACTCGCGGTTCTGCAGGTAAGCATTGCGGATGAACAGGTACTTGTCGCCGCTGATGACCTTCTCGGCCGACAGCAGATCGGCGCGAGTGTCGACCACATCGACGGCGCGGGTGGTGTTGCGCGTCGGCACATGGTCGATCGCCCCGTAGAACGAGTGCAGGCTGTCGACCGCCAGGCCCGAGGCATCACGCGGCGAACTCGGCCCGAAGAACGGCAGCATCAGGTAGGGTCCACTGGAGACGCCCCAGGCACCCAGGGTCTGACCGAAGTCCTCGTCGTTGCGCTGCAGGCCGGCATGCCGGGCCACATCGAAGAAGCCTGCCACACCGACCGTGGTATTGATCAGGAAGCGCGCGGTATCGACGCCGGCATCATGGAGCTTGCCCTGCAGGGTGTTGTTGGCGAAGTTGCCAACCTCGCCGAGGTTGGCGAACACGTTGCCGATGCCATCCTCGAGGAACTGCGGGGTCACCGCCTGGTAGCCGCGCGCCAGCGGCTTCAGCGCGTAGGTGTCCAGGGTGTCGTTGAACACGAAGATCGGCCGATTGAAGGACTCCCAGGGGTCCTCCTCGCTGGCTTGGGTGACGACGGGCAGCAGCGCCAGGCCTGCCATGGCCAGCAGGAGCAGGGAATGCCTCACCCCGTTCGCGCAATGATCACGCATGTACTTGTCTCCTTGAACTTCCAGCATGAGCGGCCGTCTCGACCGACCATATTTCAGGCGCGCAGTATATGCTTGTCGAAATTTTTTGCAGCCACTACCGACCGATGAGCCTTGATGCGGATCACCCGCAAAGCCGCGCGGTAGGTTAGTCTTGCAGATATAAGGCTGGCCGTCGCAGCCGCCGGCCCGGACCACCGCAGAAGGAAGATCGCAATGCCCGAACGCCAACTCCAGCAGCAACTGCAAGACCTGCGCAACCAGCTGGCCGAGGATCCGCCGCTGAGCGACGAGGACAAGGCCGCGCTGATCGAACTGATGAGCGAAATCGAGGTGCAGCTGGCCCGCGAGATCGCCAGCGAGCCGGATGCCAGCCTGGTCGACGGCGTCAACCTGGCGGTGGAGCGCTTCGAGGTCAGCCACCCGACCCTGGCCGTGAGCCTGCGCTCGATCCTGCAGAGCCTGGCCAACATGGGCATCTGAGTTTCGCCTGCAACAAAAAAGCCGGCCTGGGAAACAGGCCGGCTTTTTCATGTTCGCAGCATGCGCCGCCTACTGGCGCACCAGGCGGCGGTTGTCCGGACTGACCGCGTGGGTGCTGCGGTACGGATTGATGTCCAGCCCGCCGCGGCGCACGTAGCGCGCATGCACGGTCAGACGCTCGGGCTGCAGCAGGGCCTTGAGATCGAGGTAGATACGCTCGACGCACTGCTCGTGGAAGTCGCCATGCATGCGCAGCGACACCACATAGGCCAGCAGCGCGGCGCGATCCAGCGCCGGACCGGCGTAGTCGATGACCACCGTACCCCAGTCCGGCTGACCGGTGACCGGGCAGTTGGACTTGAGCAACTGGCTGTGCAGGGTTTCGCTGACCAGCCGCGAACGGTCGCAGACCAGCAGCCCGGCATCCGGCGGGCCGTAGTGGTCGATGGCGATGTCCTGCTCGTCGATGCATTCGCCGGCCGGGCGCGTCACGCCCTCCGCGGCCACTTCATCCAGGCTGCGCACGCG
Source organism: Pseudomonas linyingensis (assembly GCF_900109175.1). Lineage (GTDB taxonomy): Bacteria > Pseudomonadota > Gammaproteobacteria > Pseudomonadales > Pseudomonadaceae > Geopseudomonas > Geopseudomonas linyingensis. The sequence goes on along the minus strand of NZ_FNZE01000030.1, from coordinate 7,154 downwards.
CACCGCCACCGGCGCGCCGGCGGCGGCCGACAGGTCGCGCGCCAGCACCTCGACCAGCGCCTCGCGACCGGCGAAGCGGGTCTGGTTCAGCGAGTTGAGGTACAGCTTGAACGACTTGGACTCGATGATGCAGGGCGAGTGCGCCGGAATGGCGAACTCGCCGATGGCCACCACCGGCTTGCCCTTTTCGGTCAGCCAGGACAGCTCGTAGCAGTTCCACAGATCGACGCCCTGGAACGGCAGCGCCGCCGGATCGATGCCCAGCTCGATCCACTTGGGCGCGCGCGGGATGGGAAACAGCAACTCGGGGGCATACTCGGCCACGTACTCGGTGGTCTTGCCCAGAGGGGAATGATGGACGTCTTGCGCCATGGCCTGCTCGATCAGCGTGAAAAACGGCCAATCCTGACGGCATGCGCCGGTCAAGGCAAGTCCGCACGGCGGATCGCCGCTCACGACTCCAGCGGCCGGCCCACCGGTACCAGCCGCCGCAGCTGGCGGTACAGCACCGGGATCACCAGCAGCGAGAACAGGGTGCCGAGCAGCATGCCACCGACGATCACCAGGCCGATCTGCCGACGGCTCTCGGCGCCGGCACCGCTGCCGAGCACCAGTGGCAGCGCGCCGAGCACCGTGGCCGCGGTGGTCATCAGGATCGGCCGCAGGCGCAGCACCGAGGCCTCGAGGATCGCCGTGCGCAACTCCTCGCCCTCGCGCAGCAACTGGTTGGCGAAGGCGACGATGAGGATGCCGTGCTTGGTGATGATGCCGATCAGGGTGACCAGGCCGACCTGCGAGTAGATGTTGAGGGTGCCGCCGAACAGCTTGAGCGCCAGCAGCGCACCGACCATCGACAGCGGCACGCTGAGCAGGATGATCAGGGGGTCGACGAAGCTCTCGAACTGCGCCGCCAGTACCAAATAGATGAACGCCAGCGCCAGGGCGAAGATCAGCACCATGCCGCTGGCCGACTCCCTGAAGTCGCGCGAGGTGCCGGTGTAGTCGAACTGGGTGGCGGGCGGGAAGATCGCCCGCGCCCGCGACTCCAGATGGTCCAGCGCCTCGCCCAGGGTGTGCCCGGCGCCGACGTTGGCGGTGACGGTCACCGCGCGCAGCTGGTTGAAGTGGTTGAGTTCGCGCGGCGCCACGCTCTCCTCGACGCGAATCAGGTTGGCCAGCTGCACCATGCTGCCGTCGGCGGCGCGCACATGGACCCGGTAGAGGTCGTCGGGGTTGCTGCGGTCGATGCCCTCCAGTTGCACCAGCACGTCGTACTGCTCGCCGCCGCGCTTGAAGCGGGTCACCTGGCGGCTGCCGAACAGGCTTTCCAGACTGCGACCGATCACCGCCACGTCGCTGCCTACCGCCACCGCCTGCTCGCGGTCGACGTCGATGCGCAGCTGCGGGGTGTTCAGGCGCAGGTCGCTGTCCAGGCTCTCCAGGCCCGGATAGTCGCTCAGCGCCTCGAGCAACCGCTCGAGGTACTGCTCGATCTCGGCGTAGTCCAGCGAGGAGCGGATCACCAGGCTCACCGCCTGCTGGCGGGCGCTCTGCCCGAGAGGCGGGCGGTTGATCGGGAAGGCACGGATGCCGGGAATCTCCAGCATCTGCGGCAGGATGGCGCTGCGGATGGCGAACTGGCTGCGCGCGCGCTCGTCCCAGTCCTCCAGCTTGAGGAAGGAGATGCCCTGGGCCACGGTGGGAAAACCGACGATCAGCAGGTAGCGGTTGGCCTCGGGCACCCCGGCGTAGACCGCCTCCAGCTGCTCGGCGTGGCGGCTGGTGTAGGCCAGGGTGGCGCCATCCGGAGCGCTGATGCTGCCGACGATGGTGCCGGTGTCCTCGGTCGGCGCCAGCTCGCTGCGCAGGGAGACGAACAGTGCAGCGCAGGCCAGCAGCACACCGAGCAGCAACGGCAGAATCCACAGCGGGCGGTCCAGCCACCAGCCGAGCTGGCGGCGGTAGCCACGGTGCATGGCCTCCAGGCCGTCCTCGATCAGTCGGTAGGCGCGACCGTGGCTCCGGGCGTCGCGGGGGCGCAGCAGGTGGCCGCACATCATCGGCGACAGGCTGAGGGCGACGAAGCCGGAGACCAGCACCGCGCCGGCCAGGGTCCAGGCGAACTCGGTGAACAGCCGCCCGGTGTTGCCCTGGATGAAACCGATCGGCGCGTAGACCGCGGCCAAGGTCAGGGTCATGGCGATCACCGCGAAGGCGATCTCGCGGCTGCCCTTGAAGGCCGCCTGCAACGGCGCCATGCCCTGCTCGATGTGACGATGGACGTTCTCCAGCATCACGATGGCGTCGTCCACCACCAGGCCGATGGCCAGCACCAGGGCCAGCAGGGTCAGGGTGTTGACGGTGAAGCCGAGCGCGGCCATCAGGGCGAAGGCGCCGATCAGCGACACCGGGATGGTCACCAGCGGGATCAGGGTGGCGCGCAGCGAGCGCAGGAACAGGAAGATGATCAGGATGACCAGCGCCACCGCCTCCCAGATCGCCGCGTAGACGTTGGCGATGGATTCGCGGATGAACAGCGAGTTGTCGTTGGCCACCGCCAGCTGCATGCCTTCGGGAAGCACGGCGAGGACCTCCTGCCACTCGCGGGCCAGGCCGTCGGAGATCTCCAGCGGATTGGCGGTGGCCTGCTTGATCATCCCCAGCGACACCGCCTGGCGGCCGTTGTAGCGCACCACGCTACGCTCGTCGCGGGCGCCCAGTTCGGCGCGACCGACGTCGGCCAGGCGCAGCAGGTAGCCGCCGGCGTCGGCGAGGATCAGCTGCTCGAACTGCTCGGCGCTGCGCAGGTCGGTCTCCGCCAGCACACTGAACTCGCGCTGGCGCGACTCGATGCGCCCGGCCGGAATCTCCACGTTCTGCCGGCGCAAGGCGTCCTCGACGTCCTGCACCGTGAGGTTGTGCGCGGCGAGCTTCTCCGGATCGAGCCACAGGCGCATGGCGTAGGTGCGCGCACCGCGGACCTGCACCTCGGCGACCCCTGGCAGCACCTGCAGGCGGTCCTTGAGCAGGCGCTCGGCGACGTCGGTGAGCTCCAGCGCGTTGTGGCTGTCGCTGTACAGCGCCAGCCAGATTACCGGGAAGGCGTCGGCCTCGACCTTCTGTACCAGCGGTTCGCTGATCTCGTCGGGGAGCAGCGCGCGCACCCGACCGAGGCGATCGCGCACGTCGTTGGCGGCCTCGTCGGCAGAGGTCTGCAGGCGGAACTGCGCGGTGATCTGGGTGTTCTCGGAACGACTGATCGAGGTGACGAAGTCCAGCCCCTCGATGCCCGACAGCACGTCCTCGATCGGCTGCGCGACCTGCGACTCCATGATCTCCGGGCTGGCGCCGGGATAGCTGACGTTGACCGTGACGATCGGCACGTCGATGTTGGGATACTCGCGCACCGCCAGACGCTGCCAGGCGAGCAGGCCGACCAGCACCACGACCAGCGACAGCACCCAAGCGAACACCGGGCGGCGGATGCAGGTGTCGGCGACGATCATGCGCCCTTCCCCGCCTCGCGGGTTCGCACCGCCATGCCCGGGGCGACCTTGTGCCAGCCGGCGCTGATCACGCTTTCCGTGCCGTCCAACCCCTCGCGGATCTCCACCAGACCGTCGCGGCGCCGGCCCAGCTGCACCGCGCGGCGCTCGACGCGGCCGTCGACCACCAGGTTGACGTACTGCTGGGCTCCCAGCGGCATCACCGCCTCCTCGGGTAGCAGCACGGCCTGTGGCCGCTCGGCGAGGATCACCCACAGGCGCACGAACTGCCCCGGGTGCAGGCGGCCGTCGGCGTTGGCCACTTGGGCGCGCACCGCCTGACTGCGACCAACCTCGTCGAGACGCGGGTTGAGGGCGTAGATGCGCCCAGCAAAGCGCTCGCCGGGCCAGGCGTCGACGCCCAGCTCCACCGCCTGGCTGCGGCGCACCTGGCTGACCGCCCGCTGCGGGATGCGGAACTCGACCTTCAGCGGGTCGAGCACCTCCAGGTTGACCAGATCCTGGCCGGCCTCGACGTAGTCGCCGACGCTGACCTGACGCAGGCCGAGGGTACCGGCGTGCGGCGCACGCAGGCGCGTCTTGTCCAGGCGCGCCTCGGCCAGCTGCACGCTGGCCAGCGCCGCGCGCTGCTGGGCGCGCGCCTGATCGAGGGCCTGGGGATTGCTGGCGCCGCGTTGGAACAGCTGCCGGGCGCGCTGCAGACTGCGCTCGGCCAGCTCCAGATCGGCCCGTGCCTGGGCCAGCTCGGCGCGGCTCACCGCATCGTCGAGGCTGACCAGCAGGGCGCCGGCCGCGACCCGCTCGCCTTCCTGGAAATGCAGGGCGGCGATGCGCCCGTCGATCTCCGGGCGCAGCAGCACCGACTCGTCGGCCAGCAGCGAGCCGAAGGTCAGCAGCTCGTCGCGCACCAGACTGCGCTGCGGCTGCACCACCTCGACCAGGGTGGCGGGCTGCTGCGCGGCCAGCCAGCCGGGTAGCAGGAGCAGCAGGGCGACGAGCAGGACGCGGGACATGGGCAGGATCCTCGCCGGCGGAGCATCCTGTTCAGTCTATCCCGCCCGGGCGATCCCTCGCGGCCGGCGGGCGGCAAGATGTGTCGGCATGTTGCCCGTCACTGGCGCATGCCGATGCCGCGACTGAGCAGCTGATAGCAGGCGGTGTACAGCACCGCGGCGGCCAGCAGCATCAGGCCGAGGGCTGTACCGATATGGATGTCGGAGACGCCGAGGATGCCGTAGCGGAAGGCATTGACCATGTGCAGGATCGGGTTGCCCAGCGACACCGTCTGCCAGAACGGCGAGAGCATGCTGATCGAGTAGAACACGCCGCCCAGATAGGTCAGCGGTGTCAGCACGAAGGTCGGAATGATCGAGATATCGTCGAAGTTGCGCGCATAGACGGCATTGATGAACCCGCACAGCGCGAAGATGGTCGCCGCCAGCAGGATCACCATCACGGTGACGCCGGCATGGTGCACCCGCAGGTCGGTAAAGAACAGCGACAGCGTGGTGACGATCGCCGCTACCGCCAGCCCGCGCAGCACGCCGCCGAGGACGAAGCCGACCAGAATCACATGCGGCGAGGTCGGCGATACCAGCAACTCCTCGACCGAACGCTGGAACTTGGCGCCGAAGAAGCTCGACACCACGTTGCCGTAGGAGTTGGTGATCACCGACATCATGATCAGACCGGGGACGATGTACTCCATGTAGGAGAACCCGCCCATGTCGCCGATCTGCCGGCCGATCAGGTTGCCGAAGATGACGAAGTACAGAACCATGGTGATCGCCGGGGGCAGCAGGGTCTGTGGCCAGATGCGGGTGAAGCGGCGCACTTCCTTGCGCACGATGGTTTGCAGGGCGACCCAGTTGGCACGCAGTTCGACAGACATTCACTGGCCTCCGGCGAGATTCTTTTCCACCAGGGAGACGAACAGCTCCTCCAGGCGGTTGGTCTTGTTGCGCAGGCTGAGCACCTCGACACCCTGCGCGGCGAGCTGGGCGAACAGCTCGTTGAGGCCCTGGCTCTTCTCCACCTGCACCTCGAGGGTCAGCGGATCGACCAGCTGGGCCGGATAACCGGTCAGCGTCGGCGCCGCGGCAAGCGGGCTGCGCAGATCGAACAGGAAGGTCTCCACATGCAGCTTCATCAGCAGCTCGCGCATGCTAGTGTTCTCGACGATGCGGCCGTGGTCGATGATGCCGATGTTGCGGCACAGCTGCTCGGCCTCCTCCAGATAGTGCGTGGTGAGGATGATGGTGATGCCCTGCCGGTTCAGCTCGGTCAGGAAGGTCCACATCGAACGGCGCAGTTCGATGTCGACGCCGGCGGTGGGCTCGTCGAGGATCAGCAGGCGTGGCTGGTGGATCAGCGCGCGGGCGATCATCAGGCGGCGCTTCATGCCGCCGGAGAGCATGCGCGACGGCACGTCGCGCTTGTCCCACAGCCCCAGCTCGGTGAGGTAATGCTCGGCACGCTCGCCAGCGATACGCGCCGGAATGCCGTAGTAGCCGGCCTGGGCGACGAGAATGTCGAAGGCCTTCTCGAACTGGTTGAAGTTGAACTCCTGCGGCACCACACCGAGGCAGCGCTTGAGCCCCGACGGATCGCGGTCGAGATCGTGACCGAACACCTCGACGCGGCCGCCGGTCTTGTTGACCAGGGTGGAGAGAATACCGATGGTGGTCGACTTGCCCGCCCCGTTGGGGCCGAGCAGGGCGAAGAAGTCGCCTTCGGCGACATCCAGATCGATGCCCTTGAGGGCTTGGAAGCCGTTGCCATAGGTCTTGGTCAACTGGCGAATGGTCAGTGCGGGGGTCATGGGAGAGGCACGCGCGGGAAATCGAGTGCACTAGATAGGGGCTTGCAGACCCAAATGCAACCTCAAGCCCCATCTGTACCGGCATTTGCGGGCGCTAATCGCACCGATTGCAGCTGCTATACTTGTCCGCCGTTTTACTGCCGGATCCTGCCATGGCCACCACCTACATCGACCATCACCTTGCCCTGCTCGTCCATCTGCGCACCATCCTGGCCGCCCTGGGCGAAGCTGAACAGGTGCCGGAAGAGAACCACGCGCTGTTTCTCGAGCGCTTCGACGAGCTGCTGGCCGAGCTGCCGCGCCAGCCCGAAGACGCCATGACCCAGGGCCAGGAACTGATCGTCCAGGTGTTCCACCGCTACCCGCAGATCGCTCACCTGATCCCGCGCGACCTGCTGTGGTTCTTCGGCGGCGACTGCCTGCACTACATGCCGGACGAGGAAATCGAGTTGTATCAGCAACTCGACGAGCGCCGCTTCGCCGCCGAGGAGGATGACGAGGAGTTCGACTGGGAGCGCGAGAAGCAGCTGCTCGCCCTGCCGGACGACAGCCCGCGCCACTGAGCCGCCGGCAACCTCCCCCGACTCCAGCAAGTCGGGGGCTGTCCGCCGGAGCCGTCCACCTGAAAAACGCGCACAAAAAAAGACGCCACCCGAAGGTGGCGTCTTTTCATATCTGGAGCGGGAAACGAGACTCGAACTCGCGACCCCGACCTTGGCAAGGTCGTGCTCTACCAACTGAGCTATTCCCGCAGTGTCCCTTTCGGGCGATCAGGCGTTTTACCGCCTGCTGATCCTCGGCTTTCGCCGGTGGATCGCGCCACGCTT
>NZ_FNZE01000035.1 GCF_900109175.1 Pseudomonas linyingensis | reverse complement strand
CGCTGTTCGCCACCGTCACCGTCACCGACGGCGACGACGACGTGGACACCGCCCAGGTGGACATCGGCAGCCGGGTATCCTTCCAGGACGACGGGCCGCTGGCCATCACCCCCGAGTCCGGCAGCATCACCAACGCCGCCGGCGAGACCACCTCGGGCCTGCTGGACAGCAGCACCACCCCGCCGCCCTTCGCCTTCAACTTCGGCTCGGACGGTGCCGGTGCCGGTGCCTATGGCGGGCTGGTGTTCACCGGCATGAACGACGAGGAGCTGATCGACGGGGCGGCACTGGAGGACGCGGACGGCAACGCCCTCTTCTCCAACACGGTGGCGATCACTCTCAGTGGCTTCGGCACCAACGTCCTCACCGCATCCGCAGGGGCGACGACGGTGTTCACCATGACGCTGGACAGCAGTACCGGTCAGTACACCATGGAGATGTTCGCCAAGATCGACGACGGCTCGTTCGATTTCGACAACTTCGCCACTGCAGGGGCAGGCAACTTCACCTGGGTGGGGGTAGCCGGCGACGAGGCCCCCGACAAAGACCTGCTGGTCACCGGCGGCATCGTCGGGGTCGACCAGGTGAACAACGACTCCGACGACCTCGCCATCGGCAATCAGTGGATCGATGCGGCCAAGCTCGACAGCAGGGACAACTTCACCCCTGCCGAGATCATCCGCCTCGACTTCGTCAATCTCGGCATCGACGCCAACACGGGCAGCAGGACGCTCGCCACCATCGACGACACGCTGGCCCCCGACCCCGTCACCCACTACGACGTGAACAATGCCGGCTTCACCATCATGCAGACCCAGGCCGGCAGGCCGGTGGATGTGCGGATCAGCGCGATCGACGAAACCAGCGACATCAGCGGCACGGACATCGCCGCTGACCTGACGACCAGCCCGGAGGAAATCGACCAGATCGTCCAGGTCACCATCATCACCAACTCGCTGACCGACCCGGATGGCGAGACCTACTTCCGGGAGGATGGCAACAACACGTGGGTCACCTGGCTGGAGAACGATGTGATCGTGCACAACCTGGAAGGGGCCACCCCCAACCTGCCGAACCTGCGCGACCGGATCTTCGTCAGCACGGAGGACGGCTTCAACCGCCTGGAGATCAGCAACGCCGAGGCGGTGAACAGCGGGGATGCCTTCGCCATCGGCGACGTGGAGGTGGGTGCGGCGGGCCAGGATATCGACCTCGCCTTCAACAGCGAGATCGTCGACGGTGACGGCGATGCCAACAGCATCGGCCTGATCGGCATTACCCTGAACCCGGAGGCCATCGTGGGCTGACCTGAACCGGCGGGCCGCAGGCTCGCCAATGCACGAGGCCGGCAGAGGCACGAGACCCCTGCCGGCCTTCTCGTATCCGGGCGGACTCTGCCGCCGGCTTCACGCCAGTCAGTACGCGCAGCAATACCGCCCCGCTCGCCCATCGGCACGACGGAACGCCCTGACCACGGTCGCTGTACAAATTTCATCCAGCAATATCAGCAATGCCAAATCAGGATAAACATCGATGCGGCAGACGGCGGATTTTCACCTAACGTTGAAAGCGTGAACTGCGTCACACATCTGGCGCACTGTATTAAGACAGAAGATTTCACTGGTTGGCATTGGACGGCCTGATTTTGACGCACTCGGGCCGCCGCCACATCGCGTAGTTCGGCCGGGGTGTATTGAGGAGTTGCCGGGCGCGATTGCGCGAATGTCCGAACCCTTCGGAATGCCAAAGCCACACCCGCAGCGATGCGGGGCCGGAAAGCCCTGGGTCTTGTCCAAGACAGCCGGGTTGCCTCACTACCGAGCGTGACGTTCACGCAGCACGGTCAGCAGCCATTGCCAGGCGCAGCCACCGACGTGGCCCCAGCGCCGCATGACCACCATCGGTAGGAGTTTTGAAATGGCCACGATTATCGGCACGGGTGTATTCGTTACCCTCGACGAAAGCGACGGACTGCAAAACAGCACCACCACGACAACCCCTGCGGAAGACGCTAACGACAACGACATTCTGCTGGCGTCCCTACCCTCGGCTTTCTCCAGCCGCTTGACCGCACTCGCAGCAGGCACCGCAACGGAGGCGGCCTTGAGTGGCTATACCGGCGCCGTTGGCAATACGGGCAGCAATGCGTTCACCCTCAGCCCCGACCCGGGAGCAACCATTACCGATCTCAGCTTCGTCGGCAGCAGTGGCGCACCGCTCAATGGCTTGGACAGCGGGTTGGATACCCTCGATGGCACCAGTATCTTTCTCTATACGGATACCACCAACAACAACATCCTGCTGGGCCGCGCCGGGGGCTCAACCGGCGACATCGTGTTCGCCGCCTACATCGAGGAAACCGGATCGCCGGTCACCGGTGGCAAGATCTGGACCGTACTGTACGAACCGCTCAAGCATCCGGACACCAGCAACCCCGATGACGCGCTCGATCTGGATGGCTTGGTCTTCATCGGCACCAGCCAGAACATGGAATTCAGTCTGGCCAATGCGCCCTCCGGGCAGAACCTGTTCCTGATGTTCACCACGATGGACCCGACGGTGGTCGAGGTCGCTGGTGTCATGCGGATCACCGATCCGACCATCATCGCCACCGGCAAGAACCCGGCTAACCAGTCGGGCCTAGATCCGGCCGACCCCTCGGACGACCTCAACATCACCACCGGCGACACGATCAATACCAGCCAGGCGGGCGGCCCGACCACCTTCGGCACCAACAACCAGATGATCGTGGAGCAGGAGGGTATCCGCTTCACCTTCGTCACCGGCGCCCGACAGGATGTGACCATTCCCAACCTGGATCAGAACGAGGCCGACCTCGAATCCAACATCGACTTCACCGCCATGTTCAATGCGCGGGGGGCGGACTTCGACATCGTGCAGTTGCAGAGCGGCAAGAGTGCCGTGGTCAGGATCAGCGCCTTCAGCACCGACGTTGAATCTGGCAATGACTTCATCGACGGCTATGCCGATGACACGGCGATTGCAATCTCCAGTGTTCACGTCTTCAGCGGCACGCAGGAAGTCACCACGGGCATTTCCATCAGCATTGTGGGTGGGATTGCAACCATCACCGGCGTCAAGGCCGGCTACCGGATCGAATACACCACGAGCGCGGATCACAACCGCGTGCTGATCGAGAACGGCGCAGCCGTCGACGCCAAGGGCAACAACCACGCCGACTTCGATATCGGTGGCTTCTCCCTGCTCCAGGTATCGACTGACAAGCTCGAAATCGGCTCGAAGATGATCTTCGAGGATGACGGACCCACCGCCGATGCCGCCCTCGGCACCGGCTCGGTCACCCACGACGAGACCGCCGGCGTCGACACCGATGCCGACGACA
>NZ_FNZE01000039.1 GCF_900109175.1 Pseudomonas linyingensis | reverse complement strand
ATGCCGGCCGCCGCCCAGCCCGAGTAGCTGTTGAGCATCGACACCACCACCGGCATGTCGGCGCCGCCGATCGGGATGATGATCAGCACGCCGATGACGAAGGCCAGCGCCACCAGCAGGGCGAACGCCGAGAGGTTGCCGGTGAAGGTGTAGACCAGGCCGAGGCCGACGATCGCCAGGCCGAAGGCCAGGTTCAGCCAGTGCTGGCCGGCGAAGGTCACCGGGGCGCCCTGGAACAGGCGGAACTTCCAGCCGAATACCGCGCCGCCGGCCAGCTTGCCGAAGGCGATCACCGAACCGGAGAAGGTGATGGCGCCGATGGCCGCGCCGAGGAACAGCTCCAGGCGGTTGCCGGCCGGGATCGGGTCGCTGATCGCGGCGACGATGCCCAGCGACTGCGGCTCGACCACCGCGGCGATGGCGATGAATACCGCGGCCAGGCCGATCATGCTGTGCATGAAGGCGACCAGCTCGGGCATCTTGGTCATTTCCACGCGCTTGGCCATGATGGTGCCGGCCGTGCCGCCGAGCAGCAGGCCGAGCAGCACGTAGCCGATGCCGGCGCCTTCGCCCATCTGCGCGCCGAGCTTGTAGATCAGCGCCACGGTGGTGCACACGGCGATGGCCATGCCGGCCATGCCGAAGGCGTTGCCGCGGCGCGAGCTGGTCGGGTGGGAAAGGCCTTTCAGCGCCTGGATGAAGCACACCGAGGCGACCAGGTAGAGCAGGGTGATCAGGTTCATGCTCATCTCAGTGCGCCTCGGCCTGCGCCTTCGGCGCCTTCTTCTTGAACATTTCCAGCATGCGCCGGGTGACCAGGAAGCCGCCGAACACGTTGACCGCGGCCAGCGCCACGGCGAGGGTGCCCATGGTCTTGCCCAGGGTGGTTTCGGTCAGCGCGGCGGCCAGCATGGCGCCGACGATGACGATGGCGGAAATCGCGTTGGTCACCGCCATCAGCGGGGTGTGCAGGGCGGGGGTGACGTTCCAGACCACGTGGTAGCCGACGTAGATCGCCAGCACGAAGATGATCAGGTTGTAGAGGCCGTCAGAAATCAGGTCCATGTTGTTGTCCTTGTAGGAGTGCGGCGCCCTTAGGCGGCGTTGCGGCGCAGCAGCTGGCCGCCTTCACACATCAGGCAGGCGGCGACGATGTCGTCTTCGCGGTTGAGGTGGAACTTGCCTTCGCCGTCGATGACCAGCTTGAGGAAGTCCAGCAGGTTGCGTGCGTACAGCGCCGAGGCGTCCGCCGGCACCAGCGCCGGCAGGTTGCCGTGGCCGACCAGGGTCACGCCGTGGCGCACCACCACCTGGTCGACTTCGGTGAGCGGGCAGTTGCCGCCGTGGGCGGCGGCCAGGTCGATGACCACCGAGCCGGGCTTCATCTCGGCCACCGTGGCTTCGTGCAGCAGCGTCGGCGCCTTGCGCCCGGGAATCAGCGCGGTAGTGATGACGATGTCGGCCTGCCTGGCGCGCTCGTGCACCGCCCTGGCCTGACGCTCCATCCACGACGCCGGCATCGGCCGCGCGTAGCCGCCGACGCCCTCGGCGCACTCGCGCTCCTCGTCGGTCTCGAACGGCACGTCGACGAACTTGGCGCCCAGCGACTCGATCTGCTCCTTGACCGCCGGACGCACGTCGGAAGCCTCGATCACCGCACCGAGACGCTTGGCGGTGGCGATCGCCTGCAGGCCGGCGACGCCGGCGCCGAGCACCAGCACGCGGGCGGCCTTCACCGTGCCGGCGGCGGTCATCAGCAT
>NZ_FNZE01000008.1 GCF_900109175.1 Pseudomonas linyingensis | reverse complement strand
CTGCTTCTCCCAGCTGGCGCCGCCATCGCGGCTGTGCAGCACCACGCCATCGTTGCCGACCGCCCAGCCCTGCTTGGCGGCGGGGAAATGCACCGCGTTGAGGTCGGAGCTGACCGGCACGCTGGCCTGCTGCCAGCTCTTGCCGGCATCCTCGGAATACAGAATGTGACCGCGCAGGCCGACCGCGACCAGCCGATCACCCGCGCGCGCCACATCGCGCAGCGGGCTGCGCGATGCCAGTTCGCTCGAGCGGGCCGGCAAGTCCAGCACATCCACGAAGGTGGCTGCCTGGGCCATGCCCTGCAGCGAACCCAGCGCGATACCCAGCGCCAGCAGCGCGAACTTATTGAAGGAACCCATTACCGCGTCCTCTTGCGAAAGCCGTACCGGGTGGCACGTACAGTGCCGCCCGGTAAGTGATCATCGGCTGGCCTCCGCCAGCCTCCGTCCGGGCGGACATTCGGGGGGAATGCCGGGCCGAACGGGACTTTTCACATCACGCTCAGCGGATGCCCGAGCCGGCCAGGGACTCCGGCGACCACTGGGCCTTGGAGAGCGGCTCGATGTACTTGATGCCGCCGTACGGGCCGACCACACCGTTGACATTGTAGGTGCCGGCAATCAGATCGTAGATCACGTGCGGCGCGGTGTTGGGGGTCTCCACGTCGTAGCTCTGGGTGAAGAAGCTGTAGGAGCCGCGATACAGCTGGCCACGGGCGTCATACTGATCGGAAGCCAGGGCGTTCCAGGTGTCCTCGTCCAGATAGAAGCGACGCTTGTGGTAGATGTGGCGGGCGTCGCCCTTCAGGGTGCCTTCCACTACCCACACGCGGTGCTTCTCCCAGCGCACCAGATCCGGATTCAGGTGGTTCGCCGTGGTCAGCTGCTTGGCATCCTTGGCGTAGGTGAGCGCGTAGGTGTTGTACGGCACGTACATTTCCTTCTTGCCGACCAGTTTCCAGTCGTAGCGGTCCAGTGCGCCGTTGAAGACATAGATGTCGTCATAGGTGCCGGAGCCGGCGGTACCCGGGTTCGGCGTGTCGTAGGCCAGGCTCGGCGCCAGCTTCACCCGACGCTGGCCGGGCAGGTACTGCCAGGCGCGACGCGGCTGGGCCAGCGGGTTGGCCGAGTCCTTGAGCATCAGCGACTCACCGGCGCGACGGGCTGGGCCGCTGTAGTACAGCTTGGTCTGGAAGTAGACGTCCTTGGCGTCGATGACCTTGTTCAGATCCTCGTAGATCGGGAAGCCGTTGAACGCCATGCCGGTGGTGGCCAGGGCCGCCCTGCCCGCGGAGTCGACGTTCCAGGAATCGTACTTGGTGCTGTAGGCGACGCCCTGGTAGCGCAGCAGGTGGTTCCACATGGCTTCCGCGCCGCTCTGCGGGATAGGGAAGGGCACGCCCGGCAGCACGTTCTCGATCGCCGTGCCGTTCTCCAGCGACTTGGACCCGGTGGCGTTCTTCAGGGTGTTGTCGAGCAGCGCCTTGGGCAGCGCGGCGCTACGGTGGCTCGGGTAGACCTCGATGCGGAAGCTCGGGAAGCGGGTGGCCAGCTCGGCGGTGACCGCGGTCAGCTGGTCCTTGTACTGGGCGACGTTCTTGCCGTCGATCACCAGGATCGGCTTCTCGTCGGCGAACGGATCGGGACGGAAGGTATCGCCCGCCTTGAAGCCGGCCGGCGCGGTGGTCAGGCCGCCCTGGTAGGCAGGGATGGAGCCATCGGCATTGGCGGCCTTCTCGGCGCCGATGACGGTCAGGGTGGAGCCCAACTTGGCGGCCTCGTCGGCCGATACCGCTGCGAGAGCCGATCCGGAAGCTGCCAGCGCAAGCGAAGCAGCCAGCAGAGTGCGTGCGAATTTCATCTTATTGTTCTCCAGCTCAGAGCCTAAGCAATTTGCCAATCAGAAAGTGGTTTTGAGGGTCAGGTAGACCGCACCGCGATCCTCAGTGGTGGCTCCGCCACCGGAGAGGGATGCATAACCGCCGCCGTAGCAGGTGTAGCGTTCGGATCCATCGAGAGCGTTGGGGGTGGCGCCGTCAGTGGCACCGTCGTTGCACTTCTCGGCATCGCCGAAGGCGTCGACGTACTTCAGGTCGACAAAGTATTGGTTGTAGATGGAGGCACTCACTCCGACGGAGTAGTTGCCGGTATCTTCCGCGCCGCCCGCCGCGACCGGCGAGACGCCGTCGAGGCCCACGTTGATGGACATCGGCGCGCTCAGGTCGATGCCGGGGAACACCTGGTACCAGGTCGGCGTGAAGTTGACCGCCAGGCCCCAGTTGTCGCGGGTCGGCTTGTCGATGCCGCGGTAGGTGCTCTTGCCCTTGTACAGCGCCTCGTTCTCGCTATCGAGCTCCAGCAGGTTGCTGTAGTACAGCTCGGTCAGCAGGGTGGCCGCATCGAACAGCGGGGTGTCGCCGATGGTCATCAGGCCGTTGAGGGTCCAGTGCAGGGTGTCGCCGGTAGCGCTCATGCTGTCGCCTTCGCCAGGCAGGCTGCCCACCACGCCGGTGCCGGCGCTGCGCGCAGGCAGACCGGGAGCCCCGCTCACCAGCAGCGGGCTGTAGATGGCCGGAATGCTGGCCAGCGGCATGTTGTGGCGGACGTTCAGGTCGCTGCCGACGCTGACCCCGGCGATTTCCTTGGACAGGCTGAGACCGAAGATGTCGATCTCGTCGCCGTAGGCAAACTGGTAGCTGGTGCCGGCCAGCGAGTCGACCAGACGGCACAGGCCGGTGGCGGGGATGGAGCCCGGAACTACGCAGCTGCCTTGCGTCAGCGTCAGCGAACCGGCGTCCAGCACGGCCTGCGGCAGGATGTCGGAGGTCTGGCGGTAGTAGACACCGAGGGTGCCGTCCAGCCATTCCGGCGACCACTTGGCCATCACGCCCCAATCGCCGCGGTCGGCGGGGGTCTGATCGTGGCCACGGCGCACACTGGTCAGCGCATTCGGGCCGAGCAGGCCGGCGGGCACCGCGGTATGGCCGAGCAGGAAGGACTGCGCGCCCTCGCCAACTACGTCGGAGCCACCGTAGTAGGTGCCGGCCTCGGGCAGACGGGCGGCGTCCCACTCCAGGAAGTACTGGGCGCCGATGGTCAGCTCGGGATTGACGGTGAAGGTCGTCGACAGCTGGTTGCGCGGGACGAACAGCTCCTTGGCCTCGGTGCCCGGGGAAGCCGCCAGCTTGGCCAGATCCAGGCCGGACTGGCCGTAGCTCACCGAGTGCACCGGATTGAGCAGGGTCTCGCCCCAGAATACGTTGTGCTGGCCGGCCTTGACGCTGAACAGCGACTCCTCGCCCACTTCGGTGCTGTAGAACACGAAGGCGTCGAGAATCTCGCCGGACGGCCCGCTGTAGTAGCGCTGGGCATAGTTGCTCAGGTGGCTGCTGCCGAACACGTTGCCATCGTTGGCGGCGAACGGCCCGACCTGGAAATGCTGGCCGATCATGCCGCTGGTGGCGCCATTGCCGTTGACGAACGGATTGGAGTTGGAGCCGGTGTTGTCGTAGGCCTTGTCGTACCAGGCAGCGGCGCTGACGCGGAAGCCCATCGAGTTCTTGTAGACCACGTCCAGCTCGGACAGCAGGTCGACGCGATTGGTGATGTTGGTCCCGGACTTGCGGAAGTTGTAGTCGCCGTCGTTGCTGTTCGGGGTACCCAGCATGCGCTTGTCGGCGCTCTCGGTCCGCACGCCGTAGTTGTACTTCACGGTGTTGTCGAAACGGGCGGACCAGTCTTCGTTGCCGAGATCCAGTTCGATGGCCTGCACGGCGGGCACCGAGGCGAGCATGATCGCGGTGGCGAGCAGGCTGAGGCGCAGCGGCTGAGAGGTCGGGTTGTTGTTGTGCATTTGTTGACTCCGCTTGTTTTTATTCTTGTCAAACGATAGTTGGCTTTCAGCGAATACCTGTCTCGTCAGCAGGATTGGCCGGACTGCCGACGATCCAGTGCCTCGACGAACTGCTCGGCCTGCGGCCAGGGACCGTAGCCCGCGGCCGGATTCAGGTGGCCGACGGCGCCGCAATTGACCAGTTCGCTGCCCCACTGGTCGGCCATGCGCGCCACCGCCTCGAAGCTGGCCAGGTGGTCGTTGGTGCTGGCCGCGACGATGCTGGGGAAGGGCAGCGGGCCGCTCGGCAGCGGGTCCCAGCCGTTGGCGCGCAGGGTTTCCGGAGTCGGGTAGCCTTCCGGCCACTGGGCGTCCAGATCCGGCGGAGCGGCCAGCAGGGCGCCCTTGATGTCATGGCTGTAGCGGGCAGCCCAGTGCGCCACCATCAGTACGCCGGCGCTGTGCGCCACCAGGATCACCGGGCCATCGATCTGCGCCAGTTCGCGCTGGATCGCCTCGACCCTGGCGGCACAGCTGAGCTTGTCGGTCTCCAGCGGCGGCACCGAGCGGACCTTGTCCAGGCGGGCCTCCAGCAATGTCTGCCAATGCTCGGCAACATGGTCGCGCAGACCAGGGACGATCAGGACGGTAGCGGCGGTTTGCAGTTTTTCCACGTCAGCACCCTTGCTCTCGATATTCAGTTCGGCTCACCAGCCGAATGCTTCGAGATCAACAGTAAAGAGCCCTCCCCCAGGCCGCTTTACATTCTGCGTCAGGTACTTCTCATTTGATGACAGCGGCGCCTGATGACCGAGGGCTTTACTGGGGATTGATCACCGGATAGCTTCTCATTTGGCGACAAGGCAGCTATAAGTAACGAACCCGCCAGTGCAGCGGGACGCCATTTGCGAAGTGATGGATACAACAAGATGACCACCCTAGCCCGTGCCGCCATTCTCACCAACTATCCGGAAGTCGCCCGCCACCTGGGCCTGAACGTACAGAACATGCTGTCCCAGTCGGGCCTCAGCGCCTCGCAGCTGGGCGATTCCACCAAGCGCATACCGGTTGCCGCCGCCATCAACCTGCTCGAGGAGTCGGCGCACGTCAGCGGCTGCGAGACGTTCGGCCTGCGCATGGCCGAACTGCGCCAACTGTCGGATTTCGGCGAGGTCAGCCTGCTGCTCAGCCACCAGCGCACCCTGCGCGAGGCCCTGCAGGTGATCGTGCAGTACCGCCATCTGATCAACGACTCCCTGGCGATCTTCATCGAAGAAGACGGCAAGACCGTGATCATTCGCGAGGAAGTGGTCGCCGACGTGCCGATCCACAGCCGCCAGGCCATCGAGCTGGCGATCGCCGTGATGCACCGCTTCTGCGCCGCCCTGCTCGGTGCGCACTGGCACCCGATCAGCGTCAATTTCACCCACGAGGCACCGGCCGACCTGACCGTGCACCGGCGCATTTTCGGCTGCAAGCTGGAGTTCGGCAGCGAGTTCAACGGCATCGTCTGCCCCGCCGCCGACCTGGATGCCGCCAATCCGCTGGCCAACGAGGCCATGGCGCGTCATGCCCGACGCTACCTGGACTCGCTGCAGACCGAGGACGAGCACTCGCTGGTGTTCGACGTGCGCAAGTCCATCTACCTGCTGCTGCCGATGGGCCGCGCGACCATCGAGCAGATCGCCCAGACCCAGGGGATGAACGTGCGCACCCTGCAGCGCCGCCTGGAGGAAGGCGGTGCCACCTTCAGCGAGCTGATCAACGGCGTGCGCCGCGACCTGGTGATCCGCTACCTGGAGAACCCCGGCTACTCGCTGGGGCGCATCGCCGACATGCTCGGCTACTCGATGCCCAGCTCCTTCACCCGCTGGTTCATCGCCCAGTTCGGCATGCCGCCGGCCGCCTGGCGTGCGCAGCACAACATAGTGCCGCACAAGTAGCGGCACGCCTGGGCGCGGCGCTCAGGCCTGGGTAGGGAGCGCGAGGTTTTCGGACAGCATGCTTTCGCACAGCCGCTCCGTGCGGGTACCGCCAGGGCAGCGAGTTGGTGCTAAATGCGCGGCGGCAGCGCCAGCTTCCTGGCCAGGATGCGGTCGATCCAGCGGGTCGGCAGCAGCGCGGCCAGATGCCACATCGGGTTCAGCGGATAACGCGGCTTGGGACGCGGGGTACGCAACGCGTGCAGCACGGCCTGGCTGACGCGGGCCACCGGCGCGCCCTTCCGGGCATTTAGGCGCGCCAGGTCGAGCAGCGCGTGCAGTGCCGCCTCGTAGTCGGTCCCCTGGTAGCGCGGGTCCGGACGGGCCTTGTCCCAGATCGGCGTGCGAATCGGCCCCGGCTCGATGGCCACCACCTCGATGCCGTAGATGCCCAGCTCGACGCGCAGGGTGTCGCTGAACGCCTCCACGGCATGCTTGCTGGCCGCGTAGGCGCCGGTCAGCGGCGTGGCCACCCGCCCGGATACCGAGCTGATGTTGATCAACCGCCCGGGGCGCGCACTGCCCTGGCGGGCGCCGAGCAGCGGGGCGAAGGCCTGGATGACGGCGAGCAGACCGAACAGGTTGACCTCGAACATGCCGCGGATCTCCTCCAGCGGCTGCAGCAGCAGCGGGCCGTTGGGCGAGGCGATGCCGGCGTTGTTGACCAGCGCCGCCAGCCCGGCGTCGCCGACCAGCGCCCCGATCTGGCCCACAGCGCCATCCAGCGCTGCTGAATCGGTGACATCCAGCAGCAGCGGCGTGAAGTCCTCGCCGAGCATCGCGCGGATGCGCAGGCCGTCCTCCTGACGGCGCACGGTGCCTATCACCCGGTAGCCTTCATCGACCAACAGACGTGCGCAATCCAGACCGATGCCCGAAGAGGCGCCGGTGATCAGTACGAAAGGTTTCATGCGTTTTGCTCCTTGGAAATCGACTGCGCCTGCTGCGCGCCGGCCTGCGCCAGGCCAAAGGCCAGCAGGGCCAGAACCACCAGGGCCCCCATGCCCAGCGCGAGGCCGAGCGTGCTGTCGAGTAGCAGCGGCACCAGCACGGCCGCCGACAGCGCGTTGGAGGCCTGCTGAATGGTCACATAGCCACTGGACGCCAGGCCGCGGCGCTCGGGAAAGCGGTCAAGGGCCAGCAACTGCAGGCCGGGTTGGGTCAGCATCAGGCCGAAGCCGAACAGCGGCAGCGCCAGCAGCGACCAGGGCACGCCGACCGGCAGCCACAGCGCCGCACCTATGTTGAGCAGAGCGGCCGCCAGCATCAGCGCGTAGCCGAGCAGTACCGCGCGCTCCGGTGCCTGCCGGCCGGCAGCCCGGTGAGCAGCGAAGGAACCGAGCAGGAGGCCGCCGACGATCGGCAGGAACAGCCAGGCGAAGGACTGCGGACCAAGGCCGAGATGACGGGTGACGAAGGTCGGTGCGCCCAGCACGTACAGGTAGATGGCGGTGTTCACCCCAGCGTTGGCCAGGCACACCAGCAGGTAGCGGCCGTCGCGCAGCAGGCCAACGAAGCCGCGGGTCAGCGCCAGCGGGCGCAACGATTGACGCCGCTCCGCCGGCAGGGTCTCGTCCAGGTAGCGCCAGCAACCCAGCCAGAGCAGTGCACTGAGCACGGCGAGAAAGGCGAAGATGCCGCGCCAACCGACCAGCGGCAGCAGCCATCCGCCGCAGACCGGGGCCAGCGCCGGTGCCAGGGAAAACAGGATCGCCACCATGGCCAGCTGCTTCTGCGCCAGCACACCGTCGAAGCGGTCGCGCAGCATGGCGCGACCGACCACGATGCCGACGCCGGCGGACAGTCCCTGCAGCACGCGCCCGGCGAGCAGCCAGTCGATGCTCGGCGCCAGCGCACAGACCAGGGAGCCGGCGAGGAACAGCAGCTGAGCGCAGAGAATGAAGCTGCGCCGGCCGAGCGCATCGGAGATGGCGCCGTGCCAGACGATGGCCAGGGCGAAGGGCAGAAGATAGGCGGTGAGAGTCTGCTGCACCTGGTCAGGACTGGCCGCCAGATCGGCACCGATGGCGTCGAACGCCGGCAGGTAGGTGGCGATGGCGAACTGGCCCATGGCGGCCAGCGCGGAGACCAGAAGGACGAACAGCGAAGAACTGGGCATCGGGGAAGTCAACCTGGTGGAACGGACAGCAGACCGGCCAACGCGGGCGCGACCATCAGGTCGCGCCGCGAGACCTAGTGATTCGCTCAGGGCGCGCTCTGCGCCACCGTCAGCGCCAGCTCGTCCAGATCGATCACCGCGCGGCCCAGATAGAACTCGGCGCCGCCGTTGGCCCGCTTGCCGGCCTTCTGCAACTGGCTGCGCACGAACTGGTAGCTGCCACGGATCTTGTCGAGGGCTTCGCCGTGCTCGGCATGCCGCTGGCTCAGCAGGGTGAAGCGCTCCTCGATATCCAGGTCCAAGGTCCGCAGCTGCTCGGCCGACAGCAGCCACTGCGCCTTGTCCGTCACGGGGTAATGGCGCAACTGGTAGTCGAACAGGAAGCTGGCCAGCGCCCGGCTCTGCTCGCTGAACAGCAGTGCGGAAGCCTCGTCGGACAGTGCGCGCTGCTCGCGGGCAAAGGCGGCGTCCGTCGCCTTGCGCAGATCGCGCTGGTGGACCAGCAGTTGCCGCACCAGCAGCGGATACTCCCGCCGGCGCACCGCGGGCAGGCCTTCTAGCTGGGTGAACACCTGCTGCATGGCCTGCACCGGCCCGGCCAGCTCGGGTGGCTGGCCGAGCTGCTGCACGTCGGTCTGCAGCGTGCGCAGGTGCTGGAATACCGAGGTGAGCTGGCGTGGATCGGGCGTGCGATCCTTGGGGTCGAAGTAGAGCATGGCGCTGGCGCCGAGCAGCTGGCTGCGGCTGTCCAGCTCGCTCAACTGCAACGCGCTGCGTTGGTCGGCCTGGGCCTGCGAGGTCAGCACAAGCAGTGCACAGAGCAGCAGTTTGCTTCGCATAGTCCCTTCCCTCTTCTTTTGTTGTTATTCAGGTCATGCGGCCGATTCAGGGATCGGCGGAGGCCGGCATGGTGCCGGGCACGCGCTCCCGACGACGCCCATCAGGGACGCCGCCAGGGAAAGCGGTAGAATGGCCGATCAGCGCAGGATGTTGCAGCCGGTAGCGGCCTGCAGTGCGTCGAAGTCGACGTCCGGGGCCATCTCCACCAGTTTCAGGCCCTGCTCGGTAACGTCGAGCACGGCCAGATCGCTGATGATGCGATCTACCACGCCAACGCCGGTCAGCGGCAGGTCGCAGCGCGCGAGGATCTTGTGGTCGCCGTTCTTGGCGGTGTGCTCCATCAGCACCACCACGCGACGCACGCCAGCCACCAGGTCCATGGCGCCGCCCATGCCCTTGACCAGCTTGCCGGGAATCATCCAGTTGGCCAGGTCGCCCTGCTCCGATACCTGCATGGCGCCGAGCAGGGCCAGGTTGATGTGGCCGCCACGGATCATCGCGAAACTTTCCGCGCTGTCGAAGAAGCTGCTGCCCGGCAGGGTGGTGACGGTCTGCTTGCCGGCGTTGATCAGGTCGGCATCGACCTCCTCCTCGGTCGGGAACGGGCCGATGCCGAGCAGGCCGTTCTCGCTCTGCAGCCAGACGTCCATGCCCTCGGGAATGTAGTTGGCCACCAGGGTCGGCAGGCCGATGCCGAGGTTGACGTAGAAGCCGTCCTGCAGCTCCTGGGCGGCGCGCTGCGCCATTTCTTCGCGGGTCCAGGCCATGTTCAGTTCCTCACCGTGCGGACTTCGATGCGTTTTTCCGGGTTGGCGTTGAGCACCAGGCGCTGCACGTAGATGCCCGGCAGGTGGATCTGGTCCGGATCCAGCTCGCCGATCTCGACGATCTCCTCCACCTCGGCGACGCACACCTTGCCGGCCTTGGCGCACAGCGGGTTGAAGTTGCGCGCGGTCTTGTCGAACACCAGGTTGCCGGCCTTGTCGGCCTTGGCGCCCTTGATCAGCGCCACGTCGGCGGTCAGCGCACGTTCCATGACGTACCAGTGGCCGTCGAACTGGCGGGTCTCCTTGCCCTCGGCGACCAGGGTGCCGTAGCCGGTGCGGGTGAAGAACGCCGGGATGCCAGCGCCGCCGGCGCGCAGCTTCTCGGCCAGGGTGCCCTGCGGGGTGAACTCCAGCTCCAGCTCGCCGGCCAGGTACTGGCGCTCGAACTCCTTGTTGCCGCCCACGTAGGAGGAAATCATCCGCTTGATCTGCCGGCTGTAGAGCAGCGGGCCGAGGCCGAAGTCGTCCACCCCGCAGTTGTTGCTGATGATGGTGAAGTCCTTCTTGCCGGTCTCGCGCAGCGCCTCGATCAGCGCCTCGGGGATACCGCACAGGCCGAAGCCGCCGACCGCCAGGGTGATGCCGTCCTCGACCAGCCCGTCGAGGGCGGCGTGGGCGTTGGGATAAAGCTTGTTCATCGCATCGTCTCTTTCTTGTTGATTACACGCAGCCCGGGAGTCCGCTGTAGGGGCGAATTCATTCGCCTTGGCGAGGCAATTTGGCGAATGAATTCGCCCCTACGATTGCCCTGCGATCACAGGCCCCAGTGCATCAGCGCCAATACCAGCGCGACCAGGAAGACGGTCTCGCCCACCATCAGCAGGATCGGCTTGATGCCCACCGAGGCCAGCTCCTTGAGTTGGGTCTTCATGCCCAGGGCGCTGATCGAGATGACCAGGCACCAGCGCGACAGCTCGTTGACCCCGCCCTGCACCAGCGTCGGCACCCAGCCGGTGCTGTTGACGCAGGCGAGGATCAAGAAGCCGACGGCGAACCAGGGCAGCAGCGGCGGACGCTTGCCGGTCGGGTCGGCACCTTGCATGCGGGTGATCATCGCCGCGCAGACGATCACCGGCAGCAGCATGGCGACGCGCATCAGCTTGACCACGGTGGCGGTGTCGCCGGTCTCCGGGGACATGCTGTAGCCGGCGCCGACCACCTGGGCGACGTCGTGGATGGTGGCGCCGAGGAATACCCCGGCCTCCTGCGGCGACAGGGCGAACCAGTTGGCGATCATCGGGTAGACGATCATCGCCATGGTCGACAGCGCCGATACCCCGATCACCGTGAACAGGGTGGCGCGCTCCTTCTGCGGGTGGTTGGGCAGCGCGGCGGCCAGCGCCAGCGCGGCCGAAGCGCCGCAGATGGCGGTGGCGCCGCCGGTGAGCATGCCGAACAGGCGCTGGAAGCCGAGCGCCTTGGCCGCCACCACCGACACGCTGATGGTCACCGCCACCAGGATCACCACCAGCGCCACCGGCTTCCAGCCGAGTCCGGCGATCTGCTCCAGGGTGATGCGCATGCCCAGCAGGGCCACGCCGATGCGCAGCACGGTGCGCGCGGTGAACTCGATGCCGGCCTTGCACTTACCGTCGGCGGACAGGAAGTTGAGCGCCATGCCGAGCAGCAGGGCGAACAGCATGACCGGCGCGTCGTAATGCTCGGAGAGGAAGGTCGCCGCCGCGGCGACGATCAGGCTGACCATGAAGCCGGGCGCCAGTTCGCGCACGCGGCTGTTGATGGAAACGAGAGCGATGGCGCTCATGGCGCGGACTCCTCGGAAGCGATGACGATGAACACCCGGCCGTCCTCCTGGACCTCGACCGGATAGCTGGCGACCTTGAGCGCGGTCGAGTTGAGCAGGTAGCCGCTGGCCAGGTTGAAGCGCAGGCCGTGGGCGCAGCACTGGATCACCTTGCCCTCCAGACGGCCGCCGCACAGCGAGGCGCCCTGATGCGGGCAGCTGTCGTCGATGGCATAGAACTGGCCGTCGACGTTGAACAGCGCCAGGCTCTTGCCGTCGGACTCGACCAGCGTGCGCATGCCGAGCGCCGGGACCTTCTCGGCCGCAACCGCGATGCGCCGGCTCATGCCTGCTGTCTCGCCGAACGGGCCAGGGCTGCGTTCATGGCACCGAGCAGCACCTCGGTCGACTGCGAGCCGGATACCGCCAGGCGGCGGTCGAAGACGAAATACGGCACGCCGTTGGCGGCCATGCCGGCCTCATCGCCAAAGAAGGGACTGCCGTCGCCGCGCAGGCTGTCGACCAGGTCCACAGGCGCGAAACCGCAGTCTTCGGCGATGACCCGCAGGGTGGCGGGATCGCCGAGGTTCTCGCCATTGTGGAAGTAGGCGGCGAACAGCCGCTCCAGGAGGGCCTCGACCTGTTCCGCACTGCCCAGCGCGGTGGCACGCTGCAGCAGGCGATGGGCATCGGCGGTATTGGGCATGCGCAGGATGCGGGCGAAGTCGATGTTCAGCCCGGCTGCCGCAGCCGCCTCGCGGACCTGGGCCTGGCGCATCTGCACGGCCTGCTCGCTGCCCAGCCGGCGCAAGTAGAACTCGGCAAACGGCAGGCCGGCGACCGGCATGTCGGGCAGCAACTGCACACCGTGCCACTCCAGGCTCACCTCGACATCCGGCTGGCTGGCGCGCAGCTCGGTCAGCGCGCGCTCCAGCTGGCGCATGCCGATCAGGCACCAGGGGCAGATGAAGTCGAAGAACACCTCGATATGCAGACTGCGGCTCACGACTGCACCTCCAGCACAGCCTCGGTCGCCGAATCGTCGACGCCCTTGTCCTTGAGGCGGGCCATGTCGTCGAGGTAGTAACGCTTGGCGTAGAAGAACACCGCTGCCGCGCCGATGCTGACCAGCGGCACCAGCTGGAAGGCGTTGTCCAGGCCGATCAGGTCGGAGACCTTGCCGGTGAGCAGCGGGCCGGTGGCCAGCCCCAGCATGTTGTTGGCCAGGGTCAGGGTGGCGAACGCGGTGCCGTGCACGGTGTAGTGGGTCAGGTTGGCGACCATGGCGCCGGCCGGGCCGGAGGTGCCGGCGGCGATCAACATACCCAGGCAGATCATCACCAGTTGGGCCGGGCCGACCGGCAAGGCGAAGGCCACCGAAAGCAGCAGGCAGCTGCCCAGGCAGTAGGCGATCGCCAGGCTGATCTTGCGGTCCGGGCGGTTGCGGCACATGCGGTCGCTGAGCATGCCGCAGAGGACCATGCCGACACCGCTGCACAGCACGATGATGGCGGCGACGCCGCCGGCCTGGTCGGTACCCATGCCGTAGTAGCGGTTCAGGAAGCTCGGCATCCAGACGATCACGGTGCCACCGACGAACAGCTGCAGGCCGCTACCGACATAGGCCGAGATCACCGAACGACTTGAGTACAGGGTGCGCAGCGGGCGCTGGGCCTTGAGCGCCGCCTTGCTGGCGGCGTCGGCGACACGCTGGGGCGCAATGCGCGCTTCACGGACGATCACCGGATAGAGCAGCGCCAGCGCCAGGCCGAACAAGGCCATACCGGCGAACGCCCAGCGCCAGCCGAAGTGCTGGGCCATCACCCCGCCGAGGGCCATGCCCAGCACCGAGCCGAACATGCCGCCGGAGATGAAGGCGCCGGACAGGGTGGCGCGCATCTCGCGGGGGAACACCGACACCACCACGGCGATGCCGACGCTGCCGTAGGCCGCCTCGCCGACGCCGACCAGGAAGCGGGCGATGAACATCTGCTCGTAGTTCTGCGCCAGCGCGCAGCCAAGGGTGGCCATGCTCCACAGCACGGCCATGATCGCCAGGCTCTTGACCCGGCCGAAACGGTCGGCGAGCAGCGACAGCGGGAAGGTCAGCAGGCCGACCATCAGCGCGACTATGCCGCTGAGCAGGCCGAGCTGGCTGTCGGACAGCGCCCATTCGCCTTTCAGCAGCGGGAACACGGCATTGAGTACCTGCCGCGACATGTAGTCGGAGATCAGCAGGCCGAAGGTCAGCGCGAAGACGATCCAGGCATAGCGGCGCGGGATGCCGATCGAGGTGTCTTCGCCGTCGTCGGCGGTGGGGTGGTAGGCGGCCATGCTGCCTCCTTATGTCTGTCTGGCGAAGGTAATTATTGTTATGGGTCATGCCTGACCGGGTTCTGCAAAGGCTTCGCCCCAGGGTGAAGCCTTTGCAGAACCGCTATGGAGCGTAGGGGGGTCGGGAAGCCACTGGCCTCCCGACCCGACCTGGCTCAGCCGCGCTGCGGCACGCCCTTCTGCCCTGGCTTGCGGTTCGGCGCCATGCCGTTGGCCAGCAGGGTTTCCTCGATGCTGCTGTACTGCTCACCGATGCGGTAGATCGCACGGGCTTCCTTGCCGTTGGCGATTTCACGGCCCAGCTCGTGGGCGACGCGCACGGTCTGCTGGATCTGCTGCACGGAGGTGAAGCGCTTGCCGTGCTGGTCGATGATGGTGTCCTCGATGCCGCAGCGCGGGTGCAGGCCCATGGCCAGGGCCATGGCGTTGAACGGCAGCACGTTCTTCAGCAGCGATTCGGCGGTGATGGTGCAACCGTCCGGCGCGCGGTGGATGAAGTTGAAGAAGTTGAACGGGTTGGGGCCGTCGAAGCCGCCGCCGATGCCGATCCAGGTCAGGTTCAGCGGGCCCATGTAGACGCCCTTGCGCACCAGGCGCTCGAGGGTTTCCAGGGCGTGCATGCCGGTCAGCTGGAAGTGCGGCTGGATGCCGTTGGCACACAGGCGCTTCAAGTGCTCGGCGACCCAGCCCGGGCCGGCCGGCACGGTCATCTCGCTGTAGGCGGCCTGGTAGGCCGGGTTGGCCAGGGAGGTGCCTTCCAGGTATTCCGGATAGAGCAGCTCCATGATGTTCATCTGGGTGGTGTTGATGGCGATGGTGACCTGATCCGGCCGCGGGGTCAGCTCGGCCAGCAGGTGGCGGGTGTCGTCGCTCAGCCACAGGGCGCCTTCGCCTTCGCTTTCCGGGGCGAAGGAAATCGAGCCGCCCACCTGGATGATCATGTCCGGCACGGCTTCACGCACGCCGGCGATCAGTTCGTTGAACTTGGACAGGCGCTTGGAACCCTTGCCGTCCAGCTCGCGTACGTGCAGGTGCAGCACTGTGGCGCCGGCCTCGTAGCAATCGACGGCCTTTTGCACCTGCTCTTCCATGGTCAGGGGAATGTCTTCCGGGAAGTCTTCCGGCATCCACTCCGGGCCGTAGGGCGCGACGGTGATAACCACCTTTTCCATGTTTTCGGGGTGCAGGGAATCGTCGAAGAATTGCATGTTGTGGTCCTCGGGCTTTCTTGTAGTGCGCCCGCCGGGTCGAGCCGGCGGACGGCAGTTAAGTGCACGTAAGGTGAATCAGAAGGTCTTGTCGCCGATGATCCCGGCGCGCTCCATCTTGCGATGGCACGGCGGGTAGTCCATGACGGCGTAGTGCTGGGTGCTGCGGTTGTCCCAGATCGCCACGCTGTTCGGCTTCCAGCGCCAGCGCACCTGGTACTCCGGGATGTACGCCTGGCTGATCAGGTAGCGCAGCAGGTCGGCAGCGCCGGGGTTGGCGTCCTGACCGAAGCGCACGCGCTCGGGAGTGTGGTAGTTGCTGAAGTGGGTGGTGAAGGCGTTGACGAACAGCACCCTCTCACCGGTTTCCGGATGGGTGCGCACCACCGGGTGCTCGGCGTCCGGGTACTGGGCCTTGAGCGCCAGGCGCTTGTCGATCGGCATGGCGGCGCCGAAGCTCGCCTCGATGCTGTGGCGGGCACGCAGGCCTTCGATCTTCGCCTTCACGTCGGCCGGCAGGTTCTCGTAGGCCAGCACCATATTGGCCCACATGGTGTCGCCACCGACCGGCGGGCACTCGATGCAGCGCAGCACGCAGCCCAGCGGCGGCGCCTCGCGCCAGGTGGCGTCGGTGTGCCAGGCGTTCTCGTAGCGGTCCATCGGCTGGTCGGGGCGCTTGTAGATCTGCACCAGGCCTGGATGCTCCGGGTCGCTGCCGGCCACCGGATGGTCCTCCAGCTCGCCGAAGCGGCGGGCGAAGGCCACATGCTCGGCGCGACTGAAGTCCTGGTCACGCAGGAACAGCACGCGATGCTTGAGCAGCTGGGCGCGGATCTCGGCAAACAGGCCATCGTCGTGGATGGCGTCGGCCAGCTTGACGCCGACCAGTTCGGCACCGATGGCACAGGTCAGTTGTTCGACTTGCATGGCAGTGGCCTCCTCAGATGACGAAGATCGACGAGCCGGTGGTCTTGCGCGACTCCAGGTCGCGGTGGGCTTCCACGGCGTCCTGCAGGGCGTAGTGCTGGTTGATCTCGATCTTGATGCGGCCGCTACCGACGTGGTCGAACAGCTCGCCGGCCAGGGCGGCCTTCTCGGCCGGGTCGGCGATGTAGTCGGCCAGCGCCGGGCGGGTCAGGTACAGCGAGCCCTTCATCGCCAGCAGCACCGGGTCGAAGGCCGGGATCGGGCCGGAGGCGGTGCCGACGCAGACCAGCAGGCCGCGACGCTTGAGCGAGTCAAGCGAGGCCATGAAGGTGTTCTTGCCGACGCTGTCGAACACCACGTTGACGCCGACCCCATCGGTCAGCTCGCGCACGCGCTTGGCGACGTCTTCATGGCTGTAGTTGATGGTGTGGTCGCAACCGTGGGCGCGGGCCACTTCGGCCTTGGCCTCGGTGGACACGGTACCGATCACGGTCAGGCCGAGCAGCTTGGCCCACTGCGATACGATCAGGCCGACGCCGCCGGCGGCGGCGTGCAGCAGGATGGTGTCGCCGGCCTTGAAGTCATAGATGCGGCGCATCAGGTACGACGAGGTCAGGCCGCGCATGGTCATGGCCGCGGCGGTCTCGAAGGAGATGGTCTCCGGCAGCTTGATCAGCGGCTCGGCCGGGATCAGACGCTCGGTCGAGTAGGCGCCGAGGGTGTTGAGGAAGCCGGTGTAGGTGACACGATCGCCCACCGCCACGTTGGTGACGCCCTCGCCCACCGCCTCCACCACGCCGGAGGCTTCCACGCCCATGCCGTTGGGCAGCGGGATCGGGTAGGTGCCGTTGCGGAAATAGGTGTCGGCATAGTTCAGGCCGACCGCCACATGGCGCAGACGGACCTGACCGGGACCGGGTTCGCCGACCTCGACGTCCTCGTAGCGCAGGACCTCGGGACCACCGGTTTCAT
This sequence comes from Pseudomonas linyingensis, assembly GCF_900109175.1. Classification (GTDB taxonomy): domain Bacteria; phylum Pseudomonadota; class Gammaproteobacteria; order Pseudomonadales; family Pseudomonadaceae; genus Geopseudomonas; species Geopseudomonas linyingensis. The sequence goes on along the minus strand of NZ_FNZE01000008.1, from coordinate 207,777 downwards.
AGAAGCGTACGGCTTTGGCCATGCTTGTCTCCCAAATGCATTCTTGTTGAGCAATGTCGCTCGTGTACTAGGGAATTTAGGGAGTTGCCCCGGACTGCGCTTCTCATCAGGCGACAGTGATTATTCATTTCATGACAGCCGTCGGGGATTCCTGCACCTGCGCGTGCTTCATGTAAAAAAAAAGCCGGTGCGCGCGACAGGCCTGCACCACCATGCAGGTCCTGCCGGGCACACCGGCAAGGCGCAGCCAGTCTCAGCGCTGGCTGCTCAGGGAATCAGGCGTGCTGGGTGAAGCCCACTTGACCCGGCTTGCGGTTGGGCGCGAAGCCGTTCTTGGCCAGGGTCTCGTCGGCGTCCTTGTAGAAGGTGCCGATCCGGTAGATCTCGCGCGCCTCCTTGCCGTTGGCCACCCCACGGCCGAACTCGCGGGAGATGCGCACCAGCTGCTCGATCTGCTCGACGGTGGACATCTTGCGCGAGCGGTCCTGGGTCCAGATGTTGTCCTCGATGCCGCAGCGCACGTGCAGGCCCAGGGCCATGGCCATCATGTTCAGCGGCAGGGTGTTGAGCATGGAGGTTTCCAGGGTCAGCACCGAGCCGTCCGGGCAGGCACGCACGAAGTTGGCCAGGTTGTAGATGTTCGGCGCCTCGAAGCCACCGCCGATGGCCACCCAGGTAAGGATCAGCGGCACGTTGCACACACCGCGGCGCATCATGCGCTCGACGGTTTCCAGCTGGGCGATGTTGGCCAGTTGGAAGTGGGTCTGGATCTTGTTGTCGCTGAGGCGCTTGATGTGCTCCTCAACCCAGGCCGGGCCGGCCGGGATGGTCATCTCGCGGTAGGCCTCGTAGCCGGGGGTGCCGACATCCAGCGAGGTACCCCTGACGTCGGCGGCGCACATCTGCTCGACCACGTTCATCTGGTTGGTGTTGATGGCGATGGTCACCTGGTCCGGGGTCGGCTTGATCTCGGCCAGCATGTGGCGGGTGTCGTCGCTCAGCCACTTGGCGACGTCGCCTTCGGTTTCCGGGGCGAAGGAGATCGAGCCACCGACCTGCAGGATCATGTCCGGGCAGGCTTCGCGGATGCCGGCGATCAGTTCATTGGTGAAGGACAGACGCTTGGAGCCCTTGCCATCGGCTTCGCGACCATGCACGTGGAGCACGGTGGCACCGGCGTTGTAGCAGTCGACGGCCTTCTGGATCTGCGCCTCGAGCGATACCGGGATGTCTTCCGGGAAGTCGGACGGCTGCCATTCCGGACCGTAGGGCGCGGCGGTGATGACCAGTTTCTGCATGTTTTCGACAAACAGCGAACCATCGATGAAGTTCATGGCGTTTTCCTCGGATTAGCGGTGTTGTGCTTGTTTTTCGGGAGGATCAGAAAGGCTTGTCGCCGACGATGGCCGCGCGCTCCATCTTGCGATGGCAGGCCGGGTAGTCCATGACGGCGTAGTGCTGGGTGCTGCGGTTGTCCCAGATGGCGATGCTGTTCGGCTTCCAGCGCCAGCGCACCTGGTACTCCGGAATGAACGCCTGGCTCACCAGGTAGCGCAGCAGGTCGCTGGCGCCGGGGTTGGCGTCCTGGCCGAAGCGCACGCGCTCCCGGGTGTGGTAGTTGGTGAAGTGGGTGGTGAAGGCATTGACGAAGAGGATCTTCTCGCCGGTTTCCGGGTGAATGCGCACCACCGGGTGCTCGGCGTCCGGGTACTGGGCCTTCATCGCCAGGCGCTTGTCGAGCGGCATGGCGGCAGCGAAGGACGACTCGAAGCTGTGGTTGGCGCGCAGGCCCTCGATCTGCTCCTTGACCTCCATCGGCAGCTTCTCGTAGGCCAGCGCCATGTTGGCCCACATGGTGTCGCCACCGACCGGCGGGCACTCCACGCAGCGCAGCACGCAACCCATGGCGGGGGTCTCGCGCCAGGTGCCGTCGGTGTGCCAGGCGTTCTCGTAGCGGTCGATCGGCTGGTCGGGGCGTTTGTAGATCTGCACCAGGCCCGGCGCCTGCGGATGGGTCGGCGCCATCGGGTGGTCCTCCAGCTCGCCGAAGCGGCGGGCGAAGGCCACGTGATCCGGACGCGAAATGTCCTGATCGCGCAGGAACAGCACCTTGTTCTGCAGCAGCAGTCCCTTGATCTCGTTGAACAGACCGTCGTCGTGGACGGCATCGGCGAGGTTCACGCCGATCAGCTCGGCGCCGATACTGCAGGTGAGTGGTTCTACGCGCATCTTGTTGTTCTCCTCAGGGGCGAAGGTCGTTCGGCCGGGCATTGCGCCAGCCGCGCCAACTGCCGGGAAGGCAGGCGTGCCGCGGCGGCCGTGAGGAGAATTTATGAGTGTGCCCCGATGTCGACTTTGCAATCGGCGACAGTGGTTTTTCATTTCATGACTAATCCCGGATATTTCCTGCGGGATTAGGTGTGGTTTTGATTTGCGTCAGTTTTTGCGATGTCGGCCAGATGGCCGCAAGCCTCACCTGCTCCGCTTCAGTCCGGGACGCCACCTGCAGCAGACGCTGATCCTGCTCGGTGCTGGGCAAGCCCGGCGGATGCAGGCGCAGGTGGTCGAGCAACGCACGCAGGCAAGGTAGTATCCGCAGACGCAATGGAAGTCGACCTTTCCGCCGCTCATCTGTCTGAAACTACAGGAGTTCGTTAATGATCATCGATCTTTCCGGCAAGACCGCCATCGTCACCGGCTCCACCGGTGGCATCGGCCTGGCCATCGCTCAGGGACTCGCCAACGCCGGCGCCAGCGTGGTCGTCTGCGGCCGCGAGCAGAGCCGTGTCGATACGGCATTGGCTGCCCTGCGCCCCACCAAGGCCGGCGCTCTGGCCCGTGGCGTGGTCGCCGACCTTGGCAGCGCTGCAGGTTGCAAGACGCTGATCGCCGCCGAGCCTGCGGCCGACATCCTGGTCAACAATCTGGGGATCTACGGCGCCAAGGACTTCTTCGCGATTGGCGACGCCGACTGGGAGGAGATCTTCCAGGTCAACGTGATGAGCGGCGTGCGCCTGTCGCGCCACTATGCCCAGGGCATGCAGGCTCGCGGCTGGGGGCGGATCCAGTTCATTTCCAGCGAATCGGCGCTGAACATCCCGAGCGAGATGGTCCACTACGGCGTCAGCAAGGCGGCGTTGCAGGGGCTTTCGCGCGGGCTGGCCAAGGTGCTCGCCGGCAGCGGCGTGACCGTCAACACCATCCTACCGGGGCCGACCCGCACCGAGGGCGTCAACGCCTTCATCGGCGAGATGGCCCGCGAGCGCGGCGTAACCCTCGAGGAGATGGAAGCACTGTTCCTCAAGGAAAACCGCCCCTCGACGCTGCTGCGCCGCTTCGCCAACCCCGAGGAAGTGGCCAGCATGTGCGTCTACGCCGCCTCCCCCCAGGCCAGCGCCACCACCGGCGCGGCCCTGCGCGTCGAGGGCGGCATCGTCGAGAGCATCGCCTGAGGTGTTCCTCTCGGCGCGCCGGGGCGCATCGATCCGCAAGCCTTGGTGGCCCGGACAGACGCCCCGGCTCGCCTACCAGGTAGGTCCGCGTCCCGGTCGAGTCAGGGCGTCGACGAAGCGCTGTCCCCAATAGCGGATGTCGTTGGATTCCAGCACCGCATACATCTCCTGAAATCGGCTGCGCCGCTCCTCCAGCGGCATTTGCAACGCGGTGTGGATCGCGTCGGCCACCGCGTCCCGGTCGTGCGGGTTGATCAGCAGTGCCGCATCCAGTTCGGCGGCAGCGCCAGCGAACTGCGAGAGGATCAGCACACCGGGGTCCTCCGGATCCTGGGCGGCGACGAACTCCTTGGCCACCAGGTTCATGCCGTCGCGCAGCGGCGTTACCAGGCCGATGCGCGCCACGCGCATGACCATGGCGATGTCCTCACGCTGGTGGTTGCGGCTCACGTAACGCACCGGCGACCAGGACACGGCCCCGAAGCGGCCGTTGATGTGTCCTACCTTGGCGCTGACCGCGGCGTCGATATCGATGTATTCGGGAATTTCCTGGCGACTGCAGGGGGAAATCTGCAGGTATGTGATGCGTCCGTGCCACTCCGGGTATTTCTCGAGCAGGCGCTCGAAGCCATCCAGGCGGTTGACGATGCCCTTTGAATAGTCGAGGCGGTCGACGCCGACGATCAGCGCGCGACCGACAAGACTTTCCCTGAACTCCTCGGCAGCAGGGCTGTGCATCGAAGCCTCTGCCAGGCGCCGGAACCCATCGGTGTCGATCCCCACCGGGAACACGCCGACACGAAAGCGGCGCTGGCCCAGTTGGTAGTTGCGGCCGTCGGGGGTTGCCGCGCCGACGACGCGGGTCAGATAGCGGGCGAAGTTGCCGGCATCGTTGTCGGTCTGGAAACCGATCAGGTCGTAGTCGGCGAGTGCGCCGACCAGCTCCAGATGGTGGGGCAGCGTGGTCAGCAGGTCGGGCGGCGGCATGGGGATATGCAGGAAGAAACCGATGCGGTTGTTGTGCCCCTGAGTACGCAAGGCCTGCGCCAGGGGGATCAGGTGGTAGTCGTGCACCCAGAGAATGTCGTCCGCTGCGAGGAACGGACCCAGGCGCTCGGCAAAGAACTCGTTGACCCGCTGGTAACCACCGAAATCGGCCTCGCTGAACTCCGCCAGATCGACCCGGTAGTGCAGGATCGGCCACAGCACCCGGTTGGCGAAGCCGTTGTAGTACTCATCGAAGTCGCGCGTGCGCACGTCGGTCAGGACGTACTTCAAGTGCCCACCATCGATGGTCGTGGGTGGTGGCGGCTCATCGGACACCTGCCCGCTCCAGCCAAACCAGAGGCCCTCGCGCTCCTGCATGGTGGCATGCACCGCCACGGCAAGGCCCCCCGGCGCCGGGCATCCTTGCTCGTCGGGAACCGCCACCCGGTTGGAAATCACCACGAGTCGCGACATAGCCCTTCCTCCCAGCTCATGGACAGGCGCATTGCACTGTTTATCAACCCGGCCATCGAATAGGTTTGCGGAATATTGCCCCACATCTCCCCGGTTTGTGGGTGGATATCCTCGGACAGCAATCCGTATGTATTGCGTGCGCCGATCAGCTCGCAATAGAGCTCTCGGGCCTCTTCGCGGCGGCCGATGGCCGCCAGGGCGTCCAGATACCAGAACTTCACCACCATGAACGCGGTTTCCGGCAGGCCGAAATCGTCGGCCGTGGCGTAGCGCAGCAGATGGCCATTGACGTTGAGTTCGCGTCCGATGCACTCCACTGTGGCGACGAAGCGCGGGTCTTTGGCGTTGATCAGGCCGAGTTCGCTCATCAGCAACACGCTGGCGTCGAGGGCGTCGTGACCGAAAGTCCCGGTAAAGGTCTGGCGGCTGTCGCTCCAGGCATCGCGCAGGATGACTTCACGCAGGCGTTTCGCCTCCTTGCGCCAGTGATCGGCCGTTTGCGCCAGGCCCAGCCGCTCGGAAATATGTCCGACCCGATCACAGGCGGCCCAGCACAACAGCGCCGAATGGGTATGCACGCGCTGCCGGCCGCGATACTCCCAAATGCCGGCATCGGGTTCGAAGGCCAGCCGGGCCGCCCGCGCGACCAACGGCTCGAGGATGCGCAGCATGCCTTCATCGCCCGGATTGGGCAGACGCTGGTCGACGAAGCTCTGCGCCACGGCCAGCACCACGGAGCCGAATACGTCGTGCTGTATCTGCTCGACGGCCTGGTTGCCGACCCGCACCGGCCCGTGACCGAGAAAACCCGCCAGGTCCGGCTCGATCCGCTCGGTCAGGTCCAGATCGGGAACGATGCCGTACAGGGGTTTGAGGTCGGCATTCCCGGAGGCCACGGTAGCGATGAAGTCGACGTAACGCTCCATCGTCTTGGTCGCGCCGAGGCGGTTGAGCGCCATGATCACGAAATAGGCGTCGCGCAACCAGCAATAGCGATAATCCCAGTTGCGTCCCGAATCGGGCGCCTCGGGGATCGAGGTGGTGACCGCCGCGATGACCGCGCCGGTCTCCTCGAAGCTGCAGAGCTTGAGGGTGATGGCGGCGCGGATCACCACCTCCTGCCATTCGAAGGGGATCGCCAGGGCGCGCACCCATTCGTACCAGTAGGTGAAGGTGTGCTTCAGGAACGTCTTGACGACTTCCCCCGGAGCATTGTCCAGCGGCTCGTCGAGGCCGATCACCATGCTGATCGGGCGACGCAGGACAAACGGCGTCTCGCGCTGGATGTAGGACAGCGGCGCATCGGTGGTGAGACGGATGGTATTTTCGCCGCCCACATAAAGGATGTGATTGGATCCGGAAAAGGCCGTGCACGGCTTGCCGTAGTGATGGGTGGGACGAATGCGCAACGTCACGCGCGGCAAGCCGCGCAGCGGCTCGATGAGGCGGCACAACTGCGCCGGCCGGAACTGACGACCGTATTGGGTGAAGCGTGGCGCGAAGTCGGTGATGCGTACGGCGTTGCCGGCTGCGTCTTCAAGGGTGGTGCAGATGATCGCCGTGTTGCGCACGTACTCCGAATGGCTGCTGCTCATTCCGTCCAGCAGGCAGTCGCTGAAGCCCTTCTCCTCGTCGCCGGCGAGCAGGCGCGAAAAGGCCGGATCGCCATCGAAGTTCGGATAGCACCACCACACCAGCTGCCCCAGCGTGTTCACCAGGGCGGCCACGTGGCAATTGCCGATGAGGCCGAGTTCCAGGGCACCGTGGTGACGGGGGACATTCATCGGGGTATCCCTCCTGCGGCTCTGATCAGGGCGGCCCGCACCGCTGCCGGATCGGCGAAGGCAGCGCTCGCGCCGGGAAGCCGGCGACCGACCGACAGCGCCAGGCCGTCCAGATCGGCCATCATCGCCAAGGCAGGCTCGTCGGTCACATCGTCACCGATGAACAGCGGACGCCGGCCGGCGAAGGGTGGTTTCTCCAGCAGGCGCCTGATCGCCTGGGCCTTGTCGCTGCCGTGGGCAAGCAGCTCGAATACCATCTTGCCGGGCAGCAGGCGCAGCCCCGCGGCCTGCGGCTCGCTCAGCAAGCCATGCAGGGCGGGCGCCAGCAGCGGGCCGGCGTCCGGCGCCGCACGGTAGTGCAAGGCGATGCTGCTGCCCTTGTCCTCGAGCAGAACGCCGGCATGGGCTCGGGCGAGAGCATGCAAACGCTCGCGGACCGGGGCGGCTAGACGCGCAACGGTTGCAACGTGCTGCGACTCGTCGGCGCGCGCGCGCCATTGGGCGCCGTGGCCACCGCTGGCAGGCAGGTGCAAGGGGGCGAACAGGCGGTCGAGATTGTCCAGTGTTCGGCCGCTGATCAGGGCCAGCGCTCCGCCCAGACGCTCATGAAGGATGTGCAGTGCGCCGCGCAGTTCACCCGGCACGCGAACCGCCTCGGGGGACTCGGCGATATCCAGAAGGGTGCCGTCGACATCGAGAAACAGCGCGCACGCCCACCAGCGCTCGCCCAGCCAGTATTCGAGCTGGGCACTCGCTGAGTTATCGCCGAGCGAGGCACTGGCCGCATCGGCAGGCCCCCGAACGATCGGACGAGACATGGGCAGCCTCCACATTGCCGGCTACACCGCCGCAACGGTCCCAGCCAACGAGAGGAACAACTCTTGAAGGTTAGCAGCCGCTGGCGAAAAATCGACTGACCATGACCGCTGGTAGATGACGGAATGGCGAATCTCAACGCTGGGATCGGGTAGCAATGTCTGGTGGCCGGCAATCCCGATCAGCGGAATGTCGACAGCCAGTTGTTCGAACAGCCGGCGCGATCCAGTGCCGGCTGCCACCACGACCTTGCTGGCCGGATAGCGGCCCCCATTGGCGAGTAGAACACCGCTGGCAATGTTCTCGAGTTCCAGCAGCCCAGGAAGCGCAGAAACCAGGACAGGATCCCCGGCAACGCGCTGGGTCGCAGCGCCAGCGGCCCCTCCTGCCCAGTGTCTCCGCGCATCCCTCGATGCTTGAAGTGACCGCCAACTCGCAGGTAAGTGCCCATGCTCAAGTGGTTGCGGACGACCGGTCAACCACTGGATGGCTCCGCATTCGCCCAAGCTATTGTCTGGCTCTGTGGAGCCCTGCGGGTGAGCGCTGGCAGGGAGAACAGCTAGCCCTGGCGGCGCGTGATCAGCCCCTGGCGCGCCACGCGCACCAAGGCACTGATGGTCGATTCGAGTTGTTCCGCGCAGGGTGCGTGAATCACCGCGAAGTCGAAGTGATCGGGTGCGAAGCGCTGCAGATCTTCAGCTTCGCTGCGGGCGAACTGGATCAGGAAGGTGCGTGGGGAGGACCAGCGTTTCGGCCAGCCATCGAGGTAGCGCAGCAGGGTCGGCTGATGCTGACCCGCGAGCAGGACGCGTGGATTGCGGCATACGAGACCGGTAGTGATCGGCGCCAGACGTATCAGAGGTTGTGGGCTATTCATCGGGACTCTCCACCTCGCCAGGCTTGACTGGCGACGGTGGGAGGCGGCACCGGACCAGCGCTTTAGCGGAATTTCTGATCCGGTCACGCAGCGTCACCGAACTGGCGCCCCGCAAGTTGCTGTTTTAAATCGGCGCCGATTCACATCCTAGGAACTGCACAGAACCGCTGTCAAGCGGTTCCATTTGGTCGCTCTGCGTGTGGGCGAAGCAGTAGCGTGCGGTCGAACGGACTGACCATCACCTGCTCGCGTCAGGCATGAATTGCCATGAAGGCCGTCATGATCCGCAGCGCATGCTGCCGGCGTACCTCCTCGGAGCGCCCTTCGAGCGGCACGCGGTAGAGTCCGCGCAGCAGGTCGAGCCCGGTCACCATGCCCATCAGCATCTCCGCACTTTCCACCGGCTCGGGACAGCGGATCAGTCCGCGCTGCGCCGCCTCCTGCAGATACTCGGCGAGGACCCGATGGGTGCGTTCCGGGCCGTTGCGGTACACCTCGCTGAGATCCTGGGCCTGTTGCGGTATCGAGCCCAGGGCCTGCATCAGGCACTGGTGCCGGTCGCTGCCAATGAAGGCGGTGATCGCTTCGATCAGATCACATAGATCGGCGCACAGCTCCTCGCGGTTTACGGGAATGCGTCCGAGCGACTTGTGGATACCGAACGCCTCACTGCTCACCACCGCGCGCAGCAACTCGTAGCGGTTGGCATAGCGGGCATACAGGGTCACCTTGGAGATGCCGGCGAGGGTGGCCACCTTGTCCATGGTCAGGGCCTGCGGCCCCTCGGCAAATACCAGTTGCCGGGCGACATGGAGGATGTCCAGATCCTTCTGGTGGTCGATGGGCCGTCCTGCTTTTGCTGACATGGCTAAGGGCCTGTTTAGGGTGCTGGATGGGTAAAAACGATTACTGTACATTCGCGTACATTAATCCTTGAAACGGAATTCACATGCGTGTCTCGCCGCTGTTGCTCGCTGTATACGTGCTATTTCTCACAGCCTGTAATGATACCCCCGAGCCCGCTGCGACTGCCGCCCTGCCGCCGTTCGTCAAGACCGTGACCGTGCGCACAGGCGCGGGTACCACGCTCGGACTGTCCGGCACGGTGCGCGCGCGGGTCGAGTCGCCGCTGGCCTTCCAGGTGGGCGGGCGCATTGCCCGGCGCGCGGTGGATGCCGGGCAGGCCGTGCGCGCCGGCCAGGTGCTGTTCGAGCTGGATACCCGCGATCTGGCGCAGTCGGTCGGCGCGGCCGCAGCGGACCTGGCCGCCGCCAACGCGGCGCTCGCCACCGCCGAGTCCGACCTGGCCCGTCATCGCCAGCTGGAAACGCAGAACTTCGTCAGCGCCCAGGCCCTGGAGCGTGCCGAACTCGCCCGCCGCGAAGCCCAGACCCGCCGCGACGCCGCCACGGCGCGCCTGGTCCAGGCACGCAATGCCCTCGGCTACGGCCGCCTGCAGGCACCGGTCGCCGGGGTGCTGATCGACGTGACCGGCGAGGCCGGCCAGGTGGTCGCCGCCGGCCAGGCCGTGGCCCTGCTCGCCCAGGCCGCGGAGCGCGAAATCGAGGTGTACTTCCCCGAGGACGTGACACCGCCCGAACACGGCGAGGTGGTTGCCGACGACGGGGCAAACCTGCCGCTGCGCCTGCGCGAAACGGCCGGCGCCGTCGATCCGCAGGGGCGCACCCGGCGCGCCCGCTATACGGTTCTTGATCCGTCGCACGCCCTGGTGCTCGGCGCGGTGCTACGCACCCGCTTCGCTGCCCAGGATGCCAACGCCAGCGACTTCGCGGTGCCCATCGGCGCCCTCGACGAGCGAGGCCAGGGCCCGCGGGTCTGGCGGCTGCGCGAGGGACGCGTCGTGCCCGTCGCCGTCAGCGTGCTGGCGCTGGATGGCGAAACCGCGCGCATCCGCGGCCCGCTGACGGCCGGTGACCGGGTGGTGGCGCTGGGCGCCCATCTGCTCGACGAGAACATGCAGGTGAGGGAACTCGGCCAATGAGCTTCCCCAACCTCTCGGCGCTGGCCGTGCGCGAGCGCTCGTTGACGCTGTTCCTGCTGATCCTCGCCGTGCTCTCCGGCATCTATGCCTTCCTTGCCCTCGGTCGGGCGGAAGACCCCTCCTTCACCGTGCGGGCCATGGTGGTCACCGCAGTGTGGCCCGGCGCCACGCCCGAGGAGTTGCAGAGCCAGGTGGTCGACCGCCTGGAGAAGCGCATCCAGGAGGTGGAGTACCTCTACCGGATCGACACCACCATCCGCCCGGGGCAGGCCAACCTGCAGATCGAGTTCCACGACTACTCGCCGCAGGCCAGGGTCCCCGACCTGTTCTACCAGGTGCGCAAGCGCATGCAGGAAGAGGCCGGCAACCTGCCGCCCGGGGTGATCGGCCCGATCGTCAACGACGACTTCTCCGACGTGTACTTCAGCCTGATCGCCGTCACCGCCCCGGGCCTGCCGATGCGCGAACTGACCCGCGACGCAGAGGCGATCCGCGACCGCCTGCAGCGCGTCGCCGGCGTGCACAAGGCCATGCTGCTGGGCGAGCGCACCGAGCGCGTGTATCTCGAGTTCGACAATGCGCGGCTGATCAACCTGGGGATTGCCCCGCAGGCGGTGTTCGACGCCATCGACGCCAGCAACCGCCTGCTGCCGGCGGGACGCATGGAGACCGACGGCCCGCGCCTGCATCTGCGCCTGGACGCCGACCTGTCCGATCCCGAGCAGCTGGCCGCGGTGCCGGTGCGCATCGGCGAGCGAGTGCTCAAGCTCGCCGACATCGCCACCATCCGCCGCGGCTACGAGGACCCGCCCAGCTACCTGGTGCGCTCGCGCGGGCAGGATGCGCTGCTGCTCGGCGTGGTCATGGCCAAGGGCGAAAACGGCCTGGAACTGGGCGAGCGGCTCGCCGCCTTCCTCGACGCCGAGCGCCAGCGCCTGCCGCTGGGCATGGCGCTGGACGTGCTGACCAACCAGGCCGACGCCATCAGCGGGGCGGTCAACCTGTTCCAGGTCAAGTTCCTGATAGCGGTGGTCGTGGTGGTGGCGGTCAGCATGCTGGCCATCGGCCTGCGCGCCGGCTTGATCGTCGGCATCGCCGTACCGCTGACCCTGGGCATCACCTTCCTGGTGATGATGCTGATGGGCATCGACCTCGACCGCATCACCCTGGGCGCGCTGATCATCGCCCTGGGGCTGCTGGTCGACGACGCCATCATCGCGGTGGAAATGATGCTGGTGAAGATGGAAGAAGGCTGGGACCGCGTGCGCGCCGCCGCCCATGCCTGGACGGTCACCGCCGCGCCCATGCTCTACGGCACCCTGGTGACGGTGGCGGGCTTCTTTCCCATCGGCTTCGCCCGCTCGGGGGTCGGCGAGTACGCCGGCAACATCTTCTGGGTGCTGGCCATCGCGCTGCTGGTGTCCTGGCTGGTCGCCGTGGTGTTCGCACCCTGGCTGGGCGTCAGGATGCTGCCGGACTTTCCCAAGGCAACCGGCCACGGCCACGCCGGGGCCTACCAAACCCCGCTGTACCGGCGCCTGCGCAGCGTCGTGACCTGGTGCGTGACCCGGCGCAAGACGGTGGTCGGCGCGACCGTGGCGTTACTGGCGCTGTCCATCGCCGGCATGGCCCTGCTGGTGCAGAAGCAGTTCTTCCCCAGTTCGGACCGCCCGGAAGTGCTGGTCGCCGTCTACCTTCCACAGGGCAGCAGCGTCGGCGCCACGGATGCTACGGTCAGGAAGCTCGAGGCCATTCTCGCCCCGCTGCCTGAGGTACGCAGCCTGTCCGCCTACGTCGGCGCCGGGGCGCCGCGCTTCTTCCTCGGCGCCAACCCCGAGCCGCCCTCGCCCGCCTTCGCCAAGATCGTTGCCGTGGCGCAGGATCCCGCGGCGCGGGACAAGGTCATGGCCACCCTGCAGCAGCACATCGATCAGGGCGAATTCCCCGAGGCGCGGGTGCGGGTGTACCAGCTGCTGTTCGGCCCGCCGGTGATCTGGCCGGTCGCCTTCCGCGTCATCGGCCCCGATCCGCTGGTGCTGCGCGATATCGCCCATCGGGTCCGCGCGGTGATGGCCGCCGATGAGCATGTGGTCGACCCGCACCTGGAATGGGACGAGCGCACCCCGGTGCAGCATCTGGCCATGGACGAGGAGCGCCTGCGCCTGCTGGGGCTTACCCCGCAGGAGGTGGCGCAGCAACTGCAGTTCCAGCTCGACGGCGTGCCAGTCACCCAGCTGCGCCAGGACATCCGCAGCGTCGAGGTGATCGCCCGCGGCAGCAGCGACGGCCGCCGGCTCGACGCCGACAGTCTCGACGAACTGGAAGTGCTGACTCGCGACGGCCACAAGCTGCCGTTCAGCCAGCTGGGCGAGGTCGAGGTGCGCTTCGAGGACCCGGTGATCAAGCGCTACAACCGCGAGCCGTTCCTGACCGTGCAGGGCGACGTCCGGGGCGCCCAGCCCAACGACGTGACCGCCGCCGTATGGCAGGCGCTCGGCGACGTGCGCGCCCAGCTGCCCGCAGGCTACCGCATCGACACCGCCGGCGCGGTCGAGGAGTCGGGCAAGGCCGATGCCTCGATCCAGAAGCTGCAGCCGGCGATGGTGGCCTTCATGCTGATCCTCATCATGCTGCAGATGCGCTCCTTCTCCGGCACCTTCATCGTGCTGGCCACCGCCCCGTTGGGCCTGATCGGCGCGGTGCTCGCGCTGCTGCTGTTCGACCAGCCGTTCGGCTTCGTCGCCCTGCTCGGCCTGACCGGTCTGGCCGGCATCCTGATGCGCAACACCCTGATCCTCACCCAGCAGGTGGCCGACAACTTCAAGGCCGGCATGCCGGCGTTCGAGGGCGTGGTGGAAGCGGCGGTGCAGCGCGCCCGCCCGGTGCTGCTGACCGCCCTGGCCGCGGTGTTCGCTTTCGTGCCGCTCACCCAGGACAGCTTCTGGGGGCCGCTGGCCTACGTGCTGATCGGTGGCGTAGCGGTCGGCACGGCGATCACCCTGCTGTTCGTACCGGCGCTGTATGCATTGTGGTTTCGCCTCGCACCGACAGAGGCAGCGGAGCAGGAAAACAAGGCAACTGCCGTTTCCTTGTGAATCGACGAGCCATCCAGGAAGCAAAAGGGCCGGTCAGGACTTCCTGGCTGGCCCTTTCAGTCCGCGGGCGGAATCGAAGTAGAGTGCGCACTGGCCGGACCGCCTCCAGTTCCGTAACATCCCCAGCCCTTTTTCCGCCACTCGCTGCGGCCGGCTATGCCGGTCTGTGTCTTCAAGGTAAGCCATGAAAGCAAACCGTCTGCGCGCCGATGTCCTGGCCGGACTCACCACCTCCTTCGCCCTGGTGCCCGAGTGCATCGCCTTCGCCCTGGTCGCCCAGCTCAATCCGCTGATGGGCCTCTACGGCGCCTTCATCATCTGCACCCTGACCGCGCTGTTCGGCGGGCGGCCGGGCATGGTGTCCGGCGCCGCCGGCTCGATGGCCGTGGTGATTGTCGCGCTGGTGGTGCAGCACGGCGCCCAGTACCTGCTCGCCACCGTGCTGCTGGGCGGCCTGCTGATGATCGCCTTCGGCCTGCTGCGCCTCGGCAAGCTGATCCGCATGGTGCCGCACCCGGTGATGCTCGGCTTCGTCAACGGCCTGGCGATCGTCATCGCTCTGTCCCAGCAGGAGCACTTCAAGCACGGCGAGGCCTGGCTGAGCGGGACGCCGCTCTACCTGATGCTGGGGCTGGTGGCGGTTACCATGGCTATCGTCTACCTGCTGCCGCGCCTGACCCGCGCCGTGCCGCCGGCGCTGGTGGCGATCCTTGGCGTCGGTCTGGCGGTCTACCTGCTCGACCTGCCGACCCACACCCTGGGCGACATGGCGAAAATCGCCGGCGGCCTGCCGACCCTGGCCCTGCCGGACATCCCCTGGAACCTGGAAACCCTGGGCATCATCGCCCCCTACGCAATCCTGATGGCCCTGGTCGGCCTGCTGGAAACCCTGCTGACGCTGAACCTCACCGACGAGATCACCGAGAGCCGTGGCTACCCGGATCGCGAGTGCGTGACCCTCGGCGCGGCCAACATGGTGTCCGGTGTGTTCGGCGGCATGGGCGGTTGCGCGATGATCGGCCAGACCATGATCAACCTCAGCTCCGGCGGCCGCGGCCGGCTCTCCGGCGTGGTTGCCGGGGTGATGATCCTGCTGTTCGTGCTGTTCCTCTCGCCGCTGATCGAGCGCATCCCGCTCGCCGCGCTGGTCGGGGTGATGTTCGTGGTGGCCCAGCAGACCTTCGCCTGGGCCTCGCTGCGGGTGCTTGGCAAGGTGCCGCTGCACGATGCGCTGGTGATCTTCGCGGTGACCATCATCACCGTGTTCACCGACCTGGCCACCGCCGTGCTGTGCGGGATCGTCATCGCCGCGCTGAACTTCGCCTGGCAGCAGGCCCGCGAGCTGTATGCCGACAGTCATCTGGAGGCCGACGGCAGCAAGCTCTACCGCCTGCACGGCACGCTGTTCTTCGCCTCCAGCACGCCCTTCCTCAACCAGTTCGACCCGGCGGGCGACCCTGACCAGGTGACTCTCGACTGTCGCCACCTGAGCTTCGTCGACTACTCGGCCATCGCCGCGCTGAAGACCCTGCGCGAGCGCTACGCCAAGGCCGGCAAGCACCTGCGCGTGCTGCACCTGTCCGAGCGCTGCAAGCAGCTGCTCAAGCGCGCCGGCGTGCAGCACGACTGAGGTCGGCCCGGTCAGGTCTGGCCCCAACCGGGGCCAGCAGGGTGAGGCGCCCTTAGCGCTGCAGCGGCATCAGCTTGTCGTCGAAGTCGTTCATGCTCGGGAACACCAGCGGCTGCAGGTCGTCGAGGCCCTGCAGGTGCTGGCCGTAGTCGGCAAGGATCTGCCCCCGCGCCTCGGCGCTGACATAGGGCACGTGGTAGCCGATGAACGGCGGCAGCACCTCGAAGCCGCAGTAGGCTAGGCTGCCCTGCAGCAGCGGGCGCAGCAGGGTGTGGATCTCGCCGTGGATCGCCTCGGGACCGAACATGTGCTCGCGCCCGCCGAGGGTCAGGGTCACCAGCGCGCGCTTGCCGCGCATGCCGCCGCGGTCGTAGATGCGCTTGCCGCCGTAGAACACCCCGGAAATCATCACCCGGTCGATCCAGCCCTTGAGGACCGCCGGCATCGAGAACCAGTACAGCGGGAAGTTGAGGATCAAGAGGTCGCACCACTGCACCTTGGCGATCTCGGCGGCGATGTCCGGCGCCAGGGTGCCGGCCTCGTAGTTGTGACGCTGTTCCAGGGCGTAGACCAGATAGTCCGGATTGGCCCGGCAGCCGAAGTCGGCGGCGCTGGCCACCGGGTTCCACTCCATCGCATGGAGGTCGGAGACCTGCACCTCGTGGCCCGCAGCGCTGAGTTGCTCGACGGCGCAGTCCTTGAGCGCGCTGTTGAACGAGCGCGGTTCGTGGTGGGCGTGGACGATCAGTACCTTCATGGGTGCTTCTCTCCTTGATCCTGAAGGGGCGAATTCATTCGCCAAAGTACCCCGTAACGGCGAATGAATTCACCCCTACAGGGTCAGGTGATTCCCCGGCGCCTGTGTCGGCGCCAGCGGCATCAGCCCCCGGCACACCGCCTTGTGCAGCTTGCCGACCACCTTGAGGCTCAGGCTGCTCTGCGCCTGGATGCAGCAGGCCAGCACGGTGCCGTGCTCCTCCTCGTCGCGGCTGACATGCTGGCGGCTCATGGTACGGGTGGTCTGGTAGGTGCCGCTGGTGACCTGCACCTTGCACACCCCGCAACCGCCGCCGCGGCAGCCGACCGGAATGCCCTTGCGGCCGAGCTTGGCCATGCCGTTGAGCACGGTCTCCTGCTCGTCGCAGGCGTAGCGCTCGCCGGTATCCTCGATATGGATCTCGTGCTTCATGCGGCGCCCTCCCCGGCTACAGCACGGGCGCGCGCTGCCACTTCCCCGGCGCGCAGCACGCTGGCCGGCGCACCGCCGATGGACCAGTCCTCCGGCGCCACGCGACGGCACATACCGCGCACCAGCTCGCGGCTCACGTCGAGCACCTCCACCAGCAGCTCGGTGAAGCCCTGGTGCAGCTGCTGGCGATCCTCCAGCGAGCGGCCCTCAAGGACGATGAACTCGAAGAAGGGAGCGTGCAGACCGTTGGCGCTGCACGGCGCGCCGGCGACGGCGAATTGGCTGGCGGGATAGGTAGTGATGAGAGCCCGCACCCGCTCCATGGGTGCCTTGAGCACCTCGGCATAGAGCCGGGAGGCTTCCTTGAGCAGGCGTTCGTCCTGCTCCGCGGAGCTATGCCCCGCCAGCAGGTGGAAGTTCACGACAGGCATGGCGCATCTCCAGTTATTTTTATGTGCGCGTGACTACGTTGGAGCTATCGATCAAGGTAAGCCGCGCCGCCTTCCCGAATCCAGCATCAAGGTCGATCCGGTCATCGCATCGGCTTCCGGCGCCAGCAGCAGCGATACCGCCCAGGCCACCTGCTCCGGGGTGGTGAGGGCGCCGATGGACGATTCGGCACACATCTCGGCCAGCACGGCATCAGTGGTAATCCCGCGCAGCGCGGCCCGGTCGGCGGCAACGCGGTGCAGACGCTCGGTATCGGCCGGGCCGGGGGCGATCAGGTGCGCGGTGACCCCACGCGGGCCATAGGCCAGGCTGAGCTGGCGGCTGGCGTTGGCCAGCGCGGCGTTGGCCACTCCGGCCGCCGCGGCGTAGGCGGTCGGCTCGAAGCCGTAGTGGCCGCCGATGGCGACCAGCCGCGAGCCCTTGACCAGCCGGGAATCCACCGCGCGCACCAGGCGCAGCAGGCCACCGACCTTGATATTCACCGCATCGACCAGAGCGCTGGTTGGCGCGTCGAGCACCCCGCCGGCCACCGCCACGCCCGGCCCGTGCACGATCATGCGCACCGGGCGGTCGACGGCGGCGGCAATCGCGGCGATGGACTCGTCGCTGGCGATGTCGGCCACGCAGGCAATCACGCCGGGCTGCCGGCTGGCCAGCGCGTCGATGCTCTCCGCGCTGCGCGCCACCGCCACCACGTCCAGGCCTGCGGCGCACAGCTTGGCGACTATCGCCTGGCCGAAGGCGCCGGTGGCACCCACCACCACGGCCAGTTCCTGGTTCGCACTCATGGTCACCTCCATAAACGGAAACGCCGGATGGGTTGCCCCGTCCGGCGTGCTCATCAGGCGCTCTTCAGCAGCCCGCGTTCCTTGGCCATGGTCATCGCCGTATCGAGGATCATGTCCTCCTGGCCGCCGATCATCTTCTTGCGGCCCAGCTCGACCAGGATGTCGCGCGCCGGCACGCCGAAGCGCTCGGAAGCGCGCTTGGAGTGCAGCAGGAAGGTCGAGTAGACGCCGGCGTAGCCGAGGGTCAGCGACTCGCGGTCGACACGCACCACGTGCTCCATCATCGGCACGATGATGTCTTCGGCCACGTCCATCAGCTTGAACAGGTCGACGCCGGTCTCGATGCCCATGCGCTCGCACACCGCGGCGAACACTTCCAACGGAGTGTTGCCGGCGCCGGCGCCGAGACCCGCCGCCGAGCCGTCGATGCGGCTGGCGCCGGCTTCGATGGCGGCGATGGAGTTGGCGATGCCCATGCCCAGGTTGTGGTGGCCGTGGAAGCCGATCTCGGTTTCCGGGTTGAGCACTTCACGCAGGGCGCCGATGCGCGCCTTGACGTCCTCGGGCAGCATGTAGCCGGCCGAGTCGGTGACGTACACGGTCTGCGCGCCGTAGGACTCCATCAGCTTGCCCTGCTTGGCGATGCCGGCCGGGTCGTTGAGGTGGGCCATCATCAGGAAGCCCGAGGTGTCCATGCCCAGCTTGCGGGCGAAGGCGATGTGCTGCGGCGAGGTGTCCGCCTCGGTGCAGTGGGTGGCCACGTGCACGCTGCGCGCGCCGCAGTCATAGGCCGACTGCAGTTCCTTCATGGTGCCCAGGCCCGGAATCAGCAGCACCGAGACCTTGGCCTGCTTCATCTGCGCGGCGACCGCGCTGATGTACTCCTCGTTGCTGTGCGGGGCGAAGCCGTGCTGCAGCGAGTTGCCGCCCAGGCCCGCGCCGTGGGTGACCTGGATGTAGGGCACGCCGGAGGCGTCGAGGGCGGTGGCGACCTTGACCATCTGCTCGATGCTGATCTGCTCGCGCTTGGCGTGCATGCCGTCACGCAGGCACATGTCGTGGAGGATGACCTTGCGGCCTTTGAGACTGTTGGACTCGCTCATCACGCGACCTCCGGGGCTGGCAGCTGGATGGTTCCTTTGAGGATTTCCTCGGCGAACATCTCGGCGGTACGGGTGGCCGCCGCGGTCATGATGTCGAGGTTGCCGGCATAGGTCGGCAGGTAGTCGCCGAGACCGGCCACTTCCATGAACACCGCCACCTTGTTGCCGTCGAACAGCGGGCCGTTGACCAGGCGGTAGCCCGGCACGTACTTCTGCACCTCGCCGATCATCTCGAGGATCGAGGCGGTGATGCGCTCCTGGTCCGGCTCGTCGTCGGTCAGGCAGGAGATGGTGTTGCGCATGATCATCGGCGGCTCGGCCGGGTTGATGATCGCCAGCGCCTTGCCCTTGCGCGCCCCGCCGACCTTCTCGATGGCGTTGGAGGTGGTGTAGGTGAACTCGTCGAGGTTGGCGCGGGTGCCCGGGCCGATCGACTTGGACGCCAGACTGGCGACGATCTCGGCGTAGCCGACGCTCTGGATGCGCGACACCGCGTGCACGACCGGGATAGTCGCCTGGCCGGCGCAGGAGATCATGTTGACGTTCATCTCCAGCTTGTCGGCGTGCTGGCGCAGGTTCACCGGCGGCACGCACAGCGGGCCGATGGCCGCCGGGGTCAGGTCGATCATCAGCACGCCCAGCGCGTTGAGCTTGCGGCTGTTCTCGGCGTGCACGTAGGCGCTGGTGGCGTCGAAGGCGATCTGGATGTTGTCTTCCAGCACGTGCGGCAGCAGGCCGTCCACGCCTTCGGCGGTGGTCTTCAGGCCCATCTCGCGGGCGCGCGCCAGACCTTCGGACTCGGGGTCGATGCCGACCATCCACACCGGCTCCAGCACTTCACTGCGCTGGATCTTGTAGATCAGGTCGGTGCCGATGTTGCCCGAGCCAATCAGTGCGCAACGGATCTTCTTCATTGTCCCTGCTCCTGCAGTGCGGCGCGCTGCGGCTTGCTCAGCCCGGCGACGTAGAACTCGTGCTGGCGGTGTTCGGTGATCAGGATGCGCACGGTTTCCGGGCTGCAATCCAGGCTCTCGGCGACCGCGGCGGTAACGGCGGCGGCGACGCGCTGCTTCTGCTCCACGGTGCGGCCTTCGATCATGTGCATTTCAATGATGGGCATGGCTGTATTCCTGATTGTTGTTATTCGACGAAGCGCATGGAAACGGAGCCGAGCTCCTGGAAGCGCGCGACCACGCTGTCGCCCGGCTTGACCGGCACGGCCTCGGTGATCCCGCCGCTCATCACGAAGCTGCCGGCCGGCAGGTTCTCGCCCAGCTCGGCGAGGATGTTCACCAGCATCGCCACCGCCTCGGCCGGATGGCCAAGCACCGCGGCGCTGGCGGCCATGCCGACCAGCTCGCCGTTCTTCTCCATGACCACGCCGAGGGTGCGCAGGTCGAGGTCCTCGACGTAGCGCGGGCGGCCGCCGCCGACGAAGCGCGCCGAGGAGCCGTTGTCGGCGATCACGCTGGCCAGGTCGAACTTGAAGCCGGAGAAGCGCGAATCGATGATTTCCACCGCCGGCAACACGTAGTCGGTGGCCGCCAGCACGTCGGCCGCGGTGCAACCCGGGCCTTGCAGGGTTTCCTTCATGACGAAGGCCACTTCGCACTCGACGCGCGGGTGCACCAGGTCGGAGGTGGAGATTGCCGAGTTCTCCGGGCGCGCCATGCGGTCGGTGAGGAAGCCGATGGACGGCACGCTGACGCCCATCTGCTGCATCTTGGCCTTGGAGGTCAGACCGGCCTTCCAGCCGACCAGCTTGTGGCCCTTGGCGATGAAGCGGCGACGCAGCTCGCTCTGCACGGCGTATCCGTCGGCGATGGTCATGTCCGGGTATTCGTCGGTGAGCTTGGGGATCGCGTAGGCGCGGGTCTGTGCGCCTTCGACGCGCTCGCACAGGCGCACGATGTCCTCGCGGGACAGGGTCAGGTTGCTACTCATGCTGCGCTCCTCCCGGAGAATTTCACCCGGCAACTGCCGAGACCGCCGACCGTGCACACCAGTTCGTCGCCATCGACCACCGGCACCAGCGCCGACTGCGAGCCGGAGAGGATCACCTCGCCGGCCTTGAAGGGGATGCCCAGCTCGCCGAGGGTGTTGGCCAGCCAGGCCACCGCGTTGGCCGGCGAACCCTGCACCGCGGCACCGACGCCGGTGGAGAAGATCTCGCCGTTCTTTTCCAGCACCATGCCGGCCAGGGTCAGGTCCAGCTTGCGCGGGTCGCCCTTGGTCTTGCCCAGCACGTACACGCCGCAGGAGGCGTTGTCGGCCACGGTGTCCTGGATCTTGATCTGCCAGTTGGTGATGCGCGAGTCGACGATCTCGAAGCACGGCAGCACGTAGTCGGTGGCGCGGATCACGTCCATCGCGGTGATGCCCGGGCCCTTGAGGTCGTGCTTGAGCACGAAGGCCAGCTCCGCCTCGGCCTTGGGCTGGATCAGGTCGCCGAGGTCGATGGTGTCGCCCTCCTGGTAGACCATGCCCGAGGTGAGGATGCCGAAGTCCGGCTGGTACACGCCGAGGAAATCCTGCACCGGCTTGCTGGTGGCGCCGATCTTCTTGCCGACCACCGTCTCGCCGGCCTCAAGGCGGCGCGCGACGAAGCGCTGCTGGATGCGGTAGGCGTCCTCGATGGTGATGTCCGGCTCGCGGCTCAGCAGCGGCGGCACCGCACGGCGGGCGACGAAAGCTTCATACAGCTCGTCGCCGTATTGCTCGATCTTGTTGTTGTCCATGTCTCTGTCCCGTAGGGGCGAATTCATTCGGATGTCTGCGCAGGGCCGACCTGTAGGGGCGAATTCATTCGCCTTCATGCTCATTGACGAATAAATTCGCCCCTACAGACCCGCGGTGCGGCTTACAGCTTCACGCAGACGTTGCGCGTCTCGGTGTAGAACTCCAGCGAGTGCACCCCGCCTTCGCGACCGATGCCCGACTGCTTGGCGCCGCCGAAGGCGGTGCGCAGGTCGCGCAGGAACCAGCTGTTGATCCAGGTGATGCCCACCTCGACGCGCGCCGCCATGCGGTGGGCGCGGGCCAGGTCGTTGGTCCAGATGGTGGTGGACAGGCCGTAGACGTTGTCGTTGGCCAGCGCGACCACTTCGTTCTCGCTGTCGAACGGACGGATGTGGCAGCACGGGCCGAAGATTTCCTCGGTGACCACCGCCGAGTCGTCGGCCAGGCCGGTCCAGATGGTCGGCTGCACCCAGGAACCCTCGGCCAGCTCGCCCGGCATCTCCGGGACGCCGCCGCCGGTTACCACGGTGGCGCCCTCTTCCACCGCCTTGCGGTAGTAGGACAGCACCTTGTCGCGATGCTCCTGGCTGATCAGCGGGCCGTAGTTGGCGTTGTGATCGTCCGGGCGACCGAACTTGACGCCCTCGGCCTTGACCTTCAGCGCCTGCACAAAGCGCTCGAAGATCGGCCGCTCGACGTAGACGCGCTCGGTGCCCAGGCACACCTGGCCGGAGTTGAGGAAGGCGGAGCGGAAGATGCCGTCCACCGCCGCGTCGAAATCGGCGTCGGCGAAGACGATGCCGGCGTTCTTGCCCCCCAGCTCGAAGGACACGTCGCGCATGCCTTCCGAGGCGGCTTTCATGATCGCCGCGCCGGTGCGGGTCTCACCGGTGAAGGTGATGGCGTTGACGCCCGGATGCTGGGTGATGAACTCGCCGGCCGAATCCGGACCGAAGCCGTGCACCACGTTGTACACGCCCTTCGGGATGCCCACGGCGTTCATCACCTCGCCGAGCAGCGCAGCGGTCTGCGGCGACTCCTCGGACGGCTTGACGATAACGGTGTTGCCGCAGGCCAGCGCCGGGCCGACCTTCCAGGTCATCAGCATGAACGGCGCGTTCCACGGGCAGATCACGCCGACCACGCCCTTGGGCACGCGCATGGAATAGTTGAGGGCACCGCGACCGTCCGGGGTGGCCATCTGGAAGGATTCGCTGGCGACGTTCTTGATCACGTCGGCGAACACCTTGAAGTTGGCCGCGCCACGCGGGATGAACACGTGCTTCATCACGTGCGAAGGCTGGCCAGTGTCGGCCATCTCGGCCTCGACGAAGTCGTCGAAGCGACGGGTGATCTCGTTGGCCACGCCGTACAGCAGCTCGACGCGCTGGTCGGTGCTCAGCCCGCCCCACTCGCCGTGCAGCGCGCCACGCGCGGCCTTGACCGCCGCATCCACCTCGGCACGCCCGGCCTCGGCAATGGAGGCGATCACGCGGTTATCGAGCGGCGAGCGCTTGTCGAAACGCTTGCCGCTGGCAGCGGCGACGTACTCGCCGGCGATGAAGTTCTCAATCTTGCGCATGGTCACTCCGCGTTGTTGTTCTGGGGGTGGCCAGCCAGGGCGACCGGGGTGGAGGTCGTAGGGGCTGGGCCTTGGGAGTGAGGATAGGGAGAGGGAGCGATACCAGCTAATACTTTGTTTCTTCTGATCCGATACCTCACAGGTATCGAGCATGCCGTATCAGCCTCTGGTCACGCGCCCACAGCGCATAGGCTAGACAACAGCACAGCCTCGCCTACCGAGACAGAAGGTGGGCAATCGCTGCGCGAGTTGCCCACCCTACACCACCCTGCCATCTGCTCGAATCGATGTTCCGCCTCTGCCCTCACCCCGGAACCGACGGCTGATCCACTTCGCCAAACGCCAGGTACTTGCCGGCAACCAGCTGTTTGCGCTCTTCTTCGCTGATTTTCCACACCACTTCCGTGTCCTCGGCGGGGGCGAGGAAGCTCGAGTGTTCGAGGAAAGGGACCTGCGACTCGATCTCACGGCGCAGGTCGAGGATGTGCAGCATCAGCGGCGGGCTGCCGTTCAGGTAGATCGCCAGCTGGTAGTGGTTCTCGGAGTAGACCGGCAGCGCCATGGCCTTGACCCGGAGTTGGCGCCACTCGGGCCTGATGGAGGCGCTGACCAGCTCCTTGAGCAGGCGGATGGAGAGGCGCTGCTTGCGGCTCCTCGCGGGCTTCTCGCGCAGATGGTTGAACAGCCAGAAGAGCCCGGTCAGCGAGAAGACGTAGCGCGTTCCCGAGGGCCCGCTCTCGACTTCGATGCCACGTAGCTGCAGCAGGGTCAGATCGTTCTTGCTCAGGGCAGGCATAGTCGTCTCCGCTCTGTTCCCATGTGGTAGTTCGACTCTAGCCGACGCTCCGGCGGCTTCCAGCGCTGCCGTAGGCCTCGCGCCGCGTCATTCGCTATCCCGCCGCAACCGGGTTCTGAGTTCGGCGATGGTTGTTTCGGCCTCCTCGAGTGCGGCGGCAGCGGCTGTTAGCCAGTCGGCCTGCAAGGGTTGCAGGTCCGTCTCCTGGCTGGAGTTCTGCGACCAGAGGTGCTGATCGTGCCAGTCGCCCAGCTCGGCCTGGGCATGCATGAGGGCGGTGGCGGTCTTTTTCGAGATGGGCAACAGCTGGGGGTAGGCTCTGTGGGCGTATCTCAGGCGCTTGATCAGGATGCGCAGCTTGTGCCGGTCATGGTCCGGGGCGTCCAGTGCCGCCTGCAGGCGGCGCAGCTGTTTCTTTAGTTTCCGGCTGATCCGCTTCTTGAGCCGGCGCAGCTCTCCGTTGCGATCGGCCGCGCGAAGGTTCGAGGGGAAATCGTCCAGCTCGGCAAAGAGCTGCTCAAGCTCCGGGCTCTGCACGATCTCGGCATAAGCGGAGCCGACGGCAGCCTGTCGGGAGCGGGCCTGCTTGGTCGCTCCCTTGCGCGCCAGTTCATTGGCCAGAACCTCGAGATCGCGCAGCGGACTGGTCAGCTTCAGGAACTTCGACGCGGCCTGATCGAGCGACTTAACGTCGTCCAGCTTGCGAATAGGCCTGAGCAGGCTTTTCAGGCGCCGGGCCTTGACCCGCAGATCGTGCAGCCCCTGGTCGTCGGTGCGCGCCTCCATGCGGGCGTTCGCCTCATGGAGGGCCATGTCCAGGCGTAGCGCTTGCGCGACAATCGAGTCGATAACGGGCATCGAGTGCTCCGGTGCAGGCTTGGAGGACTTCAGCAAGTATGGTTGGGCCGCTCGCCCTGCGGTGACTTGATCTGCTGCGAAATGGACAGGGGGACGGATTTGTCCTCCAGACGAATAGCCGGCTGCGCGGCGCTGGCCCCCTCCCATAACGCTGCCCGGGGGCAAGCATCTGATACTGAGCCTTGCGCGATGGGACTACCATGAACCTATCCGGCGCTGTGCTGAAGCGCTGCTGTCACGGCACCTGAAACATCCGGGGAAATCCACGATGGGGACCACTCGCCTTCATCCCAGCGAAACCCGAGAGTCGCGTCCCGACCCGAGGCTGACCTCTGCGGCCAAGGATCAAGGCTCCGGAGCTACGTCAGGCTCCGAACACCGGACGCTCGCTCTGTTCATCGGCGGCGCTGGCGATAAGAAGTCCTACTACCTCGCCGGGCCCTACCGCAACATGGCCTACGCGCTGGCCGCCTTCGACCAGCGCATCGACGAGGCCGGAGTGGCGGACGGCTACCAGTCGCTCTATCTGGGCTATCACGAGATGTGGAGCGCGATCGACATCGGTCGGCTGATAACCGCCGAGATCCACGACAAGACCACGCCGATCTATATCGTCGGCCACAGCCTCGGCGCCTGGAGCGGCGCGCATCTGTCGCAGCGGCTCAGCGAGTGGGGCTATCGGGTGGAGATGCTGGTGACCCTGGATCCGGTGGGTTCGGGGCTGCTGGTGCGGCTGGGCTCGCGGATTCCCTACCACCGGCCGGCGCCGCACTGCCACTGCTGGATCAACGTGCGCGCCGAGCCGGGGCGGTCGAATGCGTCGGATCTGGTGGCACAGCTCGGCCGCAAGTGGCATGTCGCCGGCGAGCCGCACATCGACGAAGCAGTGGACACCAACCATGCCAATGCCTGGGCGCTCTTCTGCAACCCGCTGCACGATGGCCGCTCGGCGGCCGATCACATGTTCGAGTCGATTGTCGGTGGGTTGCGTGGATGATCCTGCAGGCAGGAATGCCTAGGTATGAGCGTTTTTGTCCGCGAGATCGCTCTGGCGGAGCTTTTCGACCATACGCACCAGATCTGGCAGCGACTTTGCGTTCATTTTCTGCAGTATGCGCCGGCGATGAACCTTGATCGTGATCTCCGTGATGCCAAGCTCGGCAGCAACCTGCTTGTTGAGCATGCCTTTGACGATCAGGATTATCACCTCCCGCTCGCGGGATGTGAGCGTGGCGTACCTCTCCTGGATCTCAGCCAGTTCGACGCGTTGTTGCCGGGCTACCTGGCTCCGTTCGAGCCCCTCGCGAATGGCATCCAGCAAGTCCTCATCACGAAAAGGCTTCGGCAAGAATTCAATTGCCCCCGCCTTCATGGCGCGAACGCTCATCGGGATGTCACCGTGGCCCGTGATGAAAATGATGGGAATCCGCTCCTGCGAATGGGCCAGCTCACGCTGCAGATCGAGTCCGCTCAGGCCGGGCATTCGCACGTCGAGCACGAGGCACGCCGCCGCGTCAGGGCGCTGGTATTGCAGGAAGTCCTGCGCGGAAGCGAAGGTTTCGACACGCAGGCCGACCGAACGGATCAGGCTGCTCAGAGCCTCGCGTACGGACAAATCGTCATCGACAACAAAAACGGTGGGATCTATTGGCTTCATGATCCGCATAGTGCTCCGATCGGCAGAGTGAACTGAAAGGTCTCGCCGGGGCCGTCGTTAGGCGTCGCCCACAGCCGTCCACCATGTGCCTCAACGATTGAGCTGCTGATCGCGAGCCCCATCCCCAAGCCTTCCGGCTTCGTCGTATAGAAGGCGTCGAAAATCCGCAGCCTATCCTGCGGTTCGAGCCCGCCCCCCGAATCTCGTACCGTGACCCGCACGGTGTCCGGGCCAATCTGGTCCGCTTCTATCTCCAATACCGGCTCCCGCCCCGAGACCGAACTCATGGCATCAATGGCATTCATCACGAGGTTCAGCACCACCTGCTGCAACTGCACGCGATCCGCCATTACCGGCGGGAGGCCTGCAGCCGATCTGACGCTTAACGACACGCCATGGGTCCGGGCTTTGTCTTGCACCAGGCTGATAACGTCGCCGATGACCTCCTCGAGGTGAACCTGGGTCCTGTCCGGCCCCTTCCTCTTGAGAAACCCTCGAATCCTCGCGATCACCTCACTTGCCCGGTTGGCATCGCGGATGATCCGCTGAATGGCATCATGCACCTCCTGTTCATTGGGAGTCTCTACCTTGAGCCAGCGTTGAGCGGCATGCCCGTTGGCGACGACAGCGGCAAGCGGCTGGTTGACTTCGTGAGCAATGGAGGCGGCGAGCTCCCCCATGGCCGTCACCCGCGTTACGCACGCCAGCTCGTTCTGCGCATCTGCCAACGCCTGCTCTGCCCGTTTGCGCTCAGTGATGTCTTCGACGACTTGCAGGAGCATCGGGGCGCCACCCTCGCTGCCGGGAATCAGCGATACCCCCACATTCGCCCAAATGATGCTGCCGTCCCGGTGCTCGTAGCGGCGCTGCACGTAGTACTCATCGACCTTGCCGGTCAGCAGCTGGTCAATGCGCGAGCGGGTGATCTCACGGTCATCCTCGGGCGTGATCTGTGCCAGGAAGCGATTCTGCAGATCCTCTGCCGTATACCCGAGCATCTTTTGGAAGGCGGGGTTCGCGGCCAGTATCCGTCCATCCGGTTCGGTCAACGCAATACCGGCGGCCGAGTGCTCATAGACGGCCCGCCACAGCTGCTCGGACTTGCGCTGAGCGGCTAGGCTCTGCTGCAGCGCCTGTTTGTTGGCAATGAGCTGCTGAGTGAGCTGCGCCAGATCCTCGTTCTGGCTCGAAAGCTCCTTCTGCAGCGCATCCCGCGCGCGCTTCATCATGACCAGGTTGCGAACCCGGGCGCGCAGTTCATGCGGGGAAAACGGTTTGGTGACGTAGTCCTGCACCGACTCGGAAAGCAGCTTCAGCCGTAGCGCCTCGTCTGCCTTGGCGGACAGCACGAGCACCGGCACGTGAAGCAAGGTTGGGCTCGCGCGCATCTCGTCTACCAGCCGGTCACCGCCAAGCTTCGGCATCATCAGGTCGGAAACCACCAGATCCGGTGGTTCGGCAAGCGCTCGCTCCAGCGCCTCCGCACCATTGGCGGCCGCCACGACACGGTACTCGTCGCCGAGCACCTCGGCGATGAAACGCTGCATTTCGCCATTATCTTCGACCACCAGAACCTGCGGGCGGTCCGCTGAGCATGGCGGTGCAGGGGTATCGAGTGTGGTCCGCTGCAGCTCCTCGATGGCGAAGTTGACGACGCCACCGCTCTCCCGGGGGGCGAGGAGCGCTTCGGCATGGCGGACGTAAGCACCCTGCGGGGCGCGCAGCGGCATCTCGACCTGGAATAGCGCACCGCCACCCGGCGCATCCAGGGTGACTATGGTGCCACCGTGCAGGTCGACGAAATCCTTGACTAGCGCCAGGCCCAGGCCGGTGCCGCCGAATTCGCGCGTGTTCCCCCCCTGTGCCCGGCGGAAGCGGTCAAAGATCGTCGAGCGCATCTCGGGGGCGACCCCGCAGCCGCTGTCCTGGACGCTGAGCAGCAGACGATCCTTCCCGCTGAGCTCGAGGGCGCACCTGATCCGGCCTCCGGCTGGCGTGAACTTGAAGGCGTTGGAGAGCAGATTGAGCAGAATGCCGTCGAATTTCTCCGGGTCGACTTCTGCTTCCAGCGTGTCGGGCGCGGTGATCACGTAGGAAAGCGAGCGCTGCGGCGCCAGCGCGTCGAAGTGCGCGGCGACCGTACGCACGGCGTGCGCCAGGTCGACGCGCGCGTAATTGACCGTCATCTGGCCTGCCTCGAGCTTCGCGAGGTCAAGCAGGTCGTTGACATGCTTGAGCAGCGTCGCGGCATTACGCTGGATGACCCCCAGGTCGCGCCGCTGCAGCTCGTCGAGATTCGCTCCGCTGGCGAGAATGGACTCGACCGGGCCGAGGATCAGAGTCAGCGGCGTGCGCAGTTCATGGCTGATGTTGGCGAAGAAGTCGCTCTTCAGTTCGTCCATGTGCCGGATCTTGTCGAGCAACCTTTGCAGCTCTTCGTTCTTCCGCGCGATCTCGGCTTCGGCGTGCTTCTTCTCGGTGATGTTGCGGCCTTCGGCGAGCAGAAACATGATCCTGCCGTTCTGGTCTTTTATCGGCAGCAGCGAGAAGTCGATGATGATCGTTTCCTCGCCAGCGGCTTGACCGTAGATTTCGACTTCGCTTTGCACGAACTCTCCCCGGCCTGCCCGGAGCACGCAGTCGCGCTGGAAGTCCTGAGTCTCCTTCGAGACAGCCCACCAGCGCGCCTCCCAGAACGGTTTTCCCTGAATGTCATCCAGCTGGATACCCGCCCCATCGAGCGCGGACTGGTTGATCTCGAGGGTCATACCGTTCGCGTCAAACAGGCCTACGAACTGATACATCTCATCCAACACGATGCGCGCGAGCTTCTCGCGGTGGGCCTGGAGATCGTCGGTAGCGGAGAGCGTCACATCGCTGACGTGGAGTATCGGTGAGTCCGTGAATAGCTGGCGGTTGATGGTCGGCATGTTTCACCTTTCGTGTGAACAGCAGGACTTCCAGCCACCAGAAGCCTGTTGGGCGTGAGAAATTCAAGCATTGCTACGCGCATTTCCGCCGCAAGAGGCGAACACTGCAGAATCTACGTGGTGCAAGCTTTACCGCAAAGTCCGACAGGATGCCAGTCGACGGCAGCGTAGCGGGTTTCGTCCGCTGCAATAGCAGGTTCGTTTGATCGGTTTCTTATCCGGCTTGCCGTCCAGATCCACGGCTACGAACTGTGCATGCACATTCCCAGGCGAACAACCACTCCAACAACCGGCAACCTGCGCAATAGTCCCGTGCTTGAGCCCTTCGGCATGACGCGCGGGCTCGTCACGCCTGCTTAATAGGCCTCGGGAAGCGGCCTGGAAGGCAGTCAAGCCGGGCGATTCAGTTACACCTTGGTATAACGCCGTGCACCTTTTTGACAGGTTCCGAACAAGGTTGCGCGCAGCATACTTCAATCGCGCAGGCCCTCTTGATGGGCTTCCCTAGGTGGGCAGCGCCGCCCTTACTGATAAATATAAGAAAGGAGACGGACATGGCTGTATTGAGCCGGATGGATTGGTACGACATCGCCAGAACGACCAACTGGACGCCGAAGCATGTCACGGAAGACGAGTTGTTCCCGCCGGAGCTGAGTGGCAGCTTCGATCTCCGCATGGAGAAATGGGAAAACTATGACGAGCCCTACAAGCAAACCTATAACGAGTACGTCAAGGTACAGCGGGAAAAGGATGCCGGCGCTTACTCGGTAAAAGCTGCGCTGGAGCGCAGCAAGATGTTCGAAACGGCCGATCCGGGCTGGCTCAGTGTCATGAAGTTACACTACGGGGCCATTCCCCGTGCCGAATACTCAGCCTCTACGGCCGAGGCGCGGATGGCACGCTTCGGTAAAGCGCCAGGCATGCGCAATATGGCGACACTCGGCATGATGGACGAGATTCGTCATGGCCAGATTCAGCTGTTCTTCCCCCACGAGCATTGCCCCAAGGATCGTCAGTTCGACTGGGCCCACAAGTCTTATGGCACCAACGAATGGGCAATCATCGCCGCGCGCCACATGTTCGACGACATGATGACCACCCGCAGCGCGGTGGGTGTCGCGTTGATGCTCACCTTCGCCTTCGAAACCGGCTTCACCAACATGCAGTTCCTGGGTCTGGCGGCGGATGCCGCAGAAGCCGGCGACTGGACGTTCTCGAACCTGATTTCCAGCATTCAGACTGACGAATCGCGGCATGCCCAGATCGGCGCCCCTCTGGTGTCCGTGCTGGTTGCCAATGGCAAGAAAGCCGAAGCGCAAAAACTGGTGGACATCGGCATCTGGCGTGCCTGGAAGCTGTTTTCGGTACTGACCGGCCCGGTGATGGACTATTACACGCCGCTCGAGCACCGCAAGCAGTCCTTCAAGGAGTTCATGCAGGAGTGGATTGTTACCCAGTTCGAACGCTCGCTGCTCGATTTGGGCCTGGATACCCCTTGGTACTGGAATCAGCTCCTGGAAGAGATCGACTCTCAGCACCATGGCATGCACCTGGGTGTTTGGTACTGGCGGCCGACGGTATGGTGGAATCCGGCAGCAGGTGTATCACCGGAAGAGCGTGACTGGCTGGAGGAAAAATATCCGGGCTGGAATGCAACCTGGGGTAAAAACTGGGATGTCATCACGGAAAACCTGCTGGCTGGCAAGCGCGAACTGACCTATCCGGAAACCCTGCCGGTCGTCTGCAACATGTGCCAGCTGCCGATCAACCAGACGCCTGGCCCAGCCTGGAAAGTGCGTGATTTTCCTCTGGTCTATAAGGACCGCACCTATCACTTCTGCTCAGAGGGCTGCAAGTGGTGCTTCGAGGAAGAGCCGGAACGCTATGCCGGACATCTTTCCCTCGTTGATCGCTTCCTGGCCGGGATGATCCAGCCAATGAATCTAGAGGGTGCCTTGAAATACATGGAATTGGCACCGGGGGAAATCGGTGACGATGCCCATGGCTACGCCTGGGTCGAAAAATTCCGGGCCGCCCACAAGAAGAATACGGCCTGAATTCCGACACTGCAGACCCATAGGGACGCCGTACTCTGCGCACCCCGCGAGCCACGGCAAACCTGATATTTCGAGAGGCAATCGATATGGCACTATTTCCCTTGATCTCCAACTTCCAAGAGGATTTTGTTTTGCAACTCTTGGCCGTGGATAGCGAAAACACCATGGACGAAGTTGCTGCTGCAGCTGCTCATCATTCGGTGGGCAGGCGTGTCGCCGCCCGTCCAGGACAGATCATGCGAGTCCGCCGTCAAGGCTCGGAAAAGCCGTTTCCACGCACGATGAAACTCAACGATACAGATCTTAATCCCATGGAATGTATCGAAGTGGTATGGGAAGCGCCCTAATCCAGAACGTGGGTTTCATTTGCAATTTTTGGTGAAGATCAATGGCATTTTTAAAAGTTTGCAATCTGGATGATCTCTGGGAAGGCGAAATGGCGTCTTTCGAGGTCAATGGCCATGAAGTCCTGCTGGTGAGTCCAGAGGGCAGCGAGATACGCGCCTTCCAGGGCATATGCCCGCACCAGGACATCCCGCTGGTAGAAGGCACTTTCGACGGCAAGGTTGTGATTTGCCGGGCGCACCAGTGGGTATTCGATGGCTGCACCGGCGAAAGCATCAATCCTGCCAACTGCCGCTTGGCCGAGTACCCGGTAAAGATCGATGGTGAAAGCGTGCTCGTCGATACCGACGGCGTTGCTCCTGTCTTTGCACACTGATCTCCCGGCTCACCAAGACTGCCTTGCAGATCAAATGACCAATGTGCATGCCTGCCAGCGCCATGAATTGGCTTGAAGGCGCACAGCACCCGACTGGTGGTGTCGCGGCAGCTTCTACACCTGCGACGCCACCACAACGAGGGGAAAACAAAGTGAGTGGAATTTCTTCGGCACATCTGAACAACAAAGTTGGACCGGTAATGCGCCAGGGCGAACTGGCGGTAGCAGTTGCAGAGGCAGCTGAAATCGACAACCCGGGAAAGGAAATCCTCGTCGAGGATAAAGTTGCCTACCTCCGCATCCAGGCCGATGACGAGATGATCATCCATCGCAAAACCATTGAGGAAATGCTTGGCCGCCCGTTCAGCATGAACGAGCTGGAAGTGGAGCTATCTTCGTTTGCCGGCCGTATCGACACCCATGTTGATCACGTCCGCTTCTATTACAGCAAACACTTTTGACCCGAACTGCTGAGGATGCCAACCATGAGCGAAGTCGAAGTACTTAAGCCATTGAAAACTTGGAGTCACTTGGCGGCGCGTCGTCGCAAGCCGAGTGAATATGAGGTAGTAACTGCCAACCTGCTGTACAACACCCGCGATCAAAATGCGCCCTACGAGGCCGACCCCGACCTGTTCATGAATCGCTGGTACAAACAGTACCGCAACGCCAGCCCGCTGCAGCATGGCGACTGGAATGCCTTTCGCGATCCTGACGAGCTGGTATATCGCACCTACAACATGCTGCAGGACGGCCAGGAAACCTATGTATTCGGCCTTCTTGACCAGTTCAACGAACGCGAGCATGACAAAGCACTGGAAGCTCACTGGGCAGGCACCCTCGCGCGGGTCTACACACCGGCGCGCTATCTCTTTCACACGGTGCAGATGACCTCGGTCTACCTGCAGCAAATGTCACCGGCCAGCACCATCACCAACTGCGTGGCCTTCCAGGCTGCCGACTCGCTGCGCTGGCTGAGCCATACGGCATACCGGACAAAAGAACTGTCGCTGACATTCCCTGACAAGGGCTTCGGCAAGGACGAACGGAATTACTGGGAGAACGATCAAGCCTGGCAGGGGTTCCGTGAGCTCATGGAGAAGGTTCTGACTACCTGGGATTGGGGTGAAGCCTTCGTAGCCCTGAACCTGGTTGCCAAGCCGGCCATAGAGGAAACCGTCCTGCGCAAGCTGGGCGAGGTGGCACGGCATAACAATGACACCTTGCTGGGCATGTTGACGGATGCCGAGTTGCTCGATGCAACCCGCCACCGCCGCTGGGCTTCTGCACTGGTCAAGATGACGCTGGATAACCAGGCTAACGCCGAAGTCATCAAAGGCTGGATCGCCAAGTGGGAGCCCCTGGCTGACAAGGCGATCGACGCCTATTGCTCGGCACTGTCCGATGCGCCCAACGCAGCTGCCGACGCCAAGAGCGCGACACGCGACTTCCGGCGTTCACTACAGCTCTGATCCGTCGGATTGACCGTTACTGGCCGTTTTCTCCCTTCTCGACATTGCTTGCCAGCTTGTTGAGAAGGGAGAGTCTACAAGTGGGAAAAATCATGGCTATTCACCGAATTTCACTCGATGGCAACACCTGCGAATTCCAGCAAGAGGGCCACGACACCGTGTTGCGTGCGGCTCTGCGGGCCGGCGTGGGCTTTCCCTACGAATGCAACTCTGGTGGTTGCGGCAGTTGCAAATTCGATCTGCTCGAGGGGGAAGTCGACAATTTGTGGCCAGATGCACCAGGCCTAACTGAGCGTGATCGGCGCAAAAACTACGTGCTGGCATGCCAGTGCCGGGCAACGTCAGACTTGCGCATCAAGATGCGCCCCGCGCAAGAATATGTTCCACCTGTTGCACCGCAACGCCGGAGCGCTACCTTTATCGGCGCAGTCGACTTAACTCACGACATTCGTGAATTTCGCTTTGCCACAGAAGTCAATGCTGATTTTCTGCCTGGACAATATGCCACGCTAGCAATCCCCGGCGTTGCAGCACCACGCGCCTACTCCATGTCCAACCTGGCCAACACGCAGGGAGAGTGGCACTTCCAGATCCGCCGCGTGCCTTCGGGAAAAGCAACAGAGCGCCTTTTCCACGAACTGACCATAGGTGACAAAATCGAAATCGATGGACCCTATGGCCTGGCATGGCTAAGAGAGGAAAATTCGCGCGACATCGCCTGCATTGCGGGAGGCTCAGGGCTTGCCCCGATGATCTCCATTGCACGTGGGGCCTCGGCAGCGGGCCTGCTGAAAACGCGGAACCTGCACTTTTTCTACGGCGGTCGTACACCACGAGATATTTGTGGCGAGTCCTTGTTGCGCCAACTTACCGAGTTCGGCAAGAACATCCACTTCCACCCGGTGGTATCTCTCCCCGAGCAGGATCCAGGCGAAATCTGGTCCGGAGAAACGGGTTATGTTCACGACCTGGTACGCCGAGAACTTCACGACCGCATGAGTGACTTTGAGTTTTATCTGGCCGGGCCGCCGCCCATGACAAAAGCGCTGCAAGAAATGCTCATGGTTGGCTATCGAGTGCCTTTTGACCAAGTGCATTTCGATCGATTCTTCTGATCGCAACCGCAGTACCTGCCCACTGCCTCGCGACACCGTCCACAACCTATCGGTGAATTCGAAGTCTCGTTAAAAGCCCGAAAGTGCAAACAAGGCTCTCATCCAGCAGCAACACAAACAACGCCAACCTTAAAAAAACAATAAAGCAAGGTATATGCCAATGAAAAAAATCTGTACGCTTTCAGCTGCAATTCTCGCCATCAGCTCACAAGCGACTCAGGCTACCGAAGTTTTCCGACTGGAGGGTTTCGGCGCAATTTCCCGCGGCATGGGCGGAACCGCGACGGCATTCAATGTTGGCGCAGCGGGCATGATGAGCAACCCCGCAACACTGTCGTTGATGCCCCAAGGCTCTGAGCTTCATTTGGGCATGGATGCAGTGATTACCGATATCGACATAAAAAACCTGGAAACAGGCGAAAAGGCGTCATCCAGCACGCACTCCAAGAACCGCGGGCCTTATCTGGCACCGCAGCTGGCTTATACCTACAACAATGGCTCCCTTGCACTGGGACTCGGCGCCTTTGCCCAAGGCGGGCTGGGAACAGAATATGGCAACGACAGCTTTCTTTCCCGCGCCTCCGGCAACCTGGATACTTCGTTAGAGAACTCGAGCCGACTACTGGTCTTGAACATCCCCTTCGCCGTCAGTTACCAAGTCAACGATAAACTGACAGTGGGCGCCAGCCTTGATGCCATGTGGCAAGGCTTAAACCTCGAACTGCTCCTCGGCGCAGACCAGGTCGGCTCATTGATCGGCGCGGGCAGGGTAAGCGGTAGCCTTGTACCTGTACTTGGCGGTTTACCCGATCTTCGTGGCGCGCACTTCAGCTTGAGCAAAAACCAACCCCTTGACAGTGGTGTTGATGCCTGGGGTTTTGGAGGGCGCTTCGGAATGACCTACAAAGTGTCCAACAACACCATTCTGGGGGCAGCGTACACCCTGGAAAGCCAGATGGGTGATATGGATGGACGGGCCACGCTGACCGCGATTGACGGGATCGCAGGCCAGATACCTCTGGATGGCAAGATCAAGCTGCGTGACTTCCAATCTCCCGCCAAGCTGGACTTCGGCATCAGCCACAATTTCAACGCGCAGTGGCTTTTTACGGTTGATGTATCGCGCGTATTCTGGAAACACGCAATGAAGGATATCAATGTCGGATTCACATCGGACAGTGGGGGAAATATAGATATCCTACTTCCGCAAAACTACAAGGATCAGGATATTCTGGCAGTTGGCCTGGCCTACAAAACGGGTAAATGGACGCTGCGCACCGGAGCTCGCATCTCTGATCAAGCGCTCCGCTCCGACACGTTGTTTGCTGTAATCCCCGCCATTCCAAGGAAGCATGCTTCGGCTGGCTTTACCTATGATTTCTCGAACGAGAACAGTGTGGATTTTGCCTATTCCCATGCATTCAAAGAATCGATGGATAACTCCAGCCTACCAAACACTTCAGCTCCCATGCGCGTCAGCCACGCACAAGACAACTTTGTTCTTGATTACACTCACAGGTTCTGATTAAATCTTGGGAATTGCAGGGACTGAGTTCAATACAACTAAGTACCTGAAAAAAGTCTTCGCATATTTTGAGCGGCCGGCCACGCACGTAGAACTCTTGTGTGGCCGGCCTTCCACAGGAGCCGCCTGCTTCAGAAAATACGCGGAAACTTATTTGCTCTCACTTACCGCAGTGAGCCTGGCAAGGATCAATGGTGCGAGCCGGAATCCTTCTGCCGAAAAGGAGGCAAGGCGGCGAGTTGCCGCTGGTCAGGTGGGATGTGTCTGGCTGGCCGCCAACACGACCATGGATGTCTGAGGTGCGCTCACGCGCACCTCGGCCTGGGCTGCTCAGCCCGGCATCTTCGCAAAGTGCGGCAGGTCGTCCAGCGGCCTGCCCCACGGCTGGGCGCTGTCGCAGTAGATGTGCATGGTCGGGCTGACCGCGGCCGGGTCGTCCAGGCTGGCGGCGCGGACGAACTGCAGGTCGGGCAGCACGGTCACGTCCGAGAACAGCGGCGAGCCGCAGTCGGGACAGAAGTGGCGGACCACCGGGTTGCCGCTGTCGCCGGCGGTGGCGTAGGTGCTGGTCGGCCCCTTGTGGCTGAAGGCGGCGCGGGGCACGGCGAACACCGTGGACATGGCGGCGCCGCTGGCGCGCTGGCAGTCGCGGCAATGGCAGTGGGCGACGATGACCGGCTCGGCCGCAGTTTCGTAGCGCACTGCGCCACAGGCGCAGCCGCCGACCAGTTTGTTTTCACTCATTCTGTATCTCCTTGCTCTGTAGCCCGAAAAACCGAAGCGACGGTCGACCGCGAGTCCGCTGTAGGGGCGAATTCATTCGCCAGCGTGACCCCGGTCAGGCGAATGAATTCGCCCCTACAGCGGGACGCGATTCCCACGGCTGGTCCAAAAAAGAGGCCGCCCGTGGGCGGCCGAAAAGGGGTGACTCAGATCGCCTTGAACAGCGGGCTACGCACCTGCTGCGCATCGGCTGCCGAGATGAACTTCTCGGTGTAGATGTCGCGCTCGAACAGGCGGCCCTGCATCAGGGTGGTGATGCAGGAGTCGATCATCAGCGGCGGGCCGCACAGGTAGGCCTTGTGGCCGCGGAAGTCGTTGGCGAAGTATTCCTTGGCCGCCTCGTGGACGAAGCCGCGGAAGCCCTGCCAGTCGGTGCCTTCCGCCTCGTGAGACAGCGCCGGCACGTACTTGAAGTTGGGGTGCCGTTCGGCCAGGGCGAGGAACTCGTCGTGGTAGTACAGCTCGCTGAGGTTGCGCTGGCCGTAGATCAGGGCAATCGGCTTGCTGAAGCCTTCGGCCAGCAGGTCGAGGATCATCGAGCGCGGGCTGGACAGGCCGGAGCCGCCAGCCATGAAGATCACCGGCACTTCGGCGGACTTCTTCACGAAGAAGCGCCCGTAGGGGCCGCTGATGGTCAGGCGGTCGCCGACCTTGAGCTGCTCGTGCACGTAGGTGGTGCCGCTGCCGCCGGGGACGATGCGGATGTTCAGCTCGATCTCGCCGCCCTCTTGCGGCGCGTTGGCGATGGAGAAGGCGCGGCTGCCGATGCCGTTGGGCAGCTCCAGGTTGACGTACTGTCCGGCCTGGAAGTGCATGCCTTCCGGGGCGTCGAGCTTGAGCCAGATGCCCTTGATGGTCGGCGTGAGGCTCTCGATGCGGCTGACGGTGCCCGGGAAGTCGCGTACCGGCAGGTTCTCGGCGTCCGGGTCTTCCTCGATCTCGGCCTCGATGGTGACATCGCTCTGCACGGTGGCGCAGCAGGCCAGGCACTTCTGCTCCTCGCGCTCGAAGTCCATCAGGGCGAAGCTGGAGGCTTCGCCGTGGTCGATCTCGCCGTCGGTGACCTGCACCTTGCAGGTGGCGCACAGGCCGTGGCAGCAGGCGTGCGGCAGGTAGATGCCGGCGCGCAGCGCGGCGTCGAGGATGGTCTGGCCTTCCTCGATCTCGATGGTCTGGCCCAGCGGCTCGATGGTCAGTTCGTAGCTCATGGCGCGCCCTCCTCTCAGTTCACTGCACACACGGTGTTCAGGCCCGGCGTGTGCATGCGCAGTTGTTCCTTGTGGCCGATGCCGTTGGCGGCGAGGCTGGCCTCGAAGTCCGGCACCCAGGGCTGGCCTTCCTTGAGCCACTCGACCTTGCTCCAGTCGAGGGCGGCGGTGTCCGGGTCGGCCTGCAGCAGCGGCAGCAGATGGCTTTCGATCAGCTCGCCGAAAGTGGCCTGCGGCAGCAGGCAGAACATGATGGGGGCAGAGAGCAGCAGGTGGTGGTCCCAGCTGATGAACACCAGTTGCTTGCCGTTGAAATTCTCGACGCGGTCGCGGGGGACGGCGACGTACTCTTTGCGGGCGACTACGGTCATGTTCGTATTCCTTCTTGTTGTTCTGGGAGAGGGGAAAGAGCATCACTCTCTCCCCGGCCCTCTCCCTCGAGGGAGAGGGAGCAAAGCAGTTACTGGTTGGAGCTGGCCATGCTGCGCCACAGTTCGAAGTTGTGCTTGTCCTGGGAGGTGGCGTAGTCGCCGTTGTCCTCGCCGTTCTTGAGGAACACCCAGTCCATCCAGCCGGCCAGGTCGCCGTTGAGCGGGTCCTGCATCAGCCCCGGCATCGGCAGCCAGGCCTGGATGTACTTCTCCGGCTCGTTGTCGAAGATGTCTTTGCAGCCGTCGGAGCAGAAGTGGTAGCGCTCACCCTGGTACACCGACTCGCGGTGGCAGATCAGGGTCGGGTCGCCCGGTTCGGTGAACAGGGTCGGCAGCTGGCAGCACTGGCACAACTTGGGCAGGCCGAAGTTGTTGAACGGCGCGCCGGTGGCGGCCTCGTGCTTCTTGATGTGCTCCCAGCGCGGGCGGTAGTACTTGTCGAAGGTGGTCGGGTACTTCTTCGACAGCCAGTCCATGTCCTCGTCGGACGGGATCCAGACGTGGAAGGAGGTGCCGAACTTCCACTGGTACAGACCCAGCATGAGCTGGTGGGACATGTGGTCTATGGCCTCTTCCGCGTGGTCCCAGCCCTTGGGCGCACGGATGCCGTAGCGGGCCAGGTCCTTGAACAGTGCGCTGCCGTTCTCGATGCCGTAGATGTTCCAGGCCTCGCGCCAGGACATCACGCGCTTGGGCAGCATGTAGTCCATCATGGTGCTGACCAGGCTGAGCACGCGGATGCCGCGCCAGAACCACTTGTCGATCCAGGCCTGGACAATCGGCAGGTTGTCCGGATCCTGCTCGAGCATGAACTTGATGCACTCGAGGCCGAGGGTCATGTGCCGCGCCTCGTCGGACTGCGCCGAGAAGCCGAAGGTGACGGTGGCCATGTCGCCGTTGTAGGCGGCGCCGGACATGAACGGCACGAACAGCAGGTTGGTCAGCACGTACTCGAAGCTGAAGCCGATGGCGATCATGAACTCGAACGGGCCGGCAGCCATGGCGTCGTCGAAGAACGAACGGGCCACCGAGGTGTACCAGATGCGGTCGCGGTGCTCGGCGAAGCCGTGGAAGCCGTTGTAGAACTTGTTGTAGTTGGACAGCGCGTGGATCTGCGTCTGCGCGTGGCGGATCTCGTCGATGGCCTGCATCTGGCAGGCGACCTGGGTGCCGACGCCGGGGAACTCGCGGCCGACGCGGGCGAAGCCCTTGTGGGCGGCGTACTCGCCGGGGCTGATGGCCTGCAGGAACACCTTCAGCGCCGACAGGTAGCGGGCGTCGGTGATGTGCAGGTGGCCGTTGTTCTGCGCGTGGGCGTCGATGATGGCGTAGAACTTGCGCTCCTTCTCGGCCTGGTACTTCCAGTAGGAGTCCATGGTCAGGCGGAAGGGGTCTTCCCACTTGTCCCAGTCGTGAATCTTGATGCCTTCGTACTGCACGTAGGGGAACACTTCCTCCTTGGTGCGGTAGGTGGGCTCCCAGCCGAGATCGCGGGTGAACAGCTTGTACTTGTCTTTCAGGCTCAGCTTCTTGTTGGCGGTTTTCATGTCCATGGCGGAGTCCTCGCTCACTCGTTCCAGGTCAGGGTCAGGGTGTCTTCGTCTTCGTCGACGTTGCCGGACAGCGTGATCAGGTTGATCTGCAGCTCCTGCAGGTCATAGCTGCGGCCGAGCTGCTCTTCGATGGTGTCCTTGCGGATCACCAGCCGGCCGGGAGCGTTGATCTTGACCATCGCCGGTTCGCGGTTGACCACCGCCTGGGGGTTGTCGAGCTCGATCGCTTCGATGATCGGGCGGGTTTCTTCGTTGGCTTGCAGGGCAATGAATACGGTGGACATGGGTGAGCCTCTCAGAGCGCGATGCCGGTTTTTTCGATGCGCGCCTTGAAGGCGGCCACTTGTTCGCTGACCAGGTCGTCGGCTTCGGCGCCGAACACCTGCTCGACCACCGGCAGCACGGCGGAAGCCGCGCGGCACTTCCAGGCGTTGATCCACTCCTGCAACTGGGCACGGTTGTGCTCGGACTCGCCGGCGGCGACCTTGAGCACGGCGTCCACCCACTTCCTGGTTTCGTCGAACCAGTCGGTCATGAACTGGGTGAGCATGGCCACCGACGAGCCACCGCGGCCGGCCAGGTGCTCATCGACGATGCGCTCGTAGACCAGCGGATAGAGCAGGCCGTCGAGGGCGACGTTCTGGGCGACGAACAGCTCGAACGGATCGCGCAGCGCCAGGCAGTCCTCGACGTAGCGGCGCAGCGGCTGCCAGGCCTCGCCGTCGAGCCAGGCGGCCTTGCCGGCGTCCAGCGCTTCGGTGCCGCCGAGCAGCAGGCCCAGGCGCGACAGGTACTGGGCGATGCCCAGGTTGTCCATGGCGTGGTAGATGCACGGCTGGGTGAAGGTGGTGCCGTAGCCGTAGCCGCAGATGAAAGTGTTGTTCTGGTTGGCGCCCCAGGCGGCGTGGCGCAGCGGCACCAGCAGGTCGAGGGCGATCTGGCGCAGGTCGGCCGGCAGCAGGTCGGTCAGCCCGCGGCTTTCGACGAAGCTGAAGTTGGCCTCCATGCTGTCCTGCTGGCGGGCGCGGGCCAGGGTGTAGGTGCTGTAGTAGAACTGGCGCGGGTCCTTGAGGGCGTACCAGTCCTGCATGACGATCTTGGTGATGCTGGTGTCGTACAGCTCCTGCTCCGGGTCCCAGGTCGGCCGGTAGTGCAGGTTCTCGGCGGCCTGGATGTCGTAGCTGCCCTCCTGGTAGCGCGAAGCCGGCTTGTCGCCGAAGCGGCGGACCAGGTGGTCGAAGGTGTTGCGCAGCGGCTGGATGCTGACCGTGCGAAGATCGATTTGCATGGATTCTCTCCTGCAGGCGCTGCGCGGTACGCAGCGCCGGTTCTTGTTGTTCTGTTGGTTCGTTCTACTGCTTGAAGCGGGTCTGGGTGGCGTCGGCGAGGCGCCAGTCCCAGTCGCTCGGCTCGTCCGCCCCGCTGTCCGGCTCCCGCGGCGGCAGCAATTCCACCTGGTTCTGCGCGCAGAACTCGGCGAAGGCTTCGGGGCTGAGGATCATCTCGACGATCAGCTCGGGCTCGCCGATGGCGAAGTCGAACTCGATGAAGCCGCCGGCGCGTTCTCCGGTCACTCGCACCCAGCGTTTGCGGGTATCGAGCGTGGCCGGCACCATTTCCACCAACTGGTCGGGACGAGTCATGGCCGGTCTCCTCAGGTCACGACGGTGAGGAAGGTTTCGTGCAGCTTGCGCTGCGGGTAGTCGAGGCCCTGGCCGAAGTTGTCGAAGGTCCAGGTGATCGGCTCGTAGTCCGGATACGGCTGGTAGCCGCCCATGAAGGTCTCGAAGCGGTTGCCGGAGGGGTCCCAGGCGTAGATGGTGCAGCCGCGGGTGACGCCGTGGCGGGTCGGGCCGATGTCGACGTTGACCTCGTTCATCGACATGATGTCGCCGGCACGCAGCACCTGCTCCCAGCTCTCCATCAGGAACGAGCAGTGGTGCAGCTTGCCCGGCTCGGGGTATTCGGCGAAGGCGATGTCGTGGACCTTGTGCGAGCAGGACAGCCAGATGGCGGCGTTGCCCTGGCCATCGGG
This sequence comes from Pseudomonas linyingensis, assembly GCF_900109175.1. Taxonomy (GTDB): domain Bacteria; phylum Pseudomonadota; class Gammaproteobacteria; order Pseudomonadales; family Pseudomonadaceae; genus Geopseudomonas; species Geopseudomonas linyingensis. The sequence goes on along the minus strand of NZ_FNZE01000008.1, from coordinate 165,668 downwards.
AGTGAGCACGCGCTCGACCAGGTAGAAGCCCAGCACCTCGGTGAAGATCTTCTGCACTTCGGCGATGTTCGGCCCGTACAGCAGGGTGTGATCGAGGCGCACCGGACCGATGCCATGCTCGCGCGCCTGGGTCCAGGGCGCCGGATTGACCAGGCCGGCGCCGTTGCCGACGATGGTCTTCTCGGCGTACAGCTCGATCAGGTGGCCGGAGGGCAGTTCGAAGCGCACGCGCTCGCCGGTTTCCAGCATGTCGCCGGCCGGGATGCGGGTGGTGGTCAGGCCGTAGGCCTGCAGGTCGGCATCCAGTTGCTCGAGGGTGGCCTTGTCGAGCACCTTGAAGCCGAAGAAGTCGAGACCGGCGCTGTCCGCCTCGCGGATCACGTAGCTGTTGTGATCGCGCTCGTCCCAGCACTTGAAGTAGACGCGGCCCTGCGCATCGCGCCCGGTTTCCACCAGGCCCAGCACGTCCCGGTAGAAGCGGACGCTTTCTTCGAGATTCAGCACGCGAACCTGGGCATGGCCCGGCCGCAGCACACCTGTCATCGCCATTTGTTGTCTCCATTATTTGGCTTGATGCGGTTTGGTTGCCTGTCCGGTTCGTGGGGGAGTCCGGGCAGGCGGTCTTGCTATGGACGCTTGTTACATTGCAGGGACGGTGCCAACTTATTTAAGTAATTGTTTTTAAAGGATTTATCAGGAAATAACGGGATTCCTGGCCGGCACTGTGCATGACGCTTTGGTCCGCAGGCCCCTGGTGCCTTACAAAAACGTAAAGGTGCAGTGCAAAAAAAGCGGGCGACTGAAGGCGGTCGGCTCGGCACTGGCGGTACGCGCGATAGAAAAGGGACGGAAGCAAGCTGCGCGGGAGGGGAAACCGTCGACTCCGAGGGGCAGCGAGCGGCATCCTGGCCAGTGGCGAGTCGACATTTGCAGCATCCGCCGCGGCTGGCGGGGGCCATCAGCGCTCACTGTTCGTTTTGGTCACCCGGGAAGTCCCTACAGGAGTCGACATGCAGGCCGCCTCGAGCGGGCGCTGGTCGCGCCTCTCTCCCTGTAGTAGCTTCGGTTTCCAATCATTTTTCAGGGAGGATTTTCATGGCCAGCAAAGAAGAAATCGCCGCATTCATCGCCGCCGAGTTCCCGCAGACCAAGTGCATCGTGGAAAAGGTCGGCGATGGCAGCGCCACGGTCTGGCATCCGGTCGGTCACGACGAATTGCGCCCCGGCGGCACTGTCTCCGGCCCGGTGCTGATGAGCATCGCCGATGTCGCGCTGTACGTGGCGCTGCTGGGCGAGATCGGCATGGTGCCGATGGCGGTGACCACCAACCTGACCGCCAACTTCCTGCGCAAGCCAGCGGGGGACCGGAGCATCGTCGGCGTCTGCAAGCTGATCAAGGTCGGCAAGTCGCTGGTAGTCGGCGAGGTCTACCTGTATTCGGAAGGCTCCACCGACGCCGTGGCGCATGTGGTCGGCACCTACGCGATTCCGCCGCGCCAGGGATGATGGTCTGGTGCCTTCCCGGCCCCGGGAAGGCGCGTCCACCCCCTGTCAGCCGCTGACTTCCTGTGCACACGCTCCCGCCTCGCCATTGGCCTGCTTCAACCGATACGCCAGCTGCCGGCGGGTGATGCCGAGCAGGCGGGCGGCGTGGGTCAGGTTGCCGTTGGCGCGGCGTACGGCCAGTTGGAGCAGGCGGTTCTCGTGGGCCTGCAGGTCGAAATGGTCGTCGAGCAGGGTGTCGTAGAGCTGCTCGCGACGCGCTTCCTCGGCATTGCCCACCTGGCCTTGGCGGTCGACGGCCACCCCTTGCGGCGCGGCCGGCACGCTGCCGGCGAACAGGTGCTCCAGCTCGATCTGCCCGCCGGAGGGCACCAGCAGCACGGCGCGCTCGACCAGGTTTTCCAGCTCGCGCACGTTGCCCGGCCAGTTGTAGGCCATCAGCGCCTGCATCGCGCGGTCGGTCACGCCGTTCAGGGTCTTGTTGTAGGTCGGCGCGTACTTCTCCAGCAGTGAGCTGACCAGGATCGGGATGTCCGCCTTGCGCTCGCGCAGCGGCGGGATCGCCACCGGGTAGGTGGCCAGACGGTAGTAGAGGTCGGCGCGGAAGCGCCCATCGGCAATCGCCTGCTGCAGGTTGACGTTGGTCGCCGCCACCAGGCGCACGTTGACCTTGCGGGTCTTGTCGTCGCCGAGGCGTTCGACCTCGCCGGTCTGCAGTACGCGCAGCAGCTTGACCTGGGCAGAGGGCGACAGATCGCCCAACTCGTCGAGGAACAGCGTGCCGCCATCGGCGCGCTCGAAGCGGCCGGGGCGCGACTGCTGCGCGCCGGTGAAGGCGCCCTTCTGCACGCCGAACAGTTCGGACTCGATCAGGTCGTTGGGGATCGCCGCGCAGTTGACCGCCACGAACGGCTGCTTGGCGCGGTCGCTGTTCTCGTGCAGCCACTGGGCGAACACTTCCTTGCCCACGCCGGTCTCGCCGAGCAGCAGCACGGTGATCGGGCTGCGGGCGGCCTTGCTCAGCAGGTCGAAGGCGGTGCGAAACGCCGGCGAGCCACCGACCAGCTTGCCGCTCGGCATCTGCTCGCGCTGGCGGCCGCGCAGCTGCCAGAGTTCCTGCGCCAGCTCCTGGTAGGCGGTGTCCATCTCCGCCGGGCGACAGTATTCCAGGTAGGCATCGTCGCCCCAGGCCTCGACCGGCTTGCCGACCATCACGCACTGGTGGTCGCCGCGGCAGGTGCACTGGGTCTCGCGGAACACGATGAAGCGGCGGAAGAAGCGGGTCACGTAGCCCGAGGCATAGCCGGACAGCGTCCAGCAGGCCGTTTCCTCGCCGATGCCGTACTGCTGCAGGTGGGACTCGGCCTCCCAGGAGTTCTCGCAGACCACCTCGCCGAAGAAGGTGCCCTGCTCCCAGTCGATCTGCGCCTCGGTGATGGTCGATTTGACCAGGCCCTCGAAGGCGTGCAGCTCGGGGCCGATCTGGAACACGTCGTAGTTGTCGCCCTCGCCGAGCAGCTTGGAGGCGCGCTCGGCGTCCTCCTGCCCGGCGGCGAAGCCCATGCGGAACAGCAGGCCGTGGGCCCGCTTGGCGCCGAGCGAGTCATACAGTTCGCGGCGCAGGGCGCCGAGGGCCTTGGCGTGGAGCAGCAGCATGCGGCTCTCGTCCAGCCAGATCTGCCCGGCGTCGATATCGAAGCGCAGTCTCGAGCGCAGGTTGAAGCGCTCGAGCGAGCGTTGTACAGCCATGTCTGTCATCCCCCACCGGCTCGCGAATGGTCGGGCATGGCATGGCGGAGGGCAGCCCCGCCAGAGAAAGGAAGGCGACTGCGCCCTCCTCCTCTGAGCCTGCCCGGCTCTTGGCCGGCTTTATCTTGATGGTCCCGTCAGGAAACGGGAAAGGCGGCCTGTAACTTACGCTACGGGCCGCCTGTACGCCATTAGAGCTTGGTCAGACCGCCACGGCCTGCGCCTGCGGCTGGGCCTCAACCTGGCTCGGCCGCAGGAGGAAGTGGGCGAGCGCCGGCAGCAGGATCAGCGCGCCGAGCATGTTCCACACGAACATGAAGGCGAGCAGGATGCCCATGTCGGCCTGGAACTTGATCGGCGACCAGACCCAGGTGGCCACCGCGATGCCCAGGGTAATGCCGGTCAGCACCACCACCTTGCCGGTGAAGATCAGCGCCTTGTAGTAGGCCTCGGACAGACTCATGCCCTCCTTCAACCGCGCCAGGGTCACCGTCATCACGTACAGCGCGTAGTCCACGCCGATGCCGACGCCGAGGGCGATCACCGGCAGAGTGGCGACCTTGACGCCGATGTTCAGCCAGACCATCAGCGCCTCGCAGAGCACCGAGGTGATCATCAGCGGGACCACCGCGCAGACCACCGCCCGCCACGAGCGGAAGGTGATGAAGGCCAGCACGATCACCGCAGCGTAGACCAGGAACAGCATCTGCACGTTGGCCTTCTTCACCACGATGTTGGTGGCGGCCTCGATGCCGGCGTTGCCGGCGGCGTTGAGGAAGCGGATGTCGTCGCTGCCGTACTGCGCGGCAAAGGTTTCCACGGTGTTGACCACGCTGGTCAGGGTGTCGGCCTTGTGGTCCTTGAGGTAGGCGTAGACGGTCAGCAGGTCGCAGTTCTGGTTGAACATCTCGCGCGGGGCGCGGGTGATGATCGCGTTGAGCATGTCCTGCGAGCGCGGCATCTCGTACCACTTGAGGCTGCCCTCGTTCATCCCGGCGTTGGCCACCTTGGCCAGCCCGGCCAGCGAGCTGGTCGCCTCGACGCCCGGCAACTGCTGCAGCTCGCGCTCCAGCGCATCCACCGCACGCAGGGTGCTGTAGTGGGCGCAGGCGTATTGCGGGGTCTTGACCATGACGATGTAGACGTCGCTGCTCGCCGCGTAGTTGGCGACCATGAAGGCGTTGTCCTGGTTGTAGCGCGAGTCGGCACGCAGCTCGGGGGCGCCCGGGTCGGTGTCGCCGATCTTCAGCTGGAAGCTGATGGTCAGGCCGATGGCGCCCAGCACCAGGCCGAGGCCCACGGCCAGGCCGGCCCACGGCGTGCGGGTGAACAGGTCGAGGAAGGCCCAGAACGGGTGCTTCTTGTGCTCGGCGTCATTAGCCTCCATCAGCTCGGCCTTGAGACTGCGCTGGGCGGCCACCGGGCTGACGCCGGTGTAGGACAGCAGGATCGGCAGCAGCACCAGGTTGGTGAAGATCAGCACGGCCACGCCGATGCTGGCGGTGATGGCCAGATCCTGGATCACCTGGATGTCGATCACCATCAGCACCGCGAAGCCCACGGCATCGGCCAGCAGTGCGGTCATGCCGGCGAGGAACAGGCGGCGGAAGGTGTAGCGCGCCGCCACCAGGCGGTGGGTGCCGCGGCCGATGTCCTGCATGATGCCGTTCATCTTCTGCGCGCCATGGCTCATGCCGATGGCGAACACCAGGAAGGGCACCAGCACCGAGTACGGGTCCAGTTCGTAGCCGAGCGTCGGCAGCAGGCCGAGCAGCCAGACCACAGCGATCATCGAGCACAGCACCACCAGCAGGGTGCTGCGCAGGCAGCGGGTGTACCAGTAGAGTACGGCGGTGCAGATGACGATGGCAGCGGCGAAGAACACCAACACCTGGCGCAGGCCGTCGATCAGGTCGCCGACCACCTTGGCGAAGCCGGTGACGTGGATGGCGACCTTGTCCGACTCGTACTTGGCGCGCAGCTGCTCGATGCGCTGCGACAGCGCGTGGTAGTCGATGCGCTCGCCGGTCTCGGCGATGCGTTCCTGCAGCGGCACCAGCACGATGCTCGACTGGTAGTTGCCCGCCACCAGCTGACCGATCTCGCCGGAACGCTCGACGTTGATGCGCACCTGCTCGAGGCTCTGCGCCGAGCCATCGTAGTCGTCGGGGATCACCGGGCCGCCGTCCAGGCCGTCTTCGGTCACGCCGGTCCAGCGCACCGCCGGCGCCCACAGCGACTTCATGTACGGGCGGTCGACGCCGGGCAGCAGGAACACCTCGTCGCTGAGCTTGCGCACGGTGTCGAGGTACTCGGCGTCGAAGATGGTGCCCTCTTTCGCCTCGACGGCGATACGCAGGGTATTGCCCATACCGGCCAACTGCTTGCGGTTCTCCAGGAAGTTGGCGATGTACGGATGGCCGGTGGGGATCATCTTCTCGAATGCCGCGTTGAGCGACAGCCCGAGCGCCTGGTAACCCAGCACCAGGGTGGTGAACAGGCAGATGACCACGATCGCCAGGCGGTTGTTGAACAGCAGCCGCTCGGCGAGGATCCCGGAGCGCTGATCGAACTCCTTCAGATCGCTGATCACCGCATCGGTGGGAAGGGACTGGACGTGACTCATCATTTGACTCCCGAAACATTGATCCCGGAAACGCGCTCCCCGGAAGCCAGAGCATCCGGCTCGACGCGGGACAGCCCGCGCGCGCTGGACAGGATCAGCGCGCCGTCGGCGGCTTCGGCGATGCCGGTCAGACCGGTGCCCGGCTGCACCGCCAGGGCAACGAAGCTGCGTGCACCGTCGGTACTGCGCAGCAGGCGGCCGCTCTCGTCGGCGAGCAACACGGAACCATCCTGCAGGCGCCGCCCGGCGCTCACCGTCACCGGCTGGCCGAGCTTGACCTGTTGCCAGTTGGCGCCGCCATCCTCGCTGCGCCAGGCGTTGCCGCGCAGGCCGAAGGCCAGCAGCGCATCGCCGTCGAGCTCGAGCGCGCCGAAGAAGGTGCCACTGTAGGGGGTGCGAATCTCGGTGAAACTGGCGCCAGCGTCGCTGGAGCGGAACAGCGCACCCTGCTCGCCAGCGATCAGCAGCGTGCTGCCATCGACCTGCACCTGATAGAGGTGCTTGCCGCGTGGATTGGGCACCCGCCCGACCAGCGACTGCCAGCTCTTGCCGCCGTCGGCGGTGTGCAGGGCCAGGCCGTAGGCGCCGACCACGTAGCCATGCAGCTCATCGACGAAGCGCACGCCAAGGAACGGCTTGTCCGGACCGTCGGTGACCAGGTATTCGGCGCTGCGCAGTGCGGCGGCGGCGCCCTCCTCGCCGGCTTCGGCGCGGCGCTTGGCATCATCGCGAACCACCACGGCCGCCTGGTTGCCATCAAGCTGGCGCTGCCAGGTCTCGCCGCCGTCGGCGCTGTGCAGCACCACACCGCTGTGGCCCACTGCCCAGCCATGGGTTGCCGAGACAAAGTGCACATCGGTCAGCGCCACGCTCACCGGCACGCTCCTGGCCTGGCGCCAGGAGTTCCCGGCGTCGTCGGAAATCAGCACCGCGCCGCGCTCGCCCACCGCCACCAGCCGGTTGCCGGCGCGAGCGACTGCCAGTTGCAGACTGTGTTGCGCCCGCGCGCTTTCCCGCGCGGGGAGGTCGAGCAGGTCAGGCACCGTAGAGCCGCCTGCGGCGTGGGAGGGACCTGCCAGGCAGGCCAGGGAGAGTATGGCGGCGGCCAGGGCCGTGCGCCGGTTGAGCGGACTTAGCGCGTGCATGATGCGTACTCGAATCCGACTCCCCTCCTCCGCAGCGCCGTCAAGCGGGGGCGCCTAGCTGGGGCGCCCAGCACGGCCTCTGCGGGATGGGAAAGTCATGAGAGGAAACTCCGGCACCCCGCGTGGGGCGAAGGTGCCGGGACTGCTACCTGGATCGGCGGCTCAGCGCACGCCTTCGGCGGCGACCGCATCACCGGTGTAGTGCGTCTCTGGCTTGCGCTCATCAACCTTGTAGACCGCCTCGTTGAGCGACTGGGTGGTGCTCATGGTGTTGGCCTGCAGGTTGAAGATGTGCGCCGGCTTGAGCGCCAGCATCGGCGTGGAAGGCAGCACGAACGGGGTGATCTGGGTGGTGCGCCACAGCTTGCCCTCGCTGTCGTAGCCGTCCATCAGCAGGACCATCCAGGAGTCCTCGTCGAAGTAGAACTTGCGCTTGGCCACGGCGTGACGCTTGCCACCAGCCACGGTCGCTTCCACTTCCCAGACGCGGTGCAGCTCCCAGCGCACCTTGTCCGGATTGAGGTGGTGCTGGCCGTAGGCCTCGTCCAGCTTGGCGGTGACCACCTCGTTGGCGTTGTAGGGCACGTACATCTCGCGCTTGCCGACCAGTTTCCAGTCGAAGCGGTCGATATGCCCCATCAGGCCCATCACCTCGTCGAAGTAGTTGGCACCCGAAGCGACGAAGTCCGGGGTGTCGTAGGCCACGGTCGGAGCACGGCGCACGCGGCGCTGGCCGACCAGGTACTGCCAGGCCTGACGCGACTGCTTGACGTCGATGCTGTCGCGGAACACCAGCGACTCACCGGCCTTGAACGGCGGGGCGGTGGTGGCGAAGCGCATGAGGAAGTACTCGCCGCTCCACTTATCCGCAGTACCGTCCTTGTAGTAGTAGGGATACTGGTTGGACTGGTCGTTCTGGGTCGCCAGGGTGCGCGAACCATCGGCAGTGAGGACGATGTTCTTGAAGTTGGTCACATCGGTGGCTTCGTTCTCGACCCGCAGCAGGTGGTTCCAGACCACTTCGATGCCCGCCTTGGGGATCGGGAACGGGATGCCGCCGTAGCAGCCCTGCAGCGACTTGCCGTCGTCCTTGGTCTGGCACTGGGTGGCGTTCTTCGCCGTGTTGTCGTACACGAACTGTGGTGCCGCACCGGTGCGGTGGGTCGGGTAGACGTCGACGCGGAAGCTGTCCGGGTATTTCTTCAGCAGCGCCTGGGTACCTTCGGAGAGCTTGTCGACGTACTGCGCCATGTTCTGCGCGGTGATCTGCGCGACTGCCTTCTCACCCGGGAACGGTTGTACCGGGATGTCGCCGACCTTGGCGCTGGAAGCGGACACGCCCTGCTTGCCTGTCCAGGCCGGAATGCTGCCGTCCTGGTTGGCGGCCATCTCGCCACCCAGCGGATTCAGGGTCTTGCCGAGTGCGGCGGCCTCCTCCGGACTTACCGCAGCCTGCACGCCCTGTGCGCCCATCAGCACGGCAGCCAGAGCTGCCCACAAAGCCGTTTTCTTGTGCATTTTATAATCCTCGACTCAGGGGATAAGAACTCAGAAGGTGCGTTGCACGGACAGCGAGACGAAGTCGCGGTCACCGTGGAAGTTGTTGTAGGAAAGCTCCGGTACGGAGGTGTCGTACTTGATGACCGAGCCATCCGGCCCGTAGTAGTGGGTGAAGCCCAGGCTGGCCTGCCATGTCTTCTGGTATTCGGCCTTGAGGCCGACGCTGATGTTGCCGCCGTGGTTGGCGGGGAACAGTGCACCGTTCACCGAGGAGCGCCCGGACAGGCCGTAGCTCACGCCGATCGGCATCTGCAGGTCGAGGCCGGGGGCCACCTGGAAGTACTCGGGGGTGAAGATGAACTGCAGGGCGCTGGCGTCGCGGGTAGCCTCGGGATCGAGCTGGTCCTTGTTGTCGGTGACGCTCAGGCGGCGGTTGAAGGCGAACTCGCCGATGAACGAGGCGCCGTCCCAGAACGGGGTGGCCGCCAGCACGCTGATCGCCGACAGGTTGACGTGCATGGTGCGGCCTTTCGGGAAGGCGGCATCGTCACCACCGTCGGCACCGAAGCTGGCCGGAACGATCACCGTGTTGCCGCTGGCCACCAGCGGCATGTCGTCGCGGAACGACAGTTCGCCGGCGACGTTGGTTTCGCCGACCAGGGTGCTGAAGCTGAAGCCGACGGTGCGGATGTCCTCGGCATACACCATCTCGTAGCGACTGGTGTCCGGGTACAGGTAGAACTGCGGCATCTTGTCGTGATACTGGGCGGCATAGATGCCGTACTCGGTATCGCCGGCCTTGAACTTCAGCTGCACGCCACCCTGCCCCGAGTCGCGGGCCTCGATATCGTCGTCACGGAAGGCGATGCCGCCGGGAACCGGCGCGAAGATGGCCTCGCCACCCTCGTCGACGAAGTCGGCGAAGCTGAAGTAGCTACCGGCCGCCGGCAGACGGCTCTTGCGCCATTCCAGCTGGTAGTAGGCGCCGATCGACACGTCGGAGTTGATCTGCAGCTGGCCGGACACCTGGCCTACCGGGCGGAGGATTTCCTTGAACTGCGAGTTGGGCACCGACAGCGCCTTGATCAGGTCCAGCGAGGTCTGCGCCGCAGCGATACCGTTGGAGCCGAAGAACAGGCTCTCGCCGTACAGCTGGGTGAAGCGGCCGGCCTTGGTGTTGAGGTTCATGTCCGCCGGAGTGAAGCTGCCATAGACGAAGGCGTCCAGCAGCTCGGCCTTGCGCCCGTGCAGCTTCTCGGTGTCGTCGGTGAACTCGTCGAAGTCGACGGTACGGGAGTTCACCAGTGCGCCCCCCAGCGCCCCGGGATTGTCGTTGGACTGGTTGTAGACGTCGTCGTACCAGGCTGCACCGCTGAGGCGCAGGCCGTAGTTGCGCTTGTAGCGCAGGTCGAACTCGGAGAGCAGGTCGAGGCGGTTGGAGATCAGCCCTTTGTCGAAGTTGAGATCGCCGTCGTTGGTGTTGGCCTGCGGGCCGATGGAGTTGTCGGCGATGTCGGAGTCGGCATCCTTCACGCGCCAGGCGGCGCTGTACTTGACGGTGTTGTCCCACGACATGCGCACATCGGGATTGCCGGAGTCGATCTGGAAGGCGAACGCCGGAGTAGTGGCCGACAGGCCCGCAATCGCGCCGGCTACGGCGAAAAACAGCTTCTTCAGGTGGAACTTCGGCAGACTGGCGCTATTGCCCATGTCTTCATCCTCGAAATCGTTTTTGTTTTTGTGAGTTTCGTTCGCTTCTTGCGAGCCCCTTGCGTCCCTCGGCGCTCGCCCCGCTGCCTGCGGAGACAGTTCAAAAACTATGGCCCGCGAGGCTTACCGTCCAATACTAAAATTAGGCCGCCTTGATACCTTTAGAGTATCGACGTAGGCGCACCCGGCGAGCCGCACTGAAAAGCCGGCCGCGCGCCGATAGCGCGTGACCTGGCAGGCTCCTGGAATGGCGGGATTGGCTGGATCAGCGCACGCCTTCGGCGGCCACCGCGGCGCCGGTGAAATAGCTCTCCGGCTTGGGCGGCACCACCTTGAAGTCTTCTTCGTTGAGCATCTGCACCACACTCATGGTGTCGGCCTGCAGGTTGAATACCACCGCAGTGCGCAGCAGGGTCGCAGGGATTGCCGGCACCACGTAGGGAATCGTCTGGGTGGTGCGCCACAGGGTGCCCTGCTTGTCGTAGCCATCCACCAGGGCGATCGACCAGGTGTCCTCGTCGATGTAGTAGCGACGCTTGGGCACCGCATGGCGCCGCCCCTCGGCCAGGGTCGCCTCCACTTCCCAGACCCGGTGGCGCTCCCAGCGCAGGTGGTCGGGATTGAGGTGATGCTTGTCCAGCGCCTCGCTGGCCGACACCCCGAGCAGGGCATTGGTGTTGTAGGGAATCAGCATTTCCCGCTTGCCGATCAGTTTCCACTCGTAACGATCCAGGGCACCGAAGAATCCCTGCACCTCGTCGAAATAGTTGGCCCCGGATGAAACGAAGTCCGGCGTATCGTATGAGACGGTCGGCGCACGCCGAACCCGGCGCTGACCGACCATATATTGCCAGGCTTGGCGCGGATACTTGCCATTGATACTGTCACGAGCCACCAGCGACTCACCGGACTTGAATGGTGGCTCGATGGTGAGATAGCGAAACATGGCATATTCGCCGGACCAGTCTTCGGGCCTGGCCCCCTGATAATACGGCGGATACTGGAAGGCGATTTCGTTGCGGGTGGCCAGCGTGTGGCTGCCATCGGCACTGCCGACGATATTGCGGAAACGATATTCGATCGAAGGCGCCTCGACGCGCAGCAGGTGATTCCACATCACCTCGACGCCTTGCCTGGGAATCGGAAAGGGAATGCCGCCGATGCAGCCCTTGATGGTGTCCCAGCCCTCGCGGATGCTGCAGCGCAACGCGTTCTTGGCCACATTGTCGTAAACCGCCTGCGGCGCGGCTGCGGTGCGGTGGCTGGGGTAGACCTCGAGGCGGAAACTGTCGGGATACTTGGCCAGCAAGGCCCGGGTGCCCTCTGACAACAGGCTGGCATGCTGTGCCACGTTACCGGCGTTCACCTGAAACAAGGGCTTTTCAGGGGCGAACAGCTGCGTCGGGATATCGCCCAAGCGGTTGCCGGGCGGCTGGCTGGTGGCCCCGCCCGTCCAGGACGGAATCGAGCCATCCGCGTTGCCGGCCATCTCCGCGCCCAGCGGAGTCAGCGTGCCATTGCCCAGCTTGGCGGCTTCCTCGACGCTCACCGCCGCATGCGCAGCGTGCATGCCCACCAGGGCGCTGGTCAGCGCCACCCAAAGTCCCGCGTTCCTGTACATGGTGTTGTCCTTGGCTGGCGATATTCGGCATGCAAGCGACCTCAAGCCGAGGTGTTATCAGCTCGAGACCAGAAGTTGTTTCCTGAAGGCAAACTCAGGCACAGCTATTTCGTCCGTGGCGAAATAGCTGTGCCTGGGGGAAATCCGAATAAAACCACTCACCTTCGCTCCCGCGAATACGGGAGCCCGGGTGCTGCCTGGCTTGTGGATTTCCGCCTGCGCGGAAATGACTACTTATTCAAAGCTCCAATAAGCGGAAAACCTCGTCTGCAATTCAGGCTCGTCACTACGGGCAGATTTCGCCGTGCCCTTGATGCGAATATCGCTGTTGTTGTTTTTGTTGTTTACCGGTATTTACCTGCGACCACAAACTCCACGTCATAGTGTCAGGCATGGAGTGGGCTGGAAATCTATTGCCCACATGCTCTACCGTCCAATACCATTGAAAACTTTCCCTGGTACCCAAAAGGTATCAAGCGGCCAGTTTCCTCCTGCAGGGTTACCAGCATGGAACTACGTCATCTCCGGTATTTCATCGCCGTTGCCGAAGAGCAGAACATCGGTCGCGCCGCTGCCCGACTGCACATCTCGCAACCGCCGCTGACCCGGCAGATCCAGCAGCTCGAGGAGGAACTGGGGGTGCAGCTGTTCACCCGCACCCCGCGCGGCATGGAGCTGACCCCGGCCGGCGAGCTGCTGCTCGAGGAGGCGCGCAACATCCGCGCGGTGGTCGAGCAGGCCACCGAACGCACCCAGCGCGCCGGACAAGGCAAGCTCGGCCGCCTCGACGTCGGCATCTTCGGTTCGGCGATCCTCGACATCATCCCGAAGGTGCTGGCCGAATTCCGCGCGGCCTACCCCGAGGTCAAGATCGTCCTGCACAGCATGAACAAGAGCGAGCAGATCGAAGCCCTGCGCCAGCGGCGCATCAACGTGGGTTTCAACCGCGTGATCACGCCCTTGCCGGACCTCGCTACCGAGCTGGTCACCACCGAGTCGCTGCTGCTGGCGATCAGCGCGAGCCATCCGCTCGCCGAGCAGACCGTGGTGCCCTTCGCCTCGCTCGCCGAGCACCCGCTGGTCGTGTTCCCCACCGGCAGCCGCCCCAGCTTCATCGACCGGGTCATCGGCCTCTGCCAGCAGGTCGGCTTCGTCCCGCAGATTTCCCAGGAGGTCGGCGACGTGGTCTCGGCCATCGCCCTGGTGGCCAGCGGCTTCGGTGCCTGCCTGGTGTCTGAGTCGACGTCGGTGCTGGCGCTGCCGGGGGTGGTGTACCGGCCAATCAGCGGCCTGCCCGAGAACGCCCGGATCGATTTGAGCTGTGTCTTTCGCGCTGAGGATCGCTCGCCGATTCTGGCCGCCTTCCTGGAGGTCGTCCGCGCCTACCGCAAGCAGATCGGTGGCAGCGACGCCTGAGCAGGTCAGCCTGGCGTGTCGCTCACGCCGTCACGGGACGCAACAGCACGACAGCCAGCGGTGGCAGGGTGATGGCGAGGTTGGCTGGACGACGCATCCACTCGCCCAGGGCGGCCTCGATGGCGCCGCCATTGCCGAGGTCGCTGCCACCGTAGTGAGTCGAGTCGCTGTTCAGCACTTCAACGTAGCGCCCGGGGTGCGGCACGCCGAGGCGGTAGCCGGTCAGCGGCGTCGGGGTGAAGTTGACCGCCACCACCACGAAGCTGCCATCGCGACCCCAGCGCAACCAGGACAGCACCGAGTGTTCGCTGTCGTGGCAGTCGATCCACTCGAAGCCCTCGCGGGCAAAGTCCTGGCTGTGCAGCGCGGGCAGATCCCGATAGAGGCGATTGAGGTCGCCAGCCAGCCGCTGCACGCCGGCGTGCGCAGGTTCGGCGAGCAGCTCCCAGTCGAGCTCGCGGCCCTCCGACCATTCGCGGCTCTGGCCGAACTCGCCGCCCATGAACATCAGCTTCTTGCCCGGCGTGAAGGCCTGCCAGGCCAGCAACAGGCGCAGGTTGGCGAAGCGCTGCCAGGCGTCGCCCGGCATCTTGCCGCTCAGCGAGCCCTTGCCGTGCACCACCTCGTCATGGGACAGCGGCAGGACGAAGTTTTCGCTGTAGGCGTAGACCTGACCGAAGGTGACTTCGTCGTGGTGCCAGCGCCGGAACAGCGGATCGCGCTGGAAGTAGCGCAGGCTGTCGTTCATCCAGCCCATGTTCCACTTCATCGAGAAGCCCAGGCCGCCGACGTAGGTGGGGCGCGATACCTGCGGCCAGGCGGTGGACTCTTCGGCAATGGTCAGCGCGCCGGGGAATTCGCCGTGCACCATGGTGTTCAGTTCGCGCAGGAAGTCGATGGCCTCGAGGTTTTCCCGCCCGCCATGGCGGTTGGGCAGCCACTGCCCCGGCTCGCGCGAGTAGTCGAGATAGAGCATCGAGGCCACGGCGTCGACGCGCAGACCATCGAAGTGGAACTCCGCCAGCCACCAATGCGCCGACGACAGCAGGAAGCTGCGCACCTCGTGGCGGCCGTAGTTGAAGATGTGCGTGCCCCAGTCGGCGTGCAGGCCCAGACGCGGGTCTTCGTGCTCGTACAGTGCGGTGCCGTCGAAACGGGCCAGCGCCCAGTCGTCCTGCGGAAAATGCCCAGGCACCCAGTCGAGCAGCACGCCCAGACCGGCCGCGTGGCAGGCGTCGATGAAGGCGCGCAGGTCGTCCGGCGAGCCGTAGCGCGAGGTCGGCGCAAAGTAGCCGGTGGCCTGGTAGCCCCAGGACTCGTCGAGCGGGTGCTCGGTGATCGGCAGCAGCTCGATATGGGTGTAGCCCTGGGCCACCGCGTAGGGAATCAGCCGCTCGGCCAGCTCGCGCCACAGGTAGGGCCTGCCGTCGGCATGGCGCATCCACGAGCCGGCATGCACCTCGTAGATATTCAGCGGCGCGTGCTGCCAGTCCCAGCTGGCCCGCTGCTGCAGCCATTGCGCATCGCCCCAGCGGTATTGCGAGGGCGCGACCACGTAGGCCGCTGATCCCGGACGCAGTTCGAAACCGCGGGCGTAGGGATCGCTCTTGGTCAGCACCGCGCCGCTGTCGCGGTTGGTGATCTCGAAACGATAGAGGCTGCCAGGGCCGGCTTCGGGTACCAACGCCTCCCACACGCCGCCGCGCCCCAGACTGTGCATGACGTGCACACCGCCCTGCCAGCCGTTGAAATCGCCGACCACCGAGACCTGCGCGGCATTCGGTGCCCAGACCCGGAAAGCCGTCCCCTCGAGCTGCGGGTGCGCGCCGAGAAAGTGGTAGGCCTGCACGTTGCGACCTTCGTTGAACAAATATTGAGCGTGGGCTAATGTCATTTTCAGCCTTTAGGAGAAGCCCCACCAACGGATCGGAACAACAACAAGAAGAAGAGGGAGCGAATGGAAACCACTATGCCTCAAATCCGCGACGGCCTGCATCAGACGGATGCCGCGCCTGGCGACAGGACCCAGACCGGCACACGCTTCATCAGCCAACTGACCCGCAACACCTTCGCCATCATCCTGGCCGGCGGCCGTGGCAGTCGACTCCAGCAGCTGACCGAGTTCCGCACCAAACCCGCGGTGCACTTTGCCGGCAAGTTCCGCATCATCGACTTCACCCTCTCCAACTGCGTCAACTCCGGCATCCGCAAGATCGGCGTCGCCACCCAGTACAAGGCCCACAGCCTGATCCGCCACATCCAGCGCGGCTGGAGTTTCCTCGATGGCCGCTTCGACGAGTACATCCAGCTCCTTCCCGCCCAGCAGCAGATCGACGAAACCCAGTGGTACCAGGGCACCGCCGATGCGGTTTACCAGAACCTGAACTTCATCCACCGCTGCAACCCCGAGCACGTGCTGATCGTCGCCGGCGACCACATCTACAAGATGGACTATGGGCGCATGCTGGCCGCCCATGCCCGCCAGCGCGCCGACATGACGGTGGCCTGCATCGACGTGCCGATTGCCGATGCCCGCGAGTTCGGCGTGATGGCCGTCGACGACGAGGACCGCGTGGTGGAGTTCGTCGAAAAGCCGCAGGTCCCACCGAGCATTCCCGGCAATCCCGAGCGCGCCCTGGCGTCGATGGGCATCTACATCTTCAATACCCGCTTCCTCATCGAGCAGCTGGAGCGCGACGCCCACACCCCCGGCTCCAGCCGCGACTTCGGCAAGGACATCATTCCCCACATCGTGGCGCGCCACCGGGTGTTCGCCCACCGCTTCGCCGACTCCTGCGTCGGCCGAAACGCGGAGAAACCCTACTGGCGGGACGTGGGGACCATCGATGCCTACTGGGAAGCGAACATGGACATGACCAAGGTCACGCCCGAACTCGATCTCTACGACACGCACTGGCCGATCTGGACCCATCAGAAACAGCTGCCGCCGGCCAAGTTCGTGTTCAACGACAACGATCGCCGCGGCGTAGCGATGGACTCGCTGATTTCCAGTGGCTGCATCATTTCCGGCGCCACGGTCACCAATTCGATGCTGTTCTCCGGCGTCAAGGTCCACAGCTGGGCCAAGGTCGAGGACTCGGTCATTCTTCCCAATGTCGAAATCGGCCGGCATGCGGTACTCAAGCGCTGCGTGATCGACCGCCAGTGCCGGATTCCCGAAGGCATGGTCATCGGCGTAGACCCGGAAGAAGACCGCAAGCGCTTCTACGTCAGTCCGCGCGGCGTCACCCTGGTCACCGCCACGATGCTCGGCCAGGGTTCGGCCTGGCGCCCGTAGCCGCCATGGCCGATCTCGCCCTGCTCTGGCACATGCATCAGCCCGACTACCGGCATCCCGAGACCGGCCAGTTCGTCCTGCCCTGGGTGCTGCTGCACGCGCTCAAGGATTACACCGACATGGCCGGCCACCTCGAGCGGCACCCGGGCGTGCACTGCACGGTCAATTTCGTCCCGGTGCTGCTCGAGCAGATCGAGGACTACTGCGCTCAGCTGCACAACCGCCAGTGGCGCGACACCCTGCTGCGCATCCTCGACGCGCCGTCGTCGCAAGCCCTGAGCGAGGCCGACCGGGCCTGGCTGCTCGACAACGCCTTTCACTGCAACGCCCCGACCATGCTGGAGCCCTTCGCCCCCTACCGACGTCTGCGCGACCTGGCGAATCTGCTGCGCGAACAGGACGGCGATGCCCTGCACTATCTCGCCGACCACTACTTCACCGACCTCGCCACCTGGTATCTGCTGGCCTGGAGCGGCGAAACCCTGCGTCGTGCGGGCGGCGTGATCCCCGAGCTGATGGCCAAGGGCAGCGAGTTCGACCAACAGGACCGCCAGGCGCTGCTCGGCGAAGTGACCCGCATCCTCGGCGATCTGATCCCACGCTACCGGGCGCTGGCCGAGTCCGGGCAGATCGAACTCAGCTGCACGCCCTCGCACCATCCCCTGGCCCCCCTGCTGCTCGACTTCCACGTCGCCCGCGAGGCCATGCCGGAGTGTTCGCTACCCTCCTCGCCCGACTACCCGGGAGGCCGCTCGCGGGTCGCGGCCCAGCTCGACGCCGGGCGCAGCAGCCATCAGCGCCGCTTCGGCAAGCCGCCGAGTGGACTGTGGCCCGCCGAAGGTGCGCTCTCCACCGCCTTCCTCAAGCAGATTGCCGAGGCCGGTTTCGTCTGGACCGCCAGCGGTCAAGGCGTGCTCAGGCACTCGGCGGGCGATGCCGCGGACGTCGGCGTTCCCTGGCAGGCACCTGAAGGCACGCCCGCCGATATCACGCTGTTTTTCCGCAACGAGTCACTCTCCGATCAGATCGGCTTCGAGTACGCGAAGTGGCACGGGCGCGATGCCGCCGAGCACTTCATGCACGAGGCCAATGCCCTCCACGAGCAGGATCCGCGCAACCTGATCCCGGTGTTTCTCGATGGCGAAAACGCCTGGGAGTATTACCCGTACAACGGCTGGTATTTCTTCAGCAACCTCTACACGGCGCTGGAGCAGAGCGACACCATCCGCACCGTCACCCTGAGCCAGGCGGCCGCCGCGCACCGCGACCGTCGCGTCCGCCTGCCACGCCTGACGGCCGGCAGCTGGGTGTTCGGCACGCTGTCGACCTGGATCGGCAGTCCCGACAAGAACCGCGCCTGGGAGCTGCTGTGCACGGCCAAGCAGTGCACCGACCGCGTCCTCGACAGCGGCCGGCTGAGCGCCGAGCGGCGGGCGCAGGTCCTGCAGTGCCTGTCCGGCTGCGAAAGTTCGGACTGGTTCTGGTGGCTGGGCGACTACAACTCGCCACACTCGGTCGCCAGCTTCGACCTGCTGTTTCGCGACAACCTCAAGGCACTCTATCGCCTGCTCGAGCTGCCGGTTCCGGCCAGTCTGGAACACCCAATCAGCCACGGCGGCGCATCCGACAGCGCCGGCACGATGCGCCGTGCCGTGGCGCCCGAAATACCCGAAGCGCCCGAGGGCGGACCATGACCCACGCCGTCACCCTGCTGTTCGGCGTGCATGCCCACCAGCCCGTCGGCAATTTCCCGGAGGTCATCGAAGAGGCGCATCTGCGCTGCTACAAGCCGTTCCTGGAGACCCTGTTCGACTATCCCGGCTTCCGTTTCGCGATGCATGTTTCCGGCTGGCTGCTCGACTGGCTGCGCGAACGCTTCCCTGCCGACATGGCGCTGCTCGCCGCGATGGTCCAGCGCGGCCAGGTCGAGCTGTTCAGCTCCGGCGATAGCGAACCGGTCCTCGCCGCCATCCCGCCGCGCGACCGGGTCGGCCAGTTGGCCACCCTCAATGCCAAACTGACGGCCTGGACCGGCGTGCCGCCGCAGGGCGCCTGGCTGACCGAGCGGGTCTGGGAATCCACCGTGATCCCGGCGCTGGCGGACACTGGCATCCGCTACGTCATGGTCGACGACTACCACTTCCTGTGTACCGGCAAGCGTGGCGACGAACTGGATGGCTACTTCAGCACCGAGGAAGGCGGTGTGCGCCTCGACCTGTTCCCGATCTCGGAGGCCCTGCGCTACCGGCTGCCCTTCTCCCCGACCGCCGAGGTCATCGCCCATCTGGAGCATCAGGCCGAGCACGGCCAGCAAGCCGCCATCTATTTCGACGACATCGAGAAATTCGGCATCTGGCCGGAAACCCACGACTGGGTGTACACCCGCGGCTGGCTGCGGGCGATGATCGAGGGCGTGCTGACCAGCGCCCGGATCCGCACGGCCACCTACGCCGACTTCCACGCCCGGCAGGCCAGCCGCGGCGTGGTCTATCTGCCGACCACCTCCTACAGCGAAATGAACCAGTGGCCGCTGCCGATGCCTGCCGCCGCGGTCTATGCGCAGTTGCTGGCCAACGCCAAGGCCGCCGGGAATCTCGACCAGCAGCGGCCGTTCATCCGTGGCGGAATCTGGCGCAACTTCCTGTCGCGCTATGCCGAAGCCAACTGGATGCACAAGCGCATGCTCGGGCTGTCCGCGCGCCTGGGCGAAATCGCCGCGCCGCCGCCAGAACTGGTCGCCGCGCTGTACCGCGCCCAGGCCAACGATGCCTACTGGCACGGCCTGTTCGGCGGCCTCTACCTGCCCCACCTGCGCCGTGCGGTCTGGCACAACCTGATCGCCCTCGAGGCCGGACTCGACGCCCTCTCCCCGCGCCCGCCGCTGGCGCGGTGCGACCTCGATCTGGACGGCCGGATCGAGACCTTCGCCCACACGCCGGTGCTGCAACTGGTGCTGCGCGACGACGGCCTGGGCGCCGCCCACGAGCTGAGCAGCTACCCGCTGCGGCACAACTTCGCCGACACGCTGCGCCGCTACCACGAGCAGTACCACGAACGGATCGGCGGCAGCCCCAGCCAGCACCAAGGCGAGGGCATCGCCTCGGCCCACGACATCGTCCGCTGCAAGCAGCCCATCACGGCGGCCGACATCGTCCCCGATGCGCAGCCGCGGGTGTCGTGGCTGGATGCGCTGGAGGGCACGACGCTGACCGACTATGTGCAGAGGGCCAGCGATCCGCTGAGCTTCCAGCGCGCCGGCCTGGCCAAGCGCTACGCGCTGAGCGAGGGCACGCTGACTGTCAGCTGGCACCTGCGCCAGCTGGCCGGCCAGCGCTTCGCCACCACGATCAATCTCGCCATGCCCAGCTGCGACGGCTTTCTCGGCCGCTATGTGCTGGAGGATGGCAGCATTCCCGGCGGCTTCGGCCAGCCGCTGCACCTGCCGGAGTGCTGCCGACTGAGCCTGGAGGACGGCCTGCTCGACGCTGCGCTGCAGCTGGGCTGCTCCCATCCGCTGGAGATCCGCGCACGGCCGCATCACACCGTGTCGCAATCCGAAGCCGGCTTTGAAAAGATCATGCAGGCGGTCGAGATCGGGCTTCTCTGGACCATCCCGGACAACGACTGCACCCTTTCCATCCATCTCAGCATGGCGCCAGGAAAATCATGACAGGTACTGTCTACAAGCTCGAAGTCAACCCGCGGATTCCCCAGCAACTGGAGCGCATGCACGAGCTGGCCAACAACCTCTGGTACAGCTGGGACCGGCCGACCCGCGGCCTGTTCGCCAGTCTCTCGCCCTCGCTGTGGAACCTGACCAACCACAACCCCAAGGCCTTTCTGAAGCGCGCCGACCAGAAGTGCCTGGAAGCCAACGCGGAAAACCCGATCTTCCTCGGTGCCCTCGATCGCGTCCTCGCGAGCTACGACAGCTATCACGAACGGCCATACATGGGGCACGTACCCGGCAAGCCCTTCCAGGAAGACGACCTGATCGCCTATTTCTGCGCCGAATTCGGCCTGCACGAGAGCCTGCCGATCTATTCCGGCGGCCTCGGCATTCTCGCTGGCGACCATTGCAAGGCGGCCAGCGACATGGGACTGCCCTTCGTCGGCGTCGGCCTGTTCTACCGGGAAGGCTATTTCCACCAGAAACTGGATGCCGAAGGACGCCAGCAGGCCTCCTACCACGACTCGGACTTCGACGACCTGCCAGTATCTCCGGTGCTCGACGCCAGCGGTCAGGAACTGCTGGTTCATATCAACCTGCCGGATCGCCGGGTGTTCGCCAAGGTCTGGGAGGTGCGCGTGGGCCATGTGCGCATCATCCTGCTCGACACCTGGCTCGAGCAGAATTCCGCGCAGGACCGCGAGATCACCCACCGCCTGTACGGCGGCGACAAGACCACCCGCATCGAACAGGAAATCCTCCTCGGCGTCGGCGGCGCCCGCGCCCTGGCGGCGCTCGGCCTCAAGCCGACCGTCTGGCACATCAACGAAGGCCATGCCGCCTTCCTGATCGTCGAGCGCGTGCGCAGCCTGATCAGCGAGGGGCTGCCCTACGAGGCCGCGCTCGAAGCCGCCGCCGCCAACGTGGTGTTCACCACCCACACCGCCGTTCCTGCCGGCCACGACCATTTCAGCGAGGAGATGATGCGGCGCTACGCCGAGCACTGGTGCAAGAACGTCGGCGTCTCCCCCGAACAGGTGCTGGCGCTGGGTGCCGAGCCCGGCTCGACGGAGTTCAACATGACGGCGCTGGCGGTGCGCACCTCCCGCCAGCACAACGGGGTCTCACGCATCCACGGCAACGTCTCGGCCAGCATCCTCGCCCACCTGTGGCCACAGATCGACCCTGCGGAAAACCCGATGAACTACGTGACCAACGGCGTGCATCTGCCGACCTTCCTGGCGCCGGAATGGCTGGAAACCTTCGAGCGCTACCTCGGCATCGGCTGGCAGGAGCGGCAAGTCGACCCCGGCAACTGGGATGGCATCCGGCAGATTCCGGACACCACCTTCTGGGGCATCCGCCAGCAGCTCAAGTCGATGCTGCTGCAGCTGGTGCGCAGCCGCATCCGCGAGCAGCACCTGCGCAACCAGGGCTCGCCCACCCACCTCGACCGCCTGCTGAAGCTCGTCGATCCGTGCAACCCCAACCTGCTGATCATCGGCTTCGCCCGCCGCTTCGCCACCTACAAGCGTGCCGCGCTGCTCTTCCATGATCCGCAATGGCTGCGCGAAATCATCGGCGATCCTGACCGCCCGGTGCTGTTCCTGTTCGCCGGCAAGGCACACCCGGCCGACCAGCCGGGACAGGAGATCATCCGCAGGATCGCGCAGCTGGCCAGCCAGCCGGAGTTCGAGGGGCGCATCCTGCTCATCGAGGGCTACGACCTGCACCTGTCGCGCACCCTGGTGGCCGGCGTCGACGTCTGGCTCAACAACCCGATCTACCCGCTGGAAGCCTCCGGCACCTCGGGGATGAAGGCGGCCATGAACGGTGCCCTCAACCTGTCCATGCTCGATGGCTGGTGGGGCGAGGGTTACGACGACAGCGGCGAGGTGCCCAACGGCTGGGCGATCAAACCGGCTCCCGGCCACCTCGACGAGGCCCAGCGCGACGCCGAAGAGGCGCGCACGCTGTACGAAATCCTCCAGGACCAGGTCATCCCGACCTACTACCGTACCGGCCCGATGGGCTATTCGCCGGAGTGGGTGGCGATGGCCAAGCGCTCGATTGCCACCATCACGCCGCGCTTCAATATGATCCGCATGGTCAACGAGTACGTGCAGCGGCTCTACGCCCCGGCTGCCGAGCACGGCCGCCGCTTCGCCGCCGACGGCTTCGCCGTGGCCCGCAGCGTCGCCGAGTGGAAGGCCAAGGTCCGCGCGGCCTGGCCGCGGGTCAGCCTGCACTCGCTGGCGACCCCCGAGCAGCGCCTGCCGTTCGGCACCTCGCTGCGCATCGAGGTCGCCGTGCAGCTCGATGGCCTGGCCCCCGAGGATGTCGTCGTCGAGCTGCTGGTCGACCGCCCCGAGCACCACAGCGCCGACATCCTCTACTACCCGCTGACCGCCAGCGGCGTCACGGCCAGCGCCGAGCGGATCTATGCCCTCGACCTGACGCCGGAGCTGTGCGGCAAACTGGAGTACCGCATCCGCATGTACCCCTGCCACCCGGCGCTGATCCACCGCTTCGAACTGGGCCTTATGGTGTGGTTATGAGCAAGCTGAAGATTCTGTTCGCCTCCTCCGAGATGGCGCCCTGGGTCAAGACCGGCGGCCTGGGCGATGTTTCCGCCGCGCTGCCCGCCGCGCTGCGCCAGGCCGGACAGGACATCCGCGTCTTGTTGCCCCATTACCCGGCGCTGCAGGCGGCGTTTCCCGATGCCCGGCCGCTCGCCGAATTGCCCGCGCTGGCCCCGGCCCTGCCGCCGGCCCGCCTGCTCACTGCCGAAGCAGACGGGCTGCCGCTGCTGCTGCTCGACTGCCCGCCACTCTACGCCAATCCGGGCAACCCCTATCTCGACAGCTATGGCGACGACCGCCACGACAACCCGGTGCGCTTCGGCCTGCTGTCGCGCGTCGCGGCACTGCTCGGCCAGGAACGTTCGCCCATCGGCTGGCAGGCCGATGTGGTGCACAGCAACGACTGGCAAACTGCCCTGGCCGCGGCCTACCTCCACTACCAGGGCGGCGCCGCCAGCGTCGCCACCGTGCACAACATCGCCTTCCAGGGCTGCTTCGCCCACGCATACCTGGCCGACCTTGGCCTGCCCGAACACGCCTGGCGCTTCGACGCGGCGGAGTATCACGGCCAGCTGTGCTTCCTGAAAGCCGGCCTGCAGTTCGCCTCGCAGATCTCCACGGTCAGCCCGACCTATGCGCGGGAAATCCAGGACGAGCAGTTCGGCTACGGCCTCGCGCCGCTGCTGCGCTACCGGGCCGCAGCCCTGCACGGGATCCTCAACGGCATCGATACCGACATTTGGAACCCTGCCACCGACCCCAACCTGGCGCACCCCTACTCCTCGCAGCAGTTGGCCGGCAAGGCGCGCAACAAGGCGGCACTGCAGCAGGCAATGGGCCTCGAAGTCAGCGCCACGCAGCCACTGTTCGGCGTGGTCAGCCGCCTGACGCACCAGAAGGGCCTCGATCTGCTGCTCGCCATCGCCGACGACCTGGCCGCACTGCCAGCGCAACTGGTGGTGCTCGGCAGCGGCGACGCGGAGCTGGAAGCCGGCTTTGCCGCCCTGGCCGACCGCCATCCGCGGCGCATCGCGGTGAAGCTCGGCTTCGACGAAGCGCTGGCGCATCGCATCGAGGCCGGCGCCGACAGTTTCCTGATGCCCTCGCGTTTCGAACCCTGCGGCCTCAACCAGATGTACAGCCTGCACTACGGCACACCGCCGGTGGTGACCGCCACCGGCGGGCTGGCCGATACCGTCGTCGATGTCGGCGAGGCAAGCCTGGTCAGCCGCACGGCCAACGGCTTCCTCCTCGAAAGCGCCACGGCGCCAGCACTCTGGTCGGCGATGCAGCGGGTCTGCCGCACCTGGCGGGACCGGCAGCTGTGGCAACGCATCCAGCAAAACGGCATGCAGCAGGATTTCTCCTGGAAACATGCCGCGCACGAGTACATCGCGCTTTATCGCCAGGCCATCGCCGCACCCAGGGCGACAACCGGCTGAACGCCCCGGCAGGTCCACTCGCCCGCCGCGACGCGACCTGCCACGTCGAAGCTCAACTGCGGCGGCTGCCTCGCGCCGCCAGTATCTGGGTCGCCCCCTGGGTCCGCTGGGTGAACCAGAACACCCGGCTGACGCCCCGGGTAATCGCCACGTAGGCCAGGCGCAAACTCTCGTCCTGCATCGCCTGGTCGTAGCTGTTGCGGAAGAATCCCGAATGGGCGTACAGCGCATTGCGCAGCGGGTGCCGTTCCGGCGGCGCACAGTCGTCGACGATGATCGCCACTTCGGCCTGCAGGCCCTTGGCACGGTGGATGGTGTAGGCCTTGACCGGCAGCTTCCTGTCCAGCTCGGCCTGGATGCGCTGCAAGGGCTCGTTGCGCCGACTGAGCACCAGCACGGCGGTACGGTCGGCACCCGGACGGTCGGCGACGTGCGCGCACTGGGCCTGAATCTCCTTGAGTAGCTCCGGCAGGCGCGCCTTCACGTCGAAGCGGGTGACCAGCTTGACGCCATGGTCGCCCGGTTGCACGGCCTTGCAGGCCTGGCTGGCCTTGTCCTGCTTGAACGCCACGCCGGCGAGCACCGCCTCGCCATCGCGGATCACTGGCTCGATGGAACGGTAGTTGGTCGCCAGCATCAGCACCGCGCTGTTCTTCGCCTTGCCCTTGCCCGGGAAGTACTTGTCGAAGTCCATGAACAGCTCGGGGGAGCTGCCGCGCCAGCCATAGATTGACTGCCAGTCGTCGCCGATCGCCATCAGGCTGACCGCCTGGCCCTGGCGCGCCAGGGCGCGGTGCAGCGCCTGCAGCCACTGGACGATCTGCGGGGAGATATCCTGGAACTCGTCGATCAGCAGATGACCGAACGGCGCCAGCGCCTGGGCCGGGACTCCCTTGCCCGTGGAAGACAGTATCTGGGTCAGCTGCTGGAAGGCGCCGTTGAAGGTCAGCAGCCCCTGCTCGTGCAGGCTGGTCTCGAAGTACTTCCAGAACAGTGCCAGGGCCTCGACGAACACCCTTTCCCCAGCCGGGCAGTCCAGCGTCTGCGTCTGTATCTGGTCGATACGGATGCCGATGCTTTCCATGAAGCCCGCCTGGGCATGGAAGACCTCGAACAGCGGCGCCGGGGTGAACTCCCCGGCCAGCTTGAAGCCGTCCAGAGGTGCCCTTGGGACTTTGCTGCGCTTGCCTTCGCCGTCGCTGGCCGGTGGCGGCGGCAGGCCCAGCAGGCTGTGCACCCGTTCGCGAAAGCCCGCCTCCTCGGCGTAGCACTGCTGGTAGGCCTGCTTGAGCAGGCGCTGCTGGGCAGGCTTGAGACGCGCGGCGGCCAGCGGATTGTCCAGCTCGGTGGCCGAGGCGTTGCGCTCGTCCAGCTGCTCGAACCATTGCGGGTTGCTCAGCAGCTCCTTGGCCAATACCGCCATGGCCGAATGGAAGGTGCGCACGCACTGCCGGGCCATGCCGGCGTCGAAAGGGTACTGCCAGAAGCTCAGCACCTTGATCAGTTGCTCGCGCAGCTGCGCGCAGGAGGCATTGGTGAAGGAAATCACCGTCAGGCGCTCGGGCGGGATGCCCATGTGGCAGAGCATGAACACCACGCGCAGCACCAGAGTGGTCGACTTGCCTGAGCCAGCCCCGGCAAATACCCGGGTGACCGGATGGCTGCTGAGGATCATCGCCCACTGCTCGTCCGATGGCGGGCTGATCACCCCGGCCTGCACCGCCTGGCCGACGCGCTCGCGCATGGCCTGGACCTGCGGGGCGTCGACCGCCATCTGCGCCGGTCCGTAGATACCCTCGCTGGCCCGCTTGGCAGGCTGGGTGGGCTTGACGGGAGCAGGCTGGGCGGACTGGGCACGGGGTCTGGCCGGCTTCTTCGCACTGGCCGCCCTGGCCTTTCCGGAGGCAGCGACAACCTTGTTCGCCCGCGCCCCGGGCCTGGGGTGGCGCAGGGCCGCTTCACCCTCGGCGCGCAGGTACGCGGTTGTGCGCGGGAAATAGCGCGCCAAGGCCGCGGAGAGGAGCAGTTTATAACGCTTTACGGCAGACAGCATTCGGCCATTACCACCCAGTTCCTTATGTCACCGGCATGATAAGTGTTTTTCGGGAGAAAGCCGGCAGGCGCGAGTGGAGCGGCACTGGTAGGCGCGCGCCAGCCGGACAGGTGTGACACGCCATCAATCAAGCACTATTCATGACCGTGGCCAAAGATCGCGCAGGAACTGCTGCATATCCAGCCAAGAGCGTTGGTCGGCCTCCTGCTGGTAGCCCGGCGAGGCGCTGTTGGTGAAGCCATGGGGAGCATCGGGATAGTGGCAGACGCGGCAGTCGGCCTGTGCGGCCTGCATCTCCGCCTCGAAGCGGGCGACCCCCTCGGCGCTGACGAAGCTGTCGGCATCGCCATGGGCCACCAGGATCTTCGCCTTGACCGAACCGGGCGTGGCCGGGGTGGCCGTGCCGAGCAGGCCGTGGAAGCTGACCACGCCAGCCAGCGGCTCGCCCTGGCGGGCCATGTCCAGCACCACGCGGCCACCGAAGCAGTAGCCAATCGCCGCCAGGCGCTCCGCGTCGGTGCCGGGCAGCTGGCGCAGCAGCGCCAGACCGGCCAGGAAGCGCTCGCGCAGCAACGCCGGGTCGGCCAGCGCCGCGTGCATCAGTTGGCCGGCCTGCTGCGGGTCGGTCGCGCTGCGCCCGTCGCCGTACATGTCGATGGCCAGCGCGCTGTAACCCAGCGCAGCCAGTTCGCGGGCGCGCTGCCGGGCATAGTCGTTCAGTCCCCACCACTCATGGACCACCAGCACGCCAGGACGCAGCTGGTCGCCTTCGGGGCTGGCGTGGTAACCGGCCAGGCTGACGTCGCTGCTGGCGGAGCGGTAGCTGAGTTCGCGCGTCCGTACCGCGCTGGCGGACACGTTGGTCGATGCAGGCATGAATGGGTCTCTCGAATCCGTTGGCAGGCGCACTGTAGCGGAAAGCCTCACCAACATACATATGTGTCTCCACAGGAGCGGTCAAGCCCACCGGTGGTGAAACCGGCAGGCATGACCAGACGCCTTACCAGAGTGCCAAGGTGTAGTCGATGTTCACCCGCGTCTCGTTGTCGTCGCGGAACGCGGCGGTCGGTGCGAAGTCATTGCGGTAGCGCGCATTGCGCACGCGAAAGGCAACGCCCTTGAAGGTGCCGGACTGCACCACGTAGGACAATTCCAGATCGCGCTCGCTCTCGCTCAGTCCCTTGCCACCCAAGGCGGGGGCCAGCTCGATGTTGCTGCCCTTCAGATAACGCACCATGCCGCGCAGGCCGGGAATGCCGAGACCGGCGAAGTCGTAGTCGTAGCGCACCTGCCAGGTCCGCTCGTCCGGGTTGATGAACTCGGAACTGAGCGCGCCCTCGCTGTTCACCAGCGGCTCGGAGCCGTTGATGTACGGCATGGCGGTCTCGCCGCTGAGCTGCATGTAGCCCGCACCCAGGCTGTGGGCACCGAGGCTGTAGGTGAGGAAGGCGCCGATGTTCTGGTTGTCCACCGCCCCGGCCTTGGCCTGCCCGCTCTCGTCGCTGTGGAAGTAGCGGATGTCGGTCTTCAGCTTGCCCGGGCCCAGTGCGGCCTGGTGGATCAGGCCGGCGAAGTTCTGCTCGTAGATCTCGTCCAGTTCGGCGTAGTAGTAGCGCAAGGTCAGGGCCGGGGTCAGGTTGTAGTCGCCGCCGGCAAAGACGAAGCGGTCGGACTCGGCCCTGCCGTTGAAGCGCCCGTTGGGTGCCGCCACGGTAAATGGCTGGTAGTCGGTGGAATCGCGCAGGTTCACGCGATCCAGCCAGCCGGCATGCAGGGTCAGGTTGTCCACGTCCTGGGAGCGTAGCTGGGCGCCGCGGAAGGTCTGCAGTAGCAGGCGCGCCGGGCTACTGAACAGCACCGGCAGGAACGGCGACAGGGTGCCGGCGTTCAGTTCGGTCTTCGAGTAGCGGAGCTTGGCGGTCAGGCCCAGCTCCGAGTACTCGTCGGCCGACTCGCCGGTGGTGCGGCTGACCGGCAGCAGCCCGGTGCCGGTGCGGTCAGACTCGGAATCCAGCTTGATGCCCAGCATGCCCTGGGCGTCCAGACCGAAGCCCAGCGGCCCCTCGGTGAAGCCCGAGATGTACTTGAGGGTGAAACCCTGCGCCCATTCCCTGCGTGCGGAAATGTTGCTGGTGCCCTTGTAGTCGCGGTCGAAGTAGAAATTGTTGAGCTTCAGAGAGGCATGGCTGTCCTCGAAGAAGCCGGCAGCCTGTACCGCGCCGGCCAGGGCGGACAACGTGAATGCGGCGGCCAGGGCGGCGCCATGCTTTGCATGGATGCAGGTCATGGAGATTCCTTTTTGTTGTTATGAATCTGCGGGCAAGGGAGTGCCTTTCCCGGAGGTCTTGCGTCCTCCGGGTCGGCGTTCGGAATAAGGATTGGGCTGGCTTACTGGGCGCTGTCGAGCAGTACCCACTTCTGGTCCTGCACGGTCACCAGGGTGCGGCCACGCTGGTCATGGCCGAAATGGTCGTCGGCCGACAGGTTGTAGACGCCGTGGGTACCCACCACGCCCTTGGCGTTCTCCATCGCCTCGCGCAGCGCGCTGCGGAACTCGGCACTGCCCGGCTTGGCCTTGGCCAGTGCCTGCGGGGCTGCGGCCTTGAGCAGCTGGGCGGCGTCGTACAGGTAGGCGCCGAACGGCGACAGGCTATTGGGACCGTTGACCTTCTCGTAGTTCTGCGCGTACTCGGCGGCCAGCGCCTTGGACGGATGCTCGGCAGGCAGCTTGTCCCAGATCACCACCGGGCCGACCGGCAGGATGGCGCCTTCCAACGCCTTGCCGCCGATACGCAGGAACGCCTGGTTGGCGGCGCCGTGGGTGTGGTAGATGGCGCCCTTGTAGCCGAGTCGGCGCAGTTCGGTGTGCGGCAGCGCGGCTGGGGTGCCGGTAGCGCCGATCAGCACCGCGTCCGGACGGCTGGCGAGCACCTTGAGCACCTGGCCGCTGACCGAGGCGTCGGTGCGGTTGAAACGCTCGTTGCTGGTCAGCTGGATGCCGGCGGCAGGGCCCTGCTCGCCCAGCACCTTGTACCAGTCGTCGCCCCAGGCATCGCTGTAGCCGATGAAACCGAGGGTCTTCACCTGCTGCGCCTGCATGTGCTCGACCAGCGCGTCGGCCATCAGCTCGTTGGTCTGCGGGATGGTGAACACCCAGGCCTTCTCCTCGCCTTGCGGCGCCAGCGGGGCGAGGACGATCAGCGGCGTGCCGTTTTCCCGGGCGATCTGCGCCATGGCGCTGGAGGTCGGCACCGTGGTGGAGCCGATCATCAGGTCGACCTTGTTCTCGCCGACCAGCTTGCGCGCGTTCTTCGCCGCGGCGGTGCTGTCGGTGGCGTCGTCGAGGACGATGTAGTTGACCTTCTCGCCGGCAATTTCCGCCGGAAGCATCCTCACGGTATTGCGTTCCGGAATGCCCAGAGAGGCCCCCGGACCGGTGGTGGACAACGAGATGCCCACGTTGATGTCGGCATAGGCCGTGGCGCTGAGCAGCGGGGCAAGCAACAGTGCGGTCAAACGTTTCATGGATGCCTCCAGGCGTTGTTGTTGTTTTGGTGACGCGTTGTGTTGCGGGTGAATCCGTTGGGCTCTCAACCCGCCAGTGCAGCCGCGGCGGGTGCCGGCGCCGCGGACTTGCGGCCCAGATAGGTCTCGATAACCTTGGGGTCGTCGGCCAGCTCGGCCGCCGGGCCCTGCAGGGCCACCTCGCCGTTTTCCAGCACGTAGCCGTAGTCCGAGCATTTCAGGGCGGCGCGGGCGTTCTGCTCGACCAGCAGGATCGACACGCCGGTGGCGCGCAGCTCGGTGATGATCCTGAAGATCTCGCCGATCACCCGCGGCGCCAGGCCCAGGCTCGGCTCGTCGAGCATCAGCAGCTTGGGCTTGGCCATCAGCGCGCGGCCCATGGCGAGCATCTGCCGCTCGCCGCCGGACATGGTGCCGGCGGCCTGGCGGCGGCGCTCCTTGAGGCGCGGGAACAGGTCGAACACCTCGGCGAGGGTCAGGCCGTGATCGCGATGGCCCTGGCGGTGACGGCTGAAGGCCCCAAGCAGCAGGTTGTCCTCGACGCTCATCGGACTGAACAGCTCGCGGCTTTCCGGCACCAGGTTGAGGCCCTGCCCGACCCGCTGGGCCACGCCGTGGTGGCGCTGTAGGGTCTTGCCCAGGTAGGCGACCTCGCCCTCGGCCGGCAGCAGGCCCATCAGGGCACCGAGCAGGGTGGTCTTGCCGGCACCGTTGGGTCCGATGACGCTGACGATCTGGCCCTCGCCGATGGCCAGGCTGACCTGGCGCACCGCCTCGACCTTGCCGTAGCAGACCGACAGTCGCTCGACGTTCAGCAGCGGGTTGTTCGCGCTCATTCCACACCTCCGAGGTAGGCGGCCAGCACCGCCGGATCGTCCTGAATCTGCTGCGGCAGGCCTTCGGCCAGCTTCTGGCCGAATTCCATGACCACCACCTGGTCAGCCATGCCCATCACGAAGTCCATGTCGTGCTCGACCAGCAGCACGCCCATGCCCTCCTCGCGCAGCTTGCCGAGCAGCTCGGCCAGCGCCTGCTTCTCCAGGTGGCGCAGGCCGGCGGCGGGCTCGTCGAGCAACAGCAGGTAGGGGTCGGAAGACAGTGCGCGGGCGATCTCGACGATGCGTTGCTTGCCCAGCGGCAGGCTGCCGGCGGCGTCGAACAGGTGTTCCTTGAGGCCGACGCGCTCGATCTGCCGCGCTGCCTCGGCGAGCAGGCGGGCCTCCTCCTCGCGCTCCAGGTGCAGGCTGGCGCATAGCAGGCCGGATTCGCCGCGCATGTGTGCGCCGAGGGCGACGTTCTCCAGCACGCTCATCTGCGGCAGCAGGCGCACATGCTGGAAGGTGCGGCTGACCCCGAGGCGGGCGATGCGCCGCGACGACAGGCCATCGATGCGCTCGCCGCGGAAGCGGATCTCGCCGCTGGTCAGCGGCAGCAGACCGGTGAGCAGGTTGAACAGGGTCGACTTGCCGGCGCCGTTGGGGCCGATCAGCGCGGTGATCTCGCCACTGTTCACAGTCAGCCCCATGTTGTTGTTGGCCACCAGACCGCCGAAGCGCTTGACCAGACCCTCAGCCTGCAGCAGCGGCTGGTTGGCCGGCAGCGCCTCGCGGCGCGGCAGCGCGGCGGCCTCGACCGGCACCTCCAGCTCAGCCGCTGCACGCCGGCGCTGCGGGAGGCGGGCAGCCAGCAGCGGCCACAGGCCGTCGCGGGCGTACTGCAAGCAGAGGATGATCAACGCGCCGAAGAAGATGGTCTCGAAGTTGCCGCCCTGGCCGAAGACATGCGGTAGCAGGTCCTGCAGCCACTGCTTGAGGACGGTGACCAGGGCCGCACCGAACAACGCGCCGCCCAGGCTGGCCGCGCCGCCGAGGACGATCATGAACAGGTACTCGATACCCATGGTGATCGAGAACGGCGTCGGGTTGACGAAGCGCTGCAGGTGCGCGTACAGCCAGCCGGACAGTGCCGCCAGCAGCGCGGCGACGACGAAGATCGCCAGCTTGGAACGGGCGGTGTTCACGCCCATCGCCTCAGCCATCACCGTGCCGCCCTTGAGCGCGCGGATCGCCCGGCCCTCGCGGCTATCCAGCAGGTTGCCGATCAGCCAGATAGCCGCGGCGACCAGCGCCCAGATCGCCAGGCTGAAATCGGCGCTGCTGTCGATGGTCCAACCGAACAGGGCGATGTTCGGCAGGTTGCTGATGCCGCCGAAGCCGCCGAGGTTCGGCAGATTGCCGAACAGGTAGAAGAGGCTCAGGCCCCAGGCCAGGGTGCCGATCGGCAGGTAGTGGCCCGACAGGCGCAGGGTCAGCACGCCCAGCAGCAGGGCGATACCGCCGGTGATCAGCAGACCGGCGAGCAGGCCGAGCCAGGGCGACAGGCCGTACGAGGTGCTGAGCACCGCGGTGGCGTAGGCGCCGATGCCGACGAAGGCGGCCTGGCCGAACGAGGTCAGCCCGCCGATGCCGGTGAGCAGCACCATGCCCAGGGCGACCAGGCTGTACAGGCCGATGTAGTTGGCCAGGGTCACGTAGTATTCCGGCAGCACCTGCGGTGCCACCAGGGCGAGGCCGGCGACCAGCGCCAGCGGGGTCAACAGCGTGCGCTTCATCAGTGCTCCTCCTCGACGTGATGGGTGGTCAGCGACAGCCAGAGCAGGACCGGAATCACCAGGGTGAAAACGATGACTTCCTTGTAGGCCGAGGCCCAGAAGGAGGCGAAGCTCTCGATCAGGCCGACCAGGAAGGCGCCCCCGGCGGCCAGCGGATAGCTGGCCAGACCGCCGATGATCGCGGCGACGAAGCCTTTGAGGCTGATCAGGAAGCCGGAGTCGTAGTACAGGGTGGTGATCGGACCGATCAAAATGCCGGAGCAGGCGCCGATCAGCGCGGCGAGGAAGAACGCGCTGCTGCCGGCCAGTTCGGTGGGGATGCCCACCAA
Source organism: Pseudomonas linyingensis (assembly GCF_900109175.1). Taxonomy (GTDB): domain Bacteria; phylum Pseudomonadota; class Gammaproteobacteria; order Pseudomonadales; family Pseudomonadaceae; genus Geopseudomonas; species Geopseudomonas linyingensis. Next base: position 132,888 of record NZ_FNZE01000008.1, on the reverse strand, counting down.
TTGCGCGCCGTTGCGGTTGAAGGCGGTGGCGCGCAGGGCCTTGCCGTACAGGCTGTGACCGAAGAACAGGTACAGCGCGACGATCAGCAACAGGGCGATACCGATCACCAGCAGGTTCTGCCCGCCGATCATGGCGTCACCCAGCATGAAGCTGCTGTCGGTGAACGGCAGGGTGCGGAAGCCCTCGGCGCCGAACAGCCACAAGCCGAGACCGACCAGCATGCTGTGCAGCGCCACCGACAGGATCAGCAACAGCAGCACGCTGGCCTGGGCTGCCGGTTGGTAGACCAGCCGGTAGAAGATCGGCCCCAGCGGAATGACGATGGCCAGGGTCAGCAGCACCTTGAGTGCGCCGTGCAGGTTAGCCAGATCGAGATTGCCGAGCAGCGCCCAGAGTAGCAGCGGCAGGCTCAGGTGGGTCAGCAGGTGCAGCGGAATCCGCGCGGCATGGCGGCGACGCACGGCCGTCACGATGTCCTTGGCGCACACCAGTGCGGCACCGCCGAGCAGCAGCCAGAGGGTGCCGGGCACCTCCCCGGCCTGCAGGGTGGCCAGGGTCAGCGCACTGAAGGCGACGAAGTCGCCCTGGCAGACCAGGATCACCCGCGTTACCGCGAACACCAGAACGATGGCCAACGCGATCAGCGCATAAATTGCGCCCGTAGTCAGCCCGTCCTGCGCCAGAAAGGTCAGGATTGCAAAGTCCATGGGAAACCTCAGCGAATGGAAGCGGCTGGACAGTCGGCCGGTGACACGGCCAAGGCATGGCAGTGCGACAGCAGGCGACGAGGGTGCAGGCATTGCGGGGAGCGGGGGCGATTGCGCGGCGCGCACAGGGCCGGCGATTGGTCATGCAGAGGCATGTGTTTCTCCATCGATGTTATTTTTTTTATTTGCCGGGCAACTTGCGGGGAAGCATCAAAGGCTCGGCATCGGACATGCGAAGAACGGCTTCTCATCTCGAGAATACACATCCGTATGTGTATTTGAATACTGCCCAGCGACAGCTGCCTTGTCAAACGCGAATTAACAATTAATAGGTTCAATTCAGACTAATGGACGACCCACTCGGCACGCACTGATCCAGCATGCGCAGCCAACCAGCGCCCATAAAAAAGCCAGGCTGCGGCCAGCCTGGCATAAACCCCTACCCCGCCGCATCGCGAGGCTTCAGGAGCACCAACAAGGGCAATTCACGAGGCACGCCCACCCCCTGCACCAGAAGGGAAAGCCCCTGTACTACTGACTCTGCGGCCCCGATGAGTCCACAGAGACAGCAGTGCCCCGATGCAGATTCAGAGCAGATTCAGACGAAGGCGTCGGCGAAGAAGCGCTCTTCCGCCAGCTGGCGCTGGGCGACGAAATCGCGACGGGCGGAATCGACCATCACCGGCGCGCCGCAGGCGTAAACCTCGAAGTTCTCCAGCGAGACGAAATCGGCCAGCACCTGCAGATGCACGAAGCCGGTGGCGCCCTGCCAGTCACACTCATTACTTGGCTCTGACAATACGGGTATGTATTCCAGCCAGGACAGTTCGGCCGCCATCGCCAGCAGTTCATTGTGCTGGTAGAGGTCCTTGCGCCGGCGACCGCCCCAATACAGGTGCACCGGGCGTGTGTTGGCGCCCTGCTCCCTGAGTTGCTCCAGCAGCGCCTTGATCGGCGCGAAGCCAGTGCCGCTGGCGAGGAAGACCATCGGCCGCTCGCTGTCGCGCAGGTAGAAGGAGCCGTAGGGACCGCTGACCCGTACCATCTCGCGCGGCTTCATGGCCTCGAACACATGACCGCTGAACTTGCCGCCCGGCATGTGGCGGATGTGCAGTTCCAGCTGGTTGTCGACCGGCACGCTGGTGGCCATCGAGTAGCTGCGGCGGGTGCCGTCCTTGAGCTGCACGTCGATGTACTGGCCCGGGTAGTAGCGGAACTCGGGGCCACTCGGCGGCAGCATCAGGCGAACCACGGCGACGTCGTCGCTGACCTTGTCGATGGCGCCGACGCGGGCGGCGGTTTCCTGCACGCAGATGCCGCGCAACTCGCCGACTTCCGGCGCGTCGATGACCAAGTCGGAGGTGGCCCTGGCGCGGCAGGTCAGCACCATGCCCTCGGCACGCTCGGCTTCGCTGAGCACCTCCAGCGGGCTGTCGGCGTGATCTACGCTGCCGCTGGCGACCTTGCACTTGCAACTGCCGCAGGTACCCTCGCGGCAGCTGTGCTTGAGCATCAGGCCATCGGCCAGCGCGCCGTCGAGGATGGTCTTGTCGGCCTCGAGGGCGAACTTCTGCCCTGAAGGCTGGATATCTACCTGAAATGTCATCACTTGCCCCTCTCAGCGGTTCTTACCGGCCGCCAGCAGATCCAGCGCGACGTCGACGATCATGTCTTCCTGGCCGCCGACCATGCGGCGCTTGCCCAGTTCGACGAGGATGTCCAGGGTCTTCAGACCGTACTTCTCGGCGGCCACTTCGGCGTGGCGCAGGAAGCTCGAATAGACGCCGGCGTAGCCGAGACCGAGGGTCTCGCGGTCGACGCGCACCGGACGGTCCTGCAGCGGGCGCACCAGGTCGTCGGCGGCATCCATCAGGCGATAGAGGTCGGTGCCGTGGTTCCAGCCCATGCGCTCGGCGGCGGCGATGAACACTTCCAGCGGCGCGTTGCCGGCGCCGGCGCCCATGCCGGCCAGGCTGGCGTCGATGCGGTCGCAGCCCTCTTCCACCGCGGTGATCGAGTTGGCCACGCCGAGGCTGAGGTTGTGGTGGGCGTGCATACCGGTCTGGGTCTCGGCATTGAGCACGGCCTTGAAGGCGCGCATGCGGTCGCGGATGTCGTTCATGTTCATCGCGCCGCCGGAGTCGGCCATGTAGATGCACTGCGCGCCGTAGCTTTCCATCAGCTTGCCCTGGGCGGCGAGCTGCTCGGCCGGGATCATGTGGCTCATCATCAGGAAGCCGACGGTGTCCATGCCCAGCTCGCGGGCGTACTCGATGTGCTGCTTCGAGACGTCCGCTTCGGTGCAGTGGGTGGCGATGCGCACCGAGCGAGCACCGGCCTCAAAAGCGGCCTTGAGGTCGTGCACCGTGCCGATGCCAGGCAGCAGCAGCACGGTGATCTTCGCGTGCTGGATCACCTCGGCGGCGGCCTCGATCCACTCCAGGTCGGTGTGGGCGCCGAAGCCGTAGTTGAACGAGGAACCCTGCAGGCCGTCGCCGTGGGTCACCTCGATGGAATCGACGCGGGCGTCGTCCAAGGCGCGGGCGATGTCCTGCACGTTCTGGATCGAGTACTGGTGGCGCACGGCGTGGCTGCCGTCGCGCAGGGTCACGTCGGAGATGTACAGCTTCTTGCTCGGGTCGAAGGTCATGGCGGATCTCCTCAGCCGTTGTTCATGGCGTTGTTCAGGATCGACAGCGCCATGCGCTCGGCGGTAGCCAGCGCGGCGGAGGTCATGATGTCGAGGTTGCCGGCGTAGGCCGGCAGGTAGTGGGCGGCGCCTTCGACTTCGAGGAACACCGAGGTCTTCAGGCCGGAGAACTTGCCGTGGCCGGGGATGGTCAGCGGCGCATCTTCCGGAATGACGTCGAACTGCACCTTCTGCTTCAGGCGGTAGCCCGGCACGTAGGCCTGCACGGCCTGGGCCATTTCCTCGACGGAGGCTTCCACCTTGGCCTGGTCGACCAGCTCGGACAGTTTATTATTCTTCAGCGGCGGCTCGGCCGGGTTCATGACGATGATCGCCTTGCCCTTGGCGGCGCCGCCGATCACTTCGATGGCTTTGGTGGTGGTTTCGGTGAACTCGTCGATGTTGGCGCGGGTGCCCGGGCCGGCGGATTTCGAGGCGATCGAGGCGACGATCTCGGCGTAGTGGACCTTGGCGACGCGGGATACGGCGGCGACCATCGGGATGGTGGCCTGGCCGCCGCAGGTGACCATGTTGACGTTCAGCGCATCCAGGTGCTCTTCGAGGTTGACCACCGGTACGCAGTACGGGCCGATGGCCGCCGGGGTCAGGTCGATCAGGCGGATGTTTGGCTTGAGCGAGCGCAGGAAGGCGTCGTTCTTGACGTGCGCGCCGGCGCTGGTGGCGTCGAAGACGAAGTCGATGTCCTTGAACACGTCCATGCGGGTCAGGCCTTCGACACCTTCATGGGTGGTGGCGACGCCCATGCGCGCGGCACGGGCCAGGCCGTCGGAGGCCGGGTCGATGCCAACCATGGCACCCATTTCCAGGTGCTGGCCGTTACGGAGGATCTTGATCATCAGATCGGTGCCGATGTTGCCGGAGCCGATGATGGCGACTTTCAGTTTCTTGCTGGAACTCATACGGATTCTCCGTGGGCCTCGCCGAGAAGGATGACGGCCGGATCGAGCGCTTCGGCATACAGGCGTTCGACCTGGACGGCGCGCAGGCTCAGGGCCAGACGCTGGTTGATGTAGCCCTTGTCGGTGATTTCACCGGCCGCCAGGCTGGGCGGCGAATCGAGGATCAGCAGGCGCACGGCATGCTGGGAGGAGGCCGGGAAATCCTTGGCCAGCGCCATCAGGCCGGCGCACAGGGCCAGACGAACGGCCGGCTGCTGGGCCAACTCGTCGACGCTCATGCTCGCCCCGGCATCGCCGGCCAGCGCACGCAGTGCCGGCGTCGGATACATCAGCGCGCCGATGAGATCCTGGTTGTGGCCGCAGATCACGCAGTCCTGGGCATAGGGCGCCAGGGCACTGACCAGGCGCGGTCGCAGGGTGCCGACCGACACCCAGGTGCCGGTGGTCAGCTTGAAGTCCTCGGTCACCCGGCCGTTGAAGGCGATGCCCTTCTCGGGGTGCTCGGGATCGAGCAGGTAGCCAGCATCGCCGATCATGTAGAAGCCGTCGGCATCAAAGGCATTGGCGCTCAGGTCAGGACAGCCCAGGTACTCGCGGAACACCGACTCGCCGCGCACGCGCATCTCCAGCTTGTCGCCGGAGGGAACGAACTTGATCTCGATGCCGGGTACCGGCAGGCCAATGTTGCCCGGCCTGTCGAGGCGAAAATGTACGTTGGTCAGCACCGGCGAGGTCTCGGTGGCACCCCACTCGCAGGTGAAAAACAGCGGCTGACTGCGTACTCGGGCGGCAACCGCACTCAGGCGATCCCAGCTGTTCTGCGGCAAGGCCGCGGCGGCGTAGAACAGCATGTCCAGACGCTCGAACAGGGCGCGAGCCAACTCCTCATCCCGCTCCAGATAGGGCAGCAGCACCTCGTAGCCACGCGGCACGTTGTAGAACATGGTCGGACGTACCGACTTGATGTTCTCCAGGGTCCGCTCGATCTGCCCCGGCATCGGACGGCCATCGTCGATGTACAACGAGCCGCCGTGGCACAGGATCATGTTGAGGTTGTGGTTGGCACCGAAGGTGTGGCTCCAGGGCAACCAGTCAAGCACCACCATTTCGCGCTGGCCGAGGAAACGCCAGCACTGAGCGATAGCCTGCTGGTTGGCGCATAGCATGCGTTGGGTGTTGACCACGGCCTTGGGCACTCCGGTGGAGCCGGAGGTGAGCAGATAGCGGGCGTGGCTGTCTCCGTCGAGCCGGGCGAAGGCCTCCATCACCGCCGCGGTTTCCTGACAGTCGTACAGTTGCGCGAGAGGCAGCGCACCGGCGATTTCCTGGGCGTTGCGCGCAGCGATCACCGGGCACTGCGGGCGGGCATGCTCGATCGCGTCGAAGTAGGCATCGCCGTCGTTGACGAAGATCAGTCCCGGCTGGAGCAACTCGAGAATTGCCTTGAGCTTGGCGCAACCACCGGCGGTGTTGCGCGAATAGGCCACCGACACGGTCGCCACCGGGATGCCGACGTGCATCGCCGCCAGCGACAGCAGCGCATGGTCGATGTCGTTTTCCGACAGCACGACCAGCGGCCGGCCTATCGGCAGATCGAGATTCAGCAGGCTCTGCGCCAGCGAACCGACCTGCTGGCGGGCCTGGGCGTAGCTCAGGCGATACCAGTCGCCGTCGCGGCGCTCGGCGAGGAACACCCGCTCGGGGGTTTCCGCCACCCAGCGCTCCAGCCACTCGCCGACGCAGCGCGCATAGGGCTGCAGGGGATCGGGGGAACGCAGGACGAAACCGCCCTCTTCGCTACAGGGCTCGACCAGGACCCGCGGCGGGGCCAGTTGCGTTTCATCGGTGAAGAAATCGATCACGGGCATGACTCCCTGAGATCGGCCCCAGGCACGCGGGCCGCTCATTGCTTGTTGTTGTGTTCGTCGCGGGCAGGGGCACCGTGACGCCCCTGCCCTCCCCGCCTCACGCCAGGCGGGGGAATCTGTCCACTGTGTACTGCCCGCTCAGGCGAAGCGGCAGCCGACCTCGCCCAGGCGGGTTAGGCGTAGACGCAGGCTGTCGCCGGAAGCGACCTGCACCATCGGGCCGAGGGCGCCGGACAGCAGCACGTCCCCGGCCTGCAGCGGACGGCCGACCTGGGCCATGGTGCGCGCCAGCCACAGGCAGGCATCCAGCGGGTTGCCCAGGCAGGCGGCGCCGACGCCGATGGCCGCCTGGGCACCGTTCTTCTCCAGCACCATGCCTTCCAGGCTGAGGTCCAGGGCATCCAGCTTGACCGGGGTCTTGCCGAGCACGTACAGCGCCGAGGAGGCGTTGTCGGCCACGGTGTCGACCAGGGTGATTTTCCAGTCCTCGATGGCCGAGTCGACGATCTCCAGCGCCGGCAGGACGAAGTCCACCGCGTTGATCAGCTCGCCCAGGGTGGTGTCGGCGTTGGGCAGGTCGCGGCCGAGCACGAAGGCGATCTCGCCTTCGGCCTTGGGCTGGATCAGGCGGCTGCTGTCTATGGTGTCGCCATCACGATATTCCATGTCGGCGAACAGCATGCCGAAGTCCGGCTGGTTCACGCCCAGTTGCTGCTGAACGGCGAGCGAGGTCAGGCCGATCTTGCGGCCGACCAGGCGGCGACCCTGGGCCAGCGCGGCCTGGGTGTTGAGCTCCTGCACGGCATAGGCATCGGCCAGGCTGGCGATATCGAAACGCTCGGAAATCCGGCAGCACGGGCGGCCGAGCTTGCGCGATTCGGCGAGAACGGAGGCAGCAGCCTGGAGGCGGTATTCGTCAGTCACCGGAAACTCCTCGGGAATGGAGATGAGTGGTTGGTTCAAAGCGCTTGCTCGAGGCTGGCGCGGTAGCCCTGCTGCAACTCGTCGACCAGCTCTGCCACGCTGTAGCGGCGCTCGATCTGGCCGACGCCCTGGCCGGCCGACCAGACGTGCTTCCACGCCTTGTTGGCGCTGGCGATGTTGCCGGAGAAGTCGATGCCGGCCTTGCCCTCGCCGGAAGGATCGATGCCGGCGCGCTCCAGCGACGGCTTCATCCAGTTGGCTAGCACGCCGCTGACCGCCTTGGTCGCCACCAGGTCGTCGATCGAGCTGTCCACCAGCATCTGCCGGTAGTCGTCCTCGACCAGGCTCTCGTGAGCGGCGATCAGGCGGGTGCCGACCACCACGAAGTCGGCACCGAGCACCCGCGCGGCATGGATGTCGCGGCCGCTGGAGATGGCCCCGGCCAGGCCCAGCGGGCCTTTCCAGAACTTGCGCACCTCGGCGATGAAGGCGAAGGGGTTGTAGTTGCCGGTATGCCCGCCAGCGCCGTTGCACACCAGGATCAGGCCGTCGACACCGGCATCGGCGGCCTTGCGCGCCATGGCCGGGGTGATCACGTCGGCCAGCACCACGCCGCCGTAGGCATGCACCTCGCTCAACACCCGCTTGGGGCTGCCCAGCGCGGTGGAGACCACCGGCGGCCGGTAGCGGCGCACCAGCTCCAGCTCGGCATCGAAACGGTCGTAGCTGGAATGCACGATCAGGTTGAGCATCCACGGCGCCACGACCTCGCCGGCAGCTCGGGCGCTGTCCAGTTCGTCGCTGATCTGCCCCAGCCACTGGTCGAGCTGCTCGACGGTACGGGCGTTGGCCGCCGGCATGCTGCCGACGATGCCGGCGCGGCAGCAGGCGGTGAGCAGCTGTGGGCCGGAAACCAGGAACATCGGTGCGGCCAGTACCGGAACCCGCAGGTCACGGAAGAGGTTGAGGACATGCTGTTGCTGCGCGTTTAGCTCGGCGCGACTGCTCATGGTTGGACCTCTCGCTATTGTTGTTGGTCGCGAATCGGAGTTGCTTCAGGACTTGCTGTGCGGCCGGGCGCCAGCGCTGCGGATCTCCCAGCCACCATCGCTGTGGATGATGTTGGCGGTGGTCAGTCCGGAATCGCGGCGCGAGGCCAGCAGCACGTAGTGGCCGGTATGGTCTTGCGGCTCGGCGATGCGCTGCAGCGGCACCGCCTGGGCGGCGCCCTGCTCGAAACCGGGAATCTCGTTGAGCGGCACGCTGCGCTTGTTGAGGCCGTCGAGGCTCTTCATCGGCGTGTTGGTGGCTCCCGGAGCCACGCCGTTGACGCGGATGTCCGGCGCCAGCTCGTAGGCCAGCTGGCGAATCATCCCGACCAGCGCGTGCTTGGCGGTGACGTAGAGGATGCCGCCGCCGCCCGCGTAGAAGGCGCTGTTGGACAGGGTGAAGATCATGCTGCCGCGGGTCTCGCGCAGCGCCTCGGTGGCGCAGCGCGCGCCGAGCAGGTAGCCCTGCACGTTGATCGCGAACAGGCGCTGGAAGGCACTCTCGAAATCTTCCGGGGCGATGCGGTCGAGACGGGTGAAATAGTCAAACACCGCCGCGTTGCCGACGAAGGTGTCGAGCTTGCCGAAGGCCTCCAGGGTGGCGGCGACCGCCTGCTGGTTGTCCTGGTAGCGCGACACGTCGCCCTGCACGATGACGATGGCGTCGCCCAGCTCGTCCTTCAGCTGCTGCAGCTGATCCAGGTCGCGCGCCATCACGCCGACGCGCGCGCCCTCCTCCACGTAGCGGCGCACGATGGCGCTGCCGATCCCACCGGTACCGCCGGTAACCAGCGCCACCTGCCCTTCAAGCCAGCCCATGTCCGTCTCCTGTCAGAGGAAGGTGTTGATGTTCTTGCACAGCAACATCGCGTTGGGGATGAGGATCTTGCGCTTGAGCAGCTTGAGGCCCTCGGCCTCCAGGCGCAGCACGTCCTCGCGGCGGCCGGCGAGCTGGTAGTGCTCGTCCAGGCCACGGCTGCGGATGTTGACGAAGCAGGAGTGCACCCGGTATTCGCCCTCAACGTCGCCGGCGAACACCTCGATGTTGCTGATCAGGTGCACGTTGCGGGTCGGCGGGTTTTCCGCCCAGGCCGACGGCTGGTTGAAACGGTTCACCCGACGCTTGAGGTCGCGCAGGCCGTCGTCGAACAGCGCCATGTGCTCGGCGCTGTAGGTGCCGAGCTTGTCCTCGCGGCGGCGGTTCTCGATGCCGGGCATCCAGTAGTGGACGGCCTCGGACAGGGTGGCGAGCCAGTCCTCCCAGCACTCGTTGTCGAGCAGGCGCGCTTCGCGCAGGAGGAAGGCCTCGGCTGCGCGAGTTTCTTCCAGACTTACCAGTTGTTCATTCGGCAGGGTCATCGCTCTCTCCTTCTCAGCGCAGCTGGCCGTTGCGGTCGGGCACATCGGCCCAGCTCGGCGCCTTCAGCAGGTCCTTCCAGTACTGGTAGAAGGCTCGCGAGTTGGCCTCGTTGAGCTGGCCCTTGAACACGTTGCCCGGCAGGTCGGTGTCGGCCAGGCGGGTGTTCATGCCCAGACCGACGTACAGGTCCTGGTAGCGGGTGACCTTGCCGCGACTGGTCTTGGTGCAGTATTCCCAGTTCTCGCCGTCGTCCATCTCGAACACGCCGGTCGGCGAGAAGGTCATCATCGCGCCGCGGCGCCACTTGTCCTTGACGTCCTGCGGGGCGTTCTTGTTGACGATCACCCAGGTGTACAGCTCGATCTTGTTGGGGCCGCGCGGCTGCCACACGCGCATGGTGTTCTGCCCCGGCAGGAAGGAAAAGTTGGGGAACAGGGTGAACGAGGACACCGCGCCCAGCATGCGCGAGCGGAACTCGCCCAGGCGCTCGGCAGCCTTCGGCGCCTGCAGGTGCAGGTACTTGTTAATGGCGCTCTCGCCCAGCACGGCGGCATTGCCGACCAGGTCGCGGGCGAATTCGTAGCCGTGCCCGTTCCAGTTGACCGACCAGGACTCGGGGAAGTCGCTGACCTGGGCCACCGCGCCGCCGAGCATGGCGCGGGCGGCGGAATCGTGGGTCCAGCCGGCGTGGAGGATGTCGCCGACGAAGTTTTCCGCGGCGATCTTCCAGTTGCACTCGATGGTCGAGCGGATGCAGCCGCCGGCGAACTCGGTGCCGCCCTCGTCATTGTCGAGGATCACGTCGAGGTACCAGGCCATCGGACCGAGATACTCGGCCAGGCTCGGCGCATCGGCGGCGAAGGTGGCGAACACCAGGCCCTTATAGCTGTCGACGCGGGCTTCACGCAGGCCGTGCTGCGACTTGTCGAAGGCGCTGTCCTCGTAGACACCCGACTCGTGCATGCCGCGCAGCGCGCCATCGGTACCGAAGGCCCAGCCGTGGTAGTTGCAGATGAAGCCGCGGGCGTTACCGGCCTCGGCGAAACACACCTTGTTGCCGCGGTGCGGGCAGGCGTTGATCAGCACCTTGATCGAGGCATCCTTCTGGCGAACCACCAGCACCTCGTCCTCACCCATGGTGGTGGCGATGTAGTCGCCGGCCTTGGGAATCTGCGATTCGTGGGCGACGAACAGCCAGCAGCGGGCGAAGATCTTCTCCAGTTCCTGCTCGTAGATGTCGCCATCCCAGAAGATCTTCCCGGACATGCGCCCGGCTTCCATGTCGCACAGTTTGTCGAGGTTCGGCAGCGCCGGGGAAGCCTCGATGGGCTTCAGTTTTATTAGGTTGTTATCCATGGGGCACTCACAAGGCATTCGGGAAATTCACGGGGCTGGTTCAGGCCAGGTCGGCGGCCAGCGCTTCTTCGGCCTCTTTCGCCACGTCGGCGAACACTTCTTTGTCGGTGACGATGATCTGGTAGGTTCTCAGGTGCTTCTCGCAGGGGAAGGTCACCGCCTCGCCGGTACGCACGTCGAACTGACCCCAGTGCACCGGGCAGGTGATCAGGCCGTCCTCCAGGTCGCCTTCGGCCAGGGACGCGGTGGCGTGAGTGCACAGGTCGGCGGTGGCGTAGTACTGACCTTCGAGGTTGTAGACGCAGATGTCGCCCACTTCGGCGTTGGGTACTTTCTTCAGCGAGCCGGGGGTCAGCTCGTCACGCTGGCAGAGGAGAACTCGAGTCGTCATTGCGCACTCTCCTGGGAAAACAGTTGCAGGAAACCGAGGCCGGTCACCCAGGCAGGGACGGCCTCGTAGGCGATCACCTCGCCACGGGGATTGGGGACAGCGGCCATGGCGCAGGCGAAGTTGCGGATTTCCATCGCGCCGTTGCCGCCGCGCTCGAGAATGTCCGCATCGTCGTAGGCGCACAGCGCAGCGAGATCGCCGTTGACGCCGTGGGCGAGAATCTCGCGGTCGAACTCCTCGTTGACCCGGCCCGACTCGACGGTGCCGACCCAGTGGCTGATGCCGCCACTACCGATGATCACCACGCGCTCGTCGGCGTCGAACGACTCGACGGCGGCGCGGATCTGCCGACCTAGTTCGCCGGCACGCTTGAACGAGATGTACGGATCGACGCCGCAGGCCAGGTACACCGGGATGGTCGGGATGCTGCGCCCGAGCATGCGCTCGGCAGCCTGTACGGTGAGCTGGTGCGGAATCGCGAAGGAGTGCTCGACGCTGAAGCTGCGCGCCACGGTCCAGTCGATACCCTGCGTCTCGCCCTCGGCAACGATGTGCTGGGCCAATGCCTGATGGTTACTGATCACCCCGCGCTTGAGACCCGGCAGGGCCTCGATCGGACCGTCCACGTCGCCGTTACCGATCAGGTAGCGCGGCAGACACTGGGTGCCGAACAGAATGTAGTGGTCATTGCCGACGATGATCGCCGCGGTAGCATCCAGCTCGGCCATGCGCCGGGCGCAGACCTCGTAGGCGCCCCAGACGTTATCGCGCTGCTCCTGCGGCGGCGCGTCGGGCGCGACGAACATCACCGGGTCATGCGGCATCCAGAAACCGCCAACGATCTTGCCCATGACTTACCCCTTCAAAGCAGCCGAAAAGGCTGCGCGTTGTTCATCGGATGCACCCAGACGCTCCTTGTACAGAGCCATGTCGCGAGTGGGGGACAACTCCTGCCAGAAGCCCATGGTCAGCATCGGGTTGACGCCCAGGCGCTGCAGCGCGCTAACGTCGAACTCAATAACCATCTGCCGTTCTTCCTCGCTCAGATCAAAGCGAGCGAGGAACTTGCCGGCATCCGCGCGGAAGCGCTCCTTGGCAGCGCGCTCCACGGATAGCTGCCACAAGACCCTTTCCAGTACGTTTCTGCTCATGGCGGCTCACTCGCTCAGGAAGTCGCGGACCAGCGCGACGAAGCGGCGTGGCTGCTCGCTCTGTACCCAGTGGCCGCAGCGGCCGAACAGGTGCAGGTCGGCATCCGGCACGGTGTTGGCGATGAGCAGGCCGCACTGCGGCGGCACCACGCGATCTTCGCGACCGTGCACCACCAGGGTCGGCGCGGTGATCTTGGCCAGGGCGCCAGCCGGGAAGCCCTTGACGATGGTTTCGCCTTCGGCGGCCGGCTGCGGGATCAGCTTGCGCAGGGCTTCCTGGGCGCCGGGACGTGCGCTGGCTTCGAAGCGGGACCGCACCAGCTCCGGGGTGATCAGCGACTTGTCGTAAGGGAACAGCTGCATCAGCTGCTCCATGTTTTCCAACGACGGCTCGTATTCCCAGGCGCCACGCAGGCCCGGGGTCTGCACGAACTCGCCGGCCGGGGTGCCGAGCAGCACCAGCTTGTTGACGCGCTCGGGGGCGAACACTGCCAGGCCGATGGCCAGGGCCCCACCGAAGGAGTTGCCGACGAAGGAGGCCTTCTGGATGTCGAGAGCGTCCATGATGCCGACCAGATGGCTGACCCACAGCTTGATGTCGTACTTGGTGCCGTCCTTGAACTCGGTGAAACCGAAGCCGGCGATGTCCGGAACGATCACGCGCCACTGGTCGGCGAAGGCCGGAATGGTTTTCGACCAGTTGGTCCAGCCCGAAACGCCCGGGCCCGAGCCATGCAGCAGGAACAGGGCTTCGCCCTCACCGGCTTCGTGGTAGTTGGTCTGGTGCCCTGCTGCCAGCAGTGTCTTGCCTACGCCTTCCATTACGGCCTCCGGTTCTTGTACTTGGATACAGATACGTATGTGTATGCTAGGAGCGAAATTGACTTGCGTCAATAGCTTGGAAAACACAACTGTATCCTTGCCACTGGAGGTCAGCGCCGCAGCAAGGCCCCATCCATGGGCAGCCCGAAGCCATCCCGTAAATCCTTGCATGCCTGACTACGACGATGGTCTAACCCGCACAAACAAAGAGCGCCCATGGTTACGACCATGGGCGCTCTTGGCTTTGAACGACCTGAGCTATGCCAGGCGCGAGCTATCGCCAGCATCAGCCCGGCTACTCAGCCACTTGTCCGAGGCCATAAACCTACAGGAATGTATTGATGTTCTTGCACGGCAAGGTGGCATTGGGAATGACGATCTTGCGCTTGAGAAGTTTCAGGCCATCGCCCTCCTCGCACAGCACGTCTTCACGGCGACCGGCGAGTTGGTACTGCTCGTCCAGGCCGCGGCTGCGCACATTGATAAAGGTCGAAAACACCCGGTACTGCCCCGGCTCGTCGCCAGCGAACACCTCGATGTTGCCGATCAGGTGCACGTTGCGGGTCGGCGGGTTCTCCGCCCAGGCCGAGGGCTGCTTGAAGCGGTTGACCCGGCGCTGCAGTTCGCGGAAGCCGTCGTCGAACAGCGCCATGTGCTCCTCGACGTAGGCACCCTTGCCATCCTCGCGGCGGCGGTTCTCGATCCCGGGCATCCAGTAGTGGATGCGCTCGGAGAGGGTCAGCAGCCAGTCATCCCAGCGCTCGTCATCCAGCAGACGCGCCTCGCGCAGCAGGAAGGCCTTGGCTACCCGCTCTTCCTCGACACTCACCAGTTCAAGATTGCTCATTGCGCACTCCTCAGCTCAGCTTACCGTTGCGATCGGGAACTTCTGCCCAGCTGCCGGCCTGCAGCAGGTCCTTCCAGCGCTGGTAGTAGGCGCGGGCGTTGGCCTCGTTGAGCTGGCCCTTGAACACGTTGCCCGGCAGGTCGGTGTCGGTCAGACGGGTGTTCATGCCAAGGCCGACGTACAGGTCCTGGTAGCGGGTGACCTTGCCGCGACTGGTCTTGGTGCAGTACTCCCAGTTCTCGCCGTCGTCCATCTCGAACACGCCGGTCGGCGAGAAGGTCATCATCGCGCCGCGGCGCCACATGTCCTTTACCTCCTGCGGGGCGTTCTTGTTGACGATCACCCAGGTGTACAGCTCGATCTTGTTCGGCCCGCGCGGCTGCCACACCCGCACAGTGTTCTGCCCGGGCAGGAAGGAGAAGTTGGGGAATACGGTGAACGAGGACACCGCGCCCAGCATCTTCGAGCGGAACTCGCCGAGGCGCTCCTCGGCCTTGGGGCGGTGCAGGTGCAGGTACTTGTTCACCCCGCTCTCGCCGAGCACGGCGGCGTTGCCGACCAGGTCGCGGGTGAATTCGTAGCCGTGGCCGTTCCAGTTGACCTGCCAGGATTCGGGGAACTCGCTGACCTTGGTCACCGACCCGCCGAGCATGGCCTGGGCGGCGGAGTCGTGGGTCCAGCCGGCATGGAGGATGTCGCCGACGAAGTTCTCCGCGGCGATCTTCCAGTTGCATTCGATAGTGGAGCGGATGCAACCGCCGACGAACTCGGTGCCGCCCTCGTCATTGTCGAGGATGACGTCGAGGTACCAGGCCATCGGACCGAGATACTCGGCCAGACTCGGCGCATCCTCGGCGAAGGTGGCGAACACCAGGCCCTTGTAGCTGTCGACACGCGCCTCGCGCAGGCTCTGCTGCGACTTGTCGAAGCCGCTCTGCTCGTAGACTCCGGATTCGTGCATGCCGCGCAGCGCGCCGTCGGTGCCGAATGCCCAGCCATGATAGTTGCAGATGAAACCGCGGGCGTTGCCGGCCTCGGCGAAGCACACCTTGTTGCCGCGGTGCGGACAGGCGTTGATCAGCACCTTGATCGACAGGTCCTTCTGGCGAACCACCAGCACCTCGTCCTCGCCCATGGTGGTAGCCACATAGTCGCCGGCATTGGGAATCTGCGACTCGTGGGCGACGAACAGCCAGCAACGGGCGAATATCTTCTCCAGCTCCTGCTCGTAGATCTCGCCATCCCAGAACACCTTGCCGGCCATGCGGCCCGCTTCCATATCGCAGATCCGGTCGAGCCCTGCCAACGGCGGAGTGGTCTCGATCGCACAGAGGTTTATTTTTTTCATCATCTCTCCTCATTCGAAATGCAGCTGCCACCACAGCAGCCCGGCATTACACGCTTCAACTCAGTACGACCTGTCAGGACGGCTTGACCGCCAGAAAACCCATGCCCGTCACCCACGGCTCGACGGCCTCGTAGCCGACGACCTCTCCCTTGCCGCCCTCAACGGCCGCCAGAGCGCAGATCAGGTTGCGGATTTCCATCGCGCCGTTGCCGGCACGTCCGATGATTTGCTCGTTGCTGTAGGCGCACAGCGCCTCCAGGTCGCCGGCCACGCCATGCGCCAGCACCTCGCGATCGAAGCCCTCGTTGACCCGGCCCATCTCGGCGGTGCCGACCCAGTGGCTGATGCCACCACTGCCGATCACCACCACCCGCTCATCCGCAGGGAACGCCTCTACCGCGGCGCGGATCTCGCGACCCAGTTCGGCGGTGCGTTTGAGCGAGAGGAACGGATCTACGGCACAGGCCATGTACACCGGAATGCACGGCAGCTCGTAGCCCAGCGCCTGCTGCGCCGGCTTGACCACCAGGTGATGGGGAATGCTGACCGCGTGGTCGACGCTGAAAGAGCGCGCCACGGCCCAGTCGAAACCGTTATCGAAACCATGCTGGGCAATGAAGCCGGCCAGCTGCTCGTTGTTCTGCGTCACCAGCTTGTCCAGCCCCGGCAGCGAGCCCAACGCACCCTCGATGTCGCCGGTGCCGATCAGGTAGCGCGGCAGGCACTGGGTGCCGAAGAGGATGTAGTGATCGTTGCCGACGATGATCACCGTTGTCGGCTCCAGCTCGACCAGACGCCGCGCGCATTCGGCATAGGCGGCATGCACCGCTTCGCGCTGCGTCGGATTCGGCGCCTCGGGCGCCACATACATCACCGGGTTGTGCGGCACCCAGAAGGCGCCAACGACCTTGCCCATGGCTCACCCCTTAAGAGCAGCCGAGAAGGCTGCGCGTTGTTGATCGATCGCACCGAGGCGCTCCTTGTACAGCCGCATGCTGCGGTCGGGCGCCAACTCCTGCCAGAAGCCCATGGTCAGCATCGGATTGACACCCATGCACTGCAGTGCGCCCACCTTGAAACTCAGCAGGCACTCGACCTCTTCCTCGCTCAGACGAAACTGCGCGAGGAAGACCCGCGGATCCTCCCTGAAGCGGTTCTTGCTCGAGCGCTCCACCGAGAGCTTCCACAGCACCCTTTCCACCAGGTTCCGACTCATCGTCCCTCCCATGCCGGCAGCCCGCAGAGAACCGCCGAACGAATACACTTATGAATCCACAAGAATTCCAGAGGCAAGGCAGGCGACGCCTACCAACGCCATGAAAAATCAGGCGTGCAGGATCATTCAGGCGCGAACTTGCAACATTGACATACATCAATGT
Source organism: Pseudomonas linyingensis (assembly GCF_900109175.1). GTDB lineage: Bacteria > Pseudomonadota > Gammaproteobacteria > Pseudomonadales > Pseudomonadaceae > Geopseudomonas > Geopseudomonas linyingensis. The sequence goes on along the minus strand of NZ_FNZE01000008.1, from coordinate 116,076 downwards.
ATCTTTATTATCGACATGAGCAGCACAACGAGTGGGCACACCGGACGCGGCAGCCATGCGGCCGAACAGGAAAGCGTGATATGGGTAAACTCACCGGCGAAAACGCGGTCAATTGCGGCGAAAGCGCGCGCGCTATTTCCCGCTTTCAGTCAATCGGTTAGGCTTGCCAGCTGTTTTCCCGGCGCACCGGGCGCCCTCCACCAGAAGAAGCACGAACATGTCTGCACGCTCCCCGCTTACCCGCGAAGACTGGATCCACGCCGCTCAGCGCATGCTGGTCAAGGGTGGCATCGACTCGGTGCGGGTCGACACCCTGGCGAAAGAGCTGAACATCACCCGCGGCAGCTTCTACTACCACTTCAAGAGTCGCGACGAACTGCTCGAGGGCATCCTCAGCGATTGGCGTGCCCGGGCCACCGAAGACGTCATCCTCCAGTTGCGCAACACCCGCAACTCGCCGGCCGAACAGCTCTGGCACCTGCTGGAACTGCCGTTCCACGGCAACACCGCGCGCGAGGCCGCCGCCACCGAGATCGGCATCCGCGGCTGGGCCCGCCGCGACAAGCAGGCACGTCAGGCCATCGACGAGGTCGACAGCCATCGCCTCAGCTACATCGAGGGACTGCTGATGCAGGCCGGCTGCGACGAGACGGAAGCCCGCGACCGCGCGCACCTGATCTACGCCTATCAACTCAGCCTGTCGCTGGTACACAGCAACGACGACCCAGCCGAGCGCACCCGGCGCATTGGCAAGATTCTGATTCCGGCCAACGAGCACGCAGTGGTCAGCTAGCGGATCACCAACGGCCGCGGCAAGCGTCTCCGCTTGCGCGCCTCGGCCTGAACCCCTGCTGCACCGCCAAAGCGACGCCAGAGCACCGGGATACCCTCGGAAAAGGCGGCTTCAGCTGCCTCGATAGGTCGAATAGCTGTACGGCGACACCAGCAGCGGCACGTGGTAATGGCCTTCGTCGCTGAGGCCGACGCGCAGCACCACCACGTCGAGGAACGCCGGTTCGGGCAAGGCGACGCCGCGCTGGCGGTAGTAGTCGCCGATATGGAAGTGCAGTTCGTACACCCCCGCGACCAGGTTCTCGCCCTGCAGCAGCGGCTCGTCGCAGCGGCCGTCGGCATTGGTCGCCACCTCGCGCAGCAGACGCCGTTGTTCGCCGTCCAGTCGATACAGCAGCAGCGCGATGCCCGCCCCGGGGCAGCCGTGGGTTGCATCCAGAACGTGTGTCGTCAATTTGCCCATCTTGCCTAGCGCGAGCGCACTTGCGCTCCGGCGCCATCCTCCTTGCTGAGAAATGTGGTCGATTGCCGGCAGGAAAATACCGACCTTTCAATGACCGCCACGCAGCAACCAGGCTCACACGCGCAAAAACCCGGCTGAGCGGGCCAGTTTTTGCTACACAACGTATATGGCCAGCCTCTTACCAATCGTAGACCGGTGCGCGCCAATGACCGCGTTTGCCAGCATCAAGCCCTCGACCCTGTCGCGTGAAGCCTTCGTCGCCGCCTTCGCCGACATCTACGAGCACTCGCCGTGGGTTGCCGAAAGCGTCTTCGCCCATGGCATCGGCCCCGAGGACGACGCCATCGAGCATTTGCACGGGCGCATGGCGCGCGTGCTGCTGAGCGCCGGGCGCGAGGCGCAGCTGGCCCTGATCAACGCCCACCCGGACCTGGCCGGCAAGGCGGCGGTGCGCGGCGAACTGACCGCCGCCTCCAGCGCGGAACAGGCCAGCGCCGGCATCGATGCGTGCAGCGCCGAGGAGTTCGCCCGCTTCAGCGAACTCAACGCGGCCTACAAGGCACGCTTCGGTTTCCCCTTCATCATGGCGGTCAAGGGCAGCGGCCGGCAGCAGATCCTCGAGGCATTCGCGCAGCGTCTGAACAACACGCCCGAGCAGGAGTTCGCCCGAGCCCTGGCGGAAATCAACAAGATCGCGCTGCTGCGCCTGCAGGCGCTGTAACCGCGCGCCGTTACCACCCGAACGACAGGCCCGCCCAGAGCGGGCAAGGGGTACCTGGCGTGGAAGCACATCTGACCGAATGGCTGAACCTGAGCGTGCGCTGGATACACATGATCGTCGGCATCGCCTGGATCGGCGCTTCCTTCTACTTCAACTGGCTGGAGAACAACCTCGAGCGCAGCAATCCCCGCGAGGGGCTGGCCGGCGACCTCTGGGCGATCCATGGCGGCGGTATCTACCACCTCGAGAAGTACAAGCTGGCACCGCCGCAGATGCCGGAAAAACTGCACTGGTTCAAGTGGGAGGCCTACAGCACCTGGCTGTCCGGCGTGGCCCTGCTCACCGTGGTCTTCTACCTCAACCCCGGCCTGTACCTGATCGCCTCCGGCAGCGAGCTGTCCCCCGCCGCGGCGGTGTCCATCGGACTGGGCTCGCTGCTCGTCGGCTGGTTCGTCTACGACCGGCTGTGCGACTCGCCGCTGGGCCGGCGACCCGCCCTGCTCGGCACGGCGCTGTTCGCCCTGATCGTGTTCGCCGCCTGGGCCTATACGCAGGCGTTCAGTGGCCGCGGCGCCTACATCCATACCGGCGCACTGATCGGCACCCTCATGGTCGGCAACGTGTTCCGCATCATCATTCCGGCCCAGCGCGCGCTGGTGAAAGCCATCCATGCTGGCACCCAGCCCGACCCGCGCCTGCCGGCCAGAGGCCTGCTGCGCTCGCGACACAACAACTACTTCACCCTGCCGGTGCTGTTCATCATGATCAGCAACCACTTCCCGAGCACCTACGGCAGCCAGTACAACTGGCTGATCGTCGCCGCCATCGCCGCGCTCTCGGTGCTGGTGCGCCACTACTTCAACACCCGCCAGCACAGCCAGAAGTTCGCCTGGACCCTGCCGACCGCCGCACTGGGCCTGCTCTGCCTGGCCTTCGTCAGCTCCCCCAGACCAGCCGCAGCGCCGGCAACCGCCACCGTTCCGGCTAGCGGCACGGCAACCAGCCAGTTCGCCGCAGTGCGCGCGGTGATCCAGGCGCGCTGCAGCACCTGCCACTCCGCCCAACCGAGCAGCACGCTGTTCAGCAGCGCCCCGGCTGGGGTGATGTTCGACAGCGCCGAGCAAATCCGCCAGCTGGCCCCGAAGATCCACGCCCAAGCCGTGGCCAGCCAGATCATGCCGCTCGGCAACATCACCCAGATGACCGCGCAGGAGCGCGAACTGCTCGGCGCCTGGATCGCCAACGGCGCGCCGATCGACTGATCTCCCATCCAACCCACTGCGAGTACAGCCATGCAAGCAGGCCAGCCCTACCCCCGCGACCTGATCGGCTACGGCCGCAACCCGCCCTTCGCCAACTGGCCCGGCCGGGCGCGGATCGCCGTGCAGTTCGTGCTCAACTATGAGGAAGGCGGCGAGAACTGCGTGCTGCACGGCGACCCCGGCAGCGAGCAGTTCCTCTCCGAGCTGTACAACCCGGCCAGCTTTGCCGAGCGCCACCTGTCGATGGAGTCGATCTACGAGTACGGCTCGCGGGTCGGCGTCTGGCGCCTGCTGCGCGAGTTCGAGCGCCGCGGCCTGCCGCTGACCGTGTTTGGCGTGGCCATGGCGCTGGAGCGCCACCCCGAGCTGACCGCCGCCTTCGGCGAACTCGGCCACGAGATCGCCTGCCACGGCTGGCGCTGGATCAGCTACCAGAACGTCGCCGAGGAAGTCGAACGCGCCCACCTGCAGCAGGCCATGGCCAGCATCCAGCGCCTCACCGGCGTGCGCCCGCTGGGCTGGTACACCGGCCGCGACTCGCCGAACACCCGCCGCCTGGTGGTCGATCACGGCGGCTTCCTCTACGACTCGGACCACTACGGCGACGATCTGCCGTTCTGGACCGAGGTGACCGCCAGCGACGGCCGCCAGGTCCCGCACCTGATCGTGCCCTACACCCTGGACAGCAACGACATGCGCTTCGCCCTGCCGCAGGGCTTTTCCCACGGCGACGAGTTATTCAATTACCTGCGCGACAGCTTCGACGTGCTGTATGCCGAGGGCGACGAGCGCCCGGCGATGCTCAGCATCGGCATGCACTGCCGCCTGCTCGGCCGTCCGGGCCGCTTCCGTGCCCTGCAGCGCTTTCTCGACTATATCGAACAGCACGAACGGGTCTGGGTCTGCCGGCGGGTGGACATCGCCCGCCACTGGATCACCCAGCACCCCTACCCGCCTTGTCAGCGCTGAACCAGGAGATTTCCGCCATGGCCCTCCCCGGCACCCCCGTCATCGCCCTGCCCGCCCAGCTGCCTGAGTGGGCTGCCAAGGCGGTCGATCTGGCCAGTCCACGCCTCGGCGCGCAGGCGCTGTTCGCCTCCGACGCCTTCTTCGCCCCGCTCGAGCGCATGCTCGACCCGGCCCCGGCGGTGTTCTATCCGGGCCGTTACGACGACAACGGCAAGTGGATGGACGGCTGGGAGTCGCGGCGCAAGCGCCACGCCGGCCACGACTGGGCACTGATCCGCCTTGGCGTGCGCGGCACGATCCGCGGCTTCGACGTCGACACCAGCCACTTCACCGGCAACTACCCGCCGGCGGCGTCCATCGAGGCCTGCGTCAGCGCCAGCGACGCGCTCGACGCCCTGCAGGCGGCGAACTGGAGCGAGATCCTCCCGCCCAGTGCGCTGAGGCCGAACAGCCACCACCTGCTGGAATCGACCAGCCGCGAAGCCTGGACCCACCTGCGCGTGAACATCTTCCCCGACGGCGGCATCGCCCGCCTGCGCGTCTACGGCCTGCCGGTCGGCGGCCTCGAAACTGCCGGCGATGACCTGGTCGATCTGCTCGCCATGGCCAACGGTGGTCGCGCAGTCAGCTGGAACGACGCCAGCTTCGGCTCCGCGGTCAGCAACCTGCTGCTGCCCGGGCGCGGCCTGAGCATGGGCGACGGCTGGGAAACCCGCCGCCGCCGCGAGCCCGGCAACGACTGGTGTGTACTGGAGTTGGGCGCCCCCGGCATCGTCGAGCGCATCGAGGTGGATACCGCGTTCTTCAAGGGCAACTACCCGGACCGCTGCTCGCTGCAGGCGGCCTTCGTCGGTGGCGGCACCGACCAGTCGATCACCACCCAGAGCCTGTTCTGGCCGCCGCTGCTGCCCGAGCAGCCGCTGTCGATGGACGCGGTGCACGAGTATGGCGAGCAGGTCCTGCCGCTGGGGCCGATCAGCCACGTGCGCTTCAACATCTTCCCCGACGGCGGGGTATCGCGCCTGCGTCTGTGGGGCAGGGTCGCCCAATGAACGGGCTGCAGCAGCTCATCCCGATGCCGCTCGAGCGCGCGGCCTTCGCGCCGTTTGGCGAGGTGATCGAGGCCAGCGACGCGGCGCAGCACCTCACCATCAACACCGGCAACACCGAGCGCTATCACGACCTGGCCAACATCGAGCCGGGCGCGGGCGGCCGGGCGATCGTCTCGATCTTCCGCAGTCAGCCGCGCCAGTTGCCGTTCCAGGTGGAGATGATGGAGCGCCACCCGCTGGCCAGCCAGGCGTTCGTGCCACTGTCCGGGCGAGCCTACCTGGTGGTGGTGGCGCCGGCCGGCCCAGCGCCGCAGGTCGAGGACCTGCGCGTGTTCCTCGCCCGCGGCGACCAAGGCGTCAACTACGCCCCGGGCGTCTGGCACCACCCGCTGCTGGCGCTGGGCGAGGTCTCGGACTTCCTGGTCATCGACCGTGGCGGGCCCGGCGACAACTGCGACGAGGTGAAGCTGACTCCTGGCGGATTGATTACCGGTTGAGCGGGTGCGAGCCCTACCGGACAGACAAAAGGCCAGTCGCGATCCACGCTTGGTCTGCTGGTTGCTGCCCGCCGCTCTTCACCGCCTGCCTCCCGACTTGTGTTCGGCTTCCCCGCTCCTCGAGGTGGCTTTTCAGCCGCCGGCTAGCCGGGCGGCGCCATTGACGGTGACCCGGTCATGGCAAGTTCGCCCCCGGCAGCGACCTGGCGCACTTCCCGCTTGACCCGGGTCTGCAAGGCCTGCCAGTTGGGTAACAGCTTCGCATCGCCGGCCATGACCAGGCGGCGGTGGTCGAACCGGTACAGGTGATCGGCATCGAAGGCAAACTGCATTGCCAGGTCGTGGCGCTGGACTACCGGCAGGATTTCCTCGCGCAGGTTGTCCAGCAGCAGCGGCACCTCGCCGCTATCGGGCCAGTAGCCGAGGACCATGTGGGCCTCTCCGGTCGTGCTCATCGTGCTGTAGACCAGGCGCAGGCGCTGTTCGGGCACACCCAGCAGGCGCAGGGTGAAGTACTTGGCCAGGGCGAAATCCTCGCAGTCTCCCGCCCCCAGCTCGAGCAGCTCCAGCGGCGTGGCCCAGTAGTCGAACTGGCCCCACAGATTCTGGTCCTCGACATAGCGAGCCTGGTGATTGAAGAACTGGTTGACCGCCTCGAGCTGCTCAACTTCGCTCAGTGGCAGCGCATGGGCAACCAGATCCCGCCATGCCCGCAGTTGCAGCGAGGCGGATTCGTGGCGGTGCGCCTGCGCCGCATGGGCCGAAGCCTTGGCCGGCCCGAGCAGCAGGCCGCTGCCAAACAGCAACCCGGCCAGCAGGTGGCCGCGTCGGCTCTGCAGTATCGAACTCAGGAAAGTTGACCTTCTCAAACTGCACTCCTCGGAAAGTGACGAGTGGTTGCTGGTCGCGAAGCCAGCAAACATGGGCTATTAGCCCAGCACTCGCCCTGAAGCAAGCCACGTTCGTCGGCTCGTCAGGTGAACACGAGCGAAAGCGGACGCCCAAAGGACTAGTCTAGTAAACGTCAACTCGTTGTGGAGGATGACGCCATGAAAGCCATGTCAATCAAGGCCGCACTGGCGGCACTGCTGGTCGGAACTGCCGTGAATTCGGTGCAGGCCGAACCTGGGCAGTGGGTGTGGCCCGAGGAGAAGCCGCAGCAACTGATGATCGCGGAGAGCGGAAGTGATCGTCTGATGGATTATCACCAGCAGCGGCAATCGCTCGCCAACCAGCGGGACCGCATGGACTCCGGTGAGCGCTTCGTGCAGATGATCAAGGAGCAGCCTACTGCCGTGGGCATCACGACTGACGAGCAGTCGGAAAAGATGTCCAACCCGAAATCCATGTACAGGCCCCCTATCCAGCGGGACCGCGAACTGTACGGCAAGTGAACTGTCGCTCAACGAGCCTTGAGGGTACAGTGACGTGCCCTCAAGGCAGGTGACCTGAATATCGTCCTGCAACCCTGGCCCCCCCTCCAGCGCCAAGCCTCAATCGTCCCGCGTCAGCACTTCCAGCAGCTCGATCTCGAAGACCAGGTTGGAGTTGGGCTTGATGTGCGCGCCGATCTGCCGCTCGCCGTAGGCCAGGTGGGCGGGGACGAACAGCTTGCGCTTGCCGCCGACCTGCATGCCCATCAGGCCCTGGTCCCAACCCTTGATCACCCGCCCGGTGCCGATCACGCACTGGAACGGCCGGCCCTTGTCGTATGAGGAGTCGAAGACGGTGCCGTCCTCCAGCGTCCCGACATACTGGGTGGTGATCAGTGCGCCCTTGACGCAGGTCTTGCCCTCGCCGACGACAATGTCCTCGATCTGCAGTTCGTTGCTCATTGCGGTGTCCTCTACTGGCGGCAGCGCCCGACGGCTGCCGGGCGGGCTTTTTCGCAGGAATTGCGCCGCCTGGCAACCGTCGGCGCGCCTTCCGCTCGAGATGCAGCAGCGGCGCGCTGGCGACCTGAGGCACTGCCAGCAGGCGGCCCGGACCGGCAACGGGGCTGATGGCGAGCGACTATCCTGAAGCAGTGGCCACCGCGCCAGAGGGTGGTCCTGCAGACCGCTACCACACGCCGCTTACTACTCCATGGAGCCGGAATGAAGCCGTCACCCGATCGTCCTACGCAGTCTGCACCGCTCACCTCCGAGCCGATCGACTTCTCGCTGGTGCTCGGCGGGCCGCTGTATCAACTGTTCCGCCGCACCCAGCTATCCGGCGACGCCCTCGAGTTGGTGCGCAAACGCATCGTCGTAATTGCCCTGATGGCCTGGCTGCCGTTGCTGCTGCTTTCCGCGCTCGAGGGGCAACTGCTGGACGGAGGGGTGGCCATCCCCTTTCTGATGGACTTCGATGTGCATATCCGCTTCCTGGTGGCGATGCCATTGCTGATTGGCGCCGAGCTGATCGTCCACCAGCGTATCCGTCCTGTGGTCGGGCAGTTCCTCGACCGCGGGTTGGTCCCGGAGGCTGCGAGGGCGAGATTCGAGGCCGCGGTCGGCTCGGCCATGCGCCTGCGCAACTCGGTGATCGCCGAGGTGCTGCTCATCGTGTTCGTCTACGGGTTTGGCGTGCTGGTGGTATGGCGCAGCGCCGCTGTCCTCGACACCGCCACTTGGTACACAGTACCGACCGACTCGGGATTCGGACTGTCGCTCGCCGGGATCTGGTACGGCTACGTTAGCGTACCGATCTTCCAGTTCCTGATACTCCGCTGGTTCCTCCGGGTGTGCATCTGGATGCGCTTCCTCTGGCAGGTATCGCGCATCGAGCTGAATCTGGTGCCCACCCATCCGGACCGGGTCGGTGGCCTGGGCTTTCTGGCCAATTCGGCCTACGCCTTCATGCCGCTGGCCCTGGCCTACGGCGCCCTGTTGGCCGGGATGCTGGCGAACCGGATCTTCTACGTCGGCGCCACGCTGCCCGAGTTCAAGGCCGAGATCGCCTTGGTGGTGATCTTCGTCGAGTGCCTGGTGCTGGCCCCGCTATTCGTGTTCTCGAGCCAACTTGCCAGCACGAAGCGCATCGGCCTGCGCGAATACGGCGGTCTGGCGATGACCTACGTGCGCGAGTTCGACAGCAAATGGCTGCGCGGTAGTGCACCGGCCGATGAGCCGCTGGTGGGCAGCGGCGATATCCAGTCGCTGGCCGATCTCGGCAACAGCTTTGCTGTGGTGCAGGAAATGCGCCTCGCCCCGGTCACCCGCGATGTCGTCCTCCGGCTGGGGATCGCGACACTGTTGCCGGTGGCGCCGCTGCTGCTGACCATCATGCCGTTCGAGGAGCTGCTGAAGAAGCTGGTGGGAGTAGTTCTCTAGCGAGAGATCTGCTGCTGGCTGCCGGCAGCTCCAGCCCCCACCCTCCACAGCTCACTCACCTGCGTCGTGTAGCTCTGGCTCATCAGCTCCCTCCGCATGCCCCAGTCGGGCGCGGTGGGGACGCTGGCTGGGTGCAGCGTGCCCCTGCCCCACCTGGCGTTGATCGCATCCATCACGCCCATCACCCGTTCGGCCGCGGCGGACTGCTCGGCGGCGAACAGGTCTGGCGTGTACTCGCCGCGCCGGCGCAGGTCGAGCAGCAGCACCTCGGCCTTGCTGAAGGCGAAGCCCTCGCGCCAGACCAGCGCCAGCCCCTCGGTCGCGGCGCGGATGATCAGCCGGGTATCGTCGGTCGGATATGGCAGCTCACAGACCACCCCCTTGGCAAACTTCGGCTCGGCCGGATTGAACATGCCGGTGCGGATGCTCACCCGCACCTTCTTGCACAGCGAACCCTGGGCGCGCAGCTTCTCGCTGGCCCGGGCGGCGTAGGTGGCCACCGCCTCGCGGATCGGCGCCAGCTCGTGCAGGCGCTGGCCGAACATGCGGCTGCAGCAGATCTCCTGCTTCGCTGCCGGCTCGTCGTCCAGACCCAGGCAGGCCGTGCCGCGCAGCTCACGGGCGGTCTTCTCGACCACCACCGAGAAGCGCTTGCGAATGGTCCAGGGATCGGCTTGGGCCAGATCCCACGCCGTGCGGATGCCCATCGCCGCCAGGTGCTCGGTCAGCTTGCGGCCGATGCCCCACACCTCGCCCACCTCCACCGCGCGCAGCAGCTTGTCGCGGCGCTGCGGGTCGCGCAGGTCCACCACCCCACCCGTCTGCCGCTGCCAGCGCTTGGCCGCGTGGTTGGCCAGCTTGGCCAGCGTCTTGCTGCTGGCGATCCCCACGCCCACCGGAATGCCCGTGCAGCGCAGCACTGTGGCGCGCATCTGCCGGCCCAGCGCCTCCAGGCTGCCTGGTATCCCGGTCAGCTCGGCGAACGCCTCGTCGATGCTGTACACCTCCAGCGCCGGCAGCATGCCCTCGAGCAGGGTCATCACCCGCTGGCTCATGTCGCCGTACAGCGCGTAGTTGGAGGAGAATGCCACGATGCCGTGGCGGCGCAGGGTGTTGCGGATCTGGAAGTACGGTTCGCCCATATTCACGAAAGGCTTGGCCTCGGCGCTGCGCGCGATCACGCAGCCGTCGTTGTTGCTCAGCACCACGATGGGCGTGCGTGCCAGGTCGGGGCGGAACACCCGCTCGCAGCTCGCATAGAACGAGTTGCAGTCGATCAGCGCAAAGGCCGGCTCAGCGCGGGTCATGGCAGCGTACGCTGAAACGCACCACGCCCCAGATGGTCAGCTCGTCGCCCTCCAGGATGTAGCGCGGCGCATAGCGCGGGTTCTCGGCACGCAGCACCACCTGGCGGCCCTCGCTGGCGAGGCGCTTGACCAGCGGCTCGCTGTTCAGCGCAGCGATCACGATGTCGCCCGCCTCCGCCTCGCGCGAACGATCGACCACCATCAGGTCGCCGTCGAAGATGCCGGCACCCTGCATGCTGTCGCCGGCGGCGCGCACCAGGTAGGTGTGCGGCGCACGGATGTCGAGAATCTCGTCCAGGGAGATCTCCCGCTCCAGATGGTCCTGCGCCGGGCTGGGGAAGCCGGCCGGGACGCGGAAGCCGTACAGCGGCAGGAGTTGGCTGCCGGGGGCGAGAAGGATAGCGTCGGAGAAAGGCATGGCGGCACCTCGAATACTGTATTTGCACACAGTATTTCGCGTCATGCCTGCGCTGACAAGGGGCGACGACGAGTGGGGCCGTCGGCTGGATGTCGGACGGCCACGCCGTCATCACGAATAGTTGGACACCAGTTTTTCGAGCTTGCTTTTGCCGATTTTCGACCACGATTTGGTGTCAAACCGGAGTTCGGCCACCGCACAAGTCGGCATATTGCTGCCTTTGCCGGAAAGGCGTTTCACAAGCTCCGACAGCTCCGGATTATGGCCGACCAACATCACGCATTTCTGCTTGCCGCCAAGCTCTTGGATGACCTGTAGCAGGTCGTCCGCCTGACCCGCGTAAAGCCGATCATCCTGCACGATGTGTTTGCGCTTGAAACCAAGCCTCTTGGCAATGGCTCTCGCTGTTGCCAGCGTCCGTTTCGCCGGACTTGAAAGAATCATCTCGACCGCCACATCGCGCTCGGCCAGCCGTTTGCCCATCTTCGCCGCGTCGTTTTTGCCCTTATCCGTCAGAGGGCGATCCTTGTCGGCTAACTGAACGTCGTCCCAACTCGACTGGGCGTGGCGAACCAGGAATAGCACTTTCATGGCACTTCCCCTTATTGCGCACGATGGCTTCACCCTAGACCACGGCCAATCAACCAACAACAGCCATCAACCCCCTCCACCACCTTGTTCGACGCATCCACCGGCAGCGCGTCGAACAAGCGCACCAGGCGCAGCACCCGGTAGTTGGCCAGGCGCCGGCGGGAGCTGGCGATCAAGCCGGGCTGCTCACGACACCTCCTGCTCCGCTGCCGGATAAGGCCAGAGCATGCAGGCGGCCACGGCCAGGGTCTGCCCTCTGGCGAGGATTTCCTGCTCCGACCAGGCCTCGGCGTCATGTAGCTCGCGGCTCAGGTTCGGCTGGCTGCACCTGAGCAGCTCAGCCTTCTTCGCTTCCCACGGCGAGCGGGACAGCGCCGGACCCAGGCTGCCGGCGACCAGCGTCAGGTTGCCCAGCGTGTGCTTGAGGCGGTCGCGCTGCTCGGTGAAGGCCTGTTTGCCTTGCGGGTTCTTTTGCAGGGCTTTCGGCACCGGCCAGTGCTCGTCCCACTTCTGCGGCAGGATGTGCTCGATGGCCAGCGCGGACGGCTGCTCGCCCGCCGCACTTACTCCGTTGCCGAGCGCGGCGTCGAGGGCTTCCAGCACGGCACGCACGCGGTACTGCGGCCACCACTGATACAGCGGATGGTCGAGGATCGCGCGCTTGAGTTCGGCATCGGTCGGGAAGCGCGCGCTTTCGCCTTCGCTGGCCAGCAGGAACTGCTCGACCGCGCGGGCGCTGATGGTGCCTTCGCGCTCCAGATGGCGGATCAGGTCGAGGAACGGGCGGTTGTAGTTCTTGCTGGTCAGACCGCAGATCATGCGGCGGAACAGGAACGACTCGATGACGGTCAGGATCGCCTCGAACTCGTCCTCCTGCTGCGGGCGCAGTTGCTGGCTGCACAGCAGCAGGAGCGGATAGATGGTCGAGGTGTCGACCGCGTCCAGACGGTTGAGGAAGCGCGCCAGGCGCGAGTCAGGCGCGGGGCTGGAAAACTCGCGAAAGTGCTCGGCATAGCTGCCCAACAGCGCCATGTGCTCGCGGGCAGTGGCGGCTTCGCCGATCAGGCACGAGCGCCAGTCATCCGTGTACTGCACGTAGTTCTTGTACTCGTTGAAGATATGCACGAAGCGGATATCCCGGCGCATGGCCAGCGTCAGGAAATGGCGGATGAAGATGTCGATGCGCGGCCGGCTTTCGCGGCCCTGCTTGATCTCCTCGCGCCAGAACTCGCCATCGAACGCCGCCCAGTGCGCCTGATAGAGCCGGTCGATGTCCTCGCCCTCGGCCTGGGCACGACGGAACAGCAGGTTCTTGATCAGGTCGGCCGGCAGCAGCTGGGTGCCGCGAGCGTTCAGGGTCTCGAAGATCACCTGGGCCTCGTCGTGCTCGCCGAGTTCGATCAGCACGAACTGCAGGCCCTTCTGCACCACCGCCCAGAGCGCCTCGAGCCGCTCCTCCAGTTCCACGCGGGGCCGGTCCTCGACCGGCTGCTGCAACCAGCCGCCGAGCTGCTCATGAAAGTACAGGTAGGCGCCGACGATGCCCTGCTCCCCATCGACGACCTCGCCCTCTCGCTGCAACTGCGCCAGCAGAACCTCCGGACTGCCGGCCCGATGCACCTGGGCATAGGCCTTGCGGTCGAAGTTGGTCGGCAGCAGCTTGCAGATCTCCTCCGGGCTGTCGACCAGCGCGGCCCGGTTGGATACCAGCGAATCGAAGCGCTCGTAGTAGCGCTTGCTGTCCAGACTCATGCACAGATCGCGCACGGCTATCAGCAGCAACTGCAGGGTGGTGAAGCGCTGCTGGCCATCGATGACCTGCCTGAGCTGCACCCAGCCTGTGTCGTTGTACAACTGCTCGAGCACGACCGCACCCAGGAAGTGCGGGCGCAGTTTCTGGCCGGCCAGCGCCAGGCCGAGCAGACGCTCGAGGTCATCCCACAGCGGCTGCCAGTTGCCCTCGCGCCGCCAGACATAGGGGCGCTGGAACAGCGGGATCTGGTAGCACACTGTGGGCTCGAAAATGCGCATCAGGGGACGGCTATTGGCTTCCATGACCAGGTTCCTGCAGAGAGTCTCGAGAATCGGCGGCTCAGATCATACACATCCTGCATCGGCAGGCATCGCCCATGCGCTGCTCGACCTGCCTGCCGGGATGGCGAGGGCTTTGGGCATTGGAACAACTCAGACCTTGGCGGCCAGCAACGCCTCAAGCTTTTCCTGGTCGCGGGCGAACAGGCGGATGCCCTCGGCCAGCTTCTCGGTAGACATGGCGTCCTCATTCATCCGCCAGCGGAAGCTGCGCTCGTCGAGGCTTTCGCGTGCCTCGCTGGTCGCACCCGGGCTCAGGCGGCGCGGCAGTTCGCCCGCATCGGCAGCCAGCTGCTGCATCAGCTCCGGGCTGATGGTCAGGCGATCGCAACCAGCCAGCTGCTCGATCTGGCCGATATTGCGGAAGCTCGCCCCCATCACCACGGTCGAATAGCCATTGGCCTTGTAATAGTTGTAGATGCGCGTCACCGACTGCACGCCCGGATCCTCGGCGCCGACGTAGTCGCGGCCTTCAGCCTTCTTGTACCAATCGTAGATGCGCCCGACGAAGGGCGAGATCAGGAACACCCCGGCGTCGGCGCAGGCCTGCGCCTGGGCAAAGGAAAACAGCAGGGTCAGGTTGGTCTGGATGCCATCACGCTCGAGCTGCTCGGCGGCGCGGATACCTTCCCAGGTCGAGGCAACCTTGATCAGCACCCGCTCGCGGCCGATGCCAGCCGCTTCGTACAGGCCGATCAGTCGCTTGGCTCGCTCGATGCTGGCCTGGCTGTCGAAGGACAGGCGCGAATCCACCTCGGTGGAGACGCGCCCCGGAATGATCTGCAGGATTTCGCTACCAACGGCCACGGCAAAGCGATCGCAGGCCAGGCCCAGATCCTGCCCGGCGCCGGCGATGGCGGCCTGCAGCAGCCCGGCATAACGCGGCAGCGCGGCAGCCTTGAGCAGCAGCGAGGGGTTGGTGGTGGCGTCCACCGGCTGCAGGCGCGCAATGGCGTCGAAGTCGCCGGTATCGGCGACCACGGTGGTGTACTGCTTGAGTTGCTCCAGCTTGGAAGTCATCTGACAAAAACCCTGTCGTTACAGATCACCCGACATTAACCGAGTGGAGCCTCCCTGCTCAATGCCCTTTCAGTGACTGCCGAGCAGCTCGATGGCCTGATCCAGCACGCCGAGCGGATTGTCGGTCTTGTGCACATCCACCGACAGCACCTGGCGGAAGCGCCGCGCTCCGGGGAAGCCCTGAGCCAGGCCGAGGATGTGGCGGGTGATGTGGTGCATCGCGCCACCCTCGGCCAGATGCCGCTCGATGTACGGACGCAGCTCGCGCAGCACGTCGCCGCGGCTCGGTACCGGGCGCTCGACGCCGAACAGCTCCTGGTCGACGCGGGCCAGCAGGTAGGGGTTGTGGTAGGCCTCGCGGCCCAGCATCACGCCGTCGAAGGTCTCCAGGTGGGTCTTGCACTCATCGAGGGTCTTGATCCCGCCGTTGAGGATGAACTCCAGCTGCGGGAAGTCGCGCTTGAGCTGCGCCGCCACCTCGTAGCGCAGCGGCGGCACCTCGCGGTTGGCCTTGGGCGACAGGCCCTCGAGGATGGCGATCCGCGCATGCACGGTGAAACTGCGGCAGCCGGCCTCGGCCACCTGCCCGACGAAATCGCACAGCTCGCCGTAGCTGTCGCGGCCGTTGATGCCGATGCGGTGCTTGACCGTCACCGGGATGCTCACCGCGTCCAGCATCGCCTTCACACAGTCGGCCACCAGCGCCGGATGGCCCATCAGGCAGGCGCCGATCATGTTGTGCTGCACCCGGTCGCTGGGGCAACCGACGTTGAGGTTGACCTCATCGTAGCCGGCTTCCTCCGCCAGCCGCGCACAGGCCGCCAGCTCCGCCGGCACACTGCCGCCCAGCTGCAGCGCCAGCGGGTGCTCGCTCTGGTCGTAGGCCAGAAAGCGCTGGCGATCGCCATGCAGCAGCGCGCCGGTGGTGACCATCTCGGTGTACAGCAAAGTGTGCCGGGAGAGCAGGCGCAGGAAAAAGCGGCAGTGGCGATCGGTCCAGTCCATCATCGGAGCGACACTGAAGCGTCTGTTAATAAGATCTTGATTTATAAGGATTTTTGTCAAATCTGGAAGTCCGTAAAAAGCAAGCGTACAGATCAGAGGTGCACACAAAGTGCGCATGGGGTACATGTGGGCGGCATTATACAGGTGCTGTAGGGAGCACGCCGGGCGTGCTTCCTGCGGGTTCACGGCAGGATGGTCGAACGTCAATCAGCTGGAGGCCAGGTCTGAGGCTGGGTCATGACTGAAAGTACAATCCATCCGAGCCTCCTGGCGGACTGTCAATTTTGAGAGTACTGCCTATGCCACGGCTCTTTCACCCTGACCGGACCATATTTCAGTCACACTGCAAACAGGTGCGTGGGCTAGGGTAACAGCTCGCACTTGCCCGCCTGATCGGCAATACTGCCGTCCGCGAACATCCGGAGTCGCTCGCTCCGAGAGCGTCAACACCTGAATCAACAAGGAAATATCGAGACATGAGCCGACTCGCCGAGACGGTCTGCCAGGAACTGCTGCAAGCCATCAGCAGCGATCAACTGGTCCTTCCTACGCTGCCAGAGTCCGCCCTGCGCATTCGTGAAGCAGCACAGCAGCCCGACATCGGCATTGCCGAGTTGGCCAAGGAAGTCGGCAGCGACACCGCGCTGACCGCGCGCCTGATCCGGGTTGCCAACAGCCCGCTCATGCGGGCCCGCAGCGAGATCACCGATCTGCAGATGGCGATCAGTCGACTTGGCATCAACTACACCTGCACGCTTGCCATGGGCCTCGCCATGGAGCAGCTGTTTCGAGCCAAATCACGACTCATCGAGCGCAAGATGCACGAAATCTGGAGCAAGAGCCTGGAGGTGTCCAGCATCAGCTACGTGCTGAGCCGCCACTACACCCGACTGGCTCCTGAGCAGGCGGCACTCGCCGGCCTGGTCCACCAGATCGGCGCTCTGCCGATCCTGACCTATGCGGAAAGCCACCCCACCCTGCTGGAGGATCCGCACAGCCTCGCCTTCGTCATCGACGAGATCCATCCGGTGATTGGCGAGCGCATCCTGCAGCGCTGGAATTTTCCCGAGTCCATCGCCGCGATTCCCACCCAGCACCTCAACTTCAGCCGTGACAGCGACGAAGTCGACTACGCCGACGTGATTCAGGTAGCCGTGCTGCAGAGCTATCTCGGCACCAGCCACCTGCTGGCCGCCGTCGACTGGAGCCAGGTCGCCGCCTTCGCCAAGCTCGGTCTCGATCCCGAGGTGGACAACAAGGAAGACAACGACCTCGCCGCCTCCCTGACCATGGCCATGGCCGGCTGAGGCACCGGGGACAAGCCCGGACTCCCCGTCCGGGCTGACCGCGATCAGCCCTGGGTCACCGCGAACTGCCCCACCAACTGCTGCAACCTGCTGGTAGTGTGCCGCACGCTGGAGGTGCTGCCCTGCAGCGCCCGCAGGGTCTGACTCATCTCCTGGGACACCTCATCGACTCCGCGCACCGTGACGCCATAGTGCTGGCTGCGCTGATCCAACTGCTTGATCAGGCCGAACATGCGCTCCACCGCCTGCTGCAGGCGCATGTTCTCCGAGGCTCCCTGCTCGGCCTGGCGCAGGCTGGCATCGACGTTCTCCACGCCATGGTTCATGAAGGCCACCGCGTCGCGGGTTTCCGCCTGCAGCCCCTCGACCACGTGGCGGATCTCGTCGGCGGCGCTGGCGGTGCGCGAGGCCAGGGTGCGGATCTCCCCCGCCACCACGGCGAAGCCACGGCCATGGGTGCCGGCCCGCGCCGCCTCGATTGCGGCATTCAGCGCCAGCAGATTGGTCTGGATGGTGATCTCGCTGATCAGTTCGACAATGTTGCCAATTTGCCCCATGCGGCTGTCCAGCGACTGCACGCTGCTGGCCGAACGATCGACCACATTGCGGATCGACTGGGTGTTCTCACGGGCGCTGCTGATCACCGCGTCCATGGCGTGCTTCATGTCCTCGGCGGTCATCGACGCCTGCTGGATCTCGCCGAGCTGCTCCTCCACCAACTGCAGCATGCTGCGCATCGCCTCGGCCACCGAGGTCGAGGTGCTGCACGCCTCGTTGTTGTGCACCAGCATCTGCGCATTGGTCTGCCCGACGCTGTGCGAGGCGCTGATCACCTCGCCGACGATGCCGTCGAGGTTGTCGATGAAGCTGTTGATCCAGCGCCCCATGTCGCCGGTCTCGTCGTTCGCCAAGCGGCTGCGGTCCAGGCGCTGGCTCAGGTTGCCGCCACCCTCGGCAATGGTGCGGATCACCCCGGTCATCTCGCCCATGCGCCGGGCCAACCTGCGTGGGCCGAAGGCGGCAAACAGCAGGCTGAACAGCACCAGCAGGCCCAGGCTGAGCAGGTCCAGCACGCTCTGCTCCAGCCCGCTGTAGCTCTGCAGGGCTGAATCGATGGCGTACCAGCTGCCCATCGTGAGCAGGAAGGTGCGCATCAGCCCGAAGGTCAGCGAGCGGCGTCGATAGACCTCCTCCAGATCCGCCTCGCACATCATCCCCCAGCGATCCGGCGAGCCAGGCAACTGGAAGGTCACCCCCTTGCCGACCACCGGGATGTGTCGGTAGTCGGAATAGCCGGGATAGCTAACGAACAGGTTGGAGCCGTTACGGATGGTTTCGCGCACCCCGGGGTGCAGCTCGCCGGTGGCCGGATCGACGAAGCGCAACTCCAGCTCGGTGTGCCGCCGCACCCGCACCGTGCCCCAACGCGTGCGCACGCCGCTCTTGAGGTTGTCGCCGAGGCTGAAGGTATTGTCCTCGAAGCGCGAGCGCGACAGCGCGGTACCCGGCTGGATGCGCGAATCGAAGCGCGATTCGACCATGAACAGGTAGTTGTCACCGGACTCGGCGTACACATGGCCGGCCTCGCGCTGGATCAGGTCGCCCAGCACATCGTTGGGCACCCGCCCGCACAGGCAGCCGAGCAGCTGGTCGTCACGGCGGATCGGCTGATAGAACATCAGCGTCACTTCATCATGGAAGCGCGAACTGGACGGGCCGATCTCGAAGGTCAGCGGATCGACATACGGCCCATGCAGGAACGGCTGGCGCAGGCCGGCGTCGAGGGCATAGGGATCGACATCGCCGACCTTGCAGTGCTCCGGCCAGCTGGAGGCCAGCACCACGCCCTCCGGCGACACCACGAACAGCTCGGAGAAGTCGCTCGCCTGGCCGAGCTTGTCCGCCAGCAGACGGTTGTCGAGCCAGGTGAAGTCGCGCGCCAGCCCATCGGCCAGCTCCGCCAGCCAGGTCCAGTGGGAGCGGGTCCAGTTCTGCAACAGACGCACTCGCGTCTGCGCGATGCCCTCGAAGATCTTTTCCACCTCGGGCAGCGAGTCACGATTCAGCCAGCAGGACCAGCCCATGGCCAGCTTGCCGGTTCGCCCCAGCCACGGCAGCCAGCGCCGCTCGGCGGACGACAGCGCCATGCCTTTGCTCTGAAGTGACGACATGATGAGTATTCCCTGCTGCAAAGTGATAACTGCATCACAGCAATAAGCATGCCATCAAAACGACATCATTCAAATCAAGGGACTCAACGGCATGGACATGCACAATCGACGGGCTTGCGCACCGCAATTGCGCAAGCCCATGCACCATTACGAGCCAGGCGCTTCCATGATCAGCTCCACCCGCCGGTTACTGGCCCGCCCCTCTGCCGTGGCGTTATCCGCCAGCGGCCGGGTATCGGCGTAGGCCACCGCTCGCAGTCGATTGCTGGGCACGCCGTTGGCCTCCAGATAACGCACCACACCGCCCGCCCGCGAACCGGACAGCTCCCAATTGGACGGATAACGACCACTGCGCACCGGCACCGAATCGGTATGCCCCACCACCGCGATCACATGACTGGTACTGTTGAGCACCGGAACCAAGCGCCTGAGCACCGCCAGGCCCGCGAGACTGAGATCGGCCTGCCCGGAGCTGAACAGGATCTCGCTGCTGATGCGAAAGCTCACCGTACTCTCATTGACCACCACGTCGATGTCATCGCCCAACTGGTCCAGCTTGAGCCCCTTGAGTGGGTCAGTGGTCGGCTTGGATGGCAAGGGCGTCGGCACCTGCAGCGCGGACTCGGGCAGCAGACCATCGGTGGCCGGCAGCACGCCATCGCGGCTCGACAACATACCGCCGGCCATCTGCTTCATCCCTTCCAGCCCGCCCCCCTTGCCGGCAAACGCCAGCATCACCACCAGCAGCACCAGCATCAGGGTCATCATGTCCAGGTAGGTCATCAGCCATGACTCTTCCTCCGGCTCGGTGGCCAGCGGCTCGCTAGCCCCCACGCCCCGCTTGGCCCGCCCCGCCGCCTGACGCGCATGGGCCAGCTCGCTTTCCAGCTCGCGCTGGCGCTGCAGCAGCGCCTGCTTGGCGGGTATTGCCGTCGTGCTGCCGCCGCCGCTTGCGGCGATTTCGGCCGGCTGCTCGCTCATCACCCCGCGCTCCTCACGCTCGACCGCCATCGAGGCCACGCGCCCCGGCACCGCCGTCATTGATCTCGTCCTGGTACTGGGCCATGAACGACTTCAGCGTCTCGCGCATCAGACCCGGGCTGCGCTTGTTGCACATCATCGAGATGCCCTGCACCACCATGTTCATCACCACCACCCGCTGCTCGGTGCGCCGCTCCAGCTTCACCGCCACCGGCTTGAACACCAGGTTGGCCAGCAGCACGCCATAGAAGGTGGTGATCAGCGCAATCGCCATCTGCCGGCCGATGGCGGTCATGTCGCCATCGCCGAGCAGGAACATCAGGTTCACCAGGCCGACCAAGGTACCGACCATGCCAAAGGCCGGTGCGAAACTGGCCATCACCCGGAACAGCTGCGCTTCGGCATGTTCGCGGGCGCGCAGGCGGGAGATGCGCCACTGCAGCAGCTCGATGATGTCCTCCTCCGGCGTGTTGTCCACCACCAGCTGCACCCCGGTGCGCAGGAACGGATTGCGTACATGCTGCAGCGCCTCCTCCACTTGGCGCAGGTTGCCGGACATCCACAGCCGCGAGATGTTGACCAGCTCCTCCATATCGTCGCGGGTATACAACTTCTCGTTGCGCATCACCGTGGCGAACAGCCCGAACACCCGCAGCACCTCACCCAGCGGGTAACTGATGAAGGTGGCCGCCAGCGTGCCCACCAGCACGATGCCCAGGCTCGGCAGATCGAGGAACAGCGACGGGTCCTCGGCGGAAAACATCAGCACCACCGCCAGCAAGAGGACGCTGGCGAGAATGCCGATAAGCGTGGAGGGATTCATGCGGACTCCGTGTGCGGACCAATGGGCAGGCAATGCGCCCGGCCGCGGGCGCCTCTGCCTGCCCTATCGGCCGCCGGGAGATTTTCTGAAGGGGGGAACCAGCGAACCAGGCAGCCCTCCAGTCCGGCCTTCAGGCGAATCACCAGATTCACCGCTCGAAAAACGAGTCATGCGTCACAAAAACCGAAAAACTTCGTAAAGTTTTCGCGCGCCGGGCCGTTATACCCCAAGGGGGCGACTGTTGATTACGTCCCCATGCCCCGGGGAAGGTCAGGGTCAGGTCGGGCATGCTGCGCATCCCGTCGACCGACAACACCCCAGCGAATCCGGCGCCCCAGAACCCGTCAGGCAGGAGAGCCCATGCCGTCGCCCGCACCACCTCACAAGGACGCCCACATCCTTGTCGTCGACGACACCCAGGTCAACGTCAAGCTGCTGCTGGCCCTGCTTCAGCATTACGGCTACCACAACAGCCGCGGCATCAACGATCCACGCTGGATCGAGCCCATGCTCGAGGAAAAGCTGCCCGACCTAATTCTGCTCGACATCAACATGCCGCACCTGAGCGGCCACGACGTGCTCGGCTGGCTGAAAACCCGCTGGGCGGAACAGGCGCCGCCGGTCATCGTGCTGACCGCCCAGACCGACCGCGACACCCGCATGCAGGCCCTCGACCTCGGCGCCCGCGACTTCCTCACCAAGCCGTTCGACCAGCAGGAAGTGATGCAGCGCATCCGCAATGCTCTCGAGGTGCACTTCCTGCTCAAGGAGCGCAACGATCGCGCCATCCTCCTGCAGAACCTGGTGGAAGAGCGCACCGCCGCCATCCAGCGTCTGTCCCGCGAGGATCCGGTCACCCAACTGCCCAACCGCCGCGCCCTGCTCGCCCAGCTCGATGGCCTGCTGCAGGAGGGCCAGCCGGCGCTGCTCTACTTCCTCGCCCTGGAGGGTATGGACGAGATCGCCCGCCTGCATGGCTATGCGATAAGCGAGGCGCTCAGCCTGCACCTGCGCGACCGCCTGCACGGCCACTTCGGCGAACAGGCCACGGTGGGCGTGTGGAACAGCAGCAAGTGGCTGCTGATCACGCGCCAGCCACTGGCCAAGGGCGCCGTCAGCGAACAGGCCCAGGCCATCCTGCGCTGCATCGCCCAGCCCTTCGCCATCGACCAGATCAAGGTGCATCTCGGCGCGCGCATCGGCATCAGCCACACCGGCATGCCGCACCAGTCCGCAGAACAACTGCTACGCCTGGCCGCCCTCGCCCTGCCCGACAGCAGCTCGGGCTGGCGCCTGTACCAGCCGAGCATCGAGGACGCCCTGCAGAAGCGCATCCGCCTGCACGAGGCCCTGCGCAGCGCCCTCGACCAGCAGGAGTTCTTCCTCGTCTACCAGCCGAAGATCGAACTGCACAGCGGCCGGGTCATTGGCGCCGAGGCCCTGCTGCGCTGGGTCCACCCGCAGCTCGGTTTCGTATCCCCGATCGACTTCATCCCTCTGGCCGAAACCAGCGGTGACATCCTGTCCATCGGCGACTGGGTGATAGATCGCGCTATCAGCCAGCTGGAGGAATGGCTCGCCACTGGACAGGTCGCGAGCGACTTCCGCCTGGCGGTCAACGTCTCGGTGCAGCAACTGACCCGGCCGGACTTTGCCCGCAACCTGCTCAACCGCCTGCTGCGCAGTCGCCTGCCGGTCGGCGCGCTGGAAATCGAGATCACCGAATCCGGACTGATGCAGAACGTCGACCTCGCCCGCGCGCAACTGAAACTGCTCGCCCGCCACCGCGTATCCGTCGCCATCGACGACTTCGGCACCGGCCACTCATCGCTGGCCTACCTGAAGACCCTGCCGGTCTCCGTTCTCAAGATCGATCGCGCCTTCGTCAGCAACATGGATACCAATCCCCAGGACTGCCGGCTGGCCGAAACCGTCATCGACATGGCCCGCAACTTCAGCTGCATCACCGTCGCCGAAGGCGTGGAAAAACCCGAACAGGCAGAGATGCTGCAGGCCATGGGCTGCGAACTGGCCCAGGGCTACTGGTACTCGCCGCCGCTCAAGGTGGAGCAGTTCGTCGAGTTCTGCGCAGGAAGGCAGCGCGAAAGAGCGGCCAGCTGAAGGACAAAGCGTCCCTCGGCACATCTGTAGGAGGCGCGACCTCTCGGCGATGCGGCTGCAGGCCCGCCATCAGTAGAGGACCGGAGCCACCACGCCCAGCGCAGAATGCCAACCCATTCACAAAAAATCTCGATCAACCCTAAAGCCCCGAGCACCCCGGTCGATATCTGAAGTAACGGCCAACGGCGCCGTTGTCGCCAGGCGCAGCACGCGCGCAGCACAGCTCGCCACTGGCACCAACTCAGCTAGTCAAGGGATATCAGCATGTCCGTCATCAATACCAACGTCACTTCGGTGATCGCCCAGAAGAACCTGACCTCCTCCAAGAGCTCCCTGACCACCGCCATGGAGCGTCTGTCCTCCGGCCTGCGCATCAACAGCGCCAAGGACGACGCCGCCGGCCAGGCCATTTCCAACCGCATGACCGCTCAGGTCAAGGGCCTGGCCCAGGCTCAGCGCAACGCCAACGACGGCATCTCGGTCGCCCAGACCGCTGAAGGCGCACTGAACCAGATCAACGATAACCTGCAGCGCGTACGTGAGCTGGCTGTGCAGGCGCAAAACGGCACCAACTCCGAGGACGACCTGGGCTCGATCCAGAACGAGATCGGCCAGCGCCTCGCGGAAATCAACCGCGTCTCCGAAGAAACCAGTTTCAACGGCGTCAAGGTTCTGGCCGACGATCAGGCACTGACCATCCAGGTCGGCGCCAACGATGGCCAGACCATCAAGATCAACTTGGGCAAGATCAATGCGGAAAGCCTGGGCCTGAGCAATTTCAACGTCGATGGTAAGGCTGAAATTGCCAATACCGCTGCCAGCAAAGATGACCTCGTTCTCTCCGGGTTCGCTGCAGGCGCCACCACCGACGGCACCACCACCTACACCAAAACCACCAACAACTCTTTTGCAACCGCTGCCGATGTCTTCGGTCAGCTTGCAAACGCTGACACTGCGACTTATGCCGGCACCGACACCGGGCTGAATAAGGCAGCAGCAGGCGCCTACACCTACAACTCCAGCACTGATTCCTTCTCGTTTGACGTTGCTGATGCAGTAGCAGCAGATGTAGCAACTGCACTGACCCCCTCAGCCGGCGAACTCAAGGCTGCAACCGTCACCATCGGTGGTACAGACCAAGACATCCTGATCGATAGCAATGGCAAAATCACTGCGGCCGACGATGGCGCAGCTCTTTACCTGGATGCCACTGGCAACCTTACCAAGAACAACGCTGGTGGCGAGACTCAAACTGACATCAGCGCTGTTTCTACTGCAATTGCCGGCGTTAACGGCGACAAAATCACCGCCGATGGCACCACCTACACTGGCGACGGCACCAACATTGACGTAACTGGCGCCAAGATCGGCAAAGCTCAACTTCAAAATCTGGTGACCACCGCTGGCGGTACTATTGATGGCGCAGTGATTGCCGCTGGCGGCGTCTCGAGCAACACCTACGTCAGCTCCGCAGGAGCCCTGACTGCCTCCGCGACCAGCACTGACACTTACTATGCCCACGAAAACGGCAATGTAACCAACAGCGTTGGTGCTCCGGTTTACAAAAAGGAAGATGGCACCCTGACCCTCAGCGCCACCACCGCCGGCACCAAGACCGAAGACCCACTGGCGACCCTTGACGATGCCCTGAAAATGGTCGACAGCCTGCGTTCCGACCTCGGTGCCGTACAGAACCGCTTCGAGTCCGCGATCACCAACCTGAGCACCAACGAGACCAACCTGACCGCCGCCCGTTCGCGCATCCAGGATGCCGACTACGCGGTGGAAGTGGCCAACATGACCCGCGCACAGATCCTGCAGCAGGCCGGCACCTCGGTGCTGTCCCAGGCCAACCAGCTGCCGCAGGGCGTGCTATCGCTGCTGCGTTAAGCGACGCCACAGGACGGCGGAAGCGATTCCGCCGTATCGGCATCGAGGGAAAGGCGCCTTTATGGCGCCTTTTTCCTGCCCTGAATTCCCATACGAGAGGTTTCAGCCATGGATATTTCCGTCAACGCCGCCGTCAACAGCGCCCTGCAGATGCAGCAGGTCCAGGTCGAGCAGGAGAAGCAGGCACTGCTGTTCAAGCAAGCCATACAGAGCGAAGCTGCTACCGTGCAGCAACTGCTACAGCCTGCCGCGCAGACACCCGCACTGGCCAGCGAAGGCAGCATCGGCTCGCAGATCAACACCTTCGCGTGAGCAACCGGCCACCGCCCGAACACCCCTCATCCGGCGTGATGCGCACTGCCGATCACCAGCGCATCATCGCCGAGCTGGATGCCCTCCTCGCCCAGCTCATGCACCTGATGCAGCGTTTCGAAACCACCGGCTACAACATGGCAATGAAGGCCGACTACATTTCCCTGCACGAGCTGCAGGCGCGGATCATCGAACAACGCCAAGGGCATCTGGGAGCGATGGCCGTCGCCCATAGCCCCGCGCTTGCTCTGCCATGCCCAC
The DNA here is from genome assembly GCF_900109175.1 of Pseudomonas linyingensis. GTDB lineage: Bacteria > Pseudomonadota > Gammaproteobacteria > Pseudomonadales > Pseudomonadaceae > Geopseudomonas > Geopseudomonas linyingensis. Next base: position 90,708 of record NZ_FNZE01000008.1, on the reverse strand, counting down.
CCAAAGCCACGCACTGAGCTGCCGCCACACCCGGAAATTGGGGACAGCCCATTTGATCCCCGTTCAATCCACCTGCTTGCTTCGGCCCCCTAAAGTTCCGCCGCCCTTCTGACGATAACCTTTTGGCGCGGCAGGCCTTCGCCGGCGCGCATCGATCCCATTCCCCTGTTTCGAGCCTTGCCATGGAACTCCGCGCCACCACGGAAATCGCTGTCGTCCTGTTCGCCGCCCTGGGCGTCGGCAGCCTGCTCACCCTGCTGTTGTCAGGCTGGATCGGCCGCAGCTGGGCCGCGCGAATGCTGCGCGAGCATGATCGCGGTCACGAGCTGCGCCTGAAGAAGAACGAGTTGCTGTTCGACAAGGAGTACGAGGCCGCCTCGGCGCTGGTGGCCCTGCTGCGCCAGTTCCTGCCGAACTTCCATTTCCCCGGCATGGCGTGGGAAGCGGCCTGCAACGAGATCGCCTACGACTTCGCCAAGATCGACACGGCGCTGGGCGAGTACCTGACCCGCCACGGCGCGGTGCTGCCGCTGGAGGTGATGGGACTGCTCGGCGAAGCCATCGGCCTGACCCGCGAGCACCGCTTCAAGATCACCAGCGAAGTGCCCCCTACCGCCAACAAGGCCGCCGCCACTCTGTACGACAAGCTGTGGAAGGCCGAGGCCGAGATGCTCAGGTTGATGCGCAGCTGACCTCGCGCTCCTTCCACAACTCCCTAACTTCGAGCACCCGCGGCAAGCAGCTGTCGAGGAACAGCTCCACCAGTTGCGGCTCGAAGTGGCGGCCGGCTTCGCTGCGGATCAGCGCGACGGCCTCCTCCACGCTCCACGCCTTCTTGTAGGGGCGCTCGCTGGTCAGGGCGTCGAACACGTCGGCAATCGCCACGATACGCGCTTCCAGCGGAATATCGGTGCCGGAAAGGCCGGCCGGATAGCCGCTGCCGTCCCATTTCTCATGGTGATGCAGGGCGATGTTGTGGGCCATCTGCAGCAGCCCGCCGCTGTGTTCGCCGATGATCTGCGCGCCGATGCGCGAGTGCTCGCGCATCACATCCCACTCCGTCTCATCCAGCTTGCCAGGCTTGCGCAGGATGGCATCGGGGATGCCAATCTTGCCAACGTCGTGCATCGGCGCGGCGTGCAGCAGATCTTCGGCCTCGTCCTCGCCGAAACCGGCGGCCAACGCCAGCAGCCGCGAGTAGTGGCTCATGCGGATGACGTGCAGGCCGGTCTCGTTGTCCTTGTACTCGGCGGCCATTCCCAGGCGCTGGACGATCTGCAGGCGGCTTTCACGCAGGTCGTCGACACGCACCAGCGACAGGTGGGTGCGCACGCGCGCCTTGACGATCAGCGGGCTGACCGGCTTGGTGATGTAGTCCACCGCGCCGACCTCGAAGCCCTCGGCCTCGTCGTCGATATCGGCCAGTGCGGTGACGAAGATCACCGGGATGGCGCGGGTCGCCGCCTCGCCCTTGAGCACCCGGCACACCTCGTAGCCGGTCATGCCCGGCATCATCACGTCGAGCAGGATCAGGTCGGGCCGCTCGCGGCAGGCCAGCTCGATGGCCTTGTCGCCGTCGCGGGCGAATAGCAGCCGGTAGCTGTCCTGGAGGATGTGGCGCAGTACCTGCAGGTTGCTCGGCTCGTCGTCGACGATGAGGATTTTCTGGCGGCGTTCAGTGCTGTCGCTGGTCACGCTGGCTGGCCCTCAGGCAGTATGTCTAGCCAGGTCTGCAGCTCGTGCAGCAGCTGCAGCGCCCGGTCGAAATCGAAATCGTCGATGGCCGCTTGCAAGGCCGCCATGCCGGTGGAGTGATGGTGCGGGTCGAAGCTGCCGGCGAGTGCGCACAGCGCCTGCTCGTCCAGCTCGCCACGCTGCAGGGCGGCTGCAAGGCGTTCGAGCGGACTGCGCAGCTTGACCAGCGGGCAAGTGTCAGTCGCGCAGACGGCGGCCCGGCAATCTGCCGCAGCGGGGCACGCCTCGCCCCCCTCAGGCGCTGGCAACTGCAGAAGCAGCTGTTCCAGGGCATGGCGCAACGCCTGCGGAGCGCCAAGTAGCGCCTCGCGCTGCCCACTGCGCAGTGCCCGCTCCAGCTCGCCGACCTGGGCACAGAGGCGCCGCAGGCCGAGGTTGCCGGCCGAGCCGCGCAGGCGATGCAGCAATTGCTGCGCCTCGGCATCCACACCACCGGCAAGCACAACCTGCAACTCCTCGAGCACTGCGGACTGTGTAGCGCAGAAGGCCCGGATCCCTCGCAGCAGGGCAGCCTCGCTGCCCCACAGTGCCACGCCTTGCGGCCAGTCGATGACCGGCACTTCTGTCGTCGCCCCAACCACAGGCCCTGACTGCACAGGCGCCTGCGCGCCTCCGATGACCCGGACAATCTCGCCCAGCAGCCGATCCAGCTCCACCGGCTTGGCGGCGAAGCCATCCATGCCCGCCTCGCGGGCGGCTTCGCGGTCACGCTCGAGGACGCCGGCGGTGAGGGCGATCAGCGGAGTGCGTGGCAGGTCGTGGGCCTGTTCGTGGTCGCGCCACCGACGCGTGGCGGCCAGGCCATCGGTGCCGGGCATCTGCACGTCCATCAGCACCACATCGAAGCGCTGACGCTGCAGCGCCGCCAGGGCCTGCGCGCCATCGGAGGCCGCGCTGACCCGATGACCGAGGCGACCGAGGCTGACCACCAGCAGCTCGACGTTCTGCGCCACGTCGTCGACCACCAGAATGTGCAGCGACGGCAACTGCGGCAGGCGCTGCACCGGTTGCAACGGCAGCGCCTGCGCGGCGGGCAGCGACAGGGTTACCCGGAAGCTGCTGCCTTCGCCGGGCCTGCTCTGCACCTCAATGCGCCCACCCATCAACTCCACCAGTTGACGCGCGATGGTGGTGCCCAGGCCGGTGCCGCCAAAACGACGGCTCATGGAGGCGTCGGCCTGGGCAAAGGGCTCGAAGATCTTCTCCAGGCGGTCGGCCGGGATGCCGATGCCAGTGTCATGCACGGCCATGTGTATCTGCCCGGCGACAGGCAACAGTTCGAGGCGCACCTCGCCTTGGCAAGTGAACTTGATGGCGTTGCCGAGCAGGTTGAGCAGCACCTGCTGGATGCGCAGTGGATCACCACGGAAGCATTCACCCAGCGCCGCGGAGTAGTCGACATTCAGCGCCACGCCCTTGGCCGCGGCGTTGGGCCGCAGCACCGCGCAGGTCCGCTCGACCAGTTCGCGCAGCGAGAAGTCGACCTCTTCCAGCTCGATGACTCCGCGCTCGAGCTTGGCGGTGTCGAGGATGTCGTTGAGCAGCCCCAGCAGCGAGCGCGCCGAGTACTGCACGGTGTACAGGTGTCGGCGCTGCATGTCGTCCAGCGAACTGCCCAGCAGCAGCTCGGTGAAGCCGATGATGGCGTTCATCGGCGTGCGTATCTCGTGGCTCATGTTGGCCAGGAAGGCGCTTTTCGCCGCCGCAGCGCGCTCGGCGCGCTCCTTGGCCTTGAGCAACTCGCCCTCCATCTCGCGATGAAAGCTGATGTCGCTGGCGAACTTGACCACCTTGCCGGGTTTGCCGTCGGCCGCGAAGATCGGGTGATAGGACGCCTGGATCCACAGCTCGCGGCCGTCGAGCGAGAGCCGGTGGTATTCGCCGGTTTCGTATTCACCGCGGCCGAGGCGCTCCCACAGATCGCGATAGGCCACGCTTTCGGCGATGCCCGGCGGGCAGAGGATCTGGTGATGGCAGCCGCGAATCTCCGCCAGGCTGCAGCCGAACAGGTCGAGAAAGTTCTGGTTGGCGGTGAGGATGTTGCCCTGCAGATCGAACTCGATCACCGCCATAACCCGGTGGATTGCCGCCAACTGACCGGCATGTTCGGCATGGACAGAACCTGACGCCGGAAGCAAGCCATCCGCCTCCCACGACTTGAGGGTCTGCCGGCCATGACGCAGGCAATCCTGCAGGCCGGCCAGCAAGCCCAGCGCCATAACGCCCAGCACCACGAAGATGATCGGATCGACGAGCCAGCTATCCGTCATCACTCAGGTCTCCACCACCAGTACACCTTCGATGCGCCCCAGGCTGGCCAGCTCGCCAGCGCCGACCAGCGCACCGGCAGCCTGCGGGGGAAACTCGTGACTGCTCGCCAGCTGCACCTGGGTCACCTGGCCCTCGCGATCCAGCCGACGCACCCAGGCCAGCTGGCCGCTGCTGAAGCGCACCAGACTGCCGACCGGAATCAGCCCGAAGTGGCGGATGTAGTTCTGACTCCACTGCGGGTCGAATTGACCGGCGCTTCCCAGCAGGTGGCGGTAGATGCTGTCTATAGACTGGGCCGGGCGGTCGGCACGCGGCCGGCCCATGGCATCCACCACGTCGACCACCGCAGCCATGCGCGCCAGCTCGCCAATGCGCTCGCCCGGCACGGCGCGCGGGTAGCCGCTGCCGTCGAGGCGCTCGTTGATCGAACCGATCACCGCATCCATCACCGGTGCGGCCAGCCACTTGCAGCCCTCCAGCCGCTCGCGCAGCAGGCCGACATGGGCACCGAAACTCTGCCGCTGGCCGGCATCCAGGTGCCTGGCGCGGCGCAGCTCGGTGGGCAGCAGGACCTTGCCAAGGTCGTGGACCAGTGCGCTGGCGACAATCGCCTTGACCGCTTGCCTGGGCAGCCCACGCGCCTGTGCCAGGTCGGCCAGACGTACGGCAATGGCGATGCCATGCTGTACCAGTTGCGGCTCGCCAGGCTGGCTCTGCACCGCGAACAGCAAGGCGTCGCGGTCTTCGGCCAGCAGGCCGAGCAGCAGGTCGCTGTGCTGCGACAACTGCTTGGAGTCGATGACGCCGCCCAGGCGCAGGCGAATGAGCTGTGTATCCAGATAGGCGGCCACCCGCCCCAGACGCCGGCCAATGCTGCTGCCTGGCAGCGAATGGCGAGCAATCGGCGGGCTCTGCACCAACGGCGTGCGCTGAGCAAACAGGGCCGAGGGCTGCAGCACGCGCGAGCTGTCATGGCTGGTGCGCGCCTTTTCCCGCTCGATTTCCCGCACATACAGCCACAGGCGCCGCTCCTGTTCTCCATTGATACCGACGAACTCGCAGCCGAAGCGCAGGCTCTGCCAGTCCGGCTCGTTGCGGATGTGGCAGATCCGCGCACCCACCGCCAGCCGCTGCCCGCCGGGGAAGTTCAGTACCAGCAGGTCGAGCTGTTGCGGGCCATCGATGCGCACCGCCTGATTGGCCGGCAGCTCGACCAGGCAGCCGCCGAGGGAAAGATTCGCCAGCCGCCCGAGCAGCGGCTGCTCGGCGCTTTCCGGATGCAGCTCGACCTGGACCAGCATGTCGCTGCGCAGTTCGGCACGGAAGGAACCTCGACGGTGCAGCAGGTCCAGCCACTGCGGGTAGGCGCAACTGAACTGCACCCGCTCCGGCACATCGAGGCGCTCAAGCACCGTCAGGCTGGGTGTGCGCAGCATGGCGCCATCCACCTGACCGCAGAGATGAAAGGGGTCGTTGCGCTCGATGCGGCCGGCCAACTCGGGCACCGCGGTGATATCGATCACCAGCCGCTCGCCATGCTCCACATCCATGAGCAACACCGGATGTGGCTGTCCCGGCTGCGCCGAGAACAGCAGCGAGGCGCCGCCAGGCTGACAGAGCCCTTCGAGCAGGGACAGGCACTCACCGGGGTGGTCTATCCGGGTCGGTGCATCGATTTGCTGTTCCATCCAAGCCCCTTCTGGTCAACGGCGCAACGCTGCATAACCGCTCTATATCGGCCGATCTGGAAGAGGACTTTAGAGAGCGGGCACATTTCGCCACCACCTGATGGGGCGCAAAACCGGCTCAAGTTCAACCTGGGCCTGCCGATACTTTGCGGAGCAGTTCACAATTTGCAGTCGACCCGGTGAGGGAGCGCACGACGATCCGAATCCTGCAGGCATGACAGGAAACGGCTCCGTTCGATCCATGCCATGCCCTCAGCCCAGCACATGACTTCTAGCGATAACTTTAAAAAATGAACAAGTCGGACAGCCTCTTGCCTCGAGCAAAGAGTCAGGGCGCGGTGATCGCAGAGGAACCTGCCGCTGCAGCAGTGGACGCGCAGGCAAACCTCGCGCCAGAAATTCTGCCTTCCATGTTCCGGCAGGCACTTGAGCAGTCATTCAACGCGGTGTTGCTGACCGATGCACAGCAGGGAGCGCATGGACCCCGGATTCTCTATGCCAATCCGGCGTTTTGCAGGATGTCCGGCTACAGCTCGGAAGAGCTGATCGGCCAGACGCCGCGCCTGCTGCAGGGCCCACTGACCAGCCCCGATATACTCCGAGAGCTGCGCGAGTGCTTGCAAGCCGGGCGCCACTTTAAAGGCTCGACCGTCAACTACCGCAAGGACGGCACGCCCTACATCGTCGAATGGAACATATCGCCCATGCGCGACGAGCGCGGCGAAATCACCCATTTCGTATCGGTGCAACAGGACGTCAGCGAGCTGGTGGCGGCACGGCACACGAATCAATTGCTGGCCAACGCGCTCAATGCAGCGCAGGACGCGATTTTTATCACCGATGTGGATGGCAAGATCGAGTTTGCCAATCAAGGCTTCGAGCTGGTCACGGGCTACAGCACCGGCGAGGCCCTGGGAAGCCTGCCCAACATCCTGAAGTCTGGCGAACAGAATGACGCTTTCTATCAGCGCCTGTGGCGTAGCCTCAAGGCCGGGCAGACGTTTCGAGCTACGGTCGTCAATCGGCACAAGAATGGGCAGCTGATTCACTGCGAGGAAACCATCACCCCCGTGTATGACGGCAAGGGCGTGATGACCCACTTCGTCAGCATCATCAAGGACCTCAGCAAACGCATCCTGGCCGAGAAGGAGTTGCGCAAGCAGGCCACGGTGGACGGCCTGACCGGCCTGCTGAACAGACGCTCCGGCGAGTTGCAGCTTGAAAAAGCCTACCGCGCAGCATGCGAAGGGGGCACGAGTATTTGCGTGTTGCTGGCCGACGTTGATCACTTCAAGGCCATCAACGACACCTGGGGGCATCCGGCTGGCGATGTGGTTCTGAAGGATGTCGCACACCTGCTGCGCTCCAGCGTGCGCACCACAGACAGCGTGGCGCGCTGGGGTGGCGAGGAATTCCTGATCGTGCTGCCTTACTGCGATCTGCCCGCGGCGCAAAAGCAGGCAGAGCGTATTCGCATACGGGTGGCGCAGAAGCACCAGCCGCAGGTTGGGCAGATCACGCTATCCATTGGCGTGGCCCAACTGCAAAACCACGACGAAACGCTAGCCGGGCTGATCGATCGGGCAGACAAGGCCCTCTATCGAGCCAAGAAAGAGGGACGCAACCTCGTTTGCTGCGCATAGGGAAACGCTGGAGAAGCCACCGACCGTCACTCCCGCGAAGGCGGGAGCCCAGGTGCTGCGGGTTTTCTGGACTCCCGCCTACTCAGTCAGCCAGCGCCGCCCGCAGGCGAGCCACCGCCTGGCTGTGCAGCTGGCAGACCCGCGACTCGCTGACGCCCAGCACCGCGCCGATTTCCTTGAGGTTGAGGTCTTCCTGGTAGTAGAGCCCAAGCAGCAGCTTCTCGCGCTCGGGTAGGTGTTCGATGGCCCTGACCAGATCGGCGCGGCGGCGGCCTTCGAGCAATTCCGCCAGTGGCGTTGCATGGGGCTCACCGCAGAGGCTTTCGCCTTCATCCTCAGGCAAGTCGTCGAGCGCCACCAGTTGGCTGCCGTTGGCATCCATCAGCAGGTGATGGTATTCGGCAAGGTCGACACCAAGGGCCGCAGCAATCTCGCGCTCCTCCGCCGGACGACCAAGGTGCTGCTCGAGGCGGCGGATCGCCTCGTCCAGCGCACGGGTGTTGCGCCGCACGCTGCGCGGCACCCAGTCGCGACTGCGCAGCTCGTCGAGCATAGCGCCGCGGATGCGCTGACTGGCAAAGGTGGCGAAGCTGGCGCCATGGCTGGCGTCGTAGCGGTTCAGCGCATCCAGCAGGCCGATCATCCCGGCCTGGATCAGGTCGTCCAGCTCGACGCTGGCCGGCAGACGCACCTGCAGGCTCAAAGCCTGGCGGCGCACCAGGGGCAGGTGTTCCTCGAGCAGGTCGCGCTGTCTGATCTTGCCTTGTGCGGTGTACATCCGTCTGCCTCTGCGCCAATCCAAGCAAGGCGTCCTGCCCTCCCGGCGGGGGATGGGATGGCAGGACGCAGGCTTGCCGGCATGCCTCAGAGGCGGAGCGCGACAATCCTTCAAGCATTGTTACCGCTGGCGAATGGCCGGCAAGCGCCGAATAGTCGGCGTCAACATGGACTATTCCGCGCTTTGCGGCACTGCCTGGATTGACCGGGATCATCCCCGCGTCATGTCAGCGGTAGTCGACCAGCAACTGCAGATCAGCCACCCGCTGCGCCGGGCCGGCCGCTGTCAGGCGGAAGCACAGTTGCAGCGGCTGGCCGGCATCCAGACCGGCCAGCGCACGGGTGCGGCCGCGGTTGCCGGACAGTGCGGTGCAATGTTGCGGGTGACAGAGCCAGGCACGCAGCGCTGCGCCGGGCGGAGAGCTGAACTGCCAGCCCAGGCTGGCCAGCTGGCGCCCTCGAGCCAGCGCGGGCGGTATCAGCGGCTGCGAGCAGGTGCTGCGATCGCTGCGCGCGACCTGCAGGGCCGGCGCCCTGACCTGCCAGCTGCCCGGCGCCGCCGCTGCGCCAGCCGGATCGTCACTGGCCAGCACGCCTCCCGCGAGCAACCCGCCTGCCAGCAGCGCCGCCAGGCCATGGCCGCACCTCAGCACGGACCCTCCGGCTGTTCGGGCAACAGCAGCAATTCGGTATCGAGAAAGCCGGCCGCCGCCTGCTGCAGGTTGCGCAGCAGGCCGGCATGGCTGGCGATGCCGTCATGCAGCACCAGCAGGCGCTGCGGCCCGCCCTGTTCACGCAGGCGACGCAGGGTGCGGTAGACACGGCGAAAACCGTCGGCATCGCCCTCGACCCACAGCGCCCAGCGCGATTGCTGGCTGGCCAGCACCGCGAGGTGCGGGCTGTCCGCCTCCAGCGCCACCACCTTCCAGCGCGTCAGGTCACCGACCCAGCGATGGCCGTTGGCCTGCCAGCGCGCCAGGGTCGCCTGCACCCGGCGGATCTGGTTGCTCGGCAGCCCGGGCACACCGATCACCAGCAGGGTGACCGGCTCCACGGTGCGCTCGGTGGGTGCCGCCGCCTCCATGCTGACCTGCACATCGCCGACCGGGCCGAACTGCTCGGCCCAGCGGCGCAGACCGGCAGCCTGATCGCCTCCCGCCATCAGGACACGCCGGCTGCGCTGCCGGCCACCTGGCGCAGGGTGTCACGGGCGGCCAGCAGATGCAGCAGGGCATCCAGCTGCTGCTGGGCGCTGCGCTGGCGACGACCGCCGGCCAGGCTGAGCAGCTGAGCGCGCACGTCCATGGCCCAGTCGCCCTCGGCCTGCTCCAGATGGCTGGCGCTGGCTGCCAGTCCGGTGGCGAGGAACAGGCGCAGCTCGGCCTGCAGCGGATCGAACAGCCCTTCCAGGCTCAGCCAGGCGCGGCCGGTCAGACTGACCAGATCGTCGCTCTGCAGTTGGCGCAGCAGCAACGTCTGCTGCTGGAGCAAACCCTCCTCGCCCGCCGTGGCGCTGCTGGCCAGCCAGAAGCGTTGCTGTGGCGGACGACCGCCGTCGATATCGTGCAGCTGGCCGAACCAGGCCTGCAGCGGCCAGGGGCCACTGTGCTGGCCGCGCTCGCGACCGGCGTCGAGGCCGACGTCGAGCAGTGCCAGGTCGAGCTGCATGGCATGACTGCGGTAGCGGCAGTGCAGGCTGGCCTGCGGCATGGCGATCTCGGCCAGAGTCTGCAGGGAGTAGCGTTCGCCGAGGTAGTCGACCCGGCTGTTGCCCTTGGCCGCCGCCAGCCAGGCGCTGCCCTGCGCCGCCAAGGCGCGCAGGGTGGCGGCATCCGGGCTGGCCGGCAGCAGGTGATCGGCCTGCGGCCACTGCTGGCCGGCCCACTCCAGCCGCGCCGCAGCGCCGGCCGGCAACTGGTGGGCAAGCCAGGGGCGGACCTGCAGGCGGCCCAGGGCATCGAGGGTGAGCAGCGGCATCTGCCAGGTCTGCCCCGGCAGTGCGCCGGCGCGGCCCCACAGCAGCAGCCCGGCGTCGGACAGCGGGCTGGCGGCGAGCAGCGCGGCGAGGCGCTCGCCCTGCAGGCTGCGCGGCAACGCGGCGAGCTGCCAGGCGGCCTCGAGCAGGGCAAAGCCGTCGACCTCGCGGCGCAGGCCGTCGAGCGCCGCAGCCATCGCCCGGCCATGGCCGAGCAGGCCGCGCGACAGGGCTTCCAGGCGCTGGCCGGGGGCTGCCGGCGCGCTGCTACCCGCAGCCACGAACGGCGAGTCCTGACTGGCGGCCAGGGCCTGACGCACCAGCGCCGGCGCGCTGGCCGGGTGGAGATCCTCGGGCACCTGCTGGCCGCTGGACAGGTAGTGCAGGCGCAGGTTGTGGCGGATCAGGATATCCAGCACCGGGCCGAGCCGGGCGGCCTCGTCGCTCTTGGTGACGATGCAGTCGTCCAGGCGGCTACCGGCGGCGCGGGCGGCACGCTGGTAGGTAGCGACCACCTCTTCCAGGGTGTCGCCGTGGCTGGCGGCGTTGAGCAGCAGCATCAGGCGCACCGGATGGCCGGTACCGCCGAGCTGGGCGATCTGGCCGATCAGGCGCTGGTCGCGCTGGCTCATACCGATGGTGTCGATGATCACCAGGCGCTTGCCGGCCAATTGAGCCAGCACGCTGTCCAGTGCGGCCTCGGCGGGCAGCGCCTGCACCTCGACGCCGAGCAGGCGGCCATAGATGCGCAACTGCTCGTGGGCACCGATCCGGTAGCTGTCGGTGCTGAGCAGGGCGACCTGGCCGCTGCCGTGGCGCATCACGTAGCGCGCCGCCAGCTTGGCGGTGGTGGTGGTCTTGCCGACGCCGGTGGGGCCGACCAGCGCCAGCACGCCGCCCTCGTCGAGCAGATCGTTCTCGTCGGCCGGCACCGGCAAGCGCGCAGCCAGCTGGCGCTCCAGCCAGGCGCGAGCGGCCGGGTCGTTGACCGTGGCGTGCTGCAGCTCGGCCGGCAGCGCGGCGAGGATCTCGTCGCACAGGTGGGCGCCGAAGCCGGCCAGCAGCAGCACCTGACGCAGGCGCCCGGCCCCACTGTCCGCGCTGGCGGCCGGGGTGATCTGCCGGTTGAGCAGTTCGCGCATGCCCTGCATCTCGCCGAGCAGCAGCTCGCCCAGCGCCGCGAAGTCCACCGCGGCCGGCTGCGGGGGTGGCGGCGCGGCTTCCTCCTGGGTGCGCTGGTAGGCAGCGGCGCGCTGGGCGGCAAAGCCTGCCGGCGGCAGCGCCGGTGGCTGGCGCATGCCGGGGGGCATGGTCGCCGCAGCCGGTTGTTGCTGGGGCTGCGCTGGACGCGGCGCCAGGGTTGGCGCAGGGGCCGCAGCGGCCGGCTCGGGCACCAGCCGCTGGTGCTCGTCGTCGGCCATGGCGAGGATCTCCACGCCCTCGGCAATCGTCCGGTTGGACAGGATCAGGGCATCCTCGCCCAGCGCCGCACGCACTTGGCGCATGGCGTCGCGGCTGTTGGCTCCGACAAAACGTCTGACACTCATTAACTATTGCCTCCGATCAGGCTGGTCACGCGCAGCATGCGGTCATCGGGAATCTCGGCCAGCGACATCACCACCAGGTGACGCAGGCGCCGGCGCAGGAAGCGTGCGAGCAAGGCGCGCAGGCGGTGCTGGACCACCAGCACCGGCGCGTCGCCGTTGGCTTCCTGGCGGTTGAGGGCGGTTTCGGCCAGCTGCATGAGGTTGCCGGCCAGCCCGGGTTCCAGCGCGCCGCCGTTGTTCATGGCCTGGGCCAGCACCTGCTCGAGGCTGGCGTCGAGGCCGATCACGCGCAGCTCGCCCTGACCGGCGAACCACTGCTGGGTGATGGCCCGGCCGAGGGCCACGCGCACCACGGCGACCAGATCCTGGGCATCGCTCTGCGCGCTGGCATGCTCGGCCAGGGTATCGAGGATGGTGCGCATGTCGCGGATCGACACATCCTCCTCCAGCAGGCTCTGCAGGATGCGCTGCAGGGTGGTGAGACTGATGGCCTTGGGCACCACCTCCTCGACCAGCGCCTTGTTGTCCTCGCCGAGCTTGTCGAGCAGCTGCTGGACCTCCTGGCGGCCGAGCATGTCGCTGGCATGGCGATGCAGCAGGTGGTTGAGATGGGTGGCCGCCACGGTGCTGGCATCCACCACCGTGTAGCCGTAGACCTGGGCCAGCTCGCGCTGCTCGAGGTCGATCCACACCGCCGGCAGGCCGAAGGCCGGGTCGGTGGTGGCCTGCCCCTCCAGCTTGCCGGACACCTGGCCCGGGTCGATGGCCAGCCACTTGCCCGGTTGCAGTTCGGCGCGGCCGACCTCGACGCCCTTGAGGCGGATCACGTAGGTATTGGCGCCCAGCTCGAGGTTGTCGCGGATATGCACCACGGCCGGCAGGAAGCCGACCTCCTGGGCGAACTTCTTGCGTACGCTCTTGATCCGCCCGAGCAGCTCGCCGTGCTGGCGCTGATCGACCAGTGGGATCAGCCGGTGGCCGACCTCCAGGCCGAGGGTATCCACCAGCTGCACGTCGTCCCAGCTGGCTTCCGGCGCCTCGGCCGGCGGTGGCAGTTCGGGATTGATCACCTTGTCGAGGAGCTGCTCCTCCTTGCGGCGCCCCATCCACCAGGCCAGGGTACCCAGCAACGCAGTGAACAGCAGGAACACCAGATTGGGCATGCCCGGCACCAGGCCGAGCAGACCCATGACCCCGGCCGCCAGCCACAGTACCTGCGGGTTGTGGAACAGCTGGCCGATCATCTGCTGGCCGACGTCCTCGTCGGTATTGACCCGCGACACGGTGACGCCGGCCGCGGTGGAGATCACCAGCGCCGGGATCTGCGCCACCAGGCCGTCGCCGATGGTCAACAGCACATAGGTTTCCGCCGCCTGGGCGAAAGCCAGATCGTGCTGCAGCATGCCGATCAGCAGGCCGCCGATGACGTTGACCGCCATGATCACCAGGCCGGCCACCGCGTCGCCGCGCACGAACTTGCTGGCACCGTCCATCGAACCGTAGAAGTCGGCTTCCTGGGAAACCTCGCGGCGCCGGCTGCGCGCCTCGTCTTCACCGATCAGGCCGGCGTTGAGGTCGGCGTCGATGGCCATCTGCTTGCCGGGCATCGAGTCGAGGGTGAAGCGCGCGCCCACCTCGGCGATGCGCCCGGCGCCCTTGGTGATGACCATGAAGTTGATGATCACCAGGATCAGGAATACCGCCAGGCCCACGGCGAAGTTGCCGCCGACCAGGAAGTGGCCGAAGGCTTCGATCACCTTGCCCGCCGCATCGCCGCCCTCGTGGCCGTTCATCAGCACCACCCGGGTCGAGGCGACGTTGAGCGACAGGCGCAGCAGCGTGGTGAACAGCAGGATCGCCGGGAAGGCGGCGAAGTCCAGCGGCTTCTGGGTGAACATGCTGACCAGCAACACCATGATCGACAGGGCGATGTTGAAGGTGAAGAACAGGTCGAGGGCGAACGGCGGCAGCGGCAGGATCATCATCGACAGGATGAGGATGATCAGCAGCGGCCCGGCGAGCAGTCGCGCCTGTCCACCGGCGCGCAGGCCGGAACCGTTCAGCCACACGGTCAGCGCATTCATCGGGATTCCTCGGGCGTGTCGCGCCGGTTGAGTTCATCGAGTTCGGCCGGGACCGGCAGGTCATGCGGGGTCGGCGGCATCTCGCCGCCCTCCTCGCGCACGCGCTTGAGCCGGTAGGCCCAGGCCAGCACCTCGGCCACGGCGGTATACAGTTCGGCGGGGATCTCCTTGTCGAGATCCACATGGCGGTACAGCGCGCGGGCCAGCGGCGGCGCTTCGAGCATCGGCACGCCGTGCTCGGCGCCCAGCTCGCGGATGCGCGCGGCGACCAGTTCGGTGCCCTTGGCCACCACCTTGGGCGCGCCCATGCTGCCGTCCTCGTAGGCCAGCGCCACGGCATAGTGGGTCGGGTTAGTGACGATCACGTCGGCGGTCGGCACCTTGCTCATCATCCGCCGCCGCGCCACCGCCTGCTGCTGGGCGCGGATGCGCCCCTTGACGTGCGGATCACCCTCGGACTCCTTGTGCTCCTGGCGCAGGTCTTCCTTGCTCATGCGCAGCTTCTTGGCATGGCTCCACAGCTGGTAGGGCACGTCGATACCGATCACCACCACCAGGGTCAGCACGATCATGGCGCAGGCCTGTGCCGCCAGACTCAGCGCATTGGCCAGCGCCTGGGACAGCGGCTGGTTCATCAGCGCCATCATCTCGCCGACATGGCTGGAGATGAACTGCACCGCCACCGCGCCGACCAGCAGCGACTTGGCGATCGCCTTGCCCAGCTCGGCCAGCGCGTGGGTGGAAAACAGCCGCGCGAGTCCCTTGATCGGGTTGAGGCGGGAAAACTGCGGGGCCAGCGACTTGGCCGACAGTAGCCAGCCCCCCAGCAGCATGGGCGACACCAGGGCAATCAGCAGCAGCAGGATGAACAGCGGCAGCAGGGCGAACAGGCTGTGCTGCGCCAAGCCGGTGAAGTGGGCGACCATCACCGCCGGATCGAACGCCACGTTGCGCTCGAACAGGAACGACTGCTCCATGACCAGGCCAAGCTGGGCGTAGAGCGTACTGCCCATCGCCCACAGCCCGCCCACACCGCCGAGCAGCAGCAGGAAGGTGCTCAATTCGCGGGAACGGGCGACCTGCCCGTCTTCGCGAGCCTTTTCCAAGCGCCGGGGTGTCGCCGCTTCTGTCTTGTCGTCCTGATCGCTGCTGTCGTCAGCCATGGCCTTGTGCGCGCCTGCGGCGACTCATACGGGCAAAAAGGCATTGTGCAGCCGAACGCCTTCCGCCAATCGGAGAAACAGCGTGAGGATTCGCCGGCTTATCGAGCGGCGGGCGAGATCGGCGCGCCGGACAACCACTCCAAGAGGACCGACGGAAACCCGTCAAAATCCATAATTCCTATTAACATCAATGGCTTGATGCCATAATTCCATCACAAATTCAGCGACCGACGCCGACTCCACCCCGCATGGTCGAGCCTGTTGGCTCATACCAGCCTGCTTCACCCCGGAAAGGACGCCCGAAGATTGACCAGAGATAACAATAAAATCGTCTCCCACCCCGTTCGCCAGCGCTTCCTGCCCGCCCTGCTGGTTCTGCTGCTGGCCATCGCCTGCCTCAGCCTGATCCTCAACCAACTGCACCTGCGCCACGAGCAGACCTTGCATGACCACTTCGAGGCGGAAACCACGGGCATGACGGCCGCCATCCACTGGCACATGAGCGCCTATGCCCAGACGCTGCACGGCGCTGCCGGACTGTTCTCGGCATCGGGCGAGGTGACCCGGGCAGGCTGGAAACGCTATGTCGAACAGCTGAACCTCGATCAGGTCTACGGGGGCATCCAAGGCGTCGGCTACAGCCAGTACATCCCCGCCGCAAATCTCGACGCTCACCAGCAGACCGTCCGCGGCCAGGGCTTCCCGGACTATCGGGTCACCCCTGCGGGTAAGCGGGAGTCCTACAGCAGCATCGTCTATCTCGAACCTTTCAGCGGGCGCAACCTGCGCGCCTTCGGTTACGACATGTTGTCCGAACCGGTCCGCCGCGCCGCCATGGAGCGGGCTCGCGACACCGGCGCGGTGGCCTTTTCCGGCAAGGTCACTCTGATGCAGGAAACCGACCAGGACATCCAGGCCGGCATCCTCGCCTACTACCCGGTGTATGCGCAGGGCGTGTTCCCCAGGACGGTCCGGCAGCGCCGCGAGGTCCTGCTCGGCTGGACCTACAGCCCCTACCGGATGAGCGACATGATCGAGGCCATACTCAAAGATCGGCTGGCGAGCATCGATCTGGAGATCTTCGATAGCGCGGAGCGCCTGGACGCCGCAACGCTGCTGTACGACAGCCGGGGCTCGGCCGACCGACGCGATGAACCGCCGCGCTTCGCCAAGCTCGCTCGTCTGCAGCTCGAAGGCGGGCGCACCTGGACGTTGCGCTACAGCGCCCTGCGCAGCTTCGACGCCAGCACCCGGCTCGCTCCGCCCTGGGCAGAGTTCGCCGCCGTCTTCATCATCAGCCTGCTGTTGTGCGGCCTCACCTGGGCGCTGATCAACACCCGACGCCGGGCCGACCTGATCGCAGATGAAATGACCACCTCGCTGCGCGAGAGCCAGCGCGAGTTCCGCGGGCTCAGCGAGCGCCTGGCCGGGGTGATCTGGGGCACCAACATCGGCACCTGGGAATGGGACGTTGCAACCGGCAACATCATATGCAACGCGCGCTGGGCGGAAATCGTCGGCCATACGCTCGACGACCTGTCGCCGATTCGCGTCGACACCTGGAGACGACTCGTCCACCCCGACGACCTGAAGCGCTCCGACGCAGAGCTGGAGCGCGGCTTTCGCCAGGAAAGCGACCTCTACGAATGCGAGGTCCGCATGCGTCACAAGGACGGCCGCTGGGTCTGGGTGCTGGACCGCGGCCGCGTCCTCGAGTGGGACGCCGACGACAGGCCCCTGCGGATGTCCGGTACGCACCAGGACATCACCGCACGCAAGGAAACGGAAGTCCGCCTGCAACTGGCGGCCAGCGTGTTCAGCCACGCACGCGAAGGCATCATCATTACCGACAGTGCCGGCTTCATTCTCGACGCCAACCAACCCTTCACCCAGATCACCGGCTACAGCCGGCAAGAAGCCTTGGGCCGGCCTGCGTGGCTACTGCATGCCGGACGCCAACCCGAGGCATTCTTCCAGACGCTGCGCCAGGCCGCCGCAGACACCGGCCACTGGTCCGGCGAGACCTGGAACCGCCACAAAAGCGGCGAGATCTATGTGGCACTGCTGACGATCAGTGCGGTCAAGGAAGACACGGGCGCGATACAGAACTACGTGGCGCTGTTCAACGACATCACGCCGATGAAGGCACGGCAGAAGCAGCTTGAGCACATCGCCTACCACGACGCCCTGACCGGCCTGCCGAACCGTCTGCTGCTCGCCGACCGCATGCAGCAGGCAATGGCGATGGCAGACCGGAACCGCCAGCATCTGGCGGTGATCTATCTGGACCTCGACGGCTTCAAGGAAGTCAACGACAGCCATGGCCACGACGCCGGCGACGAACTCCTGGCCATCGTCGCGCAACGCATGAAGGCAGGCCTGCGCGAGATCGATACCCTGGCGCGCATCGGGGGCGACGAATTCGTCGCCATACTGGCGGGGCTGGAGCGCACCCAGGACTGCGAGAGCGTACTGGAACGGCTGCTGCGCGCGGTCGCAGAGCCCATCATGGCCACCGGGGTGGCCCTGCAGGTTTCCGCCAGCATTGGTGCCACCTTCTATCCACAGCCAGGCGTCGATGCCGAGCAGTTGCTGCAGCAGGCCGACCAGGCCATGTACCGGGCGAAATACGCTGGCAAGAACTGTTTCCAGCTGTTCCACTCCACCACGCCGCCGAGGCGCCTCCTGCCGAAGGTCATGGAGAGCCAGCTCTCTTGAGGTGACTGGCCGGCAGGTGAGCTGGCCAGCGGCTCGAACCGGCGAAGCCCTCCGGGCGCCGCACGCCTGGCGGCGCACACCCTGCCATATGGACGAAAGTCACCGGGAGTGCCGGTGCGGCACTCCAGACTTCAGAACCCCAGCTGGTCGAGCAGATCGTCGACCTGATCCTGATTGACCACCGCGTCGCCGGCGGTCGGCTTGATCTGCGGGCCGTTGAGCAGGCTCTTCGGCTTCTCCGGCTCCCACTCGCTCTCGGCCAGACGCTTGAGGATGATCGCCTCGCTGCCCTCCGGAACGCTCTCGATCAGTACCTGGATCAGCTGGTGCTCGATCTCGCGGATCACCTCGTTCATCTTCTTGATGACCTGGCCGGTGAGATCCTGGAAATCCTGCGCCATGAGGATTTCCATCAGCTCGCGCTGGGTCGCCTGAGTCTGACGCGGCACTTCGGCCAGATAGGCACGGGTGTCGCCGACCAGCTCGCGCGCCTGATCCAGTTCGATGGGGTTTTCAAACCAGGCCTGCCAACGCTTGTCCAGTTCGCCGGCACCCTGCGCCAGGCCATCCTGCAGCGGCTGGGCGCGGTCGATGGCGTTGAGCGCCCGCTCGGCAGCCTGCTCGGTCATCGACGCCACATAGGTGAGGCGATCGCGGGCGTCGGGAATCGCCTCGGCCGCCTTCTCGATCTCCTTGTCCAAACCGAGCTCGCGCATGCTGTCACGCAGCATGCGCGTCAGCTGACCGATGCGCTGAATCAGTTCGTCCGGGGCAACGTCCCAGTTGCTTGCCGCTTGCTTCGCGTCACCGCTCATGAGCCTGTCTCCTCGGGGCGTTCATTATTTGCCCAGCTTCTCAAAGATCTTGTTCAGTTTTTCTTCCAGGATCGCCGCAGTGAACGGCTTGACGACATAGCCGTTGGCTCCGGCCTGAGCCGCCGCGATGATGTTTTCCTTCTTCGCCTCAGCGGTCACCATCAGCACCGGCAGGTGCTTGAGGTTGTCGTCGGCACGGATCTGCTTGAGCATGTCCAGACCATCGAGGTTGGGCATGTTCCAGTCGGACACCACGAACTCGAACTTGCCCGAGCGCAGCTTGTTGAGGGCATCCTGGCCGTCCTCGGCTTCCTCCACGTTGGTGAAGCCCAGCTCCTTGAGCAAACTCCGCACGATCCGACGCATGGTCGGAAAGTCGTCCACAACCAGCATGCTCATGTTCTTGTCGGCCATTTGTATCCTCTCGATCTGGATGGCAGGTAAATGATCGGCAGCCCCGCAGGGCATGTAGGGAGGGCGTGCCAGGCGCCCTCGTTATCAACCGGTTGCAGGGCAGCAGCCCCGCGACTCAAAACGACTCCCACTGCTCCTCGGCGGCCGCAACGGGACGCTTGCGCTGCGCCTCGGCCTGCACCTGCGGCGGCCGGGGCGACAGGCCGCGCGCGCCAGCATCGGCGCGCGGCGCAGCCATCTGGCGGGACGTCTCACCGGACAGGCGGAACACTTCCACCGCACCCTCCAGATTGTGAGCCTGATCGGCCAGGGAGGCGGAGGCAGCGGAAGCCTCCTGCACCAGCGCGGCGTTCTGCTGGGTGACTTCGTCCATCTGCGCGATGGCGGTGTTGACCTGGGCGATGCCGGCGCTCTGCTCCTGGGAAGCTGCGGAAATTTCGTCGATGATGTCAGTGACCCGGCGTACCGCGCCGACCACCTCGCCGATGGTCTTGCCGGCCTGGTCGACCAGCTGCGAGCCGTCTCGCACTCGGCGCGTCGAGTCCTCGATCAGCGCCTTGATTTCACGCGCCGCCTCGGCACAGCGTCCGGCCAGATTGCGCACTTCGCCAGCCACCACGGCAAAACCGCGCCCCTGGTCGCCAGCGCGCGCGGCCTCGACCGAGGCGTTCAGTGCCAGGATATTGGTCTGGAAAGCGATCGAGTCGATCACTCCGATGATGTTGGCGATCTGTTGCGAGCTGTCGGTAATCTGCTGCATGGTCTCGACGACTCGCCCGACCACTTCGCGCCCCTCACCGGCGGTACTCGACGCGTCGTTGGCCAGCGCACTGGCTTGCCGCGCGTTGTCGGCATTCTGTTTCACGGTGGCAGTCAACTGCTCCATGCTCGCCGCAGTTTCCTCCAGCGAGGCCGCCTGTTGCTCGGTACGCGAAGAAAGATCGGCGTTGCCGCCGGCGATCTGCTGGGCCCCCACGAGGATCGAGCTGCTGCCTTCCCGCACGCTGCCCACGATTCTGGCCAGGCTTTCCTGCATGTCGCGCATGGCCGCCAGCAGCTGGCCCACTTCATTACGGGAGCGGATCTCGATCGGCTGCGACAGGTCGGCCTTGGCCAGACGCTGCAGGTGGCCGGCGGCCTCCGCCAGCGGCTGGACGATCACCCGTTGCAGGCCGTAGCGCACCGCGATCAGGATAGCCAGCGCCGCGCCGAGCAGGCCCAGCGCGATCATACTGAACATACGGTGCATGTCTTCGTAGTCCGCGAGCAGGCCGTCCATCTTCTCAGCATTGTGGTTGAGATAGAGCCGCAACGCATCTTCGTAGCCGCTGGCCATAGACGCCTGCTGCTCATTGAGCCTGGCATAGCCTTGCAGATCGCCCTCCTCGAGGGCCTGGATCTGCTGATCGAGAAGATCCAGCAACGGTGCGAAAGCGGCTGCCAACGCGTCGATCAGCGGCTTCTCCGGCGCGCCCTCGGGCACCTCGCGATATGCCTCGTACATTTCACGCGCACTGCCCGAGCTGACACGCATCGACTGCAGCTTGACGCCCTTGTCGCCTTCACTGGCGAAACGTTTGGCCCGCAGGGCCTCGCTGTAGGCATCGGCGCTGACGATTATCTTCAGGCGCTCGATATTCGCCTGGTTGACCAGGTCGACCTGGCGCACAGCCACCCGGTCGATCTCCAGAACGGTAGTCAGCCCTTTCACACCACCGGTGTAACCCAGCGCACTCATCACGACCAGCAATACGGCAAACAGCACCAGTGTGGCAGTGAGGGCACCCTTGATACTTATACGATTGAGAAAACTCTGCATGGCTGGACCTTGTTATTTTTTTTCGAATGACTCAAACACGCTGTGCCCGCCCGGAGGCGGCCACCTGCTTGAGAATCCGCTCGGCCATCTGGTCGAGGGAAACCACTTCGCATGCCCCGCCCAGGGCTATACCCTCGCGCGGCATGCCGAACACCACGCAACTGGCCTCGTCCTGCGCGAAGGTAAAGGCGCCGGCCTGGCGCATTTCCAGCAGGCCACGGGCTCCGTCCTTGCCCATGCCGGTGAGCAACGCACCGATGGCGTTGCGCCCGGCACATTCCGCCGCCGAACGGAACAGCACGTCCACCGAAGGACGGTGACGGTTGACCGGCGGACCGTCATCCAGGCGGGCGACATAGTTGGCACCGCTGCGTACCAGCTTGAGGTGTGCAGTGCCCGGGGCGATGTAGGCATGCCCCGGCAGGATGCGTTCGCCGTCCTCGGCCTCCTTGACGGCGATATTGCACAACCGGTCCAGCCGCTCGGCGAAAGACTTGGTGAAGCCACCCGGCATGTGCTGGGCGATGAGGATCGCCGGGCTGTTGGCCGGCAGCGGCTCGAGTACCGCGCGAATCGCCTCGGTGCCGCCGGTGGAAGCGCCGATGATCACCAACTTCTCGCTGGAGATCAGCGGCGCCGTGAGCACCGCCGGACGCGGCGCACTGGAGGGCGCAGCCTGACGGGGGCGCGAGCGGGCGGCGGCGCGGATCTTGTCGGCGATCAGCTCGCTGTAGTCGAGCATGCCGTGGCGGATCCCCATCTGCGGCTTGGCGATGAAATCCAGCGCACCCAGTTCCAGCGCGCGCAGGGTGACTTCCGAGCCGGCCTGGGTCAGCGACGACACCATCAGTACCGGCATCGGCCGCAGGCGCATCAGGCGGTCAAGGAAGTCGAGGCCGTCCATACGCGGCATTTCCACGTCCAGGGTCAGCACGTCGGGGTTGTGCTGCTTGATCAGATCGCGCGCCACCAGCGGATCGGCGGCCACCGCCACCACCTCCATGTCCGGCTGCGAGTTGACGATCTCGCGCAGCAGGTCACGTATCAGCGCCGAATCGTCGACACACAGGACCTTGATCTTGGGAACACTCAAGCTGCTCTCCTTCGCGTTCTGTTCACTGGCCAGCCCGGGGACTGCTCCCCTCGCCCAGCCATGTGTGAGAGGGCAAAGCTGCCCTCGGCAGGCAGCCGCGATGTATTTTTCATCGGCATATCAGGTCTTATCGGCCGCACCGCTTCAGTCTTTAGGCCTGGCAGCGCTGCTCAGGGTGTACACCGTCTGCCCGCGCAGCACGAAGTCGTCGCTGATATAGGAAAAACTTTCCGAATGCCCGGTGATCAGCAGGCCATCCGGCTTCAGATAGGAGACGAAGTGCTTGAGGATCTTCGCCTGACTCGGCTTGTCGAAATAAATCATGATGTTTCGGCAGAAGATCGCGTCGAACGGCCCACTGATCTTCCACTGGGCGTCATGCAGGTTCAGCTGATGAAACTCGACCATGCCCATCAACTCCTGGCGTGCCCGCGCCAGGCCGACGCGCTCGCCACTGCCGCGCAGGAAGAAGCGGCGCGCCCGCTCCTCGCCCATTTCCAGCACCTGCTTGAGCGGATAGACACCGGTCCTGGCCTTGGCCAGGGCATCGGTGTCGATATCCGTGGCGATGACCCGCGACTGACTGGCCAGTTGCGGACCGAGTGCCTCGCACAGGGTCATGGCAATCGAGTACGGCTCCTCGCCAGTAGAAGCTGCGGCACACCAGACGCGCACCGGCTCGCGCCGGCCGGCGACATGGGCGGCCAGCAGCGGGAAGTGATGCGCCTCGCGGAAGAACGCAGTCAGGTTGGTGGTCAGCGCATTGGTGAACGCCTCCCACTCCCGCGCGCCGGGCTGGCGCGCGAGACGCTCGAGGTACTCACCGAAATCACTCATGCCGTGCAGGCGTAGTCGCTTGGCCAGACGGCTGTAGACCATCTCGCGCTTGTTGTCGGTCAGAACGATGCCAGCTCGTTCGTAGATCAGCTGGCAGATGCGGCGAAAATCCGCATCGGTCAGGTTCAGATCATGTCCAAAGGCAATTCCCGCAGCGACGTCGGCGTTCATCGGTATGCTCCAGACCTATTCCCTGTAGTGGTCAAAACTCGCTCCACTCCTCGACAGCGCGGGCTTCGCGACGCGCTGACGGATTGCTGGATACTGGAGTGGCAGCCGCCGGACTGCGCAACTCGACGCCGCGCTCGCGGCGCGGAGCGGTGGAGTGCCCAGCTGCCTGCGTATTGCGCAGCCGGAACACCCCCATGGTGCGCAGGGCATCGGCCAGGTGACCTTCGAGATCGGCCGACGCACGCGCCGCCGTCTGCACCAGACCGGCATTGCGCTGGGTGACGTCATCCATCTGCGCCACGGCCTGGTTGACCTGGGCGATGCCACCGCTCTGCTCATCCGAGGCAGCCGCGATTTCACCCATGATGTCGTTGACCTTGGTCACCGCCGCGACCACGCCCTCGATGCTTTGCTCGGCGCGCTGCACCAGTTGAGCACCCTCGTCGATCTGTCGCGAGGAGCTGACGATCAGCCCGCGGATCTCCTTCGAGGCCTCGGCCGAACGGCTGGCCAGGTTGCGCACCTCGCTGGCCACCACGGCAAAGCCGCGGCCCTGATCGCCGGCGCGCGCCGCCTCGACCGAGGCATTGAGGGCGAGGATGTTGGTCTGGAAGGCAATCGAATCGATGACGTTGATGATCTCGGTCATCTTGCGCGAGGTGGCAGTGATCTGGCCCATGGTGCCGACCACCTGCCCCATCACCTCACCACTTTCACGCACGGTGCCGGATGCATCGCCGGCCAGCTGGCTGGCATGTCGGGCATTGCCGGCGTTTTGCTGCACGGTGGCGGTCAGCTCATCCATGCTCGCCGCGGTTTGCTGCAGCGAGGCGGCCTGCTGCTCGGTGCGGGCAGACAGCTCGGTGTTGCCATGGCTAATCCCCTCCACCGCGAGCGACAGCGAGTTGACGCTCTGATTCACGTCGCGAGCGATGCTGGTCACGCTGTTGCGAATCGCGCCCTGGAAGCGGATCAGCTCGGCCATCTCGGTGAGATGCCCCTGGGCCGGCTGGGCATCCAGGTTGCCAGCGGCCAGCTGCGCCATGTAGTCGACAGAACGGTGCAGGGAGCGCTGCAGGCTACCGCAGGTGCGCAGCATCATGACCATCATCGACAGGCAGATCAGGGTCAAGACGCCGGCTTCGAGGGTGACGCCCAGGCTCGCGCCGCTCATCAGCGCCACGGCCAGTTCGAAGCCGTTGTCGATCAGCAGGAGCACCGAGGCGAGCATGAGCAGCCACACTCGCGCCCGCAGGGAGTCCGGCCGCAGGCGTTGCAGCCAGCCGCGCGGCCCACGGCGGACCAAGCGACCGCGGTCGAGGCCCAGATGCTTGCCGCGCCCCTCGCGGATGCTCCTGTAGGCCAGAGTAGCCGCATCGACCTCGGCTCGAGACGGCTTCGAGCGCACCGAGGTATAGCCGACCACGCGTCCCTCCTCGATGGTCGGCGTGACGTTGGCGAGAACCCAGTAATGATCGCCGCTCTTGCGCCGGTTCATCACCAGGCCGTTCCAGGCATGGCCCTGCTGGATGGTTTCCCACAGATTGGCAAAGGCCACCGGCGGCATGTCCGGGTGGCGCACCAGGTTGTGGTTGGCGCCATGCAGTTCTTCCCACGAGTAGCCGCTGACAGTGATGAAGGCCGGGTTGGCATACACGATGCGACCCTTGAGGTCGGTACGCGAAATCAGGAAATCGTCTTCCTTCAGTTCGTACTCGCGCTGGGTTACCGGCTGGTTGTTACGCATACAGACTTGCTCCGCACATCAGGCAGACCGGCTTCTTGCCGGCGTTGTTATGTATCGACAGACCGGGGTGGCGAGACCCCGTAGCGGTCTGCAGTAAATCGCAAGCAAAGACTTTCCATGTGAAAATCTCTCTTTAGATCAAAATCTTAGAAATCACTCCACTCCTCGACCGGACGAGCGTCTGGACGCTTCGCCGCCTTGTTGTTGTGCGGTTGGGGTGGAGTTGTTGCCGACACCGAGCGCTGCGCCGGAGCCAAGGCCACCTGCTGACCATCCATCTTGAATACCCCCATGGTGCGCAGAGCATCGGCCAGGTGACCTTCGAGATCGGCCGACGCCTGTGCCGCACGCTGCACCAAGCCGGCATTGCGCTGGGTCACGTCGTCCATCTGCGCCACGGCCTGGTTGACCTGGGCGATGCCGCCGCTCTGCTCGTCCGAGGCAGCGGCGATCTCACCCATGATGTCGTTGACCTTGGTCACCGCTGCGACTACACCTTCGATGCTCTGCTCGGCGCGCAGGACCAACTGGGCGCCCTCGTCGATCTGTCGCGAGGAGCTGACGATCAGTTCGCGAATTTCCTTCGAGGCCTCGGCCGAACGGCTGGCCAGGTTGCGCACCTCGCTGGCCACCACGGCAAAGCCTCGACCCTGTTCGCCGGCGCGCGCCGCCTCGACCGAGGCATTGAGGGCGAGGATGTTGGTCTGGAAGGCAATCGAATCGATCACGTTGATGATCTCGGTCATCTTGCGCGAGGTCGCGGTGATCTGACCCATGGTGCCGACAACCTGCCCCATCACCTCGCCACTCTCGCGCACCGTGCTCGACGCATCGCCGGCCAGTTGGCTGGCATGCCGAGCATTGCCGGCGTTCTGCTGTACGGTGGCGGTCAGCTCTTCCATGCTCGCCGCGGTCTGCTGCAGCGAGGCGGCCTGCTGCTCGGTACGCGAGGACAACTCCTCGTTGCCGCGGGAGATGTCCTCCACCGCAACCGCCAACGAGGCAACACTGTTGTTCACGTCGATCGAGATACCGCGCACGCTTCTGCGCAGGGCCTCCTGAAAGCGCATCAGCAGGCCGATCTCGCTGATCCGGCTGTGACTCAGGTGGACATCGAGATTGCCCGCGGCCAATTGCGCCATGTAGTCGGCCGATGCCTCGAGACCACGCAGCAATACCCGTCCTGCGCGGTGGGTCATGACCAGCAACAGCACACCGAGCACGGCCATCACCGCTTCCGCCATCATCTCCAGGCCGGCGCCACCCTCGAGATACTTGGTCACCCCGGACACGCTATTGCCGGCCACCATCAGCACGGCAATCAGCTGGATCACGGTGAAGCGAAAGCGCATGGAGGAAGTCTGCAGGCGTGACAGCCAGCCACCCGGACCGCGGCGCACCAGGCTGCCGCGATTGAGCCCGAACTGATTGCCGCGCCCTTCGCGAATCAGCCGGTAGGCCTCGCTGGCCGTTTCTACCTCGCTGCGGGTGGCCTTGCGGCGAATCGAGGTATAGCCGACCACCTGACCATCCTCCATGGTCGGCGTGACGTTGGCGCGCACCCAATAATGGTCGCCGTTCTTGCGCCGGTTCATCACCAGACCGTTCCAGGAATGGCCGTCCTTGATGGTCTCCCACAGGTTGGCGAAGGCTACCGGCGGCATGTCAGGATGGCGCACCAGATTGTGGTTGGCGCCACGCAACTCCTCCCAGGAGTATCCACTGACCCGGATAAAGGTCGGGTTGGCGTAGGTGATCCTGCCCTGGAGATCGGTACGCGAAATCAGGAAGGTGTCATCCGCCAACTCATACTCGCGCTGCGTGACCGGCTGGTTGTTGCGCATACTGATTCTCCATGGGTGTGACAGGCTTTTTATTCTTGTGGGGCTGTCAAGGCTGTTTTCGGGTTAGAACGTCTGCCAGTCATCATCCGCATTCGACGGTTTGGCTGCGGCTTGCGGCGCGGCAGGACGAACCTTCACGCTCACTTCACGCTCGGCACTCTCGTACTGTTGCCTGGCCCAGGAATCGGCTACCGGCAGTCGCGCTGCCGGGCGATGTGCCTGCTCATGGGCGATGTGGAACGCCTCCACCGCCTCGCGCAGGCGCTGGGCCTCGACTACCAGTTCGCCCGCCGAACGGGCGGAGTCCTGCACCAGGCCGGCGTTCTGCTGGGTCACCTGATCCATCTGCGTCACCGCCCGATTGACCAGGCCGATGCCGTTGCTCTGCTCCTGCGAGGCGGCGGCGATCTCGTCCATGATGTCGGCGACCTTCTGCACCGCCTCGACGATTTCCTCCATGGCGCTGCCGGCCTGGCCGACCAGGCTGCTGCCGGTCTCGACCCGCGCCACCGACTCGCCGATCAGCGTGCGGATGTCCTTGGCTGCGTCGGCGCTACGGCTGGCCAGGCTGCGCACCTCACCGGCCACCACCGCGAAACCGCGCCCCTGCTCGCCGGCCCGAGCCGCTTCGACCGAGGCGTTGAGGGCAAGGATGTTGGTCTGGAAGGCGATCGAGTCGATCAACTTGATGATTTCGGCAACCTTGTGCGAGCTGCTGCTGATCTCGCCCATGGTGCTGACCACCTCGTTGACCACCTCACCGCCGCGCTGTGCGGCGCGTGCGGCGGTAGCCGCCAGTTGGCTTGCCTGGCGCGCGTTGTCGGCGTTCTGGCCGACGGTGGCGGTCAGTTGCTCCATGCTCGAGGCAGTGTCCTCCAGTGAGGCGGCCTGCTCGATGGTGCGCGAGGACAAGTTGCGGTTGCCCTCGGCAATTTCCTGGGCACCGTCGTGGATCAGCTGGCTGCTGTCGCGCACGGTGCCGACGGTGGCCGCCAGGCGCTGCTGGATATGGGCCAGCGAGGTGAACAACTGACCGATCTCGTTGGTGCTGCCGGATTCGATGGACTCGGCGAGGTTGCCGGAGGCGATCTGCTCGCAATGCGCCACGACCCGATGCAGCGGACGGATCACGTTACGGTTCACGCCCCAGACCACCGCGACGATACTCAACGCCGACACCAATAGGACCAGGGCGATCACCCAGCGCACCGCCAGGGCGAAATCGGCGAAAGCCTGCGACTGGCCACCCTGCTGGAGCCCCGCGATGGTCTGCTCGGCGAAACCCATGCTGTACAGCCCCAGGACACTCAGGACGCACACCAGTACGGCAAACAGCCCCAGTACCAGATTCCAGCTCAGTCGAACCGTCATGTTGTTCAGTAGTTTCACCTTGCTCTCCTTTCCCAGGTGCCAGCCGCATGCGGGCAGGCCTCGCCATCAACCCGTCAAACCCAGGCAGCCTCGCTCTGCTCGGCATGCGCCGGGCGCTCGAACGACGCGCTGCCGCGCTCACTGGCCGGCACACGTGAACGTTCGCCGCCACTGCTATCGTCGATCACGAAGCGCACCACGTGCTGATTCAGGCGCACGCTCTGCTGGCTCAGACGCTGCGCGGCATGCGCGCCGTCCTGCACCATGCCGGCGTTGCGCTGGGTCATCTGATCCATCTGCGCCACCGCAACGCTGATCTGTTCGATGCCGCTGCTCTGCTCGGCCGAGGCAGAGGAGATCTCGCCGATCAGGGTGTTGAGGCGACCCATGTCGGTCACCATGCTGCGAATGACTTCGCCGGTCTGGCGTACCCGTTCGTTGCCGGTGCGCACCTGACCGCCGGAGCCGTCGATCAGCCCCTTGATCTCGTGGGCCGCCGAGGCCGAGCGACTGGCCAGCTTGCGTACCTCGCCAGCCACGACGGCAAACCCGCGACCCTGCTCGCCGGCCCGCGCCGCCTCGACCGAGGCGTTGAGGGCGAGGATGTTGGTCTGGAAAGCGATCGAGTCGATGGTGTCGACGATGCTCGACATCTGACTGGCGCTGGACTGGATCGCCAGCATGGCGTCTACCACCTGCTCCATGGCCGTGCCGCCCTTGCGCGCATTTTCGGCACAGTTGGAGGCCAGACGGCGAGCCTGGTCGGCGCTCTCGGCGTTTTGCCGCACGGTGGCGGTCAGTTGCTCCATGGTCGAGGCAGTTTCCGCCAGCGCCGCGGCCTGCTGCTCGGTGCGCGCGGCCAGCTCGGCATTGCTGGAGCTGATCGCATGGGCCTCGTCCTGCACCTCATGGGCGCTCTGACTGATGTCGCCGATGGTGCGTGCGAGCGACTCGCGCATCCGGTTCATCTCGGCCAGCAAGCTCTGCGTATCGCCCGGCTGCAGTATCGGCGCCTGGTTCAGCTCGCCCTCGGCAATCTGCCGGGCCACGGCCACTGCGTAGCGCGGATCGCCGCCCAGGCGCCGCAGCAGGTCGCGGATCACCCAGCCCATCAGCAGGGTCAGCGGCAGGCCGACCAGCAGCAGGCCGAAACCGGACTGCAGCAGTCGTTTCATGAACATCTGGTTGATGTCGGCAATGTAGGTGCCGGTGCCGATGTACCAACCCCAGGGTTCGAAAGCGCGCACGTAGGAGCGCTTGTTCTCCAACTCGGCACCACTGGAATGCGCCCAACGGTAGTCGACGAAGGCACGATCGCCGGCCTTCTTGACCGCCTCGGCCATCTCGACGAACAGCTGGCGACCGTCGGCATCCTTGAAGTCTTCAACCGGTGTACTGGCCGGGATCGTCGGGTGGGCGACGACAAAGCTGTCGTCGAAGACGAAGAAATAGCCGCGGCCGTCGTCGTAGCGCATGCTCTTGATCAGTTCGCTGGCATACAGCTGGCCGCCCTCCAGACTCATGCCGCCGCGCTGGACCTGGGCCGCTACGTCACGGATCACCGAGCGGGCGATCTCGATCTGGCTCTCCACCTTGGCCTTGCGTTCTTCGAACAGAACACTGCGGGTCAGCCAGGCGCTCCAGAACATCAACACCAGCATGGCCAGCCAGGCCGCTATCAGGGTTGCCCACAGTTTTTGGCTTGTCGTCAAATTTCGCATCCCATGAAACCCCGTAATTTATAATTTACGCTTATGGCTTGCCGACGAGCGGTCACTAACCGTCCCCACCGCTACTTCCTCTATCGGCAATCCGGGGTTGAACTTTGGCTGCCCCGCCACAGCGACAGGCATCGCAGACGGGAGGCAACCACTTTCTTCACCGCACCACTCAGGCGGCGGTCTTCTCCACCAGCGCCATTTCCTCGCTGGTGAGCATGCGGTCGATGTCGACCAGCACCAGCATGCGATCCTCCAGACTGGCCAGGCCGCTGAGGTAGTCGGAGGACAGCGACAAGCCGAACTCCGGCGCCGGCTTGATCTGCTCCGGGGTCAGGCTGAGCACGTCGGACACCCCGTCGACCACCACACCGACCACTCGCCCGGAGACGTTGACCACAATGACCACGGTCTGGCCGTCGTACTCGACGCGGTCGAGGTTGAACTTGATGCGCAGGTCGACGATCGGAACGATCACGCCGCGCAAGTTGGTGACGCCCTTGATGAACGGCGGCGCACTGGCGATCCGGGTGACGTTCTCGTAGCCGCGAATCTCCTGGGCCTTGAGGATGTCGATGGCGTATTCCTCGTCACCCAGCGAGAACACCAGGAATTCGCGGGTCTGGGCCTCGAGGGCAGTGCTGTCGGACGGATGGCTGAAGGACATTTAGATAACCTCCTGAAGGGGAGCAACGGCGCTGCGCGGGTCGCGCGCGGCGGATTGACTACGGTTGAGGCGTTGCAGGTCGCCGACATCGAGAATCAGCGCCACGCTGCCATCGCCGAGAATGGTTGCCGCGGAGATCCCCGGCACCCGGCGGTAGTTGGTTTCCAGGTTCTTCACCACCACCTGCTGCTGGCCGATCAGGTCGTCCACCTGCAGCGCATAGCGGCGACCCTCGCCCTGCACGATCACGCTGATCGATTCGGTCGGCTCGGTGCGCGCAGCGGCCACATCCATCACCTGATGCAGTGCCACCACCGGCAGGTACTCGTCGCGCACCTTGAGCAGTAGGTCGGTACCGGCCATCGAGTAGAGATCCTCGCTGCGCGGTTGCAGCGATTCGATCACCGCACTGAGCGGCAGGATGAAGATTTCCTTGCCGACGCGAACCGACATGCCGTCGAGGATCGCCAGGGTCAGCGGCAGGACGATGCGGATGCGGGTACCCTGGCCGAAGCGCGAGACGATCTGCACATGGCCGCCCATGGACTGGATGTTGCGGCGTACCACGTCCATGCCCACACCGCGCCCGGACACGTCGCTGACCTGCTCGGCGGTGGAGAAGCCGGGAGCGAAGATCAGCTGCCAGACCTCGTCGTCCGGCATGTTGTCGGTCACAGCCAGGCCCTGACTGCGTGCCTTGGCCAGCAGTTTGTCGCGGTTGAGACCGGCACCGTCGTCGCTGACCTCGATCAGGATGTTGCCGCCCTGATGCTGGGCGGACAGGGTCAGCCGGCCGGTGCGCGACTTGCCGGCAGCCTCGCGCTGCTCGGGCGATTCGATGCCGTGATCGAGGCTGTTGCGTACCAGGTGGGTCAGCGGATCGATGATCCGCTCGACCAGACTCTTGTCCAGCTCAGTGGACTTGCCCTCGGTGACCAGCTCGACATCCTTGCCCAGCTTGGCGGCCAAGTCGCGCACCTGACGCGGGAAGCGGCTGAACACGTAGTCCATCTGCACCATGCGGATCGACATCACCGCTTCCTGCAGGTCGCGCGCATTGCGCTTGAGCAGGCTCATGCTGTTGATCAGCTCGCTGTGTACGGCGCCGTCCAGCTGACCGGCAGTCTGCTCGAGCATCGACTGGGTAATGACCAGCTCGCCGACCAGGTTGATGATCTGGTCGACCTTGTCCACCGGCACGCGCAGGCTGCTGGTTTCGGCACTGGCCGCTGCAGCCGGCTTGGCCGGGCTCGGGTTGCTTGACGGCGCCCTGGCAGGCACTGCCGGCGCGGCTGTCGCCACCGCCTGGATAGCGGCGGCAACCGCGGCTTGCGGGACAGCGCTTGCCGCCAGCGGCTGCGCGATCGGCTCCGCGGCTGCACTGGCCGCAACCGGGCTGTCGGCAATGCCAAGCACGCGGATTTCCAGCTGCTCGGGCTCGACGATGAAGCACATCACCGCTTCGATGTCGTCGGCGTCCTCACTGCTCAGCAGCTCCACCTCGTAGCGCTGCACATCGCCGCCCTGACTGCGGATGCTACCGAATTGCTTGAGTTCCTCGACCAGCAGCAGCCGGTCCTTCTCGCTGACACCGAGCAGGGCCACGCTCAGGCGCGCCTCTCCGGTGTCTGCGCTCTCGACGGGTGCAGCGACGACAGGTTGCGGTGCGGGCTCGACCATCGGCGCAGCAGGCGGTACTGCCGGGGCGGCTGCCGAGTGACCGATCTCCTCCAGGGCCAGTTGCTGCAGGGTTTGACAGATACGCGCAAAGGCCTCGGCATCAGGCTCGGCGCTGTTGCGGTAGGCGTCCAGCTGATCTTGCAGCATGTCCTTGGTTTCCAGAAAGAGGTCGACGATATCGCGTCGCAGCTTCAATTCGCCGCGACGCAGGTGATCGAGCAGGTTCTCGAAGATGTGGGTGGTCTTCTGCAACACATCGAAGCCGAAGGTGCCGGCCCCACCCTTGATCGAGTGCGCCGCGCGAAAGATGGCGTTGAGCTGCTCACTGTCGGGAGCCTCGATATCCAGCTCCAGCAGGTGACGCTCCATGTCGCCCAGCAGTTCTGCGGCCTCTTCGAAGAAGGTGTCGTAGAAATCGGTGATATCCATGCGGGCACTCACTCAGGGTTCAGGGTGGGTTCGATTGCGGGCGACACGGGCGAGGCACCGTCAGCAGGTTCGGCTGCCGCAGGCAGGGTCTCGACAGCCTCTTCCGGATCGAGGGCAAAAGAGCTCTGCTGCATGATTGCCGCGGCGGTGCGCTTGTCGAGGACGATCACGGCGATGCGCCGGTTCATCGGATCACCCGGACCGACGCCGTCGAACGGGATGCGATCGGCCATGCCGGCCACGCGCAGCAGCTTGTCCAGCGCCAGGCCGGCAGTGACCAGCTCGCGGCGCGAGGCATTGGCGCGCTCGCTGGATAGCTCCCAGTTGCCATAGCCGGCCGCGCCGCCAGGATAGGGGCGACTGTCGGTATGGCCGACAATCTGGATGCTGTTGGGCAGCTCGTTGAGCAGTGGCGCGATGGTCTGCAGCAGGCTGCGCATGTAGGGGGCAACCCGCGCGCTGCCGACCTCGAACATCGGCCGCTGTTCGGTATCCACCAGCTGGATGCGCAGGCCCTCCGGGGTCAGATCCATGCGGATCTGCGCGCGCAGTTCGCGCAGCACCGGATCGGCCTCGATCACCGACTCGATGCGCTTTTCCAGGTTTTTCAGACGAGCCTGTTCGTCGCTCGGACGGGTTCTTTCGCGCACATCGATGCGCGCCTTGGCGCCCTCGACATGGCTTGGGTCGTCGCCGCCACCAGGGATCGCACTGTCGCTGGCACTGGACTTGTCGCCGCCGGCCATCGCCACCAGCAGCGGCGTACTGAAGTATTCGCCGATCGCCACGCGAGTCTCCTTGCTGGAAGAGGCAAGAATCCACATGACCAGGAAGAACGCCATCATCGCGGTCATGAAGTCGGCAAAGGCGATCTTCCATGCACCGCCATGATGACCATGCGCTGCCTTCTTGCGGCGGATTATGATGATCGGACGGTCGCCGCTCATGCGGCCTCCGCATTGGTGGCCGCCGCCGGTTTCTGGTTGCGCACGTGCTCTTCAAGCTCGACCGCCGTGGGACGCTCGACGGTATCCAGCGCCTTGCGCCCGAACTCCACGGCAATCTGCGGCGCATAGCCGTTGACGCTGGCCAGCAGGGTCACCCGCAGGCATTGCAGCATCTTCACCGCCTCGGCCACTTGGCGACCGATGCGACTGGCCAGCGGCGCAACGAACCCGTAGGCCAGCAGGATGCCGAGGAAGGTGCCGACCAGCGCGTGAGCGATCATCATGCCCATCTGATCCGGCGGCGCGTCGGCGGCCATGCTCAAGGTCTTCACCACGCCCATCACGGCGGCGACGATGCCGAAGGCCGGCAGGCCGTCGCTGACCTTGGTCAGGGCATCGGCCGGCATGTGCGCCTCGTGCTCGAACGACTCGATCTCGTGGAGCATCAGCTCGTCGAGCTCGTGGGCGCTCATGTTGCCGCTGATCATCAGGCGCAGGTAGTCGGTGAGGAAATTCATGATCATCGGATCGTCGAGCAACTGAGGGTGCTCGGCGAACACCGCGCTTTCGGCCGGATTGTCGATGTCCCGCTCGATGGCCAGCATGCCGTCGCGGCGCGCTTTGGCCAGCAGCTTGTACTGCAGGGCCAGCACCTCCATGTACATCGCCTTGTCGTACTTGAGGCTGCGCTTGAGGGTGGAGGCAGTCTTGAAGGTGCCCTTGATCGCCTTGCCGTGGTTGGCGGCCAGGAATGCGCCCAGTGCCGCACCGCAGATGATCAACACCTCGGTAGGCTGGTACAGCGGACCGAGACTACCACCGGACAGCATGTAGCCGCCGAACACGGAGATGAGGACCACGGCGAATCCGATCACGATCAGCACGACAACACTTCCTTGGCTCAGATCAGGAGATGACCTGAGTGCTATCGGCAAGCGCTGGTGATACTTGAGGTTTTTTGTGCAGCCGCAGGCAGAAAGTCGTACTGACCAGCTGCATAGCGAGGATTGCACCGGAGTGCACATAGCCAGGCATCCGGGGCGCCGCGGAGAGGCGCCCCGGACAGGCAGTCAGCAGTGGCCGACCGCCATGGGCCCCACATCGAAGGATGCATCGCCCACGCTCGCGGCCGCCTCCAGGCTGGCCTCGCGCTGCTTGCGGGTCTTGCCGGCGCGTGACGGTGGCTGGCAGATGCCACAGACATAGCCGCGCTTGGGCGCGTGGGCATGAGCCACAAAACGGCCACTGCAGCAGGTGCAGCGCACCAACTCGAGCATCTCGCTCTCGAAGAAACGCACCAGGGTCCAGGCGCGCGTCAGACCCAGCACCAGCTCGTCATCATCGGCAAGACCGATCTGCTCGAGATAGAGGCGATAGGCCTTGACGAAGGCTTCCATGCGTTCGCAGCCGTGGCTGTTCAGCAGATTCTCGTAGATGTTGTAGAACAACGAGGAATGGATGTTCGGCAACCAGGTGATGAACCAGTCGGTGGAAAACGGCAGCATTCCTTTCGGCGGTGATACACCGCGCACTTCCTTGTACAGACGGATGAGCCGACCACGACTGAGGTCGGTTTCCGTTTCGAGAACCTGCAATCGCGCGCCCAGCTCGATCAGATCTATCGCTAGCTGCACCTGCAGCATTTCATTCAGCAGACTCTTTTCTGTCATGACAAGCCCGTTCAACCAGCCGAAACACCCGCAGGAGCGACGGCAGACATCAGCAGGGCAGCATGGATCTGACCCAGCCCCTGCTCGCGCTGCCCCTGGGTCAGGCGCGCCAGCTGCTCGGCGTCATCCAGCACCATGCGGCACAGCAACTGACGAGTACGCGACAACTGCACAAGCTGCTTGGGCGACAGCGCAGCCACCAGATCAGCTGTTTTCTGATTGAGTTTCAGCCGGAACATCGCCGCCACCGAATCCTCACGCAGCAGCTTCTGCGCAAGCAGCAGATAGGAAAGATTCAGCTCCTGGATATCGTCCAGCAGACTATCGACACTCATGGATATTCCTTGCAGATCTGGCGAGATCTAGGCTGCACGCCGCCTAGCGATTTTTAGTTATACACATCCGTGACAGCGTCTGTGACGCCGACAGCGGTAGTTATTTTTGGAGTATGTTGCGCAGGCAGGACGACACTCGCTTGACGCTAAAGTTTCGCCACCGAGCAAGATTAACATGCAAAAATGTGAACCAGGTAGCACAAAAAAGCCATCACCCAAGCTGCACAAATGCGACACAATCGCAATAATGCGCTAAATTCTGCGAAAAACGACTATTTGGCGCCAATCTGGCGAACTAAAAACCTATACAACACAGGGTTTTTTTACTTCCTAGCCAGCAAGACCCTGATCTACATCAACAAATTGACGTCACTCCTCGCTCGACTCCAACCGCGCCACCCAGGCGAGCAACTCGGCCACGACCTGATACAACTGCGGCGGGATCTGCGCATCGAGGTCGAGCTGCATCAGCAAACCGACCAACTCCGGCGAGTCGTGGATGCGCACCCCGTGGCGCTGCGCCTCGGCGATGATCCGCTCGGCCACCTCGCCATAGCCCTTGGCCACCAGGCGCGGCGCGCCATCACCCTCGCCGTAGGCCAGCGCCAAAGCCTGACGGCGATTGCGCCTATCCTCGGCCATCTTCCACCTTCGCCGCGTCCGCCTCGAGCAACTGCAGGCGCACACAGCTGAAACCACACGCCTCCAGGCTTGCCTGCAGCTCAGCACGGCTGCCCTCGAAATAGCGGCGCAGACTGACGGAGTCGGTCTGCAGGGTCAGCGCGAGGCGCTCGCCCTGCAGGCTGATGGCTGCCTCCAGGGCGCCAAGATCCGCCAGACGCAGCCCCAGACGCACCCTCCACTCGCCCTCGGAGGTCTGCTCACGCCCGGCAGCCTCACCCTCCTCATCCAGCTGACGCTCGGCCAGCGGTGGCGCCTCGATGCTCAGCCCCATGAACACACCAGCCCAGACATTGCCCTCCCAACGCAGCTGCGGCTGCGCCAACAGCTCCAACTGCTGGCGCAGCAAGGAGGACAGCGACTCCTGCGGCAAGCCCGCCACTTCGGCACGGGTTGCCAGCGCCCCCGCCGCCCCGGCATCCAGTATGTCAGCACTATCGGCAGCGATAACATCCGACTTTGGCGCCGGTTCGCTCGGCGGCAGCGGCGGAGCAACGGCGCCTTGGACGCCCGACGAAGATGCAGGCGCGCCGGCCTGCAACGTCGCCGGGGTGGCCGACTCGCCACTGCGCGGAGCAGCCTGCATCTGCGGTTCGCGGCGCAGCGCCTCCAGCGGAAACTCGCCGCGAAACCAGCGCGCGACATGAGACTCATAAAACAAGCCACTGTGCTGGATACTCTGCTGCAGGCGAGTGGCGATCAGCGTCGCTGCCGGCGCCTCGCGCGGCGCCTCAGCCAGCAACGGCGCCGCTGGCGCAATGGCCGATGGCGGCACCGGAAAGCGTTGCAGCAGGTCGGCGATCGCTCGCGCGGCGGCACTGAACGAGGTGATGGTCGAACTGGGTGCCGCAGCACCGCCAGGAGCGACTGACGACGCGCCCTGTGCAGCATCACGCACCAACGAGACCTGCGCCGCGGCCGCCTGCTGAGGCCGTACGGCAACCTGCGCCTGCGGCAGGTTACGCGCATCCAGGCGCGAGTCGCTGTGCAGCGGCCGCGCACCTTCTACCGGCAGCACAGGAGCAGCCGGCTGGTTCAGATCCTTGGGCAGGGGAATATCCACACGCCTGCCCAGCACCTGATGCAGCAAGGTATCCAGTACAGGCGTGATGCCACTCACATGAAGCCTCCATCGAAATCCGGCCCCATCGGCAGCTCGGGGCGATAGGCCCGGCCCAGCTCGATCTGGCGGCGCGACACGTCGATCAACCGGCCGAGTTCGTCACGCCGAGCGAGCAGACAGCTGCGGATCTCCGCATCCAGCTCGAGGATCTGCTCGAGCAGGCAGGCTCGCCGCAGCTTGTCACCACCCTCGACCCCCAATCGGCGCTCGCACTGGGTCACGTTTTCCAGCTCGACCAGGTACAGCGACTTTTCCATCACCAGATTGGTCCAGTCGCCCTGACGGGCGAACTCGACCATGCGCTGCGACTGGCGGAGCAGCTGCTGGTAGCACTCGATGACGCTCGCTTGACTGGCCATCATCAATACCCGTCCACTTGCTGACCGATCTCGCGCCAGGCCGAGCCAATGTCCTCGAGCAGGCGGGCCGCCTCGTCGAGACGCTGCTCGTCGTTGTGCAGATTGGCCTGCAGCAGCAGACGAACAACATAGTCATAGATCTGTTCGAGGCGCCCCGCCAGCTCGCCGCCGCGTTCGTGGTCGAGCGCAGCCAGCAGGCCCTGATTGACGATGTCGATGGCGCGGGAAATGGCCTTGCCCTTCTCCGCCACATCGCCACCCTGCATATGCAGGCGAGCCGCGCGGATCGAGGCCTGCGCGCCATCGAACAGCATGCCGATCAAGCGATGCGGGGTAGCCGACATCACGCTGCTTTCCACACCGACGCGAGCATAGGCTGCCGCCCCACGCATGGTACTGGTGACCATTTTCTTCCCCTCTCTGCGATTGGGTTGTTATCAGCCGTTTAGCTGGGCGTTCAGCGCGTCGAACTGCTGGGTCAGGTAGCTGGTCGTCGCGTTCATTTCCGAGAGCATCAGGTCGAGCTGGGTGAACTGCTTGCGGTAGCGCTCGACGGTGGCGGAGATGGTTTCCTCCACCCGTGTGTAGCGCTCGCCGAGCGACTTGACCCGGCTCTCGACGCCCTTGGTGACATTGGACAGGGCGCCGCCATCCTTGAGGATGCCGTCCAGTACCGCACCCAACTGACCAGCCATGCCGCCTTCTGTACTGCTGCCACTGAAGAAATCGGTCAGCGCCGACAGGTTGCCGCTGACCAGACTGTCCAGCTTGTCGCTGTCGAGCTTGAGGGTGCCCTTGAGCTCCAGCTCGATACCGATGTCGGCCAGGCGGGTGAGCGCACCCTCGCCCAGCGTGCCGGTGAGCACGCTGCGCAACTGGCTCTGCGCGCTGCGCAGGGTGGCATCGCCGAGCAGGTCGCCGGCCACCTGGGTGTCGGCGTTGTAGGAGGTCAGACTTGAGATGGTGCTCTGCAGCGAGTTGTAGGCCGTCACGAAGCCAGTCACCGCCGACTTGATCGACGCGTTGTCGCGCTCGACCGACAGCACATGAGTGCCGCCCTCCTCCGTCAGCGACAGGGTGACGCCCTGCACCGCTCCCTCGACCACGTTGGACTGACTGATGATGTCAATGCCGTTGACCTTAAGGGTGGCGTTGGCCGCCGCCACTGTCTGGGTCATCACACCGGTCTGGGTAGCGGAATCGTAGCCAAGCAGACCGCTCAGCCCCCCAGTGCCGCTCACCGTCATTCGCGCATCGGTGCCGGTAGCCGTCGAGGTCAGCACCAGACGATGCGGCGCTGCAGTGCCGTCGTTGACGATGCTGGCGCTGACCCCGCCACCCTGCTTGTTGATCGCGTCGCGCACGTCTTCCAGCGAGCTGGCATCCGCCGCCAGATCGACCGTGAGGGTCTTCAGGGTATCACCGCTGCCCTGGGTGATCGTCAGCGTGCCCGCGCCCAGATCCGCCGTGCGATCAGCCACCCCGTCAGTCGCCAGGCTCTGCGCCTGGGCCAGCGCAGTGACCTTGACCTCGTAGCGACCAACCACTGCGTCACTCTTCGCCGCCGCGGCCACACCGGTGCCACTGATGCTGCTGGTGACCCCCTGGAAGGTCTTGCTGGAGTTGAGAGTCTTCGCCGCCGCCTGCAGGCTGGTCAGCGAACTTTTCAGGCGGCCGTAGGCTGACAGCTTGGTCTGCTGGGCCTTCTTCTGCGTGGTGATCGGGTCCAGCTTCATGCGCTCAGCCGTTTCCAGCTGATCGAGCAGACCGCCGAGGTCGAGACCTGAGCCGACGCCCAGCGATGAAATGGTGGCCATGGGATTCCCTTTTGCAACTCCGCCGCGCAGCGCGTTTCGCAGCCGCAAGCGCGCCATGTTCAAGCGATGCCGGAGAGCCTGGCTATCCGACGCTGTTAAGCCTGATATCGGCCGCCACCAGGCCGACTTTAGTCTCTACATGAAAAGTACCGACCCGACCGGCAGCGCTGAACATGCAGCCCTCACACCTGCATGTTCATCACGTCCTTGTAGGCGGTCAGCAGGCGGTTGCGCACCTGCACACCCATCTGAAAGCCAACGCCGGCCTTCTGCATGTCGACCATCACATCGGCCAGCTCGACGCCCGGCGCGCCGGACTGCAGGGCGATGGCCTTGTTGCTGGCGGTCTGCTGCAGCTCGTTGATGCGCTGGACCGAGGCACGCAGCTCGGCAGCGAAACCGCCCTGCCCGGCAACCAGCGAAGTCTGCAGCGCATTGCCGGGCTGGCCGGCCGCCTGGGTGGCTAGGGTGTGCAGCTGTTGCAGGGCGGACTGGACGGCAGGAACACTCATCGACGACTTCCGGTTGGCACTGGATGGGAATGCTGGCAAGCCTAGCAATCCGCGACTGCCGGGCAAGCGCCCAATTGACGGCAAAAGCGTCAGCTTTTCAGGCCTTTAGCCGTGCGCGCCGTCCGCATAATGGCACTCATCATAGATCCGCCCTGCCCTGCCACAGCGCCGCCAAGGCATCCCTGGCCGGGTCCGGCGACCCCTAGCGACCGATTCAGCAAGCGGATACCGCAATGCCCTTTGTACCGACCCCGACCGGCCAGCGGAGCAGCGCATGAGCAAGGCCATCCCGGGCACTGCCAACGGCTCGGCCGACAACCCGAGTGGCAGCGCACCCGAACGCCTGCTGGCGCAGCTGCGCAGCAACCCGCTGGTGCCGCTGCTGATTGCCGGCGCGGCGGCGATCGCCGTGATCGCCGCCCTGCTGCTGTGGGCGCAGGCGCCTGACTACCGAGTGCTCTATTCCAACTTCAGCGAGGCCGACGGCGGACGCATCATCGCCGAACTCGACAAGCGCGCCGTACCTTATCGTCTCAGCGATGGCGGCACGGCGCTGCTGGTGCCGGCCGAGCAGATGCACAGCCTGCGCCTGCAACTGGCCGAGCAGGGCCTACCCCAGGCCGGCAATGTCGGCTTCGAACTGATGGACAAGCAGGCCTTCGGTGTCAGCCAGTTCGCCGAGCATCTCAACTTCCAGCGCGGCCTCGAAGGCGAGCTGGCGCGCTCGATCGAGTCGCTCGGTCCGGTGGCCAAGGCGCGCGTACACCTGGCCATGGCCAAGCAGTCGATCTTCGTCCGCGACCGCCAGCCGGCCAGCGCCTCGGTGGTGCTCACCCTGCATCCTGGGCGCAGCCTCGGCGAAGGCCAGGTCGATGCCATCGTGCACATGGTCGGCTCCAGCGTGCCGGAGCTGGCTGCCGAGGCGGTCACCGTGGTCGACCAGAGCGGGCGCCTGCTGTCCATGCCCGGCAACAGCGGGCGCGACCTCGATGGCACCCAACTGAGCTACGTCGACGAGGTCGAAAGCTCCTATCAGCGGCGCATCGAGCGCATCCTCAGCCCGATCCTCGGTGCGCAAAAC
Source organism: Pseudomonas linyingensis (assembly GCF_900109175.1). Lineage (GTDB taxonomy): Bacteria > Pseudomonadota > Gammaproteobacteria > Pseudomonadales > Pseudomonadaceae > Geopseudomonas > Geopseudomonas linyingensis. The sequence continues at coordinate 49,957 of NZ_FNZE01000008.1, read as the reverse complement.
GTGCGTGCCCAGGTGGCAGCGGAAATCGACTTCGCCACCCGCGAACAGACCGCCGAGCGCTATGCGCCCAACCAGACGGCGGGCGACGCAGCAATCCGCAGCCAGCAGCTGAGCGAGAACTACACCGGCGGCGACGAACTGGCCCGCGGCGTACCCGGCGCGCTGTCCAACACCCCGCCTGCACCACCGGCGCCCCCTGCTCCTGCCGCCAGGCCAGGCAAGGCTGCGGACGCCAAAGGAGCCGCAGCCCAGACCGCCGAGCCGGCACCGGCGGCCGAAGCGGATCCGCGCAACTCGCTGCGCCGCGACAACGTCGTCAACTACGAGGTGGACCGCAGTGTCGAGCATGTGCAACAGCGCCGCGGCACCATCAAGCGGCTGACCGCCGCCGTGGTGGTCAACTTCCGTGGCGGCGTCGACGCCGACGGCAAGCCGACCCGCGAGGCGCTCAGCGCAGAGGAGCTGACGCAGATCAACCGCCTGGTACGCCAAGCCATCGGCTTCTCCGCCGAGCGTGGCGATGCGCTGGAGGTGGTCAACAGCCCGTTCACCGAGGCCCAGGAAGTCGTACTGGAGAGCGTCTGGTGGCAGACCCCGGAATTCTTCGTGATGGCCACCTCCATAGCCCGTTACCTGCTGGTGGCCCTGGCCGCCCTGCTGCTCTGGCTGTTGCTGTTGCGCCCGCTGCTGCGTCGCCATGCGCCAGCGGTCGTCGCTGCTGCCGCCACGGAGGCCGTCGAGGGTGCCGGCGCTACCGCAACCACCAGCGAAGCCCCAACCGCCGCGAGCGAAGAGGCCAGCATCGCTGCCACTGGCGAACTACAGCGCCGCCTGCGTCGCCGCTCGGCAGTCTATGAACACAACCTGGCCCACCTGCGTGAAATGGCCCAGGAAGACCCGCGCCTGATCGCCATGATCGTCAGTGGCTGGATGAAGAAAAATGATTGAGATGAGCGGCGCCCGACGCAGTGCAATCCTGCTGCTCAGCCTGGACGAGGACAGCGCGGCGGAAGTATTCAAGTACCTGTCCACCCAGGATGTCGAGACCGTCAGCCTGGAAATGGCCCGCCTGCAGCAGGTCTCCCATGATGAAATGCGCCAGGTGCTCGACGATTTCTTCGACGAGACCGAGCAGTACGCGGCGATCAACCTGCTGTCCAGCGACCACATTCGCTCGGTTCTGACCAAGGCGCTGGGCAGCGAGCGCGCCGAGACCCTGATCGAGGACATCCTCGACGCCAGCGGCACCAGTTCGGGCATCGACAAGCTCAACCTGATGGAGCCATCGATGGTCGCCGAGCTGATCCGCGACGAGCATCCGCAGATCATCGCCACCATCCTCGTCCACCTCGAGCGTCCGCAGGCCGCCGACATCCTGCAACTGTTCGAGGATCGCCTGCGCAACGACATCGTCCTGCGCATCGCCACCTTCAACGGCGTGCAGCCGGCGGCGCTGCAGGAACTGACCGAGGTACTCGGCGGCATGCTCGACGGCCAGAACCTCAAGCGCAGCAAGATGGGCGGCGTGCGCACCGCTGCCGAGATCCTCAACCTGCTCAACTCCAATCAGGAAGAGGCGGCCATCGAGACCCTGCGCGCGCACAACGAGGAGCTGGCGCAGAAGATCCTCGACGAGATGTTCCTGTTCGAGAACCTGCTGGACGTCGACGATCGCGGCATCCAGATGATCCTCAAGGAAGTCGACACCAACTCGCTGGTGGTCGCCCTCAAGGGTGCCGAGCCGGCGCTGCTCGACAAGTTCCTGCGCAACATGTCGCAACGCGCGGCCCAGCTGTTCCGCGAGGACCTCGAGGCACGCGGGCCGATCCGCGTGTCGCAGGTCGAGGCCGAGCAGAAGGCCATCCTGCTGATCGTCCGCCGTCTGGCCGACAGCGGCGAGATCGTCCTCGGCGGCGGGGACGACTCCTATGTCTGACCGCCGACAGCCGCCGCACGTCGGCGAGCAGTGGCGTCCCTGGCAAATGGACGAGCTGGGCAGCCAGCAGGAGCCGATGCGCCAGCAGCGCGAGGCACAGCGTCAGGAAGCCCTGCGCCAGGCTGCGTTCAAGCGCAACGCGGAACTGCAGGCGCTGCGCGAGCAGGCCCAGCAGCAGGCCCGCGAGCAGGGCTACCAGGAAGGTTTCGCGGAGGGCCGCAGCGCCGGCTATGCCGCCGGCCTCGAGGAAGGCCGCCAGAACGGCGAGGCCGAACTGCAGCAGCAACTGCAACAGACCCTTCAGCCGCTGCTCGGCCTGGCCGCGCAGTTCCGCGCAGCGCTGAGCGAGCTGGACGAGCAGATCGCCGGTCAGCTGGTGGAGCTGGCCCTGGTCACGGGTCGACAGCTGGCCGGCGAGGCACTGCAAGTGCATCCCGAACATATTCTCGAAATCGTCCGCGAACTGCTGCACAGCGAGCCGGCACTCAGCGGCCAGCCGCGGCTGTGGCTGCACCCGGCCGACCTGCTGCTGGTCAAGGCGCACCTGGGCGACGAGCTGGAAGCCGCCGGCTGGCGTCTGCAGCCGGACGGCGAGATGACCCGCGGTGGCTGCCGGGTTGCAGCCAGCAGCGGCGAGCTGGACGCCACCCGCGAGCGCCGCTGGGAAGCACTGGTCGCCCAGCTCCGCCACCGCCAGCAGAGCCATACCGACGCGCTGGACATGGGAGCCTGAACCCATGCAGGCCAATCCACACCAGCAACACTGGCAGCGAACCCTGAGTAGCGTCACTGCACGTATCGCTGCGGTGCCGCACTATCGCGCCAGCGGGCGGATCGTCCGCGCCACCGGCATGGTGCTGGAAGCCACCGGCCTGCATGTGCCACTGGGCGGCGTGTGCCGCATCGAGTTGTCGCGGCACCGCGATGCGCGCCAGCCGGCCAGCTTCGCCGAGGCCGAGGTGGTCGGCTTTGCCGGGGAAAAGTTGTTCCTCATGCCTCTGGAGGAAATCAGCGGCCTGCTGCCCGGCGCACGGGTGTTCTCCCTCGGCGAGAACGCCGATGAGCGCGCCAGCGCACGCCGCTTCCCGCTCGGCGCCGCACTGCTCGGCCGGGTCCTCGACGGCGGCGGCCAGCCGCTCGACGGTTTGCCGCTGCCGGAAGGCTGCCACTTCGCGCCGCTGGCCACCGAGTCGATCAACCCGCTCAACCGCGCGCCGATCGAGGAACAGATCGATGTCGGCATCCGCGCCATCAATGGCCTGCTCAGCGTCGGTCGCGGCCAGCGCATGGGCCTGTTCGCCGGCTCGGGGGTCGGCAAGTCGGTACTGCTAGGCATGATGGCGCGCTACACCCGCGCCGACGTCATCGTGGTCGGCCTGATCGGCGAACGCGGTCGCGAGGTGCAGGACTTCATCGACAACATCCTCGGTGCGGAAGGCCGCCGCCGCGCGGTGGTGGTCGCCGCGCCGGCCGACACCTCGCCGCTCAAGCGCCTGCAGGGCGCCGCCTACGCCACCCGCCTGGCCGAGGACTTCCGCGACCAGGGCCGCGACGTGCTGCTGATCATGGACTCGCTGACCCGCTACGCCATGGCCCAGCGCGAGATCGCCCTGGCCATCGGCGAACCGCCGGCGACCAAGGGCTACCCGCCCTCGGTGTTCGCCAAGCTGCCCAAGCTGGTGGAAAAGACCGGCAACGGCCCGCGTGGCGGCGGCTCGATCACCGCCTTCTATACCGTGCTCAGCGAGGGCGACGATCAGCAGGACCCGATCGCCGACTCGGCACGGGCGATTCTCGACGGTCACGTGGTGCTCTCGCGCCAGCTGGCGGAGAGTGGCCACTACCCGGCCATCGACGTCGAGGCCTCGATCAGCCGGGCGATGACCGCCATCGTCAGCGAGCAGCAGCGCCGCCGCGCCCAGCAGTTCAAGCAGGCACTGTCGCGCTACCAGCGCAACCGCGACCTGATCAGCGTCGGCGCCTATGTCGCCGGCCACGACCAACAGCTCGACCAGGCGGTCAGTCTATATCCGCGCCTGGAACGCTTCCTCCAGCAGCGCATCGACGAGCGCGCCGGCATCGAGGAAACCCTGCAGCAACTGTCCGCCCTGGTGCCCGGGGCATGACGCACAGCAAGAGGTGATCCGATGTCCCGCACATCCGCACTCGACACCCTGATCGAGCTGACCCGCGAAGCGGTCGACAACGCCGGCCGCCACCTGGCGGGCGCACGACGCAGCCAGCAGCAGGCCCAGGCGCAGCTGGACACCCTGCTGCACTACCGGCAGGAGTACAGCCAGCGCCTGCAACAGGCCATGCAGGAAGGCATGGAGCCAGCCAGCCTACTCAACTACCAGGCCTTCCTCGGCTCGCTGGATGACGCCATCGACCGCGCGAGGCAGAGCCTGCATGCCCAGGTGCAACAGGTCGGCCAGCGCCAGCAGCACTGGCTCGAGCAGCAGCGCAAGCTCAACTCCTACCACACCCTGATCGAACGTCGCGCCCAGGCGGCGCAGCTGCAGGACAACCGCAGCCAGCAACGCCTGACCGATGAACTGAGCGCTCAGCTGCGCCTGCGCGGCAATGCCTTCACCTCTTCTTCCGGCAGCAGTCGGTGAGCAGCCCCATGGATATCAGCATTCTCTCCGCCGCCGCCAGCAGCGCCGGCAACGCGCAGCGCAGCAGCTCGAGTCCCGCCACCGGCAGCGAGGGCAGCTTTGCCCAGCGCCTGGAGCAGGCGGTCGGCAACGGCAGTGCCACGGCTTCGACGGCCGACTCGCCCAGCACTGATGCACCCGGCAGCAATAGCCCCAGCAGCGATACCCCGGTGCCCCCAGCGGCAGGTGAAGCGCCGAGCGCGGCAGGCAGTGCAGCCGTGGGCCAGGCGACGCAGACGCCGGCCCGCAGCGCCCTGCCCGCCCTGCTTGCCGAGCAGTCGCTGGCAAACGCCACCGTTGCCAGCACGGCCGTGCCCGGAGCACCCGGGGACAGCCCGGCTTCGGCGCCAGTGCAGCCGCTCGATGCTCTTGATGAGATACGCCGCCGCATGAAGCTGATCGAGCAGGCCGGGCAGTTGCCGGGCGATATGGCGGCCGCAGGCATGGCGAACGGTTTCATCCCGCCGCAGAATCCAGCGGGCAGCGCATTGGCCAGCACCACGCCAGCACTCGGCACTGGCCAGGCAACATCGCTCGATGGCTTGCGCAGCCTGTCCGGCCGCCCGCCAGAAGCCGCCGGCGGCCAGCCTGCCGCGAGCCAGGCGGCGCTGCCCGACGCAGCCACACAGCAGCCCGCAACCACGATCGGCGTTGCGGTCGGCAACGGTGCCGATTCAGCCCCCCTGGAGAACAACGCCAGCCTGCCGCTCGCCGACAGCCCGGCGCGCAGCGAGACGACCTCCGCTACGCCGCTCAACCTGAACGGCAGCACGGCAGTGTCCACCCCCTCCACTACGCCGGCCGCCAACCCGGCACTCGCCACTCTCGCTGCCCCGCTGGCCAGCCGCGAATGGCAGCAGGGCCTCGGCCAGCAGCTGATCGGCCTGCACCAGCGCGGCGAGCAGCAGATCGAGCTGCACCTGCACCCCGCGGACCTCGGCCCGCTGTCGATCAGCCTCAAGCTCGGCGAACTGGGCGCCCAGGCGCAGTTCCTCTCCGCCCATCCGCAGGTGCGCGCCGCCATCGAGCAGGCCATCCCGCAACTGCGCGAAGCCCTGGCCAGCCAAGGCATCAGCCTCGGCGAAACCTCGGTCGGCGAGCAGCACCAGCCGCAGCGTGACTCGCAGGCCGGCAGCGGCGCGGGGGGCGGATCGGCTACAGCGGCGAGCGAAGTCCTCGACAACGCCCAGATCACGACAACAAGCGCTCCTGCACGGCCTCTGAGCCTGGGTCAGGTCGACCTCTACGCCTGAGTCCGGCCGGCGGCAAAGCGTGAAGATAGGCTCGATAGGCTGGCTTTTTCGAGCCATCGGGCCATGACCGCTGTCGCCATACTTGCCATCCTGTTACCCGACCCTCGAGCACGACGAAACCATGGCCAATCCCGAATCCACCGGCAAGCGCACCCCCTGGCTGGTGATTGTCCTGCTGATCTTGCTGTGCTCGGCCGGCAGCGCAGTCGGTGCGTACTTCCTGCTCGGCAGCGGCAAGCTGGACAACCTGCTGGGCAGCTCGGCCGAAGCCGAAACTGCCGCCGCACCGGTGAAGTCGCCAACCCCGCTGTTCGTGCCAATCAGCCCGTTCACCGTCAACCTGCAGGGCGGCCCCGGCGAGCAGCGCCTGCTGTACATCGGCCTGTCGCTGAAGGTCGGCAACGCCGCCACCGAAGCCCTGCTCAAGGAGCACATGCCCGAGGTGCGCAGCCGCCTGCTGATGCTGATGGCCAGCCAGAAGGCCGAGGAGCTGGTTACCCCAGCCGGCAAGGATGCGCTGACCGCGCAGATCCTCGGCCTATTCAATGCGCCGCTGACCACACCGCAGGCACCGCTGGCGATCGACGGCGTGCTGTTCTCCGATTTCATCGTGCAGTAGCCCCATGGCCCAGAGCGACCTGCTTTCGCAGGAAGAAATCGACGCCCTGCTCAAGGGTGTCAACGGCGAGGAAGAGGCCCAGCCCGGCGAGACGCCCGGCGGACCGCGCGTGCGCCCCTACGATCCGGCCACCCAGCATCGGGTCATCCGCGGCCGCCTGCCTGCCCTGGAAATCATCAACGAACGCTTTGCCCGACGCTTCCGCACCAGCCTGTTCAACCTGATCCGGCGCAGCGCCGACATCACCGTGGACAGCGTGCGCTACCAGAGCTACAGCGAGTTCGCCCGCAACGTGCCGGTGCCGACCAACCTCAACCTGATCGCCATGAAGCCGCTGCGCGGCACCGCACTGGTGGTGTTCCCGCCTAGCCTGGTGTTCATGGTGGTCGACAACCTGTTCGGCGGCGACGGGCGCTTCGTCACCAAGAACGAAGGCCGCGAGTTCACCAACACCGAGCAGCGCATCATTCGCCGCCTGCTCAGCCTGGCGCTGGATGCCTACACCGACTCCTGGCGCGCGGTCTACCCGCTGGAGATCGACTTCCTGCGCTCGGAAATGCAGGTCAAGTTCGCCAACATCACCAGCTCGCCCAACGAGATCGTGGTCAACACCACCTTCCACCTGGAAGTCGGCAACCTGGCCAGCGATTTCAACATCTGCATTCCCTATTCGATGATCGAGCCACTGCGCGAACTGCTCAACGGCCCGCTGACCGACAGCAACCCTGCCGAGGATCGCCTGTGGGGCCAGCGCATGGCCGGCGAGATCCGCCAGTCGCAGGTGGAGCTGATTGCCGACTTCGTCGACATCCCCGCCAGCATCGCGCGGATCATGGCGCTCAAGGTCGGCGACGTGTTGCCCATCGAGCTGCCCGACATCGTCACCGCAAGGGTCGACGGTGTGCCGGTGATGCACTGCGAGTACGGCAGCCAGAGCGGCCTGCGCGCCCTGCGGGTCACCCGCCTGATCGACCACACGCCGCCGTCCGCCAAGGTTTCCGCCGATCTGTTCGCCAAGGGCGCCCTGCCCGACGCCAAGGACTCCAACAATGACTGATCCCAATTCTCCCGAGCAATCCGGCCTCGATGCCGACTGGGCCAGCGCCATGGCCGAACAGGCGGAGAGCGCGCCGGCCGTCGAGGACGACCCCTGGGCTGCCGCTTTCGCCGAACAGGCTTCCGCCGCACCTGCCGCGCCCAATGTGAAGAGCGCCGGGGAAAGCGTGTTCAAGCCGCTGGACAAGAGCGCCGGCGGCGGCAGCATGCGCGACCTGGAAATGATCATGGACATCCCGGTGAAGCTCACCGTGGAGCTGGGCCGCACGCGCATCACCATCAAGCAGTTGCTGGAGCTGGCCCAGGGTTCGGTGATCGAACTGGAAGGCCTGGCCGGCGAGCCGATGGACATCCTGATCAACGGCTACCTGATCGCCCAGGGCGAGGTGGTGGTGGTCGACGACAAGTACGGCATCCGCATCACCGAAATCATCACCCCCTCCGAACGCGTGCAGAAGCTCAACCGATGAGCAGCCTGGCCGCCACCCCACAGATCGCCGCCAGCAGCGCCGCCGAGGGCGAAGCCCTGCTCGGCCTGGCCGCGCTGGGCAAGACCGGCCTCGCCCTGCTGCTGGTGATCGGCCTGATCCTGCTGTGCAGTTGGCTGCTGCGCCGCCTGAACGCGGGACAGAACCTCGCCGGCCAGCCGCTGAAGGTGCTCGGCAGCACCGCAGTGGGCCAGCGCGAGCGGGTGGTGATCGTCGAGGTGGCCGGCACCTGGCTGGTGCTCGGCGTCGCCCCCGGACAGATCAGCAAGCTGCACGAACTGCCGGCACCCGCCAGCGCCGCGCCGGCAGCAAGCGCACTGCCGGACGGCACCTTCGCCGAGCGCCTGGCCATGGCGTTCAGGCACAACCTGCGCCGCAATCCGGCAACCGCCAGCCAGCCCAACGAGGCATGAAGCCAATGCCCCACACCACTGCCAGCCCGCGGCGCGCCCTGCGCTGGCTGCTGCCACTGCTGCTCGCCGCCGCCCTGCCGGGCATCGCCCTGGCCGAGACCGGCCTGCCCGGTATCGTCAGCAAACCGCTGGCCGACGGCAGCCAGCAGTGGTCACTGAGCCTGCAGACCCTGCTGCTGCTCAGCTCGATGGCCTTCCTGCCGGCCATGTTGCTGATGATGACCGGCTTCACCCGCATCATCATCGTCCTTGGCCTGCTGCGCACCGCACTCGGCACCCCCTCGACACCACCCAACCAGGTGCTGATCGGCCTGGCGCTGTTCCTCACCTTCTTCGTCATGTCGCCGGTGCTGACCAAGGTGCATGAACAAGCCTGGCAGCCGTTCGCTCGTGACGAGATCAACTTCGAGCAGTTCATCGAGACCGGCAGCCAGCCGTTTCGCGAGTTCATGCTCGGCCAGACCCGCGAGAGCGATCTGGCGCTGTTCGCCCGCCTGGCCCAGATCGGCGACATCGAGGGGCCGGAGCAGGTGCCGATGCGCGTGCTGCTGCCGGCGTTCGTCACCAGCGAGCTGAAGACCGCGTTCCAGATCGGCTTCACCCTGTTCATTCCGTTCCTGATCATCGACCTGGTGGTGGCCAGCGTACTGATGGCGCTGGGCATGATGATGGTGCCGCCGGCAACCATCTCGCTGCCGTTCAAGCTGATGCTGTTCGTGCTGGTGGATGGCTGGCAACTGCTGATCGGCTCGCTGGCGCAGAGCTTCTACACCTGATCCCGCTCCACGGAGACGTGCAATGACACCCGAATCGGTCATGGACCTCGCCTACCAGGGCATGCGCATCACCCTGTTCATGGCCGGCCCGCTGCTGCTCACCGCTCTGCTGGTGGGCCTGCTGATCAGCCTGTTCCAGGCCGCCACGCAGATCAACGAAATGACCCTGTCGTTCATTCCAAAGATCCTCGCGGTGTTCACCGTACTGGTGCTGGCCGGACCATGGATGATCAAGCTGATCGTCGATTTCACCCGTGAGCTGTTCAGCAATATCCCGCTGATGATCGGCTAGCATGGTCGAGGTCGACTTCGCCCAGCTGCAGCAGTGGCTGACTGCCTTCTTCTGGCCGTTCGTGCGCCTCACCGCCTTTCTCGCCGCCTCGCCGCTGTGGGGCCACGACAGCGTGCCGACCCAGGCCAAGATCGGCCTCGCCGTACTGCTGGCGGTGGTGCTGGGACCGACCCTGCCGCCACTGCCGACGGTACCGCTGGTGTCCTGGACCAGCCTGGGCATCGTCATCGAACAGATGGTGATCGGCGTGGCCATGGGGCTGACCATGCGGGTAATCCTCGCCGTGGTGCAGGCCGCCGGCGAGATCATCGGCCTGCAGATGGGCCTGGGCTTCGCCACCTTCTTCGCCCCGGACACCGGCACCAACACCATGATCCTGTCGCGGCTGCTATACATGATCAGCCTGCTGATCTTCCTCGCCCTCGACGGCCACCTGATCGTGCTGGAGATCCTCGCCGCCAGCTTCACCAGTCTGCCCATCGGCCAGGCGTTGGATCCGGCGGCCGGCATCACACTGGTGCGCTACGCCGGCAGCATCCTCGCCTCGGGGCTGCTGCTGGCGCTGCCGCTGGTGGCGGCGCTGCTGACCATCAACCTGGCGATGGGCATCCTCAACCGCGCCTCGCCACAGCTGACGGTGTTCGCGGTCGGCTTCCCGCTGACCCTGCTCGTCGGCATGGTGCTGATGATGGTGCTGATGAACGACCTCGGCCGCTTCCTCGAAGGTCTGTTCGGCGGAGGGCTGCAGTTCCTGCGCCAGTTCGTCGACAGCCTGGCGCTGGCGTCCTGATTACAGTCGGTCGAACAGCGACAGCTTCTGCACCTCGACGAAGGTCTTCTGCGCCGCCTGCAGGCCGACCTGGCGCAGGGTGTACTCGGAGATCGCCTTGTTGTAGTCGAGATCCAGGCGGTCGGAGAGCACCTGCTCGTAGTTGAGCATGCGGTTGCTGCCGACCACGTCGAGCACGTCCAGCTCGTTGAGCCGCGCGCCCACCGAGGCGCGCACGGCGAGGACGTTGTCGAAGCCCTTGTCCAGCGCCTTGCCGGAGGAAGCCAGCACCGTGCGCAGATTCTCGCGACCGGCCTCGTCCGCCACCGGCGTGTTGAGCACGTCGATGGTGTCCTTGAGCGCGCCGAACAGGTCTGCATCCTCAGCACTGGCGAAGATGGCCCGGCCGTTGTCGACGCTGGGCATCAGCCGCGCCGAGTCGACTTGCTGGGCCTTGACGCCGTCGTCACCGACGTAGCCGACCCGGCCGTCGGCGTCCTGCACGAAGGGCGGGGTGCCGTCCTGGTGCCCGCCGAACAGGTAGCGGCCACTGCCGTCCTGGGAGTTGGCCTGGCCGAGCAGGCCCTGGTAGATGCCGTTGAGTTCCTGGGCGATGGCGTTGCGGTCGGCATCGGCGAGGGTGCCGTTGCCGGCCTGCACCAGCAGGGTGCGAGCGCGGACGATGAAGTCGGCGCTGCTGCTCAGCACGCTCTCCTCCTGGGACAGGCTGTTGCGCGCACTGACCCGGGCATTGGCGAACTGCTGGTCGACCGCCTTGGCCTGGGCGACGCCCACCGCCAGCGAGGCGGCCTGCGGGTCGTCGGAGGGGTTGACCACGCGGCGGCCACTGGAAATCTGCAGGCCGGTCTTGAGGAAGTCGCCCTGCTGGCGGTTCAGCGAGTTGAGGCTCTGCTCGTACATGGTGAGGGTGCTGATGCGCATGCTGCGTTACTCCGGTCGATCAGGCACGAATGCCGAGCAGGGTATCGAGGACCGTCGCGCCGATCTCGATGACCTTGGCGTTGGCCTGGTAGTACTGCTGGAAGCGGATCAGGTTGGCGGCTTCCTCGTCGAGGTTGACCCCCGAGTCGGCCTGCTGCAGCGCACCGAGCTGCTCGCTGAGACCCTGCTGGGCGCCGAGGTTGGCGGCAGCGATGTTGGTGCGGTTGCCGATGTCGCTGACGATGGCCGCGTAGCCCTGGTTGAGGGTGGCCTGGCCGCCGACCAGGCTGCGGCCCTGCAGCGCCTGCAGCTCGAGAGCGTTGCGGTTGTCGCCAGCGCCGCTGCCGCCTTCCGGCTGGCCGGCGGCGATGCGCGCCGGGTCGGTCAGGTTGTTGGCCAGACGCGCTGCTGCGGAGCGGGTCGGCTGGATCAGGAAGCGGTCGCCCTCGGCGGGGGTGCCGCTGAGCTGCACGGTCATGCCGCCGAAGCTCAGGGTGCCGTTGGCGCTGTCGTGGTTGGCCTCCACCGTGGTGCCGATATCGCGGCGCACCACGCTGTAGCCGTCGGTCTCGCTCCAGCTGACGTCGTAGTCGCTGGCGGTCAGGCTGCCCAGCGCGGCCGGATCGTAGCTGGCGCTCAGCACTGCATCGCCGCGGTTCTGGGTGTTGCTGAAGCTGACCGGCTGGCCGATGGTGAAGAAGTCGCCGCCGGCCTCGCCGTAGAGGTCGACGCCCTCGGCATGCTGCTGATTGAAGGCCACCGCCAGCGACACCGCCAGCTGGCCGAGCTGGCCCTGGGTGCGGTCGAGGGTCTCGCGGCGGAAGGTCATTAGCCCGCCCAGTTCGCCGTCCTTGAAGGTGCTGTCGGGGAACTCCACCAGGTTGCCGCCCGGATCGCGGTAGCCGACCACGAAGCGGCTGGGATCCTCGGAGGCGCGCATCGCCTCGAGCTTGAAGCTGCTGGTGCCGCTGACCAGACTCAGGCCGTTGCTCAGGGTCAGGTTGTAGCTGCCGCCGTCCTGGACCGTCAGCCGCGCGTCGATGCGCTGGCTCAGCTCGGCTACCAACTGGTCGCGCATGTTGAGCAGGCCGTTGGGCGCCTCGCCGGTCTTGGCCTTGGCCATGGCGATCTCGCGGTTGAGGTTGGCGACCTGGCCGGCGGTGTTGTTGATCTGGCTGACCTGATCCTTGAGCTGACCGCTGATGCTGGTCTGCATGTCGCTCAGGTAACCCTCGAAAGCGCGGAACTGGCCGGTCAGCGTCTGCGCGGCGCCCAGCACTCCCTGGCGAGCGGCCGGGTCGGCAGGCGAGGCCACCACATCCTCCAGGGCGGAGAAGAAGTTGCTCATCAGCGGCGCTAGACCAGCCTCTCGGTCGGCCAGCAGGGTGTCGATCTGGCTGACCTGGGCGTAGTAGCTGTCCAAGGCGCCGGCGACACCGTTGCTGCGGTTGAGCTGATTGGCGATGAACTGGTTGAACTGGCGCTCGATGTTCACCACCTCGACGCCGGTGCCGGCGAAGCGCTCGCCGACCTGGGCCAGTTGGCGGTTGTAGCCGGGGGTATAGACGTTGCTGATGTTGTTGCTGGTGGTCGCCAGTACGGTCTGCGCACTGTTGAGGCCACTGACGCCGATGGAGAAGATGCTCATTGAAGCCGTTCCTGTTCAACCTTGCTCAGGTTATCGGCAGCGCCGCCACGATCTTGAGAGCCGCTGGCGTGACGGGCCGCACATTGCAGACTCCGCAGCGCCGGGTCAGAGCTGCGCCAACTGGCGCGCCGGATCGTACGGGGCGAGGGTCGCCATTACCGCGATCAGCTTGTCGGCATAGGCCGGATCTGTGGCGTAACCGCCACGCTGCAGGGCGCGTGCCGCCTGCTGGGCATCGGGGGCGCTGACCACGCCGGCATAGCGCGGATTGTTGCCGATAAGCTGTGCATAGTCGGTAAAGGCGGCCTCGAAGGACTCGTAGACGCGGAATCGCTCGACCCGGCTCTGTGCCTGGCCTTCGACATACTCGGTGGTACGCACCTCGGTGGTCGCTCCCTGCCAGCCAGCCCCGGCCTTGATGCCGAACAGGTTGTGGCTGTTGGCGCCGCTGGCGGTGGCGATCTCGTGGCGCCCCCAGCCGGTTTCCAGTGCGGCCTGGGCGAGGATCAGCTCGGCCGGTACGCCGCTGGCGCGGCTGGCGGCGCGAGCCGGTGCCTGCAGGCGGTCGACGAAGGACTCGACATGGCTCGCGCGTCCGCTACCGGTGTTGCGACCGACACCATCCACGGAGACGCTCTCGGCGCGTGGTAGCGTAGCCGGGCGGCTCATCGGCTCGACGCGGCTGACGACCGCTCGGGCCAGCGGGGTACTGCCAGCCGCCGGATCCGGCTGCAATGCTCCGTACAGCGGGCGCGGCGTGCCACGCGGGATACCGGCTATCAGGCCATCGCGCACCGCTCCGGTCGCCGGCTCGCCAGCCATCCCCGGCTGACTCCTGAGCTGCTGGACCAGTTGCTCAGCGAGCCCCAGGCCATTGCCGGCCAGTTGCTGTGCACGCTGCTGGTCGAGCAGCTCGGTGTAGAAACGGCTCTGCTCGCTGTCGAGCAGGCCCGACTGGGGGCTGGCCTCGCGCATGCTCTTGAGCATCATCTGCAAGAACAGCGCCTCGAACTGCTTGCTGGCCTCCCTCAGGCCGTTTTCCGGATCCTGGCGGGCTGTCTGCTTGAGACGCTGGATACCCTGCAGGTCGAGGGCAAACTGACTGCCCAGATCGCCAACACTCATCAGATGATCTCCAGTTCCGCCCGCAACGCACCCGAAGCCTTGAGCGCTTCGAGAATCGACATCAGGTCCTGCGGCGTGGCGCCCAGCGCATTCAGCGCCTTGACCACATCGAGCAGGTTGGTGCTCGGCGCCACCATGCGCAGGCCTGTGCCCTGCTGCTCGACGGTGATCTGCGCATCGGGGACTACCACGGTTTGACCTTCACTGAACGGCGCCGGCTGGCTGACCCTGGGCTGGTTGTCGATCACCACCGACAGGTTGCCATGCGCCACCGCGGCGTTCTGCAGCGTCACCGTGCCATTGAGCACCACGGCGCCGCTGCGCGAGTTGATGATCACCTTGGGCGACACTTCGCCGGGGCTGATATCCAGTCCCTCCAGACGCGCCATGAAGTTGACCCGGCCATTGGGATCGCGTGGTGCATCCAGCAGGATCAGCCCGCCATCCTGGGCGCTGGCCACGGTGCGACCGAAGGCGTAGTTGATCGCCGTGACCATCCGCTGCGCCATGCCGAAGTCCGGCTGCTTGAGCTGCAGCTCGAGCACGCCGCGCTCGTTGCCGAGCTGCAGCGGCACCTCGCGCTCGACCGTGGCGCCGCGGCTGATCCGCCCGCCGGCCTGCTGGTTGATCTGCACGCTGCTGCCACCGGCCTCGGCCCCGGCGCCGCCAACCAGCAGGTTGCCCTGGGCCAGCGCATAGGTTTCGCCATCGGCGCCCTTGAGCGGGGTCATCAGCAGGGTGCCGCCGCGCAGGCTGCGGGCATTGCCGACCGAGGACACCACCACATCCAGAGCCTGCCCCGGCCGGACGAAAGCCGGCAGCTGCGCGGTGACCATCACCGCGGCGATGTTGCGCAGCTGCATGTTGGTGCCCGGCGGCACGGTGATGCCCAACTGCGACAGCATGTTGGTCAGGCTCTGGCCGGTGAACGGTGCCTGCATGGTCTGGTCGCCGGAGCCATCCAGGCCCACCACCAGGCCGTAGCCGACCAGGGCGTTGCTGCGCACGCCGGCAAATTCAGCCAGATCGCGCAGGCGCTCGGCCTGAGCAGCACCGGCGCCGCTCAGGCCAAGCAGTAGGCCGAGCAACGCCAGGGAGGGGCGTAGAAGATCCAGAATGGACAGTTTCATGACGATTTCCGGCTCTCGCCCATCAGAACGGCGAGACATTGAGGAAGATGCGTTGCAACCAGCCCATGTTCTGGGCCTCGTTGATGTAGCCGTCGCCGACGTATTCGATGCGCGCATCGGCTACCTGGGTCGAAGGCACGGTGTTCTGCCCGGTGATGGTGCGTGGATTGACCACCCCGGAAAAGCGGATGAACTCGGTGCCTTGGTTGATGGCGATCTGCTTCTCGCCACGCACCCGAAGATTGCCGTTGCCCATCACCTCCAGCACCGAAACGGTAATGGTGCCGGCAAAGGAATTGTTGGCCTTGGAGCCGCCACTGCCGCTGAAGAGGTTGTCGCCCTCCAGCTCGGTGGCCCATTCGGACAGCTCGCTGAGTTTGTCCGGCACAGTGATCGGCGTCAGGCTGGCCGAACCGTTGCGACTGGCGTTGGAGGCGGCATTCTTGCTGGCGCTGACCTGCTCGTTGAGGACGATGGTGAGAATGTCGCCGACCATGCGCGGACGGCGATCCTCAAACAACGGCTGGAAACCGTGCCGCGCCTGGTAAATCGAGCCATTCCCCTGCCCCGGCGGTCGCTCGGGAATCCGCACCTGCTCCTGCTCACTGACTACCGAGGCGCGCGGCAACTGAGCACAGCCACTCAGCAGCAGGGACGGCAGCAGCGCGACCAGCAACGCCCGACGCCCGAGGGATGACCGCATGCTCGCCCCCCTCATTACAGCTGGGTCAGCCGGGCGAGCATCTCGTCGGAGGTCTGCACGGCCTTGCTGTTGATTTCATAGGCGCGCTGGGTCTGGATCATGCTGACCATCTCCTCCACCACGTTGACGTTGGAGGTCTCGACATAGCCCTGATACAGGACACCCACGCCATTGAGGCCAGGCGTGCTTTCGTTGCGCGGCCCCGAGCTGTCGGTTTCCAGATAGAGATTCTCGCCAGTGCTCTGCAGGCCGGTGGGATTGATGAAGGTGGCCAGGGTGATCTGGCCGACCTCGCGGCTCTGGGTACTGCCCGGTTCGGTGACCGAAACCACGCCATCCTGGGCGATGGTCACCGACAGGGCATTCTCGGGAATGGTGATCGCCGGCTCCAGCGGGTAGCCGCTGGCAGTGACCATCTGGCCATTCTGGTCGATCTGGAAACTGCCGTCGCGGGTGTAGGCGGTGCTGCCGTCGGTCAGCAGCACCTGAAAGAAGCCGTTGCCGTTGATCGCCAGATCACGCGAGTTCTCGGTGTTCTGCAGGTTGCCTTGGCTGTGCAGGCGTTCGGTGGCCACCGGGCGCACGCCGGTGCCAATCTGCAGCCCCGAGGGCAGGTTGGTCTGCGTCGTGCTCTGCGCACCGGGCTGGCGCAGGTTCTGGTACAGCAGGTCCTCGAACACCGCGCGCGAGCGCTTGAAGCCACTGGTGCTGACGTTGGCCAGGTTGTTGGCAATCACGTCCATCTGCACCTGCTGGGATTCCAGGCCGGTTTTCGCCGTCCACAGCGATCTGATCATTATGTTTCTCCGAATGGGTTCGCCAGGACTCAGCCCTGCAGCGACAGCAGGCTGTTGGCGCGCTGGGCGTTTTCGTCGGCGCTGCCGATGACCTTCATCTGCATGTCGTAGCGCCGGGCGTTGTCGATCATTGCCACCATGGCCGCAGTCGGGCTGACGTTGCTGCCCTCCAGCGCACCGGAGGCCAGGCGCAGGTTCTCGTCGGCGGGCAGGGTCATGCCGACGCCATTGGCATCCGGCTGACTGCGGAACAGACCGTCCTCGCCACGCACCAGGCTGCCGGGCGCTGCCGATACCAGTTTCAGACGCCCCGCCTCGGCAATGCTGTCCGGTGCCTCGCCCTCGCCGATCGCGCTCAGGGTGCCGTCGCTGCCGATGCTCACGGAGCTGCCCAGCGGCACGGTCAACGGCCCGCCGTCGCCGATCACCGGACGCCCCAGCACACTGAGCATGCCGTTGGCATCCACCTGAAGGTCGCCGCGGCGGGTGTAGGCTTCACTGCCATCGGCTGCCTGAACGGCCAGCCAGCCGCCGTCCTGAATGGCCACATCCAGCTCGCGCCCGGTACTGCCGACCGGCCCGGGGCTGAAGTCGGCGGTCGGCGCACTGGCCACCGCCAGGGTGCGGGTCGCCAGACCGTCGCCGCCGACCGGCTCGGCGCGCATGACTGCCAGCTGGGCACGGAAGCCCGGCGTCGAGGCGTTGGCCAGGTTGTGGCTGACCACGGACTGTTGCTCGAGACTGGAGCGAGCGCCGCTCATGGCCGTGTAGAGGATGCGATCCATCGGTCAGACTCCTCAGCGCAGGTTCACGGCCTGCTGCAGCACTTCGTCCTGCAGCTTGATGGTCTGCGCGTTGGCTTGGAAGTTGCGCTGGGCGATGATCAGGTTGACCAGCTCCTTGGTCAGGTCGACGTTGGAGGTCTCGATCACGCCCGACTCGACGTCGCCGAACAGGCCGGTGCCGGCCTCGCCGACCAGTGCCTGGCCCGAGTCAGCCGTCTCCACCCAGCCGCCGCCCACCGGGGTCAAGCCCTCGGGGTTGCGGAAGTTGGCCATTGCGATGGTGCCCAGCACCTGGGTGCGCTCATTGGAATAGTTGCCGATGATCTGGCCCTTCTTGTCCACTGAGATGCCGACCAGGCTGCCGGAAGTGAAGCCGTCCTGATTGAGGCTGCCGAGCTCGAACTCGTTGGCGAACTGGGTGCTGCCGGTGACGTTAAGCTTGAAGTTCAGGTCGTTGGCGCCGGTGGTCAGTGCAAAGCTGATCGGGGTCGGGAAGTAGGGAGTCTCGACCGGCCCGGCGGTCACGGTGCCATCCGCGGCGGTCGTGATCGCCGTGCTGCTGGCCAGTAGGCCGTTGCTGTCGAAAGTCAGCCGGGTGCTATCCACGGAGAACTCCTGGCCCGCGGGCGTGGCGCGCGCGGTCTTGACCTCCCAGGCGTTGACCCCGGTCTTGATGAAGTACAGGGTCAGCGTCTGCGGTGCGCCCTGGGAGTCGAACACGGTGGCGCCGTTGGCATAGGAGTATGTGCTGGACTTGACCGGATCGAAAGCGGCCGGATCCAGGCTCGGCAGGGTGGCGTCCAGGTTCAGGGTGGCCTTGATCTCGGTGGTCGCCTTGGCCGGCAGGCCGGCCGCCGAGACGTTCAGCTGCTGCAGCTGACCACCGTTGCCGGCTGCGCCCGGGTAGCCGGTCAGGCGACCGCCTTGGGCGTTCTCAAGGTACCCGTCCGGGGTCATGGTCAGCTGGCCATTGCGCGCATAGACGATCTGTTCGCCCTGGTCAAAGCGCAGGAACCCTCCCCCGCTGATGGCCAGGTCCAGATTGCGCCCGGTAGCCTCCAGGTTGCCATCCTTGAAGTTCTGCTGAATCGCAGCCACGCTGACACCCAGGCCAACCTTGGCGCCGGCATACACGTCGGCGAATTGCATACTCGCGCTCTTGTAGCCCACGGTCTGCGAGTTGGCGATGTTGTTGCCCATCACATCGAGGTTCTTGGAGGCCGCGTTGAGACCGCTGAGTGCCTGCGAAAAGCCCATATTGACTTCACTCCCCTGGCGCAGCGGCCTTCAGCCTGCCACGCGTATCCGTATGAAAAAGGCGGTTAAAGGATCTGACGAACGTCCTGCAGGCCGACCCGGCCAAGGGTGGCGCCCAGATCCAGTAGCGGACCGTTGTTGCCGGTGCTGATGCCGCCCACTTGGGCATAGGTGAGAACGGTCGCCTGCTGGGCCTGCCCATCCGCACTGGCCTCGATGGCGACCCGATAGGCACCATCCGGTGCCGTGCTGCCGTCATTGAGGGTGCCGTCCCAGACGAACGACTCCACCCCCTTCTGCAGCGCACCGAGGTCGAACTGACGCACCAACTGGCCGCCGCCATCGTAGATGCTGACCTTGACCTGATCGGCCGGCGCCGCCAGTTCGATACCGAACGGGGTGGTCTCGCCACTGCCGACCAGTACCCGCTCGCCGGGCACCAGCACACCGCGACCAATCAATGCCGAGGCCTGCAGGGTCTGCCCGGCATCGATCTGCCCGGTGATGCCCTGCAGCGTCTCGTTCAACTCCTCGATGCCACTCAGCGTGTTGACCTGCGCCAGCTGCGAGGTCATCTCCGCGTTTTCCATCGGTTTGAGCGGATCCTGGTTCTGCAACTGGGTGACCAGCAGGGTCATGAAGTTGGAACGCAGGTCTTCGGCCTTCTGCTTCTCGCTGGCGGTCGCCGAGGCGCCCCCGTTGATCGAACTGATGATCGAGCTGTCGATAGTGGTACTCATGGCAGCGTTCCTCAGCCGTCGCCCAGGGTCAGGGTCTTGAGCATCAGTTGCTTGCTGGTGCTCATCACCTCGACGTTGGCCTGGTAGGAGCGCGAGGCGGAGATCATGTTGACCATCTCGTTGACCGGCTCGACGTTGGGCATGCTCACGTAACCGCGCTCGTCGGCCAGCGGATGACCAGGGCGATACTCCTGACGCATCGGCGCCGGGTCATCAATCACCCGCGCCACGCGCACACCGCCAACACCTTGGCTGTCACCGCCCTGGGCCTCGAAAATGACCTGCTTGGCGCGGTAGGCCTGACCATCAGGGCCGGTCACGCTGTCGGCGTTGGCCAGGTTGCTGGCGGTGACGTTCATGCGCTGCGACTGCGCGCTGAGCGCAGAGCTGGAAATATTGAAGATATTGAACATCGACATGGCGGATTACTCGGGCTGCAGGGCCGACTTGAGCCCCTGGATACGACTGTTCATCAGCGTCAGACTGGTCTGGTAGCGCACTGCGTTGTCTGCGAATTGGCCGCGCTCGAAATCCATATCCACCGTATTGCCATCCATGCTGGGCTGCGCCGGCATGCGGTAAAGCAACTCGCGCTCACTGGCCAGCCCCTCGAGGCGTGCACTCAGATGGCGGGCATCGGTAGTGCGCAGCCCTTGTCCACCCACAAGGCCCTGCCCGCCTTGCGCGGCCTTGCTCAGTTCTGCGGCAAAGTCGAAGTCACGCGCCTTGAAACTGGGCGTATCGGCGTTGGCAATGTTGTTGGCCAGCACCTGCTGGCGCTCGGCACGCAGCCCCAGCGCCAGCTGATGCATGCGCAATGCACCGTCGAGCTTGTCGATCATGCGGGCGACCTCCGCGCACAAGTAAAAGTGATTCAGTGCACAGAATAGGCGGCGCCCCGCCAACGCAAAGGCCTGAACAGGCCGGTATTTAACGGCCAATTTCAGCCTTGCCAACAGACCTGCAGCTCTAGAATTGCGGCTCCTCCCCCTCCCGGGCCATCGCAATGCCGTCTCACCGCCGCGCCCTGCCCCACCTGTTCTGCGCCCGGCCTCGTGGATTGCTGGCGCTCCTGATCGCCCTGCTGGGGCACCACCCCGTCTCCCAGGCGGCCGAGCAGGAGCTTATGGAAGTCCGGGTGCGCGAACTGCTTGCCCGTGAAGCCGCCGGCCCCGGCCGACAGGTCAGCGTGGTGGTGCACCCCATTGCGGCCCAACTGCCGCCCTGCGCGGATCCACAACCTTTCCTGCCACATCCCGAGTCGCGTCTGACCGGGCGCGTGACAGTCGGCGTGCGTTGCACCGGGACGGGAACCCGTCACCTGCAGGCCACGGTTGCGATCAGTGCCGAATACCCGGTGACGCGCCGCGCCCTGGTCGCCGGCGAGGTGCTGAACGCCAATATGATCGAACTGCGTCACGGCGACCTCGGGCGCCTGCCGCGCCATGCCGTACTCGACGTCGAACAGGCTCTTGGCCGCGAACTCACCCGAGCCCTGCCGATGGGCAGCCCGCTGCCGGGCAATGCCTTGCGCAGCGTGCCACTGGTGATGCGCGGCGCACGGGTCAAGGTTGAGGCGCGCGCCGGCAGCTTCGTCGTCAGTCGCGACGGTACTGCCCTGGACAAAGGCGGAATGGGCGAGGAGGTCCGCATCCGCAGCGAAGGGGGCGAGGTCGTCCGCGCCCGAGTCAGCGGCCGGAATCTGTTGAGCGTCGATTTCTAGAACCCGACCATGGAGTGCATAATCTGCGAACAAATGCGCACTTCTGCCCACCCAGCCGACTCAAGTCCGCCCGCCTACGGCCGATAGTGCAGACAGACCCCATGCAAGGGAGATATCCCGTGAAAATCGACAGCTCTCACCCGCCGGCCCGTCCGGCAGCGGCGGAAGGCAAAGAAGCCAGCGCCAAAACCCAGCGCAGCCAGGCCAAACCCCAGGCCGAATCGTCATCGACGGTCAGCCACCTGAGCGACGCCGGCAGCAAAAATGCGGCCCAGGATGTGGACCCAGCACGCGTCGCCGAAATTCGCCGGGCAATTCTCGAGGGCCGCCTGCAGATCAGCGCCGAGCGTATTGCCGACGGCCTGATCGCCAGCGTGCGTGAACAACTCGATCAAGACTGACCCATCCGCTGCGGAGCCCGCATGAGCCTGGATAAACATCTCGCCCGCCAATCCGCCACCGTGGCGCAGTTCATCGAGCTGCTCGAAGGCGAAGCCCTGCTGCTGGCCGCAGGCAAGGTCGACGGCCCGCGCCTGAGCGAACTGGCCGCACGCAAACAGGCCGTGCTGGACGAGATCGAGCGGATGGAATCCCAGCGTCAGTACGCGCAAAGCCGGCTCGGCTATGGCGATGACCACCAGGGGGCCGAACGCGCTGCCACAGATGCAGGCTGCCTGGCGACCTGGCAGCAACTGCTCGAACAGGCCAGTCGCGCCCAACAGCTCAACCGGCTGAACGGCGAGAGCATCCGCAACCGACTGGAATACAACCAGCGCATGCTGAACTTCCTCCACGAAGCCGCCGGCCAAGGGCTCTACGGTAGCGACGGCCAGGCCCGGCGCGGCAGCCTCGGCAGCATCGCCTCTCGCGCCTGACCCCCCACCGAAATCCGCTAGCAGCTGATTGCAGAGCCTCGCAGGCCTGCCACCGTCACCAAACTGCAACGACAGAGTGATATCAATTCGACATCATTTGGTCGATTGTGGAATTCTGGATGCTATCCCGCCTGAAAATTGGTGCCCGCCTGGGCGTTGCCTTTGGCTCCATCGCGCTGCTGCTCGCCGCGGCCACGGCCGTCGGCCTGTATGGCCTCGAGGCGCAGAGACGCACCGCCAACCAGATGCTCCAGGTTGACGTCGCCCTGTCGCACAATGCGGCCGAAGTTCGTCGTCTGAGCCTCGAGGGCCGACGCGCCGAAAAGGACATCTTCCTCAACGTCAACAATCCGCAGGCCGTGCGGACCTACAAACAACGCTGGGACGACAGCCAGCAGGCTCTGGCCGACACTCTCAAGGAAGGGGCTGCACTGGCCCCTGATGAGGAACTGCGCGAGTTGTACCTGAAGTCTGGCTCCCTGCTGGATGCCTACAACAGTGGCTTCACCGGCGTTTTCGTCCGGATCGATGCTGGTGAAATAACCGACCCATCGATTGCCGATATGGTCTTCGGCCAGTTCAACGACGAGATCCAGCAACTGGATGAACTGGCGGCCGCCATCGACCAGGCAGCAATCACGCGGGTGGGTGGCGCGAGCGATCAGATCGCCCAGCAGCATCGCAACGCCCTGGTCGGCCTGCTGTCCTTCGCGGCGCTGGCCTTGCTGATCGCCGTGATCATGGCCGTGCGCATCACTCGCAGTATTGCCGTCCCCCTGCACCACGCCCTGGAGGCGACCCGCCGCGTTGCCGAAGGTGACCTGACTCAGACCATCTTCGGCAATCCCAACGACGAAACCGGCCTGCTGCTCGAGGCCATGAGCGAAACCAACCAGAAACTGTCGGCACTGGTGAGCTCGCTGCACGACAGCAGCGAGCAGGTGTTCACTGGTGCCCATGAGGTGTTCCTCGGCAGCCAGGAGCTGTCCGCCCGCACCGACGAGCAGGTTGCCGCCCTGCAGCAGACGGCTTCAAGCATGGAGCAGATTACCGCGCTGGTTCAGCAGAACAGCGAGTCCACCGAGCAGGCCAACCGCCTGGCTGCCTCCGCGGCGCGCACCGCGGAGAGCGGCGGCAGGGACGTCGAGCAGAGCATCCAGCTGATGCAGGAGCTCGCCACCAGCTCGCAGAAGATCAATGACATCATCACCGTCATCGACACCATCGCCTTCCAGACCAATATCCTGGCCCTAAACGCCTCGGTCGAGGCAGCTCGCGCCGGCGAACAGGGCCGCGGCTTCGCCGTGGTCGCCGCGGAAGTGCGCATGCTGGCCAGCCGCAGCGCGGCCTCAGCCAACGAAATACGCACCCTCATCGAGGAAACCGGCAGCAAGATCACCCACGGCGTGCGCCAGGCCGAGCACAGCGGCCAGACCATCCGCGAAACCGTGATTTCGATCCGCCAGCTCTCCAGCCTGATGCAGGAAATCGCCAGCGCCACTCGCGAACAAAGCGCCGGTATCGGCCAGATCAATACCGCGATCAACCAGTTGGACAGCACAACCCAGCAGAACGCCACCCTGGTCGAACAGTCCCGCGCCGCCGTCGCGGCTCTGGAAAACCAGGCTGGCCGGATGAAAGAGCTGGTAGCCACCTTCAAGACCGATGCCACCGCCAGCCGGGCAGAGCTGCAGGCCACCGAACCAGCGCGACGCTCCCAGCCACGCACGCTCCCCGCGGAAGCCGTACCCCGGGAAGCCATGTGGGCCACGCTCTGATTGGTACGCTCGGGAAAACCGGCAGCCTCTCCCAACCTCGCGCCAAGACTGGGATCTCTTGGCGGCTACCTATTTCACCTTATCTACTAGAGGAGATCACCGCATCTTGTAGTGGTCTGGAGCCGCCCCGCTTCTCGCGCCCACTGGTGCTTGCCGACCGCCATGGTCTCACCCGCTGCTCATTCGTCAGCTGTGGCATGACGAAGGACGCTCTCGCCAGCAATGCATGCAGCCGATTGCCGACAAAAACCGTGTAGGCAATTTGACAGCATTACTTCCGGTGCAACACTGCAGATATTGATCCGCCTATACGGCCGTCAAAGCGAGTAGTACTCCAGATCAATCCAGGAGCACCAGATATGCGAATAGTAAGAACAGCTGTCCCCCTGGTTCTGGCTAGCGGCCTGTTGTCGGGTTGTGCTGGCCTGGTGCAGAGCGACTGGCCGCCCTGCGCGGCAGTCGGCGGTGTGGTGGGCGCGGGACTGGGCGCCATCGAAAGCGCGAGTTGGGCCGCCGGTGGCTTGGGTATCGGCGCCCTCACCGGCGCGGCCTACTGCTGGGTGCATGGCGATGCCGACGGCGATGGCGTGGTGAACAAGGAGGACAAGTGCCCCGACACACCGAGGGGCACCCAGGTGGATGAGCGTGGCTGTCCGCTTCCGGTAGCCGCTGCCCCAGCGCCGGAGCCGGAGCCGATGCCCGAAGCCGCCGCGCCGGTACGCGTGGAGCTGGACGTCAAGTTCGACTTCGACAAGGCCGTGGTCAAGGAGGAAAGCAAGGCCGACATCAAGGCCGTAGCCGACTTCATGAGTGAATACCCGCAGACCACCACTACCGTCGAAGGCCACACCGACTCGGTCGGCCCGGACGCCTACAACCAACGGCTGTCCGAGCGGCGTGCCAACGCCGTGCGTGACGTGATGGTCAACGAGTATGGCGTGAGCGCCGATCGCGTGGACGCGGTTGGCTATGGCGAAAGCCGTCCGGTGGCTGACAACGCCAACGCGGAAGGTCGCGCGATCAACCGCCGCGTCGAGGCGGAAGTCGAAGCCAAGCAATAAGCGCTGGCTGCTCCCCCGACGGTGGCGCCAAGGGCGCTGCCGTCGGGGACTTCCTGATGACCTGCACCGGCCATACAGCCCGGTGTTTGCCCGACTGCTTTGCTCTCGACCGTGGTGGCCAAGACTGACCCACTGTGGGTCCCTTATCCGCCCAACGGCTCTGCTGCTTCCTCTTTGTACCACCTAAACTCAATGAACCGTGGTCGGACGTACTGGACGTTCCGCTCTTGAGGCTGGCAAAACTGCGCAGGCTCCGCATGCAGTTTGTTGAGAGGGAGAGAGCAGCCCTTTGAGGTCTGCGGAGCAGTCGAACCCCTTATGAACCGCGTGAAGGGCCCACTGGCAACCTGTCCGCTGGTGGATTGGATGCCGCTGTCGAAGCTGCCTAACGAGCCCGCGATGTTGAACCTGCGTGCCCTGATCATCGCCTTGCTGGTGGCAGTGGCAGGGTGCGCCAGTAAGGAACGCCCCCCTGAGCCGCCTCCTACGCCGGTGGTCATCTCGCAAAGTACCTGGCGGCAGATCGACAGCGACATAGTCGCTGCGTCGAAGGACGCCACAGGGGAGGCCAAGGACTATTCCCGCGAACTCATGCAGCGCTGGAGGACCCTCGTCTACCAGCGCACCGAGGCGGAGTTCATTCCGTGGTTTTCCAGCTACTGGACCCGGCAATGGCTGACCATGAAGGTGACCTGGTACCAGCTGAACGCAGAGGGCGCGAAATATCCGGCCGTGGATCGCCTGGCGCTCTATCTGCAGGAGCAATACCAGGATCGCGTGCTGGAACCCGTCGCCAAGGAGATCCGTCCCGACTGGATCATGGCGCAGACGACACAACTGTACGTCCGCCTCCTGCGCGAGCAACTCCAGGACATCCCGCCGCGCTACGGTGTGCCTCTGGATCAGTTCGACAACCGGCTCCAGGACATTCCCGCGATCGAACTGGAGCCTGGCGCTTCGCTCTACCAGCTTGTCACCGCCGAGCCAATCGACAGTCAGCCGGCCTATGCGGCCTTGGTCACGCGACTCCACAATATTCCTGGTGCCGCGGGAACCTGGTCGGCGCAAGCCGGCATAACGCCAGTCGCGAGAATGACCAGCGAGAGCCTGGTGACCGAGCGCACCACCCGCGGTGTCGCCGGCGCAGTCTCGGCGATGGTCGGCCGGGCGGCAGGCCTGGTGATATCCCTGGGAACCGCAGCCTTCACCGCCATGCTGCGCGAAAACGAACGGCCGAAAATGGAGGCGCAGCTGCGCAGCAATCTGCACGCCGCCTTTGACGAGAAGTGGCTCGACCTGGTGCACAACCCCAAGACTGGAGTGATGGCCGGGGTCTACGCCCTATCGGAACAAATCGAGGGCAGCCTCGCCAGCACCGTCATGCAGCCGGCCCGCTACGAACCGCCAGCGCAAGAACAACCACTGCAAGAACCACCACCGCAAGTTGTGCCTCCGCCGGACGGGCAGCCTATGCAACGGCAACAGGGGAATAGTGACGACGAAGACTCCTATCAATTGTGGTAGCAGGAATCATCTAGCCTACACGGCCGCCTCACCCTCACAACGGCAGACTCACCTCGTCCTTCACCTCCCTGAGCACCACGCTGGTATGCACGCTGGCCACGCCGGGCAGGCGGAAGATGCGCTGCTGCAGCACCTCGTCGTAGGCCTTGATGTCGCTGGTGACCACCTTGATCAGGTAGTCGGCCTTGCCGGTGGTGGCGTAGCAGGCGACGATCTCCGGGGTGGCGGCCACCGCCGCCTCGAACTCGGCGGTCACGTCGCCGGCGTGGCGGCTCAGCGCCACCTCGGCGAACACGCAGTTCTGCAGGCCGACCTTCTCGCGATCCACCAGCACCGTGTAGCGGCGGATCACCCCCTCCTCCTCCAGCTCCTTGATGCGCCGCCAGCAGGGCGTGGTCGACAGGCCGACCCGCTCGGCGAGCTGCTGCATGGTCTGCCGGGCGTCGCGCTGCAACTCGCGGAGCAGCTGGCGGGCGAATTTGTCGAGCATTTCATTCTCCGATAAGGCTTTTGAAGAGTAATTCATCCTCAAATTTACCGCCTGACCAGGAAAAAGAGAAACAAAAAACTGCGCCGGCTGGGGAACACTATTCCCCACAGAACAACACCGCGCAGGACAACAACAATGACCCATGCGACCGATCGCGCCAGCACCGTGCAGCTGCGCAGCGACTACCAGCTGAGCGACAACCTCAAGGCCACCCGCGGCCAGATTTTCCTCACTGGCACCCAGGCGCTGGTACGCCTGCCGCTGATGCAGCGCGCCATCGACCGCGAGCGTGGCCTGAACACCGCCGGCTTCATCAGCGGCTACCGTGGCTCGCCGCTGGGTATGGTCGACCAGGCGCTGTGGAAGGCCAAGCGCATGCTGGCCGACAACCAGATCGAATTCCTCCCCGCGATCAACGAAGAACTGGGCGGCACCGCGGTGCTCGGCACCCAGCAGGTCGAATCCGACCCCGAGCGCACCGTCGAGGGCGTGTTCGCCTACTGGTACGGCAAGGGTCCGGGCGTCGACCGCGCCGGCGATGCCCTCAAGCACGGCCACGCCTACGGCTCCTCGCCCAACGGCGGCGTGCTGATCGTCGCTGGCGACGACCACGGCTGCGTGTCCTCGTCCATGCCGCACCAGAGCGACCTGGCCTTCCAGGCCTGGAGCGTGCCGACCGTTTCCCCGGCGACCATTGCCGAATACCTCGAGTTCGGCCTGTACGGGTGGGCGCTGTCGCGCTTCTCCGGCGCCTGGGTCGGCTTCACCGCCCTCTCCGAGGTGGTGGAAAGCGGCTCGACCGTCGACCTCGACCGCATCCAGACCCGCTTCGAGGCCCCGGTGGACTACACCGCGCCGGCCGGCGGCCTGCACTACCGCTGGCCGGACCTGCCGTCCCTGCAGCTCGAAGCCCGCCAGGCCGACAAGCTCGACGCCGTGCGCGCCTTCGCCAAGACCAACAGCATCGACAAGACCATCGTCGCCTGCGAGCAGGCGCGGTTCGGCATCGTCACCTGCGGCAAGGCCCACCTCGACTTCCTCGAGTGCCTGCGCCGCCTCGACATCGGCCTCGACGACCTGGCCCGCGCCGGCATTCGCGTCTACAAGGTCGGCCTGTCCTTCCCCATCGAGCCGACCCGCGCTCTGGAGTTCGCCCTCGGCCTCGAAGAGCTGCTGGTGATCGAGGAAAAGGCGCCAGTGATCGAGCGCCAGCTGCGCGAGATGCTCTACAACCAGCCGACCGAGCTGCGCCCGCGTCTGCTCGGCAAGCAGGACGTCGACGGCAAGCCGCTGCTCTCCTCGCTCGGCGAGCTACGCCCGTCACGCATCATGCCGGTGCTGGCCGACTGGCTGGCGCGCCTGACCGGCGATCTGGATCGTCGCCAACTGGTCTGCGACTTCACCGCGCCGCCGCAACTGAGCAACCTGGCCGACGCCGTGCGCCGCTCGCCCTACTTCTGCTCCGGCTGCCCGCACAACAGCTCGACCAAGGTGCCGGAAGGCTCGCGCGCCCTGGCCGGCATCGGCTGCCACTTCATGGCCAACTGGATGGACCGCGAGACCACCGGCCTGATCCAGATGGGCGGCGAAGGCGTCGACTGGGCTGCCCACTCGCGCTTCACCAGGGTGCCGCACGTGTTCCAGAACCTCGGCGACGGCACCTACTACCACTCCGGCTACCTGGCGATCCGCCAGTCGATCGCCGCCAAGGCCAACATCACCTACAAGATCCTGTTCAACGACGCGGTGGCCATGACCGGCGGCCAGCCGGTGGACGGCACCATCACCGTCGACGCCATCGCCCAGCAGGTGAGCGCCGAGGGCGCACGCAAGGTGGTGGTGCTCAGCGACGACATCGCCAAGTACGACAGCCAGCGCAGCCGCTTCCCGGCCAGCACCGCCTTCCACCCGCGCGAGGATCTGGACAAGGTGCAGCGCGAACTGCGCGAAACCTCAGGCGTCACCGTACTGATCTACGAACAGACCTGCGCCGCCGAGAAGCGCCGCCGCCGCAAGAAGGGCGAATTCCCCGACCCGGATCGCCGCCTGTTCATCAACCAGGCCGTATGCGAAGGCTGCGGCGACTGCGGCGTGGCCTCCAACTGCCTGTCGCTGGTGCCGCTGGAGACCGAACTGGGCCGCAAGCGCCAGCTCGACCAGTCGTCGTGCAACAAGGACTACTCCTGCGTCAACGGCTTCTGCCCGAGCTTCGTCTCGGTCAAGGGCGGCCGCGTGCGCAAGGGCGTCGGCGCCCTGCAGGCCGAGGCTGGCCAGCGCGCCCTGGCCGAACTGCTGAACAACCTGCCGCGTCCGGCGGCCCACGTGTGGAACGCGCCCTATGACCTGCTGGTCACCGGCGTCGGCGGCACCGGCGTGGTCACCGTCGGCGCGCTGATCTCCATGGCCGCCCACCTGGAATTCAAGTCGGCCAGCGTGCTCGACTTCATGGGCTTCGCCCAGAAAGGCGGCGCGGTGCTGTCCTTCGTGCGCCTGGCCGACGTGCCGGAGCGCCTCAACCAGGTACGCATCGACACCCAGCAGGCCGACGCCCTGCTCGCCTGCGACCTGGTGGTGGCCGCCTCCGCCGACGCCCTGCAGAGCGTCAAGCACGGCCGCACCAAGGTGGTCGCCAACCGCCATGTGCTGCCGACCGCCGAGTTCGTGCGCAACCCGGACGCCAACCTGCAGACCGAAGGGCTGCTGGAGAAGATCCGCCACGCTGTCGGCGAAGCCGGCCTCGACCTGTGCGACGCGCAGAGCCTGGCCCAGCGTGCCCTCGGCGACAGCATCGGCGCCAACATCCTGCTGATGGGCTACGCCTGGCAGGCCGGGCTGATCCCGCTGAGCCTGGAATCGCTGCAACGCGCCATCGAACTGAACGGCGTCGCCGTACCGATGAACCTGGCCGCCTTCGGCCTCGGTCGCCTGGCCTGCGCCAATCCGCAGGGCCTGCGCCAGCTGCTCAGCCGTAGCGCCGAGGTGGAGGAATTCCGCGCCATCGAGGACTTCGACGAGCTGGTCGCCCACCGCGAGCTGCTGCTCACCGACTACCAGAACGCCGCCTACGCCCGCCGCTTCCGCGCGCTGGTGGACGAAGTCGCCGCTGCCGAACGCGCCCTGCTCGGCGCGGACGCCAAGCTGCGCCTGAGCCCGGTGGTGGCGCGCGGCTACGCCAAGCTGATGGCCTACAAGGACGAGTACGAGGTGGCGCGCCTGTACAGCGACCCAACCTTCCGCGCCCAGCTGGAAGCGCAGTTCGAGGGCGACTTCAGCCTGGAATTCCACATGGCCCCGCCGCTGCTGTCGCGTCCGGGCCAGGACGGCAGCGCCCCGCGCAAGATCACCATCGGCCCGTGGCTGCAGAAGGTCTTCCCGCTGATGGCCAAGGCCAAGGCCCTGCGCGGCACTGCGCTGGACCTGTTCGGCATGAGCGAGGAGCGCCGCATGGAGCGCCGGCTGATCGAGGAATACGCCGCGCGCATCCGCGAACTGCTGCCGCAGCTGACCCAGGGCAACCTGGAAGGCGCCGTGCGCATCGCCGCGCTGGCCGAGGAGATCCGCGGCTACGACCACGTCAAGCTGGCCAACGTCGAGCGCGTGAAGGCCCGCGAGGCGCGCCTGCTGCACGACTTCGCCCCGCAGCGCTATGCCAAGCCGCAGCCGAAGGTCGAAGCGGTGGCGGTACAGGTGGTGCACATCCAGCCGGCCAAGACTGAGCCGAAGGCCGAACAGAACGTCGCTTGATGCAATGAGCATGTGGACCGGGTGCTGGAGGCGGTACCCGTTTGCCGCCCGCGCTGTATGGCGCGGGCGGTTTTTTATTTCTGGGCCGCGGAAATCCCGGCGGAGAGGGATCGACAGCCCATGCCGATCCCTCTCCGGGCACCGGGGCGGGTTCAGATCTACACTCATGAGCGATTCGTCCGCAGCCCGTCGGTCGTGGCGATCCTGGATCGAGCCTTTCCAGGTAGCAGCTCGCCACGCGAGCAACCCATGGTGCGCCGGATGATTTCCCGCAGGCGGCGGAACCCGTCTGTTGCATGTGCGGGCTGCGGCTCAGTGACTCGTCACATGCTGCCCATCGCCAGCATCGGAGCACGACAATGACCCAATCTCTGCGGTTCTTTCTCTCGATCGTCTTCACGACCCTGTCACTGATATCCGTGGGCCTTATGAATAGCGCGACTGCCGCTACCGCAGAGGACCTGGACCAGGACTGCCGGCAGGCGTTGCAGACCCTCTACAAGTCCAATCCCTTTGCCGAAACCATCGCGCGCAATGCCAAGGCGGTACTCGTCTTTCCGAAGATAGTGAAGGCGGGGCTGGTGTTTGGCGGCAGCTATGGCGAGGGCGCGCTGATGCGCGGCTCGAAGGTGACCGGCTACTACAACTCCGTCAGCGGTTCCTGGGGGCTGCAGGCCGGCGCGCAGTCGTACGGCTATGTGGTGTTCCTGATGAACGAAGAGATGGTGAAATATATCGGCGAGACCAAGGGCTGGGAAATCGGTGTCGGGCCGACCGTGGTCGTGGTGGACTCCGGGGTAGCGAAGAAGCTGTCCAGCACCACGCTGAAGGACGATGCCTACGCGTTCATCTTCGATCAGCAAGGCTTGATGGCAGGCATCGGCATCGAGGGGTCGAAGATTTCCCCGATCAAGCGCTGAAGACGCCAGGAGCGGGTGCGACCTGGCTCGTACCCGCTTCGCCAGGCCGCCCTGGATCGTCTCGAATCGGCCGGTGCGCTGAGGGGATCTGGCCATCGGCTCACGGCCGGGAAAAGCGCCGGCTACCTGGGCAACGAACGCGGGCCGCAGCGGTCCAATCCCGTGATTCGACAACGGGCGCGGCGATGCTCAAAGTAGCGCCTGCCGATCGCCAATGCCTCGCGGAGCCCCCCTTGCCTGCTGTTTTCCTGCGCCAATCACTCCTCTGCGCCCTGCTGCTTGCCACCGGCAGCGCGTCCGCCGGGCTCGCCTGTCCGGCCGGCCAGCACGAGGTCTGCATGCTCACCTGCTTCTGCGCCCCCGGCACCCGGGAGGAGATGGGCGAGATCTACGACAGTGTTGGCAAGATGGCTGCGTCCGGACTGGAGACGTGGCTGGTGCAGTCGCGCAACACTGCTGCGGCCGGCGATGTGCGACCAATCCCGCTGAACATCCGCGTCCAGCTCGAAGACTACTTCGACCTGCAGGTGCTGGAGACCGCCCGCTACAAGATCGGCGACGAGACGGAGTTCAACGCCGCCAACACCATGCTGCAGAACCCCGACGTGCAAGCCGTCACGCTGGTGGACATCATCGTCTTTCGCAGCGAGGAGGCCGCCCTCAACGACGTCGCGCTCTGGGCCCATGAACTCGTACATGTGCAGCAGTACCAGCAATGGGGCGTGGCCGAGTTTGCCCGGCGCTATACCCGCGACTACGACAGCGTCGAGACGCCGGGCTACGAGATGCAGAAACGGGTGGCTGACGTGCTGAAGGCCGCTGCGGCACCAGCCACGCCAGCCGGCAAGCCTTGAGACTCGCAGGGCCGGCCCGGCCGCCTCCTTAAACCAGCACCTGGCGTGTGCTCGCAATCAGCTCGTGCACCTGCTGCTCGACATGCGCCTCCGTTGGCGCTTCGGGGCCGCGTCCGCGGGGGCATGGCAGACTCGCCGTGGTGCCGAACAGGCGACAGATCAGCGGGCGCTGCTCGTACACCTCGCAGCCCTGCGCACCGAGATGCACGCAGTTCCATTCGGCCAGCGCGGCGTCATGTTCGGCGTCGCTTTTCACCGGCAGTCGCGACATCTCCTCGGACGACGCCGTGACCGGCCCGCAGCAGTCGTGGCATCCGGGCTCGCAGGCGAACCCGGGGATCTGCCGGCGCAGTTGGTCGATCTTTCGGCTGGTACAACTCATCGGGCGGGTCTCTGCTGAAGTCGCGGGTAGTTTACCTGCCCGGCGAGTCTTGCTCGGTGCTGAATCGTGGAGGGCACATCAACCAGCGCTGCCGTAGGGCCGGGTGATGACCTCGAGGAAATGGCCGTCGGGGTCCTCGAAATACACCCCGCGCCCCCCATCGTTACGGTTGATTTCGCCTGGGCGATGCCTGCCGGGGTCGGCCCAGTACTGCAACCCTAGACCCCGGATGCGGGCGAAGACCTGGTCGAAGTCATCTTCGTCGATCAGGAAGGCATAGTGCTGGGAGGAAATCTCGCCGGCGTGTTCGTGGAAATCGAGCGAGACACCGTTGGCGAGCTGGACGACGAGCATCGGCCCGAAGCGGCTGGCGCTGGGCAGGCCGAGGAGCTCCGTGAGGAAGGTCGCCGACTTCTCCTTGTCGCGGCACCAGACGATAGTGTGGTTCAGCTGCGCGCTCATGTTGGGAACCTCGCCTGCGCATCATCGACGCCTTCGATCTTCGGGCAGTCCAGCGCGACTGTGAAGGGAAAGCTGCCCAACGGCCTCCGGCAGGGATATTCCTGGGCCGTCATCACCGGGAGCCTGGCGCGCAAGCGGCCTCGGCATGCCAAGGCGCACAGCCGTGAAGCCCGGGATGCCGACGAGAGCGACGAGCTGGCCAGCTATCCTTCTCACTCCAGCATGCAGGAGTCCCGCACATGCTGATCGTCGAGAATGTGTACAAGTCGTTCGTCACCGCCCAAGGCAGCCTGCCGGTGTTGCGTGGGGTCGATCTGCAGTTGTCGACCGGCAGCAGCCTGGCGCTGATGGGCGAATCCGGCAGCGGCAAGAGCACCCTGCTGCACCTGATCGCCGGGCTGGAGCGCGTCGACAGCGGACGCATCCTGGTCGACGGCCAGCCCCTGCAGGGGCGCCGCGAGGCGGAGCTGGCGCGCTGGCGGCGCGAAGGCATCGGCCTGGTGTTCCAGCAGTACAACCTGATCGGCAGCCTCGACGTGGCGGCCAACCTGTCCTTCCAGGCGCGCCTGGCCGGACGCCACGATCAGGCCTGGATCGGCCATCTGGCCGAGCGCCTGGGGCTGGCGTCCCTGCTGGCGCGCTATCCCGAACAGCTCTCCGGCGGCCAGCAGCAGCGCGTGGCCATCGGCCGGGCGCTGGCGGCACGGCCGGCGTTGCTGCTGGCCGACGAGCCGACCGGCAACCTGGACGAGGCCAGCAGCGCAGCGGTGCTCGACCTGCTGCTGGAGCTGGTCAGCGAGACCGGCAGCAGCCTGTTGATGGTCACCCACAGCGCGCGTCTGGCCTCGCGTCTGGGCCGTACCCTGTACCTGCGCCAGGGCCGCATCCAGCCAGGGGAGGCCTGATGGCCATGCTGCGGATCAGCCTGCTGGCACTGCTCAGCCACTGGCGGCGACACCCGTTGCAGTTGTTCAGCATCCTCACCGGCCTGTGGCTGGCCACCGCCTTGTGGACCGGCGTGCAGGCGCTCAACAGTCAGGCCCGCGCCGATTACGCCCGTGCCAGTGCGCTGCTCGCCGGGCCGGCGCAGGCCCAGCTGGTGGCACGCCGGGGCGAACGCTTCGAGCAGGCGGCGTATGTGCAGCTGCGTCGCAGCGGCTGGCCGGTTTCGCCGGTGCTGGAAGGACGCCTGCGCTTTGCCGGCGCGGAGCCGCTCAGCGTAAGACTGCTCGGCATCGAGCCGCTGACCCTGCCGCCGGGCACCGTGGTGGCCGGGCAGCCCGGCGGCGCGTCGGATCTGCGCGCCTTCATCGGCCCCCCGGGACAGGCCTGGATCGCCGCGGACACCCTGCAGCGTCTCGGCCTGCAGCCCGGCGAGCGGGCACTGACCAGCGATGGCCAGCGCCTGCCGCCCCTGCAGGTGCACACGCAACTGGCGCCCGGGGTGATCGTCGTCGACATCGGCCATGCCCAGGCGCTGCTGCAGGCGCCGGGGCAGCTGTCGCGGCTGCTGCTGCCGGCGGATTTCGCAGTCCGGCCGCCGGATCTGCCGGCCGCGCTGGCCGAGCTGCTGCAGCTGCAGCCGTCGAGCGCCGGCGACGACCTGCAGCGCCTGACCGACAGCTTCCACCTCAACCTCAGCGCCCTCGGTCTGCTGGCCTTCCTCGTCGGCCTGTTCATCGTGCATGCCGCCATCGGCCTGGCCCTGGAGCAACGCCGCGGCCTGCTGCGCACCCTGCGCGCCTGCGGCGTGAGCCTGCGCGGGTTGATCGGCGCGCTGGCGGTGGAGCTGGGTCTGTTGGCCCTGCTCGGCGGCCTGGCCGGGGTGGCCTGCGGCTACCTGCTGGCCAGCCTGCTGCTCGACGATGTCGCAGCCAGCCTGCGCGGCCTGTATGGCGCGGAAGTGGCCGGGCAATTGAGCCTGTCTCCGCAGTGGTGGCTGTCCGGCATCGCCATGAGCCTGTTCGGCGCGCTGCTGGCTGGGGGCAACAGCCTGTGGCGCGCCGCGCAGCTGCCGCTCCTGGCGCTGGCGCTACCGCAGGCCTGGCGTGCCGCGCAGAGCCGCTGGTTGCGCCGCCAGGCGTTGCTGGCCGGCGTGCTTCTGCTGCTGGCCGCCGGCTGCTGGCGGTTCGGCGACAGTCTGCTCGCCGCCTTTGCGATGCTCGCCGCACTGTTGCTGGCGGCAGCCTTGCTGCTACCGGCACTGCTCGACGCCACGCTGGCAGTGCTGGCGCGGCATTCCCGCGGACCGCTGGCCGAATGGTTCGTGGCCGACAGCCGCCAGCAACTGCCGGCCCTGGCGCTGGCGTTGATGGCCCTGCTGCTGGCACTGGCCGCCAGCGTAGGGGTCGGAAGCATGACCGAGGGCTTTCGCCAGACTTTCGTCGGCTGGCTCGACCAGCGCCTGTCCGCCGACCTCTACCTGACGCCCCGCGACACTGCGCAGGCGCTGGAAATCAGCGCCTGGCTCGCCGGCCGGCCGGGCGTCGAGGCGGTCCTGCCGAACTGGCGGGTCGACATGCGCCTGCAGGGCTGGCCGGTGCAGCTGCAGGGCATCGTCGACCACCCCAGCTACCGCCGACACTGGCCGCTGCTGGAACAACGGGCCGATGCCTGGACACAACTGGCCGCCGGGCAAGGCGCGATGCTCAGCGAGCAACTGGCGCGGCGTCTCAAGCTGGGGCTGGGCGACCGCCTGCCGCTGCCGGGCGCCGAGGGCGAGCAGCACCTGAGCGTGGTGGGGCTGTACGCCGACTACGGCAATCCCCGCGGGCACCTGCTGGTCAGCGCCGACTGGCTACGCCGCCACTGGAGCGAGGCGCGGCTGAGCAATCTCAGCCTGCGCCTGCAGCCGGCGCAGGTCGCCGCGCTGAAGGAACAGCTCGAGCAACGCTATGGCCTGGACGCCACCCGGCTGATCGAGCAGGCCACGCTGAAACGCTGGTCGACCGCGGTGTTCGAGCGCACCTTCGCCGCCACCGCCGCGCTCAACAGCCTGACCCTGTTGGTCGCCGGCGTGGCCCTGTTCATCAGCCTGCTGACCCTGGGGCACAGCCGCCTGGGCCAGTTGGCGCCGCTCTGGGCACTGGGCGTCGGCCGCACGCGGCTGGCCTGGCTGAGCCTGGGGCAAACGCTGCTGCTGGCCAGCCTGACCGTGCTGCTGGCGATGCCCCTGGGCGTGCTGCTGGCCTGGTGCCTGGTGGCGGTGGTCAACGTGCAGGCCTTCGGCTGGCGCCTGCCGCTGCATGTGTTTCCCGGGCAACTGCTGCAGTTGGCCCTGCTCGGTCTGCTCACCAGCCTGCTCGCCGCCGCCGGGCCGCTCTGGCAACTGGCGCGGCGCCAGCCCGCCGACCTGTTGAGGCAGTTCGCCGATGAACGCTAGGCAGGCCCTGCTCATCGGCGCGCTCCTGCTGCTCGGGGCCTGCGACGAGGCGCCGCAGCCGCCCGGCGGTTTCGCCGGCCTCGGCGCGGACGCCGCCGCCTTCGCCCAGGTCGAACGGGGCCGGCCGCTGCAGTTCCCGGCCGACCACGGCGCCCATCACGGCTATCGCATCGAATGGTGGTACGTCACCGCCAACCTCAGCGACGAACAGGGCCGCGACTGGGGCGTGCAATGGACGCTGTTCCGCTCGGCACTGCGCCCGGGCGCCGACGAGCCCGGTTGGAACAGCCCCAACCTGTGGATGGGCCATGCCGCCCTCACCGGCCCGTACGGCCATCAGTCCGGCGAAACCCTGGCCCGCGGCGGCATCGGCCAGGCGGGCGTCGAGGCGCAGCCCTTCCGCGCCTGGATCGACGACTGGTCGCTGCACAGCACGGCCGGCGAAGGTCTCGAGCATCTGCAGATGCAGGCGTCCGGCAAGGACTTCCGCTATCTCCTGCAGCTGGACAGCGACGGTCCGCTGGTGCTGCACGGCGCAGGGGGCTACAGCGTGAAGTCCGGCCAGGGGCAGGCGTCCTGGTACTACAGCCAGCCGTTCTACCGGGTCAGCGGCGAGATCGAGCGCGCCGGCCAGCGCTACGCGGTCAGCGGGCAGGCCTGGCTGGACCGGGAGTGGAGCAGCCAGCCGCTGGCGGCCGATCAACACGGCTGGGACTGGTTTTCCCTGCACCTGGACGGTGGCGCCAAGCTGATGCTGTTCCGGGTCCGCCAGGCCGACGGCCTGCACTACCGCGCCGGCACCTGGATCGCCGCCGACGGCCGCGCCGTCGCGCTGCGGGGCGAGCAGATCCAGCTCGACGAACTGGCCTGGACGCGCCAGGCCAACGGCCGCAAGGTGCCGACCCGCTGGCGTGTCCGGGTTGCCGATCACGGCGTGGATGTGCAGGCCGAGTCCATCCAGCCGCGCGCCTGGATGGGCACATCGTTTCCCTACTGGGAAGGGCCGATCCGTCTCGAGGGCAGCCCCGGCGGGCGAGGCTATCTGGAAATGACCGGCTACTAACAGGCGCAGTTGCGCCGGCCAGTGGACCATGTCGGGCGACCCGAAGCGCCGCCAGACATGCTGGCAGAATCGCTCAGCGGCGAACCTCGTACTTGTAGAAACTGTCCTCGATCGTCAGACGCCGCCGGTCGGACTGCACCGCGTCGGCAATCGTGCTCTTGAGCCTGACGTAGTAACGGCAGTTCAGGGTGCGGCTCAGATCGGCGATGGCCTGGGTATCGCGGATGAACTCGGCGTAGGTCGTCACCGGCTTGGCGAGAACGGCCTGGATGCCCGGCAACGCCATGGCATCCTGCTCTCGGGAAGCCGGCCATGCCTTCGCTACCGAGAGGTCGTTCTCGCGCAGCTCGACAGAGAGCAGCATCTGGATCTTCCCCGTCTGCTCGACGGCCCAGCAGGGCGGATAGTCAATACCGCCTTTGGCACTGAGCTTGTTGTGCAAAAAGGCGATCTGACCGCGCAAATCCGCGTTTTCTTTCTTCACCGCCTCCGGACTCTTGCCGCCGCCCATCTGAGCGGCATGTTCCTGAACTCGCTTGATGATTTCGGCCACCTTGTCGGAGGGCTTTTCTGCAGGCTCGCCAGGAGTCTCCGCACTCCCCTCCTTGGCGGCGAGCAGCTCCTCGATTTTTGCCAGCTCGCGAATCGACTCGGCGGCCTTCTCCGCGACGGATGACGCATCGCTCTGCTCCTCTGCCTGACCTGCAGCCTGCGTCTCCTCCTCCAGGTGTTTCCTCACCTCTGCCGCCAGCAGCAAGGACGCCTGCACCTCCTCCCTGATCTTCGCGTCCTTCCGATCGGCAGGGACTTGATCCACCGCTTTCTGAATCTCGGCCAGCGCCGTGATTTGCCTGTCCTGATCTTCCAGAAGGCGCTCGAGCCGTTCCACTTCGGTCTTGGCCGCGCTCTCCGCGATCAGCTTGCTGATGACTTCATCGGGGTTCAGGGCAGTGTTGGCCGCAATCGCCTGCGCCAATACCTGGGCCGCGTTGTTCAGGTCGGCCGTTTTTTGCTCCACCCCCTCCACAGCGGCAAGCCTCTCGCTGACGCTCTTGCTCTCCTGGGTCGTCTTGTAGAGGTGAAAGCCCAGCAGGAACATGAGGATGAAGGCGATCATGAACGCGATTTCCGTCAAGGAGAGCTGGAAAACCTGATCACTCTTTGCCGACATGGCTTGGCCGCTCAGTCAGGTTTGTGAACGGAAATGGGCGCACTCGCCTGCAGAGCGTCGAAGGGGGATCGCGCGCCGGGCGTCTCCAGGCGCGCCTCCGTTGCAGGGCTGGTCTGCCGCGATGGGTGCATGCCATCTGTCACCTGCTCGTCGCGATGGCTGGCCGAGGCGAACGCATGGGTCAGCGACGCGACCGACTCGCGCAGCGCCTCCAGCAGAGCGGCGTTATTGCTGTTCACCCCATCGACCTTGCCCGCCAGCCGTGCGGTCGATTCATGGCTGACGGACAGGTTGTCGATCAGCCTCTCGAGCGATGCATCGAACTTTCCGAAAGCCTGGGCGATCGCCGAAAGCTCCTGGGTTTGCCGCTGGAAGCCTTGGGAGATGAACTCCTGCTGAGCGCGGACCTGGGCGGCAAGGCTTTCCTGCTGCGCCTGCAGCTTGGCCGCCAGGCCTTCCTGCTGGGTACTCATCAGTTGGGCCAACTGCTCTTGCTGCGCAGCGATTTGCCGAACCACGTCAAGGGTCTGCGCCATGCTCTCGGCCTTGAGATTGATCTCCCCAACCGACTTATCGACTGCCCTGGCGGCCTTTAGCACATCGTCGGAAAGCTTCCCTATACCTGCGCCGAGCGTCCCTGCCCGCTCACTGAGACTGGCGATGGGCGCATCCAGCTTGCGGGAGAAGATATCGTCGGGAAACTCGACGGCATTGAGCCGGCGGATCAAATGATGGGAAAAGCCGGCAACGGAGGTATCGATCTTACTGACCGTCGCCTTGATCGATCCCTCGTACTCGTTGACGACCCGGGTCAGGCCCAGGGATGCATTCCGGATGTCCTGAGCGACGCAAAGGAGCATTTCCTTGTTGAGCCGAGACATTTGCGCAAAAAACTCGCTCATCTGCGCGGCATTCTGCTCGGCCAAGGCTACGAACTGGGTGTTGACCAGCGCGACCGAGTCCTTCGCGGCGCTACTTACATTGCCGCGAAAGTCCTGCAGATCGTCGAATGCATTGTTGAATTCTTCGGTGAGCCTTCTGGATGATGCCAGAACCTCATCCTCGACATTGGTCAGGGCATCCTCGGCGTTGGGCCTGAAGCTGACCAAAGCCACACGGACAAATAAGCCCAGCACGGTACTCACCATGGCCGCACCAAAGCGTACCGCAATGCTGGTCATGTCGTTGCCAATATTGGGGATGTCGACCAGGCTGAAAACGATAGAGACAATGGTGAAAATAAAGCCCAGATAGTAACAGGAGTCCGCAAACTTCTCGGCCGACAGCTCTCGGTCGCGAAAATTGTAGCCAACGACTATATAGGCAACCATGAACAGCAAGGGCAAAGCCAGCCCGAACAACCAGGGCTGATCGAAACACCAGCCAACGGCCGAACTCGCGATCTTTAGCGAGCAGACCACGATGAAAAGCCTCTTCAACGAAACTTTGGCGGTCTTGTCCATAATCAACCTTCCAAGGTTTTTACTGAGACGATTCTGGCACCGGCCTTTTTAAAGTACTCTTCCCAGAAGCTCAGCTGGCTTCTGGTCTGCAGCTTGGGATAATTCAGTAGATAGTTGACTTCCACCTTGACCCCACCGAGGTCGGTTTGCGACTTCCTGCCGTAATGCGAGTCGAGAAAACTACTGAATGAACCGTATCCCTTGAACATGCTGAACTCCTGCGTGTTCGGTAGCATGTCGGAAAAGATGACCAGCACGCGGTCGCCTTGGACGTCCTTGGCACGAAACCCGTTGATGGAGGCTATCTGCAGCATTTCGAAAATGGGTGAGCGGTCGGAGGGCTTGTCCACCAACACGCTCTCCGACAGCTTGAGGATTGGCTTCTTGAATTCGTCCTCATAGCGCTTCTTGATCCTTGCCAGATTGGCGGTCATTTCCGACTTGCCCGCCCCGACACCCGGATTGCACTTCTCGAACACCGGCGTGGCGTGCTCGGAGACCTCGGCACCCAGGACATAGATAGACAACAGATGCCCTTCCTCGACCTTTTCCTCGGCCAGCGCGGTCAGGCTCTGCAAAAACGCCTGGCGCTGCATGAAGTTGTAGGGGTCGGTGTTGTCGACCAGCACGACGTAATGTCCGAGCGGTCCGCTGGCCGGGCATAGCGTCGCCCGGTCGGGAGCGATGTCTCGGTGCACGAAGAAATACCCGCCCATCGAAAGCACCGCCAGCAGGAGCAGACCCAGACCGGTTGCCCTGATCAGCTCCCTGTTTCTCTTCCTGCGCGCTACCCTGCCCACTTTCGCCATGGGATCGACCCTCACCGGATCTGCTCACGGATCGACTTGAGCTGATCGAACCGCGAATCGAATGACGACTGTATTTGCGCGCGGATAGGCTCCACCTTGTCCATCAGCCTGGACAGCAACTCCTCCTGGCGCGCCAGGGATTGCTCGTCCTGCGCCGTCTCGAAGCTGGGCCACTCGATTTCCTGAAGGGCGACCTTCGACGAAAAATAGGCGGGTATTGGCACGCCCTTTCGTTTGCGGTGGAGTTCATTGTCGGTCCTGAAAATCGCAATCAAGGCTTCCAGCACGTTCTCTGCCTTATGTAGCGCTCGCTGCAAGCGGTGTCGCGAGGACGTCTTTTCATGGATCTGCTCCTTGTACTCGAGCACCGCGGCCCTGGCCGTATCCATGCTGCTTTCCAGCACGTCAAGATGCTCATCCTTGAGTTTCTCGAGAAGCTCGCGCATTTCCGCGAGGCCTTCCTCGTACTCCTGGACTGCGTTGTCGGCGTTCTTTTGCACACGGCTGAAGCCGGGATAGGGGTCTTCCCAGTAGTAGCCCTCGGCAAGACTGGCCAGCGCGAAAAATATGCTCAGGCCAAACAGCAGCCACGAATAAATATCGTGCAACTGAAAAGGGTTGTTCATCAGGGTCTGCAAAGCGACGCCCCCCGGATTGCTTGCCGGATCGTCCAGGCCTTGCGCGAGACTGTCGCGAAAATGGGCGATGACCAGGCCCATGACCACCATGATGACAGGCGCCACGATCAGCGCCGAATAACCGATCATCCGGTTGAGCGGCCTGATATGGTTCACGTGCGGAACTCCGAAGCGACCCAGCGCCATGGCCACCGCCACGTTGCAAAACGCCAATAGAAACGCATAGGTAAACCCCTGGATCAGCCCGCCATCCAGACTCTGCGCAAAGAAATTCGCATTCAGTGCGCCTTCCAGAACCACGATGAATATTGCAAGGAAAACGAACGTCAGCTTCTGGGTTGGCGAAGCCACCTTTGCCGTTCGCACAAGGCGGTTATCCAGCTTGAAAAGTCGCAGATCCTCCTCCATCTGCAATGCGGCGGCCTGCAGGCGACGAATTTCAGCTTCATAATCGGACAAGTGTCCATTCGCCGTCCGTTCGAACTCCTCGGCAGCCTGCAACGCACGATTCACCGTTTTGGTGATGTCACAGGCATGCATTTTTATCTGGATATTCTTCAACCTGATCGTGGCCCAGTTCATGTAGTCGCGTCGCGCCGCCTCCAGGCGCTGGACAATTTTATTTTCAGGTCCGGAAAGACGCGTCTCCTCGGGGCGGGGCAATCCGACTTCACCCAGTCGGCGGGCCTCGAACTCGACATTGAGCTCCTGTTTGAGTTCATCGAGGTCGAGAGGATGTAAATCCGGATGATTTCCAGACGGTTCTGTCTTTCCAGAAATCAATAACCAGCTAAACATTTTCTTCAGGAACTCCATGAGTCATGACCCTTCAGATAAAATCGCAACTCAATAAACGGTAACCCTGAACCTCTCAGCCCGACCCTCTCCAGGCCGCCAACCAACGTTGCACATCGTCTGTGCCGATCTGCCCTAGTAGCCAAACGCTATATGTGAGGCTAGTCGTTGAAAACAGGGCTCGCGAGCGAGTCTCGGGTAAAATTTTGAGAACAGCAGCGGACTCGCGCCCCCCTGAATGGTGGGGCTGCGTGAACGGGCATCGGCACTCGCACCGGCTCCAGGACCGACTGCTCGACTTGAGCGCGGGATGGCGCAGGCGAAGCGCAATGCACTGGCCGAGCCACGCCGAGGGCTGGGTATGGCGACCTGCGCTCAGTCGTATTCGGCTTCCTCGTGCTCACCCAGCAGGCGCCGTTGCCGTGGCGTCGCGGCAGCCAGCACCTCGGGATTGAAGTGCCAGTGCAGGTAGGGCGAGAACTTCTGCGCCACCATGCGCCGGCCGTAGTGCACCTGCAGCAGGTAGCGGCTGCGGTCGGCGGTGCGGTTGTCGCTGCCGGCGTGCCACAGCTCGCTGCGAAACATCAGCACGTCCCCGGCCCGACACAGCACCGGCTGCGCCGTGCGGCCCTGCCAGTGGTTTTCTCCGGCCGCGGGCGGGCGCCCCGCGCGGTGGCTGCCCGGGATCACCCGGGTGGGGCTGAGGTCGGCATCGATGTCGTCGAGGTAGAGGTGTGCGGTGCAGATCTGCATCGGCAATTCGAAGCCGGGATCGGCCAGCAGGCTTGGCGGCAGCTCCATGACCAGATAGTCCAGATGCAGTTCGGCGCCGACGAAGCCCGGATGGCTGCGCCAGGCGGTCTGGCCGATGATGTGGCAATCGGCGTCGAGGGCCGCCTCGGCCAGCTCGATGACCCCGTCCAGATCGAGAAACGCCAGCCACAGCGGATCGCGGTTGAACACGCACTTGTAATGGTCGCACAGGCCGCTGTAGTCCCAGTGCTGGGGCTCGAGGCGGTCGATCGCCGTGCGCAGGGTGGCGACCCGGGCAGCATCCAGCACTCCCGGCAGCAGGACGAAACCGTCGCGGTGCAGTGCCTGCAGACGGCTGGCGGTCAGGGGTGCCAAGAGTTCGCTGGTGGCCATGTCGTGCCCCCGAGTAATGCGAATACCTGCAGGTCATGCTGGCACTGCATCGGGGGTTTGGCCAGAGCCATTGGCCAGCCTGCAGGAGCGCGGATCAAGCCCATGATCGAGCCACCGGGGCTTGAGCAAGGCGCCAGTTCAACCACCGCCGGCACACAAGCCCGAAAATTCCGTCTCGCCGGCGCAATTGCGACATATTGTCGGCCAAGCTCGTCAGATTGACTTGTCGCGTCATCGAATTGCGGCACTTTACGTCTTATCGACGAACAGACACCCCACCTAGACTGGCTCCGTATTCAACCGAACCCGGAGATAACAACAATGAACGTACTCCTGCTTGGCGCTGGTCACATCGGCTACACCATCGCTCAACTGCTGAACAACACCGGCGACTACAAAGTGGTCGTCGCCGACCGCGACAGCAGTTCGCTGAGCGCCATTGCCGAACTGGGTATCGCCACCCTGGAGCTGGATTCGGCTGACGGCGCCGCCCTGGAGAAGGCCATGGCCGACCAGGACGCCGTGCTCAACGCCCTGCCCTACCACATGGCCATCGGCGTGGCCAAGGCGGCCAAGAACACCGGTACCCACTACTTCGACCTGACCGAAGACGTGCATGCCACCAAGACCATCATGGAGCTGGCCAAGGACGCCAAGACCGCGTTCATGCCGCAGTGCGGCCTGGCCCCGGGCTTCATCGGCATCGCCGCCCACTCGCTGGCCGCCCGCTTCGACAGCGTGCGTGAAGTGAAGATGCGCGTCGGCGCCCTGCCCGAGTTCCCGACCAACTCGTTGAAGTACAACCTGACCTGGAGCGTCGACGGCCTGGTCAACGAGTACTGCCACCCGTGCGAAGCGATCCGCAACGGCCGCCTGCAGCTGGTGCAGCCGATGGAAGGTCTCGAGCACTTCTCCCTCGACGGCGTCGAGTACGAAGCCTTCAACACCTCCGGCGGCCTGGGCACCCTGTGCGAGACCCTGAGCGGCAAGGTCGAAACCCTGGACTACAAGACCGTGCGCTACCCGGGCCACCGCGACCTGATGAAGTTCCTCCTCGAGGATCTGCGTCTGGCCGGCAACCAGGAAAAGCTCAAGGACATCCTGCGCGGCGCCGTACCGACCACCATGCAGGACGTGGTGCTGGTGTTCGTCACCGTCAACG
The DNA here is from genome assembly GCF_900109175.1 of Pseudomonas linyingensis. Classification (GTDB taxonomy): domain Bacteria; phylum Pseudomonadota; class Gammaproteobacteria; order Pseudomonadales; family Pseudomonadaceae; genus Geopseudomonas; species Geopseudomonas linyingensis. Next base: position 5,129 of record NZ_FNZE01000008.1, on the reverse strand, counting down.
GCCTGAAGGACGGCAAGCTGGTGCAGGAAGTGTTCAGCCGCAAGATCTTCGCCAACGTGCAGGGCGGCCGCCTGACCAGCGCCATCCAGATCACCACCGCGGCCGGCATCTGCGCCGCCCTGGACCTGTTCCGCGCCAAGCGCCTGCCGCAGTCCGGCTTCATCAGCCAGGAGCAGGTAGCCCTAAACGACTTCCTGGCCAACCGCTTCGGCAAGGCCTACGAAGAGCACGCCGACGAAGCCCGCGAAGCGGCCTGAGTCTGAACACCTGCCCGCAATCGCGGGCAGGTTTCGTTTGATCCCTTTGCTTTACCCGCAGGGGGCGCAGCGGCGCCCCGGGGATGGGCTGCGCCCTGCGCACCCTGCGGGCCTACTGCCCTGGCCATTTCCGGCCGGGGCAGCTCCATACCAGCATGTGCCGCTCCGAGAATAAAAACGCCAAGGAGATTCAAGGATGTTCAAGCGCAACAGCCTCGCCATCGCGATTTCCCTCACCCTGCTCGCCGGCCATACACTGGCCGCACCCACCCTGATCAACGCCACTGGCGCCGCCGATGCCGCCAGCCGCGAGGCCCAGGGCGCCAACGCCTGGATCGAGATCGACAAGGTCGCTTTCGAGCACAACATCGCCGCGCTGCAGAAGCATGTCGGCGCCAAGACGCAGATCTGCGCGGTGATGAAGGCCGACGCTTACGGCCACGGCATCGACCTGCTGATGCCCTCGGTGATCGCCACCGGCATCCCCTGCATCGGCGTGGCCAGCAACGAAGAAGCGCGCATCGTCCGCGAAAACGGCTTCACCGGACGCCTGATGCGCGTGCGCACCGCCACCCTCGGCGAAGTGCAGCACGCCCTGCAGTACGACATGGAAGAACTGGTCGGCGACCTCGAATTCGCCGAGAAGGTCGCCCAGCTGGCGCAGGCCGAGCACAAGACCGTGCGCATCCACCTCGGCCTGAATTCCGCCGGCATCAGCCGCAACGGCCTGGAAATGGGCACCACCGAAGGCAAGCTGGCCGCCGTGGACATCGTCAACATGCCGGGCCTGCAGGTCGCCGGGATCATGACCCACTTCCCCTTCGAGGACCGCGCCGAGGTGCTCAAGGGCCTCGACAAGTTCAAGGAGGAGTCCGCCTGGGTCATCGAGCACGGCAAGCTCGACCGCAGCCAGCTGCTGCTGCACTGCGCCAATTCCTTCACCACCCTGGAAGTGCCGGAGGCACACCTGGACATGGTCCGCCCCGGCGGCGCCCTGTATGGCGACACCGTGCCCAGCTACACCGAGTACCGCCGGGTGATGAACTTCAAGTCGCGCGTCGCCTCGGTCAACGAGTACCCGGCCGGCAACAAGGTCGGCTACGACAGCACCTTCACCCTGCCCCGCGACTCGCGTCTGGCCAACATCTCGGTCGGCTACTCCGACGGCTACCGCCGGGTGTTCACCAACAAGGCAGCGGTGCTGATCAACGGCTACCGCGCTCCGGTGGTCGGCAAGGTGTCGATGAACACCCTGATGGTCGACGTCACCGCCATTCCCGACGTACACCCCGGTGCCGAGGTGGTGCTGTTCGGCACCCAGGGCAAGGAGGAAATTGCCCAAAGCGAGCTGGAAGAGTTCAACGGTGCCCTGCTCGCCGACCTCTACACGGTCTGGGGCAACTCCAACCCGAAATTCCTCAAGCCGGAACAGGCGGCGCAGTAACGCGGCCGACCTCAGCCATCTACGGGCGCCTCACGGGCGCCCGTTTTGCATGTGAAGGAGTGACCTGTGAATTCCGTTATCAAACCCCGCACCGGTGGCCAGATTCTGGTCGATGCTCTTCTGCTCAATGGCGTGGAGCGCGCCTTCTGCGTGCCCGGCGAGAGCTACCTGGCGGTGCTCGACGCCCTGCACGATGTCCGCGAGCAGATCGACCTGGTGGTGTGCCGCCAGGAGGGCGGCGCCGCCTACATGGCCGAGGCGCACGGCAAGCTGACCGGCCAGCTGGGCATCTGCTTCGTCACCCGCGGCCCCGGCGCCACCAACGCCTCGGTCGGCGTGCACACCGCCTTCCAGGACTCCACGCCAATGCTGCTGTTCATCGGCCAGGTGGCCCGCGACCAGCTCGGCCGCGAAGCGTTCCAGGAAGTCGACTACCAGCAGATGTATGCCCCGCTGGCCAAGTGGGTGGTGCAGATCGAAGACGCCCGGCGCCTGCCGGAGCAACTGGCCCAGGCCTTCCAGCGCGCCATCAGCGGCCGCCCCGGTCCGGTGGTGGTGGTGCTGCCCGAGGACATGCTGACCGACGTGGTCGAGGTGGCCGACGCCCTGCCCAGCCGGCGCGTCGACTGCCATCCGGCGCCGGCACAGCTCGCCGAGATGCAGGCCCTGCTTGAGCAGGCGCAGCGCCCGCTGCTGGTCCTCGGTGGCGGCGGCTGGACCGCCCAGGCGGTGGCCGACATGCGCACCTTTGCCGAGCAGCAGCGCCTGCCCGTGGCTCTGTCGTTCCGTCGCCAGGACCTGTTCGACAACCGCCATCCGCAGTACGCCGGCGACCTCGGCCTGGCCGCCAGCGCGGAGCTGCGCGAGGCGGTGCAACAGGCCGATCTGTTGCTGGTGGTCGGCAGCCGCCTCGGCGAGATCAGCAGCAGCGGCTACACCCTGCTGGACATCCCCACCCCGCGGCAGACGCTGATCCACGTGCACGCCGGCCTCGAAGAGCTGGGCCGCGTCTACCAACCGGCGCTGGCCATCGCCAGCAGCCCGGAAGCCTTCGCCGCCCAGGCCGCCGCACTGCCCGCCGTGGACGCCCGCCGCCATGCGGCCTGGATCGAGCAGCTCAACCAGGACTACCGCAGCAACCTCGACTGCCCGCCCTCGCCCGGCCCGGTGCAGATGGGCGAGATCATCGCCTGGCTGGGCGAGCACCTGCCGGAGGACAGCATCCTCTGCAACGGCGCCGGCAACTACGCGGTATGGCTGCACCGCTTCTACCAGTACCCCGCCTTCCGCACCCAGCTGGCGCCCACCAACGGCTCCATGGGCTACGGCGTGCCGGCGGCCATCGCCGCCGCACTGGCCGCGCCGGGGCGCACCGTGCTGAGCTTCGCCGGCGACGGCTGCTTCATGATGAACGGCCAGGAACTGGCCACCGCCATCCAGTACGACGCACGGGTGATCTTCATCGTGGTCAACAACGGCATGTACGGCACCATCCGCATGCACCAGGAGCGCCACTACCCTGGCCGGGTCTGCGGCACCGAGCTGCACAACCCGGACTTCGCCGCCCTGGCCCAGGCCTACGGCCTGTACGCCGAGGTTGTGGAGCACACCGCCGACTTCCCCGGCGCCTTCACCCGCGCCCGCAGGGCGGGCAAGGCGGCACTGCTGGAGATCCGCGTCGACCCGCAGGCGCTGACTCCGCGGCAGAGCCTCGCGCAGATTCGCGAACAGGCGCTGCGGGGGCGTTGAAAGAGAACGGGCGGCCCTTGGGCCGCCTGATTTTTCACGTTGAGAAATCAACTTCTACGGATAACTGGCAGCTTCACGAACAACAATAATAAATCTGCCAATTTTGCTTTTGGCTCGTGCCGCAACAGGTCAGATTGAATTACGGACTGGACATTATTGATACTCCGGAGATGAAAACACAGATTTAGCGGCCTCACACAGAGCAGAGTAGTACGTGTGCAGATAGCTGCACAGAACATGGCTATACCGGTTATCCACGACCAATCGGTCACCAAACGCCGACTCACCAACGAGAACTTCATCAAATCTGGACCCTCTATCCAGACGCATTCTTCGGTGTTCGGGACTGAGATATGCTCCAGCGCTTTGAATCCTTCTAAGATCGCAACTCTCACGCGACCAAGCCAACATGCCGCTCGCGTGCGTAAGGCAGTTACGAATCTTGATTGCCGCTTGCACCTGCTCGTGTAGGAAAACCTGCTCCGGAGACATTCCTACCAATCGAAAAAACCTGAATAGGCGGCTAACGCCCTGACCTTTGACATCTCGAAGCTGAACAGCGACATGTGGTTGAATTTCGCCAGCCAACAAAAGCAGGTACGACTCAAATAATGAAACGGCACCAAAGAGATTCCCCACAGCAATGAGATAGGGAAAGGTGTGGTCAAGTTTGTGCGACTCTAAATCCCACCTACGCTTCCGCAATTCCGGGTGATTTGGAAAGTAGGCATCCAGCTTGGAGAGTTCCAACTCCCTCTCGTGTTCGATAAGACGCGGGGCTTTCCAAATGAAGTCCGAAACGTCGACAAACTCCCGCCGAGCGCGCGCTGCCAACTCATCAAGTTGATCTTGGAGTCCAGAGGTTGAATTTGCATCAAGTGCAGTCATGTTCCCCAACGCTTGGTTAATTGATAGGATTTAGCCCGGGCGAATGCAACCGCACTGACGACAGGATTGACAAGGCTTTACTCATGCTATGTACCTTCATTGACGTCCTTGACTAACTCCTTATAGTTAGAATTTGTTTTATATGACTTAACGGCCCAAGAATTTTCTTTTTTATACAGAGAGATTGATATAAACAAAGGTTTTTCATCGTAACCAATGATGTAGGTTAGCAATGCGTATCGAGAACCTATTTTCTCTTCTGAAATTTTTTCATGGAAATAATACTTACCAAATTGGTTTAGAATTTTGACTGATTTTTCCTTGGCATAAATCGATTCTGCAGTGACTTTTTTAGGGTCTTTAGGTTTTCCAAAAAACGAATCGAGTGCGGCCTCACTTTCACCTTTAGCCACCAGCTCCATGAATTTATCTGGTATTCCGTCGTATTGTTCAGAACCTAAAGCTGACAGTGAAAACAGCATTCCAAAAATTAGTATAGCTTTGTTCACGACTCGTCCTTTTGATTGAGGTATACGTGAAAGCTCAGCCGACGGTAAAAAGCGCAGCTTTTTGTCGTCGGCTGGAGTGCTGTAATGGACTCTCCTTGCACCACACTTACCCGCACCAGCGGTGCCGTGAGTGGCGTTCGGAGGATTCCAGCGATGTGCAAGCAGATTGCAGTGGATTTGGCCAAGTCCGTTTACCAGGTTGCCGAGAGCGTCCGTGCCGGGCAGGTGAGTCAGCGCAAGCGGCTGAATCGCGAGGCGTTTCGTCGATATATACAGGAGCAG